>CAWIEY010000017.1:0-186828 GCA_963835195.1 uncultured Alphaproteobacteria bacterium
GTACGCGCGCGAGCGGAGGGCACGAGCTTGAGTCGGAAGCCGTACTGTCGTTGTGCACACGGACCGCGCTGAAGTCGAACCCTTGAGACGGCTTGCAAACGCCTGCTCAACCTGTGGGTCGCCAGTTGGACTCCAGGCTGGCTCGGCGCCTCGTCCAACCAATGAAGTGTCAGGAACTCCCGAGTCCTTCACGCTTCGGTACAGCGGGCCTTCGTCGGGTTTCGTGCGTTCGGGCTTCTCGCCGCACGCACACGACCGCTGCAGCGCTACCCTCTGCACGGTCCCTTGCACCTCTGGCGCCCACGTCGCCCCCCGCGACGCAGGTCCCCACGAGCGCGAGCGAGCACCCGAGCGGCTGGTCTCAGGACAGTGGCGCCCCTCCACCGGCCCCCCGCGCTTCTGCCCCAGTCCAGAGGGACGCTTCCTAGTGCGGTGGCCTTGTGCGCCGGTCGGCGCCCTCGGACAGGGTCGCATCAGTGAGTGCCCCGCGGAGAGCATTATTGACCGGTGGCTCTCCGGTGGTTCTCGGCCGGCCAGGCACCCGACGCGGGATGGCTCCTCTTGGTGCAAGAACTGCCGGTAGACGGACCCGGTATTGATGCGGATTTGCGCGCGAGAAATCCCGCGATCCCGGTCTGCCCAGACGGCGTCCGTAACCTAGGCTACTCCAGGACCTCGTAACGTGAGACCATTCCGCCCTCCATGTGATCGCTCACATGGCAGTGGAACAACCAGATGCCCGGGTCATCGGGAACCATGTCGGCGGTCAGCATCTGCGCGGGGGACAGCGCGAGGACGTCGGTGCGCTGGCCGTTCCACGTGACGACGTTGCCGTGCCAATGCGGCGTGTGAAAATTGAAGCCTTCGCCCATGGTGAGGAGATACCAACGAACGTGGTCGCCCTTCTTCACTCGGGGCATCGGGCCGTTCGCGAACTGATACCCGTCGATGGTCCAACGAAAGTTTGACGGACCGAAACCCTTGCCGAGGAGCACGTCGAGGTTTCCCTCGTGCGGATCGACCGCCGTAACGTCGAGCTTGTTGAATCTCTTCGACTTGTCCTTGACGAATCGCTTGATATTGTCTTTGAGAAACCAGCTCTGGTTCTCGTCGAATTCCATGAAGAACGCAACGATCTCGCGATCGACGTCCTTCGGCGTTCCGTCGGGCCGGGCCATTCCTTGGCGCGTCACGATGATGGCTCCGAGCAAGCCGGCATTGACGTCTTTACGCTCCTCGACGTGCGAATGGTACAACCACACGATTGAGCTCGGATCGTTCGGTCCGGGGCCGGCACGTTCGGGCACCTGCCACGTGTACGTAAACGTGCCACCCGGCGCCACGGAATCTCCGCCTTTCGCCGCCATGGGCACGCCGTCGGCATATTGCGAGCCCTCGGATGCTTTTGCGTAGAAGACGCCGTGTGGGTGCAGGCTATACGGATGCGATCCGTGATTGTGGAAGACAACCTTGATCGTGTCGCCCACTTCCGCGTGAATGATCGGGCCGACGAGACCGAGGTACGCGTCCTGGGCCGAGCGCGGCTTGAGATGCGTGAACGTCGCGTCGGTGTATTCGCGATAGATCGCCTTCTTGTAGACTTTGCCGATAAGGTCAGGGCTTCGCTCGGTATAGAGTTTCGCGTATCCCTCGGGGGGCATCCCCATCATCTTGTCGAGTCCGCTCGGAACGTAATCCCAATACAGCTCGTCGGCGGCGATGTAATACGTCCGCACAACTCCCTGCCGCTCCGGTGCCGTTCCACCAGAGCCGAGCGCGAGGAGAGACAGTCCGCACATGGATGCGACGGCGACCAGGCGTGACGCAAAGCGTGAGAACATGGGCATCGTCAACCTCCTATAAGGTTGCGCACATGAAAGGGGAACCGGTCCAGCAAAAACCGGTTCCTCGTGCTCGATGCCTCCGCGTGGCGTACCTCTCAGATCTCGAACGATCCAGTAACAGAAAGATTGCCTTCGGCAACGTCCACGTTCTTACACTGTGGCTTTGACCAAATTGCGCTACAGCTAAGAGAATGTCTGAGGTGACGGATCCGGAGAGCTCGTGTGTACGAGAGAAGCCCCCACCGACCTAAGGGGGCGGCCGAGGAGGACGCAAAGGCTGGCACCGATGGAGGTCGAGGCGCGCCTGCCCGTGCTTCGGAGTTCGGAAAGACCCACACCGTTTTTCGGCGGGAGGCGTTTCCATGCATGACCTGACTTCAAAGCAATTGCGTCTTGCCGCGACGCTGGCACTGCTGGGCGCGCTCGGGCTTCGTGGCGCGTCGGCCCAGAATGCGACGGCGACGCCCGCAGCGGCTCTTCCCGCTGCGGCCGCGTCGGCACCGGCATCGCCGCCCCCAGCCTCCACGGGGAGGTGCGCCTGGGGGCCGCCGCCGCTGGGCAATGCGCTCTGGCACCCGAACTGGAACGGCTGGGGCAACGGCCCGCAGGAACAACGGTTCCAGCCGGCTTGGGAGGCGCGTATCGACGCGCAGAGCATGTCGAAGTTGCATCTCGCCTGGGCATTCGCGTTTCCCGACGCAAGCCAAGCCAATTCACAGCCGGCGGTCGCCGGCGGCCGCGTGTTCGTGGGCGAGCACACGGGAACGTGTACGCGCTCAACGCGCGAACCGGCTGCACGTATTGGACCTTCCATGCCGACGCGAAGGTTCGCACCGCGCTCAGCTTTGGGCGCGTGGCGCGGGGATGGGCCGTGCTTATTTCGGCGATCAGCGTGCCGACGCGTACGCCGTCAATGCGGGCACTGGCACGCTGCTTTGGAAAACGCACCTCGATCCGCACCCGGCCGCGATCGTGACGGGGAGCACCGGTGCTTGCCAACGGCCTGCTGTACGTGCCGCTGTCGTCGTACGAGGAAGTCACCGGCGCGGGCCCCTCGTATGCGTGCTGCACCTTCCGCGGCAGCGTTACGGCGCTCGACACCTCGACGGGGAAAGTGGTTTGGAAGGCCTATACCATCGCGGACGCTCCGAAGCCAACGCGAAAGAACGCAAACACGGCTCCTGGCTCAACCTGATCGAGGGCTTCTTCTCTAAGTTCGCCCGCTCCGTCCTGCGCCATATCCGTGTGACCTCAAAGCACGAGAACTCAAGCAACGCATCATGGCCGGCATCGACGACGTCAATCGCCATCCCGTCATCCACACCTGGTCCTACAAGCTTGCCGACGCCGCCTGATATAATTCGAACCACGGAAACGCTGACCTAGTTGCCCTCGACGGCGACATAAAGCGCATTGCCCAAGGTTACGGCGTTGGCGCTCGCACATATCTCAAGCTCGGCTTGCTCAAGTTGTCCTGCTACGAGCCTGACGCCGCGAGGCGCGTGAAAGAGGCGATGTCGCTTATTGAACACGAATGGAACTACAGCGTCGGGAAGCAAGGGCGACGAATTTCATTGAGATTCTCGACACCGTAATACGAACGGTACGCTAAATCCCGAAAGGGATACGGGATACGGCCAACCCTTTTGCCGTCCCACCGCGCCACCGACGTCAATGGGATAATCGCGTTCATCTCGCCAAACCCTTCGCAATAGCCACGCTCTTTCGTTGGTGGAGCTTCGCACCGCAATGACCACAAACGAAATTCGATTTAGGCTGCATTCTGCTTGGCTTTCCGTTGCTGCCGGCCGAATTTCGTAGATTGTTGCCACCGATGTTGCCACGAACTATTTTCAGCTTACTTTTTAGGACCCACCAAAACGCCATAAGCCCTTGATTTTATTTGGCTCCCCGGGCCGGATTCGAACCAGCGACCAACCGGTTAACAGCCGGTTGCTCTACCACTGAGCTACCGGGGAATTTGCAGCAGCGAGCTCAAGCGCTGTTGCCTATAACAAAGCCGACCGCGCTTTGAAAGTGCAACCAGATTGCCGCATCTGTGACAACCCGCGCACAGAGAATTTGAGTAAACGCGCTTCACACTGCCGGGAACGGCATTTCCCAGTCGAGCTCCCTGAACCGGGATCGCTTGATGCCAAATCGACGCAACCGGCGCGCGGTTTGGTCGATAACGGGGGACAGCCGCTCTTACGGGCCAAACCGGTAACGTCAGCGCGGCGCCCAGGGGACCTTTACCATTCGCGCCAAGCCGGGGATTCATCCCGGGAATTCTGATAAATTGCTCTTATACTCAAGGACCATCGGCCGATGCGCCGGATGCACGGCCTCGAGCCGTGTGAACGCTGGAAAACGCAATGGATCGATCCGAGTTGCGGGCCGCCATTACCGGAGTCAACGGCTACGTGCCGCCCGACGTGCTCGACAACGCGGCACTCGCCCGGATGGTCGATACCAGCGACGCGTGGATCACCACGCGCACCGGCATCACCAAGCGGCACATCCTCAAAGGGCCGGGGCTTGGCACATCGCATATGGCGGCGGAAGCCGTGCGGGGCCTGCTGGCGAAGAGCGGTACCGCAGCGGAGGATGTCGAGCTCCTGATCTGCGCCACGACAACGCCGGACCTGGTATTCCCGGCGACCGCCACCCTGATCTGCGACATGGTCGGTATCCGCGGCACCGGTTGCTTCGACGTGCAATCGGCCTGCTCGGGTTTCATCCCGGCGCTGACCGTGGCGGCGCAGTTCATCGAGACCGGGCGATACCGCAAGATCGTCGTGGTCGGCGCCGATAAGACGTCATCGCTCATTGATTACACCGATCGCGCGATGTGCGTCCTCTTCGGCGACGGCGCCGGGGCGGTGCTTCTCGAGCCGAGCCGCGAATACGGCGTGGTCGATACCATCCTCCACGCCGACGGCTCCGGCATGTCGCATCTGCATTGCAAGGCCGGCGGCAGCCGCATGCCCGCGACCGCCGAGACTGTGGCGCAGCACCTGCATTACGCCTACCAGGAGGGCGCGACGGTCTTCAAATTCGCCGTCACGCACATGGCCGAAGCGGTGACCGAACTGATGGCGCGCAACGGCTTGCGCAGCGACAACATCGATTGGCTGGTGCCGCATCAGGCCAACCTGCGCATCATCGAGGCCACCGCGCAGCGCATGAAGCTGCCGGCCGAGCGGGTCATGATCAACATCGACAAATACGGCAACACCACCACGGCGACCATTCCGCTCTGCCTGTGGGATTACGAGCACAAGCTCAAGGCCGGCGATCGCCTGCTCCTTGTCGCGTTTGGCGGCGGCTTCAGTTGGGGCGGAATTTATCTGACCTGGGCGTACGACCCGCGCTGACAATTGGCGATGCCCCACCGTGGACCAACTGCCCAAAATGCGTTTTGCGCCCGATCTTCTCCACGACAAGGTAGCACTCGTGACCGGAGGAGGAACCGGCTTGGGGCGGGGCACGGCCATCGAGATGGCGCGCTGCGGAGCGCGACTCGTATTACTCGGGCGGCGCGCCGAACCGATCAAGGATTGCGCGAGCGCGATCCGCGAAGCCGGGGGCGAGGCCATCGCGGTCACCTGCGACATCCGTGATGCCGAGCGGATCGAAGCGGCGATGCAGGAGATCAAGAGCGTCTGTGGCAGGCTCGACATTCTGGTCAACAATGCCGGCGGGCAATTCATTGCGCCCGCCCGCGACCTGACGAACAAGGGTTTCGAGACTGTCATCCGCAACAATCTCATCGGCTCGTGGCAGATGACGAAGGCGGTCGCGGATCATTTCATGCTCGCCAATGGCGGGGCGGTCGTGTTCGTCACCGCGTGCGTGCGCTCGGGGCTCAGCGGCTTCGTGCATACGGCCGCGGCGCGCGGCGGAGTCGTGGCGATGATGAAGACGCTCGCGCGCGAATGGGCGGAGTTCGGCATACGGCTGAATTGCGTGGCGCCCGGCACCATCAAGACGGAAGCGCTCGGCCATTATCCGATCACGCCCGAACAATGGCTCAAGCTCAATCGCAACCTCATGGGACACCTGGGCGACGTTGAGGATGTCGCAGCGGCCATTATTTTCCTGGCTTCGCCGCTCGGCAAATTCGTGACCGGCGAAGACTGGTACATTGATGGTGGCGAGACGCTGCATCTGGCCCACGACGCACGGCAGATGATCGACAGCAAGATGTTCGCAAAGCGCGAGCGCGGCGACAGCAAGCCGAACGCGCCGACGCAGGATTAGGGTCTGTGCCGCAGAATGAGCGCGGTCAGAGCGGGCCCGACACTTGGGTGGGCCGTTCCATTCCGCGCTTCGAAGATGGGGCGCTGCTCGCCGGCCGCGGCCGTTTTGTCGACGATCTGGGTGTGCGCCCTGGAACGCTGCACGCCGCGATTCTGCGCTCGCCGCACGCGCATGCCGAAATCGGGGCCATCGATTGCGCGGCTGCGCGCGCGGCGACCGGCGTCTATGCGGTGTTTACCGGCGCCGAGGTCAAGACGCTGACCCGAAGCCTCGTGGCGGGGGTCAAAGCGCCGATCGAATGCTGGCCGATTGCGGTTGAGCGCGTGCGCTACGTCGGTGAGCCCGTCGCCGTCGTCGTCGCCTCAGACCGCTATCGCGCCGAAGATGCGATCGAACTGATCGACGTCGACTATCGCGCATTGCCCGCGGTGATCGATCCGCTCGCCGCCGCGGCGTCCGGAGCGCCGCTGTTGCATCCGGCGGCGAAGAGCAACGTCGTCGGCGAGCGCACCTTTCGCTACGGCGATCCGGAAACCGCATTCGCCGCCGCCAGGCATCGCATCCGCGTCGATGTGCGCTATCCGCGCAATTCGTGTACGCCGATCGAGACCTATGGCGTTGTCGCCGAGTACGATCCGAGCGAAGACAGCTACGACGTGCTCGCCAATTTCCAGGGGCCGTTTTCGCTGCATCCGGTGATGGCGCGCGCGCTGAAGGTTTCGGGCAACCGGCTGCGGTTGCGCACCCCACCGGACTCCGGCGGCAGTTTTGGCGTCAAGCAGGCCATGTTTCCTTATATCGTTCTCATCGCCGTGGCCGCGCGCATCGGCGGCCGGCCGGTCAAATGGATCGAGGATCGTCTGGAACACTTGGCCGCATCGGTGTCGGCGACGAACCGCGTGACGACCCTCGAGGCAGCAGTCGGAGACGACGGCCGTATCGCGGCGCTGTCGTTCGATCAGCTGGAGGATTGCGGCGCTTATCTGCGAGCGCCGGAGCCGGCCACGCTTTATCGCATGCACGGCAACCTGACCGGAGCGTACGCCGTCCGCCATGTGAAAGTGCGCAACCGCATCGTGCTCACCAACAAAACACCCACCGGTCTCAATCGCGGCTTCGGCGGGCCGCAAACCTATTATCCGCTCGAGCGGCTGATGCAGCGCATCGCGGTCGAGCTCGAGCTCGATCCGCTCGAGGTCATCCGCCGCAATCTCGTTCCCGCCGCAGCCATGCCCTACCGAACGGCGAGCGGCGCGACGTTCGATTCCGGAGATTTCGGCGCGACGCTCGACGCGGCGGTGCGCGACGGGGGACTTGCGGAGCTTTACCAATGCCGCGTCACCGCGCGCGCGGCCGGACGGTTTTACGGCATCGGCTTTGCCGCAATCGTCGAACCGAGCGTCTCCAATATGGGCTACATCACCGCCGCGTTGACGCCGGAAGAACGCCTTCGCGCCGGACCGAAAAACGGCGCGCAAGCGACCGCGACCATCAGCCTCGATCCGCTCGGGGCGGTGTCGGTTCAGGTCGCCTCGACACCGCAAGGCCAGGGCCACCGGACGGTCTTGGCCCAGGTGATTGCCGATGCGCTCGGGCTCAAACCGCAGGACGTCCGCGTCATAACCGAGTTGGACACCGCCAAGGACGCGTGGTCGATCGCTTCGGGCAACTATTCGAGCCGGTTTGCGCCGGCGGTCGCCGGTGCCGGCCGGCTCGCCGCGCTCAAGCTGCGCGAACGGCTTGCGCGGTTGGCGGCCGCGCAGCTCAACGTGCCGCCCACGGACATCGTCTTCGCCAATGGCCGTGTCGTGGCGCGCGGAAATCCGGAAAATGCACTGTCTTTTTCGCGGCTGGCCGCGGCCGGGCATTGGGCGCCGGGCACGATCGATCCGGAGCTTGGCCAAACCATCCGCGAGACCGTGTTCTGGACGCCGCCGGAACTGGCCGCGCCGAACGAAGCCGACGAGATCAACTCTTCGCTCTGTCACGGCTTCATCTTCGATTTTTGCGGGGTCGAGGTCGACGCCGTATCCGGCGCCGTTCGCATCGATCGCTACGTGACCATGCACGATTGCGGACGCGTGCTGCATCCGGCGATGGTGGCCGGCCAGGTGAACGGCGGCTTTGCCCAGGCTCTCGGCGCCGCACTCTACGAGGAATATGCCTACACGCCGGAAGGTGCGTTTCTGTCTGGCACCTTTGCCGATTATCTGATCCCGACGGCGATGGAAGTCCCCGAACCGGTCCTCCTGCATCGCGAGTCGCCCTCCCCGCTGACGCCGCTTGGCGCCAAGGGTGTCGGCGAAGGCAATTGCATGTCCACGCCGGTTTGCATCGCCAACGCGATCGCCGATGCGCTTTCGCTCGACGCGCTCGATCTCCCGGCCACGCCGGCAAAGCTTGCGGCCATCATCCACGAGCGGCAGCGAAGCGCGGAGCGGCCGCTGCGGAGCAAGACGTGAAGCCCGCGGCCTTCGATTACGTGCGCGCCGAAAGCCGCGACGAAGCCCTCGACGTGCTGGCGCGCGAAGGGCCTGACGCGAACATCCTTGCCGGCGGGCAAACCCTCGTCCCACTCTTGAGCATGCGCATGGCGCGGCCGCGCGTCGTGCTCGACATCATGCGTCTGCCGGACCTCGATCGGATCGATGAGTTCCGGCGGGGCAATCCGGATCGGCGCCACCGTGCGGCAGGCGGCGCTCGAGCAACACTCGGACCTTGCCAAACGCCAGCCACTTCTGGCCGCCGCCTTGCCTTTTATCGGCCATGCGCAGACGCGCAGCCGCGGCACAGTGTGCGGCTCGATCGCCAATGCCGATCCGAGCGCCGAATTGCCGCTGATATTGACCGCGCTCGGCGGCGAAGTCGCGCTGCGTTCGCGCGCGGGCGCGCGCCGCGTCGCCGCCGCGGCCTTCTTCACCGGCCTTATGTCGACCGATCGCAAGGATGATGAGCTGATCGAAGCCGTGCACTTTCCCGCTGCGCGCGCCGATACCGGCTATGCTTTCCGCGAATTCGGCCGCCGCCACGGCGACTTTGCCATCGTCGCCTGCGCGGCGGTGGTGGATGGCAAAAGCGCGCGGCTCGCGGTCGGCGGCGTCGCCGATCGCCCGTTGATGCGCGAACTGCCGCCGCCCGGCAGCGGCGATGTCGTCGACGCCCTCGATGCCTTCGTCAACGACCTCGATGCGCGCGACGATCTGCATGCCACCGCCGACTACCGCCGCGAGCTGGTTCGCCGGCTCGGACTTGCGACATTGCGTGAGGCCGCCGCATGCCGCGCCTGACTGCCGACTCGCCCCACCCCGTGAGTTTTCGGCTCAATGGGCGCATCGTTTCCGCGCTCGCGGAGCCGCGCATGTTGTTGAGCGATTTCATCCGGCATGAATTCGGGGCAACCGGCACCCATGTGGGTTGCGAGCACGGTGTGTGCGGCGCCTGCACGGTACAGATCGACGGCGTGCCGGCGCGAGCTTGCCTCGCTTTTGCCGTCCAGGCCGAAGGCGCGGACATTCGCACGGTCGAAGGCTTGGCGCCTTCCGCCGATCGCCTCTCGCCTCTGCAAAACGCCTTCCGGGAGAATTTCGCCCTGCAATGCGGCTTCTGCACGCCCGGCATCCTCATGTCGCTCGACGCACTTTTGCGCCAGCGCCCCGATCCCAGCGAGCACGACATCCGCGCGTGTCTCTCCGGCCATTTGTGCCGCTGTACCGGCTATACGTCGATCGTGAAGGCGGCGCTGGCGGCCGCGCGGGGCCGCCGCGAGGACGAAACGCATGCTTGATCTCGGCACCAGCTTTGTGGCGAGCGTGGCGCGCGATCCCGATGCGCTCGCGATCGTCGACGGTTTTGAGCGGCTCAGCTACCGGGAGTGGTATCAACGGATTTCCGCGCTCGTGGCCGCTTTCGATGATCTCGGGCTTAAGCCCGGCGATCATCTCGTCACGGTGCTGCAGAACAATTGGCAAGCCGCCACCATCCATTGGGCCTGCCAGTTCGCCGGCATCATTGTCACGCCGGTCAATTGGCGCGCCAAGGATGACGAGATCGATTTTTACCTCGAGAATGCCGAAGCCCGCGCCATCGCCTACCAGGATGTGTCCGCGCCGGCGCTCGCAGCCGCCAAACGGGCCAAGAATTTGCCGCGCATTGCCATCGGCGTCGGCGGCGCGCCCGACCTTGATTTTGCGCAACTCGTTGCCGCCAAAGCGGCGGACGCCGCGCCGCGCGTCAAAGCCGACGCCTGGTCGCTGATGCTCTACACCTCGGGCACGACTTCGCGGCCCAAGGGCGTGCCCCGCCGCCACGCCGCCGAGCGCGCGGCCGCAATCGCGCACGTGGCGCAGAACCTTTACGCCAATGGCGAGCGTACGCTCGGCGTCATGCCGCTTTATCACACCATGGGCGTGCGCTCGCTGCTCGCCATGTCGCTGATCGGCGGCACGTTCGTCTGCGTGCCGCAATTCGACGTCGCGCGCGCGCTCGAGCTGATAACCGCCGAGCGCGTCAGCAACCTTTATCTGGTGCCGACGCTCTACCACGACCTCGTGCACCATCCGGCTTTTGCCGGCGCGGACTTAAGCTCGGTGCGCAAGCTCGGCTTTGCCGGCGCGCCGATGACGGCGGCATTGCTGCAAAAGCTCGACGCCGCGTTCCGGCCCGAGCTGTTCGTCAACCATTACGGCAGCACCGAGATTTATACCTTCACCGTCGACCAGAACGCCGCCAAAAAGCCGGGCTCCGCTGGGCGGGCCGGCATCAATCAGATGGTGCGGGTGCTGCGCTTCGGCGCCAAAAAAGCAGGCGAGATCGCCGCGCCCGGCGAAGAAGGCGAGATCGTCGCGCTCATGGCCGGCGATGAATCCTTCGAAGGCTATTGGCGCCGGCCGGAAGCGGATGCCGCCGCGATCCGTGATGGCTGGTATTTTACCGGGGACACCGGCCTCATGGACGCCGACGGCGATATTTTCGTCACCGGCCGGGTGGACGACCTGATCATCACCGGCGGCGAGAATGTCTCCCCGGTCGAGATCGAGAGCTGCCTGTCGCTGCATCCCGCGGTCGCAGAAGTGGCGGTGGCCGGCCTGCCGGACGAGCGCTGGGGCAAGCGTCGTTTGCGCCTTCATCAAGCGCCGCGCGGCGGTCGAGTCCGGCGAACTCGACGCATTCTGCAAAAGCTCAGGCCTCGCCAATTTCAAGCGCCCGCGCCGCTATGAATTCGTCGCCGAAATCCCGAAATCGCCGGTCGGCAAATTGCTGCGCCGCAAATTGGTCGCCGGCGACTACCGGCCGGAGCCGTCCAGCCCGTCAGCAAGGACCCAACGCATGAGCACACCGATGACCTTTGCCGACGCGCGGCTCGCCAAGCTCGACGGTTTTCGCGTCGAGATCGACGCCGCGCGCGAGCGCGCCGACGTGATCCTCGACCGGCCGCCGTTCAACATCATCGAAATGCCCCAGCGCGAGCAGCTTCGCCTCGTGTTCGAGGCGCTCGACGAGGATTCGCGCGTTCGGGTCATTGTGCTGCGCGCGGCGGGCGAGCATTTCTCCTCCGGCGGCAATATCAAAGGCTTTCTCGAAGCGTCGCCCGAGCATGTGTCAAAACTCGCCTGGAACATCGCCGCGCCGGCGCGCTGTTCAAAGCCGGTGATCGCCGCCAATCGCGGCTATTGCTTCGGGGTCGGGTTCGAAATCTCGCTCGCCTGCGATTTCCGCGTCGCGTCGGAAACCTGCTTCTATGCCCTGCCCGAACAGCGGCTCGGCCAAATTCCAGGCTCCGGCGGCTCGGCGCGGCTGCAGAAAATCGTCGGCATCACGCGCACGAAGGACATCGTCATGCGCTCAAAACGCGTCCCGGCGCGGCAGGCGCTCGACTGGGGCATCGCCACCGAATGCGTCCCCGACGGCGAATTGGAAAAAGCGACCGACGCCTTGGTTGACGAATTGCGCGGTTTCTCACCGCTCGCGCAGCGCACCGCCAAAAAGCTCCTCAATGATACGGAAGACGCCACGCTGTCGGTGGCTATCGAGCTGGAAGGCCATTGCTACAGCCGCTTGCGCCAATCCGACGACTTCCGCGAAGGCGTCGAAGCGTTTCACGGAAAGCGCAAAGCGAAATTTCGCGGTACGTGAAGCCCCTACCCCACCGGCCGCTCGTCGGCGATGATTTTGCCGTCGTTCGGCAGGCTTCCCGGCGCCACAAGCTCCACCGTACCTTTGAGCTTGGTCAGCGATTGCAAGCTCGCCGCCACGTCTTCTGCGAGCCCGCCGCGTTGCGAAGCGCACTCGGCGGCAAGCGTCATCGCGTCCTGCTCGCCGTGCCGGGTCACGCGCAAACGCAGCCGCCCGAGTTCCGGGTGACGTTTGCCGACCTCGGCGATCTGGCCCGGATGCACGAACATGCCTTTGACCTTCGTGGTCTGATCGGCGCGTCCGAGCCAGCCCTTGATCCGCACATTGGTGCGGCCGCACGGCGAGCGGCCGGCAAGCACGGCGGAGAGGTCGCCGGTGGCCAGCCGGATCATGGGATAATCGGGGTTGAAGGAGGTGACGACAACCTCGCCGACTTCGCCGTCGCCGACCGGATCCCCGGTACCCGGCCGCACAATCTCGACGATGACGCTCTCGTTGACGACCAAGCCATCGAGCGCCGGCGTCTCGTAGGCGATAACGCCCAGTTCGGCCGTGGCATAGCATTGCAGCACCGCCACGCCGCGCGTGCCAAGTTCCGCGCGCAGCGATGACGGTAACGCGGCGCCGGACACCAAGGCGCGCTTGATCGACGACAAATCCTTGCCGGATTTCTCCGCCGCATCGAGCAAGATCTTCAGAAAATCCGGTGTGCCGGTATATCCGTCCGGCTTGAGGTGAGCGATCGCGTCGACCTGCTGCTCGGTGTTACCGACGCCGCCGGGAATAACGGCGCAGCCGAGCGCATGCGCGCCCGCCTCGAGGATGAAACCTCCGGGCGTCAAATGATACGCAAAGCTGTTGTGGACGACGTGACCGGCGCGAAAGCCGGCGGCAAAAAGCGCGCGCGCCGCATTCCAAAAATCACGGCCATGCGCTTCCGGCTCGAAGATCGGCCCGGGCGACATCAACAGGCGCTTGAGCTTTTGCGGCGCGGTCACGGCAAATCCGCCAAGCGGCGGGCGTTTCGACTGCCGCTCCTTCAAGTCTGATTTGCGCAGGATGGGGAGTTTGGCGAGCGCCGCGCGCGACGTGACCGCCTTGAGACTCGACACCGGAAAGCTGCTCGCGCCAGCCCGGCGCACTCATGGCGCGCGCAATCAAATCCGGCAATGCGGCGAACTGCTCGCGTTCCCGCGCTTCCGGGGCGCGCGTTTCGAGATCATCGTAAAAATCCGGCATCGGCCGAAAATGCCGCTTCAGTGCGCGAGCGCGGGGCAGGCGCCGGCTTCGAGCGGCCGAAATGCCTTATCGCCGGGGATCGTGGCGACGAGCTTCAACAAATCCCAGTCGTCATGGGATTCGGCCGGGGATTTGATCTGGACCAGATAGACGTCATGCACCATGCGTCCGTCGGGCCGCAGCCGGCCATTTGGCGTGAACGCGTCGTTCACCGGCATCTCGCGCATCTTGGCAATGACGACTTTCGGATCGTCGGAGTTGGCCGCTTCGACGGCTTTGAGATAGCTGCGAACGGCGGAATAGGTACCGACCTGGAAGGTCGAGGGTGCCGTTTTGCGGCGCTCCATGAATTTGGCAAAGAACGCCTTCGCCGCTTCGTCGCGGCCGGGCAGCCAGGGCGATACATACATCATGCCTTGGGCAAGCTGCAGGCTGGTGGCGCGGATCGCCGGCAGCGAATCCAGTCCGAACGGCACCACTTTCTGTTTGTCGGTGAGGC
The DNA here is from genome assembly GCA_963835195.1 of uncultured Alphaproteobacteria bacterium. Lineage (GTDB taxonomy): Bacteria > Pseudomonadota > Alphaproteobacteria > Rhizobiales > Xanthobacteraceae > BOG-931. The sequence goes on from CAWIEY010000017.1 coordinate 13,978, forward strand.
CGAATTCGCGCGCGCTCTTGACCGCGTTAATGGCGTCGTCGCCGCCATTGGCGATAGCGACGACGTCGGCTTTTGACGCCTGCGCCTGCAGCATGAATGACGAGAAGTCACTGGTGCCGAGCGGATGACGGACACCGCCGACGACTTTGCCGCCGTTCTTTTCGATGAAGGCGGTGGCGCCGTCTTGCAGCGCACGGCCGAACACATAGTCGGCGGTGATGAAGAACCACGTTTTGCCGAGCCGCGGTACAGCCTGGCCGATCGCCGAACCCATTTCGTAGGTGTCGTAGACCCAATGAACCGAATTGTTGGGTGCGCACGCCTTACCGGTGAAGTCGGCCGATCCGGCACTTGTCAACAGCACCGCTTTGTTGTCGGCCTTGGCAACTTCCAAAACCGCGAATGCCACGGCTGAATTGACCAGATCGGTGACGGCATCGACCCCCTCGAGGTCGAACCAACGCCGCGCGATGGCGGCGCCAATATCGGGCTTATTCTGGTGATCGGCGGATATGATCTCGATCGGCACGCCGTTGATCTTGCCGCCGAACTCTTCCGCCGCCATTTTTGCCGCTTCGACCGACCCCACGCCTGAATTCTGCTCGTAGGGTCCGGAGAGATCGGTCAGCACGCCGATCTTGACCTTGCCTCCCGAAATTTGCGCAAACGCAAGCGAACCGGAAAGCGCAACGGCAACGACGGCAATGCCGAAGGCGGCACAACGCATGACTTCCTCCCCCGAGCTTCTTAGGTCATGACTTCTTTGGCCATGACTCCTTGGGCTATTACGTGCGCCGCTTTGACGGCGCCCGGCAAGCGCTAAAATCAGCCAGTGGCGCCGGCCCGGTTCCAACCGCGCGCGCGGTTGCCGTAAATCTCATGTCCGGTCGGCGTGACAATTACGGTGTCCTCGAGCTTGATGAAGCCACGGCGCGGATGCAGCAGCGTCGTTTCGACTGACACGACCATGCCGGCTTCGAGCGGCCGTTGCGCGTCGTAAGCATCATAGGGCACCGGGCCGGAATTGGTCAGCCGTGGCGCTTCGTGGCTGACGAGCCCCATGCCATGCGCAAGAAATTCGTAGTGATTATGCAGCTTCGATTTTCTGACGATCGGTTCGGCCGCCGCATAGATCTCCGCGCCGTTGACGCCGGCCCGGATCGGCGCGAATGCCGCCTGTTGCGTCGCCTCGATCTCGGCTAGCAAGTCTTCCAGTTCGGAGTCCGGATCGCCGACGATCGCCATGCGCGCCAGATCGCCGATATAGCCGTGATAGTTGCCGCCCGAATCGAGGGAAAGCGGATCGCCCTTCCCCCAGCGCTGCTCGGACGGCGCGCGGTTTAGGCTCGATCCGGCCGCGATCAGACAATAATCGAATGTCAGGCCGCGGGCCGTTTCCTCGCGCCGGAGCGCTTCGGCCAATTCCGCCTTGGTGGCGCCCTCCCCGTGGCTCGCAATAACCGCGAGCATGGAATTGATGACGAGTTCGGACGCCAGCCGCAGCTTCTCCAGCTCCGCGGGCGTCTTGTGCGCGCGCAGCCGCTCGAGAACGAACAACGCGTCCTTGAGTTCGGCATCCGCCAACGACTTGCGCAGCGTCGCCGCGGAATCCGCCGGCAGAAAGGCGAGCTCGACCCCGATCCGGCGCGGTTTTGCCGCGAGGCTTTTCACATAATCGGCGGCCTTCTGCATCACGTCGACCGACCCGCCGCTCTTGGTGTTGACCTCGGAAACCCAGAACGGCCGCACTTGCGCGTCGTAAGTCTCCATGCCGTGCCCGAAATAGCCGGCGTTTTGCGGCGCGCCCTTCGGATAGACGAACACCGGCAAATACCGGCTGATGCCCATTGCATCCATATTGTCGAAGAAGAACGAGCGATGGCCGCCGAGGAGGTATTGGACGTTATGTTTCGACGTTGACACGAGGACGTCCATGCCGGCCTCGTCCATCAGCCGGTCGAGCCGCGCGGTATCAAATGGAGCTGGGTCTGGTCGCTTGGTGGTGTCGAGCATTCTGGATCTCCCGGCGGCAAAAGGTCTTGCGCTCGTGTCATCCTAGCAAACCCGCGGATAAAGATGAACTGGCCGGCCCGGCTGCAATTGTGCCGACCGGTATTGCAGTTTTTGCACGAGGTCACGGCGACGCGCTCATGCCGTTGGCGCGGCGGCGGCAACATATACGCGAAACGGATCGCCTGTGCGAGCGGCTAAGCGGCCGACTTGGTGGTCCGCTGCGCGGCGGCGGATTTTACGCCGCCAATCATCGTCATCAGTTCAGCGGCTTCGCGGCTTGCACTATCGAGAATGACCTCGATCGACGCAATCTCGACCCGATTGCGGCCGGAATCCTTGGCGCGATAGAGCGCGTGGTCGGCCTGCGCCAGCAAGGCCGGCAGGTCCGTGGCCGCCTCGGAGCTGACGGCAATGCCGATGCTGACGGTCGCGACCACCGGCGCGCCATCGACGTCGCGGCTGGCATCGGCGAAGCCAGCGCGGATCTGCTCGGCGACCGCCACAGCGCGCTCACGTGACGTGTCGCGTAATACGGCCGCAAATTCCTCGCCGCCCAGACGGCCGAGCAGATCGATATGACGCATGCAGCCGCTGGTCACCTCGGCAAAAATCTTCAAGACGCGATCGCCGACGGCGTGGCCGAAGCGATCGTTGATGGATTTAAAGTTGTCCAGGTCCAGCAGCATCACCGCCACCGGTCGCGGGTTCGCCGCCTGGCGCTGAAGCTCGGCTTCGCCGCGCTGCAGAAATGCGCGGCGGTTGGCGATCCCGGTCAGCGGGTCGACGAGCGCAGCCGTTTTATGGCGCTGCTCGATGCGCTCCTTCGCCATGGCCAAGAGAATGAACGCAATGGCGATGGTGAATAGCAGCGCTTCAAAGCTGAGCACCGTGAGCCAAACGCTGTCGAAGACTTCGTTTGTCGTCGGCAATCCCGGCAGCATGGCGCCGAGCGGGGTGCGCAGCAGATAAAGGGCGCCGTGAGCGAACAGTAAAAATACCGCCGGCCAGCGCGAAACCAGCGCTTCATCGCGTCCGCGCCAGAACTCATAAGCCGTAGCCCAGGTGTAGGCGGCAATGATCGCCGAACTGATGAGCACGCGCAGGTCGAACGCGTCGGCGAATTCCCGGCACACGGCAGACGACGAGCCACAGCGCCGCACCGCCAAACATCAATACAGGCCGCGGCGAGCGATGATCGAAAACGCGCGCTCCCGTCCAGGTCAAGGCAAATGAGGTGAACAGCAAGACATTGGCGACATCGATGGAGACCCAGATCGGGTACTGCGCCGAACTGGCCGAACAGCATGATCGAGCCGGCGCGCGTCAGATCCGCAAAGCCCCACCAAGCTACCGCAGTCACTGCGGTATTTTGCGCCCACGCGAACAGCAGCAGCAATCCGAGGATCACCTCCACATATACGGTCACGAGAAATAGCGTATTGACGTCGAGGTTCATCGCCTCCCACCCGACTGCTGGCAAAGGGAACCGACGCGAGATGCGGAGCGTCGGAAATAATGCAATGCCGCAAAGAATCCGTGAATTGCCCGGCGTGCGTCGCGGCGCATGCGCCGACATGGTTTCCCAAATCTTTCGCCGGACGGCCGCCATCGCGATCTTACCTTGTTTTCAATAGCTTAGTCCTCTAAGGTCGATCGCTTTCAGGAAGTGGCAACGATGCAATTCCGCAACGGCATCATCGAGGCGATCGGCAATACGCCGTTGATCAAGCTGCAACGCGTCTCGGCTGCAACCGGCTGCACGATTTTAGGCAAAGCCGAGTTCATGAACCCGGGCCAATCGGTCAAGGACCGCGCCGCCCTGTTCATCATTCAAGACGCGATCAAAAAAGGACGAGCTGAGGCCGGGCGGCGTGATCGTCGAGGGCACCGCCGGCAATACCGGCATCGGGCTTGCCCTGGTCGGAAACGCCTTGGGATTTCGCTCCGTCATCGTCATTCCGGAAACACAAAGTCAGGAAAAGAAGGATGCGCTGCGCCTGTGCGGCGCCCAACTGGTCGAAGTGCCGGCGGTGCCCTTTTCCAACCCGAACAACTACGTGAGGCTTTCGGGCCGCCTTGCCGAGCAATTGGCGAAAACCGAAGCAAACGGCGCGATCTGGGCCAATCAGTTCGACAACGTCGCCAATCGCCAAGGCCACGTCGAGACCACCGGTCCGGAAATCTGGCGCCAGACCGACGGTCGGGTCGACGGCTTCGTTTCCGCGGTCGGCACCGGCGGAACGCTGGCCGGCGTCGCCATTGCCTTGAAGTCGTTCAACAGTGCGACGCGCATCGCGCTCGCCGATCCGATGGGCGCCGCTCTTTACAGCTACTACACGACCGGCGAACTCAAATCGCACGGCTCCTCGATCACTGAGGGCATCGGCCAGGGCCGCATCACCAAGAACCTCGAAGGCGCCCCGATCGACGTCGCCTACCAGATTCCCGACGAAGAAGCGGTGACGATCATCTTTGATCTGCTCGAGCACGAAGGGCTCTGCCTCGGCGGCTCCTCCGGAATCAATATCGCCGGCGCGGTGCGCCTGGCAAAGGATCTTGGGGCCGGGCAAAATCATTGTCACCATCCTGGCCGACTATGGCAACCGCTATCAGTCGAAGCTGTTTAATCCGCAGTTTCTGCGGGAAAAGAATTTGCCGGTCCCGGCCTGGCTCGAACGCCACCCACCGCTCAATGTCCCGTACGCGTGAACATTGCGGCGGCGGCAGCGTTATCCCGTACGGAGATTGTGCATGACCGAAATCAAACGACTGTCGCGGACCGTCGAGCCGCTGGCTCATCTCGACCGATCAGCTTGCCGCACTTCTGCACGGCCACGATGTGGTCGCGGTTGACGCTTCTTATCCATCGCCCGGCGAGCACAATCGCTCGCACGCGCAATATTTGGAAGGTCATATTCCCGGCGCCGTTTTTTTCGATATCGAGGCGATCAGCCGACGATTCCAGCGACCTGCCGCACATGCTGCCGGGCCCCAAGCAATTTGGCGAAGCCGTCGGCGCGTTGGGAATTGGCGACGGCGATACCGTCGTCGTCTACGACAATCTCGGACTTTATTCCGCGCCGCGCGTGTGGTGGACCTTTCGCATTTTCGGCGCGAAGGAGGTCTTCATACTCGACGGCGGACTGCCAAAGTGGAAAGCCGAAGGCCGGCCGCTGGAACATGGTGCAGTAAAACGGTCGCCGAAAACCTTCCATGCCGAAATGAATGTCGGTGCCGTCGCTACGCTTGCCGACGTGCGCATGGCGCTTGCCGACGACAGCGCGCAGATCGTCGACGCAAGATCGGCCGAGAGGTTTTCCGGCAAAGCGCCTGAACCGCGTCCGGACTTGCGCGGCGGGCATATGCCGCGTTCATTCAACTTGCCGTTCGCCCGTCTGGTGGCGAACGGCCGCCTCGCGCCCGCCGCCCAGATCGAAACGGCATTCAAGGAAAGTGGCGTCGATCTGGAAAAGCCGATTATCACCAGCTGCGGATCCGGCATTACGGCCGCCATCCTCACCTTTGCGCTGAAGTCCATCGGCAAAGAACCGAAAGGACTTTATGACGGGTCGTGGGCGGAATGGGGGTCGCGTCCCGACGTTCCGGTGGAGCGCAGCTAGCCGCCGCCGGCCGGACATACGAAAGCCGCGGATCTTCGCCGCGGCTTTCGCAGGTGGTGTCTGCTGCGGGAGGGGGTTCAGCAGACACTTCAGCTTCTGCAAGCGACCTTACAGCTCCGAGCTGTCGTTCTCGCCGTCCATATTATGATGCGGTTGATTGTCCCGCGATGCCGTCCTGTTCGCCGAAGTGCTGCTCCTGATCTGAGCGCCATTCGCCGCGGCGGCCGGCACCATAAGGCTCTCGCCAACCGCGGGCGATGACCCTCATTGAACGCAAATCTGTGCCAATGCGGCCGCAGCATCCGCGCCAATATCTTGAATCGATTCTTTTGTGCGTCACTGAGGCTCTGATAAAGCGGTGCGCCCGCATCGGCGACGCGTTTAAGCGCGGCGCTGCCTTTGGCCATGCGATCGGCGCGCTGCGCCAGCCAGTCGAACGGCGTCGGTGGTGCCGCTGCGCTGCGTTGCTGATCGGCGCTTTCGCGTGCCCGCCTGCGCTCGATCCGCAACTGGGCCAAATCGCGCAGCGCCTGTTCGAATGCCGGCCAGTTTTTCGCTTGATCGGGAGTCAGTTCGAGGCCGGCCTTGAGCGCCGCAATTCGCGCATCTGTGAATGCCGCCAAGTCATCGGCGCTAAGATGACGCCAGAAACGCGGACCGAAATTGTCGTCGCCTCTCGGTCCGGCAAAGCGTTGCTGGGCAAAAACGATTGAAGATCCGGCGATGGCCAGCGCGGCCGTCGCGATCACTAAGGGCTTTAACAGGGGCTTTAACATGCTGTCCTCCATGCTCTCAGCCACTGGTCATGCTCGAAGTAGAGGACTGGCGCAGGCGCGACACAAGTTAAGATTTCGTCAGGTGAGCCCTGGACGCATTACAAATCGGTAACCTTTTGAATTAGCGCAGGGATCGGTCAGCGCCTCACGTAAGTAAACCCTCTTTTCGCACCTCGTGTTTGCTAGGCCGCGCAAAAAAGAGTTCCGCCGGCTCATCAGCGTAAGACAAATTTAAGGTTAAAGGAGTTTGCTGGTGCGGGGCAGAGTATTGACTTACCGCGAGTTGCTGGTGCGAAATTTCCTGAAATTATTGCTCGGCGCAGCATGCTGTTGTGGCGCAACCGGCGCAATCGCCGCCGACATGGGATTGCCGCCTCCGGTGCCATTTGTTGCACCGGCGCCTCCTCCCCTTTGGACCGGCTTCTATGTCGGCGCCCACGGCGGCGGCGCCTGGGACCCGACCGGCGGAAATAACACCAATTGCGGTAACGCGCTGCACGTCCGCGCAGACGACACTCGCCGGCGTGGCCGGCGGCTTGCAGCTTGGCTACAATTATCAGTTCGGGATGATGGTGCTCGGTGCCGAGGCTGACTTTTCGGGCAGCTCGTTGCGCGGCTCCTATGCGGCGCTCGACGGCATCGACACGCTGACGACGAGCGTCGACTATTTCGGAACGGTGACCGGTAAGGTTGGCGTAGCGGTTGGTCGGCTGCTGATCTACGGAAAAGGCGGCGCCGCCTGGACCCATACCAATAACGGCGATTTCGATACTGTTGAAAACCTAAGCTTTACCGCGAATTATTGGCAGATGGGATGGACGGTCGGCGGCGGCGCTGAATACGCGTTGTCGCCCAATTGGTCCGTCAAGCTCGAATATTCTGCGATCCAAACTCCAAACAAATCGACGACGTTTACTTCGCCGACGCCGTTGTTTTTCACCGCGCTAATGCACCAGCAGATCAATCTGGTGACCGCCGGCGTCAATTACAGATTCTAAGCGGCCCGCCCGATAATCTGCGTCCGCGGCTTCCTCTTCGTTTGGTCGGCGACCTCTTCCACCGGAATGCGAATGGTGAAAGCGGGAGCCCAATCCCCGCTTGCTTTTCACCGAGAGCTCACCTCCCATCAACCGGCAGTAGCGCTTGGCGAGCGGCAAGCCCAGCCGCACGTCATCGCCATAGTTGCTGGCCGTTTCCTGGTCGGAATTGCCGAATGTCTCGAACAAGCCCTCGATCTGGTTCTCCGCAATCCCAATTCCGGAATCTTCGACCGCCACCGTCAACTCCGCGGCTTCTATCGAGGCGGTGAAAAGTACACGGCCATCTTTCGTGAATTTGGCCGCATTGCTCAAAAGGTTTTCGATCACCCGCCGCAGCTTCGGCGCATCGCAGACGATTTCAATTGCCCGCGGCGGCTCGACCTGGAACTTATTGCCGTTCTCGACGACCGCCGGGCGCCATTTCGCGGCCAGTTCGTCGAATAGTTCCCTGACGTTGATCCGGTCGGAATGCAATTCCATCTTGCCGGCTTCGAGCTTCGAGAGGTCGAGCAGATCGTTGATCAACTCCAGCAACCGGTGCCCGGCGCTTCGAATCGACGTCAAGTCCCGATACTTCTGGTCTTTGGCCGGATCCAGACCCTCGATGAGAATCTCGCTGTAGCCGATGATCGAATTGAGCGGATTGCGCAGCTCGTGGCTCATTTTCGCCAGGAATTCGGATTTCGCCAGCATTGCCCGCTCGACCTGCTCGGTGGCTTCGCGAAGCTGCCGCGCGGTCGCCTTGTGACGCTCCACTTCCTGTTCAAGTTCGGCTTGAGAGGAAACGATATTCGCGTAATAGAGCGCCATCATCGAGACATAGACGCTGGCGCAGAGCGTGGAAACCAGCCCGAGCACCACCAGCCCGTCGAGCGGCACGCTCGGCCGAAATCCGAACGCGCAATATAAGGCGTAGAAGACCGAAAGATTGGCGACGATCAGCAGGCTGACGATGATTCTGGTTTTGCGCTCCGGCAAATAAAAGAAGGCCAGCAGCGGAACCGTCACCAACCAGGGCAATATCGGCGAACTGACGCCGCCGTATTGGTAACACCCCCAAAATACGCAGAACATCAGATTTTGAATCGATAGCAGCGCCAAAGGCACGTACCAGCCGGTGATGCGCAGGACCAGCGGAAACGGCCAGAACGCGGTGACCGCGATGAAAAAGATCCACCAGGACAGATCCGCCCCGCCCTGGATGTAAAGCATGGAAAACGAGATCGTATGGCCGAGAAACGGACCGAACAAATGGCTGAACAAAAACATCCGCACGCCTTGCACAAGGTCGGCGGACGATTTCAGTTTGTCAGGGATGAACCAATCGACCGCCGAGTTCACCCGCGCTGAAAGCGTTTTGAGGGAGTTTTGCATCAGACAACTCGCTGCTCGCACAAATATTTAAGCCGCCGCCGCCATGGTCGGCGAGACGACCGGCAACCGCACGGTGAAGATTGATCCTCGACCGGGTACGCTTTCGACGGAGAGGTCGCCGTTCAGCAATCGCGCCAGCTTGTGGCTGACCGCGAGGCCGAGGCCCGTCCCGCCATATGACTTTGCGGTCGCGGAATTGGCGCGATTGAAATCGGTAAACAAGCTGGAAATTGCTTCTGCCGGAATGCCGATGCCGGTATCCTCGACCGAGATAACGACTTGCGCTCGCTTAAGTGCAGCAATGCGCTTGGCCCGCAACAGCACCTTGCCATTTTTGGTGAACTTGCCGGCATTGCCGAGCAGGTTGATGAGAATCTGGCGTAAGCGGGTCTCGTCGGTTTGAATGAGTCCCAGGGGCCCTGCTTTTTCCAAAATAAACTCGTTGCCGTTTTGCGATACCAGGTTGCGGCACGTCGACGTCACTTCGTCGAGGCATCGATCGAGATCGATCGGAGCGGAGAGAAACCTCGATGTTGTCCGCCTCGATCTTGGGCATGTAGAGGACATCGGAAACCAGCGACAACAAATGCCGGCCGGCGTTGTTGATGGTCTTGAGGTCGGCTTCGTCGGCCGAATTCGCGCCGGGCTCGAGCTCTTCCAGCAGGATTTCGCTGTAGCCGATGATCGCATTCAGCGGCGTGCGCAGCTGATGGTTCATTTTGGCCAGGAACACCGCTTTGGCTTCATCGGCGTGTTCCGCGTCCTCCTTGGCCTTCCGCAGCTTCGCCGCCGTCACCAGATGTTTTTCGATTTCCTGGCGCAGCGCCGATTGGTCCATCATGACGTAGGCATAATAGATCGCCATCATCGAACTGTAGAGCGTCGCGCAGAGCACCGAGATCATGCCGACGGTTGACAGCTCGCCGACCGGCACGCGCTCCGGAAAAGAACCGTTGATCACGTAGGCCGCGCAAAACGCCGCGAGATGCGCGGCAAAGATGCTGACCACCAGCAGCGCCCGATCGCCGAGGTAAAAGAAGCCGATCAGCAGCGCGGTGAGCACCCATGGCAGGAACGGCGAACTCACGCCGCCGTAGAAGAAGGATCCGAGAACGCTGACGAAAGTCAGGTCGCAGAATGAAAACAATGCGAGCCAGGTCAGCGTTCGCATCCGCTTCAGGGCAAACGGTAACAGCCAAAATGCGCCGCACAGCGTGCAAATCAGCCAGAAAACAAAATCGTGCACCGCCAGCACGCGGTACAGATAGCCAAGAATGGCGACGGCGCTGCACGGACCGATCAAATGGCTGATGACGAAAATTCTGGCGCGCCAGAGATTCGCCGTGTTTTTCCGGAGTTCCGCCGGAATGAACCAGTCGATGATCTTAATCAGCCTGTCGCTAAACATCGCCAATCCTCGTGTCGCCTATGCTCGCAGTCACGCCACGGCGCGAGCGGGCTCGCGCGCTCGCGGCGCGCTTGACCGGTATTCTTCGTACTCGGGCTGTGTTAGATCGACGGCCGCGCGCAATCTCGCCGCCAGTTCCATGACGTTTTCAGCGGTGTGGCTCGGCATCATTTGCAGCCGGAAGCGTGCATTGCCCTTCGCCACGGCTGGATATTCGACCAGGTTGGCGATCACCTCGAGTTCGGGCAAGCCGGCGGCTGACCATGCGCGCCAACGCTTCGTCTCCAACCAGCACGGGAACGATCGCCGACGGATCGCCGATGACGCTTAATCCCGCCGCCGTAAGAGCGTCGCGCATCTGCACGACGCGCTTTAACAGCTGCCACCGCAGCTGCTGGCCCTTTCTCAGATTTTACAATTTCGAAAGCCTTGGTCACGGTCGCCGCCTGAACCGGCGACATGGCGTTCGAGAACGTAGCGGAGCAGCCGTAGAACTTCAGATATTGCTTCACCGCCGGCGAGTTGCAGGCCACAAACCCGCCATTGGAAGCGAAGGTCTTCGAGAAGCTTCCCATCACAATGTCGATTTGCCCGGTCATGCCTTGCATGCCGATGAAGCCGCGTCCGCTTTGACCCATCGCCCCCAGATCGTGCGCAACGTCGACGAGCAGCGTCGCCTCGTATTCGCGGCAAAGCTCCTGCATCGTGCGCAAATCGGGCGAATCCGAATCCATGGAGAACAGGCTTTCGGTCACCACCAGAATGCCGTTCTCGGCATCCTTGGCGCGGATGCGCTTGAGATGGCGGCGAACGGACTCGACATTGAGATGGCCGTGCAGGTGCACGTTGCTCGTCGCCGAGTAGGCGCCCTCCTGCAGGCAGGCATGCGCCAGCCCGTCGAGCACCACGTGGTCATTCGGCCGCACCAGACCCTTGATAACCCCGTAACCGGCCGCCCAGCCGGTCGGGTACAAGAGCGTGTGCTCGAGGTTGAGAAATTCGGAAATCGTCTGCTCGAGGCGCAGCGAATATTTGGTGTTGCCGGCCAGCGCCGACGAGCCGGCGCTGTGCACGCCATATTCGTCGACGACAGCCTTGGCGACCTCTTTGATTTCCGGATCGGAAGACAGGCCCAGATAATCTTGCGTCGCGAAATTTAATCCCGAAAACCGCAAGCCGCTGTCGTCGCGCGCGGCGGTGACGGCGAGCGGCGCCTGTTCCGTCGATTTGGAATACGGCCAGAGGCCTTGGCTGCGGCGCAGGCGCTGCCATTCATAGAAATTGCCGACCCGTGCGATCAGGTCTTTGCCGTGCAGGTCGCGAAAATCCCGCATGCTGCCGCGTGAGCGCGTGGGCCGAATCCGCTGTCCCGGCTGGCTTCAGCGACGGGAGTTTGCGTCGCGATGGCGACGGGTCTTAATTCGGCGGCGGGCGGCACGTACGGAGCGGTTCTCAGATACGGATCGCAGCTGATCGCTGGATTATTTTTTTTTTGGCAAGGCACTTTTCGATTTTGCCGAGAAGCCGCAACAGGTCGACCGGCTTGGTATCGAAGTCGGAGCATCCCACCTCGACGCTCTTGTCGCGGTCGGTCGCAAGCGCGTGAGCGGTCAGCGCGATGATCGGAATGTTGGCGGTCTTCGCGTTGGCCTTGATGCGTCGCGTGGCCTCCCAACCGTCCATCGCCCCCAACGCCACGTCCATGAGGATGAGATCGGGAATTTCCGACGCCGCCATGGCGACGCCGCTCGGTCCATCGGCGGCGCCGCACACCGAAAAGCCGCGCCGCTCCAACCGGCGAGTTAACATGTCGCGATTGGCGACACTGTCTTCCACCAACAAGAATCTTCGTCGGTGGTGCGAGATTGAGCGCGGCGGGAGATGTCGGTCACAAACGCCCCCAAAAAGACCGTTAATTAAATTTGTAGAGAAACCTACATCGCTCTGCCTAAAAGCGAGCTAAGTTTTATTGTGAAAATACCGTTGCGCCGCTCGTGGTTATTTAAGGATGACGACCGTTAACTGTCCGATCGGCTGAGAGATGATTTAAGAGCATGCCAAACCGCGCTCGGCGGCGGTAAGATCGAAATTTCTCCCAGTATGCGCCGCCGCGGCCCGACAATCGGCATAAGTCCGCGTTAACTCGGACGATCTATATAGCGCCGGTTACTCGGGGTATTTCGTCGTCAGTCCGCAGCCAATTTGTCATGAACTGCGCGGTCGGATTAGTCAGATCAGCTAAACAGAGAAATAGGCAAATGGATAGCAAGCCAACTCTCCTGATCGTGGACGACATTGCAGATAATCGGGCCGTACTGGCGCGCCGGCTTGGGACGCCAGGGGTTCGTCATCGTCGAGGCCGAATCCGGCGAACATGCGCTGGAATTAATTGGCGCTAACCATTTCGATCTTGTTCTGCTCGACGTCATGATGCCGGGTCTGGACGGGGTCCAGGTGCTCAAACGCATACGGGCGCAGCATCCTCCGATGCAGCTCCCGGTCATAATGGTGACGGCAAAGGCCGACGGTTCGGACGTCGCCGAATCCCTCGATGCCGGCGCCAACGACTACATCACCAAGCCGGTCGACTTCATCGCGGCGCTCGCGCGGATCAAGACCCAGCTCGAGCGAAAAAGGGCAAAGGACGAACTCGATCAGGCCAACAACGCGCTGCAGGCGCTCAACGGCTCCCTGGAACAGCGCATCGCCGAGCGAATGGCCGAGCTGGTTGAGACCAACGAAGCCTTGAAGAAGGAAATTGTCGAGCGCGAACGCTCCCAAGCCGAGATTCACTATCTCGCGCATCATGACAGCCTGACCGGGCTCGCCAATCGCGTCTTACTCCGCCAGCAACTCGAGCACGCGTTGGCCTGCCGACCTGCACCGAGGTCGCGGTGCTGTTCGTCGATCTGGACGGCTTCAAGGGCATCAACGATACGCTCGGCCACTCGACCGGCGACGGTTTGCTCAAATGCGTCGCCAATCGCTTGATCGAAAGCGTTCGCGACAGCGACCGCGTTGCGCGCCTCGGCGGCGATGAATTCGCGATCATACAGTTCGACTCCGACCAGCCGAAAGGCGCGGCCATGCTGGCGACCGGCTCATCGAACTGATCGGCCGCCCCTACCAGGTCGAAGGCAATCAGCTCAATATCGGCGCCAGCGTCGGCATTGCGGTTGCATCTGAAGGTCGAGAACAAGCCGGAGGATCTGCTCAAGCGCGCCGATCTTGCCATGTACTGCGCCAAAGCCGAGGGCCGCGGCACGTATCGATTTTTCGAGGCGCAAATGGACGAAAGCGCTCAGGCTCGCCGCGACATGGAATCGCTGTTGCGGACGGCCGACATCGAGAATGCATTTGAAGTTTATTACCAGCCGCTGATCGACGTAATACGGAGAAACGGGTGATCTGCCTGGAGGCGCTGCTTGCGCTGGCGGCATCCGGAGAAAGGCTTCATCTCACCCGCGCAATTCATTCCGCTTGCGGAAGAAATCGGCTTGATCGTTACGCTCGGCGAGTGGGTGCTGCGTCAGGCCTGCATGGAAGCCACGAAATGGCCTGACGATGTGAAAGTTGCCGTCAATCTTTCGCCCGTCCAGTTCAAATATAGCGGCCTGCCGCGCGCGGTGGAGGACGCGTTCGCCGAATCCGGCCTGCCCGCGCGCCGGCTGGAGCTTGAAATAACCGAATCCGTGCTGCTGGAAAGAACGGAAACCAGCCTCGCGATCTTGCACGAGCTGCGCGAGCTCGGCGTCGCAATCTCCATGGACGATTTCGGCACCGGATATTCAAGCTTGAGCTATCTGCGCAGCTTCAGGTTCGACAAAGTCAAAATCGACCGCGCATTCGTCGGCGACCTGACCAACGGGCTTCGACAGTTTGAAGATCGTTCGCGCCATCAACGATCTCGGACGCAGCTTCGGCATGACTACCGTCGCCGAAGGGGTTGAAACCCTGGAGCAGTTGCGCTGTCTCGAAGACGAAGGTTGCGCCCAGGTCCAGGGATACCTGATCAGCCCGCCGCGGCCTGCGTCGGAGATTCCGTCGATCATCCGCAAGTTTGACGGCCGAGGCGACCGCCGCGGGAGGCGCGCAAGCGGCTCCCTCCCAGGCCGAAGATTCCCCCGTCGCCGCCTGAACATCCAAAACAGACGAATCGCGGTCTGCTATTGGCCGCGTCGGCAAAATCGCGCAATCAGTGCAGGATCTGCGTGAGGAAGGTGCGCGCCCGCTCGTGCTGCGGGCGCTGCGAAAAAGGCGCTTGGACGGACTGCTTTCGAGGATTTGCCCGCCATCCATGAACACCACCCGGTTGGCGACCTGGCGCGCAAACCCCATTTCGTGGGAAACCACGAGCATCGTGATCCCGTCCTTCGCCAGCTCGATCATGGTGTCGAGCACCTCTTTCACCATCTCCGGATCGAGCGCAGAGGTCGGTTCGTCGAACAGCATGATGTTCGGATTCATGCATAGCGCCCGCGCAATCGCCACCCGTTGCTGCTGGCCTCCTGACAGTCGCGCCGGAAATTTCTCCGCCTGTTCGGGGATTTTCACCCGGTCGAGATAGCTTCGCGCCAGCTCCTCCGCTTCCCGCTTCGGCATGCGTCTGACCCAGATCGGCGCCAGCGTGCAATTTTCGAGCACGGTGAGATGCGGAAACAAATTGAACTGCTGAAACACCATCCCGACGTCGCGCCGCACGGCGAGTATCCGCTTTCGATCGTCGGTCAATTCGATACCGTCAACGACGATCCGGCCACGTTGCCAGTCTTCAAGCCGGTTGATGCAACGTAGCAGCGTCGACTTGCCGCTGCCTGAAGGCCCGCAGATGACGATGCGCTCACCGCGCGCCACCGTCAGATCGATATCGCGCAACACGTGGAACTCGCCGTACCATTTGTTGAGGCCGGCGATCTCGATGGCGGCTTGGTTTTCGGGCAAGTTCATAACCGCCTCTTGCCGGCACTCTGCGACCGGGTCAAACGGCGCTCCACGCCGTGGGCGTAGCGCGACATGCCGTAGCAGCAAACAAAATAAAACGCAGCGGCGAAGGCGTAGCCGGTGACCGTCGATGTTCGGCGCGGCCCATTTCGGGTCGCCGCGCGCCGCTTCGACGGTGCCGAGAAAATCGAAAATGCCGACGACGAAGACCAGGGTCGTGTCCTTGAACAGGCCAATGAAGATGGACACGATATTGGGCAAGGTGACCCGCAACGCCTGCGGCAGAACGACAAGACCCATCGTCCGCCAATAGCTCAGCCCAAGCGCCCGCGCCGCGTGGTATTGGCCGGCGGGTATTGCGGCGAGCCCGCCGCGCACGACCTCCGCCATGTAGGCGGAGGCGAACAGGGCCACGCCGATGAGCGCCCGGATGAGTTTGTCCGGGAGCGAACTTTTCCGGGACGAAGAGCGGCAGCATCACGCTGGCCATGAACAGAACCGTAATCAGCGGCACACCGCGAACGAATTCAATGAAGGCTACCGCCATCCACCGCACCAGCGGGACTTTGGAACGACGCGCCAGGGCCAGGAGCGTGCCGAGCGGCAATGAAACGACGATCCCGACGGTGGCGACCACCAAGGTCACGAGAATGCCGCCCCACAGAGCGGTCGGCACAACAGGAAGCCCGATCGGCGGGGCGCCGTGCAAGCAATACGAAGGACACAAGCGGCAAAACGATAAAGAAATAGACCGCGCCTAGGCCGCGCCGCGGCGCTTCGAGCCAAGCGAGCCAGGCGATCCCGAATGCAAGAGCGGCAAAGAAGCCGTCAACCCGCCATCGTTGGTCGGCCGGATAGAAGCCGTAAACGAAATAAGACAACCAGGCGCGCACAAAGGGCCAGCATGCGCCCGACGTCAGCGGCTTGATGCAAGCTGCACGATCCGTGCCGGACCATACTGCATCAAGGAAGAAAAAGCGGATCAACGGCGGCCCCGCCCAGATGACCACGACGATGCAGCCGAGCGTGAGTGCTGCGTTCAGGGGGCTGGAAAAAAGATTTTGCCGCGGCCAGGCAATCGCTCCACGCGACGCGGCCGCCGGCAGCCGCTCCACGCCGATCGGCCGCCGCTCGTTGCTAAAACCGTCGCCTGTGTTGCCGAAGTCCTTGCCCATGTCCATCAGTGATCGGCGATCGTTACGCTGCGCGCGTAGAGATTCATCAAAAATGAGGTGAACAGGCTGATGGCGAGATACACCGCCATTGTTACGGCGATCACCTCCACCGCCTGCCCGGTGATGTTGAGAACGCTGCCGGCAAAGACCTGCACCAGGTCGGGATAACCGATGGCGACCGCGAGCGAGGAGTTTTTGAGAAGGTTGAGATATTGACTCGTCAACGGCGGGATGATCACCCGCATCGCCTGCGGAACGACTACCAAGCGAAGGGTCGCACCAGGGCGCAGGCCAAGGGACTGGGCGGCTTCCACTTGTCCCCGCTCCACCGCCAATACGCCGGCGCGCACCACTTCAGCAATAAAGGCGGCGGTGTAAACACTCAGCGCCAGCACGAGCGCCGCGAATTCGGGAAGGATTTCCACGCCGCCGCTGACGTTGAAGCGGCTGATATGCAGTTCGCCAAGCCGAATGGGGGCTCCAGTGAACACTGCGGCGATCAAAGGACAGCCGATCAGCAACGCCACCGTCGGCCACACGATGCGCACCGGCTTGCCGGTCGAATCAAACCGCCGCCGGGCAAAGATCCGCAGGGCAATGGCCAGGACGATGGCAGCGACGAGCGCGATAAGCACGGCGGAAAACGGGGCGGCAAACTCGGCCCGCGGCAAGAACAGGCCGCGGTTATTGAGGATGGCGCCGCCCGGAAGCCGCAAGCCGCCGCGCAAGTCAGGGAGCGTTTTGAGTACGGCGTTGTACCAGAACAACAATTGCAGCAAGAGCGGCACGTTGCGGATTAGTTCGACGTAGCCGCCGCAAAGCCGGGCGAGCAGCCAGTTGGGCGAAAGCCGGCCAAGACCGATGAGGAAGCCGATCACGGTCGCAAGCACGATCCCGAGCGCGGCAACAACAAGCGTGTTGAGAAGGCCGACCCAAAACGCCCGCCCAAAAGTCGATGTGCTCGCCGAATAGCCGATCAGCGTTTGGCTGATGTCGAACCCGGCGGTGTTGTTCCAAAAGCCGAAGCCCGAGGCGATGTGGGCGCGCGAAAGATTTTGGGCAACATTGAGCGCGACGAGGTAAATCAGCGCGCCAATGACGACAACAAGCGCGGCCTGGACGGCCAAAAGGCCGAAGCGCAGACCATGCTGCTGCATCTGCCTTTGCAGCCGGGTCGGAGAATTGTACCTGCATCGGCCAAGCCCGCCTTCGCGAATGCGGGGGCGGCGGCAACGATGAATTTAGCGTATCGGCGGCGCGTATTGCAGGCCGCCCTTGGTCCACAGCGCGTTAAGCCCACGCGCGATCTTCAGCGGCGACCCCTGGCCGATATTGCGTTCGAAGCTCTCGCCGTAATTGCCCACGTGCTTGATGATGCGATAGGCCCAGTCATTGGTGAGGCCCAGCGCTTCGCCGTACTGGCCTTCGCTACCGAGTAATCGTCTCGCCTCCGGATCGTCGGATTTTTTTTTATCGTCGACGTTTGCCTGGTCACCCCAAGCTCTTCGGCGTTGACCATGGCGAAATGCGTCCAGCGCACGATATCCGCTCCATTGGTTGTCGTCCTGGCGCACCACCGCGCTGAGCGGCTCCTTGGAAATGATTTCCGGCAACACGATGCTTTGGCCGGGATCGGCAAGTTGCAGCCGCTCGCCGTATAAGCCGGATGCATCGGTCGTATAGGAATCGCAACGTCCGGATTCGTAGGCCTTGAGCGCCTCGTCGCCGGTGGCGAAAGTCACCGATCTTGAGGCTCATCCGGTGGGAGCGAAAATAATCGGCGAGATTAAGCTCGGTGGTGGTGCCCTGCTGGACGCAGATCGTGGCGCCATCGAGTTCCAGCGCCGAACTCACCTTCAGAGCTTTGTGCACCATAAAACCCTGGCCGTCGTAAAAGGTCACCGCGGGAAAATCGAGCCCGAGCGAAGTGTCGCGCGACAACGTCCACGTCGTGTTGCGCGAGAGCACGTCCACTTCGCCCGATTGCAGGGCGGTGAAGCGATCCTTGGCGGTCAACGGCACGAATTTCACCTTGGCCGGATCGTTGAAAATCTCCGCCGCCAAGGCGCGGCAAAAATCGACATCGAAGCCGGTCCAGTTGCCTTGCGGATCGGGCATGCCAAAGCCCGCCAGCGTGCCGTTTGCGCCGCAAATGAGCTGACCGCGCTCCTTGACCGCCGCAAGCGTCTCTGCCGCATTTGCTTGCGTTGCCAACAGCGACAGGCTGGCCAAAGCGAGTTGCCATTGCCAGACATTTCATGATTAGGCCTTTCGCGCGGGCGGCCGCCCGTGCCGCAGTCGAACCGTACAAGGCGGTGCTATTGTCCCGCGGCATCTAGAGAACGATCGGTTTGCAAGGTCAAGAGTTGACGGCAGGCTGAGATGCCGAAGTAATTGCATGTCATGGTCGCCGCGCGCGGAGGCCGTTAAACCGTCAGGACGCCGCCGGAGGCGAGCGCACGATAATGAGCCAAGAGTGATCGCAAAAAAGACGGGCGTATCCGGAACGCGCAGCAAGATACGCGTGTGGTCAATGCCGGCCGCGATCCGTTCTCCTACTACGGATTCGTCAATCCGCCCGTATACCACGCCTCCACTGTGCTCTATCCGAGCGCCGAGGATTTTGTCGCTCACCGGGCGCGATATCAGTATGGCCGCCGCGGCACGCCGACGACCGAAGCGCTCGAATTCGCCTTGCAAGAGCTCGAAGGTCCGTCGTGTGCCGGCGTATCGCTGTTGCCATCCGGCCTGGCGGCGATTTCGGCGGCGCTTGTTGTCGGTGGTTAAGGCCGGCGACCACATCCTGGTCAGCGACAGCGCGTACGGGCCGACGCGGATGTTTTGCGACGAAGTCGCTCACCCGCTTCGGCGTGACCACCACCTATTACGACCCCCTGCTCGGCGGCCTCGATCGCCGGCTTGATGCGCGAAAACACCCGCGCCGTTTTCGTCGAGGCGCCGGGATCGCTCAGTTTCGAAATGCAGGACATCCCGGCGATTGCTGCGGCCGCGCACGCCAAAGGCGCGGCCGTGCTGATGGACAATACCTGGGCGACCCCGCTCTACTTCCGCGCGCTCGATGCCGGCGTCGACCTCGCCATCCACGCCGGCACGAAATATTTCGGCGGCCACGCCGATGTTTCGATCGGGAGCGTCGCGGCCAACAAGGAACGGGTCGCTGACCTGAAGAATTTCGTCGGACAAAACGGTCTCTGTGTCGGCCCCGACGACGTTTATCTCGCGCTCCGCGGCATCCGCACGCTCGCGGTGAGGCTCGAGCGGCATTATCGCTCCGGGGTTGCGGTCGCGCGCTGGCTCGAACAGCGGCCGGAGATCTTGCGGCTCCTCCACCCTGCTTTGCCGAGCCATCCCGGTCACCACATCTGGAAGCGCGATTTCACCGGCGCCTGCGGACTTATTCAGCGTTGTGTTCAAGCCGGTGCCGCAGCGCGCGGTCTATGCCTTTCTCGACGCGCTCGAACTGTTCGGGATCGGCGCATCCTGGGGCGGTTACGAAAGCCTCGCCATTCCGTTCGATTGCACGAGTATGCGCACCGCGACGCGCTGGGAGCCCGGCGGTCCTACGGTGCGCTTTCATATCGGACTCGAGGCGGTCGAAGATCTTATCGCCGATCTCGAACGCGGGTTTGCGGCGCTGGCGGGGGCCGCGCGCAAAACCGATTAGGCCACCGGCGCCGGCGCGCCGAAAAAAATACCGCGGGCCGCCGCCTTGACCCGGGGCCACGACGGTCCTGGAAGCGGCCTTAAATCGTGAGCGAAGAACACCAGCCGCCGCGCCGCTAACCAGCGGCGCACCATCAATGCGCCGACGACGCCGACAACCGCGCCGGCGATCGACATCGCTTGGATGATGCACGTTCATGACCACGCGTGCCGACATGATGATCAGCGCGTAGAGCCATGCGAGGGGGCGCACGCGCGGCCAGATGGCGCCAATGGCGATGGCCGCCGCCGCTGCTGTGGTCGAATGGCCCGACGGCATGCTGGCATAATCGGGCCGCCAAATGAACGGCATGTAGGAAAACGGATCGTCGTGCGCGCCAACATAGGGCCGCGCCCGCCCGATCAGCCGCTTGATCACGGTGTCGAACAAGCCTGGCAGTCCGATGGCGATAAACAAAAAGCCGGCGCGGGCGGCGAAAACTGTCCAGGACGCCTCGCGTACCGAGCGGCAGCGATCGCTCGACTCAGCGCCGCAAGCAACAGCATGAAAACTCCGAGCGGATAGGAAAACCGGCTGCCGAGCGCCCAAAATCGGAAATCTCGATCGCCCACTACGTTACCCAAGGCGGAAGTTGCCGGGCCCATTCACTTGCCGCAGCGTCGAGGAGAAACATGGACGCGATAATGACCGCGACTACGCCGGCAAAGACCAAGAACGAGCCGGCCCGATGGGCGGCGTTTTCGCCCGCGGCTTGCGAAACGAGAGTGGAGATCCAGAGCTGAAGATTGGATGCGATGCGCGGCAGCGATGCATGGTGCTTCGCTCGCGGCCGGGTCGCGACGACGGAGTGCGCTGCACGCATTGTTGTTTCGCTCATGGATCATCTTTAGCCTGAGCCCGCAACTTTGGCCTAACTGTCGCGCAGTCCAACAGTGCGATTGAACACCGGCCGCGCGGGCGTGGAGTCCGGATCGTGACAGAAATAGCCCTGGCGTTCGAACTGCACGACTCGCCGGCATTTTGCGCCAAAACAGGTTCGATGCGGGCGTCCTCGAGATTTCCAGCGATTGCGGGTTGAGCTCAGCGGCGAAATCCTGTCGTCGGCGGATCGGGTCGCGAGAACAGCGGATTGTAGAGCCGGACTTGGCCGCAGCCACCGATCCGCCAGGCCGAGACCCAGTGCAGCGTCGCCTTCACTTTGCGGCCGTCCGGCGCGTTGCCGCCGCCAGTCGCCGGATCGTAGGTGCAGCGCAGTTCGGTGATTTCGCCCGCCGCGTTCTTCACCACGTCGCGGCAAGTGATGAAATAGGCATAGCGCAGCCGCACCTCGCGGCCCGGCGCCAGCCGAAAGAATTTCTTCGGCGGGTTCTCCATGAAATCTTCCCGTTCGATGAAAATTTCGCGCCCGAACGGAAGTTGCCGCGTTCCCGCGTTTGCGTCGTCCGGATGATTGAGCGCCTCGACCGTCTCGCCCTTTTCGTTGGGATAATTTTCAATCACGACTTTCAGCGGCCGCAGCACCGCCATGCGGCGTTGCGCCGTCGTGTTGAGATGCTCACGGACGGAAAAGTCGAGCATCGCGACGTCGACGACGCTGTTGGCTTTGGCAACGCCGATGCGCTTGATGAAGTCGCGGATTGCCGCCGGCGGCACGCCGCGCCGGCGCAGTCCGGCGAGCGTCGGCATGCGCGGATCGTCCCAGCCGGCTGACGTGTCCGCCACGCACCAGTTCCGTGAGCACGCGCTTCGACAGGACCGTGTAGGAAAGATTAAGCCGCGCGAACTCATATTGATGCGGCCGGGAGGGTACCGGCAGGTTGCCGATCAGCCAGTCATAAAGCGGACGATGGTCCTCGAACTCGAGCGTGCAGATCGAGTGGGTGACGCCCTCGATGGCGTCGGATTGCCCGTGGGCGAAATCATAGCTCGGATAGATGCACCATGTCGTGCCGGTGCGCGGGTGCGCGGCGTGGAGAATGCGGTAAAGCACCGGATCGCGCAGGTTGATGTTGCCGGAACCCATGTCGATCTTGGCGCGCAACACGCGCGCGCCGTTGGGAAATTCGCCGGCGCGCATGCGGCGGAAAAGATCGAGATTTTCCTCGACGGTGCGTCCGCGATAGGGGCTGTCGGTGCCCGCCTCGGTCAGAGTGCCGCGCGTCAGCCGCGACTCTTCCTGCGTCTGGTCGTCGACGTACGCCTTGCCGGCGCGGATCAAATGTTCCGCCCATGCATAAAGCTGCTCGAAATAATCGGACGCGTGAAAAAGGTTTTTGCCCCAGTCGAAGCCGAGCCAGCGGACGTCGCGCTCGATGGCGTCGATATATTCCTGGTCTTCCTTGGTCGGGTTGGTGTCGTCGTAGCGCAGGTTGCACTTGCCGCCGAACTCCTGCGCCACACCGAAATTGAGACAGATCGACTTGGCATGACCGATATGCAGATAGCCGTTCGGCTCGGGCGGAAAGCGCGTGACAATCGACTTCACACGGCCCGCCGCCAGATCGGCGCCGACAATATCGCGGATGAAATCCTGGCCGGCCGTTTTGGCCGGCGTCTCCGCAACCGTCATGACTGTTCGCTTCCTTTCGCGGCCGCGCGGCCGTCCGGCGCCCGCATTGAACAAATTGGCAGGCTTGGTCAAGCCCGGACCGGCAGGCGTGAAGGCCGGATTTGTCGGGCTTATCCACGTCTTATGTTATGGAATCGTATAGACGTGAATGCCACATAGGCGAGCGAAGCGACGCCGTTCTTCGAACGGCCACGCGGGCATGACGATGATTGAACGCGCGCACAAGTAGGACGTCCAAGGTAATGAGCATCGTCGCCCGTTTTGCGCCCTCACCCACCGGCTTCCTGCATATCGGCGGGGCGCGCACGGCCTTGTTCAACTGGCTTTACGCGCGCGGCCGCGGCGGCAAGATGCTGCTTGCGCATCGAGGATACCGATCGCGAGCGCTCGACGCAGGCCGCCATCGACGCGATCCTGGACGGTCTTTCCTGGCTCGGCATCGATTGGGACGGTGAGCCCGTTTACCAATTCGCCCGCGCCGCGCGGCACCGGGAAGTGGCCGAACAACTCCTTGCCTCGGGTCACGCCTATCGCTGCTACGCCAGCGCCGAGGAACTCGCGCAAATGCGCGAGGCTGCGCGGCGCGAAGGCCGCTCCCGGCTTTATGACGGCCGCTGGCGCGACCGCGATCCAAGCGAAGCGCCGCCGGGAGTGAAGCCGGCCATCAGGCTGAAGGCGCCGCTGACCGGTGAAACCGTCATCGAGGATCAGGTTCAGGGTCGGGTGGTCTGGCAGAACGAAAATCTCGACGATCTCGTGTTGCTGCGTTCCGACGGCACGCCGACCTACATGCTCGCCGTCGTGGTCGACGATCACGACATGGCGGTGACCCATATCATTCGCGGCGACGATCATTTGACCAACGCCGCGCGGCAGAAACAAATCTACGACGCGCTCGGCTGGCCAGTGCCCGTCATGGCGCACATTCCGCTGATCCACGGGCCGGACGGCTCAAAGCTGTCCAAGCGGCATGGCGCGCTTGGCGTCGATGCCTACCGCGCCCTGGGCTACCTGCCGGCGGCATTGCGCAACTACCTGGTGCGGCTCGGCTGGAGTCACGGCGACCAGGAAATATTTTCGACCGCGGAAATGATGGCCGCTTTCGATCTGCCGCAAATCGGCCGGGCACCGGCGCGCTTCGATTTCGCCAAGCTCGAGAGCCTCAATGGGCATGACATCAGAAACATGGCCGATGATGCTTTGCTGGACGCTATCGAGCGGCTGCTGCCGCATCTTGCCGGCGGCACCGCTGTTGCCGCGAAAATGACCCCCGCGCTGCGCGCGCAGTGGCTCCAGGCTATGCCGAGCTTGAAGGAACGTGCCAAGACCCTGGTCGATCTCATTGATGGTGCATATTTTTTGCTTGCCGACCGGCCCTCTCCGTCTCGACGAGAAAGCGGCCGCTCTGCTCACGCCTGACGCGCGGATGGTTTTGCGCGAGACCGCCAACAAACTCGGCGCTGTCGAGCCTTGGACTGCGGACGCGACAGAACAAGCGGTACGCATGTTTGCCGAAGCCCGCGGCCTCAAGCTTGGCGCCGTGGCCCAGCCGATGCGAGCGGCGCTGACCGGACGAACCACGTCACCCGGCATCTTCGAAGTGCTGACTGTTCTCGGCAAAGCGGAGAGTTTGGCACGGCTTACCGAGCAAGGCGCCCCCGAGGGGGACGAGCAGTTCGCGCGCCAAAGCGGCACGCCCGGCTAGCAGAGGCCGCGATTCGAGCCTATTTTCTTGCAGTGCACACTAGCTTCCGCTACGGCGATAGCGCCGGATCGATCGCGCTTCGTCGGCGTTTGTGCCGTTAGGCCGCTTGCACCGCAACGGTGAGGCTTTCGATCAGGCAACGGTGAAGCTTTCGACCGGGCGACGATGAGGCTTTCGACCAGGCAAGGATTTCTAGTATGGATGCGAAAACCGGCGCGAACGTCAAAACTGCCAAGCTGACCCTGGGCGACAAAAACTGGTCGTTTCCCATGCACCAAGGGACGATCGGCCCCGAGGTGATGGACGTCAGCAAGCTCTATGGCGAGGTCGGGATATTCACCTACGACCCCGGGTTCACCTCGACCGGCGCCTGCGAATCGAAAATCACCTTCATCGACGGGGATGAAGGCGTCCTCCTCTATCGCGGCTATCCGATAGAAGACCTTGCCGAGCACGGCGATTTTCTCGAGACCTGCTACCTCTTGCTGTACGGCGAACTGCCGACCGCGGCCCAAAAGGAAAACTTCGACGACCGCGTGGTCCATCACACCATGGTCCACGAACAAATGACCCGATTTTTCCAGGGCTTCCGGCGCGACGCCCACCCGATGGCGGTCATGGTCGGGTGCGTCGGCGCGCTGTCGGCGTTCTATCACGACTCAACCGACATCACCGACCCGACCCAGCGCATGATCGCCTCGATCCGCATGATCGCGAAAATGCCGACGCTGGCGGCCATGGCTTACAAATATTCGATCGGCCAGCCGTTCATCTATCCGAAGAACGATCTGGATTATGCGTCGAACTTTTTGCGCATGTGCTTTGCGGTGCCGTGCGAGGAATACAGGGCCAATCCGGTCGTGGCGCGCGCCATGGACCGCATTTTTACGCTGCACGCCGATCACGAGCAAAACGCCTCGACGTCGACGGTGCGGCTGGCCGGCTCGACCGGCGCGAATCCTTTCGCCTGCATCGCCGCCGGCATTGCCTGTCTGTGGGGCCCGGCGCACGGCGGCGCCAACGAAGCCGCGTTGAAAATGCTTGGCGAAATCGGCAGCGTCGACCGCATCCCCGAATACATCAAGCGCGCCAAGGACCCCAACAACTCGTTCCGGCTGATGGGCTTCGGTCACCGGGTCTACAAGCATTACGATCCGCGCGCCAAGATCATGCAGAAAACCTGCCACGAGGTTTTGCACGAACTCGGCATCAACGATCCGCTGCTCGATGTCGCGCTCGAACTCGAACGGATCGCCTTGCACGACGAGTATTTCATCGAGAAAAAGCTTTATCCGAACGTCGACTTCTATTCCGGCATCACTTTGCGTGCCATGGGCTTCCCGACCGCCATGTTCACCGTGCTGTTCGCGCTCGCCCGCACGGTGGGCTGGATCGCCCAATGGAAGGAAATGATCGAGGATCCGCACCAGAAACTCGGCCGCCCCCGGCAGCTCTATACCGGCTCGCCGCGGCGCGAGTATCAGCCGATTTCGCGAAGGAAATGATGAATTGAACGTCATCCTGAGGTGGCCGCGAAGCGGCCCTCGAAGGATGCATGTCGAGCGCTCGGGCCGTCGCCCTTCGAGGCTCGCTGCGCTCGCGCCTCAGGGTGACGGACTGAAACACTAAAAATGGCTGTAGGCCAAGCGCGCAAAGCTTAGCGTCTTGCCGTCCTGCATAAAGCGAGCACCCTCGCCTCTTCGCACCCGTCCGATCTCGGTGACCGGGACGCCCGCTCGTTGGGCCGCGCGGTGGAACGCGGCGAGCTTTTTCGGCGCAACCGTCAGGGCGATCTCGTAGTCGTCACCGCCGGTCAGCACGGTTTCCATTAACTGCGGCTTTGCCGCAACCGCGGCGCGCGCAGCTTTGGAGAGCGGGATGTGCGCCACGTCTATGTCGGCCGCCACTCCTGACACATGACAAAGCTTGCCGAGATCGCCGACAAGCCCGTCGGAAATATCCATTGACGCGGAGGCGTGCTTTCGCACCGCTTCGGCGAGAGCGTTGCGCGGTTCCGGCAGAAGATAACGTCGCACCAGCTGGGCTGCCTCGCGCTTTGCCCAAGCGCCACGTTTTCGCAAGCGCGCGGTCGCGCCGCAAGTTGACGCCCAAGGCGGCGTCTCCGATCGTGCCCGACACCACGACTACATCGCCGGCTTTGGCGGTGGAGCGCCGGACCATTTGGTCCCGCGGCACCGTGCCGAACGCCGCAATCGACACCGAAATCGGTCCTGGCGTGTGGTCGGTATCACCGCCAAGCAGAGCGCAGCCATAGCGGTCGGCATCCTCGCCAAGCCCGCGCGCGAACGCGGCAACCCAGGCCTCGTCGGTCCTCGACGGCAGCGCGATCGACAGAAGAAAGCCCAACGGCTTGGCGCCTTTGGCGGCGAGGTCCGAGAGATTCATCCGCAGCGCCTTACGGGCGACCATGTCCGGCGGGTCATCAGGAAAGAAATGAACACCGGCGATGACGCCGTCGGTCGTCACCACAAGCTCAAAGCCCGGCGGCGTCTTCACCGTCGCCGCATCGTCGGCGAGGCGGAAAGCGCCCGGATGCCTGGCGAGCGGCCGGAAATAGCGCGCGATCAAAATTTGCTCTAGCGATTCCACGGCGTTTGCCATCGCGGTCGGTAGCGGGCCGATGTGCTATTGCTTTATCAGCGCCGCTGCCACGAGGAAATGCCGTGGAGCCGTTCGACCTTTATTCGCCTTTGATCGATGCCGATCCGTTCCCCTATTACGCGGAACTGCGGGCCAAGCATCCCTGCTATTGGAGCGACAGCGCAGAGTTGTGGATATTGTCGCGCTACGACGACATCGTCGAGGCCGCGCGCAACTGGGAGAGCTTCTCCTCGTCACAGGGCAACATGATCGATGAGCTTCCCGGGCGCGCCGGCGCCACGCTCGGGACCACCGACCCGCCGCGGCACGATCGTCTCCGCGCGCTGAGCCAGGCCGCATTTCTCAAACGCAATCTCGATCGGCTGATCGGGCCGACGTTGGAGATTGCCGATCGATCGCTCGCGCGCATCCTCGAGCAAAAGAAATTCGAGTTCATCAACGACTTTTCCAGCCAGATCACGGTCGGGCTCCTGTTTCGCACCATGGGGCTACCCGACCGCGATCACGCCGACATCCGCCGCAAGGTCATTCTTGCCGTTTCGACCGACAAGAGCGTGAAAGGCCGTACGCCGGAACACATCGCCGCGTTCAAGGAGATGACCGATTTTCTCACGGCCGAGGTCGCGGCGCGGCGCGCCAATCCGACCGACGATCTGATCACCCACCTGGCCGAAGCCGAAATCGACGGCGACCGGCTTTCCGAGCGCGAGGTCGTGCTGACGACGGCGACGTTCGTCATGGCCGGCGTCGAGTCGTTGTCGAGCTTTATGAGCGTATTTGCGCTCAATCTCTGCGACTATCCGGATGCACGGCGGCGCCTGGTCGCCGATCCGTCGCGCATTGCCCCTGCCATCGAGGAATCGCTGCGCTTCAACACGTCGGCGCAGCGCTTCAAGCGCACGGCAACGGGCGAAATCGCTTTGCACGGCCAAACCATTCGCGCCGGCGACAAGGTCGCGCTGGCGTTCGGCTCGGCCAACCGCGACGAACGCAAGTTTTCCAATCCGGACGTTTTCGACATCGACCGCCGTCCGCAGGGACATTTGGGGTTTGGCTCCGGCAAGCATTTTTGCCTCGGCGCGCAGATGGCGCGGCTGGTCACCGAAGTCGCCATGCGGCGCTTTCTCGAACGGGTGCCGGACTACCACCTCGCCGTGGACAAGGTGGCCTGGAATTCGTCGTCGAATTTCCGCAGCCCCGCGGCGCTGCCATTTGCATGCGGCTAAGACGGCTCTCCTGCCAAAGGTCGCTTTTGGAGCAGAAATTAGCGCACCGATGTGAACGTCATTATCAGGCGCAAAGCCGACGAACGGGAAAACAGCCAAAACCGACGGGAATGACCCGACTGCAACATCAGCGCGCGTTATGCAAATGCTCTGGGGCCGCCTCTAAACGCAAATTCAACCGATACGATCGCCTTCCTAAGGCCGTGCGAGCATGAAGTGGCGGGAGTTCCTTTGAATATAGCTCGAGGTAAATCAACATATAGCGGACGCTGTTCGCCGGGGGATACTTTGAGTGCGAGCAAGTCTGGTGCGTAGGAAGCGAATAAACGGACGAAGCACGAAGCGGCGCGCACGCGCCATGCGCTTTCCTCAGCGTCGACCGTGGAGCGCGGGAAGAACGTTAGCGACGTCCTGTGACCGCGTGATAGCCGAATAGGACTACGACAGCGCCGACGATTGCCACGATCATGCTCCAAATGTTCAGCCCGGTTATGCCCTGCATGCCGAATGCGCTGAACAAAATTCCTCCGACGATCGCACCCACAATTCCCAGGGCGATGTCGAGCCAAAAGCCTTGACCGCTTTTGTTGACAATCTTGCTGCCAATAAAGCCCGCAATAAGACCTAAAATCAGCCAGCTGATGATCCCCATGGATTCGCTCCCCTAGTGTTGCAGTGGTATTCTTAGCGGCTGTTTTGTACCAATCCGAATGTCGCGTTGATGACGTAATAATACGAAATTACAGTTTTATAATACGATATTACAATTTTGAACCGCAGGTTAGCTACGGCATTACAATTTTGAACCGCAGGTTGGCATAGCGCTATATTTGGCGCTGCGAGCCAACCGGCATGTTGGACATCATGGAGGTGGTCATGGGTTTTCTTGACGATGTGCTCAACAAAGCGCTCCCGCAGGGAAGCGGCATCGCGAAACCGTTGATGCTGGCATTCGTCGCGCTGCTGGCATCAGGCGCCCTCACGCGCAAGCAGGCGCCTGCCTCGGCGCCGGGCGCTAGTCCGGGGGCCGGCGCGGACGCTGGCGGATTGTTGGGAGGTTTGGGCGGACTGCTCGGAACACTGGAGCAGAGCGGTCTTGGCGATGTAGCGAAATCATGGGTGGGTAACGGGCAAAATCAGCCGATCTCGCCTGGCTCACTTGGTTCAGCGCTCGGTCCGTCGATTGTTAAAGCCTTGGCTGAAAAGACAGGTATGTCCGAACAGGAAGTGACTGCGCAACTATCGCAGGTTCTACCAGGCTTCGTCGACAAACTGACGCCGCAGGGCCGCGTTCCTACGGAGGATGAGCTGTCCCGGCTCGGCGGCTGAGTTGTTTTGGCGCCGCTTGCCGCTTATCGCGATGTCGAGGAGCTGTCGCGAACTGTTCGAGGCGGTCGATTTGCGGGCATACCGAAATATCGAAGTTCGACGCCTGTCCCATAACCACCAGCGCCAGCTCGCGCTCGCGCCCGGGCCCAGCCTGTTGCTACTGGGCGTAACGGTGCCGGTAAGACGACGGTGATCCGGTTTATATGCGAAGTGACGCAGATGGTGGCATCGATTTTTCTAATTACTTCATCCCACTGTCTCAAACGTTACAGGAAATTGCTCACCGAGATTCGAGATACGTTGAGGAATCGGTAATCCGTTCGGCGGCCGGCCTCGAGCCTTTGCGCGACCATGGGAGGAATATGCATGGCACACAGATTGACCTTTGCTCTAATATTCCTCAATGCACTGGGATTTTTTTCATGTCTCATCTTAATTGCCGCGAGCGGCAATCAAACGCCGGACGTTGCCATACACTTTACTCGCGCAATCCAGTCGTCCGTTCGGATGTTCGTTATTGGGGCCGGGCTTCCGCTGATTGCTTGGGAAATAGCCGCAGCTGAATTTGATCGGTCCAATAACACAGTAAAATTGCTTGAATCTTGGGCGACCTATATTTTGCTGATTGTTTCGTGGGTGTTGTTTTTCATCGCGGCGTGGCGGCTTCCCAACGTGATCATCGATGGCCTAAGACCTTGAGTAATCGTTTATCTCTTTTTTCGCGACGAAATATTGGAGTGCTTACGCTGCCGTGCACAAAAGTACACTTCTGGCACTTTACGTCATTTCAGGGCGGCGCAGCATTCCGGTCGCGTCCGGGCCGAAGCGGACATTGACCGGATTTATCCGAAGAGGGCCCCTGAAATCATCCTGCGAATTCCTCAGCTCGCAATTGGCGCGCCAGCTGGTCGAGCACCGCGTTGACCATGCCGGTCTCGTCGCGGTCGACAAAGGCGGACGCGACGTCGACATATTCGGCGGTGACGACACGCGCCGGCACGTCGCGCCGGCAGGCAAGCTCGTAAGCGCCCGCGCGCAGCACCGCGCGCAAGACCGCCTCGATGCGTTTGAGCGGCCAGCCGCGGCTCAGGGCTGCATCGATCTGCGGATCAAGCGTCGTCTGCTCGCGCACAACGCCGCCGACGATGTCGCGGAAAAATGCCGCTTCCGCGGGCAGATAGTGCGCGCCTTCCACCTCGCCGCCGAGCCAGTGGCTTTCAAACTCGGCCAAGATCTCGTTTAAGCCGGTGCCGGCCAGATCCATCTGATAAAGCGCCTGCACGGCGGCAAGCCGCGCAGCGCCGCGCTTGTTGGCTTTGCGCTTGTCCTTTGCCCCGGCTTTGGCTTGGGTGCGCACGATCTTACCGCTCCGCCAACCGCCGTTTGACGCGCACCAGCGAAAGCGCCGCGCGGGCCGCATCGCCGCCCTTGTCCTGCTCCTCCATGCGCGCGCGGGCCAAAGCCTGCGCTTCGGTATTGACCGTGATAATGCCGTTGCCGATCGGCACGTTTCGGGTAATCGCGAGGTCCATCAATGCGCGCGCCAATTCATTGGAAACGATTTCGAAATGGATGGTGTCGCCGCGGATGACGCAGCCGAGCGCGACAACGCCGTCAAAGGGGCGGCGCTTTTTCGCTGCCGCTTCCAGCGCCAGCGCAATGGCGGCGGGAACTTCCAGCGACCCCGGCACGGAAATGTGCTCGACATCGGCGCCGGCGGCTTTGAGCTGCTTCATCGCGCCCGCCAAGAGCAGATCGGCGATGTCATCATAAAAACGCGCTTCGACGAGAAGGATGCGCGCGCCCTTTACGTCGTTGGTCTCGTGTTTGCGCCGCCGCGGCCCGGCCATCGCTGTGCTCCTTCAAAGCGCAGGCGTCGTAGCAAGCCGAGACCGCGCTCACAAGGACGGCCGTTTCTCGCCGGCCTCAATTGGCCGGCCGGGCCCCTTCCATGAGCCGCGCGGCGTAGCGCGCCATCTGATCGACTTCGAGATTGAGCCTCGACCCGGATTGCAGTGCGCCGAAGGTGGTGACTTCGAGCGTATGCGGAATGATCAGTACGGAAAAATCATCATTGGCGACTTCATTGACCGTCAGCGACACGCCGTCGAGCGCGACCGAACCTTTGGGTGCAATAAAGCGCGACAGCGCCGCGGGGGCGCGCAGCATCAGGCGCGCCATGCCCGGCAGGTTTTCGCGAGCCACCAGTTCGGCAATGCCGTCGACATGCCCGCTGACCAAATGGCCGCCGAGTTCGTCGCCGAGGCGGAGCGAGCGCTCGAGATTAAGCTTTGTGCCGCGCTGCCAGGAACCGGCCGTGGTGACCCGCAAGGTCTCCGCCGCCACATCGACCGCAAAGAAGGGCCGTTGCCCGCGGCGTCCGCGCTCGACGACGGTCAGGCACGGGCCGGAGCAGGCAATTGAAGCGCCCAACTGGATCGGTGTCCACGTCATAGCCGCACGCGATAGCGAGGCGGCGCAGGCCCTGCGCTTGCTCGCTGACCTCAACAACCTCGCCTATGCCATTGATAATACCGGTAAACACGCCTCTCACTTTCGCTCATAAACGTCCCAGGTGTCAGCACCCAGCGCTTCGCTCTGTACGCGTTGAAGCCGCGGCGAAGCGGTCAATGCCTCAAGCGGCAGCCCCTCCAGCGCATCAATGCCGTCAGCGCCGACGACCTTTGCCGCGCGAAACAGCATAGCCTCGTCGACGAGATCGGCAGCCACAAGGGACGCCGCCAGCGTCGGGCCGCCCTCCACCATCAGCCGGGTTATTCCGCGTTCGGCAAGGAATTTGAGCACCGCGGACACATCGAACCGTCCGTCGCGGTTCGGCGTGCGCACGACGTCTACCCCGGCTGCCGATAAGGCTTGCGCATTGGCAGCGGGCGCATGCGAGCCGGCGATCAGCCAGACCGGCACCTCGCGCGCCGTTTGCACCAAGCGCGAGCTTGGCGGCAACCGCAGATCGCCATCGAGCACGACGCGGACCGGGGAACTCCTTCTCCATGCGGGGAAGGCGGCAGGTCAACAGTGGATCGTCGGCGAGCACGGTGCCGATGCCAACCATGATGGCGTCGCTTTGCGCGCGCAGAAGGTGCACGCGATTCCGCACGTCTGCGCCGGTGATGGCAACTGGCCGGCGGCCGGCAGCCGCAACCTTGCCGTCGGCAGAAATCGCAAGCTTCAGCGTCACGTGTGGGCGCCCGTCGCGCACGCGGCGGATGTGCCCCGCATGATCGCGGCGCGCCTCATCCGCACCAATGCCGACATCGACCGCGATGCCGGCCGCCGCGAGCCGCGCATGCCCTTCGCCAGCGACCTTTGGATTTGGGTCCTCCAGGGCCGAAACCACCCGTGCAATACCGGCGGCAATGATGGCGTCGGCGCACGGCGGCGATTTGCCGTGATGTGAGCATGGCTCGAGCGTGACGTAGAGCGTAGCGCCGCGAGCGGCATGGCCGGCGCGCCGCAAAGCTTCCACCTCCGCATGAGGGCGGCCGCCGGGTTGCGTCCAGCCGCGACCGGCGATGACGCCGCGAGCGACAATGACGGCACCGACTGCGGGATTAGGCCATGTTCGCCCAAGACCGCGCCGGCCCAGCGTCAGCGCCAAGGCCATGAAACGTCTGTCCGCGCCTGCGGCTTCAGCGGACACGCTCACTTGCGCGCGATCTCTGCGGCCTCTTCGCCTGACAATTCGGCGAGCGCAGTCTCGAAATCCTTGGCCTCGCGGAAATTGCGATAAACCGAGGCAAACCGCACATAGGCGACATCGTCGAGGTCGCGCAAATACGCCATCACCGTTTCGCCGATCGTCTCCGAGGAGATTTCGCTTTCCCCCTGGCTTTCAAGCTCGCGCACGATTTTCGAGACCATTTGATCGATGCGCTCCGGCTCGACCGGCCGTTTGCGCAAGCGCGATTTGCACCGAACGCAAAAGCTTGTCGCGATCGAACGGCACGCGGCGGCCGTTGCGCTTGATGACGATCAGTTCGCGCAATTGAACGCGCTCGAAAGTCGTAAACCGGAAATTGCACGACAGGCAGATGCGCCGGCGGCGAATGACCGAGGAATCTTCGGTCGGCCGCGAATCCTTGACCTGGGTGTCGAGACTTCCGCAACTCGGACAACGCATTCCCAGCCCCCGGATTTAGTTCTGGTAGATCGGAAACCGCTCGGTCAGCCGCCTCACCTTGTCCCGCACGCTCGCCTCGGCCGCCGGCGCGGCCTCGGCGTTGTTGCGCGAAAGTGCGTCAAGAACCTCCGCTATCATCTCGCCGATCTGCCGAAATTCGCCGATGCCGAAGCCGCGCGTGGTGCCCGCCGGCGTGCCCAGGCGGATTCCGGAAGTCACCGTCGGTTTTTCCGGATCGAACGGTATGCCGTTCTTGTTGCAGGTAATCCGCGCCCGCTCCAAGGCGGCTTCGGCGACCTTCCCGGTGAGGCCTTTCTTCCGTAAATCCACCAGCATGAGATGCGTGTCGGTGCCGCCGGAGACGATATCGAGGCCGCATGATTTGA
This sequence comes from uncultured Alphaproteobacteria bacterium, assembly GCA_963835195.1. Lineage (GTDB taxonomy): Bacteria > Pseudomonadota > Alphaproteobacteria > Rhizobiales > Xanthobacteraceae > BOG-931. The sequence continues at coordinate 47,988 of CAWIEY010000017.1, forward strand.
GCGTTTCGGCAAGCGCCTTCGCGTTCTCGATCACGTTCTTCGCGTAAAGCCTGAAGGACGGGCGCAATGCCTCGCCAAACGCGACGGCCTTGGCGGCGATGACGTGCATCAAGGGTCCGCCCTGCATTCCCGGGAAACACGGCCGAATTGAGCTTCTTCGCTAAATCTTCGTCGTTGGAGAGGATGGCGCCGCCGCGCGGCCCTCGCAGCGTTTTGTGCGTCGTCGTGGTGACGACGTGCGCGTGCGGCAGGGGACTTGGATGAACGCCGCCGGCCACGAGCCCGGCGAAATGCGCCATGTCGACCATGAGATAGGCGCCGACTTTGTCGGCGATCTCGCGAAACCGGCGAAAATCGATGATGCGCGGGTAGGCCGATCCGCCGGTAATGATCACCTTCGGCCGGTGCTCCGGACTGCGAGCCGCTCGACCTCATCCATATCGATCAAATGATCTTCGCGGCGCACCCCGTAAGGCACGGGCTTAAACCACCGGCCGGACAAATTGACCGGCGAGCCGTGGGTCAGATGGCCGCCGGCAGCCAAATTGAGCCCCATGAACGTGTCGCCCGGCTGCATCAACGCCATGAAGACCTCGGCATTGGCCGAAGCCCCGGAATGCGGTTGCACGTTGGCAAAGGCGCAGCCGAACAGCTTTTTCGCCCGCTCGATGGCGATTTGCTCGACGACATCGACGAACTCGCAGCCGCCGTAATAGCGCTTTCCCGGCAAACCCTCGGCATACTTGTTGGTCAGCACCGAGCCCTGCGCCTCCAATACGGCGCGGCTGACAATGTTTTCCGACGCGATCAGCTCGATCTCATGGCGCTGGCGGTTGAGTTCGCCGTCGATCGCCTTGGCGATGTCCGGATCGCTTTCGCCAAGCAAGGCGGAAAAGAAGCCTTCAGCCGGGAGTTCGGCACGAGGGGCGACTGACATGTTGAAATCCTTCCCTGCCGGCGACAAAGGCCGTCACTCGGCGCGAGGCGGATAGCATACCGGAGGTATAGCGCAAGTTCTCGCGCCGGGAGAGCTGGTCCCCTCCCATATTTAGCGATTTGGGCGAACCCGCAAGGCGGCCGGCACGAGTATAAAGCGCCTTAGGCGTCGCTGCGCCGATCCCCACCCTCGTACGATCTTGTCTTGCTTTAGGGGCCGCCCGTTTAGAGATTGCTGGTCGCCGCCTGCACCGCCGAGATGCCGTCCTTGCCGTAAATGTCCTCGCGGAACTGGACCACGCCGTCTTCCGTCGCCCATCCGGTGATGTAGACCCAATGCAGCGGCACCGGCTTCTTGAGTTCGACGTTCTTCTGGTCGCCGGACTTGATGACGCGGTCGATATCCGCGAGCGACCAGCCCTTGTTGCCGTCGAGCAACCAGGCGACGAGCTGCCGGACGTTCTGCACGCGCACGCAGCCCGATGAGTGAAAGCGAAAATCGTCGCCAAACAAATTCTTCAGCGGCGTATCGTGCATGTAGACGCCGTACGGGCTGGGAAAATTGATGCGGATTGAGCCGAGCGAATTGAAGCTCCCGGGATCCTGTTTGAACGAATAATGGGTCGCGTCTTCCGAGTACCAGTTGATCTGCGACGGCTGGAGCTCGCGGTGGTTGGCGTCGAAAATGCGGATGTGATTGCTGGACAGATAGTCCGGCTGATCCTGCATTTTCGGGATGAGATCCCGTTGTACGATCGACGGCGGCACCGTCCAATACGGATTGAAGTTGATCTGGATGATCTTCGAGTTGATTTCGGGTGAAGGCCGGTCGGGCTTGCCGACGACCGCGGTATGTCGGGAAACCGCCGCGCCGTTCTCGATGGCTTCGATGCGCGCCGCCGGCAGATTGCAGACGACGTAGCGCGGACTCAAATTGGCGCTCAACGCGCGAAGCCGGACGAGATTGACCTTGAGCTGGGCAAGGCGCGCGGGCGCCGGCACGTTGAGCGCGCCCAGAGTTTCCCCGCGGATCACGCCGTCGGTCGTCAAGCCGTGGCGCGCCTGGAAGCGGCGGACCGCCGCCTCGACGTAGGAGTCGTAGATGTCGTTGCCGACCGCATTCGGATCGATGTCACCTGAGGCCGCGAGCCGCGCACGAAGCACCGGCACGCCGGGATGGCGGTCGCCGAGGCGCAAAACGCTGACTCCGGTCACTTGCGGCCAGCCGCCCCGAGCGACAATGTCGGCATAGCGCTCGATGGCTTTTTCCGTGGTGTGGGCCGTCGCCGCCGAGACGGTCGGCTCGGACGGGCGTCGGCATATGGATGGTGCGGGACGCATCGTCGAACGATTGTCCGAAATGTCCGCGCTGGGTATCGCCGATCAGCGCGTCGAGCGCCGGATCTTCCGCCAAGGCGGCGCGGCGCGGCCAATTGCGCGCCGGCCAGCGCCGCGGCGCCGCCGCCAAGCCGCATGAGAAAATCGCGCCGGTTTGTCCGACCGCTGCCCCGATGATTGGATGTCCCTCATCAACACCCACCCAAACACAGCATGAAGGCCGAAATTGGCCGATAGTCGGACATAGCACAAGGGCGCCGCCAGCGCGACAGGGCGTTAGGCGATCGCGATTTTTGCGGTCGAACGGGGCGGATCCTGGCGCCGCTTTAGCCGTCCCCGCCGCTCGCGAAAAAAAAGCCCCGGCGCGCTGCCGGGGCCAAAGGTCACGCCGAAGAAATGTTACGGCCGATTAGAGCCGATAGAGGATCTGGTCGGTCCAGAAACGCTCCAGGCGGTGCAGCGCCTTGTTGAGGACGCCAAACTCGTCGGCGTTGATGCCGCCGACTTGCTCGACCGTGCGCACGTGCTTGTGGTAGAGCGCGTCGACGATATCACGCACCTCGCGGCCTTTGTCGGTGAGCTTAATGCGCACCGAGCGCCGGTCGATGCGTGAGCGCTGATGGTCGAGGAAATCCCATCTCCACCAGCTTCTTGAGGTTGTAGGAGACATTGGAGCCCAGATAGTAGCCGCGCGTGCGCAATTCGCCCGCGGTCAGCTCCTTGTCGCCGATATTGTAGAGCAGCAGCGCCTGCACCGAGTTGATGTCGGCGCGGCCCCGGCGATCGAATTCGTCCTTGATGACGTCGAGCAACCGCCGATGCAGGCGCTCGACCAACGTCAGCGCCTCCAGATAATGTGGCCGAATATGGTCGAACCGCACCTCGCGCTCGGCGGGCTCGACCGTCTTGACGACGGCTTTCATGAGTAGACGCCTTTCCCAAAGTTCTTTTTTAATCGTGACGGGCCCTGTTTCCCGTCGTGCCTGCGACACTATCGCGGAGGGTCTAAGATCAGTTTAAATAACACGCTAAAAATAGGGTTTATTCGCTACAGTAGACCAGACGTTTAAGCCTGTATTTGCAATGAGTTTTGACAGGTTTTGTTCACCCTAGCGGGGCCGCGCGCACGGCACGGTAACACGCGTTAGTCATGCGTAAACGGGAAAACTGTGGCCAGCGCGGCAACGCCCGCTGGGCCCGCCAGCGACTCAGCTAGAATGGCAACGCATCTGTAACGATCTCGGGCCGGGTCTTGTCGCCCCGAGAAGTGTTGCGGCTGCACCGACCGGCTCTGCGACGGAGGCTCCCGAGACCTATGTCCATCGATTGGCGCGACATGAGCAGCGATGAAAAACTTGAGGCGCTCCGCCGCGACTTGGCGCGTCTCGTCGCCGCCGTTCATGCGGTGACATCGGATGTCGACGAAATGTGGGAAACCATGCAGGGGACGACCCCTGAAGTGGCGAAGATCAGTAAAGAGGTCGCCACCTTGAAGTCGCTCTGGCCGTATACGCGCAAGCACTCAAGCGCGGGCTAACGAGCGCCCGGCGCAACATCTTCCGAGAGTACGAAATAGCAGTCGCCCTAGGCGGCGCGTTCAGCAGGTTCTATAGGCTCAGCAGGTTCTGCCGGTTGATCAGCAGGCGGATCGGCGGGATCGCCAGCTTGCGCCGAATTTGTTTTGCCGGCGGCGCGCTTGGCGTCACGTTCCTCAAGTTCCGCCATGTGGAGGTAATGGCGCGCGACTTTGAAGTAGCGCTGGCGCACGTCAAAACTCGGCGCGGTTTCGGCAAGGTGCAGATTTTCGGTGGCGCGATCCCGATACCGGCGCGCTCTCACCCAAAATCCGAGTTCGCCTACAGGCTCGCCTTTCGGCACTTTGCACCCACAAGATGCAGCATGGTGAAATACTGACCGGGGCGAGGCGAACGGTACACAGCTCTCGCGCGGTCAAGCGTTTCGCGTATACCTTGATTCGGTCAAGCGATGGTGCGGATAATTCACAATTTCTTCGGCCGCCTGTGGGGAATTCCGTCCGGCGAACTCTTGGCCACGTCATAATGCCCGCGCCGCGCACTATTGCCTAAGCCGTTACACCCGCTTAGTTAAGCGCCACGCGGGGGAGTGTCCCGAGTGGCAAAGGGGGCGGACTGTAAATCCGCTGGCTTACGCCTTCGTAGGTTCGAGTCCTACCTCCCCCACCACGGTCTCCGGATGAATTGCCGCTCTCCCACGCGACACGGTACGGCTCATGACGCTTGAGCGATCGCGCTTCGGCACAGAGCGACGTCCGTGAGGAACGCCCGACCCTTCCGCCGCGACAAAGGTTCCCGCCGCAGCAAGAGTTGGAACCGGGGACACGAAAGCCGCAGCGACGGCAAGGTCATCCTCTACGGCTGGCATACGGTGACGGCAGCGCTCGCCAATCCCGAGCGGACCATTCGGCATCTGTGGCTCACGGAAAATGCGGCGCGGCGCCTTGCCGAGGAGGGAGTGTACTTGCCGACCGCAACCGAGACGGTGCGGCCGGACGCCATCGCCGCACGACTGACGCCCGACGCCGTGCATCAGGGGCTACTTGCCGAGGCCGATCCCCTGCCCGGCCCCGAGCTTGAAGATTTGACCGCCGGCGGCATTGTGCTGGTGCTCGATCAAATCACCGATCCGCACAATGTCGGTGCGATTTTGCGCACAGCTGCGGCATTCGCCGTCGCCGCCGTCGTGACGACGGCGCGGCATAGTCCGGAGGCGACGGGCGTGCTCGCCAAATCCGCCTCCGGCGCGCTCGAATCGGTACCGATCGTGGTTGTGCAAAATCTGGCGCGCGCGATCGCAACGCTAAGGGAGCGCGGCGTTCTCGTGGTCGGACTCGACAGCAGCGCAGCGGACGATCTCGCCGCGATCAAACCTGCCGCGCCGCTGGCGCTGGTGCTCGGCGCCGAGGGAAAAGGGTTGCGGCAGGGAACGCGCGCGGCCTGCACGATGTTGGCTCGGCTCGACCTTCCCGGCGCGATCAAAAGCCTGAACGTGTCGAATGCCGCGGCGGTTGCGCTTTACATCGCCAGTCGCACGTCAGGCGCGTAAGCGCCGGCGCGCGTCCGCTGGTATTGCGAGTTCGCGGGTGTTCGGACGAGGCTGCTATTCGGCTAGCCGCGCACCGCCAGCGGCGGATGGGAGAGGCGCCGCCGCACGGAAATGTACGGAAACTCTCTTGGCGCCGCGAGGCCGGTGGTCGGCGAATAGGTCTTGAACGGTATCATAATTCCGGGACCTGAATATTCCGGTCCCTGATTGACGATGTATACGCGCGAAGGCGCGGGCCAATAAGCCACCGGGCGCCCACAACCACCGCCGCAGCCGACTGGGCCGCCGCAGGGACCGGGGCCGCTAAACCACCCGCATCGTCCTATCCGACCGCAGGCGCCGAAGTAATCACCAGGGAATCTGCAATCGCCAAAGCCGTTGGTGTCCCAATGATCGACCGCAATGGGATCCGGAGCGACCGCGACCGGCGTTGATCCGATCTGATAAAAGAACGCTGGCCCGGGGATGCATGCTCCTCCGCAGCCGGCCCAAGGAAACACGGGACCGGGGCCCACGGGCCCGACGAAGGCCGGGCCTAGCGCTTGCGGGCCGCACCCCCAACAGCCTGCAAATGCGACCGATGCGAGGCTTGGAGAGACAAGCAGCGTGAACGCTATGGCGAAAGCCCGGAACAACGACATGGCGACCCCCCGCAAAACCGAACTGCGGCGACGGGGTCGCGCGCAGCGGTCATAACTCCGTAGGACGCCGACAAGCTTAAGAAACGAAGGTCCGCGAATTCGTTTACGCTTGGCGCCGCCAGCCGCTTAATTGTGCAGTAAGGTTAATTCTCTCCTACGAAGCCCGTTTCTTGCCCCCCTCCCCGAGCCCGCTTCGCGGAGGTCGCCGACCGCGACTTTCGGCTTACGACCTCTGACGGACAGACAGCGGCAGCCGCCGCAATTAGGGTTGCTCATTGGTTAGCGGCGAGCCGCGCCATGCTACGAGCGCGCACGCAATCCTAAATACGTTTGACGAAGTGGCGCGTGAGCATATTGCGCACGAACGCCGCGCCGGCGCAGAGGAGCGCGAATGCCAAGGCCGCTTCCGCCAAATCCAGGAACCTTGCCGGAAGCGAAATTCTCTCGCCGAAAGGCCCGAGCATCCTGAATAACGCCGCCGCGAATCCGATGCCGGCCCCGTACGCTGCCGCGCGCGTCAGGCGCCAATCTTGCGCGCCGTCGTTGCCGGGATAAAGCGATGGAAGCGGCAAGGCTCCGATCCTCTATTCCGCCGCTTCGGCCGGTGCGCCGCGCTCCATGCCGAGCCCGGCGAGATTTGGCAGGACAAGCCGTAAAAGCTCGGTCGTCTCGCGCGCGGCGAACTCGGCTGTCTCGGTTGATTCGACATGCAGCGCCGTGAGCGCGCGATAACGCTCATTGCCGACGCTACCGCTGCCGGAGCGCACGAAGTAAACGCTGCGGCCGCCGGCGCTGTAGGTCGTGCCCGGCGCAAGCTCAATGAGCGTCGCGGCACATTCGCGCTCGGTAAAAGCACCGAGCGGCTTTTGCCGCGCTCCCGGCGTGCCCGGAAGCGGAAGCCAGTCGTAGTTCTCCGGATCGAGCATGATCGGATCGCGATAGCGCGGTTTTGGGTAATCCATCCGCCGGCCGTGGACGTGCTCCCAAATCGCCTGATACGCGTCGCTATTGCGGCGGCCCTCGACGTCGCCGTTGCGCCGGAAGATGCCGCCCTCGAACGTGCCGAATTTTTTGAGCTCTTCGGTGCCGGCGGCGACCTCAGCCGGCGAGAGGTAGCCGTTGCCGCTGGCGCCACCGAACTGGAGCACGGCGGTCACCGAGCGGCCCTCCGAGGTCTGCGGGCCGTAAGCGGCGCCCTCGGGGAAATAGCCGAGCGCGCCCGGCGTCATCTTGCCGTCGCGATCGAAATTCATGGTGCCTTCGAGCTGAAAACGGAACTGATCGAAATTGTGCCGGTGGCGCGGCGAGGCGAAATCGCCGTCCTGCTGGCCAATACCGAGGTGAAAATTTCCCGGGGTTCCCGCCTTGCCCTCGAGAAGATGCCGGTAGTGGAAGGTGCCGCCGCGATGCTGCAGGCCGCGTTTCCATTCAACCTCATCGCCGTAAACGATCTTCATGAGTTCATCACTCCGCGCGCCGGGCGTTCGTCTCAAATAATGATATTGAGCGGCAGGGCGTCGCCGCAAGGGCCATTGAGGCGGAGGAAATGCCGCTTAACGCCGCGTCCGTGTGTCAGCCGCCTAGCGAAATGCTGTATGCTTACGGCAATCGTTGATGCCGAACATGCGCCGCTGCACACTGCGAATTTCAGAAGTGCTGACCGCGTCGATACTGACGCTCGCGGTCCTGACACGCGCGGCAATCGCGGGGCCGCTCGAAGATGGCAATGCAGCCTATCAGCGCGGGGATTACGTAACCGCCGTGAAGCTACTCCGTCCGCTGGTCGACCGGGGCAATGCCGACGCGCAGGACATTCTGGCCATCATGTACTTCGTCGGCCAAGACGTGCCGCAAAACCGCGCCGAAGCGGCAAGGCTGTATCGGCTCGCCGCCGAAGGAGGCAATGCCCACTCGCAGGACGCGCTCGGCTTTCTCTACCTCGATGGCATAGGCGTGCAACGCGATTACGCCGAAGCGGCGAAGTGGTTTCGCAAAGCCGCCGATCAGGACAATATCGACGCCCAGTTCAATCTCGGAGAAATGTACGAACTCGGTAACGGCGTGCCGCAGGATTACGTCCTCGCCTACATGTGGTTCGCCTTGGTGGCGTCGCATGGCACGCGGCCTTACGCGATACGGAGCAAAGACCGGGTCGCACGGGAAATGACTCCGGAAAAAATCGCCGCCGCGGAAAAACTTGCGCGCGAGTGGAAGCCAAAGCTGCAACAAAAGCGCGATTGACACATGACTGGTCAGCGTATTCGCGCCGCCATTGTCGGCGGAGGCATCGGCGGCCTCACCGCCGCGAATGCCCTGATCCGCGCGGGCATCGACGTCACGGTCTACGAGCAGGCCCCGGCTCTCGGCGAGGTCGGCGCCGGCGTTTTCCTCTATCCCAACGGCTTGCGCCAGCTTGAGCGCATGGGTTTCGGTCCCTCCCTGGCGGAAGTCGGGGCCAAGGTCGCCGAGGGTTCGGAATACTATCGCATGGACGGCACGCTCGTCGGGCCGGTACTGACGACCGACTCCAGCGGCTGGAACGGTTTTTACGGCATGCACCGGGCCGATCTCCTGCGCGTGTTCGCGGACGCGTTGCCGCGATCCGCGGTTCGTACCGGGCATCGCTGCGTCGGCATCGAACAAGACGCAGATCTGGCGCGTCTGCAATTCGGCAACGGTCACACCGCCGAGGCCGACATCGTCATCGGCGCCGATGGCATTCAATCGGTGGTGCAGAAATTCGTCGTCGCGCCGTCGACGCCGGAATATTCCGGCTCGCGCGCCTATCGCGGCCTGATCGAGCGCGCAAAGCTTCCCGGCTGGCGCGAGGCGGCGCACCAAATCTGGATGGGCGACGGCAAGCACTTCATGGTGTTTCCGGTCCGGCGCGGCGAACTCCTCAATTACGTCGGCTTCGTTCCGACCAGCGAACAAACGGTGGAATCATGGTCGGCGGTCGGAAACCGCGACGAACTCGCCGCCTCGTTTACCGGATGGGATGCGCGGGTCGTCGAGCTTTTGGCCAAGGTCGAGACCTGCTTCTGGTGGGGTCTCTACGACCGCCGGCCGCTCACCGCCTGGAGCAACGGCAGGCTGACACTTCTCGGCGACGCCGCGCACGCCATGCTTCCGCATGTCGGCCAGGGCGCCAATCAAGCCATCGAGGACGGCGTCGCGCTCGGAATCCTGCTGTCGGGCCGCACACTCGGCGGAAGTCGCGACTGTCCTGAAACACTACGAGACGCTACGCCGCGCGCGCACCGATATCGTGCAAGCGGAAGCGCGCAGAAATGGCCTGCGTTACGATTCACGTTCCGGCAGCCTCGAACAGCGCGATCGCGAGATCGCCGCCTCCGCGCAAATGCGCAAATGGTTCTATGACTACGACGTCGAAAAAGCCGCCCTCGCTTACCGGCAACAGCAGCGCGCCGGCGCCCACGCCTGACACAAGGCGCCGGCTGGAGGACGTTTATGGCTACGATGCAAACCTCCGCACCTCGGCCAGCGATGCACACCGCAAATCACTCCGAAACCGGGGCCACTGCGCAATGACCCTCGTTGCCATCCAAAGCGCATTCGGCCGATGCCTTTGATGCCTTTAGTGTCCAGTCACAAGGCGCGCCACACTGCCCGGGTCCTTGGGCAGAGCGTCACCACGCCAGACAACGTGCAAATCCGGTCTGACGAGAAGATAGTCGGCTTCATAGGCGCGCCGCACAGTTTCGCTATCGATGTCGAGCGTTGAAAAAGGCGCGCCGATGGCGGCGAAGGCGGCGCGTAAACCCGCCGCATCATCTTTGTTGCGACCGAGCCGCAAAAGTGTGAACCCGTCGCCGATCCGATCGTGCACGGAGGTTTCGCCGGCCTTGAGCCAAACATGGGGCAAACGCGCACCGGGCCAACTCGTCGGCACATACTCCTCGATATTTGGCGCCGGCCCGCCGGGTTCGTCGCAAATGACCGGAGAACCGGCATAGCGGTAGCCCAGTTCGGCGCCGATGACGCGGAAAGTCTTCGGCGCCTCTTCTCTGGCAATGGCCAACAGATTGGCCAGCGCAGCCCGGCCTTCGGCCGTGTCGTCCTGGATGTGCGGACGGTACGCCGCACGCCATTTCATCCGCCCAGCGGTGCCGCCGCCGGAAGCTTTGATGTTAATCGCTCCAATCGGCCGTCGCTCGGCTTCGTAGGAGGGAAGCAGCCTTGGGCCGCCCCCCCCGCGCAGCGTTGCCGCAAGTTTCCAGGAGAGATCGATGGCGTCGCCGACGCCGGTATTCATGCCAAGACCGCCGGTCGGAATCACCAGGTGGGCTGCATCGCCGGCGATAAAAACCCGGCCCTGCTGATAATGCTCCGCCAGCAGCAGCCTTTGCACCCATTTTGCGCAATGTTGCATCTCGTATGCCACCGAAGTGCCGACGATTGTCTCGAACAATTGCGCCATGTCTTCGTCCTTCTCCACGACGGCATGAAGCGTGAAGTGCTGGCGTGAATCCTGGACGATCATGAGCGTCCAATGTTGGTCGACGCGGTGATAATGCCGCGCGCGCGGCGCGCGCACTTTGTCGTAGAGCTCCGGAGAATAGAAAAGCGCCTGGCGCATCTCCAAAAGGTGCGGCTCGCCGTCCATCCTGAAGCCAAGTTGCTTACGAACCGTGCTCGCGCCACCGTCACAACCGACCAGATATCGGGCACGAATTGCGATCGTGTCGCCGTTTGTTTTTCTCACCTGGGCGGTGATCCCGTCCGGGTCTTCCGTGTACGAGAGCAATTCGTGGCCGAACTTCACCCGCAGATTTGCAATCCGCTCGGCAACGGATTTGAGCAGCGGCTCGAGCGTGTATTGGGAAATGATTTGATAGGGCTCGAGCGGCAGCGAGCCGTCCAAAGTTGAATCACGGGCGGCCCTGGCTTGCGCCACCGTGGGATAAGCCATTTTGAACAGTGGCGGCCGCATCAAGTCGAACACGAGATACGTGTCCATCGGCCAATCCGGCGGATAGCCGGCGGCGCGCACGCAATCCGCCAGACCGAGACGACGGAAAATCTCCATGGTCCGCGGATTGCACCGCTCCATTTTCGGGTACCCGAGCGGCGCTTCATTCTTTTCGATCAGGGTGCAGCGGACACCGCGCTTGCCGAGATCGATGCTCAGCACGAGGCCGACCGGGCCGGCGCCGACGATAAGAACTTCCGTGTCCATGCCTGGTCTCACTACCGCGACATTGTCGTTGAGCGCAGCGAACGGCGTGTCGCGTCCCGGCGCACCCGCAAAGCGCTCAGTTATTGGTCAGGATCATCGTGGCGCTTGCCGATCAGATGGCCGCAGCCGGCGCGGGTCGCCCAATATTGCCAGGCCCGCCAACTCTCCGGCGATTCCGGCTTGTAACCGCGCAATCTCGCCGCCATCTCGCCGGCCGACAACGGCTTCGGCTCGCCGATTTGCATGGCCCTGAGCTGCACGCGCGCATTGCGCGGCAGATAAACCGCAAGGCGCACCACTTCGAAGATCGAGGCCGCCGCCGCGGTAAAGCCATGCCCGCGCATCAGCGCGGCTTTGCCGGCGCCAAGACAGCCCGCCAGATCACGGCCCTGCGCCATATCGGTGACCAACAGGTTGGTGTCGCCGAATTTGTCGCGGATGTCCCAGACCGGCACCGCGCCGCCGACAAAGGCGGCGGAGTGGATGACCGGCACGAGCGGCGTCGCGACCAGGCCAAACGGCAGCGTGTCCTCGGCGTGAGCGTGGACTACGGCTTGCACGTCCGGACGCGTCTCGAAAATGGCCGCGTGAATGAAGCGCTCGAGATAAGGTGGCCGCTTGTCGCTGACCGGCTCGCCCATCTGGTCGAATTCGATCAGGTCGTGGCGCTCAACCAGCTCGGGCGAGAGCGACCGCGACAGAAAGAAGTGCCTGGGATTATCGGGATGGCGCACGCTGATGTGGCCATAGGCATCGACCACGTCCTCCTTGGCGAGGATGCGATTGGCGACGACCAGGTCGCGCAGCAGATCTTCGAGTTGGCTCATGGTTTGAGACGTCCCAGGCTTCGCGCCATCTTCACGTTGTTGCGCGGCGACGATATTTCCGCTGCGGCGGGCCGGCAAGCCGGCGGCACGCGCAGTCCAGGTGCGCTCAATGGAGTCCGATAAGCGGCCAATAGAACAGAACCAGCAAAACCAGCACAACAAACTCGACGACCGTCAGCAGCGCCCCAAGATAAAGGAGATCACGCGCCGCGAAGTATCCGTACGAGTAGCCGATAATCAGGACGCCCGATTGGTAGACGAAAAGCTTGCCGCCCGCCGCGAACGTCCAAATCATGCCGAGCAGCAGCGGATTGAGCCCGTGCGACCTGGCGAACTGCATGACCAGCGGCATCGAGGTGCCGAGCATCGAGATTTCGCTTGCCAGGAAAAAATGCGAGACGAATGCGGTCCAGTACATGACGATCGCGGTCATGATCATGTTGGTCATCAACGGCTGCGTCCACGCAAACACCGTGTCGGTCAGAACGTGCAAGCCGTTCGTTTCCTCCAGCACCGCGCCCATGCTGACCGCTGCGGCGACGAAAAAAACCGGCAGATAGTTGAGCCGCCTCAAGTCTTCGATCTCGAGCACGCCGACGCGCGGCAACAGCGCGAACAGGCCGGCTCCCATGGCAATGATCGCGGGCGAGATGTGATGCAAAAAGTCCGTCAGCCACAAGAGGATCGCCGCCGCCATCAGCAACGCCGCGCGTTTTTCCAGCGGCGACGGCGCGCCCAATTTGCGCATCTCCGCACGCAAAAAATTGCGGCCGCCGGCAAGGGCGACGTTTTCCGGCGGGTAGAGCTTGAGCGTCAGCCACCAGGCGGCGAGTACGGTAATGATGCTCGAAGGCAAGAAGGCGATGAACCAATAACTCCACAGGACCTGCACGCCGCCGAATTTTTCGATCAGGCCGCGGGCGGTGATCGAGGCCGCCCCGGCGATGATCATCTTGTCGAAAATGTTGGCGGTGTAGGTGAGCACGAGAAACATGCCGCGCGAGACGTTGCTGCCAGGCGGTGCCTCGAAGGCGTTGGCCAGGCTGATCGCAATCGAGGCCATGATGACCACGCGCGCTGCTCCGGCCGGCACGACGAAGGTAAGCAGAAAGTCGGTGACGATGAGGCTGAGCAGGATGCGCGGATAGGTCACGCCCACCCGCAGCATGACGAAATAGGCGATGCGCCGCGCAATGGCCGATCGCGTCACCACCATGCCGAGCAGCAGCGCGCCGAACACGAACCACGCGGTCTCATTGGCGAAACCGCTGAACGCCACCGGAAAGCAGACGACACCGAGCGCCCAGAACAGAAAGCAGCCGATCAGTCCGGCCAAGGCGTATTCCATGGCCCGCGTAATCCAGGCAACGACCATGAAGGCGACGATGGCAAAGCCGTCCTGGGTTTTAGGCTCGAGCGAGAGCGGCGCGAACCAAATAAAAAGCGGCAGCAGCACACAAAGGACTTGTCCCGCGATGACGAGACGCGAGTTCGGATTTTCGAGCGTCTCGGGCGCGGGCAAAGCTCTGCCATCGGCCGACATCACGCGTCTCCATCTCCCCCGTTTCGGGCCAATTGGCGCAACGCCGAGGCTGCGCTCCCGAAGCTGAGAAGCATCACCGCCGGCTTTGCAACAAACAATACTCGGCGAAAGGCAGTGCCAGCTCGAGGAAGGACGGCTAGCTAATCGCCATCGAATGGATGGCCTCCGCTCGACAAATAATTCTGCAACGCCACCGCGCGGCTGCTGCACTTGATCATGCGCGCCATCAGCTTGTTGAGCGCCTTGAATTCTTCCCGGCTCAAGCAGCCAAATTCAACGTCGTTGACCCGGCGCTGTCTGGGCGCAAGCTTTTCGAGCGCCGCTCTGCCTTTTCCCGACACGGTCAACGTCACGCGGCGACGGTCCGTCATATCCATGGTTTTGTGAATAAGTCCGAGCGCCAGCAGGCGTTTCGTGGTCGAGGTGATGAAAGCGCCGGACAGATGCAGATGGTCCGCCACCGCCTTGACGTTGACCCCCCGCGCCGACGCCAAGTGCGCGATGGCGATTAACACGGTGTATTCGATCCCGGCCAGGCCGATAACCTGGCCATGGCCGCGGCGGATGCGCTCGTGCAATGCAAAAAATCCAAAAAGATTGTGGACCAGCTCGCGAAATTCCGCATCGCTGCCGTTCACAATCAGTTCCGGACGCGAAACTGTCAGCGGCGCTGAACGATAGCGCGATCCGCTCTTGCGCGCCGGCAAACCCGAAACCGATCGCGTGCCGGAACGTTTGCGTGCCGTATGAGCCATTTTGTTTCTTGTGTGAATCGACAGCTTATGTGTTTCGGGGCTTTGTCTGGTCGTTGGATCAATGTGAATTGGAAGCGCCGGCCGACGGCTTTCCGGTATGCCCCAAGAACGCCGATTTTACCAAGGGATCATTGGCCAGCTCGTTGGCTTTGCCGGACGCGACCACGCGTCCATTCTCCAACAGATAGGCGCGATCCGCCAAGCGCAGGCTCTGCCGCGCCTTCTGCTCGACCAACAGCACGGTCAGCCCCTCGCGGCACAGGTCGTTAATCAGCGCGAACACCGAATTGCTGGTCTTGGGCGCCAGTCCCAGTGACGGCTCGTCGAGCAAGAGCAGCCGCGGTTGGCTGAGCAAGGCGCGGGCGATGGCCAGGATTTGCTGTTCGCCGCCGCTGAGCACGCTTGCCTTAAGGCGTCGGCGCTCCTTGAGGATGGGAAAGCGGTCCAAAACCGCCTCGATATCGACGAGCGCGCGCCGGCGATCGGAACGGCAATAGGTGCCCATGAGCAGGTTTTCTTCCGTGCTCATGCCGCCGAGAATGCCGCGGCCTTCCGGCACCAGAGCTATCCCGGCGCCGACGTTGCGTTCGGCCCGATCGGGTTGCAGCTTGTGTCCATCGAAGGTGATCTCGCCGCGAAACGGCAGGAGCCCGGCGATCGCCCGCACGGTCGTGGTCTTGCCCGCACCATTGGCCCCGATCATGGCGACGATTTCGCCGTCATGGACATCGAGATCGAGCCCGCGGACGGCAGGTATGGGGCCGTAATTAACCTCGAGCCCGCGCACGGCTAGCATGTCGCCTCCTCGCCCAAATAGGCGTCGAGGACGCGCGGGTTGCTGCGGACGTCAGCTGGATCGCCTGAGGCGATGAGCGTACCGAAATCGAGCACGTAGACGTGGTGACACAGGTTCATCATAAAAACCATATCGTGCTCGATCAGCAGCAAACTGATGCCTCGCTCATTAAGCCGCAGCAAGAGCGTGCGGATCTCCTCGGATTCATCGTTATTCATCCCGGCAACCGGCTCGTCGAGCAGCAACAGTTTCGGCTCGGCGGCGACCGCGCGCGCCATCTCGACTTTGCGCTGAATCCCGTAGGGAAGCGTGCGCGCCAGGACGTCGCGATGTTTGTCCAGGCCAAACACGTGCAGGACCTCCTCGGCGCGCTCCAGCAGCGCCGCAGCGCTAAAACCCAGCGGCAGCAGTCGCCGGGCGATACCCGACCGGCGCTGGGCGACGATGAGATGCTCCCAGACGGTCATGCTGGCAAAGAGCCGTATGTTCTGGAACGTGCGCGCAATGCCCGCCCGCACAATGCGGTAAGGCTGCCAGCCGGCAACCGATCGGCCGTCGAAGATGATGTCGCCCGAATCCACCTGCAACGCGCCGGTGATGACATTGAAAAGCGTGGTTTTGCCGGCCCCGTTCGGGCCGATAATGCCGGCGATCTGACCGCGGCTCACAGTCAAGGACACATCGCTCAGCGCCCGAATACCGCCGAAGCTCTTGTTCACCGTTTGCAGACGCAGGAGCGTCCCTGTCGCGGCGGTGGTCATCGCGCTTTGGCTCGAAAGGTCAATTTGGCAAGCAGTGGCCGGTCGAGAATGCCTTGGCGCCGGGTCAGCAGGATAACGATCAGCATCAATCCGAAGGCGGCGAGTCTCCAGTCGGCAACGACGCGCAGCCATTCAGGCAACAGCACCAGCAGCGCGGCGCCGACGAGGCTCCCGGCGGCGACCGTCGAGCCGCCAAGAATGACGGCAAGCACCAGGTCGATCGAACGTTCAAAACCAAAATTGCCCGGCTCGATGTAAACGTAATGATGGGCAAAAAGGCCGCCGGCCACGGCCGCAATGGCGGCGCCGCAGCCAAATGCGCCGACTTTCGTCAGCGTGGTATCTATTCCGATCAGATTGGCCGCTATTTCATCGTCGTGAACGGCACGCAGCCCCAGCCACAGGCGCGATTGTTCAATGATCAGGACGGCTGCGAGAATTCCGGCCACCCAAATCCAGATATATTGCAAAGAGACGTGCGGCATGCCGCGATATCCGCCGGCGCCGCCGGTCGGCGTGAAAAGGAGAAAAAAGCTCCGCACCATTTCACCGAAGCCGAGCGTGGCAATGGCGAGGTAAATGCCCTTTAGCCGCAGCGCCGGAAAACCGACAATGACGCCGACCACACCGGCCGCAAGCGCCGCCACGGCAAGCGCCGGCGTCAACGCCCAGTTCATCTGCACTGTGAGGAACGAGGCAAGATAACTGCCAATCGCCATGAAACCGGCATTGCCGAGCGACAATTGGTTGGTGGCCAGGATGACGTAGACGCTCAGCGCCCCAAGGGTCAAAATTCCGACGTCGGCCAACAGCCCGGCGTAGTAGGTGGACATTACACTTGGCGCCTCGCATCCGCGCCGCCGACGAGGCCCTGCGGCCGCAGCAGCAAAATCAATATCATCACGCCGTAGACGACGAAGTCACGCATCTGCGAACCGCCATAGGCGATGGTCAAAACTTCGGCGAATCCGATCAGCGGACCGGCGATGAGTGCGCCCCATACATTGCTCGTTCCGCCGATGACCATCACGGCAATCGCTTTAAGGCCGGTATCGACGCCGACATAGGGCGTCAAAGTCGCATAATGCAGGCCGATGAGCACGCCTCCCGCGCCGGCAAGCGCGCCAGACAGCACAAACGCGAACACAGTGATGCGGTTCGTGGAAACGCCCAGGAGGCGCGCCACGTCGCGATTTTCGGCGACGGCGCGCAGCGCCCTGCCCGCGGACGTTTTCTGAATGAGAAACGCCACGGCGGCCACGAGAACGATGGTGACGGCGACAACGACGATCTGCATGGCGCCGATCGTCACAGGGCCGAGACTAATGCGCTGGTCGAAGAGACCGGAAGGCAGTTGCAGCGGATCGGAACCCCAGACGTTGGTGACGACGTTCTGCAGGATAATCGAGAACCCTATAGTCGAGAGCAACGGCGTGACCGGCGGCGCGTCACGCAGCGGCTCATAGGCCGCCTTTTCGATCACGATCGCGACCAGCGCTGCGCTCGCCATTCCTGCGATCAAAGCGACCGGCAGCGGCAGTTTGACAGCGATGACGGCAAATCCCACGTAGCCGCCGAGCATGAAGAGCTCGCTGATCGCGACGTTGAGGATGGAAAGAAGCCCCATCCCGAGCGAGAACGAAAGCGCGACGAGTGTGTAGACTGCCCCTAACGTCAGACCGTTGATGAGTTGCTGCAGCAGCATCGTTTAATCGTGGCGGCCGACGTTCCATTGTCGATGCACGCGCGAATTGGCCTCAAGCAAACTTAAGGCCAAACATCGTCCGCCACGAGCCCCTCACATCGCCGCGCCCACCGGCTGCCGACAGACGCTTTGCCGCACAGAAGAAAGCGGGCGGCCGAAGGATCAGCAGCCGCCCTCGGCACTGCACGCGCTCGCCTTGGTCTGCCAAGCGCCATTCTGGCCTTGAACGATGAAGAACGTCTTCACCGCGTCGCCTTCCGGACCAAAATGAATCGGGCCGCTGAAGCCTTCGAACCCCTTCATGTTGGTCAGGTAATCGCGGATCTTGACCCGGTTGGCGGCGAGATCGGCCGATTTGCCGGCGGCCGAGTCCTGCTTCAGCGCATCGATGTACATGTTGATGATTTCATAGATATTGGCGTCGTACATGCTCGGCTCGATATCGGGCGGCAGACCGGAAGTTTTACGCAACAAGGGCTGCAACGCGGACACGAATTTCTCCGCCGCTGGGGACTTCATGGTCGCATAAAAAGTCGCCGGCGCAACAATCGGGATATCCGGAGCGGCGGCAAGGATGGCCGAAGAAATCAATGGCGTACCGCCGATCACGGGCTTGATCATGCCCTGGCGTTTCATTTCCCGGATGACGGTTATCGCCTGGCTGTAGTCGGCGCCGATCACCACACCGTCGGGGTTCAGCGATTTGAGCTTGGTGATTTGCGCGCTGACGTCGAGGTCGCCGGTATTGAACGAGACCGGGTCTTTGCCGTTGATCACGTCAATGCCGTTGGCGCTGAGGATCCCCGGCATAATCTTGGTCGCGATCGCGGTCGACACGGCATCCTTGGCATCATAGATCACCGCGGCGGATTTAACGTTGAATGTCTTCTTGAAATACGGCACCGACGTTTTTGCGAGAATGCCTTCATCCACGGTGTTGCGGAACGCCCACGGCCGATTGGCCTTGGCGACGCCCGGCTTCGACGAGGCCTGAGAAGTCGAGACGATCTGCATCTCGTTGGCGACCGGAAAGGTGACCTCGCAGGCGCTGCTGGTCAGCGGTCCGGCAACTGCCAGAACCTGGTCGTCGCCGGCAAGCTTGCGCAGGGCATTCGCTGCCTGTGCCGGCTTGGCGCTGTCATCATAGATCACGATCTTCAGTTTGGCGCCGTTGATGCCGCCGGCGTCGTTGATCTGTTTCTCCAGCATATTGAGCGTCACGGTGTTGCTGCGGCCCCATTCGGCGAAAGGCCCGCTGCTTGGCACAATGGCGCCGAGCTTGATTTCATTCTGCGCCTACGCCGCCGAGGCGCCGAGCGCCAGCGTGGCGGCAGCAACCAGGCCGCGGAGCAAATGCGTGCGAGTGTCGCTCATCGTCTGCACCTCTCGAATTTGACGTCAACCACCGCCTTTAGCTTAGCACGTGGAACAAGCGGATTTCAGCGCGGCATTTTTGCATATTATCACGAGCGGCCGCCGTCGGCCACTGTGAACATTTGAAAAGCTTCCATACTTAGGCAATTATGGAAGCAATTCCGGCAAGGGGCGCCGCTGGCAAAAGCGGCGCGTGAGGTCCATGGAGATTATCCGCATCCTGACGTTTCTCGACGAAGTGCGCAGCCAATCGGGCCGGCGCACCGAGCCGCCCTTGCGCAAATGCGCGGTGGCCGCGATCGTCAAGAATCCCTTCGCCGGCCGATACGTGGAGGACCTGTCCCCCTTGGTCAGCGCTAGCGCCGTCATCGGCCGCGAGATCTGCGCCATGGCCGTTGCGTTGCTCGCGCCATACAAGCCGGTAAGCTACGGTAAGGCGGCGGTGGTGGGGCTCGCCGGCGAGCAGGAGCACGGCAACGCAATGCTCACCACGACCTTCGGCGATGCCATGCGCGCGGCGGCCGGCGGCGGCAAAGCTTGGATTTCCTCGTTCACCAAGGTCGCTCCGCCGGGCGCGACCATCGATATCCCGCTCGCCCACAAGGATGCGCTTTATGTCCGCTCGCATTACGACGGCATCAGCATCATGTTGGCGGATGCGCCGCGAGCGGACGAGATTGCCGTGATCTGCGCCTATGCCAGCCGCGGCCGGCCAAATCACCGGGTCGGCGGCCTCGCGGCGGAGCAGATCAAAGCAATCGACGGCTTGACCTGACCGATCGACATTTCGACGGAGTATCCATGAGCGACTGCAAGACCGGCGCCGATCACATCAAGTCCCTCAAGGATGGCCGTACGGTCTACCTCGACGGCCAACTTGTCGGCGACGTGACCGAGCACGCCGCGTTCCGCAACGCCGTCCGTTCCGCCGCCGCGCTTTACGACTTCCAAGCGCGACCCGAAAATCTCGACTTCATGACGTTCCAGGCCAACGGTTCCAACCGACGGATCAGCCGCGCCTGGCAGATGCCGCGCAGCTACGACGAGATGGTGCGGCGGCGCAAAGCGCTACAGGCTTGGGCCGCGTTGTCGTGCGGTTATCTCGGCCGCTCCCGGACCATCTCGCTTCCTCCCTGGTCGGCCAGCGCATGGGCATCGACGTCTTTCGCAAACACAGCGTCGACCGTGCCAAAGCGTTCGCCGACTATTTCGATTACGCCAGCAAGAACGACCTCTTTCTCACTTACGTGATCATCAATCCGCAGGCCCAACGCGGCAAGGCCTGGGGCGAGCAAGACGAGGATCTCGTTGCGCGTGTCGTCGACGAGGATTCGGCGGGCATTACCATTCGCGGCGCCAAGATGCTGGGCACCTCCTCGATCATGGCCAACGAGGTGTTCGTCGCCAACCTGCAACCGCTCAAGCCGGGTGAGGAAAGCCTGGCATTCTCCTGCGCGGTACCGATGAACGCCAAAGGGCTGCGCGTGCTCTCGCGCAAGTCGTACGAGGCCCATGCCGTCTCGGTCTACGACAATCCACTGTCGTCGCGTTTCGATGAGAATGACGCGGTGATGTATTTCGACGACGTCAAAGTCCCGTGGGAGCGGCTGTTCGTCTACCGGGACCCCGACATGTGTCGCGCGCAATTTCATGACACGCAGGGCCACGCCTATCAAAATTATCAGGCGCAGATCCGGCTTTCGGTGAAAATAGCCTTCCTCGCCGGCGTCGCGCGCCGCATCACCGAGGCCATCGGCACGACCATGATACCCTCAGTGACCGAGCAACTCGGCATGCTCGCGGCCCAAGTCGGCATGGTCGAAGCGATGCTCTCGGGCATGGAGGCGTCGGGTTCGCAGTTCGGCGAATGGTACGTCCCGAACAAGCATTACATGTATTCGGCCCAGGTCCTCACCCAGGATCTCTATCCGCGCGTCGTGCAGACGATCCGCGATCTTGCCGGCGGCGCGCTGATCATGCTGCCGTCCTCGGAAAAGGATTTCAGCAATCCGGAAATGGCGGCCATCATCAACAAGACCCAACGCTCCGCGGCAATGTCTCCGGAGCACAAGGTGAAATTTCTCAAGGCGGCATGGGACGCCATTGGTTCGGAATTCGGCTCGCGCCATACGCAATACGAGATGTTTTACGCGGGCGCGCGTTTCGTCACCTGCGGCCACAGCTTCCGCACTTTCGATTGGCCCAACGCGACCGGATTGGTCGAATCCCTGTTGTCGTCATATGAGTTGAATGACGCGGCGAATAACGCGGCGCACTGACGAGGAATGCCATGAAGGTTGCCGTAGTTAACCTCGGCCAGATCGTTTCCGGGGATTGGCGCGATCCGCTGCTGGCCGGGGACAGCATTATTACCGACGGCGATCGCATCGCGCAGGTCGGAACCGCTTCGTCCGCGGCGGTAGAAAGCGCCGATGTGGTCATCGATGCCGGCGGCATGACGGCTATTCCCGGGCTGATCGACAGTCACGTCCACATTACCTTCGGTGATTACACGCCGCGGCAGAAGACCGTGGGATTTTTGGAAAGCTATCTGCATGGCGGCGTCACGACCGCAATTTCGGCCTCGGAAGTGCACGTGCCCGGCCGCCCGCGCGACGCCGAAGGCGTAAAGGCGCTCGCTGTGGCCGCGCACAAGTGTTTCGAAACCTACCGGCCGGGCGGTATGACCGTACATGCCGGGTCGGTCATTCTCGAACCGGGACTGACCGGAAACGACCTCGGCGAAATCGCCAAAAAGGGGGTGTGGCTCGCCAAAGCGGGATTTGGCGCCTTCCGCAGCGCTTACGAGTACGGGCCGCTGATTGCAGCGGCGCGCGCCCACGACATGATTACGACGGTGCATACCGGCGGTTCGTCCATTCCAGGCTCCGGCGCGATTACCGGCGACCATCTGCTGGCGCTGAAGCCTCACGTGTCGTTTCACGTCAACGGCGGGCCGACGGCAATGCCTGACCGTGACTTCGAACGCATCATTCGCGAAAGCGACGTTGCGCTGCAGATCTGCACCGCCGGCAACTTGCGCACCGCCCTACTTTGCGCGCGGCTTGCCACAAAGCTTGCGGCATTCGCACGCGTGCTGATCGCTACCGATACCCCGACCGGCAGCGGCATCATGCCGCTCGGCATGCTCTACACCATCGCCCATCTCGCAAGCCTCGCGGATGTTCCGCCGGAACTTGCCATCGCCGCCGCGACAGGAAGCAACGCAAGGGTCTATCGCTTGAACAGCGGCTTGCTCGAGAGCGGACGCGCGGCGGACCTCGTTCTGCTCGACGCGCCGGACGGCGGCACGCAAGGCGACGCCTTGTCAGCCATCCGCCATGGCGACATCGCCGCCGTCGGCGCGGTGATTAGTTCAGGTGTGCCGCGTTTCGTGGGCAGAAGCCGCAACACGCCGGCGACGACACGGCAGGCGCGGGTCGTGACATCGAAAATCGCCCAGGATTTCGCCCCTGCCGCGCACTAACGCGTGTAATCATAAAGCCAGTCTGTTGCGATGTCCGCTTCCGAGAACAACCGGACATCGCAAAGCCACGTTAAATCGGTCGAAAATGACCCATAGCGGTCCTGGCCCAATCGAACTTGCGGTGGTGCACAATTACGTGGTCCGTGACCGCGTGCTAGATTGTGGGAGCTTAGCGACAACGCGCTCGGGCGAGAATATGGTCGCGCTAAAATTGACGAAACCTATCGCGGCGGCGCCCGGCACCTCTTCCGATTAATCGAAGATCGAAAGCGACAGTGGCGACGGAGACCCTTTCCAGGGCCGGATTATGGCGGCTTGCGCTCGGCAGCATCGGTGTCGTCTATGGCGACATTGGCACGAGTCCACTCTACGCCATGCGCGAAGCGGTTTTGGCCGCGTCCGGTCCAGAGCACCATGAACTCGCACGCGTCGCGCTCTTGGGCATTGTTTCGTTGATCCTGTGGGCGCTCATTGTCATTGTTACGCTTAAATACGTTCTCATCCTGTTGCGCGCCGACAACAACGGCGAGGGCGGCACCTTAACACTTATGGCGCTCGCCTCCCGCGCCCTTGGGCGAATGAGTCGCGCCGTCGGCATTGTCGCCACTCTCGGAATCATCAGCGCGGCGCTGTTTTACGGCGACGCGCTCATCACGCCCGCGCTTTCGGTGCTCTCCGCCATCGAAGGTGTCGACATAGCTACGCCGGCTTTCCACGATTTCGTCGTGCCGCTGACCGTGCTGATTTTGCTTTTACTGTTTGCTTTCCAGGCGCGCGGCACGGCAAAGGTCGCGGCCCTGTTCGGGCCAATCATGTCGATCTGGTTTGTAGCCATTGCCATTCCTGGCGTGATTTGGATTGCCGACAATCCTTTCGTGCTGACGGCCTTCAATCCGGTCTACGGAATCGAGTTTTTGCTCACTCACGGCCTGACAGCCTTTTACACCCTCGGCGCCGTATTCCTCGCGGTCACCGGCGCCGAAGCGCTTTATGCCGACCTTGGTCATTTCGGCCGCCAATCGATTCGGCTGGCCTGGTTCTGTTTGGTTTTGCCTGCGCTCGCCCTCAATTATTTGGGGCAAGGCGCGCTCGTGTTCGCGCATCCCGAAGCGATCGCAAATCCGTTTTTCCTTCTTTATCCTGACTGGGCGCGCATACCGATGGTCGTGCTGGCGACAGTCGCAACGGTGATCGCGAGCCAAGCGGTTATCACCGGCGCCTATTCTCTGACCAGTCAGGCGATTTAGCTTGGCCTTTTGCCGCGGTTTGAGATCCGCCACACCTCCGCGCAACAGGCCGGGCAAATTTATATGCCGCGGGTCAATGTGCTGTTGCTGATTGGCGTTCTTCTGCTCGTGGGCATGTTCCGTTCGTCAAGCGCGCTTGCTTCCGCTTACGGCATAGCCGTCAGTGGCACTATGGTTGTCACCGGCATGATGGCTTTTGTGGTTATTTGGCGGATGTGGCGTTGGTCCCTCGTGGCCGCCGCCGCTTTGGTGTTGCCTTTCTTAGTGATCGATTTGATGTTTCTGTCCGCCAATATGCTGAAAGTCGTTGAAGGGGGCTGGGTACCGCTGGCACTCGGCGGTATGCTGATGCTGGTGATGTATACTTGGCGGCGCGGCAGCAAGTTACTGTTCGAGAAGACCCGCCGGCTGGAAATTCCGTTGGACGACTTGATAAGAATGCTGGAGCGAAAGCCGCCACAGCGGGTTCCAGGTACTGCGGTGTTTTTGACCAGCGACCCGAAAAGTGCGCCTACCGCTCTCCTTCACAGCCTCAAGCATTATCGGGTGTTACACGACCAGAATATCATTCTTTCCGTCGAAACCACGCATACTCCGCGGATCGAGCCCGACAAACGGGTGCACATCGAGCAAGCGGGCTCGACCTTCATGCGCGTGTTGCTTCGCTTCGGTTACATGGAGACGCCGAACATTCCCAAGGCGCTGGGACTTGCCCGCAAGTTCGGCTTGCAGTTCGACATTATGACTACCTCTTTTTTCCTTTCGCGCCGGGCACTGCGCCGGGCGTCGCGATCCGGGATGCCTCGTTGGCAGGATCGCCTCTTCATTGCGCTCGCGCGCTCGGCCAATGACGCGACAGATTACTTCCAGATTCCCACCGACCGCGTGGTCGAAGTCGGCACCCAGGTAAACATCTGACATCTAGTTCGGCTTGGGGAACCAGTACCTTCTTGTTGGCGGCCTATCGAATACCTTCCTTACGTCGGGAAGCATCGACTGTTCCTGGCGCGGCCGTCCACGAGGCGCGAAAGGATTGCCGAGCGCAAGATCCTGCGAGCCAAGCTCCGTGGAGTTAGGGCACTTCTCCGGGCAAGCGGCCTGCGGCGATAATCGCGCTGACGGCTCAAAATTTCCACTCGGCCACAATCAGGCAGCGGCGGACATTTTGCCGGTGGCTAACGGCAGAGCCCGGCGTCGAATACCTGAAACCGGCGCCGAACGACCTCTTGCAAAAGTGGCCAATCTCGAGGCGGGTGAACAGGACGAAAACACCGGCAGACGACCCAAGCCTGGTCGAGGAAGTCGCAGCGCAGAGCGATCGAACAAACCCGAATTGGCCTGGCTCCGCGGGCAGCAAAGCCTATTTTAGAAAGGAGCCCAGTAATCGCGCCGAGCGGTCCCTCTCCTACTTCAAAACGTGGCGCGCTCCGTTCAAAGAATATGGTAAGGCTGTGGCCTTTGAACACCTGTGGGCGGACTTCAAGGTGACGGGATTTATCGCATCACTTGGCACCCCCAAGTCCGCGCCTGGGACGCGGGAAACTGCAGCTAACTACTTTACGGGAGACCGCGATGGCGAAGCGCTCGACCGCTCACGCATCGTCCGAAGCGAGCAAAGTCAAGGCTGTGAACCTCGCCTATTACAAGGCATTGTCGGCCCGTGACCTGCGGGCGATGGAATCGGTCTGGACGTGCGCCGCCGACAACATCTTAATCGCGCCGCCGGTCGATCCTCACTCATACCTTGGTTGGGCCGCGATCAATCGATACTGGGAGACCTATTGGCCAACATTCGATCGATTCAGCGTGTCTATGCGCGTAAAAAAGGTCAACATTACTGGGCCGGTCGCGTGGGTACATGGCATCGAGACATCGCGCAGGCGCAAGAAGAATGGCGACGTTAGCAACAGCCAAAATTTTGGCACCAACATTTTTGTGAAACGCAACGACCGATGGTTGATGGTATTTCACCAGTCTGCGGTGAGCCCCGCCAAGTGAACGCATCCTGAAAACGGCCCATCGCGGCGCAGCCTGACCAAATGATCGGCCGGCACCACCTGATCGAGATTAAACGTATAAAAGAACTGACCTTACCCCCTCTCTCGCCGCCCCATCATCGATTGCTCCCGCGAATCACGTCATGATCCACGGAATCACTGTTCCAACGCCGTCTCAACGAGAGTTTTGCAACACATTCAGAGGCAAAGCAGACGTGACGCTGATCTCAGCGATCGGTCGAAAATGACCCATCTGAGACAACGGGAGACGGGTTTTGCCGCGATGCACAAATGGACAAAAACGGAGCTGAAATAGTCCCGGCCGTGTTAAATTGGGGTATCCCAGATCGCGACGGCAACGACGATAGATGGCGACAAACGATTTTGAAGTGAGGCGTCTGTCAGGGTCGATCGGCGCGGAAATCTTAGGCATCGATCTTGCGTCAGGGCCTGGCGACAATGTCATTGGCGACATCCGCCAGGTTTGGCTTGAGCACAACGTAATTTTCTTCCGCGATCAGGACTTGCCGCCTGAAAAGTTTCTGGCATTCGCGAAGCGTTTTGGTGAGGTGGTCGAATATCCCTTCGTCAAGTGCATAGAAGGCTTTCCGGACATCATTCCGGTCATCAAGCTCGAACACGAGACGAAGAATTTCGGCGGAATTTGGCATACCGATACTGCCTATCTCGAGACCCCGCCGATGGGCACCATGCTCATTGCGCGCGAGGTGCCGCCCTACGGCGGCGATACGCTATTTGCCAGCACCTATCTTGCCTACGAGACGCTGTCCGCAGGCATGAAGCACATGCTTGATGGGCTGATCGCGGTCAATCATTCGGCCAAGGCGGACGTCACTCGTACGCGCGAGGACCGCGTGCGCGACGGCGGCAAGGCGGAAGCAAGGAAGGAATACATCAGCGAGCATCCGGTCGTGCGCACGCATCCGGAAACCGGCCGCAAGGCGCTTTACATCAATATTGGCCACACAGTGCGTTTTAAGGATATGACCGAAGCCGAGAGTGCGCCATTGCTTAACTTCCTGTTTGAGCACCAGACCAAGCCGGAATTCACCTGCCGCTTCAATTGGCGCGTCGGCTCGCTGGCGTTCTGGGACAATCGCTGCACCATACACAATCCGGTTAACGACTATCACGGCTTCCGCCGCGTGATGCACCGCGTGACGTTAGCAGGAGATAGACCGCGGTAGGATCCTACCGGTTGTGCAGAGGCCGTTTGGAAAATGGCCACCCCTTCACAGGTCCGCAAGTTGAGGGTAGGTCAGCCGTCTGATTAGACGCATCGCGGCTTATGGATGTTTAGCCTGGCTGAGCTTGAGAATGTCATTCCCCTGGTACGCGCCAGCGTGCCGGCGACGCCGCAATACGCCTGGCCGCTGCTTAAGGCGCGTACCGGCGTAGAGGTCGTCGTCAAGCACGAGAACCACACGCCGATTGGAGCCTTCAAGGTGCGCGGGGGGATCGTCGATTTCGACCGGCTCAAGCGCGAGCGGCCTCAAGTGCAGGGGATCGTCACCGCCACGCGTGGCAACCACGGCCAATCGCTGGCCTTCGCTGGCGCGCGGGCCGGCATCGCCGTGACCATCGTGGTGCCGCACGGAAATTCGACGGAGAAAAATGCGGCGATGCGCGCGCTCGGCGCCGAGTTAATCGAGCACGGTCGCGACTTCGACGAGGCAAAGGAGCAAGCAGGACGGATCGCGGCCGAGCGCGGCCTCGAATATGCTCCCCTCGTTCCACCGCGATTTCGTCGTCGGGGTCGCGACTTACGCCCACGAGCTGTTTACGGCTTTCAATAATCTCGACACCGTCTACGTGCCGATCGGACTGGGTTCGGGAATTTGCGGCGTGATCGGCACGCGAGACGCGCTTGGATGCAAGACCAGTATCATCGGAGTAGTTGCCGAGGGCGCCAATGCCTATAGCCGCTCGGTTGCCGCTGGCCGCGTCGTAACGACGAACTCAGCGCATACGTTCGCCGACGGCATGGCGGTGCGCGTGCCGGATGGAGCGGCGCTCGAGGTCATTCGGCGCGGCGCGGAGCGGATCGTCGAGGTTTCCGACGATGAGATCGCCGAGGCGATCCGGATACTCTATAGCGCCACACATAACTGCGCGGAGGGTGCCGGCGCTGCGGCACTTGCGGCGCTCATCAAGGAACATAAGCGACTGCAGGGGCGCCGCGCCGCCGCGATCCTGACCGGGCAAAACATCGATCGCGCCTGGATGCACGCCGTCCTGGCCGGAAACACGCCGCGGGTTGCCGAATTCGGTTAGGGAGGCGTGGCAAGGTCCGCGTTGAGGTCTTATGAGGCGGCAAAGCCGACGCACTTGGGACAAGTCAAGGTTTTTTGCAGGGCCGAGCAGCGCGACGAAGATAAATCAGTAATTGGTGTTTTTCATCACCCGCTGCGCACTGGAAAGCTGAGGCGCGAATGCAAACCGTGATCCCCGGAACGCTTACGATTCTCTCTGCCTATCCCGACCCGCCGTTCGATCTCATGAAAGATGGGGGTGCGACCGGGTTCGACGTCGAACTGATGCGCGCGGTGTGCGGACGGCTTTCGCTTGAGCTCCGTCCGCTCAGCTACTCCGGCGAAGACTTCAACGGAATTTTCGCCGCTCTCCGAGAGGGAAAGTGCGACGCAGTTATTTCCGGCACGACGATTACCCCGGAGCGCGCAGCTATTGCGCGGTTCTCCAGGCCGTACTTGGAGTTTAACCAAGGCGTCGCGGTCAACCGGCGTCTGACGCCGCATGTTGTCTCGACTGCCGACCTGCGGGGGCTGGTCGCCGGAATACAGAAGGGCAATACGTCCGACATTGTGGCCCGACAACTCTTGACCCAGGGCCGCATCGCGGAGATCCGTTATTATCCCTATGACGGTATCGGCTCTGCGCTTGACGATCTGGAAGCCGGCCGCATCGGACTCATTATCAAGCTCTTCCCGGTCATCTCATGGCTCGCGCGCGAGCGGCGGGACCTTGCAGTCGTTATGCAGGTGCCGACCCATGAGAAGCTGGGGATTGCCTTTGCGCCGGGGCGCGCCGATTTGTGCGCCGCCGTCGATGCCGCCATCGATGAATTGCGGCAAGACGGAACATTCGCCAAGCTGCAGGCCGATTGGTCGGGTACAGAAGCCTCGATATAGGGCCCCGCAATGCACGCATTCAAGCTCTACACCGGAAAGGACGGCGCCTCGCACTTAAGCGAAGGCTCGGTGAAGCTTGATCACCGCACCGATGTGGTTGCCATACATTTCGAGGAGTTGCCGCCGCATTCCAGCTTCGCCTGGCACGATGCGCCAGAAACCCAGTACGTTATTACCCTTGCCGGTACACTCAAATTCACCACGCGTGACGGTGAGGCTTTCGTCATTCGCCCGGGCGACGTACTCGTTGCGACGGATACAATTGGCACCGGCCACAATTGGCGCCTGATCGATGACGCACCGTGGCGGCGCTGCTACGTTGTACTTAAGCCCGGCGCACCGGATCTGTTCGCGCCAATGGCCCAACGGGGCAATTTGTAACCGCCCGACCGAACGGATGTTTGCCGCAGACGCTCATGGCAGCTCGTGGCACTTAGCGTCGCTTTTTGAATGTCCGCTGTTCAGTCGCTAAGGGCGAAATAACGGACATCGCGCGAATGTCGCCGAAGCGTCGAAATTGACCCCATAACGTAATTTTACCGCTGTTGTTGGTTGCTGCACCGGCAAATTCCCCAGACGCTCACCCCAGAGGATGCGATAACGTACTCCGCTGCAGGCCGCGAAACACCTCCAGCATCGCGGTGGGGCTGATCGCCCTCATGTTTATTACGTCCGCTCTGTCAATGATCATGGCGCGCACCGTGGGTCATTTGCTGGACGAACTCACAAACAAGTACATTCCGGCTTACGGCGATCTGGCGCAAACCAACGTTCGAACCCTTGAGCGTGCGGTTGAGCTCCGCCGAATGGTCATCGCGAAGATGCAGACGCCGCCTGACGAGGCGGCCTACAACGAACACTTGCGTCTGTTTCGAGAGAAAGACCCCGAAGTTGAGGCAAAAGCGCAAGCGGCGCGGAAACTTATTGTTTCCATCATCGACGATGTCACTACGCCGTCTGACAATGTTGCGTTGGCACACATCGACAGCGAAATAGGGGACGCGGTAAGCGATGTTCATCGGTATTTGAATGTCGAGTACGCGCAGCTTATTTCGCAACTCGACGCTCGTCAGTTTGTGGAAGCACAACGCACCTTGGTGCGCGTTGACAGAATGCGGGATGATTTTGACCGGAAGATCGATGCGATACGTGGCGAGATGTTGGCGCAGGTGTATGCTAGTGCATCGACCGTCATCCGTGAACAGCGGCAGACCATCACACTCACGGTCATTCTCACGGCACTCGCCGCGATTCTCGGATTGTTGTTGGCGGTGTTGGTCAGCGGCGGCATTGCGCGCTCCGTCCGACTGCTGCTGGAGGGCACTCGCGACGTTGAGGCCGGTCGTCTCGACCGCTCAATCGAGGTCACTACACGCGATGAGATTGGTCAGCTGTCGGCTGCGTTCAACCGGATGATTGAGCAGTTGCGCCAAAAGGAACACATCCGCGAAACGTTCGGGCGCTATATCGATCCGAGAGTAATGGAGGGATTGATCGAACGGCAGTCGACTGCCGCTCCGGAAGGTCAACGCCGGATCATGACGGTGATGTTTTGCGACATGAAGGCATTCACAAGTCTCAGCGAAGGGGTGACTCCGCAGGGTCTGGTCAAGTTGATAAATTGGTATTTGTCGACCATGTCCGAACCGATCCACCGTCACGAGGGGATCATCGACAAGTACATCGGCGATGCAATTATGGCGTATTGGGGTCCGCCTTTCGTTGAGGAGTCGCAACAAGCCAAGCTCGCCTGCTTGGCCGCAATAGATATGACCTCACGGGTTCCGGTATTGCGTAAGGAACTGCCGGAACTCCTTGGGGTGCGGACCATTCCGACGGAATGCGATCTTCGTATCGGTATCGCCACAGGTGAGGCGCTTGTCGGCACTATCGGCTCTGAGTTCATGATGAGCTATACGGTCATGGGCGATGTGGTGAACTTTGCGGCGCGCCTCGAGAACGCAAACAAGACTTACGGCAGCCGATGTCTGATCTCCGAAGAAACGATGGTTATGGTCGAAGAGGAATTTGAAATCCGAGAGATCGATCGTTTGGTTGTGACTGGCCAGATGAGACAACATCTCGTCTACGAAATCATGGGAAGAAAGGGTGAACTGGCCCCGAATGAGATTTCGTTGCAACGCCATTACGCGGAAGGGCTCTCGGCGTATCGGTCGCGCCGGTGGGATGAGGCGCGGACCGCGTTCAGTGCTGCGATTGCGGCCGCTTCTGGCGATGGACCCTCTCAAACGCTCCTGCACCGTATTGAAAAGTTGGAGCGAGATCCGCCCAGCGTCAATTGGGACGGTTCCTGGCGGCTTGAGAGCAAGTAATCCCAATGCCCTGGCGTGCCGTTGCAAAGCCACTTGCACGAATTGAAACTCACCTTCGCCATCGTGCCGTGGCCAACGGGCACCCGTCTCACCAATTAACCGGAAGCATTCCGCCCCGATGACCAAGCCGCGTCTTTTCAAGGCGCTGTTTGCGAAAGCAACAGTGCTTCATCGGTGGGGTCGATAAAGCATTCGAGCCTGGCATAACATGTCGGGAGGCTATGGAGGGCCGCTGGCTGGCCCTCGCCCGCAGTATCGCATTCACGGAAAGGCTCGGCTATTTCACGGCAGCAAGTTCGGAGTGGCAACGGTCATTAGAGAAGCGCCTAAAGTCCAATCCGGGATCGGCACAGGAGACTTAGCCCCTTAGTGCGGAGCAGATTTTGCGGTTCGTCGTGGAAAACAGCGACGACGCAATCATAATTACTGCTTTGCGAAAATGACGCGAATGGCACAAAACCGACATGAGCCATGTCTGATCCGATGTCGATTTTCTGGGGTAAAGCGGACTTCGCGATTTTATGAGTACAAGCCCTAGGTAGAATTTGTTCGAGTTGTCCGATCCGGCCTGACGCGGGTCGCCGTCGCGCCTTTTGCGCGCCAAGGTACCAACATAAGCGGAGCTTTTGCGGAGGCTTTGTTGTGGCTCTCTTCCTGAATCGGAATCCGAGCCAGATTTCTTCGGATGGCCCGAGCGTCCGCACCACCTCCACGATGAGTTTTCTTTTTCTGAGTGTGCCCAACATAACGGCGTGTCACTCAATTGAATTGCGCAGCAATTAGATGCTGTCCGATATTACTGCGGCGTGGCCACAATATTAATTTTTGGCAATCGCTTTTCGTGCCGTGCGTCCATCTCGGCTACTTAACTAGGCCCGCTAAGTGTCGCGGCGCCCACGCCGATGGCCAAGGTAAATCCTGAAGAACGGCAGCGTCGGGTGGGTAAGCGCAAGCCGTTAGGCAAAAGTTAATTTTCCTTATCTTTAATGCAATCGATTTAGATCGGTTGGTCCGGGACCAAAGGCAGGTCCAAATGCGCAACGTTGGAAATTCGGCTTCGCACCACGAATTTGCTTTGCAACTTGCAGCAGCCGCCCTGCTGTTTACTGGTCTTTTAGCTGCCGCGCCGGTTTGGGCGCAGGACCCGCCGCCGGCCGGGTCGCCTCAATTCCAGGCGAATGAACCGCATGCCCCGCCGTCTCAATACTCTTCCGTCGAGATCGTCGATGCCGGCCACCACTTCTTTGGGGGGATCTCCAAGGGTATGGCCTTGATCGTCGAGAAAGCGGCAGCACAGTGGGGCCAGCCCAACGGTTACGTTCTCGGCGAAGAGGCAGGGGGCGCTTTCGTCGGGGGTCTACGCTACGGCGACGGCACTCTGTACACCAAGAATGCCGGCGACGTGCGGGTGTTCTGGCAGGGCCCAACGATCGGGGTCGATGCTGGAGCCGACGGCGCGCGCACCATGATGTTGATCTACAACCTGCCGCACACCGACGCGATATTCGAGCAGTTTAATGGGGTCGCCGGCGCTGCTTATGTCATCGCTGGCCTCGGCATGACGGGACTTACGTCGGCCGATGACAGAATAGTCGTGGTGCCCATCCGTTCCGGGATTGGGCTACGCCTCGGGTACAATGTCGGCTATCTTAAATTTACGTCGGCTCCCACCTGGAACCCGTTTTAATCGCTCCGCTGCACTGATGATCTGCGGGCATTTGGCGCACCTTGGTGCAATTCCGCCAAGGTCCACGCGGTGCCGTTAAAGTACCGCGGGTACGACGTGGATGTCGCCTGCTTCTGAAGCACTGCACTACAGCAAATTCAGTCTTCCGGATAGTAATGCGTTTCCAGCAGCAGGCATCCGGTGTCGGACTTGAATGGCCCGTGATGGACGCCGGGCGGGCGCACGGCGTAGGTGTAGCCTTCGAACTTCTCGCCGCCGCGACCCTCTTCGTCATTGCCGACGATCAGATCGCCGGAAATCATAAACACCTCTTCCCAGTACTCGTGAACAAAGGGCTTTGTCGTGTAAGTGCCGGGCGCGAAGCGCAGTAGCCGCGTGCGGTTGCCCGAGCGCGCCTTTTCATCGAGCGCGCCGGCAATGATTTTCTGCTGAATGCCGGCCGGATAGCCGGCCGGCGTCTCCCACCCCTCTTTCATGGCAAGGGTGTGGAATTCCTTGTGGCCTTTGTCGAATCCCATGGTCTCCTCTCTAGCCGCGGTCGGGCAGCATTTCGACGCGATAAGTATGAGTTAGTGTGCGATTGAGCACCGGGTCGTGCAGCTCCATTTCGAACGCGGCGGACGGACCGATCTTCCCATGGACGGGTACAGTTCCGCAAAACATCGCCGTGCCGGGAGGCAAAGACGGCTGCTGGGCGTACAGCCGAAAGAGCTCATGCAACGGCCGGATCGCGGCCAATGTTCCTTCCTGATAAAGCCGTCGGTCGCCGTCGCGGAGATAAGAACGGAGCACGAGCGCGTCCCAATGCGGCGCAACGTCGTCCAAACGCCAGAGCGCGCTGCTGACCGGTTTCGCGCACGCTTGTTTCGACAACGAGACATTGACTGACTCGGCGGCCCGGTCGGTGTGGTCCGATCCGAGTCCAATAAAAATACCCTCGGCGAACGAATAGGCGACGCATTCGACTTCGCCGCTGGAACGATCGCCGACCACTTCGATCCTCTCGGCCGTTGTGAGCAGCGAAGCGGCGACACGATAAAATACTGGCGTAGTCGCCGGGCGCTTGACGCCGATCGCCTCCAGCTCACGAATGTGCGCCTCGACCGCGGCCAGATCCCTGCCCGTCCATCCCGCGATCACGAGGTCGCGAACGCGACTGAGATCGAGCTTTTCCAAAGAATGCAACGTTCCCTCCGCTTATCGACCAAGATAGCGATGCACGGCTCGACCATGGGTCATCACCTCCAAGCCAAGACCGTGATTGCAATGGGTCATGCGCCCCGTTTCGGTCAAGCCCGTGGACTATCCGGGTCCTCAATACGACTGTTGGCATATCCGCTCATGGCGATGCTAGGATTAGCGCATGCAATTCGGCATCCTCTTCACCTCGCACCCCAACACCGAGACCGAACCTTATCCGCATCGCGACGTGCATGCGCGGGTGACAGAGCAGATCGTCCGCGCCGACGAGCTCGGTTACGACTACGCCTGGGTGGCGGAGCATCATTTCAGCAACGAATACGGCATCATGCCGGACGTGTTCGTCTATGCCGGCTACCTTGCGGCACTGACCAAACGGATCCGGATCGGCACCGCGGTCGTCACCCTGCCGCTCGCCAATCCGCTGCGCGTTGCCGAGAACACCGCTTTTGTCGACATCCTCAGCAATGGCCGTTTCGCGCTCGGCCTCGGCTCGGGCTACCGCAAGTACGAATTCGACGGCTTTGGCATCGACTTTGAGACACGCCGCGACATCCAGGAAGAGGCGCTGCCGCTGTTGCTCGACCTCCTCCATTCCAAGCGCGTCGATCACCACGGCAAACGTTTCGACTTCAAGGTCGATGGACAATACGAAATATTTCCGCAGGCGCTGCAGCAGCCGCATCCGCCGATTTTCCTCGCCGGCGCCACCGACCGCTCCATCGGCCTTGCCGCCAGGTTCGGCCTCGGCCTCTTCCTGTCAAGCTGGACGCCGTTCCGCGAGCTGGCGCGGCAAAGCGCGAACTATCGCGCGCTCTTGACCGAGACGCCGCAGCAATTGCGCGAGAATCCGGCGCGCGGCCACGTCGACGTGGCACGCTGGGTTTACGTGGCCGAGACCGACGCCAAGGCCAAACGCGACAGCGAAGCCGGCATCATGCGCAATCTCGCGCATTTCGGCAGTGGCCACACCTCGGGCTATTTGGGCACGGTTTCGCAAGACGTCGGCGCCAAGCCGCGCGATTACGATACGCTGACGCGTGATATTATTCTGCACGGATCGCCGGCGACTGTGATTGCGAAGATCGAGGAGTTGCACGCAATGGCACGCAACGCCTCGATCATGTTGCATTTTCCACCGTGGTATGGCGCCGAGAAAGCGCTCGCCTCACTCGACCTGTTCGCCGCGGAAGTGATGCCGAAATTCCGCTCCAGCCCGCGCGCTCAGCAGCGCGCCTAGTGGTCAGGCGGCGGCCAAGTCGACGTTGTGCCGGTCGGTGACCAGCATCGCGCCCGGATAATGCGTGATGCACAGATCAGGCCGGGCGTTCGCGATCGCCGCCTGCGGGGTAACCCCGCACGCCCAGAACACCGGCAATTCATCGGCGCCGACCGGTACCGCATCACCGTAATCTGGCGCCGCCAGATCGGTGATGCCGATCAAGTTCGGATCGCCGATATGGATGGGTGCGCCGTGCACCTTGGGAAAGCGGCTGGTGATTTCGATGGCGCGGATCGCGTGCGCCGGCGCGAACGGCCGCATTGAAACGACGAGCGGGCCATGGAACGGGCCGGCCGCCGCGGTCGGCAGCGAAGTGCGGTACATCGGCACGTTACACTTGCGGGCGATGTGACGGATTTCCAGCCCCGCCTCGATCAGCGCCCATTCGAACGAGAACGAGCAGCCGATGGCGAAGCTGACCAAATCGTCACGCCACCAGCGCGAAACATCGGTCGGCTCATCGACCAGCGCGCCGTCGCGCCACACGCGATAGCGCGGCAGATCGGTACGCAGGTCGATGTCTTTGCCGAGCGCCGGCAGCGAAAAATCCCCCGGCGTTCCAACGCCGATAAGCGGACACGGTTTTGGATTGCGTTCGCAGAACCGCAAAAAATCCGCCGCAAAGGCGCGCGGCAGGATCGCGAGATTGGCCTGCACACAATCGGGCGCGAGCCCCGCGGTCGGGCCGCCATGCGCGCCGCGCCGAATGGCGAGCCGGGCTGCCGAGCCGCTGGCCGCGGCCGTTTCTACGCCCATGTTGGTGTGCTCATGGCGTGCCGCCTGTGATGCGCCGCCCAGGATGGCGTTTCTTTTAACATCAAACAGCGGCATGACCTAGTCTGCAGCTTCCATCCGCCGCGACGATCTAACGCGCAACCCGGCGGTCGGGTATCGCGGCCTTCGACCAAAACCGGTTGAAACCGCCGACAATATCGCGTTTGTTTCCACATGCGGAATTCCGCCATCGCAAGGAGCGCCCCATGATGCGCCGCCACGGAAACACTCGATCCCGTTGCCCGCCCTTCGCTTTCGCCGCCGGTTTGGTGCTCGGCCTCTCAGCGCTCGCGCCCGGCAGCGCGGGCGCCGAGGAAGCCCCGGTCAAGATCGGCTTTGTCACCTTCCTCACCGGACCCGCGGCGGCTCCGTTCGGCATCCCGGATCACAACGCCGCCGAACTCCTGGTCGATGAACTCAACGCCGGCAAAGCACCGGCGCCCTACGGCAAAGTCGGGCTCGGCGGCGCCAAGATCGAGGCGAAATTCGTCGATGAAAGCGGCTCCGCCGCGGACGTCGTCACCCAGTATCGCAATCTCGTCGAGCGCGACCACGTCGACGTAGTCGTCGGTTAT
Organism: uncultured Alphaproteobacteria bacterium; assembly: GCA_963835195.1. GTDB lineage: Bacteria > Pseudomonadota > Alphaproteobacteria > Rhizobiales > Xanthobacteraceae > BOG-931. Next base: position 84,700 of record CAWIEY010000017.1, read on the forward strand.
GTGTCTTCAGGCAGCTGTCTCGCGGTCACGCCGGTGGCCGAGGAGCTCAAGCAGCTCACGGTGCTCGATATCTGCGGCACGCCCCGGATCTTCGAGGAGAAGCCACGGCACTACGTCTTCCGCGTTAATCCGCATGCCACCATGGATAATGTCGCGGCTGCCAAATATGTGCTCGGCAAGTTCAAGAACCTCTCGGTTTATTCGGGCATCAACCAGAACTACGCCTGGGGTCAGGATTCCTGGCGCGATTTCAAGCTGGCAATGAAGGATCTCGATCCGAAAGCAACCATCGACAAGGAACTCTGGCCGAAACTTTTTGCCGGTGAATACGGCGCCGAGATCTCGACCCTTTTGACCTCGAATGCGCAAATCATTCATTCCAGCTTCTACGACGGCGATCTCGAATCCTTCGTCTACCAGGCCGCCGCGCGCGGCCTGCCGCAGCGCATTCCGCTCGTCCTCACCACGGGCGAATCGTCGCTCTGGCGGTTCGGGCCAAAATTGCCGGACGGCGCGATCATCGGCGCGCGCGGACCGCACACCTTCTTTGCGCACGACAGCGAATTGAACACCTGGTTCCGCCAAGCCTACATGGATCGCTTCAAGCAGGCGCCGATCTATCCGGCCTACGATTTTGCCCAGACCCTGTTCGGCCTCAAGACGGCGTGGGAAAAAGCGCAAGCGAAGAAGGGCGGTGCTCGCCCGACCAACGACGAGGTGATCGCGGCGTTCGAGGGCATTTCGTTTCCGACGCCGAGCACCACCGTGCACATGGCGCTCGGCAACGGCCATCAGGGCGTCACCGATACCGCCTATGGCACCTACAAGTTCGACAAGGCGACCGGCAAGCCCACAATCGTCGATATCGTGCGCTATGCGGCAGACTGCGTGAACCCGCCGGCGGGTGTTAATTCGGTAGCGTGGCTGGAAGGCGGCATGCAGGGCGCCAAGTGTGAGTGAGCTGATGTCGTGGCGGCCCTGCGGCAACGTCTAGTCGCGCGCGCATTCGCTCATGCTGACCGCGTTCGCCATCCTCACTGACGGGCTGGCTTACGCCGCCTACCTGTTCCTCGTCGCTGTCGGACTGAGCCTGATCTTCGGCGTGATGAAGATCCTCAACGTCGCGCACGGCTCGTTCTACGCCTTCGGAGCATACGGGGCGGCCGCGGCCGTCGGCATCTATTTTGACCGCGGGCTTCCCGTCGCGGGCGGCTTCCTTCTGATGGTGCTGGTCGCGGCCGCGGTCGGGCTTGTGCTTGGGCTCGTTCTCGAACGCGGGCTGCTGCGGCTGTTCTACGGCAAGGACGAGGTCATTGTCGTACTCGTCACCTACGCCGCCTTCCTCGTCCTCGAAGACGCGATCCGCCTGATCTTCGGCGCCACCTCCTACGCGCTTTATCAGCCGCTCGGCGCCGCCGGCACACTCGACGTCGGAACCTTCGTGCTCTCGGGCTATGACATTGGACTGGTGGCGCTGGCCACGCTGGTGGCGATCGGCGTGAGCCTTACGCTCAAATACACCCGCTGGGGCCATCTGCTCACGGTCGTGATCTTCGACCGCGAGCTCGCCGCGGCCTTCGGCATCAATGTGTCCGCCGTCTACACCATCACCTTCATCGCCGGCGCCATGCTTGGCGCGCTCGGCGGCGCGGCGATGGCGCCCAAGATCGCGGTGACGCTCGGCATCGGCGTCGAGGTCATCGTGCTGGCGTTCGCCGTCGTGGCGATCGGCGGCATGGGTTCGATCGGCGGCGCATTCGTCGGCGCGCTCATTGTCGGCGAGTGCCGCGCCGCCGCCGTTCATCTCGCGCCGCAGATCGAATTGTTCGTCATCTATGCGGTGATGGCGCTGGTGCTGATCTTCCGGCCGCAAGGCCTGTTCAGCCGCATGCAGCCGCGGAAGATATGACCGTGTCGCGCACGCTCGTCGCCGGAGCCCTTGCCTTCATCGTCGCCGCGGCGCTCGCGCCGGTTTTGCCGGGCTGGTTGGTCTCGCTCGCCACCCTCGCGTTTGCCAACGCGCTGGTCGTGCTCGGCCTCATCATCCTGTGGCGCGGCGGGCTGGTGCCGTTCGGGCAGGCCCTGTTTTACGCCGTGAGCGCGTATACCGTCGCATTGATCGGCCGCTACACGCCGGTGCGCGACGCGTTCGCGTTAATCGCTGCCGGCGCGCTCGTGGCTTACTTCGTCGCCTTCCTGATCGGTTTTCTGCTGGCGCGCTATCGCGAGATTTTCTTCTCCATGCTCAGCCTTGCCATGTCGATGATCCTTTATGGCGCGCTGGTGAAGACCGAAACGCTGGGTTCGACCGACGGCTTCGGCATCGAGCCCCCGACCTATTTGGGCTACGCCCCCGAGGGCGCCATGCAGCAACTGGTGCTGTTCTGGGTGGTGCTCGCGTTCGGCGCCGCGGCAGCGCTCCTGGTGTCGCTCTATTGCCGCTCGATCGCAGGCGCGCTCGCAGTGCCGATGCGCGACAGCGAGATCCGCCTGGAATTTCTCGGCGTCTCGGTCAACCGGCTGGTCCATCTCAATCTGATGATTGCCGGAACACTCGCCGGCATCGGCGGTGCATTGGCGGCGCTGGCGATCGAGCATGTCGATCCGAACATGGCGTACTGGACCACGTCCGGAGGCTTCATATTCGTGACCATTCTGGCCGGAGCGGGCACCATCGCCGCCGCTTTTGTCGGTTCGTTCGTCTTCGAGCTCCTCAAGTCGGTGGCGTACGACCTCCTGCCCGGTACCTGGCAGATTTTCCTCGGCGCGGCGCTGCTCGTCACTATTCTCTTTCTGCCGGAAGGCCTCGGCTCGCTGTTTGTCCGCCTGCGGCGCGCTTCCCCGCGATCAAAGGGCGCCGCGCAATGAGCGCCATCCTCGCCGTACACGACCTGCAAAAGAGTTTTGGCTCAGTGATCGCCGCTCGCGACATCAATGTCGCGGTGCCGGCCCTGCAGACTATCGGCATCATCGGCGCGAACGGCGCCGGCAAGACCACCTTCGTCAACATGGTCACCGGCCATCTGCGTCCGAGCGCCGGCACCATCGCCTTCGCCGGCCGCGACATTACCGGCCTGCCCTCGCGCAAAATCTCGCGGCTCGGCATCGCCCGCTCGTTCCAGATGCCGCAGATTTTTACCTCGATGACTGTGCAGGAAAACATGTGCGCCGCGACCGCCATCGCGCACGCCGCCGGCGGATTGCTGCAGCAGGCGGTCACGCCGCTCTATGCCCGGCGCACCTTGGCCGAAAGCGACGCCGCGCTCGAACTGTTCGGCATCGCCGGCTATCGCCGCCACATTGCCGCAACGCTACCGCAGGGGATCCGCAAGCTCCTCGACATCGCCATGGCGGTCGCCGGTACCCCGCGCCTTCTTCTGCTCGACGAGCCGACCAGCGGCATCTCGATCGAGGAAAAATTTTCGTTGATGGAGGTGGTGATGGCGGCGCTCAAGGACCGCCGCATCACGGTGCTGTTCGTCGAGCACGACATGGATATTGTGGAACGCTACGCCGATCGCGTGCTCGCCTTCTATGACGGCGCGGTGATCGCCGACGGGCCGCCGAGCGAGACCTTGGAAAATGCCCGCATTCAGGAGTTGATCAGCGGGCCAAAGCTCAAATCCACGACAGCCGGCGCTAGTCATGCTTAGGATCGCGAACCTCAACGTCTCGATTGGGCCGGTCGTCCTCATTCGCGGCGCCTCGCTCCGCCTCGAGGCCGGCGAGATGTGCGGGCTGATTGGGCGCAACGGCGCCGGCAAGACGACGCTCATGCGCGCGCTGATGGGCGCGCTGCCGGCAAGCGGTACCGCCGAGCTTGCGGGCCATGATCTTCTGCGCCTGCCGGCGCATCTGCGTGTCGCCCACGGCATCGGCTACATGCCCGAGGACCGGCGGCTGGTCCCCGAATTCACCGTCGAGCAGAACGTCCGGCTGCCAAGCTGGGCGGCGAAAATGACCGGCGTGGAGGAACGGCTCGATTGGATATTCTCCATCATGCCCGAGGTGGCGCGCTTTCGCGCCCGGCGCGCGCTCGAACTGTCGGGCGGCCAGCAGAAGATGGTGGCGCTGGCACGCGCGCTCATGGCCGGCCGCCGCGTACTTCTCCTCGACGAGCCGTTCGAGGGACTTGCGCCGGCGCTCGCGCGCCGGCTCGGTGAGGTGCTGAGCAATCTCAAGACGCAATCGGTGTCAGTGCTGCTGTCGGAGTCGAACGAAATCCACGTCGCTGATCTCCTGGCGCGCGTCTACCGCATCGAACGCGGCGCCGTGACGCCGGCTTAAAGGCGCCAGCGGGACTGCGTGCGGCACAATGGAATTATTGCGACGAGGCGCCGACGGCGGGCACTACCATGGTCGCGCCTTTATGCTGGCCAGATGATCGAGAATAAGCTGGCGGTGCCCCTCCATGGCGTTGAGCGTATCGCGCATGGTCTCCAGCACGGACTGCGCCGTAGAGATATCGAGCCCGTGCTCCCGCAGACGCGCGACAAGCTCTTCCTGCCGACGGATACGCACGCGCGCCTCGGCGATGTCGGCTTCGGCTTTCTGAAGATGAGCCACTTCCGATCGCCAATCCATCGAACAGCCGTTAAAAGTTGATGGTCATTCAATGCCGAACGAAATTTCCGTCGCGCCACCACCCGGATCCAAACGAACCGACCGCAACAGTACTCTTCGGCCGCAGGGCTTCTGCCGGAAGGCCCGCCGCGCGTGGCGGGCCGGCATAACTTCGCGCAAATGTCCGCTCGCCGACGCCACGCAGCACCGCTTCCACGTTCATCGCCGCCAATGGATTGTAGTCGATGACAAGACCCGTGGGTGGCGCATGCCCCATTTTACTGACTTGGAACCGGCTTGACCCAGCGATGTTGCTTGGCTTCACAAGGAATGGAAATGTGGACCTCCAAACCCTCGGGCGCATAATCGAACGCCGCGTTTGCGCCAAGCGTTGATTTCAACTCACGCTCGATCAATTCGGTTCCGAAACCATGCCGGGCGGGCTTGGCGATCTTGCCGCCGTCGCGTTCCTGCCAGGTGATGAGAAGCCGGCCTTTTTCGACTTTCCATGTCACAATGACGCGGCCCTTGGGCCTCGCCAAGGCACCGTGCCGGATGGCGTTGGTGGTCAGTTCGTGGGCGACGAGCCCGAGCGCCAGCGCCTGCGCCGGTGGGAACGCCAGATCCGGTCCCTCCAGCGTGACGCGGCCTTTGCGGTCTTCGGCGTAGCTCTGCAACTCATCCATGAGCATGTCGCGCAAGGATACCTCGCCCCAGTTCTCGCGCGACACCAGCGCATAGGACTTTCCCATGGCCTTAAGCCGTCCGAGGAATGCTTCGGCGAAGTGCTTCGGCGAGTCGATGTTGGCCAGCGTCTGGTTGGCGATCGCCCCGACCCCGGTGAGCACGTTGCGCACGCGATGGTTCAACTCCTCGACCATGGTTTGCTGGCGCTCTTCCGCGTCCACCATGTTGGTCACGTCGACGAATGTCACCAGCACGCCGTCGATGAGGTTGTTGCGGCCGCGATAAGGCAGGATGCGCATCAGATGATACGCCGGACCGTCATCACGGTGGACGCGCCGCTCGATCGGCTGGCCGTGCTCGAGCACCGTCTGGATGTCGCGCTTAAGATTGCCCATATCGGTCAGGTGGCTGACAATGTCAGTCAGCGGCCGGCCGCGGTCGCTGGAAATCAGATTGAAAATCCCGGCAACTGCCGGCGTGAAACTGCGGATCACCAGGTTATGGTCGAGAAAGATGGTGGCGATCTGCGTCGACTCGAAGACGTTGCGCAGGTCGCTGTTGGCGCGATCGACCTCCTCGACCTTGGCGTTCAGTTCGGAATTTACCGTCTGCAGTTCTTCGTTGACCGACTGCAATTCCTCCTTTGAGGTCTCCAGCTCCTCGTTGGTGGATTGCAGTTCTTCGTTCATGGACTGCAATTCCTCGTTCGAGGATTTCAGCTCTTCGACCGCCGACTCGTATTCCTCGATGGTGGCCTGCAGCCGCTCGCGCGTATCGCGCAAATCGTGTTCGAGGTGTTCGGTCGAGCGGTCGCGGATATTATCGTCATGCGGGGCCAGCCCGTTTGGGCTCACCGGCGGCCCCCGGTCTTGGAACATGACGACAAATAACGGGTCGCGTTCGTTGTCGCCGAGCGGATCGACAATGAGGTCGACGTACTGAACGCGATCGTCCAACTCGACGGAAACGTGTTCCCGCACCGCCTGCCTGCGCGTCTGCAAGGCCTCGCGCAACGCGTTGCGCAAATCAAGCCGCAGCCCACGCCGCGCCATCGCCACCAGTTGCTTGTTGGGTAGCCCGGGCGCCGGTTCCAGATATTTTCCGGTGCGCGCCGAGTAGTGCAGGATATCGCCCTCGCGGTTGACCACCACATGAGCGGGCGCGAAACGTTCCAGCAGCCGCCTTTCCACCGCATGGCGCAGATTGCCGGCTGCCACGCCGCGTACGTGGTGCTCGTCCATGGTGCTCGGGATGACGCGGCCGGCGGGCGCGAAAGCCGGCAAGTGCAGCAGCGAGGTCACGTGATCGCGCCGTTGGAAGATGCGCTGCTTGTTGTTGACCGGCGCGAACAAATCGGAGAACTGGCTGACGTTCTCGGCCGTCCCGAGAAACAGGTATCCGCGAGGCCGTAGCGCGAAGTGAAACACCGGGAAGACGCGAGCCTGAAACTCATTGCCGAAATAGATGAGCAGGTTGCGGCAGGAGATCAGATCAATGCGCGAGAACGGCGGGTCTTTGATCACGCTATGTGCGGAGAAAATGCACATCTCGCGGATGTCTTTATTCACCGCGTAACTCACATCGTGACCGGTGAAGAAGCGTCGCAGCCGCGCCTTGGAGACGTGCTCCAAGAGCGGCTCCGGATAACGCCCGGTGCGCGCCACGACCAGGGCGTTTTCATCGATGTCGGTGGCAAAAAGCTGAACTTTCGGCGCAGCGCGCAACGTGTCCATATGCTCGCGCACGATGATAGCGAGCGAATAGACTTCTTCCCCGGTCGCGCATCCGGGAACCCAGATGCGCACCGTGTCGCTTGCGCCCTTGCCCTCGAACAAGGCGGGGATGATGTTCTTCTCGAGGGTTTCGAATGCCCCGGGGTCACGGAAGAAATTGGTCACGCCGATCAGGAGATCGCGGAACAATAATGTCGCTTCCTCAGGGTTCTCCTGCAGCCGGGCGATATATTGTTCGAGGCTCTCAAGCTGCAGAACTTGCATGCGGTGCCCCACCCGCCGTTGAAAGCTCTTCTCCTTGTAGCCGCTGAAATCGTGTCCAACATGATTTTGCAGGATGCGGTAAATCGACTGATAGCCATCGCGCTTTGGATCGCGTTCCTCGACTTCTCGATGGTCGCGCCGGATCTGCTCTTGGATCTTTCCGAAGCTACGCGCGTAATCGGAAAGCCGCGGCGCCATCTCCTCGACCGGCAGCACCAGGTCGACAACACCCGCCGCAATGGCAGTGTCGGGCATGCCGGATTGCAGCGGGCCGGCGCCGTCACCCCCTTGCGCCAGCGTCAGACCGCCCTGCTCCTTGATCGCCTTGATGCCGAGCGTGCCATCACTGCCGCCCCCGGATAACAGAATGCCGACGGCAGCTTCGTTATGGTGCTCCGCAAGCGAGCTTAAGAACACGTCGATCGGCTTGCGCTGCGCTTCGTCGGCGCGCAACTGCAGGCGCAAACGACCGTCCGTCACCGTCATGATATGATCGGGTGGGCAGACGTACACTTCGTTCGGGTTAAGAACCGCGCGATCCACGCCGGTCTTGACCGGCATCCTTGTATAACGCCTGAGGATTTCGACGAGCGAACTGGCCTGTCCGCGCGCCAGATGGGTGACCAGCGCGAAGCCCATGCCGGTGTCAGTCGGCATGGCTTTGAAAAAACCTTCAAGGGCCTCAAGCCCGCCCGCCGAGGCGCCGATACCGACAAGTGGGAATTTGTGTTCAGGGGCCGCCAAAGAGGTCCCCCTTGGCCGCTTAGCGGCCTATCTAGATATTCAACGCGGCGAAGACTAGGTCAGTCGGCGACGGCAGGCAAATGCGCCGTCAGCCCGATCACGGAAATGTTTGATTGTGCTTGCGACAGCGGCAGCAAGCGCGACAGTGCATGTTTTTGGGAAGTGCTCCGTCAGAAGAGAGCTATCAGCCCTGGCGTAACGCAACGCATTTTGGCGGCGAATCCGAGGGGTGGTACGGACCTCTGCCGGCCGTCAGCCCGCTCTAGGTGGACGATCATCCGCGCTCCCTCCAACTATTGCGTGTCCCAGCGAGTGAACCCGGCGCCGGGTTCGCGAGTTTCCGTAGGAGCTTGGCAATCCGCCGAGTTCTGCGGCTGCACGTTTTGGGGTTCAGGAATGGATCGGGTGCGCAATATCATTGGACATTACAACGAGCCGCAGGTTCGCAGCTTTGCCATAATAACGATCGGCTGTTCTGCCGGGTGCGTGGAAGCGCTGCAAAAGGTCGTCAACAAACTCGACCCCGACATTCCCGCCGCGCTCTTTGTCGTCCTGCACATTGGGCGCCGCCGCAGCTACCTTGATGAGATTTTGTCTCGCGTGGCTCCGATGCCGGTATCGTTTGCGCGTCAAGGCGATTCTATCAATCCGAGAAGGCTTCTGATTGCGCCACCGGATTATCACGTCCACATCCATCACGGGTTTATCCGGCTGAGCCGCGGGCCCGCCGAAAACTGGGCCCGGCCGGCCGTCGACCCGCTTTTCCGCAGCGCGGCGACAGCCTATGGGCGCCGCGTGATTGAAGTTGTTTTGACCGGATTACTGAGTGATGGGACAGCGGGCCTCATCGCTGTTCGTAAAGCCAAAGGTATCGCAGTCGTACAAGACCCAGCTGATGCAATTCAGCCGATGATGCCGCAAAGTGCACTTTCCCATGCCGGCGCGGATTATTGCTGCCCGCTTGCACAAATTCCCGGACTCCTGTTGCGACTAGCCGAGGGAATCGCCACCGGCGCGGGGCATAAAGAGATGGAGGTCGTCGATGGACGACACAGACGCGAGCGAGGGCTACCGGCTGGATCAGCCGACGGCCTTGACCTGCCCTGAATGCGGCGGTGCGTTAAAGCCCGAGTATGATGATTTGCCGCGCTTTCGCTGCCATATCGGCCACGTGCTCGCGGCAGACACCATGCTGGCCGCTCATTTTTCCATCCTTGAAGGAAAGCTTGCTGCCGCGCTCATGTCGCTCAATGAGCGGGCCGAACTCTGCCGCATTATGAGCGAGATAGGGACGATCGAGGATCGTCCCCTACATGAGGCGGCGCGAGCCCAGGCTTTGGAGCGTGCCAAAATGCTCAAGGACATGCTCGAAACGGAATGGGTCAACAATGAGCCTGCGAGCCGGCTTCCGGCCAAATTCTAGAAAGTCCAGTCGAGCGGCCGTCTTATCCTTCGCTTGCACCTTACCGAGAAACTCGCGCCCCTCGGGATGTCGACAGCGCGCGCTTCGGCCGCAAGCACGCGATGTCGCCCGTTGCGGCTCAGTTTAGTCTCCAGGACTGCCATCGAATTTGCGCGCTGGATCGGTTATCTTCCGGCGCGTCGCCGGCTTAGCACAGTTGGTAGTGCACCTGATTTGTAATCAGGGGGTCGGGGGTTCGAGTCCCTCAGCCGGCACCAAAATCCCAGAGCCAAAGCGCGGCAAAATTCCAAACGGCTTCAATCATTTCAACAGGTTAGAAGCGTAAGCCCAGCGAGAGCCTCAAGAACGCGATCGATCGCACGGGTCGGGTACGCGACGGCTCAGGATTGGCTCGCCGTCTCGCGCATGATCCAAGCCTCATAGTCGGCATCGACACTCTCGATCGGCATAACCAGAACGGCCGGCGTGGTGTAGGAGTGCATCTCTTTCACCGCCACGCGAACGGCATCGGCAAGCGCGGCGCGGGTTTTGATGATCATCACCACTTCGTCGCCGCGCTCGAGTGCCCCCTGCCACCAATAATAAGATACCATCCCGGGGAGGATGTTGACGCAGGCGCATAGCCGCCGCTCGACCAATGACCGCCCGGCCCGCTCCGCCTCGACAAGGGACGGATAAGTCGTATAGACGAAAACCGCGCGTTCCATGCCCCTACTCCCAGTCACGCCCCGCGTCGGCGACCTTTCCGCGAGCAGCTAACGCCACCACCATGCCACAGCGTCGCCGAGCTTCACGCTACAAGCACGTCGCTTTTGTCGCCAGCGAGACGCCGTCCGCGCAGCACGCGCGCCGCCGCCTGGTTCGGCGCTACGGCGACGTGCCGCCGGAACGCGCCGACGTCATTGTGGCGCTCGGCGGCGATGGTCTGATGCTCACGACGCTGCAGCGGTTCATGAATTCCGGCAAGCCGATCTACGGCATGCATCGCGGCACCGTCGGTTTCTTGATGAACGAATTCTCCGAGCGGGAACTTACCGAACGGCTCAATGCCGCCCATGACAGCGTGATCCATCCGCTGCTCATGCGCGCACGCGATGCAAGCGGACACGTGCACCGATACCGGGCGATCAACGAAGTGTCGCTGTTCCGCCAGAGCTACCAGGCAGCACGGCTGCGCATATTAATCGACGGCGAGGAGCGGCTGGCGGAACTCGTCGCCGACGGCATATTGCTGTCCACCCCCGCCGGCTCGACGGCTTACAACCTCTCGGTTCAGGGACCGATCATTCCGATCGGTGCGCCGCTTCTGGCGTTGACCCCGATCAGCCCGTTTCGGCCGCGGCGCTGGCGCGGCGCCCTGTTGCCGGATCGCGCCCGCGTCACCATCGAGGTACGCGAGGCGGCCAAGCGGCCGGTCGCCGCGGTCGCCGACCATGACGAAGTGCGCTCGGTGCAATCAGTCGAGATCAGCATGGACCACGCGATATCCATGCACATGTTGTTCGACCCCGGCCACAGCCTCGAGGAACGAATCCTGCGCGAGCAATTTGGCTATTGATTGCGGGCTTATGCCGCGCGCGACTGTTCCTCAGCCGCGAAATTCTCGGCCAGCATGTCGTCGCACAACAGCCGGGCTTCTTCGCGGGCGGCCTCGGTGGCAAAGCGGCGCAACAGCGTCAACAGCGGCGCCAACTCGTCCAACGCCTCGTTCTCGCAGCCGGTGAGCACGCGCTCGATCATGCGCCGCTTCAAGCGGGCCGATCCGCCGCCCTCACTGATCAGGTCGCCTTCACGCATGGCTTCGATGGCCTGCTGGAAGGCTGGATAGGTCGACGGCGGCAGGCCGGCGCGATCGAATAACGCCCGCAAGCTGGCCCCGCTGCCGTAATGAATCAAGGTGCCGACGCGTCGAAGCGGCAGCTCGCTCAATTCGGCCAATGCTTCTTCGAACAGCGCGACGTTGCCGGACAAGAGCGCGCGCAAGATCAAACCGGCCGTGAGCTGTCCGCTGGCGCGCAAGTGATGAATGAGCTGGCTTATCTGACTGTCGGGGGTCTCCGCCGCAACGGTAACGGTCGCCTTTTCGCAGGCTTCGCGGGCAATGCGTTGCGCGCGTTCCGCGTCAAGCCAACGCCGTTTCGCGACAAAGCCGACCAGCATTTCCGAGACTTTGGCGACCAGCGCCAGCCGGGTTGAGGGAGCAATATCTTCGCGGGCCAGCAGCGCTTCGCGCATGACCGCGACATGACCGAAACGCGCGACGATGCGGTCGATCGACAACGGTGCAATTTCGGCCGTGGAGTTTTCGACGAGCGCCAGACAAGCGTCCTCGGTGCCGACCTCGGCAAGAGCGCCGGCGACCGATCGCGGCAGTCCGCAGCGGCTTGCCACCGCCGCCTGCACCGCCGCGTTGCCGGTCGCGACCGCATCGACCAGATCGGCATCGACGAACAGTGGCGACAAAGCCAAGACCGGCGACGCGATCTGCGGCTGATCGGCGGCCAGCGCCAAGACGACAGCCGGTGGCGCGTTCGGGCTCGCTGCCAGCGCGTCGGCAAGTGCCCGCCGCACCAGCGGCGACGGGTCGTCGAGCAGCATGAGCATAGCGCCTTCGGCGGCCGCCACGTCGTCGGCAGAGAGATCGGAGTGAAGGTAGGCGCGGGCGAGCGCGCCGGCCGCTTCTACTCTTTGCGCTGCCGATGCCGCACGAATCCCATCGAGAAATTGGCGGACGATCATTGTTTCGTTGCGCTACGTGGTCTTGACTGCTCGTGATGCTAAAGACTGGCTGTTAAAAAATCGTTCACCATAAATCTTGGTAAAGGTTACCGCGGGTATGCGGCTCGCCTTCTGTTCAACCTCTTGTCGGGATCAAATTCGGGCTAATGGATGGTGGCATTGATCGCTGGTCGGTCTCTGCTCAAATACGCAGGCGCCGCGGGGCCCGTTGCGAGCGTAAACAGAGATTAACTTTCATGGTAAACGGACACTTAACGCAGGGAGACTGCCAATGACGCAAGAGACGGCTCTACGGCACAAGCGCGGCGGCCTTTATTTCGAGGACTTTATTCCCGGCAAAGTGTTCGAGCACCGCTACACGCGCACCGTGACCCAGATGGACAATATGCTGTTTTCGAACATGACGTTAAATCCGCAGCCGCTCCACATCGACCGCCATTTCTGCGCGGAGGAGACCGAGTGGGGCCAGCCGCTGATGAACTCGCTGTTCACGCTGGGGTTGATGATCGGCATGTCGGTCAGCGATCTCACCGTGGGCACCACGATCGCCAATCTGGGAATGACCGAAGTGAAATTCCCGCATCCGTTGTTTGAAGGCGACACCGTGCATGCGACGACGGAAGTCATCAGCAAGCGCGAATCGAAGTCGCGGCCCGGCGCCGGAATCGTCGAGCTTCACCACCGCGCCTACAACCAGAACAACAAGCTTGTCGGCGAGTGCCGCCGCCAGGCATTTATGCGCATGCGGCCGAAGTGAACCGGCTTACGGCCTTCCTGCCGCAATGATCCGGTGATATTGTTCGCCTAGATAGGCGTGCACATGAGCAGACTTGGCCGATGGCCCAAGCGATTTTGGCGGCCCGTGATCGGGATCGTTGTCGCCTATGCCGTCGCCACACAAAGTCTCCTCATCGCACTCGGCGGGTTTGCCCTCGCCGCCCATGATGGCGACACGGCGCCGGGCTTCGAGCTGTGCCTGCACGGCGGCGGCGCGGCCGCCCCTGCCCTGCCGGTCAATGCGCCGATCCACGCTCCTTGCAGCCATTGCATCTTTTGCTTTGCCGGAGCGCACCACGCGGTAATCGGATCTCCGCCGGCGCTGAACCGCAACGCGCATGTTGAAATCGTCGCTGCCGCCTCGACGCCGAGCCGGTTTGACCTGCCTCACGTCGCCGACCATTCCATCGCGAATCCGCGAGGACCTCCGCCGCGCGCGTGACGTTTAAGCCGCCGGTCGCGGCTTTGCAGGGTGCGGCTTATCGCCCCCCTTTTGCGCTACCTCAATTCGGCACGGCCAGCCCGGAAGCAACCTTGCGCTCACGGCGGCCAGAGCACGGAGTACATCAATGACGAAGTCTGCTCGGAAGACCGTTGCTTACCCGCTCCTCGCGGCGCTGACGCTGATAGCGGCGCAGCTCGCTCCAGTGCGCTCCCACGCGAGCCAATACGACGTCGGTTCGATGCACATCACCCAGCCCTGGGCGCGCGCGACGCCGAAAGGCGCCTCCACCGGTGCCGCCTACATGACAGTGACAAACAGCGGAACGAGCCCCGACCGGCTCAGCTGCGTCGGAAGCGACGCCAGCGCCAAGTGCCAAATACACAGCATGAGCATGGACAACGGGGTGATGAAGATGCGGCCCGTGGAAGGCGGGCTTGAAATCCCGCCGGGCGGCAGCGTCACGCTTAAGCCGTCCGGACTGCACCTGATGCTCGGTGAGCTCAAGCATCCCCTCGAGCAGGGCAAAACGGTTGAAGCAACGCTGCAATTCCAGAAAGCCGGAGCGGTCAAGGTCGAATTTCCCATCGCCGGCATCGGTGCTTCCGCCCCCGGCGCGCCCGCCGGCGGCAATATGACGATAAATCACGGCGGCATGATGCAGATGAACAAGCACTGAGCGCCGCGCTACGGCCTGACTATGATCTCCGCCGGCGCGCGCACCGCGACTACGGTGCTTCGATAGAATGGAGACGTGCATGTCCCGCTTCCTGGTGCGTTGGTGCGCACTGTGTTTTTTGTTGGTTGCGCTGCCGTCGTCTCAAGCATTCGCTCATTGCTTCGTCGGCCCGCGCTTTTTTCCGGCCACTTTGCTGATCGACGACCCCTGCGTTGCCGACGAAATGTCACTGCCGACGATAGGCTGGTCAAAGACCGGCGACGTCCCGCCTGCCGAGCAATTGGACGTTTCGGGCGAACTCTCCAAGCGCATAACCGAAGATTTCGGCATATCCATCGGCGAGGCTTGGTCGCAGATCCGCCAGCCCGGCGCTCCCACACTTGCCGGCTTTGCCGACCTGGAAACGACGTTTCAGTACCAGCTGCTCAAAGACGCCTCGCACGAAACGGCAATGGCGCTCGGACTGATCGTGGACTGGGGAGGGACCGGCGCGACCAATGCCGGCATAGGAACGTCCTACAGCGTGCTCACCCCCACCTATTATTTCGGCCAGGGCTTCGGTCAGCTTCCCGATGACGTCGGCTGGGCGCGGCCCTTCGCCGTCACCGGCCAGGTCGGCTATCAGATCCCGACCGCGTCCTTTGACGTGTCGCAAGGCGTTTATATCCCGCAGGTGCTGGTCTACGGCGCGTCGCTCCAATACAGCATGCCTTATCTGAAGTCCGAGGTGAAAGACCTGCAACTCCCGGATTTCATCAATCATCTGATCTTCATTACCGAAGCGCAATTCTTCACGCCCGCGGCCAACAATATCGGCAACTCCTTCGAAACGACCGGCACAATCAATCCAGGAGCGATCTGGGTCGGCAGCTACTTCCAGGTCGGTCTCGAGGCGATGATTCCCATCAATCGCGCGAGCGGGACCGGCGTCGGCGTTCTCGCCCAGTTGCACCTTTATCTCGACGACATGTTCCCGAAGACCTTCGGTCAACCGCTGATCGGCGGCAGTTCCAATCCTCAACGCCAGCCTAGCTTCTAAAGGAGCAAACCCATGCGAATGCCCATGCCCATCATTATCCTGTCGTTGGTTATGGCGCTGGGAACCGCCACGGCCCGCGCACATGCCTTTCTCGATCACGCAAACCCGCTCGTCGGCAGCACGGTGGCGAAGGCACCGCGTGAGGTGGCCCTGACCTTTACGCAAAACCTCGAGCCGGCCTTCAGTTCGGTGCAAGTCACGGACGCCAAAGGCGCCCGCGTCGATCAGGGCAAGGCGCAGGTCAGCGGCAACACCATGCGGGTTGGGCTGAAACCGCTGGCGCCGGGAGCCTACCGCGTTCGTTGGCATGCGCTTTCGGTCGATACGCATAAAACCGAGGGAAACTTTTCTTTCCACGTCGGCAGCCCATGAGCACCGCACCGGCGATGGTCGAGGCAACGTAAGATGCATGTCCTGCTGATTTGTGTGCGGGCCATCCACTTCGCCGCAACCATCGCCGCCGCCGGCGCGGTCTTCTTTGGCGTCTTCATTGCCGAACCTGCGTTCTCCACGGCAAAAACCGGCGCACATGCGCCTGCCGTTTTCCGCAAATGGCTTGCATGGACAGCCTGGATCGGACTTCTGGCGGCTTTGGTCTCGGGAGCCGCGTGGTTCGTTCTGGTCGCCCAATCCATGAGCGACAGCACCTTCGCGGATCTTTTTTCCGCAAGGCGTGCTGTGGATTGTGCTTCTGCAAACCGGCTTCGGCCACGATTGGCTGGCGCGATTAATATTGGCGTTGTTATTGGCCGGGACGCTTGCAGTATCTTTTCAGCGCCGCGGCAACAAAGCGCATTTGGCCGACGGCCTCGCGGTGGTTCTGGCGGCCGGCCTTGCCGGAACGCTGGCTTTCGCCGGACACGCGGTCGGCGCGCGTGGGATCGAGGGCATTGTTCATCCGGCGGCGGATTTCGTGCACCTTATTGCCGCCGCGGCTTGGGTCGGAATGCTCCTGCCTCTCGTCCTCTTGCTTGCCGCCGCCGGCCGCGAAGATGCGTCCATCGGCTTGATGCATTCGGCGGTCGGACGCTTTTCAATCATTGGCCTTGTCAGTGTCGGCGCGCTGTTTGTCACCGGCTCGATTAATACGCTTTACTTGGCGGGAAGCCTTCCCGCACTCACCGAGACGGATTACGGCCGTCTGCTGCTGATAAAGATCGCGTTGTTCCTGGTCATGGTGGCCGTGGCCGCAATCAATCGGCAGATCTTGACCCCTCGCCTTATGCAAGACGCAAGCGCTATGGCGGGCCACGATGCGCTTCATCGGCTTCGCCGCAACGCCGCCATTGAAGCTGGGCTCGGCACGCTCATTGTGATCATTGTCGCAGTGCTTGGAGTAACGCCGCCGGGTCTGCACCAACAGATGATGCCGCAGATGCAGCATCATTCTGATTGACGCAAGGCCAGTGGCGAGGCGACGATAAGTCCGATCCTCTTGAGGATGTAAACAGACCGCATGCGCTCGTTTCTGTTCGTCCCGGCCGACAGTCCGAAGAAACTCGCCAAGGCGATGACCAGCGGCGCCGACGCGCTGATCGTCGACCTCGAAGATTTCGATCGCCTCGGATCGAAAGGCGCCGGCGCGGCAAAGCGCGGCGGCTTTTCTCAAGGAGACCGTCGCCGTCACCGACCGACCGTACCTGGTGGTGCGGATCAATGGGCTGGAGACCGGCCTGATCGATGCGGATCTCGATGTTATTGCGGCGGCGCGACCTGATGCGGTCATGCTGCCGAAAGCCGAAGGCGGCACTTCGATCACTCACCTCGATGCCAAGCTCGCGGTGCGGGAAGCGGTCAACGGTATCGCCGACGGCCAGATCAAGATCATCGCGATTGCCACGGAAACCGCGGCGGCTTTGTTCCGCGCCGGGACCTATGCCGGCGCCAGCAAGCGGCTGAGTGCCCTGACCTGGGGGGCGGAGGATCTTTCCGCCGATCTCGGCGCCGAAACCAACCGCAATTCGGAAGGTGTGCTTCTCGACCCTTATCGGCTGGCTCGGGTGCTCTGCCTTGCCGGCGCAGCCAGCGCCGGCGTGCCGGCGATCGACACCGTCTTTACCGATTTCAGGGACAGCGACCGCGAAGCGTTTCGCCGTGAATGCGGGGCGGCACGCCGTGACGGCTTTGCGGGTAAGATGGCCATCCACCCGACGCAAATACCGATCATCAATCAGGCGTTCACGCCGACGCGCGAGGCGATTGCGCACGCGCAGGCCATCGTCGATGCCTTTGCCGCCAACCCCGGCGCCGGCGTCGCCGCCGTCGGCGGCGTCATGGTCGACCGCCCGCATCTGGCGCGCGCCAAGCGGGTGCTGGCGCGCGCCGCGAGGTGAAATCGCCGGCCGGCGTCAGGCCGCTGCGCGCTTCCAGAGCTGCTTTGACGCAAGCGCCGCGCCCTCGGAGAGGGTCTTGAGCTTCGCCCAGGCGATCAGCGGATGCACACGGCCGCCGAGCCCGCAATCGGTCGAGGCGATGACATTCTCGCGCCCCACCGCCTCGGCGAAGCGGATGATACGGTCGGCGACCAGTTCGGGATCCTCGATCAGATTGGTCGAGTGGGTGACGACGCCGGGCAGGATCTTCTTGCCGGGAGGAAGCTTGATGTTCTTCCAGATCTTCCACTCGTGCTCGTGGCGGGCGTTGGCGGCCTCGAACGAGTAATAGTCGCAGTTGACCGCCAGCATCAGATCGACCAGGTGCTTCATCGGGATGTCGGTGGTATGCGGGCCGTGCCAGCTTCCCCAACACAGATGGAAGCGGATTTTGTCCGGCGGCAGCCCCTTGATCGAGTGGTTGAGCGCGTCGATCTGCATTTTGGTGTAGCGGCGATAGCCTTCGACGCTCGGCTCGTTCTTTTGCTGGTCCCAGTTCTCGCCAATGGCCGGATCATCGAGTTGGACGGTCAGTCCGGCATCGATGATCGCCTTGTACTCGTGGTGCATGGCATCGGCGCAGGCGTACAACAGCTCCTCTTCGCTCTTGTAATACTCGTTCGGCATGCGCGCGCAGCTCGCCGGCGCAATTGCATTCATCCACGCGCCTTCGGTCGAGAGTCCGGCGGCCTTGAGACCAGCCTTGAAGTTGGCAATGTCGCGCTCGATCACCTTTTGGCCCTTGTAGGTGACCGGGCCTTTAACCAGCGGACTGTGCTCGGTCATGAACTGCACGGGCAGCCCGCAGCCGGACTGCGGGTCGAGATAGGCCTCCTGGAATTTGGACATGTCGCGGCGCTCGCCCCAGTCGCCGACAATGAAATCCTTGGGCGCCATCGGCGTCTTGGTATGCGCCGACAGCGAAGTGAACCAGAGCCCCTGGTTGGAGATCTCGACCCCGCCGAGCCGCGGGATGATGTAAGACCACCAGGCGCCGTAATCGTAGGCCCAGCCGACGGTGTGGCCGAGCTCGCCGTCATTGATGAGATCGACCCCGGCGTCCTTCTGTTTGTGCACGCATTCCGCCACCGCATTTTTGAGTTCGCTTTCGAAGCCGGCCTCGTCGAACTTTTCGCCGAGGGTCTTTTTCTGGCTCAATTCGAGAAGCTTGGGCGTGCGCGGCAGGCTTCCCACGTGCGTCGTTAAAATCCGATCGGCCATTGTTTCCTCCCGATTATTAATGACTTGTACGCCGAATGGCGCCGATAGCAGCTAGACGAGTTTGCCGCCGTTTTTTTAGCAAAGAGCGCGCGCCGTCGGCAAGGCGATCGAACCGCCGCCGGTGAGGAGGAATTGCGCGAGCAAATCACCAGCGGCGAATGGGCAGTCGCCCGCAGAACATTTTTCAATCTCGCTTGCGATAAACTTCCGCCGGATCGAACAAACGCTCATCGCGGAATTCCAGCGTGACCTTGCCGCCGGTTCCCAGCGGCACGGCACGATAGAAGCATGAGCGCCGGCCGGTGTGACAGGCGCCGCCAGTTTGCTCGACCTTGATCCAGACCGCGTCCTGATCACAGTCGATGCGCATCTCGACGACGCGCTGAACATGGCCGGAGCTTTCCCCCTTTCGCCACAGCGCCCCGCGCGACCTGCTGAAGTACCATGCCTCCCCCGTGGCGATGGTCTTCGCCAGCGCATCCGCGTTCATGTGTGCGACCATGAGTACGGATCCGGAAGTGGCGTCGGTAACGACGCAGGTGATCAGCCCGTCAGGGCCGAACTTCGGCGTTAGCGCCGCGCCCTCCTCGAGCTCAGTCGGCGCACCGGGCGCCGCGAATACTACCTTCTCGGCCATCTTCAGAGCTTCGTTTCGGGGCAAGGACGGAGCAAACGCCGGCCCACGGCAAACACTCGCAAGCGGTCGATATGGACCCTATATAGCTTAGCAGCAAGACGGTAGTTTGAGTTAGCAAGCCCGCGCGCAATCGATGCTCAACGATGTCTATAATCGGCGGATTATCGAGCTTGCCGGAACGATCCCCCGGATCGGACGGCTCGCCGATCCCGACGCGACCGCGACCGCGGTATCGCGGCTGTGTGGATCGACGGTAACCGTCGACCTGAAGATGACCGGCGAAAAAGTGAGCGACTTCGCGCACGAAGTGAAGGCGTGCGCGCTCGGCCAGGCATCGTCATCCATTATGGCGAGCCACGTCGTCGGTTCGACGGCGGCCGAACTGCGGACGCTGCGCGACGACATGCGCAAAATGCTCAAGGAAAATGGCAAGCCGCCGGCAACCGGCAAATGGGCCGACATCGCCGTACTCGAGCCGGTGCGCGACTACAAGGCGCGGCACGCCTCGACCTTGCTCACTTTCGACGCGGTGGTCGACGCCATCAACCAGATCGAGGCGAAGCGCGCGAGCAAATCGGATGCCGCGGCGGCGGCGCAATGATTTGATCCGGATATGTTGCTTGCCGGTTTATTCGAAAAATCCAGCCGCGCTCCGCGCCTTGCCGGCCGCGGGATGATCAGGATTTATCGCTACACCCTTTCGCCGCTCGTCGGTTTCAACTGCCGCCATCTGCCGACCTGTTCGGACTATGCCGATCAGGCGATCGAGCGGCACGGGCTGTGGGCCGGCGGCTGGATGACGCTGGCGCGATTGCTGCGCTGCCATCCGTGGGGCACCGCCGGCTTGGACTTCGTTTGTGAATCCCCGCCGGCCGGAGCCCACTGGTACATGCCGTGGCGCTACGGAAACTGGCGCGGCAGACAAGATCGCGTCTGATCGCCTCGGCGTTCACGCGGACGAATCATTCGGTCCGGTCTAAACTTCCTCACTCGGCCTTTGGCTCGAAATTCGCGAGTTGCTGGGTGGCAAGGCCCGAACCAAGCTGAGCGGCTTTCTGGTACCATTCGCGCGCCTTCTCAGCGTTGGGGCTGACGCCGATCACGCCGATCCGCGTAACCACGACGGGGTCGAATGTTTGGGCGAGCGCAAACGCGCCGTCTGCGCTACCGGCTGCCGCTGCACGTTTGAGCAAGAGCCGGGCCGAGACCAAATCGCCGTTCTTCAGGTACTCCTGACCGCGTTTCAGCAGAATGGCGATTTCAGCGGGGTCGAGATGCAAGGCGACCGGCTGCGGCTCCGGCTGGGCCTGCGGCTTTGGCTCTGGTTGTGCCTGCGCTTTTGGCTCCGCCGACGCCTGCGGCTCGGCCGCCGCCTGCGGGATGTCCGTGCGAGCCACCCATTCGAGGTGCATCGCCTTTGTGTCGGCAAGACGATCATCCGGCAGTCGCAGGTCGACCATAATGTTCATCGCGCCGACGAAATCCCGCGGCGGCCGTATTTCCAGGCTTTCGAGGTCGTCGGCGTCGAGGCGCCAGCCGCTCGCTCCAAGCGGGCTTCCCGCTGAAAGCTGCGTATCGGCGGCGAGGCCCGACAACACGATGCTGGCTCCGGCGCGATTTCCGTCGATCTCGATGCCGACGGGAAGCGTCTCATTTGTCTCGCCGTGCTCGTCGCGCAAGAACAAGTGCGGCTCCGGTGGCGACGCTCAGGTGATCCTGTTTGCCGCCTCCGACCACGAGGGCCATGATTGCCGCGCCAATGGCTTCGGCGTTTGCCCCCGACCGGACCATTGGCCACATGACGATCGCGCCGGCGGCAATGGCGGCCGCACCCATTGCCGCACAGATGCGCAGCGCCAGCCGTCCTCGGCTTCGCTCGAGCTTGACCGGTTCCGGCACTTTTTCCGGCTGCAGACCGACCTGCCGCTGCAGCTCGCGCACCGCAACGTCGCCGCTGAACGAGCCGCCTCCCGTACCGGCGCGGCGGCCGCGTGGCGGCCATTCAATCTTTCCCGTTTCAGGAACCAGCGTGGCATGGCGCGCATCATCGCGCGCCCACGGCGGTGCGTATTTGATCACGCCGTCAAGATTTGTGGCTTGGTGGACCGGAGAACTCATGATCGCCTCCCCTGCGCTTTCAAGCTCCGATATTCACAACCGAACTTTCGCCGCCTTGCTCCTTTGCCCCCTTTTCTCATGGGCGTTGGCGCGCCTGCCACTTCACGAACTCTTGGAAGAGTTGCTCGTCGTTGGCGCTGCTTTTGATTTTGCCGGCGCTGCGCTGCGCCGCCAAAAACTGATCAAACTGCGCACGCGTCGCCGCACCGGCCGACTGTTGCGTCCGATTGTGCGCCAGCCATTCTTCAGCGGCCGCAAACCTGGTCCAGCCAGGAAGCACCGCCGCCAGATTGGTCTCCCGCCATTTCGGATGGCGCGGCGGTTTTTGCAGTTCGGCGAGTCTGGGAAAGAACGTGTCGACGAACTTGGCGATACGGTTGTAACGGTCCGAACCGCGCGGCCAGTTGTAGGCGATCAGGACCGCGCTGACCGCGACGGTGCCGACGCTGGCGCTCGGCTCGATCATGTTCGGATAATCGGCGTGCTCAAGCACTGCGGGCAAGTAATCGTTTTGCAGTTGCTTGGCGAACGGCACCGGGAGAAAGCGGAAGCCGTCGGCCGCTTTGAGCTTCGCCATCGATCCGGCCGCTTTGCCGGCGATCAGGATGGTCGCGGCGATTTCACCTGATTTGATTTTTTCAAACGCATCCGCCTGGCCCATGTTGACTTCCTGAGCCTTGATACCGAGGCGCTTGAAAATATTGCGTGTCGAAATCTGACTGCCGCTGCCGGGATCGCTGAAATTCACTTTTTTGCCGGCCAGTTGCTCGACCGTATCTATCCCGGAATCGGCACGCACCACCACGTGCATTTCTTCGTTGAAGAGTTTCGCGATGTAGACGATCGTCTGGTCGATGTTGCCGATTTCGTTGCTTTCGCGAAATTCGTTGAGAATGATCGATTGCGTGATGCCGAGATCGACGCCCTTGAGGAAGCGGACGTCGCGGATATTCTGACCGCCGCCTTTACCGACCACCGGCAAAATTCTGAATTCGTCGCCGTTGTCGAGAACGGCGGACAGATCGTAGGCGATGCTCAGGTAAGTGCCGTTCGGATTGCCGGACACGATCGCGATCGTGTTGGCATTCAGACGCTCCCCGATGGTGCCGAGATTGGGCTTGTCGGGCATCGGCCGCGCGCCGACACCGCTTATGGAAGCGATTTGTGAGGAAAAGGCTGCGGTCAACACGACCGCGACCCATACGCAGAATACCTGATAAGGCCTAAGTGGCCGCCGCGAGCCTCCCCCCATGTGCACCCCGTGCAGCGGGCCTACGCATTTACGCTACACACACAACTGCGTTGCAGACCCACAACAATACTGACACCCCACCCGCCGCGTTATCCCAGTCTCACGTTTGATTGTGACACGTGACCCCCGCGGTCTTGAATCGGAACGTCAGCAAGCTTTTGGGCGGCGGTATGATCGGGATTTGATGATTCTGCGGCGCTGTTGCCGCAATCTCCCGAAGCGCGGCGAAAATCATTTGTTTACATCGGCAAATTGTGGCGGGTCCGCGAGTAATCCACAGCTTGCTTTCATGTTGTGAAAGCTACATATCGGGCCGTGACGCTTACCTGCATTCGTGGGCAGCGAGTGAGCAGAAGGAGCTGAAGAATGGTCGCGCTGACCTTTCCCGACGGCGCGCGTCGGCATTATCCCTCACCAATAACCGGCGTGGATGTGGCGAAAAGCATTTCGCCATCGCTGGCCAAACGCACCGTCGCGATGGCGCTCGACGGCCAGCTCGCCGACCTCGCGGACCCCATTGCCCACGACGCAAAAATTGAATTTTTGAACCGCGACGACCCTCGCGTGCTGGAGCTCATCCGCCACGACGCTGCCCACGTTCTCGCCGAAGCCGTGCAGACATTATGGCCCGGAACGCAGGTCACCATCGGGCCGGTGATCGAGAACGGCTTCTACTACGATTTTTATCGCAATCAGCCGTTTACGCCGGAAGACTTCGACAGCCATCGAAAAAAAGATGCGCGAGATCATCGCCCGCGACAAAGCCTTCACCAAGGAAGTATGGCCGCGCGAGCAGGCGAAAAAAGTCTTTCGCGACAAAGGCGAGATGTTCAAGGTCGAACTGATCGACGCCATCCCCGAAGACCAGCAAATCAAGATCTACAAGCAAGGCGACTGGTTCGATCTCTGCCGCGGCCCGCACATGACCTCGACCGGCAAGGTGGGCGAGGCTTTTAAGCTGTTGAAGGTGGCGGGCGCCTATTGGCGCGGCGATTCCAAGCGCGAAATGCTGTCGCGCATTTATGGCACCGCGTTTGCCAAAAAACCCGAACTCGACGCCTATTTGCACCAAATTGAGGAAGCCGAAAAACGCGACCATCGCCGGCTCGGCCGCGAGATGGATTTATTTCATTTCCAAGAGGAAGCACCCGGCTCGGTGTTTTGGCATCCCAAAGGGTGGACGTTGTTTCAAACATTGGAGAATTACATCCGCCGCCGCCAGGTGGATGCCCACTACGCCGAAGTCAATGCGCCGCAGCTTATCGATTCATCGTTGTGGGTCGCCTCCGGCCACATGGCGACTTTCCGTGACGGCATGTTCTTGGTCGAGCCGCGCAAGGAGGACGAACGCACCTACGTCATCAAGCCGATGAATTGCCCGGGGCATATTCAGATTTTCAAAAACGGGCTGAAATCGTACCGCGATCTGCCGTTCAAGATCGCCGAGTTCGGCAAGGTTCACCGGTTCGAACCCTCGGGCGCACTGCACGGACTCATGCGCGTGCGTGCATTCACCCAGGACGATGCGCACATCTTTGTCACCGAGCAGCAAATCGCCGAAGAAGTCCTTGAGGTCAACAACCTAATCCTTTCGATCTACGAGGATTTTGGCTTTGATGATGTGCGCATAAAATTCTCCGATCGGCCGGAAAAACGCATCGGCGAGGACGCGATCTGGGACAAGGCGGAGACGGCACTCATGCAGGCGCTCAAGGCGTCGGGGCGGCCGTGGACGCTGAACAAAGGCGAAGGCGCGTTCTACGGCCCTAAGCTCGAGTACGTGCTGCGCGACGCCATCGGCCGCGACTGGCAATGTGGCACGGTGCAAGTCGATCTTAACATGCCGGGCCGGCTGGGCGCCTTCTATATCGACGAGCACTCCAGCAAAGTGACGCCGGTGATGCTGCACCGGGCGATGTTCGGTTCGCTTGAGCGCTTTACCGGCATCATGATCGAGCACTATGCGGGTCATCTGCCGTTATGGCTTTCGCCGCTGCAAGTTGTCGTCGCCACCATCACTTCGGATGCCGACGATTATGCGCGAGAGACGATCGCGGCCGCGCAACGGCTGGGCCTGCGGGTCGAGGGCGATCTGCGCAACGAGAAAATCAATTACAAGGTGCGGGAGCACTCGCTCGCCAAAGTGCCGGTGCTGCTGGTGCTGGGCAAAAAGGAAGCCGCCGAGCGCACGGTCTCGATCCGCCGCTTGGGCAGCGATGAGCAACGGGTGACGGCGCGCGATGCAGCGCTTGCCGCGCTCGCCCAAGAGGCCGTGCCGCCCGATATGAAGCGACTGCAGAAAGCGGCCTAGCAAGGCGGGCGGTCGGTGGCGCAGAGCTAGCGCGCCAATACCTGCACCTCGCCGTCAACGCCGGCGATCACCTTGAAATCACGCTGAAAGAGCTTGCCGGCGTTACGCGCGATGACGTGATAGTCGCCCTCGGCAAGCACCACGCGCGGAAAGGCCCCGATCGATTCCTTGATCACGTCGCCGCCGGGCGTCAAAACGGTCCACTGCGTGTTGGCAAGCGCTTCGGCACCCGGTTCGTTGACCAATTTGAGCGTGATGATTGCGGCCCGGTGGTTCACCACGACGTCGGTAAGCTTGGCGGCCTGGACGCGGACGTCTGAACGCACCACCGAATTGCCGTCGCCATAGTTCGAGACGATGTAATACGTCCCCTGCGGAAGCAGGACCACGTCACCGGTCATGACGTTCTGCGCGATCGGCCGCCGTTCCGTGGTGTCGAACTGGCTGCCGGCGAAAATCTCGAATGAAATTTGTCCGGTGGGGATGCGCGCATCGCCGACGCGCCCTTCAAGCCGAATACCGCCGGCCGGGATATCGAAGACCTCGCGGACGTTCTCCGAGCGCAATTGCACCGCCTTCGCGGCGCTGGCGAGCCCGAAGCTGGCGTCGACGACATAATTGCCCGGAGGCAAGACAAAGGTCGCCGCGGCCGTCTTTTCCTCCTTGATCAGGCGATAAATTCCGGCCGCGTCGGGTTTTGCTGCATAAACACGCCAGATCAGGCCGCCGGCGATGGCCGGCGCATCACGGCCATACCGGGCGGAAAGCGCAAGCGCCAGGTGGCCCGCGGGCACCATAGGCACCGCCGGCACAAACGGAGTCGCCGCGGACGGGGACATTGACCCGGTGCCGGGCAAGGTCCTGCTCGACGGGATCGCTCCTGGGCCCAGCGAGTCCGGGGAAACAAGGCTGTTGGACTGCGCATAGGCCCCGATCGACGGAAATGCCGCCAACGCAAGCATCGCCGCCCAGACAACGCGATACCCGGGCCCGCCTTTGTCCCGCCCCGCCATGGTAATTTTTTTAACGGAAATCACGGCAATTTCATGCCGACCTTGCCGTCGCAAGGACGACAACCGCGTTGATCTCCGGGGGCTTCACCATAATGGCCCAAGCGAGTTGTTGCCGGCCGCCGCTTGACGGATCATGCCTGCGGCGTTCCTGTGCGCGCGAGACTTTATGAGCGATGAAGTGACTGTCGCAGACGTCGGACCGAAACCGCTTCAGGGGAAACGTGGCCGCCCGTCGATTGGACTTGTCCTCGGCAGTGGGGCGGCGCGCGGTTTTGCCCATATCGGCGTCATTCATGCGCTGGCCGCTCAAGGAATCATTCCCGATATTGTGGTCGGCACCTCGATCGGCGCTTTGGTCGGCGGCTGCTACGCCAACAACCAATTGGATGAATTGGAAAGCTGGGCACGCTCGCTGACTTTGCGGCGTATCATTGGCTATCTGGACGTTCGTATCGGCAGTTCCGGACTTATCGGCGGCAGCCGTCTTGCCAGACGGCTGGTCGATGCCATGGGCCCGACAGTCATTGAAGACCTGCCGACCCGCTTCGCGGCGATCGCCACCGAGGTCGGCACCGGGCACGAAATATGGCTTACGCGGGGATCGCTGTCGCTGGCGATGCGCGCGTCTTACGCATTGCCCGGACTTTTCCCGCCGATACGTCTCGGCGGCCGATGGCTGATGGACGGCGCATTGGTGAATCCGGTTCCGGTCACCGCAGCGCGCGCATTTGGCGCTCGCGTCGTCATCGCCGTTAATCTCGATGCCGATCGCTTCGCTCGCGGCGCCACCATTGCAAGCCACGGATCTGACGTCAGCGACGAGCCACCGGATTTGGTGCCGGCGCCGGCGCGTAAAAACTTCTTCGGCTTGCGCGGCATGTTCGGCGCCGAACGCGCGTTGAAGCGGCAAATCTTTGCCGGCGACGCGCGGCCCGGTTTTTCGACGGTCATGATCGAAGCCTTCAACATCATGCAAGACCGGCTCACCCGCATGCGTCTTGCCGGGGATCCGCCTGACGTGCACATCACGCCGCACATCGGGCACATCGGCTGGCTGGAATTTCATCGCGCGGCTGAGGCGATCGCGGTCGGCAAAGCCGCCACCGAGAAAGCCCTCGAGCCAATTCTCGAGACCATCGCCGCGCTCGGCTGAGCCCGGACGCCGACGACAGCCGCGTTTTCCGGACGATCACCGAGACGGCGATAGGAGCGCGCAGTTTGTTTGGCACGCGAGCTGCGACGTGCTGCAGGCCGATACACACGCCGTGCCGGCAGTCGTATTCATCTGCGGGGTGACGTTATTGAACGTTACCGGACCATTGGGAAGCTGATTGATCGGAACCTGCGCGGAGGGAACGAAGCAGGAGGTTTGGCATGCCGCCGCCCGCGCATTGCAGGTCATCATGCAATTCGTCACCGTGAAGCTTTGCGCCAGCCGAATTTTGCCGCTTGCGCCCGCTTCGGTCGCCCATGCGACGGCCATCACCGAGAGCAGAAACGCGATCAAGCCCCGCATAAGCACCTCCGTTGCGGCGATCATAGCGCCACATGCGGGGCTCGCGAAATGAAAACTCTTATCGCTTCGCGTTCGCAGCGCAGACGGACCCAGTCCGCGTTGAACGCCAAAAGCCGTAAGCGAAGGCGATGTCCGAACCGGGCGCTCGCTCCTAGGCGGTCAGGATATAGTCGTGCATTGCCCGCAACTCGTGTTCCATTTCGTGGACGCGGTGCTTGACGATGTCGCCGATCGAAACAATGCCTACAAGCCGCCCCTGATCGACGACCGGCATGTGGCGAAATCGGCCCTCGGTCATTCGTTCCATAATGCTCGACACCGCTTCGCCCTCGTTACACGTCTCGACGTTGCGCGTCATCGCGCGGCTCACCGGCAGGTCGAGCGCAGCCGCGCCGCCCGCAGCCAACGCGCACACGACATCGCGTTCCGATATGATTCCGGCGATGCGGCGGTCGGCACCCAGTATGAGCGCAGCGCCGATGCGCTTTTCGGCGAGCAACTGTACTGTTTCTCCAAGCGTCGCACCCAGTTCGATGGTGACAACCTCACGGCCTTTGCGCGCGAGAATGATGCTGACGGTCATCGTCGCCTCCCTAACTTTACCGGCGCGAGCCCGAACAGGGCACGCCGGTAAATCATGTCTGGCGTCGGCGCTAGGTTCCATCGGCGGGCGTTTTAATTGGCGGAACGGCGTGTATCGAAACCGTTCCGTCCTCGCCTGCCTGCGCGTATTGCAGCGCAGCATCGAGTCTCGCGTGGATCGCCCGTAAAACCCGCGCTGACTCTCTCGGATATATTGGTACCACAACCGCAGTCGGCGAGGCAGCGCGAATTAAGATGGCGCGGTTGCGCTAAGTGGTGGGGCTGGAGTTCGAGTACCCGCCCGGGGACGACCGGATCGAATGCGTTAAACAATAGCAAGCCGGCAACAAAGCCGCCGATGTGAGCTTGCCAGGCAATTTGTTGACCCGCTTCGCCAACGGAGACGGTGCCGAGGCCGACAAGCAGATTGAGTCCCATCCAAGCGCCGAAGAAAATCAGGAATCGGGGATCGCGCAACGTCTCGATCAGCGAGGATGCCGGCACAAAATACGCATCGTGGTTGACCTCGCCTCGCCATCGCCCCAACGGGCCGCCCTGCTGAAAAACAAAACGCAACGCCGCCGCCATAGCTCCGGAAATCGCCGCCGAAGCGCCGATCATCGGCACCATCGCGCCCAAATGGGTGATGAGATGTGCAAACGCACCGACGGCGGCGACGACGAGCATAAACGCGGTGTAGCGCCACGCACCGAAGCGCCGCGCCAGCGCGGTGCCAAATGGTACGAGCCACGCCAGATTAAGACCGACATGCAGCCAGTCGGCATGGAGAAACGCGTAAGTAAAAAAGCTCCACAAGTCGGCGCCAAAGCCGCCCGGGACGGCACCAAGAGCGTCGGCAGCCACATCGTATCTGGCCGGAATGAAGGCGAAGGCCAAAAGGAGCCATTCGTCGCCGGCCGGCGGCAAGATCAGCGTGCGCACGCCATGAATGGCCAACAGCACGGCTATTGTCGCCAGTACCACCGGTGGAACGTTGAAAATCGGCTCAGAACGCTGCGTCACCGGATGGCACCTAGTGGAGCTTTTGGATTTGACATTCGCTTCACTGACGATTTGGCGGGGTAGCGAATGTCAAATCCGCTCCACTGGTGTGGCGTTCAGAAGTCCGCATCATTTTTGCCGCACACGCGTCATGCGGACTTCTGAACCAAAGCCACACAAGATCAATAGTGTTGCTAGCGTCCCGTCGAAAAAGGCCGCGATTTTCGCACGGCAAGCACCGCTCGGAGAGGGAACACCACACGAAAAAGACAAAGGGAGGGCTAAAAGCCCTCCCTTTGCGGCTAGTGCAGGACTAACCGGTGCCGAATTTAAGGCCCGGTCACATCCCCTCGCCTCCCGTTGGTTGCAGTCGCCCGCCGGCAAGGCCTGGCGCGCGGTGTCGTAAGCCCACCCTAGCAGGCTTGGGGAGCGCGCCAATGGCAACGTTCCGTTAAGTTTAATCGAGGCCCGGCCATCACCCCGCCCCACTGACAGGCTGAAGCGGCACAAGCCCTGCTCCGCGCCTTCCAGACACAACTTAGCGCCGCAAGTGCGTCCCAATCCGGGACACGCGTGCCCTCACGGGCCAGGCGCGATGGAACAGACGCCGGCCATGAAACACGCCTCAAGCCGCCAACTCCACGCCTACTGGGAGCAAAAGCGCGGAACACGCCCTGCCCCCGAACGCGCCGATGTCGACCCGGCGTCAATTCGCGGCGTTCTGAGCGACGCCTTCATCCTCGCGCTCGATCGCGGAGCCGGGTACCCGTTTCGGCTCGCCGGCACGCGGGTCTGCGCTCTCTTCGATCGCGAAGTGAAGGGAGAATCGTTCCTCGACCTTTGGACCATTGCCAGCAGGCCGGTCTTATCGAGCTTGCTGACGATTCTGGCCGACGAATGCGTCGGCACAGTTGCCGCAGTGGCAGCGCAAAATGCCGATGGAGAGTCCGTCGACCTTGAACTGTTGTTGCTGCCTCTTGGCGCTCATCGCCCAATGTTCGCGCGCGCGATCGGCGTACTCGCTCCCCTGAAAATTCCGCAATGGCTTGGCGTTCGCCGCATTGGCGGGCTGACGCTCGGCGGCCGCCGTCATATCGGAGCGGCATCGGAGCGCCGTTTTGTGCCCCGCCTCATGACGCCCGGAGCCCGGCGCGGGCTGACCGTTTACGCTGGGAGCCGACCTTCCGCGTCCGCCAGCGAGGAGACCCGGCATTCCCGCCCGCTCATCGAAAAAGGCATAACGCGCCGTTAACGCCGGATCGCTAGGCTGTCTTGGCGACGGCAGATCTGCGGCATGGCGGTACTTCAGCGAAAACCTGCATTGCGCGCGCTCAGTGATGAGCGCCGGCGTTTTCAGCGAGTCAAAGTGGATTTGCTGGGCCGGTACATGCTGCCGGATCGGCGCGAATTTCCCTGCCAGGTGGTCAACATGTCACCGGGCGGCATGGCGGTTATCGCACCGGTTGGCGGCAAGCTCGGCGAGCGGGTCATCGCCTATGTCGATCATTTGGGCCGCCTCGAGGGCCAGATCGCGCGTACCTTCGAGAACGGCTTTGCCATGACCATTGCCGCGACCGCGCGCAAGCGAGACAAACTGGCGGCGCAATTAACTTGGCTCGCCAATCGCGACATTCTCGGCCTGCCTGAAGACCGGCGCCATGGCCGCTTCGTTCCGCGCAATCCGATCGGCCGCTTGATCCTGCCCAACGGGCTCAATGTCGGTTGCCGGATCATCGATGTCTCGCAATCCGGCGCCGGCATTTCGACCGATCAGCGGCCGCCGATCGGCGCGTTGGTGACGCTCGGCAGGGTGCAAGGACGTGTCGTGCGTCACATCGAGGACGGATTTGCCATCGAGTTCACGCGACTGCAGCATCCGGATTTCGTCGAGGAGAACCTCTGCGGCACGTGACCCGCCGCGGCGCGACGATTGCCCCTCGACGTCGCCGCCGGCGAACGGCCTCAAACCAGGTCGCGCCATCCTTCGCCTAGTTGTCCTCAGTCGAAGTTGTTGCGCTTTCCTTTGCGGACATAAGCGACGCAATCGGCGATATGCCGCCGGCCGTGCGTCGGCTTGTCCTTCGCCAAGTGGGCAAACATCTGCATGGCAAAGCCGCCGTCGAGGCTGTCGGTTATTTGCCGCCGCCACGGGCGGCGGACGATCTGCGCGGTCATGCGCCGCGTCGTGCGCGGTTGGGTCATGATGTGATCGGCGATTTTGTAGGCGCGCTCGATCAGCTTCGCGCGCGGCAGGATCTCGTTGACCATGCCGTATTCCAGCGCCAGCTTGGCGTCGATCGCCTGCCCGGTCAGAAGCGCATAGGCGGCGCGTTTGACCCCGAGTATTTCCTGAAAACAACTGTGAATGCCGTCGCCGGGCACGGAACCTATGTCGTAATGCAGATCGTAGATGATCGCATCCTCGGCGCACAACGTGATGTCGCACATCAGGCACATCTCGGTGTGGAAGCCGGGCCCATTGATGATGCCGATGGTGGGTATTTCGAGATCGTTGACCAATGAACTGACGTTGATGCGCCCGTCCTTGTAAGCGTACTCGTATGCCCAGTAGGCCAAATCGTCCTGCTCGAGCTTGAACCCTTCGGGATCGGCGTCCATCATGAATTCATCGCCCGATCCCGTGAAGATCATGATCTCGTTCTCGGGATCGGCGCCGACCGTCTTGAACATTTGCCCAACCGATCGGTGGTTTTCGACGCTGAGCTGAATCGGGCCGCCCTTGGTATGCGCCTGCACCAGTATAACGCCGTCCGCGCGCCGCTCCATCTTGTAGAAATTCTTGAAGCGCTCTTTGTACTCCTCGAATTTTGGGGGCGACACAAAGTTATTCAGTGACATCACATCGTCTCCCTCTGTCAGGCGGTTTCTTTTACTCTGGTGCCGGCCAAAAACTTTTCCACAATCGGCTTGAGCACGTCGAGGCGCTCGACCTGTGGGACATGGCCGCAATCTTTGATGATCTCGACGCGCGAATTGGCAATGCCCGCCGCGAATTCTTTCGCATAAGCCGAAGACACCAAGGCATCGTCCTCGCCCCAGACGATCAATGTATCCGCTGTGATGCGGTGGATGCGCTTCTTCAAACCCTTGTCAGGTATCGGCCAAACGAATTTTCCGGTCGCGCCAAGCGCCCAGACCAAGTCCGCGGTGATGGTAGCGACCTGATCCCGGTCGTTGGGCATTTCCAGGGCTTTTCTCACCGGCTCGGAAGAAAGATCCTTGTATAAGGTCGCGACCAGTTTCTCCGGCGGCATCAGCATATACGGCGCCACCGGCTTGTCGTCGCGCCACAGCCCGATGGGGTCGAGCACGATCATCTTACTGACGCGTTCGGGACGATGCGCGGCGAGTTCGCAAGCCATCATGCCGCCGAAAGACGTGCCGACGACCGGCACCGACGAAAGTTTCAGGGCATCGAAAATTTCGTCGTAGATCAGGATCAAATCCCACAGGGTTTCGACCGCATAGATCGCCTCACGCGCGGTTTCGCCGGTGCCGGGATGATGCGGGGCGTAAACCGTGTGGCGCTCGCAAAGCCATTCGACGAACGGATCCCAGATCGGGCCGCCGGCGGCATGCAGATAAACAAGCGGCGGGCCGTCGCCGGAGGTTTTGACCTTGGCTTCGAAGTTGCAGTGCCGGACCGGGATCGTGCGTATGGCGGGCGTAACCATGTTTCACATCCAATTGTGCCAATGGATTGAAGGAAAGCGCGGGGCGCAAGCTGCGCCCCCTGTTTTCATGGCGTCAGGCCGTCGCCATTTCGCGCTGGCGGATTTGCCGCTTGCGCAATCGCTTGGGCCACCAATGGTTCTCCCACGCCTCGTCTTCCCGCAACTTCTGCAGATGCGGAAGAACCTCGCGGCCGAACAGCTCGATGTTCTTGTTGGCCTGCGCGTGCGACATCGAGCCGAACTGCAACACCGTCATCAGATGACCGACATTGAGCCGTTTGGCCATTGCCTCCAGCTTTTGCCGCACAGTCGCGGGACTGCCGACCACGACGAATTCCTTTTCGATCATGTCTTTCGCTTTGAGCGGCTTCAGCTCAATCGACAGATCGCCGAATTGCAGCAGCTTTTTCCCCTGCTTGAGCACGTTCAACAGGCTCTTGTAGTCGGAGTATCCGGGGGGCGCGATCTGATAGGTCGGCTGGTGCAGAAGCTTGTGATAGAAATACTCGATGTGCTTGGCGTACTCCTCTTCCGCCTGACGGTCGGTCTCGGCGACGCCGACGAGTTGCAGGAAGGATGCCCGATAAGGATTGGCATCCTTGCCCTTAGCGGCGGCGCGCTCCCAGAACCGGTCCATGACGTTGTCCGCCGACTTGCCGCCGAAATAGCTCAAATAGGCGTAGGGCAAGTTGCGATCGTGGCAGTAATCCCACGTTGACGAACTCGCCGCTCCCGGCACCAAGAGCGGCGGATGCGGATCCTGGATCGGCCGCGGCCACAGATTCACTTTCGGCAGCTGATAGTATTTGCCGTTCCAGGCGAAGAATTCTTTTGCCGTCCACGCCTTGAGCATCAAATCGATGCCCTCGCGCCAGCGCTCGCGCTGGTCCATGGGCGTGATGCCGTAGCTGATGTTAGCATCGCAGCCCAAGCCAAGCGGCACGCCCGCGAGAAGCCGGCCGCCGCTGATACAATCAAGTACCGCGTATTCCTCGGCGATGCGGATCGGTGGCGAAGTCGCCGCGACCGTGGCGCCGAGCTGCACGATGGCGACGCCGTCGAGGCCCTGGTCGCGCGTCATTTTCGCCAGGATTGCGCCGAACAGGTTCGGGTTGCACATGAACCCGTACGGATTTTGGTGATGCTCGTTGGTGCCGACACCATCGAAGCCGAGCTTCGCAGCCAACATCAATTCGTCTATCGACCAATTATAAACGTCCGTCACCTTCTCGGCATTTCCGTATTCCCACCACGGCGCGTCCACCCAGGCGGAAGCCATGTCCTTCGGCGGAAAATCCTGCGGCAGGTCGCGATAAGGCATGAAATGGAACATGGTGATCTTCATGGCGTCCCCTTCCGCGCAGGCGCGGCGGCCCGGATTGATCCCCACCGGGCAAGCGCGTGCGCGCTTTTGTTGTGCCGGAAACAATAACAGGACGGCTCTTCGTCCAGCAAGTTCCCCGCCGGTCGCGTTAACGGGGCCTGTCGGGCTCACGAGCCTTCGGCGGTGAGCTGGCCGCGCACCATAGCGTTCGAATTTGCATCAAATTTGAACAAATAAAATTTTAGACGAGCTTCGCGCGAATGGAGTCGAAATTTTCCCGATTGTTTAGCTGTCTTTACTTCAAATTGAAGCGCTCAACTTAGCGGCAGCGCAAAAACTTTGTGCGAAACGTGACCCCAAGAAACGGGAGAGGGGTCAAATGGGTTCGGGTAGCAAAACCATCCTCGCGCGCTGCGCACTGGCAAGCTCGATCGCGCTTGCGCTGCTGGCCGCGCCAAACACGGCGGCGAGCCGACGAGCGACCGTTGTTCATTTCAGTCGGCGATACGACCAAGGCGCCGATCGGCTGGATCGAGTTCTGCGCCGAGTACGATCCGGAATGCAAGACCAAACCATCGCAGCCGCGCGACGTGGTGTTTTCCACGCAGGCCTGGAAGGATCTCGAGCGCGTCAACCTCTACGTCAACACGCACGTCAAGCCGATGACCGACTTGGAGCATTGGGGCGTGGTTGAGCGCTGGAATTATCCCGACGACGGATACGGCGATTGCGAAGACTACGTATTGGCGAAGCGCCGCATGCTTATCCAGGCCGGCTGGCCGCGCGAAGCGCTGTTGATCACCGTCGTGCGGGACAAGCACGGCGATGGACACGCCGTCCTGACAGTCAAGTTCGATAAGGGCGAATACATCCTCGATAACCAGAACGATCAAATCGTGCTCTGGGCGGACACCGGTTACCGTTTCGTCAAGCGTCAGTCGCAAGGCGACCCCAACGTGTGGGTCTCGCTCGGCGAGCCGCGCGCGGCACCGGCGACCGCCAGTTCGCGCTGAGACGTCGATATTCGTCAAAGGAGTTTGCGAGCCCGGTCACGTCCCCACCCCTCCCCGTCCCCAGACCGGGTTCGCGCGGCCGGCTCTCCCCCAGGAGCCGGCCGCACCTTTTTTCTGGACAGGAAAGACGCTCCTTTCTGAGCGCATAGCTGAAAATCGCTTTGCGCATGGCTTTCACCACGCGGCCAATCTGAAGCGTTTGTGAGTTGTTTCGGCCGGCCAAGTCCGTTATTTTGCGCGGCACAGCGCAAAAATATGCTGCCGGGGACGACGTAGCTTCCATACCGCCCGCACAGGAAGCGTGTTGGGGAGCCGTGTAGATCAATGACCGCCATCGTCCGCATCGCGTTGCGGCGCCCCTATACGTTTATCGTCCTTGCCTTGTCTTCTCCTCATTCTCGGCCCGCTGGCAGCTTGGCGCACGCCGGTCGACATCTTTCCGGAAATCCGCATTCCGGTGATCGCGGTGATCTGGAACTATACCGGCCTGCCGCCGGAGCAGATGGCCGGGCGCATGGTCACGCAGTTCGAGCGCGCGCTGACCACGACGGTCAATGACATCGAGCACATCGAGGCCAATTCCTATACCGGCATCGGCATCGTCAAAGTGTTCTTTCAGCCCGGCGCCGATATCCGCACCGCGAATCCCAGGTCACCGCCATCTCGCAGACGCTGCTGCAGCAACATGCCGCCGGGAGCGACGCCACCGCTGATCCTGAACTACAATGCGTCGACTGTTCCGATCATCCAGCTCGGCCTGTCCGGCAAGGGCTTGAGCGAGCAGCAGCTCAACGACATCGCGATCAACTTCCTGCGTGTCGGTTTGGTCACCGTACCGGGCGCCGCCATCCCCTATCCCTACGGCGGCAAATTCCGGCAGATACAGATCGATCTCGATCCAACGGCGCTGCAGCGCGCGCGGCCTCTCCGCTCAGGACGTCGCCAGCGCGCTCGCTACTCAGAACCTGATTACGCCCGTAGGCACCGAGAAGATCGGCGGCTTCGAATACGCCATCAATCTCAACAACTCGCCGTCCATCATCAGCCAGCTCGGTGATCTTGCCGATCAAGGCGGTCAACGGCGCGATGGTCTACATCCACGATGTGGCGCAGGTGCGCGACGGCAATCCGCCGCAAGCGAACATCGTCCACGTCGATGGCAACCGCTCGGTCCTGATGATGGTGCTCAAGAACGGCGGCGTCTCGACGCTGGCGGTCATCGACGGTATCAAGAAAAGCGCTGCCGTACCTGCAGCGCACGCTCCCCAGCCAAGCTAAAGATCGCGCAGATCGGCGATCAATCGTTATTCATCAAGGCGGCGATCGGCGGCGTCGTACGCGAAGGCGTCATCGCCGCCGCGCTGACCAGCCTGATGATCCTGCTCTTCCTCGGCAGCTTCCGCTCGACGCTGATCATCGCCACCTCGATCCCGCTTTCGGTGCTCGGTTCGATCGCCACGCTCTGGGCGCTGGGCGAAACGCTGAATATCATGACCCTCGGCGGGCTGGCGCTCGCCGTCGGCATCCTGGTCGACGAAGCGACGGTGACGATCGAGAACATCAATTGGCATCTTGAGCAAGGCAAGGAGGTCGAAACCGCGATCCTCGACGGCGCCGAGCAGATCGTCACTCCGGCATTCGTTTCGCTGTTGTGCATCTGCATCGTGTTCGTGCCGATGTTCTTCCTCACCGGCGTGCCGCGCTTTTTGTTCGTGCCGCTGGCGGAAGCGGTCATGTCGGCCATGGTCGTGGTCGTTCATCCTGTCGCGCACGCTGGTGCCGACAATGGCGAAATACATGCTGCGCCGGCACGCTCTCCACATCGATGAGCACGGCGCCGAAACGCGCCGCCGCCGACGCGCAATCCTTTGGTCCTGCGTGCAGCGCGGTTTTGAACGACGCTTCGAGCGGCTCCGCTTCGACCTATCGCGAGCTTTTGACCATGACGATGCGCCACCGCGGCGATATTCGTCATCTGTTTCCTCGCCTTCGTCGTCGGCACTTCGCACTGGCGCCTTATCTCGGCACGCGATTTTTTCCCCGACGTCGACGGCGGCCAAATCCTGATGCACGTGCGCGCACGTCGGCACCCGCGTCGAGGAAAACGCGCGTTTGTTCGCCGAGATCGAGAAAGTCATCCGCCAGATCATCCCGCGAGCAGGACTCAGCGACGCTGGTCGACAACATCGGTTTTCCGATCAGCGGCATCAACAAGACCTACAATAACACCGGCACGATCGGTTCCGAGGACGGCGAAATCCAGATCAAGCTTGCGCGAGGATCACCGACCGACGCGGGAATACATCCGTTCGCTTCGCGAAGTGCTGCCGGGCCGGTTCCCCGGGACGACATTCTCGTTTCTCCCCGCCGACATTATCAGCCAAATTCTCAATTTCGGCGCTCCGGCGCCGATCGAGGTGCAGATTCGCGGGTCCGCATCTGGCGGCAGAACTTCGCCTACGCGCAAGATTTGCTGCGCCGGCTTGCGCCACGTTCCCGGTTTGGTGGATGCGCGCATTCAGCAGTCGCTCAGCGCCCCCAGTTTCGACGTCGACGTCGACCGCACGCGCGCCAAATATGTCGGCATTACCGAGCGCGACGTGACCAACAGCATGGTGGTCAACCTTGCCGGGTCGGGTCAGGTGCAGCCGACTTTCTGGCTGAACCCGGATAATGGCGTGAACTACTCGATCGTGCATGCAGACGCCGGAATACCAAGTCGATTCGCTCAACGCGCTGCGAAATCTGCCGATCACTGCAGCGGGGTCGCGACGCCGCCGCAGATGCTCGGGCGGCATCGCCGACATCAAGCGAACGCGCGACCCCGGCGGTGTATTCGCAATACAACATTCTGCCGGTCGTCCAGCTCTACGCCACCACCCAGGGCCGCGATCTCGGCGCCGTTGCCGCAGACGTGCAGAAAATTCTGGATGAAACGGCGAAGAGCGCGCCAAAAGGCGCGCAGGTTGCCATGCTCGGGCAAGTCAAGACCATGGATAGACTCATTCGCCGGGTTGATCTTCGGTCTTGCCGCCGCAATCGTGCTCATCTACCTCGTGATTGTCGTCAACTTTCAGTCCTGGTCCGATCCGTTCGTGATCATCACGGCACTGCCGGCGGCGCTTGCCGGCATCGTATGGATGCTGTTTGCCACCGGTACGACGCTTATCGGTACCGGCGCTCACCGGCGCCATCATGTGCATGGGCGTCGCTACCGCCAACAGCGTGCTCGTCATCAGTTTCGCCAAGGAGCGGCTCGAGGAGCACGGCGATGCCGTCGCGGCGGCGATCGAGGCGGGTTTTGTCCGCTTGCGCCCGGTGGTTATGACGGCTCTCGCCATGATCATCGGCATGCTGCCGATGGCGCTCGGCCTGGGCGAAGGCGGCGAGCAAAATGCGCCATTGGGCCGTGCGGTCGTCGGCGGACTTGTGTTTCGCAACCGTTGCAACTCTGATATTCGTTCCCGTCGTGTTCAGCATCATTCACCAGCGCCGCGGTTCGGTGGCCGTCCGCGCAACCGCAGAGCCCCAGCATGCCGCCTGAAACCCAGCCGGCGACTGTGTCGCGGCGCGGCCTCTACATCGCCGGCCTTTCCGTTACCCTGATCGCCGTGGTGATCGTCGTCTTCGGCATCACCACGCGCAAGGTTGCCGACGCCAAGCTGCGGGAATGGACCGAAAATCAGGCTGTGCCGGTCGTTGCGGTCGCGCTCCCCGATACCCACGGCAAAATGACCACGTTGAGCCTTCCCGGCCGGCTGGAGGCCTACACGCAAGCGCAAATCTACGCACGCGTCACTGGCTATGTGAAGGATTGGAAGGTTGACATCGGCACTCCGGTGAAAGCCGGTCAGCTGCTGGCCGAACTCGACGCGCCGGATCTCGATCAGCAGATCATGCAGGCGGAAGCCAATCTGGCGAGCGCGAAGGCCAACTCCGTGCTTGCCGATATGACGCTGACGCGCGGTCAGTCTTTGATCAAAACCTACGCCATATCGCAGCAGGATCTCGACCAGCGTGCTGCCGATGCCTCGAACAAGCAAGGCCTTGTTCGCGCGGCGCAAGCCAATCTCGATCGTCTGCGCGTCCTTGAACAATATAAGCGCCTGGTCGCGCCGTTCGACGGATTGGTCACCGCACGCACTACGGACATCGGGGCGCTGATCAATGCGGGCGCCGGCGGACCGCCGATGTTCGTCGTTTCGGAGACGCGCAGATTGCGCGTCTACGTCAATGTACCGCAGAACTATGTGCCCAGCATTCCCATAGGCACCCGGGCCCAGCTTGCAGTGCCTGAATATCCGGGACGGACCTTCCCGGCGACCGTCGAAGCGTCGGCACAGGCGGTCGACCCAGCGACCAGCACGACGCGCATGCAGCTTGTCGTCGATAATTCCAAAAACGAGCTGATGACCGGCGACTTCACCACTGTCGCATTCGATCTGCCGCATCCGGAGATCGCCATCAACGTGCCGGCGAGTGCGCTGATCTTCAACCAGAGCGGACTGCACGTCGCCATCGTCACGAGCGACGACCGTATCGTGCTGAAGCAGGTCACGATATCGCGGGACTTGGGCAATCAGGTTGAAATCGGATCGGGAATCACCGCCGACGATCGCGTGGTCACAAACCCGCCGGACGACCTTGTCACCGGCGACAAAGTCCGCATTGCCGGCGCGCCCGACACGCCCGGAGACCCGGAAACGGCCGAGGCGAAGTAGCGGGATCGAGCCGCGCCCATCCTGCGCGCGGCGTCATCAGCCCCGCGACCTTATTCGATCGGCTTTAGTCCCTTGGCAAAGCGCTGGTAATTGCGGACATAAAACTCGGCACCGGCAGCGATGGCGACGGCCGCTTTGTCGTCGAGTGTACGGATGCTGCGCGCCGGGGCCCCCACAATCAGTGATCGCTCTGGAAACGATTTACCCTCGGTAATGAGCGCGCCGGCACCGACCAGACTGTGGGCGCCGATCCGCGCGCCATTGAGGATGATCGCTCCCATGCCGATCAAGGTCTGTGCGCCGATGCTGCAGCCGTGCAGAATGACATTGTGTCCAATGACGCAATCCGGACCGATGGTGATCGGAAATCCGAGATCGGTGTGCAGCGTGCTGTTGTCTTGAATTTGCGAGCGCTCGCCCAGCTCGATCCATTCGTTGTCGCCACGCAGCACGGCGCCAAACCAAACGCTGCAATCGGTTTTCAACCGCACTCTGCCGATGACCGCGGCGCTCGGCGCCACCCAATAGCGGTCTTTCTCCGGCAAATCCGGTTTCTGTCCGTCGAGTTCGTAAATCATGTGAGCTTCGTCCTCGCGCCATTTAGCGACCCGGCAACGTCGAGTATCGCATCGGCCGGCGGTTCGAAAGCTGCAAAATCGTGTGGCAAGGCAGCCATGTCGCTGCCAGACCGATTTCGAGAACGGACGATATTCAAACGCTGAGCAGAGCCTGCAGCGCCGTGACGATGACGCTGCCTGACATCAGACTCCACAATCCGGCAACGGCGCTCGCCAACATGACGAACTCGACGCGCGGCCGCTCCAGACGGGCGCGCAGCATGTTGCGCATAATGAGGAAGGGAGCCGAGAAAATGAGCAGCGGCACGGCGGCAAAGCGTGCGCCCATCGGCCCCATCTGCAGCAGCCGGAGACTGGGAAAATGATTGCCACGGAGCCGGTATGCGGACGCACACAAACCGGCGACCGCAAAGCCCATGGCCAGCGCGAACAAGGACGTGATGGAGTCCGGACGACGCCGCCGCCTGGATCACTTCGTACATGCGCAAGGCCCCCGCTGCCG
The DNA here is from genome assembly GCA_963835195.1 of uncultured Alphaproteobacteria bacterium. GTDB lineage: Bacteria > Pseudomonadota > Alphaproteobacteria > Rhizobiales > Xanthobacteraceae > BOG-931. The sequence continues at coordinate 125,647 of CAWIEY010000017.1, forward strand.
GGTAAGCCATTGCAAAGCCCGGCGCCGGCCGCCACGGGATGCTTAAGAAAGGGTTAACGCCGACCTTCGCGCGCCCGTGCGATACTCACCTCTGATTCGCTTCCGACTACAGAGCGGCGGATGACGGGACATGCGATTTTTGGACTGAGGGTGCGGCGCAAGACGCGCAGCGTGCTGCTGCCGCTGGTGCTGTTGTTTGCTCTTTTCTGCGCGCTCGTGGGCTTCCTATCCTATGTGCTGTGGCCGACATGGCCGAAGGCAGCAACGGCGCATCGAGGCGCCCTCGCTCCCGGTCATTGTTGCCGGTGTCCCATTCAATGTGCCGTCGGCCGCCATCCGCGCCGCGGTGCAGCGCCAGCCCGGAGCACACGAGCGGATCGATCTCGTTTTCCTTTGGCCGTCGCTGGTGCCGCCGCCGATTGACGGGATCGCAAGCGCGGATACGTTGGAGTCGAGCGAGACCGATGCTGCCGCCGCTCGGCAACGGCGGCGATCGCTTGTTCGTCACCATCGCGGGCTTAGGCAGCGTACTGGCGCCGGTTGAACGGTTGCGCACCATTTATCCGCGCTACTTTCAAAACCAGGCGACGAGCGCCGGCGACGGTCTTGCCGTCCTGCCGTTCCGCTCCGGAACCCCTTATGAAGGCGAAGACCTGATTTACTTGGCGGACGACCCGGAACGCTTTTTCGCCCGCTGCACGCGCGAGGCGGTTCACGCACCGCCGGCCATATGCATTCACGAAAGGCTGGTGGATACGGCGGAGATGACGCTGCGCTTCCCGCGCGGATGGCTACACGATTGGCGCGGCGTCGTTGCCGGTTTTGACCGGCTCGTCACGCAACTGCATCAGCCGGCCGCACGAGAAGAATGGAAAATGGACGACAGGTGACTGCGGACCGCGGCCGGCTCAACCTCCGCGGCCGATCGGGCTAATCCAGATCAGTGCCCAGAATTGCCATCTGGAAATTGTACGATCGCTCCTCGTCCTCGTCGTCAACGAACAGCACGCCGATAAATTCCTCTCCGACATAGACTTCGGCGGAATCGTCCTTTTTCGGGCGTGGCACCACGCGGATGTGCGGATTGCCGAAGAGCTTCTTCAGATAAGCGTCGAGCTTTTTAACTTCTTGCACGTCCACTGCCATCTCCTCGGACGGTTCAAACGCTTTGCCGCGCAGGGGGTGACGATCCAGCGCGGATAAATCATGCCCAGTGAAAACGCGCAGGCGCCTTACCACGCGGCGATAGCGGCGATCAAATGTCTTCGGGAAACATCTGATCCATGGTGCGGGCCGGATCCGGGCAACCGGCCTCGCCCACCACCTTCGCCGGAACGCCGGCAACGGTGACGTTATTCGGAACCGGCTTGATCACCACGGAACCCGCGGCGATGCGGGCGCAATGTCCAACTTCGATATTTCCCAGGATTTTGGCGCCGGCTCCGATCATCACGCCATAGCGTATCTTTGGATGCCGGTCTTCCCACTCCTTGCCGGTTCCTCCGAGCGTCACGCCGTGCAGCATTGAAACATCGTCGCCGATCTCCGCAGTCTCGCCGACAACGACCCCGGTGGCGTGGTCGAGAAAAAAGCCGCGACCAATCCTCGCGGCCGGGTGGATGTCGCATTGGAACGCGGCCGACATCCGGCTCTGCAGGTAGAGTGCAAAATCGCGGCGGCCCTTGTTCCACAGCCAATGCATCAACCGGTGGGTCGCAACGGCGTGAAATCCCTTGTAGTAGAGGACCGGCTCAATCATCCGGTGCGTCGCCGGATCGCGATCGACCGTTGCCATCAGATCTGCGCGAAAAATTTCGCCGATCGCCGGCACGTCGCGAAGCGCATCGGCGTAGGCTTGCCGGATCAACTCACCCGAAAGAGCGGGATGGTCGAGCCGTTCCGCCAATCGGTGAACAATGGCGTCTTCCAAGCTGTCGTGATGCAAGATCGTCGAATAGATGAAGGTGGCAAGCTCGGGTTCTCTGCGCACAATGTCTTCGGCCTCGCGGCGAACGCGCGCCCAGACCGGATCGAGCTTGCCGAGGACCGGCGTTGCTTGAGGTTGTGCCATTTACGCCTCCCGAAACTGGATTTTAGCATATTGGTGCGGCGCCGCACAAAAACCAGGGGCGCGGCAATGGCATCTCTCCGTCAAAGGCTTACGAAAATGCGGCCACTGAACGCTTTTAACCTCGTTCAATGGACGAATCATCCTCCACGTCGTCGCGTGCCAAAAAGCTTAGCGCCGCCGCCTTGAATTTCCGATCGCCGACCGCCAGCATGTGATCGCGGCCCGGAATAGTAAAGGCTTGCGCGCCGGGGATAAGCGCCGCAAGCGCTTCGGGCGATCCGGCAATGTCGTCGTTCGCGCCGACCGCGACCAGAAGCGGAACCGCGATGCGCCCTACTTCGTCGCGGCTTAGGGTCTGCCGCACCCCGCGGATGCACGCCGCCAAGGCGCGCAAATCGGAGTGCGTTTTTTCGGCAAAGGCGCGATACATGCGCCCTCCGGGATCGGAAACATCGGCCGACGGTCGGCGCCTCGAGCGCCTGTGCAATCTTCTCCGGGCCGCCAATACCATCGACGAGCCCCATCCCTAATCCGCCAAGCACCGCGCTCCGCACGCGCGCCGGATGCGCGAGCGCAAGGAACGCGGCGATGCGCGCGCCCAGCGAGTAGCCGATGACATCGGCGTGCGGAAGCTGCAGATGATCGAGCAGCGCGCGAACGTCCTCGGCCATCGTGGTGCTGTGATACGCGCTTGGGTCATAGAGCTTCGTGGACTCACCATGCCCGCGATTGTCCAGGGCGATGACCCGCCGGCCGGCGCCGAGCGAGCGCCGTCACCCAGCCCGTATAAACCCAATTCACCTCCTTGTTGGAGGCAAATCCATGAACGAGGACGACCGGCGCGCCCTCACCTTGATCAAGGAAGGCAATCTCCACGTCGTCGTGCAAAAATCTCGGCATGCGTCGACCGTTACTCCATTCCTCAAGGTGCGCATAAAAAGGGTGATACAGCCACCGTATAAAGCTAGGCTCATTCTCCCAGGAAGCGCATCTCGTCGCGGCCGGACATCCGGGAGGAATAAGATGCGGCGCGTTTGGCTTGTCGTGCTCGGCTTACTTGCGTTTACCACCGGCCCCGCGGCGGCACAGATCTCCGACGATGTGGTGAAAATCGGCGTATTGACCGACCTCTCCGGGCCGGCTGCGACAGCGACCGGCCAAGGCTCGGTCGTCGCCGCGGAAATGGCAGCCGCCGATTTCGGCGGCACTGTGCTCGGTAAACCCATCGAGGTGATTTCGGCAAATCATCAGATCAAGCCGGACATCGCCGCGGGCATTGCGCGGGAGTGGTATGATCGCGAGCACGTCGATTTGATTGTCGACGTGCCGGTTTCGGCTGTTGGTTTGGCCGTGCAGGCGGTCGCCAACGAGAAGAAAAAGCTCTTCATCACGCATTCGACCGGAACCGCGGATTTCCACGGCAAGTACTGCTCGCCCTATGCGCTGCAGTGGGTCTTCGACACCCACGCGCTCGCGGTCGGTACCGCGCAGGAGGTCACGCGGCGCGGCGGCAACACTTGGTTTTTCCTGACCGCCGATTACGCCTTTGGGCACGCGCTCGAGCGCGACGCCACGCGGGTCATCGTTCAGAACGGCGGCAAAGTGGTAGGTTCGGTGGCGCATCCTTTTGCAACGCCCGACCTTTCGTCGTTCGTCCTGCAAGCCCAATCGTCGAAGGCGAAAATCATCGGCTTGGCGAGCGGCCCTCCTGACAACGTCAACGCCATCAAGCTCGGCGGCGAATTCGGCCTCTTCCAAGGCGGCCAGCAGATGGCCGGCTTATTGGTGTTGATCACCGACGTCCACGCATTGGGGCTGAAAGCTGCGCAAGGACTGGTCCTCACCACGTCGTTCTACTGGGACATGGACGAGCAAACCCGCCAATGGTCGAAGCGTTTCTTTGCCAAGACCAACCGAATGCCGACCATGTGGCAGGCGGGGGTCTACTCGTCGGTCATGAACTACCTTCAAGCCATCAAATCGACCGGGACCGACGAGCCGCTTAAAGTCGTCGCCAAAATGCGCGCGGCGCCGATCCAGGACTTCTTTGCCCGCAACGGCCGGCTGCGCGAAGACGGCCTGATGGTCCACGATCTCATATTGGTGCAGGTGAAGACGCCCGAAGAATCGAAATACCCGTGGGACTACTACAAAGTGCTTGCGCACATTCCGGGCGACCAAGCGTTCGGCCCACCTAATCCGGCCTGTTCGCTGGTTAAGCAGCAATAGCGTAGGCGCCGGCGGGAAACCGCCGCAGCGCGCAAGCGCATTAAGGGTCTGCTGGAATTCGCATCTTTCCATCGCTAGTATGGCGCCGAGCAAGGTGCAGACATGGCCGAAGCAGTCGTCCCCCACTTCCACAACGAGCCCGGTGTTGCCGTCATCGATATCGGCGCCAAAGAATTCATGTGCGTTGGCGCCATGCCGCCGTTCGATCACCCGCATGTCTATTGCGACATGGGCGCCGATTCCGAGTGCGTCTGTCCCTATTGCTCGACGCTCTATCGCTACGATCCGACGTTAAAGCACGGTGAGGCGCGACCGGCAGCATGCGTCCTTGACGAGGCTCACGCCTAAACGGCCGCGGGAGCGTACCTCTGACCGCCTCGCGCATGGTGATCATAGCCGGGGGCGGCATCGGCGGCCTGACCGCGGCGCTGGCGCTGGCACGCTGCGGCTTCCGCGTCACCGTGTTGGAGCAGGCCCGCGGCTTGAAGAAATCGGTGCCGGAATTCAGCTTTCGCCCAACGCCACGCGCACGCTGATCGATCTGGGCTTAAACGATGCGCTGCAGCCGCTCGCGGTCGCGCCGAACGCGCTGCGCGTCATGAACGCCCTGACCGGCCGGGAAATCGTGCGCATGCCGCTCGGCAGCGTCGCCGAAGATCGCTATGGCGCGCCTTTCTGGTTGCTCCATCGCGGAGATTTGCTGGGCGCGCTTGCCGGCGCCGCCGCGCGGCACCTCGACATCACCATCAAGTTGGGCCGGCAAGTGCAAGATTTTGTGATCCATCCGAACGGACTGACGGTTTCAGCTTTGACCGCGACCGGCATCGCTGACGAACACGGCTTTGCCGTGCTTGCGGCAGATGGCTTATGGTCGTCGTTGCGCAGCCAAGTCGGCGATCCGAAGCCCGCGCGGTTTACTGGACGCTCGGCTTGGCGCGGCAGTATTGCCGCACGCGACGTGCGCGCCGAATTTCGCGAGCCGGCCGTTTATCTCTGGATTGGTCCGGACGCTCATCTCGTCCATTATCCGGTGAAAGCCGGGCAGCTCATAAACGTTGTCGTTATCAGCCGACGATCGCGGCATCATCCCGCCGGAGCGAAGCAAGGCGGCGACGCCTGCCGATCTTATGTCATGCTTGAGCGACAATGACTGGGCGATGCCGGCACGCACGCTCGCCCGTTTGCCGCAAGCGTGGCAAAAATGGCCCCTCTACGACCGTCGGCCGCTGAAACGATGGTCGCGCGGTCCGGCCGGGCTCCTTGGCGACGCGGCGCATCCAATGTTGCCGTATTTGGCACAGGGCGCCGCCATGGCGATTGAAGACGGCGCGGTCGTCGCGGACTGTTTTGCCCGTCACCCCGACGATCCGGCGCGCGCGCTGCAAGCCTATTGCGCCGCGCGCCGGGCGCGAACGCGCAAATTGCAGGTTTTGTCAGCGCGCAACGGCGCGCGCTACCACTACAGCCGCCCCTTGGGCTGGTTCCGTAATGCTGCAATGCGAACTATCGGCGGTGACCGGCTGCTCAACCACTACGACTGGATCTATCGCTGGCAGCCTCCCGTGCTGCCGTCGAGCTAAAAGTAAGCGGAGCAAGCGGCGTTTAGCGTCGCCGCCAGCCTCATCTGCCACCCAACTTGCAACGGTTGGAAGAAAATTAGCGGCGATGTTTTGTCCGCAGGATAACATTTGTCTCGCACCTCCGCTCTGCCCCAAAGCGCGCAAACGCGCAGCCAGGAACATTTGGCCAACGCACGGGTTCAGCCTACGCAACGTGCAAGGCGCGCTGTGCCAATTCGCCGAAAAGAAGAGAGGTTTTCATGTGCGACTACAGTCTACATCTTGTCGCTTCCCGGCCGGCCAAGGTCGGTGAAACGCTGATCGCAACGGATTTTGCGAGATCAATCACACGCGGCTTTGCCGCCGCCGGAGAACCCGACGTTGCGGTCTGCCTGCTTCCGGGCACCGAGATCGCGTTCGACGCCGATGTTCAATACGACCGCGCGTTCAGTTTGTTTGGCCGGGCCCGTGTCGGTCACCGGGTGGCGCGGTTTCGTCAGGTGAACATGGACGACCCGAATGTCCATCACGACGCGCTGGAATTCCCGAGCGGTCAGATCGTGCTGGTCACCCGGCTCTCGCCCGGCCAGCGTGCAACTGTCCTGCAACTGCCGGCCGGCGAGCATAGCCACGGATCGGACGAACAGGTCGAGACGTCAGATCACGATCTGATCCGAGTATAAGCTATCGGACGACCCCGGCGGTCTGCCTGATCGCCGGGGGCGGCGTGCTTGATAAATTGCGAGTCTGGCGCGCTCGGAGAGATTCGAACTCCCGACCCTCAGATTCGAAGTCTGATGCTCTATCCAGCTGAGCTACGAGCGCGCGAAGCGGCGGCACAATAGCCGCTCGGGGAGATCGTTGAAACACCAGGTTTCGCGCCGCTAAAGCGGCAAGTGTGCCGCGCATGGCGCATAGGAACCGTCATGCAGGTACGGCAGGGCGGCCATCCCCAACGGCAAGGGTGCGATGGAACATCGCACCGTCACCTCCGGTTGTCAGCGAGCGACTGAATAGGAGGTCGACATGTCTGACTATCGGAACCCCAACGATCCAATGTGGCAGGGTGGAGAATATGAGCCGGCCGGGCGTTCGTATGGTTCCGGCTGGGCTTGGGTGGCCGGCGCCGTGGTGCTCGTGGTTCTTATCGCCATAGTGTTTGGCGCCGGACGCGAACCAACCAAGACAGCGTTCAATGATCACAAGCCGACCGCGGGGAACTTGGCGCCGGCGCCGTCTCCTGCGCCGCGGGCTATGAATCCGGCCAATCCCGGGTTAGCTCCGCCTCCGGCCACTACTGCGCCGCCTTCACCCACGTCTCCGGCGCAATAAGGAAATCATCAGCCTCCCACGACCAGCGTGTTGCGTGCGGCCTCGGGAACAACCCGGGGCCGCTTTTTTTGCTGATCTCACCCTGCCCGCCATGGGAACCCGGCCTTCACGCTGCTTGTTGTCTGATCGCACGACAAAAAGAGACCAGCCATGCCGGACGATCAATCTTTCCGCCCCAGCGCTGCGCCAAAGTTTGAAGAGACCCTCACGAGACTGCCCGTCACTGAAACGCAGCAACCCGATCCGATGCTGCAGATTACGACTGGGCGGATGGGCGCCGGCGGCATAACCATCGTGGCCATCGTCGCCGCGCTGATCGTGGGTGTCGTCCTTTACGGACTAAATACCCGCACGGCCGTGGAGCACACGGCGGCACCGCCGGCCACAACGGCCGCTCACCAGCCGGCTGCGGGCGGGACGCCGGGCGCGGCAACGCCTGGCGCGCCGCGCGCGAACTCGAGCGGCGTCAAGGGCTAAAAGCGCTTACTTGTCGAATGCCGGATCAATCGGCACGCGATAGCCGTTGGCCAAACGGTTTGTTTCGTTTGCCATGCCGACAACGGCCATGAGCTCGCCGAACATGGCGTCGCTCATGCCGGCCTTACGCGCGGCCGCGCCGTGGCTGGCGATGCAATAGGCGCAGCCGTTGGTCACGCTCACCGCGAGATAGACCATCTCCTTGGTGACCGCGTCGAGCGCGCCGGGCGCCATGACTTCCTTGATACTCTCCCAGGTGCGCTTGAGCGTCACCGGATCGTGCGCCAGATATTTCCAGAAATTGTTCACATCCTCGACGCGGCGCGCGCGCTTGATGTCGTCGTAGACCGCGCGGACCTCGGGCGCGGCGTCGGCGTATTCGATTGGCCGAAGGCTAGCCATACGTGTTTTCTCGCTTTCGTTTGCTTACCAGGCGCATCCTAACGCTGCCTGCCCTCTTGCGGGAGTGGGGCACCGATGCACAATCGTGGCGGCAAGCGAAAGGCGCAGCAACATGCCGAAGACACCCGACTATTTTGCCGGAAAGAGCATCATCATTACCGGCGCTGCGAGCGGCATCGGCCGCGCCACCGCGCTTATTTTCGCGCGCGAAGGGGCCAACGTCGTCTGCGCCGATATCAATGAGAACGGCGCGCGCGAGGCCGCGGCGGCGGTCAACAGCACGGGCAGCCAGGCACTGGCGCTCAAGGTCGATGTGACCAAGCGCAGCGAAGTCAACGCAATGGCAGAGCGGGCGGTCGCCGCGTTCGGCCATATCCATTTTCTTTTCAATTCCGCCGGGCGCCGCCATTCGCCGCGCCAAGTTTCTCGAGATCGACGATGCCCTCATGGAGAAGACTTTCGCGCTGAACGTCAACGGCACGTTCTACGCGATGCAAGCGCTGCTGCCGCATTTTTTGGCGAACAAATCGGGCGTGATCGTCAACATGGCGAGCATGGCGCACCGCCGCGGCGCGCCCGGCTCCTCAATCCACTACGCCGCCGCCAAGGGCGCGGTCGTCACCATGACCATGGGCGTGGCGCGCGAGTTCGCCGCCCGCGGTATCCGCGCCATTTCGATTTCACCCGGACCGATCAAGACCCCGTTCCAGGACGCGGCGCAGTCTTCGCCCGAACTGATTCGGCAATTCCTCGCCGACGTGCCGATGGGCCGGTTCGGAGAACCGGACGAGATCGGCGAACTCGTTTTGTTTTTATGTTCCGACGCGTGCCCGTTCATGACGGCGGACACTGTGTATGTGAACGGCGGCGGCGGCTGGCGGTGAACGTCGTCGCTCCCCGCAAAAAGAGAAAGCCCCAAGCGCCGAGAGGGGGCGGAGCGCTTGGGGCTTGGAAAGGCCGGATAACCTTCAAACCGGCCTTAATTTCGAACTTTAAGCATCATCCGTGACCGCTACGCCGCACTCGCCGCAGCGATAGCGCCGGAGATCGGGGAGAAGGCCATTGGCCAGTTCGCACTGGCCTGGGTAGAGGCCCCACAGATGCATGGGCCGGCCGCAGTTTGGGCAGAGCCGGCTTCTGATCGGCTCGGCGCTGCGGCGCATCAGCTCGCGTGTTTGCGACGTATACACGTTGACTTCCTGTTTACCATTTTTCAAACGACCGATACAAATTAAAACGCGCGTTTGAGACCGGCGCAAGCCCGGATTATGGCGTTTTCGTGATTTTCCACCGCTGCAGGCATGGAGGCGGAACCACGGTCACCGGCGAGGTGCGGCGCGCCAATTCACCAGGAACACCGCGAGTACGCATACCCCCATGCCGACAAGCGCAAGCGGCGCGAGCCGCTGGTCGAACAAGCCCCACGCCATCAGCGCCGTCACCGGCGGGGTCAAATAGAACAGCGCCACGACGCGGGTTGCCGCGGCGCGGCGAATAAGAAAATAAAGAAGCCAGATGGCGCCGAACGACAGCACGAAGACGAGCCAGCACAGCGCGAAGATGAACTCCGGCGTCCACTGCACGGCGCGCGTCTCGAAGGCCATGGCGCCGGCGAGAAAGAAGATGCCGGCGCGTGACGTATTGAATGAACATGCCGGGCCGCCAGTCGATGGCGGCGCCGAATCGCTTCTGATAGACGGTGCCGACGGTAATGCTGACGAGGCCTACCGTTGCCGCCGCCCAGGCGAGCGGCGTGGCGGCGCCGGTGCTCGCCCGATCCTGCACCACCAGATAAATGCCGATAATGCCGAGCACGAGGCCGAGCCATTGCCGCGGCATGACCGGCTCCCCGAGCAGACGATTGGCGACCGTCGACGTCAGTATCGGTTGCAGCCCAACGATCAGGGCCGAGAGCGCCGCGGGCAGTCCCTGCCGAATGGAGACATAGACGCCGCCGAGATAGAGAACATGCATGAACACGCCGGTCACGCAGCTGTCGATGATGCCGGTCGCATTCGGCCATTTCGGCCGCGCCTGCAGCAAAATGAGGCCGAGGAGCACGACTGCCCCGACCATGCGCAGCGTCAGGAAGGTCAGCGGCTCCGCGTAGGGCAGACCGAGCTTGGCGCCGATAAAGCCCGAGGCCCACAACACCACGAAGAGCCCGGGCGCCGCAAAGATTGCGGCTTCTTCGATGGTGCGCGGCATTGGCAAGCTTCCCGGCGGGTGTCCGGCCCGGCGGCATATCCGCGTGGAGAAAGGAGAGGGCAGGTAACCCGCGGGCCGAGGCGCGGTCGAGGGCTGGTTGAAAGCCACGAAAGGCTTATAAGCGATATCAGGGAGCGACGCATATCCTATTTTTGGATCGCGACGTCGACCGCAGACCTATGGTGCGCGTCCTTAAAATTTTGGGCGCGCAAGCGTCTGGACGATGACGCGCGCTGAGCGCGCAATCAAGAGCGGAAGGCCGGAGGAAAACAGCGGCGGCAAGTCGCGATGCAAAGCGAAGTCCAGGCGCGACGGATCTGATTTGTAGGGTGGGCATGAACGCGGCCAAGCCGACCAAAGAGGAGGCGTGGGACGGATGCCGACCTGTCATCGGGCCAGACCCGTGCCGCCTTCGCCCTTCCTACGCTTGCTAGCGACTCCAATCCGGGCCATTCTGCCGCGATCTTGCCGAATTGTACGGCATGTAGCTGATTGTCGGTATGGATGACGTTACTGACACTCGCCATATCAGTCGCCTTGAAATTGTTGACACGGGTCGGCGCCGTCGATGGTCGGCAGCAGAAAAGCTGCGGATAGTCGAGGAGAGTTTTTCAGCTCCGAGGCTGGCATCGGCGACGGCGCGCCGACATGGGATTTCCAACCAGCTGCTGTTTGCCTGGCGCAAGGCGTATCGCGAAGGTCGGCTTGGCGACGTTGCCGGCTTCGTGCCGGCGGTGATCGTGCCGGATCAGCCTGAGAAGGGCACCGGAACGGACTGTCGTCGAATCGAGATTGTGATCGCGAACGGCCGGCGCGTTATTGTCGATTCCGACGTGGACGTTGAGACGCTGCTGGGGATCGTGCGTGGGCTTGAAACGCTGCCATGATTCCGGTTCCGAGCGGCGTGCGGGTATGGTTGGCGACCGGCCACACTGACATGAGGAAGGGCTTTGCGAGCCTGTCGCTGCAGGTGCAGGAAGTACTGCGGCGCGATCCGTTGAGCGGACAGCTGTTTTGCTTTCGTGGTCGCAGAGGCGATCTTATTGAAGGTGATCTGGCATGACGGCCAGGGAGCCTGCCTATTCACGAAGCGGTTGGAACGGGGCCGCTTCTTGTGGCCGAGCGCGGCCGACGGCGCGGTGACGATCTCCTCGGCCCAGCTTGGTTATCTGCTGTCTGGGATTGATTGGCGTAATCCGCAGGAAACATGGCGCCCGACCTCGGTGGGATGACGGTTTTGCTTTGAGGTTTTTGACGAATATGATTCTGTCGCTGAGTGACATCGGAATTTGAACCTCTGCCATCCGATCTTGCCGCCGCTCATGCGCTGATCTTGGCGGAGCGTACCGCGCGCGTCATGGCGGAGGCCAATGCAGCGGTTGCCAAAGCCGAAGCGGCCAATGCTCAGGCGGACCTGTCCAGCAGTGAAGCGCTGATCGCCCATCTTAAGCTGGAGATCGAGAAGCTGCGGCGCGAAATCTATGGGACGCGCTCGGAGCGCAAGGCGCGGCTGCTGGAACAGCTGGAACTTCAGCTCGAAGACCTGGAGGCGGCAGCGACCGAGGACGAGCTGGTTGCCGAGAAAGCGGCGGTCCAGACACAGACGGCACAGTCGTTCCAGCGCAAGCGGCCTTCGCGCAAGCCGTTCCCCGATCATCTCCGCGCGAGCGCATCGTCATCGCCGCGCCAGAAAGCTGTCCCTGCTGCGGCTCGGCGAAGCTGTCGAAGCTGGGCGAGGATATCACCGAGACGCTGGAGGTGATCCCGCGGCAATGGAAGGTGATCCAGACGGTGCGGGAAAAGTTCTCGTGCCGGGAATGCGAGAAGATCACGCAGCCGCCGGCGCCGTTCCATGTCACGCCGCGCGGCTTCGCCGGACCAAACCTGCTGGCCATGATCCTGTTCGAGAAGTTCGGCCAGCATCAGCCGCTGAACCGCCAGAGCGAACGATACAGGCGCGAAGGCATCGATCTGAGTGTGTCGACGCTGGCCGACCAGGTCGGCGCCTGCACGACCGCCCTGCGACCGCTCCATGCGTTGATTGAGCGCCACGTCCTGGCTGCCGAGCGGCTGCATGGCGACGACACCACCGTGCCGATCCTGGCCAAGGGCAAGACGGTGACGGGGCGCATCTGGACTTATGTCCGTGACGACCGGCCCTTTGGCGGTCACGCACCGCCGGCGGCTCTCTATTACGCCTCGCGCGATCGAAAGCACGAGCATCCCGTGCAGCATCTTCAAGCCTTCACCGGCATCCTGCAGGCCGACGCCTATAGCGGGTACAACGAGCTCTACGATCCCTTGCGCTCTCCGGGAGCGATTACGGCCGCACTGTGCTGGGCACACGCAAGGCGACAGTTCTTCGAGCTGGCCGATATCGCTGCCAATGCACGGCGCGGAAAGAATGCGGCGGCGATCTCGCCGGTTGCGTTAGAGGCGGTCAAGCGCATTGACGCACTGTTCGACATCGAGCGCGACATCAACGGCCTGAGCGCCGAAGAGCGTCTGCGCGTGCGCCAGGAACAAAGCGCGCCCCTTCTGGCTGCTCTGGAAGCGTGGCTGCGTGAGGAGCACTCTCGCTTGTCGCGCTCGGCCTCGGTCGCCAAGCCGATCGACTACATGCTCAAGCGTTGGGACCGGTTTGCCCGCTTCATCAAAGATGGCAGAGTTTGCCTCACGAACAATGCAGCCGAGCGTGCTCTTCGAGGATTTGCACTGGGGAGAAAGTCATGGCTCTTCGCCGGTTCCGAGCGCGGCGCTGACCGAGCAGCGGCGATGACCACGCTGATCATGACGGCCAAGCTCAACGACGTCGATCCGCAGGCCTGGCTCGCCGACGTGCTCGCCCGCGTCGCCGCCATCCCGCAGCGTCAGCTTGCCGAATTACTGCCGTGGAATTGGAAGCAACCAAGCAACCGAACCCTGCGAACAGCCGCCTGATCCGTAGCCGCTACGCCGCGGACTCGGCTTAGGTCCTTCAGGATCTCGATACCTGACGGTACGTCATTGCGCTCGATGTTTCTTGTTTAGCGAATGCACCTAAAGGCATGTGAAGCCTCGCTAGGTAAGGCATAATCACGCTCGACGACATCAAAAAGCGGCGCTGCAATTCAAACATGTCCTTGTCAAACCCGCCTAACTTATTTCGATGTCCTTCTATGTACACCCAAATATAAAAGCCTGAGATGATTTTCTGTTATAGAAACGTTCGATATCTCTCCTGAGCGGACCGGACCAATGTTACGAGTGTTTTGGCTGCCTCATCAAAATCTTCAGTTTGGCGAAAATTGTACAACGTGGATAAATAACGATGCACTTGCCCTGACAAAGCGCCGTCAGCATTCCAAGTCCACAGGTATATGAAGCTCATCATCAGCGAGGCTCGCGTGAGGCGTGTAAGCCATGCGCTCATCCATCGATGTGACCATCGGCAGACCCAGCATAATGGCTTCTAGCGCATTTGCATTCAGCGAACTTGCGTAATTCTCCAGAATTGCCTCCATACAAAGTCATGATCATTGAAACGTGCTCAGAGAGCCGCCTTTGTATCGCTTCGACATTCCGCCTATCCGCTTCGGGATCCGATTCAAGACTGTTATCTCTACGGACTTCAGACAAAGCGGTGACCGCGTGGCATAGCAGCAACGAAAGGCTGCTCGTCGCTTTGCTAAGTGCTTCACCCGCTCACTGAATGGCATTTTATATTAGCATTCGTCTACTGATGACTTCTCTGAACACATTGCGAGACGAGTGACCCTCACACCGGCAGATTGTCGTGCTTGCGCGATGGCGTCTCCACCGTCTTGCCGCGCAGCATGCCGAGCGCGCGGGCGATGCGCGGGCGCGTGGCGTGCGGCATGATCACGTCGTCAATGTAGCCGCGCTCGGCGGCAATGAAGGGCGAAAGAAACCGCTGCTCGTATTCCTTGGTGCGCGCGGTGATCTTGTCCGGGTCGCCGATATCGGAGCGGAAGATGATCTCGACCGCGCCCTTGGCTCCCATCACCGCAATCTGCGCCGTCGGCCAGGCATAATTGGCGTCGCCGCCAATGTGTTTTGACGCCATCACGTCGTAGGCGCCGCCAAAAGCCTTGCGCGTGATCAACGTCACCAAGGGCACCGTCGCCTGCGAATAGGCGAACAGAAGTTTGGCGCCGTGCTTGATCAGCCCGCCGTATTCCTGCGCGGTGCCCGGCAAAAAGCCCGGCACGTCGACGAACGTGACGATCGGAATGTTGAAAGCGTCGCAGAAGCGCACGAAGCGCGCCGCCTTGCGGCTGGCGTCGGAATCGAGCACGCCGGCCAAAACCATCGGCTGATTGGCGACAAAGCCGACGGTGCGGCCGGCGATTCTGCCAAAGCCGATGACGATGTTGCGGGCGAACGTCTCCGAAAGCTCAAAAAAATCGCCCTCGTCGGCCACTTTGAGGATCAGCTCCTTGATGTCGTAGGGCTTGTTCGGATTATCGGGCACCAGCGAATCGAGCGAAGGCTCGGTGCGGTCGGCTGCGTCAAACGACGGCCACTCGGGAACGCCGGCGGAAAAGTTCGACGGCAGAAAGTCGAGCAGCCGCCGCATCTGCAGCAAACATTCGACGTCGTTGTCGTAGGCGCCGTCGGCGATGGAGGATTTGGTGGCGTGCACCGAGGCGCCGCCCAATTCCTCGGCGGTGACGATCTCGTTGGTCACCGTCTTCACCACGTCGGGCCCGGTGACGAACATGTAGCTCGTGTCGCGCACCATGAAGATGAAATCGGTCATGGCCGGCGAATAAACGTCGCCGCCGGCGCATGGACCCATGATCACCGAAATCTGCGGGATGACGCCCGAGGCGATGACGTTCCGCTTGAACACCTCGCCGTAACCGCCGAGCGCAGCCACGCCCTCCTGGATGCGGGCGCCGCCGGCGTCGAACAGCCCGATGATCGGCGCGCGGGCACGCATCGCCATGTCCTGGATCTTGACGATCTTCTGCGCGTGCGTCTCCGACAGCGAGCCGCCGAACACGGTAAAATCCTTGGCGAAGACAAAGACGCTGCGGCCGTTCACCGTGCCCCAGCCGGTCACCACGCCGTCGCCGGCAATTTTCGCGTTCTCCATTCCGAAATCGTTCGAGCGGTGCTCGACGAACATGTCGAACTCCTCGAAGGAGTTCTTGTCCATCAGGAGCTCGATGCGTTCGCGTGCGGTGAGCTTGCCGCGCTTGTGCTGCGCCTCGACGCGCCGGGTTCCGCCGCCGGCGCGCGCGTTGTCGCGGCGCGCTTCGAGCTTGTCGACGATGTCTTTCATCGCTCCTGTCCCGCCTTTTGGTCCCTCGCGGGACTCGGCGATCCGCAAAGTCACAATAGCACGACGCAAAAGCAAGGCTTGCCGGGGAAGCCCTGACAACCCCTGTTTTCGGCAAATCTCTCGGCAGTTCCGCTCGCCCCACCCTTTCCTTCTTTATCCGCCAAAGCGGGGCCGGGCCTTGAGTCTCAGGTCTTGAGTCTCTTGGCGCATCGTGCATGAACGTTGCGGTGGTGGACGTGCAGATAGACCAGGCAGCGGCGGAAACCGGATTGATCGGCGCCGTCGAACGCCGGCCATTGGCCGCGTTCGGCAGCTTCCTCGCGCTCCATGCCTTCATTTGGACGGCGCTGCCGTCGCTCCTTTATTACAACCTTCCGCTCGACGTGATCGAGGCGATGACGTACGGCCGCGAATGGCAAGCCGGCTACGACAAGCTGCCGCCGCTGCCGTGGTTTCTTGCCGAAATCGCCCACCGCGCCTTCGGCACCGACGACGCCCTCTATGCCCTCTCGCAGATCGCCGTCGTCGTCGCCTTCGCCATCGTCTGGCTGACCGCGCGCTCGCTCATCGGCACGACCGGTGCGTTCGCCGCCATCCTGATCATCGACGGCATGAATTTCTTCAATACCAGCGCCACCAAATTCAATCACAATGTGATCGAACTGCCGCTTTGGGCGCTGGCCGGCTTCGCTTTTTACGCCGCGCTCCGCCGCGGCCAACTGCGTTACTGGGTTTTGCTCGGCATCGCGCTCGGGCTCGCCTGGTGGGCCAAATATTTCATGGTGATCCTCGCCGCCCCGTTTGCTCTGTTCCTGCTCGTCGATCCGGACGCGCGGCGGCGCTTGGCCGGCCCCGGACCCTGGATCGCCGCGGCCGTAACGCTCATCGTCGCAGCACCGAACCTGACCTGGATCTTTGAGCATAGCGCCGAAGCGTTCGGCTATGCCGAGTCGCGCGCGCGCGTGGCGAGCGGCCTCCTCGATCGCGTCATCAATCCGGCGGAGTTTCTCGGCGCCCAGGCGATTTATATCATTCCGGCGCTGCTGATTGCGTTACCGCTCTTCGTGCCGCGGACGAAGCTTGCGTTCCGCGCCGAGGTCGACGCGTTCGACCGTCGCATCATCTCGCTCCTCGCCTTCGGCCCGGCTTTCGCGTTGTTTGCCTTTTCGCTGGTCAGCGGACGCGCGACGCAGGCCATGTGGGGTTTTCCGCTTTGGTTGTTTCTCGGCCTGCAAATATGCGTCGCTGTGCCGGAGGCCGTCGTGCGCGCGCGTTTGGGACGGCTCGGCGCGGTTTGGGCCGCCATCTTTGTGATTTATGTCGGCGCTTTTATCGCCGACTACACGATATTGCCGAATATCGACCACCGTTACCGCGCCGCTTTTTTTCCCGGCGATCGTCTGTCCGCCGAGATCACCCAACGTTTCCGGGCAGCGACCGGTCACGAGCCCGCTTACATCATCGCCTCGATGTGGGACGGCGGCAACGTCGCACATTATTCGAAATATCATCCACAGCCGCGGGTATTGATCGATGGGTTGCCCCAACGCGCGCCGTGGATCGATCTGGCCGACCTTCGGGCTCAGGGAGCAGTCCTGGTGTGGACCGAGGGCGATCCGCACGTTCTTCCGAAAGCCTTTGCCGCGGTGGCGCCCGGAGTAACGCCCGGCGCGCCCTTCGAACTGCCGTATCACCGCGGCGCGGGAGCCGTGCACGTCGGTTGGGCCATCCTGCCGCCGCATGGGTCGTAACTTTCCGCAGGCAGAGCAAAATGCTAGTGTGGCGGTTCAGAAGCCCGCATCATTCTTGCCGAAAGCTGGTCATGCGGACTTCTGAACCAAAGCCACACGAGACTCAATAACTTGCCAGTGTCCCTTTGATTCCGAAGTTCGCAAGCGAGGGTGCGCCGGAATGATGCGAACTTCGGAATCGGGACACTAGTTTCCGCCGCTCACTCGCGAAAAGGTCAAAGATGCTGGATTCGGCCAAGTATTTGCGGCTCGACGCTCTGCGCGCCACCTCTTTGGTCAGGGAGCCGTTCCCCTATCTGATCACTTTAGGGTTCATCGGCCCTGCCGCGCTGGCGGCGATTAATGCGGATTATCCGAAAATATCTTCGTCCGGCAGCTTTCCGGTCGACGAGGTCACTTTCGGCTCGGCCTTTCAACGGCTGTTGGACGAGCTCGAAGGCGAGGAGTTTCGCGCCGCCTTCGAGGAAAAATTCGCGATCGATCTCTCCGGCCGTCCAACCGTCACCACGGTGCGCGGCCGCTGTGACGCGAGCGACGGCAGAATTCACACCAATTTCAAAGAGCAAGATCATCACCATTCTCATCTACATGAATGAAAGCTGGGGCGAGGCCGGCGGACGATTGCGCTTGCTGCGTTCGCCGGACGATCTTGATGACGTCATTGTCGAAGTGCCGCCTGTTGCGGGCACGCTGCTTGCGTTCAAGCGCAGCGACAATTCGTGGCATGGCCATCAGCCGTTTGTCGGCGAGCGCCGCGTCATCCAGTTCAACTGGCTTACCTCGCAAGGCAACCGGCAGATCGCAATGCTCAGGCACCATGCCTCGGCCTCGTTCAAGCGGGTTATCCAGGCCATCCGACCGGGCCGCGGCTCGTAGAGCGGATTTGACATTCGCTATGCACGCGCCCTCTCCTGCTGCCGACTTGCGCAACAGGGATTTCAGCAAAATCCTGCTGATCAAATTGTCCGCTGTCGGCGACGTCGTCCACACCATTCCGGTCCTGAACAAATTGCGGCGGCGATATCCCGGGGCGCGAATCGATTGGCTGGTCACGCCGGCCATCGGCGAGCTTTTGCAGCATCATCCCGCCATCACCACTGTCCGCGAGTTCCAGCGCGATGACTGGTCGCAGCCCTGGCGTGCGGCTCCGTTCGTCGGCTCCGCACGCCTGGCGCTGGCATTGCGATCAACGGGCTATGATCTGGTGATCGACATGCATGGTCAGATGCGGACCGCGCTCTTTGTCCTGGCGACGGGAGCGCCCGTCCGCATCGGTTTCGACCGGCCGCGCGCAAGCGTTTGGGACGCCTCGCCGCGGACCTTTCCACCGCAGGCGCGCCGCCATGCTTGGCAGGGCGCGCGCGAAGGAAGTTGGCTCGCCTATACCCATCACATCGCGGTGCCGACGCTCGATATGCACGCGGTCGACCGCTATCTCGGCGTCGGACCATTGCTCGGCCTCGATTCCGATCCCGCCGATTTTTCCTTCCCGATCCCGCCGGCGGCGGTCAATCGGATCAGCGCGCTGAACGAATACTACGGAATCGAGGGCAAAAAGCTCGCCGTGCTCGCGCCCGGCACCATCTGGGAAACCAAACAATGGCGCAGCGCCGGTTTTGCCGAGGTGGCGCGCCATTTTCTGCAAAAAGGCTTTGCGGTGGTGCTCGCCGGCGCCGCGCGCGAGCGCGCCGCTTGTGCTGAAGTTGCGAAACTCGCCCCCGGCGTCGTCAACCTTGCAGGAGAAACAACGCTGAGCGAGCTCGCGGCGCTCATCCGCCGTGCGACCATCTGCGTGACCAACGATTCCGGCCCGATGCATCTTGCCGTCGCCCTCGATCGTCCGGTGGTGAGCGTGTTCGGACCGACCGATCCGATCTGGATCGGTCCGTATGGCCGCGGCAATGCGGTGTTGCAGGCCGATCTAGCCTGCTCGCCTTGCTATCTGCGGCAACTCAGCCGCTGCGATCACGCGCATGCCTGCATGCACAATGTCACGGCGTCGGCCGTGATCGAACGCGCCGAAGCGATCATGCGGGCACGGCCGGAGAGCGCGCGGCCGGCGGCGGCGCGGGCAACATCAGCCGGCGTCTGAGCCGTGCGGTTCGCGGCGTAATGCAACGCTCGGCGGCGGTTTCCAGTCCTGCACGGCTTCGTAGCGTTTGGCGTAGCGGTAGAACGTCACTTCGAAATACGCAAACGCGATGACGAATCCGGCCCAGCCGTCGATAAAGCCAAGTTTGAAAAGGTAGTGCTTCCAGAACGCCCAGAGCGCGTGTGCAAATGCGCCGCCCATGGATACGCGCTTGTGCGCGAGCTTATCCGCGCCGAGCGACGAGTAGCGGTTCATCTTGCGGATGACTTCCTGGAGATTGCCGAACGGAAACTGCCAGATGGCATTGCGCAGCGTGCCGACGGTCGCGCCACCGAGGGTTTCATAGCCCTCGTGCACCGGTTCGAGTGTGTAGCGCATGCAGCCTCTGCGAAAGAGCTGCGGCTGCCGGAAATTCGGATACCAACCGGAGCCGCGAATGCGCCGGCCCATGAAGTAATTGCGCCGTGGCACAAGGTAGACGTCGTGCGGCGGCGCGCCGGCGAGCAAATTCAGGATTTCGTCGCGCACCGCCGCCGTGCAGCGCTCGTCGGCGTCGAGGCTGAAAATCCATTCGCAGCGGCACGCCGCGACGGCGCGGTTACGCAAATCGCCGAAGCCCGCGAACGGCACTTGGACGATGCGCGCGCCGAGGCCCGTGGCTATTTCGGAGGTGGCGTCGGTGCTGCCGGAATCGACGACGACAATCTCGTCAGCCCATAAGACGGTTTCGATCGCGCGTTGGATCTTCGCGGCTTCGTTAAAGGCGAGAATGTAGGCTGAGATCGTTTGCATGCGCGTAGCGTGCGAGACGGGATGCGAATGTTAGAATCGGACCACTAGGGCCGCTCGCGCGCGGCCAACACGGCAAGACACATGTAAAGGGCGAGCAATGTCAGCTCGCCGAGGACGATGAAGATGCTGCCGCCATAAACTTGCGGGAATACGAGTTCCACCACCGCCATGGACACGACCGCGGTCAGCCATACGACCGCGCCCCAGGCGGCCGCAAGCCACAATCCGACCGCGGCGACGAGGTCGATGACGGCGAAGAATACGCTCGCCGTTTGCCAGGCGACCGAGTGCGCCTCGAAATCCGCACCCGCGGCACCGATGCCGCAAATCTGCGCCCAGTGATAGATACCCTTGACCAGCGACACCCCCGCCATAATTCGCATGAACAGAACGAGATAACTGGACCAGGTGCCGCCGCGATCCCGCGGTTTTTCCGGCATGCACCGGCTCAAGCAGGTCGGTTGGCCGCGTCGGTTGGCGTTGCAGTCGATCACTCATGGCAGGGCGGCCTTTGAGCACTCGCAAGCGGCCAAAGTCAATTGCGCGCCGATTGAGCTTTCATTTTGCCCGTGGCTTGTGGCCGGGGGAACAGCTAAAAGAAGCCGGCACTGGAGCTTGTTATGGCGATTAAATTAGGACGGCCGCTTGAACCAATCCGCTCGGTTCCGATGCGCGGCGATTCGCCGAGCGAACGCCTTGATCTCGCCATCCGGCCGCGCCGCAATCGACGCGCCGACTGGGCGCGACGGTTGGTGCGCGAGCACGTTCTCACCGCCGACGATCTGATCTGGCCGCTTTTCCTGGTCGAGGGCAAGAAAGTGCGCGCAGCTGTCGCCTCCATGCCGGACGTCGAGCGTCTCTCCGTTGATGAAGCCGTTCGTGCCGCGGAGCGTGCGGCAAAGCTTTCGATTCCGTGCCTCGCGCTCTTTCCCTATACCGAACACGAAAAGCGCGACGAGCGCGGATCGGAAGCGCTCAATGCCGACAACCTGGTTTGCCGCGCCATCCGCGCCATCAAACAAGAGGTGCCGCAGATCGGCGTGCTCTGCGATGTCGCGCTGGATCCGTACACCAGCCACGGCCACGATGGTCTCCTTCGCGACGGCGTTATTCTCAACGACGAAACCGTTGCTGTCCTCGTGCGCCAAGCGCTGATCCAGGCCGAGGCGGGCTGCGACATCATCGCGCCGTCGGACATGATGGACGGGCGTGTCGGCGCCATCCGCAAGGTCGCTCGATGCCGCAGGCTTCGATGAAGTTCAGATTATGGCCTATGCCGCCAAATACGCCTCCGCATTCTATGGTCCGTTTCGCGACGCCATAGGATCGAACGCGACGCTCATCGGCGACAAGCGAACCTATCAGATGGATCCGGCCAATACGGACGAGGCGTTGCGCGAGGTCGAACTCGATATCGGCGAAGGCGCCGATATGATCATGGTTAAGCCCGGGATGCCTTATCTCGATATATTACAACGGGTTAAGGCCAATTTCGGCATGCCCACCTTTGCCTACCAAGTCTCCGGAGAGTATGCCATGATTATGGCGGCCGCACAGAACGGCTGGCTCGACGGGGACAAGGCGATCGCGGAAAGCTTGCTTGCTTTCAAGCGCGCCGGCGCCGATGGCGTGCTGACCTATTTTGCGGCCCGCATTGCGGAGCGGTTGAGGGCGCGCGGCGCCTAAAGTTCTCGCCTGCGCGTGGGTAACGAGGCGAATGTCATGCACAACGACGACAGTCGATTCCAGCGATTTGCCCCGCTGCTGCGGCGGGTCATTATTCTCTTGGCCGTACTCGCGGCAACGCCCGTGGTTCTGTGGATGATCACCGCTTTCGTCCGCGCTTATGTCGGCCCGCCCAAAGTCCCTTCGTTCCATCAGCTCGCCTCCACCACGCCGATGGCTGCCCCGGAGACAGCCGCCGCCAGTACGGCGAATTCCGATCAGCCGGCTGCCGCGCCAGTGCAGGCGAAGGCCGCCGACATCACCGCCTCGACGACAGAAACCCGAACGACTGCGTCTGACGCCCGCGACGTTCCTTCACCCAAAGGATCCCTTTTAAGCGACCGGCCGGCCGACGGCGCTGCGTCCACTCCTGCCACCGTCTCGACGACCGCGCCCGCTGCTGCGGCCGTGGCGCCATCTCAAGCTCCAGCGGCTCCAGCGGCTCCAGCGGCTCCCGCGGCCCCGATGAATGTGGCGACCACGGAAATGCCGGCGAGCAGCGGTCCGGCGCCCGTGCCGCAACAGCCTGCGGCAAACGCCACGACGGCAGAGGACCCGCAACCGCCTGCCGCGCCTGCTGCGACTGAGCAGCCAGCCGATGCCATGCCCGCTTCCCCGCCGCTGACTGGGAAAATTCCGTTGCCGCGACGTCGGCCGCGCGGGTTAGGCGAAGCAAACATGACGCGCATCGCACAGGGCGCCGTCCCAATGCCGCGTCCGCGGCCGGACAGTGCCGGTCCGGCAGCACCTTCCGAGACGGCAAGCACCCCAGGACCGTTGGAATTTATTCAAAATATCTTCCATTGACGTGAGGCAAACGGCGGCGACCGCGAAAATTTGACGTTCGCCAATAAGTAGCGCTCATTCCCGCGCGGCTCCGCTCGGCATGCGTACCGGCTGATAGCCATCCGCGGCGAGCGCGCGGAAGATTTCTTCGGCATGACGGGCGTCGCGCGTTTCCATGGTCACGTCGAGCTTGGCGCCTTTGGCCGGGACATCAAGAAATAAACGGTGATGATCGACGCTGAGGATATTGGCGCCGAACTGACCGAGCCGCGTCGCGATCTGCCCCAAGATGCCCGGGCGGTCCGGGATGGTCAGGCGGAACGCAACAATGCGGTCGTCACGTTCCAATTCGCGCACCATAATCGAAGCAAGAATGCGCGGATCGATATTTCCTCCGCAAAGGATGAGGCCGATCTTGCGGCCGCGAAATCGTTCCGGCTCCGCCAACATTGCAGCAAGTCCGGCCGCGCCCGCGCCTTCAGCCATGGTTTTCTGCAAGGTCAGAAACGCATTGACCGCGCGCTCGATCAATTGTTCGTCGACCAAAATGATGTCGTGCACGAGCTCGCGAACGACCGGCAGGGTGAGCTTGCCGACGTTCTTCACCGCAATGCCTTCAGCGAGTGTGGCGCCGCCGCAGGGCTTTTTCTCGCCGCGGATCGCGCTCCACATCGAGGGATACAGCGCGGATTCCACGCCGACGACCGTGATCGACGGGCGCTTGGCGCGGGCGGCGATGGCGCAACCGGCAATCAGCCCGCCGCCGCCGATCGGCACGATCAGCGTGTCAAGGTCGGGCACATCCTCGAGCATTTCGAGCGCGATCGTGCCCTGACCGGCAATGACATACGGATCGTCATAGGGATGGACCCAGACGAGATTTTGCTCGGAGGCTATGATCTCCGCACGCGTTTGCGCATCGGCAACCGTCTCGCCCTCGAGAACGACGGTAGCGCCCAGCGCCTCGGTCGCTTTGATCTTCACGAACGGCGCCGTCACCGGCATCACGATGGTGGCCGGAATTCCCAGACGCCGCGCATGATAGGCCACGGCCTGCGCGTGATTGCCGGCCGACATGGCGATCACGCCGCGACGCCGCTCCTCGGACGACAGCGCCGTCAGTTTCACGCAGGCGCCGCGCTCCTTGAACGAATTGGTTACCTGGAGATTTTCGTACTTCACGAATACATCGGCGCCGGTCAATGCCGAAAGCGGCGGCGCCGGCAATATCGGCGTGCGCAGTACGTGACCCGCAATTGTGCGGCGGGCGGCCTCAATCTCGGCGAGCGTCACCATAATGGCCTTTTTCATCATTTTGGCTGACCTTACAATGCCGAAGTCTGCATCGAGAGTCGGAGAGATTTTACCTTTGACGCTTCCCTATTCTCGGGCAAATTAGAGGGGAGCCGGGCCCTCTTGCCGACGGCGGGAATGGACGAGGCAATTAAGAGGCGAGACGCCACGTGACCCAACACTCACGCGACACGCCCCAGTTCTATCTGACCGCGCCTTCTCCATGCCCATACCTGAGCGGCAAGGAGGAGCGAAAAGTCTTCACGCATCTTGTCGGCGAGCGTGCCGGCGAACTCAATAATATTCTTACGCAAGGCGGGTTTCGCCGCAGCCAGTCGATCGCTTATCGGCCCGCCTGCGAGGGCTGTCGCAGCTGCGTATCGGTGCGCGTGCTCGCCGAAGAGTTCCGTCCCTCGCGCAGCATGCGCCGGTTAGCCAACCGCAACGCCGATATCGTCGCCCAGATGAAGCCGGCGGTGCCGACATCGGAGCAATACGCGATTTTCCGCGCCTATCTCGATTCGCGTCACCGCGACGGCGGCATGGCGGACATGACCGTGCTCGACTACGCCATGATGGTCGAGGACAGCCACATCGAGACCCGCATCATCGAATATCGCTTGGGGGAAACGCCCGGCAGCGGCCTCATTGCCGTGGCACTGACCGACGTCCTCGCCGACGGCTTGTCGATGGTCTATTCGTTCTTCGAACCGGACGAAGCACCGCGCTCGCTCGGCACGCTCATGGTGCTCGACCACATCGCGCGCGCGCGGCAGATGGGTCTCGCTTACGTTTACCTCGGTTATTGGGTGCGCGGCTCCCGCAAGATGGACTACAAAGGCCGCTTCCTGCCGCAGGAGCGGCTCACGCCCGACGGCTGGGCGCGCGTCGGCTGAGGTGCGCGCCGGCCGCTGCATGTGCCATGCGGCGATGCGCCCGCAGCGCCTCAATGGCCGTTGAACTTGTTGGTCTTCGGAAAACCTTTTGGCGCAAGCCGGCCGGCGTCGGCGCGATTGCCGCGCCAATCGGCGAGTTCTTTCAACGTCAGTGTGAAGACGCGCCCGGCTGAATCGGTCCAGCTCAAGCCTTTTACCGCCTCGAACACCTTGATGTCGGAGAGCCCGCCGTCCTTGTGGCGTTGCAGCCGCACCCCGCGGCCGCGCGCCATCTCCGGCACTTGATCAATGGCAAAGACGACCATCTTGCGGTTCTCGCCGATGGCGGCGACCAGTTCGCCTTCGGCGATGGTAATCGCGCGGCCTTCATCGGGCGGCTTGACGTTGAGGATTTGCTTGCCTTTGCGGGTATTGGCGAGGCATTCGTCCTCCGCGACGATGAAGCCCCTGCCCTGCTTGCTGGCGACGAGAAATTTGCGCCCACCCTCGTGACGGAACACGGAGACGATATCGGCCTCCTGTTCGAGTTCGATGAACAGCCGGACCGGCTCGCCGTGACCACGGCCCCCTGGCAGCTTCGCCGCCTCGATGGTGTAGCAGCGTCCATTGGTGGCAAAGAGCAGAAGCTTTGAGGTGGTTTCGGCGAAGAAGCTGAGCTTGAGCGCGTCGTCGGCCTTGAATGTAAGCCCCGACAAATCGGCGACCTGGCCGCGCAACGCCCGGATCCATCCCTTCTCGGACACGACGACGGTAATCGGCTCGCGTTCAACCAAAGCCTCCTCGATCGCCGCTTCGTCGTGCGCCGGCGCCTCGGCGAAAGTGGTGCGCCTTTTGCCGAGCGGCGTCTTTGGCCCGAACTTCTCGCGCACCTCGCGAATTTCGCCGGCAATGGTTTTCCACTGCGCCTTTTCCGAGCGCAGCAAATCTTCGATCGATTTCTTCTCGGCGCGCAGCTTCTTGTCTTCCTCGCGGATCTCGATTTCCTCGAGCCGGCGCAAATTGCGCAGCCGCATGTTCAAGATGGCGTCCGCCTGCACGTCCGAGAGCTTGAACGTCTTCATCAGCACCGGCTTCGGCTCATCTTCGTGGCGGATGATTTTGATGACCTTGTCGATGTTGAGGTAGGCGACGAGATAACCGCCCAGCACTTCCAGCCGGTGCTCGATCTGGCTGAGCCGATAGCGCGAACGGCGGAGCAGCACCTCGCGGCGGTGGGTGAGCCATTCGCTCAGCGCCTCGGCAAGTCCGATGACCTTGGGGACGCGGCCGCCGACGAGCACATTCATGTTGAGCGGCACGCGGCTTTCCAGCTCGGTGAGCTTGAACAGGCTCTCCATCAGCAGCGCCGGATCGACGCTGCGCGAGCGCGGCTCGAAGACGAGGCGGACGTCTTCGGCGGATTCGTCGCGCATGTCGGCGAGCAGCGGCAGTTTTTTCTCGTTGATCAGTTCGGCGATGCGCTCGACCAGGCGCATTTTCTGCACCTGCCAGGGGATTTCGGTGACCACGATCTGGTAGGTGCCGCGGCCGGTATCTTCAGTGGTCCAGCGCGCCCGCAGGCGGAACGAGCCGCGGCCGCTGGCATACGTTTCGGCGATCGTTTCCGGCGGGTCGACGATGACGCCGCCGGTCGGGAAGTCGGGGCCGGGCATGAATTTCAGCAGCGTGCGGCTGCGCGCATTCGGCGTCTCGATGAGATGCAAGGCGGCGTCGCACAGCTCGGCGATGTTGTGCGGCGGAATGGCGGTCGCCATGCCGACCGCGATCCCCTGGGCGCCGTTGGCGAGCAAATTCGGGAAGGCCGCCGGCAACACCACCGGCTCCTGCATGACGCCGTCGTAACTGGCGCGGAAATCCACCGCGTCTTCGTCGATGCCGTCGAGCAGAAGCCGCGCCGCCTCGGTCAGCCGCGCTTCGGTATAGCGATAAGCGGCGGCGTTATCGCCGTCGACATTGCCGAAATTTCCCTGGCCGTCGACCAGCGGATAGCGTGAGGAAAAATCCTGCGCGAGCCGCACCAACGCGTCGTAAATCGCCTGATCGCCATGCGGGTGAAAATTGCCCATGACGTCGCCGACGATCTTCGCCGACTTTTTGAATGCCGCCCCCGGGTCGAGCCGCAGGAGCCGCATGCCGTAGAGGATGCGGCGATGCACCGGCTTTAATCCATCGCGTGCGTCCGGCAACGCCCGGTGCATGATGGTGGAGAGCGCGTAGGCGAGATAGCGCTCTTCCAGCGCCTCGCGCAGCGCAATCTCCTGGATGTTGCTCGGGTCCGGGGGAATCAGTTTTTTATTCATGGAGGCCAGCGGTAGCGCGGTTAGCGGTTGCGAACAAGAACGGCTGCGACAAAGCGCGCGCGCGCGTCGGGCACGGCGAGGCCGCGCGGGGCGAAGGCGTAACGGTCGAGAAAGAAGCCGGTCAGGGCGAAAGCGTCGGCCAGATCGGCGGCGGAAGCCGGCTCAGCCTGCTGATTGAGGAAAGCCGGAAGGCGGAGCAGTTTGTCCTGGTAGGCCGCTCCGGCCGCCGCCGACACCGCCCGCCCCGACCGCGGCGACACGTAAATCAGGTCTTCAGCCGTGCCCGTTGCCGCGCACGAGGAAAGGTCGAGCCCAAAACCGAGCTCGGCCAGAAAGCCGAGCTCGAACCGCGCCACCATCGGCGCCACTGCGGCGGCATCCTCGAGCGTATCGAGAATTGGCTCGAGCTCGCCATGGAGGCGCGCATGCGGCTCCCGCTCGGCGAGGAGCCGGCACAAGGCGGCGAGATGGGTGACGCCGTGAACGGCGTGGGCGGCGGTGAGGTATCCCGCCGCGCGCAGGTTCAGCGCCTCCACGGCATAATTACCGAGATGCTCGTCGAGCCGCGCCCGCCAGGTCGCGCGCAGCGAGTTGCCCGGTTGCAGCACGCCGCGAAGCCGCCGGCCGGCGCCGCCGCGAACGAGGCCAAGGTGCCGGCCGCGCGCCTGCGTCATCAGTTCGAGAATGACGCTCGTTTCGCCATGGCGGCGCACGCCGAGCACAATGCCTTCATCGGTCCACTGCATGCGATGTATTTAGTACGCTCGACACGCGTTGACAGCACGCCGTTTTCGCGGAGCACTTCATCCCGTCCCGCCTCCCCTCCAGAGGACGGTGAAGAAAATCTCGTCGCGCGGCAGTCCTCTTTCCCTCCCCCCGCTTGCGGCGGGGAGGGTCGGCGAACATCGCGCAGCGATGCGAGCCGGGGTGGGGGGTCGTAAAGGCATACACAAAGTAAGAGGCCCCCCACCCCTAACCCCTCCCCGCCACGCGCTTCGCGCGCGTGGGGAGGGGAAGGAAAGCATCCTCGTTCTCGCGGCGCGATCCACATGTCGTCATTCCGGATCGCCACGCAGCGGCAATCCGCAAACAAAAATTCGCCTCTCCCCATTGGGGAGAGGCTGCCGAGCATCGTAGATGCGAGGCGGGTGAGGGGGGACTGACCTCGCAAGTTGGCTCCCCCTCACCCGCGCCTTGCGGCGCGACCTCTCCCCGCCGGGGACAGCGGATCGAGGAAAATCAAAGGATTGTGAGGGCGTTTTGCGACATTCGCGACACAGTTTTGCGACAGTCGGCCGCCGCCTGATGATGCAGGATTTCATTCGAGAGCCACTCCGTTAGGACGGATCCGGCGATGATCGCTAGGACCGTACGATCACCGCGCGCCAATTCGGTGGATCGCAATCGTTCGGGCAAGGCCACCCGAAGTCTAGCGGCGGAAGAACGTTTTCGCGCGTAGCCTGAACGCTGCGTTCCTTGAGAAAGCTGCGCTCCGGAAACCGACCTCACGCCAATGCGGACTGGGGACCTCGCCTAAGGTGTTTCCTCGGATTTGGGATAGGCGATCACCGGCACCCGTTCGGTGCCATCGCGCAATGCGACCTGCATTCTTCGACCCTTGGCCTTAAAGCGCGCCAGGGTTCCGCAGATCGTCTTGGCTCCGCCAAACATGTCGGTGATGAGATCGGCGCGATGCAGCCGCGTCAGTACGTTTTCGCTGTGGTTGAAGGACAACCTTGCCAAGGTTGGGGTCGAGGGTTCCAATCCCTTCGCCCGCTCCAACGATATCAATGACTTAGATCAGCAGTAAAAATTTGGCGCCCGCTCGGGGTAACACCGGGTAACAGCTCGGGAGCAACACCTGCGCATCCGCGGCTAATATCCCGTGGGTTCAGGGGTGGGCGAGATTTCAATCTGACTCGGGGATTTGGAAATTGATTGCACACTCAAACCACTGAGCGGAATTCGGTTGCCTCCCGGAACAACTTCCGCGAGAAATAAGTCCAACCGTGCCGGAATCGTCTTTGCTGTGAAAGCCACCCCAGAGAATTGAATGAAGCGGCGCGTTGATATTCCGCTCAACTCCGGGCGGCCGTGGCAAGCGGATTTGTGCCAGTTTTTCACGCGCGAGAACGTCGCTGAACTATGCCTACAGCATGTAGCCTTTCCAAAGAACATTCTATCGATTCGACTCCTGGAACCGGCGGCGGGTCAAGGGGCGTTTTTTCTGCCGTTGCTCCCGCGCTTGGTGCGCTCGTGTCGGCGGCAAAAAAAGAGCTTCGACGTTCTGCGGCCAATCATCCGTGCCTATGAGATCGACGCGGCGGTGGCGAGCACGCTTCGCCAGCAAACAGAGAAGATACTGGAGGCACTAGAGATTGACGGGGCGACGGCGGGCCTCATCGCGCGCGCCTGGATTTGGAATGAGGATTTTTTGGATGCGAGGCCACGAACCCGCTTCTCGCATATCGTGGGCAATCCTCCCTATATTCGCTGGGATGCGATACCGGGCGCCCTGCGTGATTCATACAAGGCTCGGTTCACCTCATTCAAACAGCGCGCCGATTTATACATTGCCTTCATTGAGCAGGCCCTCTCTCTTCTTGCTGAAGACGGTCAGCTGGGCCTTCTTTGTCCCGGAACCTGGACGCGTAACGTTTACGGCGGAGCCGTGCGCGAGGCTTTTACGACAGGGGGGCGGCTAAAAACGATCATCGACTTCAGCGATGTGGAAAGCTTTGAGACGTCTGCCGACGCCTATCCTCATTTCTTTGTGTTTCAAAAGGGTGGAAAAGGCTCGACGAGAATACGCTCCATGGCGGGAAGCGATAAGATTCGTTTGTCGGGAAGGTCTATAGTCCGAAGATTTTTGCCTTCAGCGTCGCCTCTTTTTCTAAGCCGCGACTTGATTGCGACCAAGACGGTGAATGCGGCTCGGAAGCGCTTTCCAAAAATCGAAGATGCTGAATGTGTTATCCGCGTCGGTTCGGCGACGGGATGCAACGAAGTCTTTCTTGGATCGCAGCGCGAGCTTTCGGTCGAGCGATCGCGTTTGTTGCGCTTTGTCAATGCACATTCCATCGAGAAAGGAAAGGTTCTCTGGACCCGCACATACATCGTCAATGTATTCGACGGTGACGGGAAGGTTGTTACACTCGCGCGGTTCCCGCGTTTGGCTGCGTATCTACGGAAGCATAAGACGCGACTGCGAGCCCGCGCCAAAGCGAGCAAGTCAGAATTTTGGTGGCGCTCTATCGACAGCCTGCACCCCGATTGGTACGCGGCTCGAAAGTTGCTCGTCGTTGACGTGTCGGCCAGCCCGATTATCGGTCTCGACAGCGTCGGCTATTGCGCCGGCAGTGGGGTTTATCAGATCAAGAGCGACGATTGGCCGCTCACGGATTTGCTTGTCTTCCTCTCGGCTGGTGTGCTCGGACTTTTCGTATCTGCGTTGTCTGCAGGTGCCGCGAACGGGTTCCATAGGTTTCAAAAAAACCAGATCGCGGCTGTTCATCTCCCGCGATGGCACGAGTTGGACGCTCAGTGGAAGAAAAAGTTCAAGGCCGCGCGACGCGCTAAAAAGGGCGATGCCATTCTCAAACTTGTGGCGGAGCAATACGAATGCGAGGCGAGTTCTGTTGGCGAACTATGTCGCGCGCGACTGGCAGCATTTCTGCGCTAAGTGATCGGCACGATAGAGACAGCCAATGCGTCGCACCTTCTGGGAGGACAGAATTGCAGACTGGGAGGAAAGAATTGCAGAGGCCGCGGCATCGAAAAAGGAGCGTACGAAGCAATTACTTGCACGGATGAAGGAGCGACAAGCGGCCGTGGCAACTCCAGAACGCTCTGTCACTCCAAATGGAGAAGGAGCAAATGCTTCGCTCGCGCCAGCCGCCGCGATTGATCGGGACTTCGGTGTCGTAACGGTCGTACCGAATGATGACCTCATTAAATTCATCGAATTAATCGACCGGGTGTATGCGAGCGAGCGCAAACTCCACGCCGCGCTTTTTTGGCCCCATATTCCGCCTCGCGCGATTCTGCCATGGATGCTTCGGGAAGTCAGTCGTGGGCGCGAGAGGCCGCCATTACGCACGTTGTTCGTGAATATGGGACGACCAGCGCTCCGCGCGGTGGCCGGGATCGAGGCCCGGACGGAGCGCCTTCGCGCGCTGGGGCTTATTCGGGGCGGCGTGAAGGCCGACGCAATACCGTCGTTCATCGGTTCTGACGCGCATTTCTATATGTTTCTTGGTGACACGGCTTACAGCGGGATCGCCGCTGTGCCGCTCGTATCGATCGTTCCACACTCCGTGGCCTTAAATGACGGCACGTTTTGGCGCGATTTCGACGAAAAAACGCTTAAGGGCTTCAAGAGGCTTTACCCGCCAGCACGGCTTGAAGCGATCCGCAAACATCTGGGCATTTTGAGCTCCGCCGAACGAAGTCTTTCCTTCGCATTTTTACTGCCGTCCCATTTTCCGGAAACCGACCGCAGGGAAGCGCTGCATCAGATACCGGGCAAGGTTGACTTGGCCATCGTTGACATGACGACGCGCGCGGTCCGCGACCGCGATACCAGTGGACTGGTTCGTGATCTGGTCGGGGAGCTAGAGGAATGCCTGCGGTCGCCGCCCTGCCGTGTGCTCGTTCTAACGGATTGCCCGCTTCGGTTTTCATTTATTCGCGGCTCGCTGAGAGGCCGTCGTGAGCACGGCAGTTTGGGCACCAAACTGGAAAGTCACCATTTGGTCTGGCAGACCCGCGGCTACGGGTTCGACTCTCCACAGGAGCGGGCAAAACCTACGAGGCCGCTCGTGGAAACCATCGCGTCGCGCGAATGCATTGTCGCGGCGCGCCTCTGGGAGCGGGCAAGAGAGCTTGATGAATCGAATCCTCTTGCCGCCGCAATGACGCAAGGCGCAACTGCTCTGAAAGCGATGGGTCTAACCGCCTCCGGTGCGGATGCGATTCTCGCTCCCTACACGGATGTTCACGACGCCTACCACCGCATCAAGCGGGAGCGCCATTCATTCGAGCCGCACTACAACAAAGCCAGGGCGCTCCTCGGCGAAGGACATGCCGGGCCGTGGCGCGAGATGATCCAAGCTGATCTCACCGAAGGCTTGGGGCTGGCCGCCGCCTTGCGTGTCGAAACTCCCCTTCTGCGCTACCTTAGGCGGGTGTTGACGGAACTCGATCCGCACAATGATGTGCTCGTCGTGCTGCGCCATCCGGAAGATGCTCAACAGGCAAACGACCTATTGCTCGATTTTCTAACAAAGCCCGGACAGTTTGTTGACGGGGTTCCCGAGTTCCGTGTCACAACGCCGAGCCACTACGCGGCAGAAGGGGAGCGGCGGCGGCCTTCGGTGATCGTGTGGGCGGCCTCTGCGGTTCTAGGCGCACGCGCATATATTGGTGATGGCTATTGTCCGTCGCAATTCCGGTTGGTCGTCGCGGGACAGGACGCAGGAACACTGCATCGGATTCTGAAAGCCGTACCCACAGAGACCGAATACGCGGTCTATCGGGAACGCATCGAATTGCTCTTAAGTGCGCTCCCTTGGAGCCCCCAAGAGTTCGGCTCTCTCTCGACCGCGCTTGGGCTTGATGTGGACAGGCGGCGCGGAGCAGTTCCATTTACGGGTCAGGGCTATCTGTTGCTCGATGGATACGGCAAGCTTTCAGCGGGGCCCGGATCGCAGTTCTACGTGCCTGACCCTGTCTCGCATCAATTGGCGCCACGGGAGGCGCGGGCGATCGAAGAAGGTGATGCGGTATTCGTGATGCCGGACTCGATTCGAGAAGAAATCGAGGCCACGCTTCGGGAGAAAGACGACAGGGGGCGCACGCTCGAGCAGTCATTGGTCGATCAATATAAAGTTACGGTAAAAAAAGGCGTCGAGGCACTCTCCGCAAAATACGGAGCCAAGGCGCTATCGGCTCGCGTGCATGACCTTCTCTTCGAGCAGAATCCGGACCTGCCGCCGATTAGCAAACAAGCGGTCGATTATTGGTTGCGTGCGGCCGAACGGGCCGAAGTCGATACCCCGCACGCGGCGATTAACCCTGCACACGTAGAGGCCTTTCTCAAGCTGATGGGCGCCGGCGTTCTTGCCCGTCCTCTCACCGACGCTGTTCGCATTGTGCGAAGCGATCTTCGACGGGATGGACACACCAATAGAGGACTGTTCGATCGATTGCTGCTCGACGCAGATAGCCTGATACACGGCTCGCAATCATCCCTTACCCGACTTCAAAGCATTCGTTGTGACGCGATGGAAAGCGTGTACCCAGTGCTCGAAAAGCATCTGGAGAACGTCGCAGCTTCGTCAGTCGGTACCAGAGTTCTGGGAAGGGCCGCGGAATGACGCAACTCCTTTACCCAAACGGGAATGACTTAGCGCACTCTACGAAAGAGGCCGTCGCGTCCTCAATCATCAACAAAATGTATGACCGGCTGAGAGGCGCCGTCTCTACCGGTCGGATCATTTATCGGGAAAAGCCCTCGAAGGTAATTCATACGCAGCAACTATTGCCGCGTCGAAAGCCTTCCCCGACAGCGGCGACATACGCGGAAAAAGATGACGTAACATCGCCTGCGCATATCGGGACGGCTGGTCTCACGTTCCAGATTGCTAATCGGAAGGACCGGGCAATCACTGTCTCGATCCGAGCCTGCATTTATGTGCGTATGCTACCGTCTCGAGATGATCTCGCGGCTTCGAAAGTTATCTTTCGTCTAGCCAAGAACGCGCGCTCGGTCATCTTAAGACATCGTCGAGAGGCTCTGCGCACAGCCGAAGACGATAACAGGGACGTTTTGGGCGCCGAAGGACGCAAGAGTCCAGCCTGGCTTGAGATAAAAAATCGCGCGACCGAGCAAGCTGAAACCGCGGCCTTACTCGAACTCGGTATTACGCCGGATGTTTTGGCCTCGCCAGCCCGGCAAGACGCGCTGGTATCGATTTTACCCGACAAAGATGAAGAACCGGCAGCCGATGATCCGGCCGTGAATGATGAACCGCAATCGGTACGGGATGTCGCTCCTACGGAGGAAGTCGACGCTGATGCCTCGGCCGCTGTCGACGCAGTGGAGCTGCCCGGTCGCGGCCCGGCCGCAGGCGATAGCGACACCCTGCGCGCCTTCGAGTTCTCGGTAGGGCCAGATACGACGAATGTGCCGCCGGACGCGCTGATCGAAAGAGAACAAATTCCGCAGAAGTGGTTGCGTTTGGATGTCGATCTCGGGACGCTGAAAATAGATCTTTCACAAGGGGTTGGGGTGATCGAACAGGCAGTTGCCGAGTTCAATGCCGAGATGCAGCGGCGCATCGAACAACTGATCGATGGTTGGGTGGCGAACGGTGACCCCAATACGGGCGGATCGCTCTGGGCATTTCCTGCAGGCCGGGGAGTACAGAGTCGGACGATCACGCCCGCCGACGTGGTGGCGTGGGATCAGGCGCTGGTGAATCTTCGAAACAACCGCCGTGCCGCCCGTCCGACGATCTTGCCGGTGCTGGAGTACGAAAATCTCGAAGACCCCTTGCATCGCGATGAGCGGACAATTCGAATCATTCTTGCGAACGAATCCGACTTGCTAGATGCGAAGGAGGCTGCCGCACGCGAAACGGATGCTACCCTCTATCAAGTCGAAATCTCCGTCGCGTTCGAACCCGATTTGCACCGACCAATCCGATTGGAGCGGATTGCCCCATCGTATCGGTACAATGACTATCTCGCATACGACGCGCTTGGAATAAATTGCGGTGTCCGGCGCCGCGGGCTCGTGGATAGCAACATTCTGGAGACAACATCTCTCCCCACCTATTACCAACCTTTGATCAGGCAATTCGACGTTTCGTCGCCGCCAGAGTTTGACAAGCTCGGGGCAACTGACGGTGGGCTTGAGGTGTTGCGGGGCCTCTTGAAAGCTTTCGACGATTGGCTTGCCGAGATTGAAGCGGCGAAGCCTTACGGGCGGTCTCTTGATCCGGAGGCGGATGCGGCCGATTACGCCCGGGAAAAGCAACAATTTGAAGGGGTCGATCTGCGTGGCTGGCGCGCCGAGAGGGATGCAATAGCCCGTGGCCTCGAGATCCTTGAAAAAGCTTTCGAGGCGAAGTCAGCCGGCAAGGCAAGCGATGATCCAGAGGTGGTGCCGCTGACGGCCTGGCGCTTTATGAACCAAACGTTCGGTGAGTTTTGGCGCACGAAGAACGCTGAGGTAAAAAGCTGGCGACTCTTCCAAATTGCATTCTTGCTATCGCAGCTACCAGCGATAGTGTCGCGCCTTGATTGCTGGAAAGACGACGCCGCACGCATGGCCGCCGAGGACCGCGAGGCGACGCTCCTTTACTTCTCGACGGGCGGTGGCAAGTCTGAAAGCTTCTTCGGTCTACTAGTGTTCTGTGTCGCGTTCGACCGACTGCGCGGAAAGCAGCGCGGCATCAGCGCCCTCGTCCGCTATCCCTTGCGTCTCTTAACAAGCCAACAAGCTCAGCGGTTGTCGCAGGTTCTGGCGGCGGCCTATAGAATTAGCTGGCTTTGGAAAGATCGGGGCCTCGACGTAAGTGGGGGCGGTTTTGAGATCGGATTTTGGGTCGGCGGCGGGAATACGCCGAACAATCGCAATGTCCGCGGTGTTTCCGAAATTCCCGTCCTCGGTGATGACTGGGATGAAGTTGCGGCGCGGCGTGGCGATTACGCAGTCTACCTGGAGAAGTGGGGTAGGCTTGCGTCGTGTCCGTTTTGCGCGGGCGCCCTGGCGGGCCCGGGTGGAAAGCGCGTCTCGACGATCGGGCTAAGGCGTTTTCGCGAAGGACCGCCGCCCGAAGAGCGGCTTGCGCACTTTTGCTTCAATAAGAACTGCACGTGGAACAAACGGCACGGCGCCGATGCAAAGCCGC
Organism: uncultured Alphaproteobacteria bacterium; assembly: GCA_963835195.1. Lineage (GTDB taxonomy): Bacteria > Pseudomonadota > Alphaproteobacteria > Rhizobiales > Xanthobacteraceae > BOG-931. The sequence goes on from CAWIEY010000017.1 coordinate 161,768, forward strand.
ATCCGCTTCCGATCCACATTATGGATTCGGATATCTACGCCCATGCGCCCGCAGTTTTGTTAGGCACCGTCGACAAGCTTGCCTTGATTGGTCAAAGCGCCAGAACCCTCGTCAGGGTGCTCGGCATGTTCGGATTTCCAGCATGGCATCACATGGATTCCGGACGTTTCGTGTCGCCGTGGACTCGCGAACAATTCAGCAGAGGGCCCGCCGCGTATGGCTGCGAAGCTGTATTTCCGTTTTACGACGAGGGAAAAAAACTGCTTTTCGAACCATACCCGCTCCTGTCCGCTCCTGGAGATCCAAGACGAGGCCCACTTGCTAGATGAATCATTGGGCACCTTCTCTGGATTGTTCGAAACTACCTTTCACCACGCGTTGCGAAGCTTAGCGCCCTTGCTGGGCGATCAAGTCGTCAGGGAAGCTGGCCGCGCCCGGCCGCCGCGGATCGTGGCGGCTTCGGCGACCGTTTCTGAACCATCGCGGCAGATTGATCAGATTTACCAGCGCCAAGTAGTCCTCTTCCCGCAACCAGGTCCCGATCTTTACGAGAGCTTTTACGCGCGCCTACAGCGCCCAAACAGCGGCGACCCCACGCGGGACACGAGCAGTAACGCGGAACATCGAACTCCGACTCGCCGACGCTACATTTCGTTGATGACAAATGGGCGAACCCATACGGCGGCGACGGTTGCCGTTCTCTCGGCATTTCATCTCACTATTACCGAGGTCTTCAGAGCGCTTGTGGAAGGCGATGATGCGGTCCGCTGGTCCGTGCGGCGCGAGCTAGCGGACGTGTTGCCATCAGACATTTTCCGTGAGGGTCATCGCAACGCTTTGCTGGACCCGAACGTACCCCATTCGCACATTGCTTACGCCATCGATCTCGACCGCATAGCCCTTTTGTATGTGACCAACAAAAAGGGCGGCGACAACGTTAAGGCTGCGCTCCAGGACGTCATACGCCGTGATCATCGCCTTGCAGGCATCGAAGACATGCCGGGCGTTCGCACAGCGCTGATCACTGGAGCAATTGATGCGGGCCGCATCGGGGCGATCGTTGACGAGGCGGCCCGTAAGCCGGCGGTTGGCGGACCTTTCAAGCTCGAAACACTGCGGGATTCGCTGCGCGGGGTTATCGCGACATCCGCGATTTCACATGGCGTAGATGTGGACGAGTTCAATATGATGTTCTTTGCAGGCCAACCGCCGGACATCGCCGAATACATTCAGGCATCGTCGCGGGTGGGACGTACACATGTCGGAACGAGCATTCTAATACCAACGCCTCAGCAACGTCGCGACCGCTACATCGTTGAAATTCACGACATCTTTCACCGGTTCTTGGAACGAATGATCGATGCCGCGCCGGTCGAACGGTGGGCCGAAAACGCGATTACCCGGACGCTCGCCTCGTTCTTGCAGCTAAAGCTCTGTGGGGTTGACTATCTTCAGAAAATGAATGCCGCGAAGTCACCGGCCGACAAGGCGGTCCAGGCAGAGCCCGACAACGTCGGCGAAATTGGCGAGCGGTCGAGAACCGACCACATTAATCTGCTCAATGAGCTGCGTGGATTTGTCGTCGACGGCATTGGCCTTGACCATGGCACCTCGCCAACCAACAAGGAGTTCTACAAACAGCGTATTCACCAAATGTTCGACCTCGCCACAACCGCGATGGAGCAGTCGAACTGGAAGACCGAGAACCTTGAGAGCTTCTTTCGACAGCCGGCTTGCCCGCTTACCCGCCCCATGACCAGCCTTCGCGACGTCGACGAAGCGGGTCTAATCGAGGGCGGACATGGAAGCGGTTCCGATCGAATTCGGCTGGCTGATCTCGGTCGGGTGATGTCTGCGCTCATGCGAGGAAACAACAACTGGACGGCTGGCGAGGCAGGGGAGTAACCGACAATGGCCAAGACCCCGGACGTCTCCCGCGAGACGGACGCAAAAGGGCCTTCGATGAGTCGGTCACAGGCTCAGATTGCGATGAGCTATGCGCCCGGCCAGCACTTTACATTTGAAGGGGCGGCCGGCGCATGCCAAGCGACGCCATCACCCAACGCCACTGCGGCTCGGCTTTCTCAAACGACGAAAGCGCAAATTGAAATGCGCATCGATGAGACGGCCCGCGCCTGGTTCGACAAGGCGATCGACCTGCCGCGAAAGCGATAAGACAGCCCCACGACCTTTTCCTGATTTCTGCGTCGATGTATCCCTGCTTGATACGACGCGCAGCCAATACGCGTTCCGGCCTCAGGCGTTTGCTTACTTGAGACCCGACCGCATGGGATATCTCCCGCGGCCAACGACGTTGATTTGCAGCGAGTGCGGCTTGATCGAGGCGACCGAAAACCCGAAACAGATGGGACAACGGCTCTCCGAACTCAGCCGGACCTGCGCGCACCCTAGGCGACCGGACAATCCGACCAATTGTTCGTGGGGGCAGCTCGATGTGATTTTCGCGCACTGGTCCGGTTCGTGGAAATCCGCCAGTCCGAATATGACGATCTACGATCAAAATTCGAGAAGACCCATCAAGCGATTTGCGATGTGTGGCAAATGCGGGAGCCGCAAATTTGTCCTGAACAAGGATCAGGTCGCCTTGTCGAATTGGTCCTTCTCGTGTGCGAACTGCGGAACCAAGAATCCTGATCCTTGGGTTGAGAAATGTGATGAGACGCTCTCGCGCATCGCTGCAACGATAGGTCCGGGCGGGAACATCGTCGGCGAAGCATCCATGGAGAAGATCAACTACGCCGCGTCGTCGGCGTATTTCGTCAAATCGGATACATTCATCACGTTTCCAGAGGGCTCCGGAATTGAGGCGTTGGAACCTGGCCAGGCCTATCTGCTTGCGGGAGTTGTCGAGCGTCTGGTGGGACTTGAGGGGCCGCCGCTCACCGACGCCGATGTTACGAATCAGTTGGTAGCAAAGGAACGAAGCGCGGAGGCGAAAGAATTCGGCGAGATTGTTGAGGCGATCAAGTCGGCGGAAGGAGAGCAACAACGTCATGGTTGTTGATCTCGTGAAAAAGATGAAAGCTGAACGTCTCGCCAATTGGCAAAAAGCGGGTTGGCTTCAGAGAAACGCCGCGTTGCCGGCGAACATCCTTTCCAAGCTGCAGCAACGGCACGACTGGGCAGGGAAATACGATCCTTTCCGGCTCCTTGTCGAACATGCGGCGTTAGAGCGAACGAAGCTTCGTGGCGAAATTGCCGGCGGACGCGCGACGTACGTCGATTTCACCAATCCGGACGAATGGCTCGTCCAGCCGGAATCGCCGCAACGGGCGAATATGATTGCGACGGCACAGGAAGCGCTACGTTACCTTGGAATTGCGCGAGCCGGCCTGATCAGCAAATTCGATCTGTGCAAATTCAGCTTCGGTTACTCCCGTGTCGGAGACACGCCGCGAATTCTAAAGCACGGGCGGATGATGCCGGTCAGGTTGAACCTATTTCCGAAAGTTCAGGTCGGGCACGACTCTCGTCACCCCGTATACGTTCTGGAGCAATCGAACGAAGCTTACTATTTCAGAATGGATGAGGCGCTCGTCCGAGCGTGGCTTGAGCAGCCTGAGGTGGGTTGCGCTGACGGTAGCCTCCTCGGCGAATACCCCGCCAATTTCGCGGCGGCGATGCTGGCGTCGGCCGAGGTCATGAGCGGATATCTTGAGGAGCACGACCGTAAATCGAATCCGACGATCTTCAAAATGACCTATGCGTTATTGCACTCCTACGCCCACTACATCATGCAGGGAATTCAGCAATTCTCCGGCCTCGATCTGGGATCGATCGGAGAATACCTGTTTCCCTGCGACCTTGGGTTCGTGGTCTATCGCAATGGAATGACGCTCGACCTCGGCGATTTATCCGCTCTCTGGCGTAACCATCACGAAGCTTTTCTGGCCTATCTGCGAAATTTTCCTACATCGCTGGGCTGCAATCTCGGCAATTTGTGCATGACCAAAGGCGGAGCCTGCCCCGATTGCATCATGATACCTGAGGTCATTTGCCTGACCGCTAACAAATACCTTAGTCGTTCGACGCTGATCGGCAGGGGGCGGCCGGATTTTGTCATCGGAGAGGAGCGCGTCAAAGGATACCTTCAGTTCGCGCTTGAAAATGCAAGAGCCCAGCAATGAAAGCTCGCGTGACGCGCTCGTCGGCGAGCTATTTCCGCTTGCCACGCAGGCCGCGCGTATCATCGGGTACCTGGGCGAATTCCCAGAGGGGATAGGTCGCACGGATCTTGATCTCGCATCGCGGATTGGCGGTGTTTCGGCAGAACACGTGGCGATTGTTCGTCGATCTCTCTCGGCCGCCGGTATCGCGGTTCGAGCAAATTTCGAGACGCGGTGGATTTCATCGCCCGAAGATCTCAAAAGTCTGGCCCAGAATCTGCTTGGAGTAGCATCGTATCTTCGAGTGCACCGCGATCGGGACTCTGTGCAGCTTGTTCTTACAGAGCCTGGACAAAAGAGCGCGTTGAGACGTGCAATCGACGATAGCCGTGCCTTGTCGCCAGTCGTATTCCAGACAAGCGATGCTTTTTTTAACTTAGCGCGCGCGGCGACAGAGGAACTTATTGTGGGTCTTCGTGGAATTGAGTGGGTAAATTTAGGTAGGGGAAGGCCGGAAAACCTGTGAATTGCGCAGAGTTTTTGCATTACGAAGCGGGTCTGTTTTGGCATGCCGGATGAATGGCGGGAACAGCGAAGCGAAGGCGGCGGCTTTGGGATGCATATTGCTTCCCGGGTTTTCGGCCGGAACCGACGGTGCGCGGCATTTTCGGTGATCCGAAAGCGCGGGTGATCAGGCTCAATCGGCGGTCAAAAAAACGGCATGCGGCTGTTGCGGTCGCATGCAGGTGGGCTGGTACGATCGCAAGGTTTGCCGGGTGCGCGATCTGTCGTGCGGCGACACGCGGATTTTCCTGGAATTGGAGGTGCGCCGGCTCGACTGTCGCAACTGCGGCAAGGTGAAGCGCGAGCGGCTCGACTTTCTGGCGGACAATCCGCACTACACCGAGCGCTTTGCCTATTACGTCGGCCGGCGCTGTCGAGCTGCGACGATCAAGGACGTTGCGGCGGATTTGCGGCTGGACTGGCATACGGTCAAGACCCTCGACCAGCAGTACATGCAAGCCCAGCTTGCGCGAGCGGGCAGGCCTGGCCCGCAGGTGATCGGCATTGACGAGATTGCGATCCGCAAGGGCCACACTTATCGGATCGTGGTGAGCGATCTCATGCGCGGCCGGCCGATCTGGTTTGGCGGCAAGGACCGCTCGGAGGCGAGCATGAGCGAGTTCTATGTCTGGCTCGGCGCCAAGAAGAGCGGGCGCATTCGCCTTGCGGTGATGGATATGTGGCGGCCGTTCCGTCTGGCGACGGCGGCGCATGCGCCGAACGCCGCGATTTTGTTCGACAAGTTCCATGTCATGCGCCATCTGGGCGAGGCCTTGGATGCGGTTCGCAAGAGCGAATACGGGCGGCTTGCGGGCCGCGACCGGCGCTACATCAAGGGCCAGAAATACACCTTGCTGTCGCGCAAGGAGAACCTCACGCTCGACGGCAGGAAGGCATTGAAGACGATGCTTTCGGCCAACAAGCGGCTCAACACGGCCTATGTCCTCAAGGAGAGCTTTGGCCAGTTATGGAGCTACGAACGCGAGGGCTGGGCGCGGCGCTTCTTCGCGAACTGGCGGACAAGCCTCAAGTGGCAGCGGCTCAAGCCCTATGAGAAGTTTGCCGAGATGATTGATCGTCATTGGGATGGCATCGCCGCCTACTGCCGGCTGGAGAACAAGGTCTCGCTCGGCTTTGTCGAAGGGCTCAACAACAAGATCCGGGTTATCCAGCGGCGCGCCTACGGCTTGCGCAACGAGGACTATCTACGGCACAAAATCCTCACCTGCATGCTGCCGGAGCTATAGCGTCGGCACATCTATCCATCGTCCCGACGGCGGTGAGCAAGCCGGCGCCTCCTCGACCAATCACATCCACGCATGACGTGGATAGCCTCGCTGTGCACATGATGGACAACGCAAGCGCGTTGCCCACATGCGCACAGCAACAACAACAGCAAAAGCTGCTGCTAATCAAAATGATTAGAAATCACCCACTCGATTGCGCGATGAGGCCTTATTGTTTTGTCGCCCTTCCTCGACCCGCAAGGGACGGACTTTTTGGTAGAGCTATTCGCCATGTGCTCCCCGGGCGTACGACGAATTCTGATATGCCGTCCGCTTGACGAGCCGGAGTGCGGCAATGCTTTCCGCAGGCGAGCGACTGATTTCAGGCGGCTGGGAGTCTCACTTTATGAATACGCGCTACCTTCGTTGCTACCGTCGGGCCGCGAAACCTTCCATGCAAAGGTCGTCCTCGCCGACGCGTCTTCGTTTTACGTAGGTTCGAGCAATTTTATGGGATCGGCTCTGGACCGTTCATTTGAGTGCGGAGTTATTGTTCACGGCGAAACGGCGCGCCAATTGCGATACGTGCTCGCCGCTTTGCAATCGGTCGCAAGACTTATTCTCAATTATTGAGGGTTGATATACGGCTGTCGCTCTTATGAGCAACACCGCCGAGCCGCCAGCGGCCGCGAATCACCTAGAAATGTTCACCGGCCCTCTACGGGCTGCTTCCATCAAACTCGCGAGATCAATTTCGCCGAAGCTCGGCGGCGAATTATCCAGAAATACCTTCCAACTAACGGTATAGTCGCCAACGGCGAGGACGGTCTCACGTTTGCACTCCAGCGAAAGCCGAGCTTCACTTATCGCTTCTTCGTCCCCTGGGTAAACGATCGCGTCCTCCAGTTTGAGCCGCGGTGGTACGGCCTTGAGTGGGCGCAGCATTCCCTCTTCGTAGAGGCGCTCATTGCGCTTGATTCGAAATTCCATTGCCGGGGCGCGGATAGTAAGCTCGCCGTCGTTTCGAAAGACGAAATCAAAACTCACCACGTCCGGAAGCATCTGAGCCGCGAGCGCGTCTAGAACCAACTTAGTATCATGCCATTTTGGGGACCGGTCAGAGGTCCTTTTCTCAAGCTCGAGTTCGACGGGTCCTTCCTTTTCGGCACGAGCGCGGTTCGCTTCCGCCTCCGCTAGAGCCCGGTTTTCCCTTGCGATCCCAAGTTGAACGGAGGCAACTCTGGCGAGGATGATGCCGCGCGCGACCTTTCCGCGGCTCATCAGGAGACGGACTTCATGGTCCGGCAAAGGTTTGGCCTCGAACTCAGACCGACCGTAGTAACGTCGATCATTTGCCTGATACGCAGTGGTTCCCAATGGAATATGAACGACGAATACTGCCCTGTCTGATTGGCTTGAGAGCACCACGCGGTGAACTCGGATACCTGGCAAGTACGGGCTTAAATTTCCCTCGATCAGCTGTTGAAGCCGCTCAGGAGGTAAAGAAATTGGGACGCCGTCGATTGCCGTTGCAACTCGCGATTTCAGCTTCTTTTCCTCGGCTATTCCAAGAAACAGCTCGCCGCCTTCTGTATTTGCTAGTGCCGACACTTCAACGGAAATCGTCTCGATCCATTTGTTTTCAGATTGGTTCTCAAACATCCGGCCGGATTTAAATTCGCGCCGAATTCGATTCGCTTTGTCCAATCAGCTCGCCCAAATCAGTCTCTGTCCAAAAGAGTTTCGGTGTGCCGGGCAACGGTAAGTCCTCCATTCCAGGCGAAGCGGTCTACATTCGTCAAATATCAAATAAGGTCGCCGGGCGCCGGTGCAATCGCTCGCTACCTGTTTGGATTGTGTATTGGAAGCGTCAGCAAAATTTCCCGGCGGAAGCGTATGAGCTGCCGCCAATCGGATCGCCCGTCTTTTGTATTTTTCGCTTTTGAGTTTTCGCTTTTGACTTTTTGTTTTTTTGGATTTTTGCTTTTTTTGGAATTTTCGGAGAGCGAACACAGCGCAGAGCCCATGGCGTCGCGCGAAAAGCTGGATCTTTGCGATTCGACCCCGTAGCTCACGAGCATTGTCGGCTTTCAGAAGGCAGGGATTCCGGACCGTGGCACCAACTCTAGTCAGGGGGTGCGGTACGATTGCGGGTTGTGCGTGCTCGGTCGGCTGTTACCCGGCCCGTTACCCCGGATCGAAATCTGTCAGCTTCATCAATGTAGCGACGAACGGCGTATGGTCGCGGTTCGGCGATCGTGGTTAATAAGCCGTTATCGGCGTGGGCGGCGCCGCACCCGATTGCCCTCGCCCGCGCGTAAAGCTGAGCGAGTGAGGCGAAGCGACCCCTTTAAATGAAGAAAAACAAGGGGATCGGCGTTTGCTTTAGTTTCGGGGGAGGCAGCCACCTCCGCGAGCTCGGCGCCCGCAAAGGTGAAATCAGATCGAGCGGTTGTCTCTCACGCTTGGAAGGCCATGGAGGGACGTGCTGAGGGACGCGCCACGCAAACATCTTGAAGTGTTTCTCGCACTGTCCCTCAGTCCCTCAGAGCCCATCCGGGAAGTTTGGATTCATGACGAGGCGTTTGCAGCAAGCCGCCTGAGCATGATGCGGATCATGGCGAGGCGGACGAACGCAGCGACGGTTGTTGCGTAGCGCTCGAAGTCGCGAGCCAAGCGACGGTTGCGACTGATCCATGCGAACGTCCTCTCGACAATCCACCGTTTTGGCAGAACCTCGAACCGCCAGCAATGTCAGATCGCTTGACGATTTGCAGTTTCCAAACGCCGGTGCGCCACACGGTCAGCGCCATCTTGCGCCCGGCGTATCCGCCATCAGCAAAAATGAGTTCGATGAACGGGAACAGTCGTCGTGCCCGGCGCAGCAAGTGGAAAGCACCGTCACGGTCCTGAACATCGGCGGGATGAACGACGACGTTCAACAACAGCCCCAGCGTGTCGACCAGGATGTGCCGCTTGCGACCCTTGATCTTCTTGCCCGCGTCGTAGCCCGAAGGATCGAGCCAAGACCCCCTTTTTGAGAGGCCCTTGCGCAGTCTGCGAGTTGATAATCGCTACCGTCGGGCTTGCCTCACGTCCTTCCTGCTCGCGAACCGCGACGTACAGTTCGTGATGGATGCGCTCCAACGTGCCGTCCCAGTTCCAGAGCTCGAGATAATCATGCACCGTGCTCTTCGGCGGCAGGTCCTTGGGCAAGGCCTTCCATTGGCAACCGGTCCACAGCACGTAGAAGATCCCGTTCAGCACCTCGCGCACATTCACCGAGCGTCGCCGCCCGCCATGTTTGGCCGGCGGGATCATCGGCTCGACAATAGCCCATTCGGCATCGGTCAGATCGCTCGGGTAACGAAGGCCGCTGCGATCCGCGGCGCGGCGGTGTTCAGGTTTCCACATCGGGCGCTCCCCAGCAGAATCAAGCGCCTGACAAGGAATCACATCCGATTCATGCGATTCAAGAAGTTTCCGGATCGGCTCTCAGTGTCAAAGAGCATATCGATATTGAAGGATGGGAGAGGCCGACGTTTCTTGGCGAGGGACACCTTTGACCGCGACTTGTGCCACTGCGAGTGCACCTTCGTGTCCCTCAGCGCCCTAAGGGACTTCGTCAAAGTCAAAGTCGCCGGGCACGGCGCCGCGCTGTTGCCGATCCTCGCGATACATTCGCAGCACGTCGCCTGAGGCCAATCCCGTGGCAGCCTTCGCGGTCTCACCAAGCAGCCACACCCTGATTTTATCGCCCCTGCGGCCATCAGGTTGAATTTGGTGGGGCCACGAGATCCCACCGAAGCGCTCGCGCAGCGCTTCACCGATCGCCTTGTCACAGCCGCTTCGATGGAGACGGCTCGGCATCGCCTGGATTCTGTCCTTGAGCGCGACGACGCGGCTATTCATCGGGTAGCTGCCGCTGTGCTCGATCATCCAGCGCGTCCATTCATTGGCGCTGGCATCGATCGTCTCCCGCTTGGCCTTCGTGAACGGCGCCGGCCCCTCGATGCTGTAGCCGCCGAGGTCTCGACGCAGCAGCTCCCAATAGATCGCTCCCAGTGCCTCCGCATCGCCGAGGACGCCGCCGACGCCGTTCACGCCGTGCAATCGATCGTAGTAGCGGCGGCCATCCGGATGGGCGCCCGCTTCGGTGCGCACCATCAGATACCGACGATCGCCGACGTCGAGCGCCAGCGGGTCGTCCTTGTTTGACATCAGCAGGAACGCAATCACCTGATCCATGCGGAACGTCGGCAGATTTTTCTGGTTGATAGTGATCGTTTTTTCCGAAGCCCAGGGATGCAACTTATTAGTGGTCGCGCGTTTTGACAGGTTACGCACCTCCTCGATCCAGACGAATTTCGTTTCCCAAGCCTAGCCTGTGAAGCCGGAATTGAGGATGTCTTGCGTCAGTGCCTGACACGCAGAGGTCCCGAAGAGCTGTTGCATCAGTCGCGGCAAGAATGATTTGCCGCTGCCCTGAATTAGCCCCTGAATGAACAGTTGATGGCGCGGCTTCGTTTCAGGGTGCTGCAGCACGCCGGCGATCCAATTAAGCACATGGTTCCTGTCCTTATCTTCGGGGAACAGATATTCCATGTGCCGATTGAAAAGACTGGTGTCTCCCGGCGCCGGTTCGATCGGCGAGGGTCGCCAGCCATTCCAATAGCCGTCTCGGGTAAACTCCGCGGCTCCAGGTCGATAGATTTTGCCATTGAGTTTCGGATCGTGTTGTCTGTCGCGCCAAATAGTCTGTTTGTCAGATTGCTGCATTCGCCCTTGAGATAGCGGAACCGATCGTTAAAGGCCTCCTTATCCAACGCCAGTTCTGGATTAGCGCGCGAGATGAAGCGTTTCAGGGGCGCAATCCACACCCACTGCTCGCAGAGCTCCGGGTATGTCAGCACGATCTCCCGCTGGTCGTCCGGCCGCTGCCGGATCGCCTCGAGCGCGTCTCGGGCACGCTGCGATCTAGTGCCTGCGACGGTTTCTACTATTTCTTCGGCTGCAGTGTAAGCGCCGGAGCAATAATCCCTCACTGAAGCGGCCGAGTATTTCGGTTGCGCCGGAGTAAAAATCCGGCAGCGGATGGCCCTTTGCCTTGAAGCGGCGAAGGGCGAGGGATGAAGAACGTGGAGCTATATGGACGGGTTCGCTATGCGGTGCGGATTGAGGGCCTGAGCGAGCGTGCGGCGGCACGGCGGTTCGGGCTTGACCCGCGGACCGTGAGCAAGATGATGAAGTTTTCAGTGCCGCCGGGCTATGTCCGCAAGAAGGCGCCGGCAAAGCCGAAGCTTGATCCATTTATACCGGTGATTGACGGGATTCTCCGGAATGCCGCAGGCCCGCCGTAAGGTCGCAAACTTTGCGCGCGGGGTGGTGGAGCAGATGCTCCGCACTGCACTGCCCGATCAAGCCGCTGCAAATCATCGTTTGCATATGCCCGATCCCTTCGTCGACCGCGCGCCCGGCTTCTTTATCTATTTGCGGGACGAGCGTGGGCTGCGCGAGGCGTCGATCCAACACTACCGACATTTCCTCCGTCGGTTTGAGGGCTATCTCGAACGGATTAGTTGCAGCGAGCTCCGTGCGCTTTCTCCACCTATTATTAGTGCCTTCGTCACCGAGTGTGCGGGCGTCTTTGGACGAACCGCGATGATCGGTCTGTGTAGCGCACTGCGCGTTTTTCTCCGTTATCTGCGTCGTGAGGGAATCGTCGGGCGCGATCTTAGTCGCGGCATCGAACCGCCCCAGGTCTATCGGCTTGCCGACCTGCCACGATCGATCGGCTGGGATGAGGTGCGGCGCATGTTGGAGGTCGTCGACCGCCGCACACCGGTTGGCCGGCGCGACTATGCCATCCTCTTGCTGCTCATCACCTACGGCTTACGGGCGCGCGAGGTCGCCAATTTGACGCTCGATGATCTCGATTGGAAGCGTGAGCGGCTACATATCCGCGAGCGCAAGGCCAGTCATGTCGCGGTCTACCCACTGTCACCAATAGTCGGCGAGGCGGTCGTAGCCTATCTCCAGCATGGGCGCCCCAAAATTGCTGATCGGCATCTCTTTTTCCGCCACCTCGCGCCACACCGGCCGCTGACTTTCGAAGCCGTTTCGAGCCGCGCCAGCCATTACCTGCACAAGGCGGGGATCGTGGTGCGCCGTGCCGGGTCGCACACGCTGCGGCACACGTGTGTACAGCGGTTAGTCGACGCGGGCTTCCCACTCAAAACAATTGGCGACTATGTCGGCCATCGATCCGCCTCCTCAACCGAGATCTACGCAAAGGTCGCGGTCGAGACCCTGCGCGATGTCGCCCTGGGTGACGGGGAGGCGCTGCCATGAGGTGCAAGCATATTGAGTTCCGTAGCCCGCTGGCCGAGCCGATCCGCCGATTTGTGGCGCACAAGCGCGCCCTGAACCGTCGCTTCGATACTGAGGAACGGGCCCTTTCCCTGTTTGATCGCTATCTCATCCTGCAAGACGTCAAGGACCTCGCAAGCGTCACGCCGGCGGTCATCGATGGCTTCCTGGAATGGCGTCCGCGCTCGCGTCCGCGCAGCTACAACCATCTGCTCGGGGTGGTGCGGCGGCTGTTCGACTGGATGGTCGATCAGGAGATGCTTGATCATCCGCCGGTACGACAGCGGCCACGTCGTGAGACAGCGCGAAGGATCCCTTATCTGTTTGACCTTCCGCACGCCTGTCAACTCATCGAGGTGGCCACCTCACTCGCGGAGAACAACAAGGCCCGACAACGCGGAGCAACGTATGCCATGATCTTTGCCCTGCTTTACGGGCTTGGACTGCGCGTCGGCGAGGTTGCGCGGCTCACCCGAGCAGATGTCGATCTCGGCCGCCGGCTCCTCATCATCCGTGGGACAAAGTTCGCAAAAACCCGTCTCGTTCCCTTTGGTCCGCGCATGACCGAACGTCTCCGGGCTTACCTTGAACTCAAGGAAAGCCAATCTGGAACGTTGCAGCCTGAAGCACCGGTATTCTCTTTTACTAGTGGGCGGGCGATCCATCCTGGCACCATCAGCCAGACGTTCCATGCACTCATACCGCGCCTCGCGCTGGTTCTGCCGGCGGGTGTCTCGTCACCCCGCGTGCACGACCTGCGACACAGCTTCGCAGTCGGCACCTTGCTGCGCTGGTACCGCGAAGGCATGGATCCGTCATCTCGCTTACTGCACTTGTCCACGTTTCTTGGTCACGTCGATCCGACGTCCACTGCGGTTTATCTGACCATTACGGCTGACTTGCTGCAGGCAGCCGGCGAGCGCTTTACGCGCTTCGCCGCGCCGCTCTCGACGGGAGGCGCGCCATGACCGCCGTCGGCTCCCTTGTCTTCGCATTCTTCGAGCGGCATTTAAAAGCCGAGAAGGGATTGAGCCCGGCATCCGCGACGCGCTGCGGCTCTTCCTCGCATTCGTCGCTGACCAGCATCATCGTCAGATTACCCGACTCGCGATCGAGGATCTCACAGCCGACAAGGTGCGCGAGTTTCTCGCCCACCTTGAGGTCAAGCGCGGTAACCACATTCGTACTCGTAACCAGCGCCTCGCCGCGCTTCATACGTTCTTCGCCTACTTGGCGTATCAAGCGCCTGAGATGCTCGCCGAGGCCGAGCGCGTTGCCGCGATCCCGATGAAGCGGGTGCCGCCACCCGGCACGCAGTTTCTCGAACGAGACGAGATCGAAGCACTCTTCTCGGGAATGCCGATCAAGGGACACTCGGCACTGCGCGACCGAACACTTCTGTTGTGCCTTTACAACACCGGAGCGCGTGTGCAGGAGATCTCCGATCTCACGGTCGCCAATCTCGTACTAGAACCGCAGCCACGAGTTCATCTTCGGGGCAAGGGTGGCAAGTGGCGAACTTGTCCACTCTGGCTACAGACCGCGCGGCTGCTCCGCGATTTGCTGGCCGCATTACCTGGCGCCACCGCCAGCCATCCTGTATTCGCGTCACGTCGCGGCACACCACTCACCAGGTTCGGGGTCTATAAGCTGGTGCGCCGTCACACGGCAGCTCTCCGCGTCGGCAACGTCGGCAATGCAGATACGCCCCGACGAATCTCGCCGCACGTGTTTCGCCATACCACTGCGGTTCATTTGCTAGAAGCCGGGGCGAGGCTGCTTGCAGCAGACCGGATCAGAATTGTTGTTCGTCTGGCAGGGACTGAATAAACACGGATCGAAAGCGCCACTTGGGGCATTATGATGCTATGCCGAGGCTCATCCTTTGCTGTGTCGCGATGGTGATGGCCGCATCCGCGCACACTGTTGCGGCCGCAGCCCGTGACGATTTTCGCAGCATCATTCCGTCGGATTGGAAAGAGGTGCCGCCCTCCCAAGGTTCGAATGGGCGAATGTTCATATCGCCGGACGGCGATTCCAAGATCGTGTTTTATGCGAAGCTCGCCACCCTGCCGATCGCCGCTCAGTTGAAAGGCCTGCGGACGGTGCACGGCGGCGGCAAGATCACCTATGAACGCCAGGGCCGAACCTGGATCGTCGTGTCGGGCTTCTTCGGGAACCGCATCTTTTACGCAAAGCCATGCTCGCGTGTGGTGGCACCGCGTGGCACTACATGGAATTTGAATACCAGCCGCGCAAAAGCGCGCCTTTGATGAACTCGTTACACGGTCCTCCGCAGCGCTCGGCGCCTACGCGAGAAGTGGCTGCCGCGGCTGATGCACGCAGGTATCGGCCCTCGCGCCCGCCCGACCCGAAAGCCATCGGCCGAATAAGACGGGTTAAATGATGCCAACGAGCCGGTAATCGGGCAAAACCGTCTATTGGCAAAACGCTAATCACGAATGGAACGAAACGACGTCTCGCGGGGTTGTGCGGGCGGACGGTCCCTTGCCCCCACAGCCCCTCACCCTCAATGGGGCCGTCTAGAGCCCCGCTAGTGACATGGCGGGGCTTGCTTTTCCGGGACATAGGCAGATTTAAAGAAGGTCCGAAGGTCCACGGCAGAGTAAAGGATGCGAGACGGACGCCGCCATGGTGGCGGCGGGTGTTGGCGCTGTTGGAACCGTGCCCGGCTTAGGCAACTGGGGTTTCCCATTTTGCTCCCGGCCTTCGCCGACCTTAACGGAACGTTGGTGGTTATTGCACCATTATTGTGCAACCACTCGCGAAACCGATGATCCGCACCTGGGATGTTTGGTGTTACGGCACACTAATCCTCACGGTGGGAGCATGTGGTGTCTTGTCGTTTTTCGTTGAGGTCCGCCGTTAGCGCGTCCACCTGTCCGCGCCTTCATATATCGGCAGCGGCTTTATCTCGCAGCGGTTGCCGTCGAGTACATCGACGCTTTGCCGTGACAGGCTGTCTGCTGGCCGCCCGCCGCTGTGTCGCTCGGCAACTCGTGTTTGCCAGCCGCATTCGCGCCTGAACAAATCCGAGCCGCGCTCAAATGGCCCGACACGCTCGACGACTTCTACCTTTCGCGGCGCTCGATGAAACGAAGGTCGGGAATCGCTCAAACTAGCCAAGGCATTATTCGTTAACCAAAATTGCTTTGATCTCAGTCTTACTGGCGAATTGCGATCGGGCTTTAAAATGGGACGAGGTGGTATGTCCGCTGCTGGAAGTAGGTCTATTTTGGTTCAAGCCGCCCTATCCGTCGTGATCGCCTGCCTGATCGTGATTTTTTTACACCTAATTGGATGGGCCCCGAGATAGCTCATCGCGTACGGCGCTACCCCACTTCATCTGAAAGGCGAGGCTCGAGCGATAACCTGCCTGCTCCAAATATGCGGCGGCCTCACCCAAAGAGTTTTGTCCTACGCCCGGCGCGCGATCAACATTCCGTCCAGTGGTCGCCTTGCCAGTAGCCGCGGTCTTCATGTTCGCGGAACGTGACGTCATGCCAGGTGTCTTCGTGAACCACGACGCCGGCGGCCGGCGGATTTCGACAGGGAGGACCGGAGTAGTGTTTAGGCGAAGCTGACGAACCACGGGACCGCGCGAAACTGAACCAGGGCAAATCGAAGCATTAGCGGCCCCAGTAAGCCTTATTCGCCTTCGAATATAGTTTTGCGTTCTTCGGCATTTCGGGGGCGGAAACTCTGCTGCGGTAGGGCACACTCGACTCGCTTTCGTGGCGGCGTCTCACCAATCGCGCCATGTCATTAGTGTCGTCGCGTGAACTGAGGCGTCGGGTACGTCCCGCGCCCGCAACGCGGGGCTTTGGTTTCCTTGTTTGGCCGAAAAAACGGGCGCCCCCCTATTCGGCTAGTAGCTCCGCACAGTGATTATGACAGGTTGAATTGGGGGTCAAAGTAGCTCTGGCAGGTGCTTTGGATCAACGAGCACTTCGATGACTGCGGGGAACCCTTGGCTGCCTTCTGATGAAGCCTGCTCGTTCGAGCGTCAACACCATCTGGTGAACCGAAGGCGGGCTGACGCGAAAATATTGCTGCATGTCGGTTTCGGCCGGAGGCCGGCCGTGCAGGCGCGTGTAGAGTTGGATAAACGCCAAATACTGACCCTGCTTGGGCGTGAAGGTTTTTGCAGGGCGATTCACGCCGGCCATCCGATTCAGCTGTTCGTCCGTGCCTCGAACGAGGAGGAGGCATGGATGAATGTGCGCTATCGGGTCGAACTCAGCCAAACCGAGCGCACCGAACTCACCGCGCTTCTTAGCGGCGGCAAGCATGCGGCGCGCAAACTCAAGCGGGCGCAGATTTTGCTGGCCGCCGACGCGGGGGCCAGCGACGACGATATCGCGCGGAGCGTGGGCGTTGGGGGCTCGACCGTTTACCGGACCAAGCAGCGCTTCGTGCTCGACAACCTGGAGACGGCGCTTCGTGAAGAGCCGCGCGCCGACGCCGGTGACGTTAGCCGCTTAACAACTGAAAGCAATCTGAAAAAGCGTGGCCATGTGTTTCGCTGGCGACCGCCAGGCGAGCGTCCGAAGGCCTAAACCGGCCGGATCGCGTAGGCCTCAAGCTTACCGTCTGACGCGCCGAACTCGGCCCTGTTTCAAACTGACATGGCTTTTGCGCCCCACCTTGTTTCGGTTATTCTCGATCGTCCAAAAGAGGGATTGAGCGGGCGCGCGTTCCTGGCCATGGCGGAATATGCTTTTGATTTTCTGATCAGCCGGCGCGGTGGGGTCGGCGCGATAGCCGCCGAAGTTGCCGGCGTGCTCGAGGCGGAAGGATACCGCATCGTCGTACAGGACTATGACTTCAAGCACGGCGGCGATTTTATTGCCGACATTCATGAGGCGCTCATCGCGGCGCGCAATCTGTTCATCCTGCACACAGCCGATTACGATCAGAACATCTGGACGCGCAAGGAGTTCACGAGCTTCCTCGCCCTCGTCGCAGCCAGTACCGGCGAGCGCCGCATCTGCATCCTGCGTTGCGACGAGAGCGTGCCGCGCGGCATTCTCGCCAACACCGTGTTCGGAGATATCGCCGGCGTCGCCGATCGCGAGGAACGGCGCCGAATCATTCTTGCGGTCGCTCGCGGGGAGTCGCTGCGGCAGCGGCGCGAGCCGATCGTCTTCGGCGGCGATATGCCGAAGCGCAATGCCAACTTTACCGGACGGCAATCGAGCATTGCGGCGATAGAGAAGCTGCTGGCGAGCCCTCCCGATTCGCAAACCATGGCGGTTGCCGTTTGTGGGCTTGGGGGCATCGGCAAAACGTCGCTCGTGCGCGCCTGTGTCGATAAGTTTGCGCCGGATTATGCCGGCGTGTGGTGGGCGCACGGCCAAACCCGCCAAGCTCTGGTCAGCGCCTTGGCGGCGCTCGCCTTGCGCTGCGACCCGAAGTTCAAGGATGAAGCTGATTTGGAGAAACTCGCGCGCGCAGCATTAAGCCGCGTCGAGGCCTGGGAACGGCCGTTTCTGCTCGTCTTCGACAACGTGGAGACCCCGCAGCTCGCCGATGAATTTATGCCCGCGCGCGGCGCCCATGTGCTGATCACGTCGCGCTGGTCAGATTGGGGCGGCCGCGCCCGCGAGTTCGTCGTCGATACGATGAGCGAGGACGAGGCGACGGCCTTTTTGCAGGCGCGCGCGGGGCGCCATGACGAAGCGGGCGCCCGGCAGCTCGTCAAAGCGTTGGGCTGCCTGCCCCTCGCCCTTGACCATGCCGGGGCGTACGTGCGCCTGACCATGTCGTCGTTTAATTCCTATTGCCGCAACCTCGACAAGCTCTTGGGCAAGACGCCGAAGGATGCGCCTTATCCCGCCAGCGTCGCCGCCACTTTCAGTATGGCCATGGATAGCGCCGTTCGCGAATGTCCGGCCGCCGAATTTTTGCTGGCGCATCTGGCGTTCTTTGCGCCGGAACGCATTCCGCTGTATCTCCTGCCACCGCCGCTCCTCGCGGAGGAGGACCGCGCGGAAGCGCTTGCCGCGCTAATCGGCGTGTCGCTGATGCGCGCGGATCCCCTGTCGGACGACGAGCCCGGTATCTCGCTGCACCGCCTGGTGCAGGCGGCGGCGCGCATGCGTCTTGCGGCGCAGGGCAAGACCGCGGCAGTTCTCGGCACAGCCGCAAAGATCGCGGCTTCATCCTTTCCGGACGACGGCTACGACGAACCAAAAACCTGGCCGCGTTGCGCCGAACTGCTCGCGCATGGTCTCGCCCTGCGCGAGCACGCGCAGTCGCTCGGGGCAATCGCGACGGAGCTTGCGGTTCTCTGCCACCGGATGGGCAAATACCTGCACGGGCGGGCGCTGTTTGCTTCGGCCGAAGAGCTTTTGCGTGACGCCGTGTGGCGTGCCGAGACCGCGCACGGCTCCTCCAGCCTCGAACTTGCCCACGCCATGAATGATCTCGGCAATCTGCTCGACGCCACGGCGCGCAGCCGCGACGCCGAGCCGCTGCTGCGCAAAGCGCTTCTTCTGCAGGAGGAACGGCTGGGGCGCGACGATCCGGGCTGTGCCCGCACCATGACCAACCTGGCGTGGGTCTTGCATAGCATGCAAAAAATGGAAGAGGCCGAGCAATTGCTGCGCGAAGCGATCGCCTCCGGCGAGCGCAAGCTCGGCCGCTCACATCCCGACGTTGCGGTCCGCATGAACAATCTGGCCCTTATCTTAAAGTCGCTTGGGCGCATCGACGAAGCCGAGTTCTTGCTGCGCGAGGCGGTCGCTGCCGGCGAACTCAGCCACGGCCGCGAGCACCCGCTGGTGCTGGCGCGGCTCAACAACCTGGCAAGTCTCCTGCAAGTGCAGGGGAAAGTGGCGGAAGCCGAAAAGCTTTTTCGTGAAGCCATCGAGGTTGGCGCGCAGGCGCTGGGGCGCGAACATCCGGACCTTGCGGTGAGACTCAATAACCTTGCCAACCTGTTGCGGGATGCGGAGCGATTTGGCGAGGCAGAGCCGCTCTACCGCGATGCTATCGCCATTGCCGAATCGAAATTGGGCGAGCGGCATCCTATGAATGCGCGCATCAAGCGGAACCTCGCGACGCTGCTTCTCGCCGCCGGAAAGCCGGAGGAGGCGCTGCGGATCGCCGAAGGCGCGCTTTCTGTCCATGAAGAAATCTTGGGCCGGGAGCATCGATGGACTCTCGATTCGGCCGCGACTTGCGCCGACGCACTGATGAAACTCGATCGCCGCGGCGAAGCCGAGACTCTGCGCCAAGCGTACCGAGGCATTAAATGCGCTGATCAGGAGACCTAGTCTTACTGCGTCACTTCTTTCGACCGCCACGTTCCGAATTCCATCGCGACTATCCGACGGAGATTGATCGTCGCTCTCGTAGCAACGCTGTCACGATGTCCTTGCTGCGTCGGGCCAACCTCAGCACAAGGTAGACGTCGGAAATTACAATTCCCGAAACTTATCGGCCCAGAGGGTCCGCCATTGCGGCCTGAGCAAATCCCGAGCGGTTTGGCCCGGTCCGCGTGTCCAATCGCGCTCGTCAGACCCTCGACATACGCCGAAATGCGACGATTGCGGACACCTGTTCCGATTGAAGCCGGACAGGATTCCGATCGATCGCGGACAGCGTTCCGACGATGGCGGACAGCTGTGCCCGTCGACGTTTTCATGGGGTCACGCCGCCGGGTTTGCGTCAAGCCCCGATTGTTTGGCGGCCAATTTTCGCATGCTGTCTCCCTTCAGGATCAGGCGATGGGCGTTATGAATCAGGCGATCGAGGATAGCGTCGGCGACGGTCGGGTTGCCGATCAATTCGTGCCAGTGATCGAGGCGAAGTTGGCTCGTCACGATGGTCGAGGAGCGTCCATGCCGATCGTCGAGGACTTCCAGAAGGTCGCGCCCCTGGTCGAGCGTGAGCGGTGCCAGGCCCCAGTCGTCCAAGATCAGGAGCTCGACGCGCGCCAGCATTTTGAGGAGTTGGCCGTAGCGTCCATCACCACGGGCGAGCAGCAAGGCATCGAACAGTCGTGGCACGCGATGGTAGAGGGCGGAGCGGTTGTTAGCCGTAGCCGCCCGGATATTCCGCGCGATACTCCTGCCACAGCAGAACCAGCGTCACGCCGCGCTGCTTGAGCTCCTCATGCAGCTTCACCCAATCGGGAGCTGGGCGCTCGGGTTGGACCTCGCCGGGGGCCGTGAACAGCCGGCGCTCAAGCTCGCCATCATCGAACAGTTCCGGCAACGGCCAAGTGAGACCGGTCACCTCGGCGCGGCGCACACTCTCGCCGGCCGAGCTTTTGCCAACCCCAAGCGCCTCGCTGATCTCGCGGTAGTGCCAAGCCGAACTACCATTTTGCGCAGGATGTCGGGGCGGTTCTCGAATACCCCAACTTCTCGTACCTCTCCACCGCGGCCGCTCTCGGCAATGGCTACGCAAACTGTCGCCCTGTGCACATCCAATCCAACGTATGTGATATCGTTCATCAGGCCCGCCCACCATGCTTGAGGCTCTGTGCCGGCAGAACCAGCACAATCCTCGACATTCTGCATGCCGAGGACGGGCCGCCGATCACTCAGCGAACATCAGGTCTAGCAGCCTGTCGGACTTAACGCTGGCACGATAACGATATGGGTTAGAATCGCCGAGTTGATTCTCGCATGGCAGGGGCCGGCTTCTGATGAGCAACTTCCGCTCGATTGATAGGCAGACTGGATTCTTGTTGCCGCCGTGTGTGGATGAGTGGCTTCCTGAGAAGCATCTGGCGCGCTTCATTGTGGAGGTGATTGACGGGCTCGACCTTCGGGCGATGAGCGGCAGTTATCGCGGCTCCGGCTCTGCATCCTATCATCCCCGCATGCTGCTCGGCCTTTTGGTTTATGGCTACGCGACGGGGGTGTATTCGAGCCGCAAGCTAGAACGGGCGAGCTATGACTCGGTAGCGTTCCGCTTCATAGCGGCCAACGATCATCCTGACCACGACACGATCGCGGCGTTCCGGCGGCGGTTTCTGAAAGAGATTGAGGCGCTGTTCGTTGAGGTGTTGCAGTGGGCGCGCGAGATGGGCCTGCTGAAGATCGGAACGATCGGGCTGGACGGCACAAAAATCCACGCTAATGCCAGCCGGCATAGCGCACTGTCTTATGAACATGCGGGCAAGATCGAGGCACAATTGAAGGCCGAAGTCGCCGATCTGATGGCCAAAGCCGAGGCTGCGGATACAGCGGATATTCCCGACAGCATGTCGATACCTGAAGAGCTGGCGCTCCGCGAGGAGCGCTTGCGCAAGCTTGCCGAAGCGCGCGCGAAGATCGAAGCCCGTGCTAAGGAGCGTTACGCGCGCGAACTGGCGGAGCATGACGCCAACTCGCGGCGCGCGAGGCCAAGGTTGTGGTCACGGGCAAGAAGCCAGGCGGCAAGCCGCCGCCGCCGCCGACCGAAGGACCGCAGCCGAGCGATCAGATCAATCTCACCGACGAAGAGTCGCGCATCATGCCGGTGGCCGGCGGCGGCTTTGAGCAGTGTTATAACGCGCAGGCCGCCGTGGCGGTGGGAAGCATGCTGGTGGTTGCTATCGATGTCGTTCAGGCGCCAAACGACAAGCAGCAGCTTGAGCCCATGCTCGGCAAGATCGGCGCCTTGTCCGAAGAATTGGGCGAAGCCGAAACGCTGTTGGCGGACGCGGGTTATTTCAGCACGGCGAATGTCGAGACTTGCGAGAAGGCGGGGATCGAACCGCTGATTGCCATGGGCCGTCAACCGCATCATCCACCGTTGCAAGAACGATTGGAGACGGCGCCTCCCGCGCCAGAAAATCCAACGCCGGTCGCGGCGATGGCGCATCGGTTGAAGACGCCACAGGGCAGGACGCTCTATGCCCTGCGCAAGCAGACCCCGGAACCGGTGTTCGGCATCATCAAAGCCGTGCTCGGATTCCGTCAATTTTCGTTGCGCGGTCTCGAAAAAGTGCGTGGCGAGTGGAGCCTTGTGACCATGGCTTGGAATATGAAGCGAATGTCCGTCCTCAACCCCGCCTGACGAAGCCCGAGTGCGCTCAGATGCAGCCCAAAATGGCCGGACGCAAGCGCGATACGGACCGCAACAAAGCTCGCTGGATGCGACCGAGCGTCCGATGACAGTTCGAGTCGGCAAAACCGTCGTTGGCGATCATGCTATAAACTTCAGTCCGACAGGCTGCTAGAGGATGCCCCTCGCAATTCGCCCTGCGCTTCGCTACGGGGTCGCAATGACTATTGTGGATCCGCGATTTGCGAAAATCCAGTGCGCAGAGGATCACGCGGCTTTATCGACGCACTCCTTCACGAACTTCGTGAGCGCGCGTCCCTTAAGCCCCTGTTCCCTGCCTTGGGAGGTGCATTCGGCGCGTTTGGCCTTGGAACTCGTAGGCTTGGGGGGTGCGGGGGGCTTTCCGGCCGGAGGCGGCGCGTTGAGCGTTTGCCCCTGCGTTTGGGTTTGCGCGGCGGCAGCGTCGTAAGCTGAAGCGCAGAGGGAGGCGGCCACAAGAACTACGGCTGCAGCAGAAACAACAGATCGGAGCATGCGAAAACCTCCCAAGCTTTTAGCAATCATCGCCGTACAATTCGACGAACTCGCGCGTGCCGCAGCCCGAGCGCTGCCGGATAGCTGCATCGCTTGCGGCCGCACGAGCTGCCGATGAGCAGCTGGGCGAATGTGATCACACCTCTGCGGAAAATTCAATCGGTCGCACGCCGCCCGTTTGCATGAAATAAATTCCGCAACACGCGGCGATAATGGGCGCTGCCTCCCTCCCGGGCCTCTTTGTCCAAGGTGCGAAGAGCATCCATTACTTCGTCGAATAAGGCAGGCTTCTTCCCGCCTGGAGCGCAGCGCATGTGAGGCGCAGTTTCGAGCGCACAGGCATCCGACGCCCACGACGCAAGGATCGCGCGTTTTTCGTTAAGCGTCAGATCAGGATCGTTGACGACGTGAGATGGATGCTCAAAGGCCTGGGCGGGATGCAGCAAATCCTCGGGGTCCCACCCGTCTCCTCCGAAGGGGAATAGAAACGCCTTTAAGCACGGGCGCTACACCGCGGAAGCCATCGCCCGAAGGCGCGAAATTGCCGAGCTTTTGCGGACCGTGAAAGCGTTCGCGCGCGACGATCAACGGCGCCCTTAGCGTGTTAGTCGACTTCAGCTGCGGTTTCTTTCAGCGCGCGCTGAGGAGCCGTCCGACTCTTCAAGGAAGCCAGTTGGCGTGAAGATTGGTCCCAAACGATAAATCCAATCGGAACCGCGCTTTGCTGCTTCTCAATAGCCGTAGGCTAAGGCTAGGATATGACTGCGATGGCATCTATCTCCACCAAAAAATGAGGGTCAACCAAATCGACTCTGACGGTAGCGCGTGCAGGTGGCGCCTCCGCGAAATATTCTCGGTACACTTCACTCATCGCAGCATAATTCGCAAAATCAGTGAGATAAACGGTTGTCTTTGTCACGTCGGAGAGAGTACCGCCAGCCGTTAGCACAAGTTCTTTTATCTTCTCCAAAACCTGACAATTCTGTATTTTAATATCCCCGTCACCAACCAAGCGTCCATCCCCGTCGAGCGCGACTATTCCGGACATGAACAGCATAGTCCCCGCCTTCGTGGCCGAAAACGGTGCGGACGGTTTCGCCACCTTTGGCGTGGATACGAGTTTCTTCTTCATAGCTTTCTCCAGTGGCAGTGACGCGCTTGTTCGCGGTGCGAAGCGATCGGGCACGCTTCCTGATGCTGGCTTAGAAGCGGCCTGCCGCGTTAGCTCACCTTTAGCTGCTTGTCCCAGACCGGCGCGCTTGTCGCCAGTGTGACGTCAGTCTCTGACTTGCGTGGCACATGATGGGCAGAAATACCGACGAAATTGGACCTCTGGATCGATGAACATTTTAAAATCCACGATCAGAGGATTAGCGTCGCGGATGTCGCTGTCCTTTCTTATCAGCTGTAGTTTATAATTCTCCCGCACTGAACCGATCCGATGACCGCAGTTCGAACAAGCTACGCTGTTGTCAGAGGTAAGAAACGAGATGCCTGCTGATGCGTTTCCCTTCAATCGCGCTCTTGGCGGTTTTCAGCTTCCCTGCGCCAGGAATTCTCAAGCCGGTCCGCACGGATTTGCGATCGTTTCTGCTCCGTCGCCGGTAAGTCGATAGCGCCGTCCTTGAGTGTCACTCCGTAAATTGCCTCGGCTGATTTGATCGACACGGCATCATTCAGGACGTCGACAAGTACTTTCTCAGGTACTCGGTCGAGTGGGTCGCCATAGCCGCCGCCGCCGCTCCACGTATGCTCGAAGACGTCTTGCGGCATTTGCTGTGTTTCGACTTTCGGCGGAAGATATTCAGTTCGCCTTTCAAGAGCGACATATCAGTGGGAATTTCACCGCGAGCAAACCACTGATCAACATCGGCTCCCCGCAGCATCTTGTACATTGCGGTATTTGCTGGGTATCCACCATCGACGCCGAAGGCCGTTGGGAACGCCTGGCCGAAAGTGGCGAGAACGAGCTCCACCGGGCGTCCGTCCGTGTCGTGCGGTATCCAACAGGAGGTCGCGCCCATGCCGCCGCGATATTCGCCTGCGCCGCCGGAATCCTTCGTTTCCCGCCGGTAAAGATAGAGGATCGGATAGAATCCTTGTTTTGTCTCCACGTTGGGGCATTGGCCGGTGATCGCTGCCATAAGGCCTGCGGTATCGACGCCATCAGCGAACGTGCGGGCACCCCACCCCCGGCCATGCAGTCCATAATCAT
>CAWIEY010000018.1:0-22500 GCA_963835195.1 uncultured Alphaproteobacteria bacterium
TGGCGGGATCTGGCCGAGCGGTGAGCCGGGGCGCCGGCGAGCTAGGCGGTCTTCGCCACCAGCAGCGGCTCGCGACAACATGGTGAGTGGGTCTTCGGCGTGTGCGCGCTCCGGTTTTTCCGGCTGGCGGGATCTGGCCGAGCGGTGAGCCGGGGCGCCGGCGAGCTAGGCGGTCTTCGCCGCCGGCAGCGGCTCGCGACAACATGGTGAGGGGTCTTCGGCGTGTGCGCGCTCCGGTTTTTCCGGCTGGCGGGATCTGGCCGAGCGGTGAGCCGGGGCGCCGGCGAGCTAGGCGGTCTTCGCCGCCGGCAGCGGCTCGCGACAACATGGTGAGGGGTCTTCGGCGTGTGCGCGCTCCGGTTTTTCCGGCTGGCGGGATCTGGCCGAGCGGTGAGCCGGGGCGCCGGCGAGCTAGGCGGTCTTCGCCGCCGGCAGCGGCTCGCGACAACATGGTGAGGGGTCTTCGGCGTGTGCGCGCTCCGGTTTTTCCGGCTGGCGGGATCTGGCCGAGCGGTGAGCCGGGGCGCCGGCGAGCTAGGCGGTCTTCGCCGCCGGCAGCGGCTCGCGACAACATGGTGAGGGGTCTTCGGCGTGTGCGCGCTCCGGTTTTTCCGGCTGGCGGGATCTGGCCGAGCGGTGAGCCGGGGCGCCGGCGAGCTAGGCGGTCTTCGCCGCCGGCAGCGGCTCGCGACAACATGGTGAGGGGTCTTCGGCGTGTGCGCGCTCCGGTTTTTCCGGCTGGCGGGATCGCACTCTTTATCCCTTAGCGGGTGGCCGCCGATCGGCGCGCCGACTTTTAAAAGTAGGAGAACAAGGCGGCTGCTAACCAGTCGCCCTGTCTAAGCTCGTCTACAAAGGGTCCGACTCCAAAGGACGACTACGCGTCAGCAATTGGATAGTGAAAAACGTCTGATTGCGAAGACAAGCTGCTCGGACTCTCCGATAGCCAGATGATAGCCCGCTAGGCTCGCTCTTGTCTACGAGGTCGGCGCGATGGTCGCCTCAAGATGGTGGTCCGTGCGTACAGTCTTTGCAACGCACTCATTTCAACCCGGTCCTTGCGGGACATCATCCGCCGGCAGGCGGATTTCGTGTTATCTCAGTTCCTTGGGTTATCGTCGCTCATGCATCGCCGGCTGCCGCTCGCTGCCATCGATATTCCGTGCCGTCAGCCCAAATAATGGTATGGACCGGCCGCGCTCCAACTGGAGTGAATGGCAATGCTGCAAAATCGCAGCTGATTCGAAGGAGCGAGCCATGACTGACATCACTACGCACGATGACCGTATCGCTACGATCGGAATGGATCTCGGCACGCGCAGCTTCCACCTCATCGGAATGGATGCGCGTGGGAGAGTGATCATGCGCCAGCAATTGTCGCGCGGGCGATTGGAGCGGCACATGGCCAACCTGCAACCGTGTCTCGTGGGGGTCGAATCCGGCGCCGGAGCACGCCACATCGGTCGCCGACTCTCGGCCTTTGGTCATAACGTTCGGCTGATCCTGGGACAATATGTGAAGCCCTTCCGCAAAGGGCAGAAGAACGACTACCGCGACGCCGAGGCCGACGATGCGCGGCCTTCACGAAGGGCCGTGACTTCGGAGCATGGCTCGGGCTGGTGCCGAAGCAGCGATCCGGATCATCGATTGTTGTCAAAAAGGTCACTCACGCCTGGTATGGTCATCAAGCGGCGGCAGATCGCGCTTTTGCGAGCAGCTTCGGCATCATTTTGTGAAGCACCGCGCATGCTGCCGGCGGTGATTATTTAGCAGCCGATCCGCTCCTGCCATTCCCGCAACAGTCGGACCGGCGACCCTTTGCCGTAGCCGTCCGCAATCGTGCGCTTTTCATGACCTAGCAATTCGTGCCGAATGCCCTCCGGGCACCCAGCGGCCCGCAGGCGGTCGGCGGCCCGATGGCGCAGGCAATGGAGTGTCTTGCGCTTGTCGGCGATGCCACAGGCGCGGATGAAATCGCCAAGGCGATGACCGGCGACGTTGGGCGCGCCAGCGAACAGCGCCCCCTTGACCGGCGGCACGAAATCGGGAAGCGGCACGCGGCGCTTGGAGTTGGCGGTCTTGGTTCCGATCACGACAAAGCGGTGACCGTCTTCGCGCTGCTCACGGTCGATCTGGAATGCCTCGCTCAAGCGCATCCCGGTTGCGGCCAACAGTTTCCACAGTAAGGCGTCAGCGGCCGACAGCGTGTCGAGGCGAGCACGACAGGCGGCCATGTCATCGTCACCAAGCGGCAACCTGCGCATGGCGTCGTCCCGCTTGGGGATGACGCCTGCGAAGGGATTGAAGCGTATCTTGCCATCGCCGATGGCGAGATTGCAGGCGGCATTGAGGGCGGCCAGTTTGCGCTTGACGCTGGTCGATTTCAGACCTGAGTTGAGCATGTGCCCGACCAGGGTGCGGCCATCCTCTCGGGTGCAATCGCGCAGCGCCTTGCCTGCGGTGAGCGTGCGAAACAGGTCCCACGACTTGCGCGCCTCCCGCTCATTCGCGCCCGTGATGCCAGCGTGCTTGAGGTAGGTCTCAAAGATCGCATCATCGTCGCTCTTGCGCGCGACGGTCGGGCGCGACTCGCGCTCGCGAAGCAATCGCCACAGAGTCGCGTCCCGCTCGGCTTCCTTGCCCTCCGGGAACGATGCTAGATCAGGCACCATGCGCAGCGCCGGGCCGCCGTTCGGCTCTCGCCGGACAATGCGGCCGGCGCCATCGAGGATCAACAGTTCGCGCTCGGTGGCAATGATGCGCTGGCCGTTCGCGCCGATGTGCTCGCGGCCGGGTTCAAGCCGGTAGCCCCACGCGGCTTCAAGGCGTGGCCGCCGCGCCTGTAGCGCGGCCTTGTGCTCGGCGATCAACGGCAAGGCGAGCAGCTCGGCTTGATGGCGGTCGGGCGTGCCTAGGCTCTTCTCAGTGCGCTTGCCGGGCGACAGCAATCTGATCCAATAGTTCTGCGAGCCGTAACGTTGAAACAGGTACTTCATGGTTGCCTCTCGCTCGGATATGCGACAGCCAATCGCGACAGGCATATTGCGGCATATATCTGCGACAGTCAAAAGCCTTGTGGCGCAATGGTTAGTGAGCCAAAACTGACCCTACGACCTCTCCCCGCCGGGGAGAGGAAAGACGGGAGGGCGTCACGGCAGGAGCGACGAGTGTTTGGTGAAACGCCGAGAAAGAAACCGGCCCGCGGAGCGAGTGGCTGCTTACGCCCGCATCGGCAGCGGCGTCGCCAAAGATTCGCGGCTTTCCTCGTCGCCGCCGATCACGCGATTGCGCCCGGCGGATTTCGCCAGATAAAGCCGCCGGTCGGCGCATTCGAACAGGCCGTCATAGTCGGAGGCGTCGTCGGCGCAGGTGGCAAAGCCGATGGAGACGGTGACAAGCGGCGCTGTCGGCATCGGCATCCATGTGGCTTGCGACATCGCGGCGGATCCTTTCGCCGAGCGTCTGCGCGGCGGCGCGGGCAAGGTCCGGCACGATCACCACGAACTCCTCGCCGCCAAAGCGGAACACGGCGTCGTCGATGCCGACCGTGGCCATGACGATGCGGGCGATGCGCAGGAGCACCACGTCGCCGGCGGTATGGCCGAAGCGGTCGTTGAAGCTCTTGAAGTGGTCGATGTCGAGGATGAGCAGGCTCACCGGCCGGCCGGAGAGCGCCGCGGCGGCGACGCGCTTTCGTCCTTCGTGTTCGAGCCGGCCGCGGTCGAGCGCGCCGGTGAGTGCGTCGCGGCCGGAGCGCGCCATCAAGTCTTCATAGCGCTCGCGATAGGTGAGCAGATCGAACACGTCGCGCACGCGCGGCGGCCGCCGTTGTCGCGCCGGCGCGGCGAACTCGACGTGGCGGAGATAGACGGTGCCGAGAACAGCGTAGAGCGCAACCGCCGCCATCTTTGCCGCCCAGCCGCCGAACAAAACCGAGAGCGGTGCGCCGGTGAGGTAGTGGAGGCCCGCGAAGAACGCGCCCTGGTCGAAGGTCAGAATCAGAGCGCCGGTGAGCCAAAGCCGCGGCAACAGATGCCGCCCGAAGACCGGACGCAGCCGCTCGTAAAGCAGGATCATCATGATGCAGTCGGCGAACAAAATGAGCGTGCCCCACACCATCAGCGCGCCCATCTGGTCGAGGAAAGCGAAATCGGCGGCGTGGCCTGCGAGCACGCCGATGCCGTGCCAGCGCATCAGCGCGGCGAGCGCCAGCAAAAGCACGTTGCCGAGCAAAAGGCCGTAGATCGGCTGACGCACCACCACCGCGTCCTCGCGGATATACACGAGGAGGAGGAGCATCAGCTTGCCGGTGAAGAGAACGACGGAGCCGGGCGAGGCAGCGATGCCGAAGGGCAGAGAGACATAAAGAATGGTGGCGAGATAGGTCTCGAGAAAATGCATCACGCCGAGCGCGCAGAAGAACGTGCCGATGCCAAGCCGGCCGCGAGCGCGAAACAGTCCGGCGAGCACGGCGAAATAGACGAACGCCTCGGCCGCCATCACGAGCGCGTTGAGGCCGGTCGGGCTCAAAAGGGGGTCTCGGCGGAGAGGAGGCTTTGCATGGCAGGCGGCTTTGTCCGCGTGGCCGCAAAGGCCCCGCGACCTTGCGGTCACCGGATACCAGCTATCGGTTAACAAGTCAGAAACCATGCCGGGGCGGGGAGGGTCCCGTCATTCCGGGGCGCGCGAAAGCGCGAGCCCGGAATCCATAGTCACAATGTGGGCGGGAGAATTTTCTGCAAAGACCGTGGTTATGGATTCCGGCCCTCGCTTCGCTCGGCCGGAATGACGAAGTCGAAACTGCTGTCCCCGCTCCCGCAAAGGAGGGCGGGGAAAGAAAGGATGCGCGGTGGGAAGTTTAAGCCGCTGCGGCGACGACGCCGTTGAACTTGAGCCCCTGCTTGCCGGCGGCGATGTCGACTTTTTCGCCGTCCTTGATCTTCCCGGAGAGGATCAATTCGGCAAGCGGATCCTGCACCGACTTCTGGATGACGCGTTTGAGCGGCCGCGCGCCATAAGCCGGGTCCCAGCCCTTGTCGGCGAGCCAGGTGCGCGCACTCGGCTCGAGCGTAATGGCGATCTTGCGCTCCTCCAAAAGCTTCGACAGCCGCGCCATCTGAATATCGACAATGCGCGCCATCTCCGACTTTTGCAGGCGATGGAACAGAATGATCTCGTCGATCCGGTTCAGGAATTCCGGACGGAAACTGGCCCGCACAATCGCCATCACCTGATCGCGCACCTTGTCGGTGTCCTCGCCTTCCGGCTGATTGACCAGAAGTTCGGAGCCGAGGTTGGAGGTCATGACGATGAGGGTGTTGCGGAAATCGACCGTGTGCCCCTGGCCGTCGGTCAGGCGGCCGTCGTCAAGCACCTGCAGGAGCACGTTGAACACGTCCGGGTGGGCCTTTTCGATCTCGTCGAACAGCACCACCTGATAAGGCCGCCGGCGCACGCTTTCGGTCAGTGCGCCGCCTTCTTCGTAACCGACATAGCCGGGCGGCGCGCCGATCAAGCGGGCGACCGAATGCTTTTCCATGTATTCCGACATGTCGATGCGCAGGAGCGCGTTCTCGTCGTCGAACAAAAATTCGGCGAGCGCCTTGGTGAGCTCGGTCTTGCCGACGCCGGTGGGCCCGAGGAACATGAACGAGCCGATCGGCCGGTTCGGATCCTGCAGCCCGGCGCGGGCGCGGCGCACGGCGGTGGAGACGGCTTTGACCGCGTCGGCCTGGCCGACCACGCGCTTGCCGATCTGCTCCTCCATGCGCAGGAGCTTTTCCTTTTCGCCTTCGAGCATGCGGTCGACCGGAATGCCGGTCCAGCGCGAGACCACTTGGGCGATGTGATTGGCGGTGACCGCCTCCTCGACCATGGCGCTCTTGCCTTCGCCGCCTTCCATGGCGTGAAGCTTCTTCTCGATCTCGGGAATACGCCCGTAGGAAATCTCGCCGGCGCGCTGGTATTCGCCGCGGCGTTGCGCATTGGCGAGCTCGACGCGCAACTGGTCGAGCTCGTTCTTGAGCTTCTGCGCGCCGGACAGCTTTTCCTTCTCCGACTTCCAGCGCGCGGTGAGATCGGCGGACTGTTTCTCCAGCGCGACGAGTTCGGCGTCGAGGCCGGACAGCCGCGCGCGCGAGCCGGGGTCGTGCTCTTTCTTCAGCGCTTCCTGCTCGATCTTGAGCCGGACGATTTCGCGATCAATGGAATCGAGCTCTTCCGGCTTGGAATCGACCTGCATTTTCAGCCGCGCCGCGGCCTCGTCGACGAGGTCGATCGCCTTGTCGGGGAGGAAGCGGTCGGTGATGTAGCGGTGCGACAGCGTCGCCGCCGCGACCAGCGCGCCGTCGGTAATGCGCACGCCGTGGTGGGCTTCGTATTTGTCCTTCAAGCCGCGCAGAATCGAGACGGTGTCCTCGACGCTCGGCTCGTTGACGAAGATCGGCTGGAAGCGGCGCGCCAGCGCGGCGTCTTTTTCCACGTGCTTTTTATATTCGTCGAGCGTGGTGGCGCCGATGCAGTGCAGTTCGCCGCGCGCGAGCGCGGGCTTCAAAAGGTTCGACGCGTCCATGGCGCCGTCGGCTTTGCCGGCGCCGATGATGGTGTGCATCTCGTCGATAAACAGAATGTAGGCGCCGGCCGAGGAGGTGACTTCCTGCAGCACACCCTTGAGGCGCTCCTCGAATTCGCCGCGATATTTGGCGCCGGCGATCATCGCCCCCATGTCGAGCGCAAGCAGCTTTTTGTCTTCCAAGCTTTCGGGCACGTCGCCGTTGACAATGCGCAGCGCCAAGCCTTCGACGATCGCGGTCTTGCCGACGCCGGGCTCGCCGATCAGCACCGGATTGTTCTTGGTGCGCCGGGAGAGCACCTGGATGGTGCGGCGGATTTCCTCGTCGCGGCCGATCACCGGGTCGAGCTTGCCGTCGCGGGCGGCCT
This sequence comes from uncultured Alphaproteobacteria bacterium, assembly GCA_963835195.1. Classification (GTDB taxonomy): domain Bacteria; phylum Pseudomonadota; class Alphaproteobacteria; order Rhizobiales; family Xanthobacteraceae; genus BOG-931. The sequence goes on from CAWIEY010000018.1 coordinate 6,940, forward strand.
GGGTGAGGTCGCGCGCGTATTTCTTCAGCGCGTCGTAGGCGTTTTCCGCCGAGGCGGAATCGGCGGTGCGGCCCTTGCGCAGCGCTTCGATGGCGCTGTTGAGATTTTGCGGCGTGACGCCGGCTTGCGGCGAGAATCTTGCCGGCTTCGCTGTTTTTTTCCAGCGCGAGCGCCAGCAGAAGCCGCTCGACGGTGACAAAACTGTCGCCGGCTTTTTCACCGGCCTTTTCCGCGGTCTCGAACACCCGCGCCAAGGCCGGGTCGAGATAAACCTGGCCGGCGCCGCCGCCGGAAACTTTCGGGCGCTTGGCAAGTGCTGCTTCGACGGCCGCCAAAGCCTGGCGCGAATTGCCGCCGGAGCGGTCGATGAGCCCCGCCGCCAGCCCTTCCGGGTCGTCCAGCAGCACCTTGAGCAAATGCTCAGGCGCAAATTGCTGATGTCCCTCGCGCTGTGCGAGCGACTGGGCGGATTGGATGAAACCGCGGCTGCGGTCGGTATACTTCTCGAAATTCATAATGCTGCCCTCGGCCTATTCCGAACGCCCTTGCGGCGCGAGCGGAACATCGTCATGGGGTTATTGGTCTTGGGCCCGGCGCCGCCGATCCGGAACGAGTTCGGCCAACCGTCGGGCAGGCGGACCCTGGAAGGCATCCGCCCTCGCGGAAATATGGGGAGCGTCCGCGCCGGCGGAAGAGCCCGCGGACCGCGAATTTGCCGGCTAATTAACGCCGTGGTCACGCACCGCCTCGATCCGCTCCTTCAGCGCCGCGAGCCCGACCGCTCCGAGAACCACGTCGTTGCCGACGACGTAACCGGGAGTGCCGTGGATGCCCATGGCGCCCGCGAGTTTGGCGTCCTCACTGAGCGTGGCCTTGACCTCGTCGCTCGCGGCGTCACGCTCCAAGCGCTCCATATCGAGGCCTTCGTCTTTGGCGACGGCGAGCGCCTTTTCCCTGCTCGCCGGACCGGGCGTGCCGAGGAGGGCGCGATGGAAGGCAAGGTACTTTTGCCCGTCCGGGTCCTGCATGCGGACCGCGACCGCGATCCGCGCCGCTTCCGCCGAGCCGGGTCCAAGCACCGGCAGTTCTTTCAGGACAATGCGCAAATGCGGGTCGTCGCGCATCAGCGCCAGCATGTCCGGCAATGCGCGCCGGCAGAAGCCGCAACTGTAGTCGAAGAACTCGACCAGCGTGATATCGCCGTTGGCGTTGCCGAGCGTCACCTGATGCGGCGAGGAGAACAAAGCCGCCGCATTGCTTTTGATTGCGGCGCCATGCTCGTCCGCAGCTTTGGCGCCATAGGCGGCCGGCGATGGCGCGCCGGCGCCGGCGCCGGCATGAGCGGAGCGCAATTTCAGCATTTGCGCCAGGATCGCGGCCATCGCTTCGGGGTGCTTGAGCATGTAATCCTTGGCGATGGCGCCGACCTCATCGGGATGATTGGCCAGATAGTCTCTGACGATGTCCTCGATCTGGCCGCGCAAATCTTGCGACCGGCTCACCCCAGGCGCAAACACAAGTGTCGCGATCACCGCCGCAACAAGGAACGAAGTCTTTCTCATTTCACACTCTCCGTCGACACGATGATTAAGTTCCATCGGGATTGTTTCTATCGAAACCCCGGTCTGCCAAATCCGCCACCAGGTCCGAATGGTCGCATGGGCGGCCCAAATCGGCCCGGGAAGCGTCGCATGCCGGGCCCGCCGGGCATGACGCCCAAGGGTACACAGATGCCACGTGGCGTGAGGATAAAGCCGGGCGCGCAGCCTGGCGTTTTGATCGGGACGCAGGCGCCGGTTCTGTCGCGCACTTCGCCGCGGCCGCACTTCCGCGGCGGCGGCGGTGGTGGTGGTGGCGGCGGCGGCGGTGGCGTGATGCATTTGCCGTGTCGATCGAGAACGCCGCCCCGTGGACAATGCGGAGATACCGGCGCCGGCGACGGCGACGGCGTAATGCAATTGCCGTTGCGGTCGGCGATTTGGCCGCGCGGACATGTTGGCTCGGGCGGCGCAACCGGCGCGCAGACGCCGCTTGTGTCCCTGAACTCGCCGCGCGGACAGGGCGGCTGATTGGTGAGGCAGGTTCCATCACGGCCGACATTGCGGTTGTTGCAGCAAGACCCGTCACGCATCTTGCTGTACCCCGGCGCGCATGACGTGACCGGAGTAGGACAGCTCGTCCGATTGGACGCGTTCAGCGGACCGGCACAGCATTCGCCGTTCGACGTGACGTTGGCCGCCGGGCAACATTGGCCGCTGGCGGTCGGGATCTGTCCGCTTCCGCACGAGCAGCTTGGCCCCGGCGGAATGTGGATAAGGACCAGGCATTGGCTGTTGTTTGGACCGGCCGGCGCCTGTCCTTGCGGACAACAGATTCCCGTCGACGTCATCTGACTGGCAAGGCAACAGCTGCCGCCGCTTGACACATAACCGGCAGGACAAGTCGAGGGCGGCGGCTGTGGCTGTTGACACTGTCCGTTGACCACTTGGCCGCTGCAGCAAGCCTGTGCGCCACCGGCGGCGGTGTAGACTTGGCCGTTGTTGCAGCAGAAATTGCTTGGCCCGATCGCGGTCTGCCCGGACGTGCAATTCGAATTGGAGCAGGCCGCGTTGGCGGCAAGCGTGGCGACCGAACAGCACTTGCCGTTCACCTGAATATTCGGCCGCTGGCAGCCGGGGAGGCAAGCTCCGGTGTTGACGTCGCGCAGCAAGTTGGGCGAGCAGCCGCCCGTCGGTGGCTGGCTGCCGCCAGGGGGGCCGCTTCCTGGCGGCGTGCTGCTTCCCGGCGGCGTGCCGCCGCTTGGCGGGCCGCCGCCATGTCTGATCGGCGGTGCGCCAGCAGGCGGCCGCGGCGGCGAGCTCGGATAAAGAACCGGCCGGGGCGTGCACGCGCGCAGGATCGCGATATCGCCGAGGTCACCACGCGCCGCACTATCCGCGAACTCGTCGATGTATTCGATAAAGTAGCTCGCGAGCGGCGGCGCGTTGTCCGGCTTGACGCGCCAAATGCCGTTGCCCTGCAGACCGTCCACATGCGGCGGGCCGCTTTTGGCAAGGCGCGCAGCCAAAGTCGCGTCGCCGGCGTCGCGCAAATCCTCGCCGGTAGCCCAGATGAAGCCGCCGCACGATTCCGGCAACAGCTTGCCCGCATGATCGTAATTGTAGCCGATGGCGACGCCGCCATTGCCGTTGCGCCATTCGCCGGGAAAGCCAATGGCATATTCTTCCGGCATCGCTTGCCAAATTCGGCGGCCGTCCGCGGTCGTGCCGCTCACCGCATAACGCAGAACACGGCCTATGGCACGGCGTGGCGACCGCTTCGAGGTCGAAGGCGCCGGTCGATGCCGGCCGCTCGGCCAGAAACATGCGGCCTTGTTCGTCGAAAGTAATTTTCGAGATTTCCGTGGGCCCGTTCGCCGCCGGTACGGCAAGTTCGATCTGCGCGTCGCTACCGAGAGATCCGTCCGGCCCGATGCCCACTGACCAGATTTGCAGACCGTCAGCGACGGCATAATAAAGACGGCGTTGGTTTAGCCCGAGACCAAACACACGCCGCTCGGGCGGCGCATAATTCCATGTCGCCGGATTTGTACTGTCGAACTGCGCGCTTGTGACGTTGATGCCGCGACCCTTTTGCCATGGGACCGGCGGCAATCCTTGCGCAGCGCGGCCTGCGACACCGTGATCGTATCGGCCAAGCTCGCGGCCATCGAATGCAAAGCGATGAATGAAGCCGGTCTCGCGATCAGCCACGAACAGCGATTTCGTCTCCACATCGTAGGCAAGCCCGCCGAGCGCGGGCCCTGAATTGGCACGGCCATCGAGGCGCACATTGGCAAAGAGAGCGACCGCGCCGGTTCTGCCGTCGATCTTCCAAATCGATCCGGGACCGCCATGCGGTCCCCACACGCCGGCCATATAGCTGGCGCCGGCCGCTCCGACTTTGATGTGTTGGATTTGCCCATCCGGTCCCGGAGCGACAATCGGCAGGCCGTACGCCGAGCTCGCGGCGGCGTAAATGTTCGGTGGCGAGCTGTCGTCGAGCGCGACGCCAAAGACTTGCCCGATCACCGCGGCAGGAGCGGTGAAGGGCTTGGCCGCGCCGACAAGCTGGGCGTTCGGCGGACCGCCCATGTTTTGCAGATCGATGACGCGAAGTGACGGCCCGTTCTGATCGATGAAAGTCCTCGTCGCAGGATCGACGCCGGGCGGGATCTGGATCGGCGGCAGCGCCCCGGAAAATCCGGTGACCGCTGCATTTCCCGGCGCCACGACAACCGCCGGCTGCGCCTCGCCGATCGTTGAAATCGCGGCGGTAAGTGCGACGGTGAGAACAGCGAGCGCGCACTTGGCGGCGATGCGTCGGCGCCGGCCACTTTCGAAGACGTCCGTTTCGCGCCCCGGGCCCATCGCAAGCCTATTGCGTGACTTGGGATGGATTGCACGAGCCGTTCGTCAGATTGGGCGTCGTTCCGGGCGGGCAGCACACGCCGCACATGCTGACGTTATTTGGATTGCAGCAGCTGCCGCCTGGCGTGCGGACCTCGTTCGTCGCGCAGGGCGGAACGCATTTGCCGCCGACATTCACCTGGCCCTGCGGGCAGGGAATTCCCGTCAGCGGAATGGGACAGATTGATCCCTCGGGATTGATCGTCGATTTGACCGGCGCTACCGCCGGCTGGCCGGTGTTGTTGCACAAGCAAAGTTCAGCCAACGGACCCGATTGTGCCGCGGCTGTTGTTCCGCTCGGGCATTCGCAGACATACATCACGTAGCCGTTGGCTGGGTTGCCGCCGTCGGCAATCAGATTGTCCACCGTCACCAAAGTCATCGGACTCGGACAGAAGCAATAGCGGTCGGGCGCGCAATATTTGCTGTGACCGTCCCAACCGTCGGAGACATCGATCACGACGGTGCCGTTTGCTGTTTGCTCCACGACCGTTGACGGCGGATTGTCGCCGTTGCGGCCGTAAATGGCGTTCGTGCACGCCGGATCGTTGGGGTTGCCGGAGTATCCGGTGCAGGTTTCGATTGGCGGCGTGCAATTGGCGAGAACCGGTGTCGGCGGGGTACATCCGCAACCGCCCCAGCCGAGATCCTCTTGCAATCCGCAGATCGCATCTTGCAGGCAGGCGAGCACGTCGCCGCCGAGCTGGCCGATGCCCTGCACCCAATCGCAGGCGCAGGCGGCGGAGGCCAGCGGATTGGCGACATCGCCCAACGTCTGCTGCGCCGTTTGCAACAGGCCAGCGGCGGCAGGGTATTGGCTGAAAATCCCCTGCAGCGTACCGAGATCGTTGGAGACGTTTCCCAGATTGTTGAAGTCGTTTTGCACCTGCTGGCAAATCTGATTGCCGGTGTTGGAGTCTTCGGCCATCACCCCGGAAAGCGCGCCGCCAAGACCTACGACCAAGCCGACGCCGACACCGCTCGCGTAAGCGGCGTCACAGGCGGAGGACGAAATTGCCGATCCAAGGTTCTCGACAGCGTTGAGGAAGTCGTTGAAGCTGCAATCGGCGCGCGCCGCACTTGACGGCCACAGCATCGCCGCGGCGATCACTGCCACGCGCACTCTCACTGCAATGCGCCGTCCTGTCGCCATCGGACGCCGTTTGAATTGCGGTAGAGAGGGACCAAAACCCCGCCCGTAAATACGCTACACCGAAGCGTGTTCGCTGGGCAACGCGGATTCAAGCATCCCGGCCGATCGCATTGCGGCTCTTGTGGACAGGAAACGCCGGGAATCCCTGGAAGGCGGTAAGCCGGCGTTAAGGCCGCCGGGATAGCCTCGCGCTCGCCGGCGCCCACACGCCGGCCGCTTCCGGAGACGAAGATGGCCGAACGCCGCGGACTGCCGAGACAGAAGAGCTTTCTGCGCGGCTGCATTTATTTCAACAATCGGCGCAGCGTGCTCGATTGCCTCGTTCGCGATCTGAGTGACGATGGGGCGCGGATCATTTTCTCGCACACCGTGAACGTGCCCGACGTTGTCGAACTCTATATTCCGCAGCGCGAGCAGACCTTGCGCGCGCACGTGAAATGGCGGCGCGGCGACGACGTCGGTCTCGATTTTACCAATCGCGCCGCGGCGGCGTCGGCTGCGGCGTCATCGGCGGCGCCAACCGATGGCGAACTCGGCAAGCGGGTTTCGCAACTCGAAGCCGAAGTCATGGCGCTCAAGCGAACGGTGCGGCAGATCAAGCGCGAGCTTCCGAACGCCAACGACGCCGAAGTCGCTTAGAGCATGATCCCGAAAAGCTTGCCCTTGGACTTGATCCGAGAGTGGACACCGGTTTTCGGAAAGAAGGATGACGATGAAAGCGTCACGTCTAGCCGAACATCCGCTCGCCTTGCAGATCGATCATCTGCCGCGCTTTGCTCAGCGTGAAGTTCACCGCGTCTTCGTAAGTCGCAAAGGCATCGGCGCGGATGAAACGATGCTCCTTGAGCACGCCTGCGATTTCCCGTTCGATGGTGCCGGCGGTCTGATATTGCCCTTCGCTCTTAAACGGAGCGGCGCGGATGACGAAGCCTTTATATTCGACGGGCTCGGCAGGCTTTTCGTTGGCGGCGGCGCGGCCGCCGAACAAGGCGCTTAAAAACGACATGGGTGCTTACTCCCAATAAAACTCGCCGCCGCGGCGCCGGCATTATAGCGTGATCTTCTTTCAGGCGCATAACGTTTGAGGGAGTGCCAACACATGCCGAAAGCCTACTGGATCGTTTTCTATCACTCGATCTCCGATCCCAAGAAGCTGGAAGCCTATGCCAAGCTCGCACCCGCTGCGACCGCCCCGTTCGGCTCGCGTTTTCTCGCCCGCGGCACGGCGGCCGCCGCCTTCGAGCACGGGTAAAACAGCGCGTGGTGATCACCGAATATCCCAGCGTTGAACAGGCGGTCGCCGCGTACAATTGTCCGGCGTACCAGGAAGCATTGAAAGCCCTGGGTGACGGCGCGGTGCGCGACGTGCGCATTGTTGAAGCCGTGGAATAAGCGCGCGGCCACCCGGCGCAAACGCGCCGCGCGGCCGCGATGCTTTCTTAGATTGCTGGAGCAAGGGTCGGGCGATAAGCCCCAGGCTTGTGAGCCTGGGGCTTCACAGTTTCGGTGGGCTTACTTCCAGAGGCCTAGGCGAACTCAGCAGACCGTTCCATCACTTCGCTATTTGCACGCCTTGGCACTCGCACCAATGCGCAGAGCAACGATTCTGCTCTTACGCAGTGCAAGCTTGGTTGGGATGGCACCACTGCCCGGGGTGACAGAACAACCGATGGCCATTAGCCATGCCGCAGGCGCACTTGGCTGCGGCCGCTGCGCCCGGCGTGCAGCCCGGGACTACTTGAGGATGATGCCGAAATCTCGCCTCGGCCAATCCGACAGACATGGTGAGCGCGAGCAGCACGATGGAAAAAGTCTTCAGCATAGTGTCTTCCTCCCTAGATCGCTTTGCTTTCCAAGTGCTGAGACTAAAAATCTGTCCCTGAACCATGCATGAACCCCGGGCGCTTCGGTCTGCTCCCGAGCAAATGGTTAGAAGTAACGGTATCGCCCGACCTTTGCCGGGCGATTTCGATTTAGGAGTGCAAGCCCCAGTTAGGAATGGTGGCGACGCCACACGCGCGGCCTGACGGCAGAGTTGAACTGCGCCACTCTTGCGTCGGCGGACCATTGCTGGCCGCCTTGGTCGGCGAATGCATAGAAAGATCCGCCGGCCGCTGGCGCCCAGGTTTGCAGCGAGGCCTCCCGCACGCGCGGGGCATTGTAGCCGCGCGCGTAGAGCGCAACCGCGCGGCCTTCGTTGCCGCCCGCGGCGCGATAGGCGCCGGCAAGGTAGCGCACGGCGTAGGTCATGTTGGTCGCGGGATCGAGCAAGCCTGCGGCCGAACCGCCATAGCCCATCGCCCGCGCCGTCCCGAGTCTGATCTGCATCAACCCGTAATTGCCGCTGCTGACGGCGCGTGGATTGTAGCCGCTCTCGCGCATGATCACGCGGTGAACGAGCGATTCCGGCACTCCGTTGGCGCTCGCCTCCTGCGCGATCATGCCCTCGAGCTGCGAACGGCGCGCGGTCACGGGAGCAAAATCATGCCGCGCCGCATAGCCGAAAGCCCACGGGCCGGAGCTCTGGTTCTCGATCTGCGCCTGGCGATAGCTCATGGCGCCGAAGTCCGACTGCGCCGCATAACCGGAAGCCCACGGATCGGGGCTGCAGCCCGGACAGGCGAATCTGCGGCGGGCAGACCAGCGAAAAGCGGCCGCGCGCGGCTGCGCCGCCCAACCACGGTGATAATGATAATGACCGCTATACGCGAGGCGGGCGTGCCGATGGATCGACACGGCGGAATGGCGATGCAAAAGGCTATGCGCGAACACCGGTTGCGCTAAGACGACGACGGCGCCGACCGCGAGGGTCAGAGCGGACAAAATACGCCACATTCAATCGCTCCATTTTTTTCAATGCGGAGCCCTCACCTCGGTGGCGTTGTCGCCGGCAAATCCGGCGTCGATTCGGCGCCGCGATGCAGGCGAGAAGGCGATGTCGTGACGATGGAACAGGCGGACAGGCGCAGGTCGGAATGCCGACACAGGCGAACGGCGGTCTATTCTCTGCCGTGGTAGCCGCTCGAATAAAGCACGATGGCGCGATCTTCGTCGCCGTGCGCGGCCCGATAGGCGCCGGCCAAATACCGCACCGCGTAAGCCATGTTGGTCTCGGGGTCGAGCAAACCTTCGGGCGTGCCGTCATATCCGAGCGCGCGCGCGGTACCGAGACGAATCTGCATCAACCCGTAATTGCCGCTGTTCATCGCGCGTTCATTGTAGCCGCTCTCGCGCACGATGACGCGATGGACGAGCGACGGCGGCACGCCGTTGGCGCGGGCGAGCAGAGCGATCATCAACTTGTATTTTTCAGCTTGCTCGGCCATTCGCGCCGACGAATGCGCGGCCCAATGCGACCGTGGTCGGTATGTGCGTGGAGACGCGCGTCCGCCGATCTGGTCCAAAAATTGGCCGAGCGCCAGCGGCAGCGCTACGGCGGCATCGTGACGATGGCGCGAGTTTTTTTCGGACTGCCATTGTGCGCGCGCCGGCTGCGCAAGCGCGCCAAGCGCAAACAAACAAACGGCTGCGGCACGCAGCATCACCGGCAATTCCCCGTTTTGGCGCAATGGCAAAGCTGCCATTCCGCGGTCAAATCGCGCCGCGCGCGGTTTGACATCAGCTTAATTTTGCGGCCGTCCGCTTACGCGGCGCAGAATTGCCAAATCCCCTTAGCGCACCTATATAGCATGCAAATCACGGCACAAATCACCTATATCGGTGGCGCGCCATATTGGCGCCTGTTTCGTTTTATCTATCCTCGCCGAAAAACAACCGAGAAAAATCATGCCGAGAAAGCCGGGACTGAACTCCGAATTCGTCATGTTTGACGTGGTGTACGAAGACGGCACGTTGCGCTCGAACCGTAAGGTCCCGCGCGCGCTGACCGGCGGAATCGACGGCGACAAGCCGGCCCACGGCTTTCTGATCGAACAGGACCGCGATATCGCGGAAAAATCCGGCAGGCCGGTCCCCAAGATCAAGAGCATCAGCCGCTCGGGGGCGCGGAAAAAAGAGCGCGATTATTCGGAGCGGCGATCCCATCAGCAATAAACGCCGGCGCGGCGCCGCTAGCGGCTGGATCGTTGTTCGACGTGCGCGCTGCCGGGCGCATTGAGCCGCTCGCGTACCCGATCGACGAAGAAGCTTGCCGGCGCCTTCGGCAATCCGGCGACGACGAGCGGATTGAGTCCGCCGGAGCTCTCGACGCTGATGCGATCCCAGATCAAGCCGCGCATGTGCGCGACTTCGGCGATATGCGACAGCGGCAGGTGTTCGTCCGTACGCCGCCACGGCGTCAGCCAAAATTCGACGAGCGTGGTGGAGATGCCGACGTGGTCGGCGACCAACCGCGCCGGAAACAACAGCCGCGTGAATCTGTCCGGTCAGAAATGCCCACAGGCGGCTCGATCGCACTTCGACGCGATCGGTGGCAGCGGTTTGAGTCACTTAAGCCTCTGATCCGTCATCGTGAGATCCCGAGGGCAGGGAGCCTCGAAGGATGAATGGTCGAGGCGCCAGGAAGCCGTCAGCGTATTTGCGCGACCCGACCTGGTAAATGCGCCATCAGCGTGTCGAGCTGCTCACGGCTTTTTTCGAATTGAGCGAGTGCCGTTCCCTCGAGCACGCGCCCCCGCGGCAGTTTGATGGTCATCGGATTGACGAAGCGGTCGTTGATCAGGATTTCGAAGTGGACATGCGCGCCGGTGGAAAGGCCGGTTGAGCCGACGAAGCCGATGATTTGTCCCTGCCGCACGTGGCTGCCGACCACGAGCCCGCGCGCAAAAGCGGTCATGTGACCGTACGCCGTCTGATAACCGTTGGCGTGGTTGATGCGCACGTACTTTCCATAGCCGCCCTTGAGCCCGATCTCGTCGATCACGCCGTTGCCGGCGGCGAAGATCGGCGTGCCGAACGGCGCCGCCCAGTCGACGCCGGTATGCATTTTCATATAATGCAGAAGCGGATGGTTTCGCTCGCCGAAACCCGAACGCATGATCCCGATCGGAACCGGTTTGCGCACCAGAAACTTTTTCGCGCTCTTTCCCGCCTCATCGTAGTAGTCGTAAGCGCCGTCGTCGGCGGTCTGGTAGTGATAGTATCTTTTGGTGTCGCCGCCGACCGTGAGCGAGACATAACGGACTTCATTGCGCCCATCGTTGTTCTCGTCTTCCGAATAGAGAACATCGATCGAATCGCCGGGCGCCACTTTGCGCTGGAAATCGACGTCGTAGGAATAGATGCGAATGATCTCGTCGATCACCGGCTGTGGCACATTATTGCGCAATGCCGTCTCGTAGATGCTCTGATAGAGACGAACGCCGCCGTCCTCATCGGTGTCCTCGTCCTCGCCCTGTTGGGGCGCATCGGCGGTCAAGTTGCGGACGTCGACCGGCACATACGTGCCGCGGTCGGAGAGCGCAGTCGCCGCCTTCACGCCGCCGTCGTCGGATAGAACGACGCGCAAAGGCTGCAGGTGGCCGAGGCCGGCGGCGGCGGTCAGTACGCGCAGTTTTGAGCCTTCCTTGAGCCCGCTGTCGCGACTGCGCCCGAGCACGGGGAGGATGCCCTTGATGTCGTCGGCCGACGCACCAAGTTCCCGCAGGATCGACCCGACGGTCTCTCCTTTTTTGGCAACAACGACGTGCTCGTTGCCATCGTTGCCGGTATTGGTTTTTGCCAAGAGCGTGATGTTCTCGGGGACCACGCGCGCTGCGAACCCGACATAAGGATCGGTTTCGCCCTCGGCGGCGTAGTTGAGTTTGAGATTATCCGGCGTCGCCGCCTCGGCGCTGGCAAACAGCGGTGCATGGGCAAAAGTCTTGGTGGCGACCTCGCGGACGCGGGCAACGACTTCGTCGACCGGCAACACTGTCGACGGCTTCACGTGCGAAAGTAGTGAATTGATGTCGCAGGTCGAGGGCGTTGCTTTGCTTTTTCCTCCGGGAGGGAGGAAATCGCAGGTCACGAAAGAGACTTCGGCATCGGGTTCCGCCGCCGGCGCATCGTCGACGTTGGTGACGCTGTCGGCCAACAGCTTCTGCGGATTGAACGGCGGAATATTGGCGGAGATTTCCGAGAGGCTCAGTGACAGATTGCCGGAGACGCGGACGAAGGACCGGGTGCGGACGAGCTCGCGATCGCGCACGCGGGTGGTGATGGGTACGCGCACGATCTGCCGCGCTACACTCAGCTCGCTCTGCGCCGGAAGCCGATCGGTCTTGCGGATCCCCAGGTGGGCGCTGAGATTGGCAAGTGCTCCGTGCAACGCTGTTTCCACCCGCTCGGGCGCCGAGGCGAAATTGGTCTCGCCGTCCAAGGAAGCAAAAACGGCGCCGCCCATGAGGGCCGCGCCGCACAGTCCGGTCAGTATGGTGCCGCAGAACCATTGTATCGAAAGGCGGCGCCGATCGATCAAACCGCTATTGCCGCCATCGGCGGAAAGCGGCGGCTCGTTGCCGAGACTGACCGTCTCGGCGTCGAACCTTCGATTTCCGGCGCGTAACCTCGATTGGTCCAAGACCGCGGTCCCCCACACTTGCGATCACGCGCGCGTACCGCGCCCGCGTTTTCCGAACCACTTCAAATGTCCGACCGATGGTTATGGCCGGGCCTTCAGGCGCAAATGCGATCCCGGCGTATTGCCGGAACGATCCGCCCGAAGTTTATGCAAATCTAAAGCTGGCGTTCCCCGGATTGCGGCGTTCCCGACACGAATGTGCAAGAACGGCGGAGGAATGTGGCTCAAGTGCGGCGGTGTTGACGGGAGAATGCCGGAGGGCTCGCCTTACCCATTGAATTCGAAGGCGGATGCCGAGTGGTTTGCCAAGTCGTTCGCTTGTACTTTGCGCCGCGGTCCACAGGCAGCATTTTCGCGGCGAAACCGTTGACAATGCGGGCAGCCAAAGCCTATATATCGCGTCTTGGCGCGCCGCCGCTCGGCGCGATGGCGCGTCTACGAGCCCCTCACTGTTTTCGCGGTGATCGAGCATCCGGCCATGATCGTATGGCCATGTCGGATGTACGGGCTTCGGCGGCTCCGGCGCTTACCGGAGACGGGACTTTAAGGGTCCCGGGTTGTTTGACAGGTGAATCGAAAGAAAGAGAAACGTGGACGGCGGAGTCCTTGCGGGCCGCTTTCGCGAACGGGAAACCTTTTGCGTTGCGGTCATGAAGAGACTTCGGCGGTTTACGTTTCAGGTCAACACTGTGAACGTGACGGTGAGCAATCACCGGAACGGACAGAGTGGGACCTCGTCAAAGTGGCGGCACTTGATACTTCACGGTGTCTAGCTGTCGTCACGTGCGAAACGTGATCGGCCGAGATCAAATATCTCTTCAACTTGAGAGTTTGATCCTGGCTCAGAGCGAACGCTGGCGGCAGGCCTAACACATGCAAGTCGAGCGCCGTAGCAATACGGAGCGGCAGACGGGAGAGTAACACGTGGGAACGTGCCCTTCAGTTCGGAACAACCCAGGGAAACTTGGGCTAATACCGGATACGTCCGTAAGGAGAAAGATTTATCGCTGAAGGATCGGCCCGCGTCTGATTAGCTAGTTGGTGGGGTAATGGCCCACCAAGGCGACGATCAGTAGCTGGTCTGAGAGGATGATCAGCCTCACTGGGACTGAGACACGGCCCAGACTCCTACGGGAGGCAGCAGTGGGGAATATTGGACAATGGGCGCAAGCCTGATCCAGCCATGCCGCGTGGATGATGAAGGCCCTAGGGTTGTAAAGTCCTTTCGGCGGGGAAGATAATGACGGTACCCGCAGAAGAAGCCCCGGCTAACTTCGTGCCAGCAGCCGCGGTAATACGAAGGGGGCTAGCGTTGCTCGGAATCACTGGGCGTAAAGCGCACGTAGGCGGCTTTTTAAGTCAGGGGTGAAATCCTGGAGCTCAACTCCAGAACTGCCTTTGATACTGAGAAGCTTGAGTCCGGGAGAGGTGAGTGGAACTGCGAGTGTAGAGGTGAAATTCGTAGATATTCGCAAGAACACCAGTGGCGAAGGCGGCTCACTGGCCCGGTACTGACGCTGAGATGCGAAAGCGTGGGGAGCAAACAGGATTAGATACCCTGGTAGTCCACGCCATAAACGATGGATGCTAGCCGTTGTCGGGTTTACTCGTCAGTGGCGCAGCTAACGCATTAAGCATCCCGCCTGGGGAGTACGGTCGCAAGATTAAAACTCAAAGGAATTGACGGGGGCCCGCACAAGCGGTGGAGCATGTGGTTCAATTCGAAGCAACGCGAAGAACCTTACCAGCCCTTGACATGTCCCGTATGAGTACCGGAGACGGAACTCTTCAGTTCGGCTGGCGGGAACACAGGTGCTGCATGGCTGTCGTCAGCTCGTGTCGTGAGATGTTGGGTTAAGTCCCGCAACGAGCGCAACCCTCGCCCTTAGTTGCCATCATTTAGTTGGGCACTCTAAGGGGACTGCCGGTGATAAGCCGCGAGGAAGGTGGGGATGACGTCAAGTCCTCATGGCCCTTACGGGCTGGGCTACACACGTGCTACAATGGCGGTGACAATGGGATGCAATGGGGCAACCCTGCGCAAATCTCAAAAAGCCGTCTCAGTTCGGATTGTGCTCTGCAACTCGAGCACATGAAGTTGGAATCGCTAGTAATCGCAGATCAGCACGCTGCGGTGAATACGTTCCCGGGCCTTGTACACACCGCCCGTCACACCATGGGAGTTGGCTTTACCTGAAGACGGTGCGCTAACCGCAAGGGAGCAGCCGGCCACGGTAGGGTCAGCGACTGGGGTGAAGTCGTAACAAGGTAGCCGTAGGGGAACCTGCGGCTGGATCACCTCCTTTCTAAGGATGCCAGGTATCAGGAGTCAGGCATCGGGTTTTCGGGAAACCGAAAACCTGATTTCGTCCTTACCCGGCGCTTAGAACAATGACAGGGCAGCAGTCGGCTCAGTGATCTTTGATTACTGATACCTGACTTCTGATTCCTGGTGCGGGACGCCGCCGTCTCCGTTTCTCTTTCTTCGCGAACGAGCCATCAGGGATCAGTCATCAGGGATCAGGAGCCAGGTATTCGATGCGATGCATCTATCCTGTTACCTGTTTCCTGATGACTGATTCCTGATACGGGCTTGTAGCTCAGCTGGTTAGAGCGCGCGCTTGATAAGCGTGAGGTCGGAAGTTCAAATCTTCCCAGGCCCACCAACTCCAGGTGTCAGGCACCAGGTGTCAGGCATCAGGAAAATGCGCTCCTGATACCCGACGCCTGATAGCTGATCCCTGAAGGGGCCATAGCTCAGTTGGGAGAGCGCCTGCTTTGCAAGCAGGAGGTCGTCGGTTCGATCCCGTCTGGCTCCACCAGGCGGCGCTGCAATCCGAAAGCTCGTTTGTGAGAATTACCAATCCGCCGTGCTCGACTTTGGTCGACCGCGTGCGTGATGTCTGACATCGTGAAGAGGAGATCGATCCGAGCGTTCGGCGCGGCCGTCAACGGTTGCGAACGACGCGCTATCTCCAATCGGGGATCAGCAATCAGGAAACAGGGATCAAAACCTTTTTGATGCCTGAGGCCTGAAACCTGATGTCTGATATGTCGGCGGAGCTTGACCGCATCGCCGTCGGTTCGATCTTATGAAGCAAGCTGGTCTTTCAAGATCGAGCCCTTCGGGGATCGGGCGTCAGGAGTTGGGCGTCAGGAAGAAAAATCCTGATGACTGATACCTGATTACTGATACCCGCGATGGGCATCGATAATGAGAGCGATCAAGTGTCTTAAGGGCATTTGGTGGATGCCTTGGCGCTGAGAGGCGATGAAGGACGTACTACGCTGCGATAAGCCGCGGGGAGCTGCGAAGAAGCTTTGATCCGCGGATTTCCGAATGGGGAAACCCACCTTCGATAACGGAATTCTGAGATCTTGCGATCTCGGAAACGGGACCGATGAGGTCTTGGATTTCCGTTATCAAACGAAGGAATAGA
>CAWIEY010000018.1:27500-144699 GCA_963835195.1 uncultured Alphaproteobacteria bacterium
GGCGGGACACGGCGGCGTGCCGCGCAAGGGCGCGGCGCTGCTGCAGGGCATCGCCATCTGCGGCTGCTGCGGACGGCACATGAGCGTGCGCTACACCGGGCCAAATGGCGATTACCCGGTCTACTCTTGCCGCGTCGATCGCGATCAGCGTGCCGGCGCGCTGTGTCAGGAGGTGCGGGCGTTGCCGGTCGACGAATTGGTTGAGCGCGTCCTCCTTGAAGCCCTCGCGCCGGATCAGATTGCCATTGCGCTGGCGGCGCTCGGTCAGCTGGAGGAAGAGAATCAGCATCTCGAACGGCAATGGACGCTTCGCCGCGAGCGGGCTCGCTATGAAGCGGAACGGGCTCGCCGGCAGTATGACGCTGTCGAGCCGGAGAATAGGCTCGTGGCACGCTCGCTCGAACGGGCCTGGGAAGACAAGCTGCGCGCGGTCGAGGCGATCGAGCAGGAATATGCGCGCTGGCGGTCGGAAGGACCGCTGGTTATCAGCGCGGCCGATCGAGCGCAGCTGCAGAGGCTTGGTGAGAACCTGCCGCGAATTTGGCACGCCGACACCACATCGGCAGGCGATCGCAAACGCATTCTGCGTCTGGTCATGCGCGACGTCGCCCTCGACGGGAAGCGATGCCAAGGTCAGGTATGGCTCAGGATCACCTGGCAGACGGGCGCCACCAGCGAGCATCGTGTGCAGCGACGCGTCCATACCTACCGTGACTACATCGATATTGAAGGGCTGCGGAAACGAATTGCCGAGCTCAACGCCGCCGGCAAAATGGACAAGGAAATCGCCGCGATACTGAACCGTGAAGGCTTCGTTGCGGCTCGCGCTTGTGCCTTCAAGGGCGAGAACGTCTGGCTGCTGCGAACCCGCTGGGGTATTCCAACCGTCAAGATCAACGGTGTCGCCCCCAATCCAGGACGCTGGCCAGACGGCACCTTCTCGGCGCAGGGCGCGGCGGCGGCGCTTGGAATCACCGCACAAACCGTCTTTAAGTACCTTGAGCGTGGATTGCTGTCCGGCCGACAGCTCACAAAAGGGCAACCATGGCAGATCGATCTCACGGACCAGCAGATCGATCAACTTCGCGCCCACGTGCGACGCACCAGGCGTTCGAAGAAGGAGGCATCATGAAAGCGTCGGCTCGCCAAAAACTTGCGGCCAATCGGCGAAGGCGAGATTGGTGGTGATCAGCAGCGAGGTGTTCTCATAGAGCTTGCTGATCAAGTGGAACAACAACTGGCCGCCGGATTGACTGAACGGCAGGTAGCCGAGTTCGTCGATGACTATGAGGTCGTGGCGGAGCAGCTTCTCGGACAGCCGGCCACTACGACCGGCGGCCTTTTCCTGTTCCAGTTGATTGACCAGATCAACCAGGTTGAAGAAGCGCCCCCTGGCGCGGGCGCGAATGACCGCCGCGGCCACGGCGATGCATAGATGGGTTTTCCCGGTTCCGGTGCCGCCGATAAAGATCGCGTTGCGCTTGGCGTCGATGAAGGTACCGGTAGCGAGTTCGCGAACTTGCCCTTCATCGATCGGCGTCTCGGCAAAGACAAAGCTGTCGATATCTTTGAGGACCGGGAACTTGGCGCCGCCGATACGATAGCTGATCGATCGAGCCTGCCGGTGGATGCGTTCGGCGCGGATCAGGCTGGCGATGAGAGGATAGATCTCGTCGCGCCGGGCAAGACCTTTGCCGGCAATCTCATCGAAGCTGGCGCGCATGCCGTAAAGCTTCAGTTCGCTCATGGCTTCCAGAATCTCATGGCGTTCCATCAGGCGATCTTCCTTATGCGGTCGTAGCGGCCACAATCGGCCGCGGGTTCGATCTTGAGGCGAAGCGCGTCGGGCGTTGTGATGCTGGGTGGCACCACGGGTTGCCGGCGGCGCGCCAGCACGGTTAGGATCACATCGCCGCTGGCAATGCCCGCCTCCAGCACTTCCTCACAGGCGGCCTCGACAGCGGCCAACCCGTGATCGAGCACCGCGGCCAGGACTTTGACGAACTGTCGGTCCGCATCAGCGTGTTGCTTCAGCCTGGCGCGAACCTGGGTCAGAGCGTGTGGCAGGTCCCAGTCCTTGAACGGCGCGCCGTTGCGCAAGGCACCGGGCTTCTTCATCAGGACCGGCAGATAATGCCAGGGATCGTAGATGATCTGGTCGCGCCGGAAGTGGCGTGGATGATCGGCCACCACCTCCTCACCCAACAGCACGACGATGCGTTCGGCGTGGGAACGCACCAGCACCATCCGGCCGGCGGCGCGGGCATCGACGCTGTAGCGATTATGATCGGCCATGATCAGGCAAGTGGTGCTGGCCCGCACGGCTTTCTCGACGAATCCATCGAAGGGACCGCGCAGCTCCATCAGGCTGGCGCGTTCCTCCTGGAATACATCCCAGATGGTCCGGTCCTTGAACTCCGGATGTTTGGTGCGCTTTGCATAGGCTATGCACTGATCTTCCAGCCACGCATTCAGCTCGGTGAGGCTCTTCACCCGCGGCTTCGGCCGGAACATCTGGTCGCGCAGATTGCCGACCTGGTTCTCGACCTGACCCTTCTCCCATCCCGAGGCGGGGCTGCAGGCCACAGGCTCGATCAGATGGTGTGAACACATCTGCAGAAAGCGGCGATTGTACTGACGCGCCTTGCCGACGAAGATCGCTTCGACCGCCGTCTTCATGTTGTCGTAAATGCCGCGCCGGCAGACCCCGCCGTAAAATTGGAACGCCTTGTCGTGGGCGTCGAACACCAGCTCCTGGGTCTCGCGAAGGTAGCCGCGCACAAACGGCATGCGGCTGTGCGACAGCTTCATGTGCGCCGCTTTGATCGTCAGCGGCAACCCCGCAAGCGTGATCGTCTCGTGGCTCCAGTCGAACTGATAGGCTTCCCCGGGCGCAAAGCTCATCGGCACATAAGCATGGACCGGAACTCGACCACGTTCGTCACGCCAAGCCTTGACGAACCGATGCACACTGTCGTGGGCGCCGTCATATCCGCGCCCGCGCAGTTCTTCGAACAGCCGCTGGGTCGAGCGCCGCTCCCGCTTCGGCAGCTTAACTTCCCGCTCCAGGATCTCCGTTAAAATATCGACCCAGACGCCAAGCTTGGGCGTGGGCTGGACCGTGCGCTCATACTTGAACTCGGTCCGCTGGCTGCGGATGACTTTGCGTACTGTCGCGCGTGACACCGACAGCGTCCGCACGATCTCCTTGATCGCTCGGTGCTGCTCAAAATAGGCTCGCCGTATCTGGCCGATCAGGTCCACGCCAATCATCCCCCAGAGTCCCTCCCAGCCCATCGGGCCTAAAGGAAAGGACGCTGACATAAGACGTCAGCAGGGGTCGGACTTGGACGCGAAAATCACCCCGCCGGGGGTCGTTATTGCGCGCGAATTTACATCGTAAGAAAACGAAACAAACGCCGACACTCGCTTAACGCATCGAGATACCATTTGTGAGAGACTTGTCGAACGAACTCTCCGAGGTCCGTTACCCCGGCTATTTCAGTAGAAAGCCTGAGCAGCGTCGAAACAGCTTGAACCGTCGCTACCAGCCCGTGTTCATCGTTCGGGTTGAGGTTCGTCGAACGTGCGAAGTGACTTACTGCTTGCTCATAGTCCGTGTGGACCGCATCTTCGATTGAAGATAGGGTCCGGCCATCATTTCTTAGCTTCGCGGAGCCGCTGCTCCATACGCACGCGATACGCCATACCTGCCACATGGACTAAGGCGGCATCCCCTGCAGCGTGCGCCGTTCTCTCTGCCTGGGTAGCAATCTGTACGGCTTGATCTATTTCCTTCGGCTCTTCATACATCAGGTGTCGAGCAAGATGAGCGGCATAATGCAACTCGCGGGGCCACTGTCCAACGATGCGCCTAAAAATTGCCCGCGCTTGCGTGACATTACCGAGATCATTAATGAGCGGAGAAAAGCGGCGTTGCATTGCAATTCCGCCAACCGTCACATCCACATCCGCCTGCAGCGCGCTTTCGATATCGCGAGTGATAAAAAGTGTCTGAACCACATTCTGAACTCGTTCAGAGTTTTTGTGCTCCAGTCTTCTCATGTGGCTTAGTAGTACATTGGAAAATAATGCAATATCCGCACGCCACTGATTGCTATTACGAGCCAAAGCCATAAGCGCCCGCTCTGCCAGTAGCGAGTGCGAGACTCTGTACATGCGAAGGTGTGCATAGTAGAAACAGTGATTCGCGACCGACCGGCCAACTCCCGTTGTTGAGGCGATGGCACAATTCGTCAAATTCATGAATTGAAAAGCCGTCGCCGGAATACAAGCTCACCAACGCTAAATCTGACAGCAACTCTCGACCGTTAATCGTCGACGAGTTGCCCACGACGTCACCTATAAGTCGATCAATTCCTAAGAAGTTCTCGCCAAAGGCCGTCAGCCCAAAGAAAAATGGGTTGCGTTGTTCACGCATTTCCGGCGCGCTAGATAAACTGCCGACCAAACAAAAGATTGGCGGTATTGGGAAGCCGTCAACCCACCAGAACCGGCTCCTTCGCGCGGTGTTTTGTGCATAAAAGATAATCCGGCGCCGACCTGTGCCAGAAGAAACTGCAGTCGGAGGTCGTCCATCCGATCGGGATAAGACTTTAAAGATAAGCCAAGCGCGCGCTTGCGAGCCGCAATAATGTCCTCGAACCAGCCGCGCTCATGGGGCTCTAGTAAGGGAGCTTCCCCTCCTCGGGCAAGTGCAGCCACGAGTTCGAACCAGCGTCTCTCGCCCAGCTGGTTCATTTGGCGAAGCATCATCGCGAGCTCCAGATATGCATGATCAAAGAAGAAAAGGGCATGCGACTGATACGTGGCCAAATCGATCAGATAAACATCAGTCACGCCTCCGTCTTCGTCGGTTTTCACGAACAGATTTTGAGCGTGGCAATCCCCGTGAATGGGTCCAATGAGAGGACGCAGCATAGGGCTGGGAAGGGTTGACTTTGCAAAGACGAATGGGTTTGGAAGCAACTGCCCATTGTGAAGGAATAGTGGGCGATCGAGAAATTCAGGGCCGACAAACTCGGAAAGGTGCTTTGCTATGCGCCCACCGTTGGAGCCGATTAATTTATACCCAACGATGCTGCGCAGAATTTCAGCCGCCGATGATTGAGCTCCGAATGTAAGGAGATTCGCATCCCAAGCAATTTTGGCAAAGGCGGTATAAGCAGAACGAAAGAGTTGTAGAGCTCCAATGAGCGGCCGCCAGGAGATTCGAGACTTCCCAGCAATTCTAATTAACAGACAGTAATAGCTATCTGTCCGCTCACTTAAGACAATTTCGGGGAGTTTGCCGGAAAACGCATGCTCAGCCAGCGCTTGCCGGTGACGAGCTTCCTCGCTCGGTCTGTCGGCGGGAACGGCGTCTATCTTTAACACGTACACGCCGTCGTGCACGCCCACGCAGTCCACTAACGCGACAAACGCGCTGGATTTCCCTGTCGGAAGAATTTCGCGTATCTCAACAATTGTGCCTTTGGTCTCGCGTATATGATCGAGAAATATTTTGACGGTTTCGGGTGGTTGGGCCGACATTTAATTTTTCCCGAAACTCCGTATCCCAGCCGTTTGCAACCGTTGCGTCTGCTGCGATCGCACAGCACGCTACAGTAAGGGCGATTTCCAGTCGAGACCAAAAGAGCTGAAAGGCGCGAGCGGGCTGCCGCGGTTCCGCGGGAATTCTCGTCCGATCGCGTAGCTGCCGGCCGTTGGGCTGTCATGCATCACCCTGCGAGTGCCTCAGTTTCTGTTTTCGCCGCGGGTCTCGCCTGAGCGGCGCGCGCCGAGCGAGCTTCCGGAGAACCACCGCAGCAATTTCGTCAGACTGGAATGCTCTTGGAAAGAAACGTCTAACTACAACAAAAGCCGCGAATTGGCGTGCGGGCGCTTGCTGCATAGACTAAGGCCAACATCCATCGAGCAAGCGAGGCACTCCCATGAATGCGGTCGTCGATTTGACCAAACTCGAACGCGCCAAGGTTTGGGGCCAATCCGATTCGGCGGTGCGCTGGCAGGGCGCGTTTGCCCGCTACGGCGGCAACGGCAGCACAGCTTCGTCCGTCATCGTTTACGAGATCGAGCCGGGCGGACGGCTCGGCTGGCATACCGATGCCACCGAAGAGACGCAGTACATCATCGCCGGCACCGGCAAGCTCTATCTCGAGGACGGCTCGACCCACGCCGTGGGTCCGGGCAGCGTCTTCGTCCTGCCGACGCCAATGCGTCACGATCTTGAAAACACCGGCAAGGACACGTTGCGGGCGGTCGCGTTCTTTGCCGCGGCGATGTTCACGCAGACCTTCGATCAGGTGATGATGCCGCCGAAGACCCACGTTCTCGGCACGCCCAACCGCGAGGGCCAAACGGCGCATTGATCTCATTCATGCTCCCGCATAGCCGCTGGAAAACGGCGCCGCTTCGCCCGCGGCTTAAGTCGCGGGCGTCAAGGCTTACCGGCCGAGCCAGAGCAGAGACGTGGATGGCCGGCACACGCGCGCACGCGGGTCGATCGACGATCGGACCCGGGTGCCGGCCATGACGCTCCGTTGGGTGTCTATTTCCTTTTCAGCGCGCCGCCGTCGAATGTCGTGACCATCGCCTGCATGTAGCCGTCATGCGTGATGTAAGCGTCGGAGCCGCGATAGGGCTCGGCCAGGAACGGCGCGGTCGCGACCCATTGGGTGGCGAACGTGTTTTCAATCGTCGTTGAGTGCTCGACGGCGAAGTGAATTCCCTTAAGCCCGCCGTCCTTCGGGTCTTTGCAGAAACCCTCGAACAGCTCGCCAAGTGCTTCCCGCCCCTTCACAATCTTGCCGTTGGGCAGATTGATCTGGGCGTCGTCGGGATATTGCGCGAGCAGCCGGTCCCAGTCGCAGGCATTGAGCGCCGCGAAGTGCTCGTCGAGCACCGCCTGCGCAGTCGGCTGCCTTTTCAGCTCGGGCAATTTCATTTGCGCGTGCGCAACAGGAGCTGTTGCGATGACGGCGATTGCCGCCATGATCGGCACCATGATTTTCATCGCTTCCTCCCGATCGAGAGCCATTTCGGCTCTTTCATTTCACGGCCCTAAGCCTATGTCCGGGAAGGCCCTATGTGCAACCTGGAGTATGTCCGTCGCCCGCCCTGGCTAAGCCGTCATCCGTGCCGTTCGATCTCCCGCTGCGCTGCCGCTGCGGCCACGTGCGCGGTATCGCGCGCGATGTCTCGCCGTCTTCAGGCTTTCGCTTCGTCTGCTACTGCAAGGACTGTCAGGCATTCGCGCACTTGCTCGCGCATGCCCCGGAAAAGTGGACTCCGGTTTTCCGCGAAGGACATGCGCCGATGCAAACCTCGGACGTGCTCGACGCCGCCGGCGGCACGGATATTTTCCAGATGCCGCCCGGCCTTCTCAGCATTACTGACGGCGCTGACGCGTTGCGATGCGTCGCTTTTTCCAGCAAGGTTCTGCGCTGGTACGCCGCGTGCTGCAATACCCCGATCGCCAACGGCGCGGCGAGCCCGCGTTTCCCGCTAGTCGCGCTCATTCATTCGTTCATGGATCTCGAAGCCGTTGGCCGCTCCCGCGACAAGCACGGCTTCGGTTCAGGGCGAACGGACCAGGCTGGTGCGCTCGTCCCCGCGGAAGCCGGGACCCAGATGACTTGTTCTGATCTCAGCCCAAGTCTGGATTCCCGCTTGCGCGGGAATGAGCGGGAAAGGCATCGACGCAATCGGATTTTGCTTGATGTGTTGGGCCCGCCGCTGTGCCGCATCTACGAGCGCTCCGCTGCCGCGCCGCTACCGGCGGATGCGCCGCCGCCGCCATCGCCCGCCGTCTTCCTGCTGCGCGCCAGAAAACTGCTCGGCTGGTGGGTGCGGGGACTGGGCCGGCCGAACCCGTTCTTCAATGATCGCACCGGCGCGCCAGTTTCCGTTCCGCGCGCGGTTAGGCCTCATGAGCGCGCCGCGCTTTGAGCGTATTATGCGCCGCGGCGGGGAACGCAATGCGTCGCCGCGAAGTTTTATGGCCGCAGGAGACTTTCCATGAACGCCGAACAGTCCAAGCCCCAGGGTCCCGATCTCACGAAGGGTGTTGCCGAGCGCGATATCCCCGATGGCGGTATGGTCGGCGGCCATGTCGGCGACGAAGCGATCCTTATCGCGCGCCGCGGCAACGAATTCTTCGCCATCGGCGCGACCTGCTCGCATTACAACGGGCCGCTCGCCGAGGGCTTGGTGGTCGGCGATACCGTGCGATGCCCGTGGCACCATGCGCGCTTTTCGCTGCGCACCGGCGAAGCGGTCGGCGCCCCCGCTTTCAACCCGATGTCCTGCTGGCGGATCGAGCGCAGCGGCGGCAAAGTTTTCGTGCGCGAGCGGATCGAGGCGGCGCAGCCGGCCAAGGCGCGCGGTCGCGACGGCGCCGCCGGCAAGCCGGAGCGGATCGTGATTGCGGGCGGCGGAGCGGCCGGCTTTGCCGCCGCCGAAATGTTGCGCCGCGAAGGATTTGCCGGCGCGCTCACGCTCGTTTCCGCGGATGCGGATGCGCCGTACGACCGGCCGAAC
This sequence comes from uncultured Alphaproteobacteria bacterium, assembly GCA_963835195.1. Lineage (GTDB taxonomy): Bacteria > Pseudomonadota > Alphaproteobacteria > Rhizobiales > Xanthobacteraceae > BOG-931. The sequence goes on from CAWIEY010000018.1 coordinate 36,063, forward strand.
TGTTCGAAGGACTATCTGGCGGGCAACGCGCCGGAAGATTGGATGCCGCTGCGGCCCGCCGACTTTTATAAGGACGAAAAGATCGAGCTTCGGCTGCGCACCGAGATTAAGGGGATTGACGGCAAGGCGCGGCAGGTGGCGCTGGCGGGCGGCGACACCATTGCCTTCGACAAGCTCTTGCTGGCGACGGGCGCCGAACCGGTGCGCCTCGATATCCCGGGCGCGAGCGCATCGCACGTTCATGTGCTGCGCTCGCTCGCCGATTCGCGCGCGATCATCGACAAGGCCAAGACGGCGCGGCGTGCGGTGGTGATTGGGGCAAGCTTCATTGGTCTCGAAGTCGCCGCCGCGCTGCGGGCGCGCGAAATCGAAGTCCATGTGGTTGCGCCGGAGCGCCGGCCGCTGGAGCGCGTGCTCGGCGGCGAATACGGCGATATGATCAGGGGATTGCACGAAGAGCACGGCGTCGTTTTCCATCTCGAGGACACCGTCGGCGAAATCGCAAGCCGCGACGTGAAGCTCAAAAGCGGAGGCAGCCTTGCCGCAGATCTGGTGGTCGTCGGCGTCGGTGTGCGGCCGCGGCTGCAATTGGCCGAAAGCGCCGGCCTGAAAATCGATCGCGGCGTTGTGGTGAGCGAATATTTGGAAACCAGCATTCCCGGAATATTTGCCGCCGGCGATATTGCGCGATGGCCCGATCCGCACAGCGGGGAAAACATCCGGATCGAACACTGGGTCGTGGCCGAACGCCAGGGCCAGACCGCGGCGCGCAATATGCTCGGGCAGCGGCAGCGCTTTACCGACCCTCCCTTCTTCTGGAGCCAGCATTACGACGTGCCGATCAACTATGTCGGCCATGCCGAGAAGTGGGACGACCTTCAAGTCGAGGGCGACATCAAGGCGCGCGATTGCCTGGTGCGCTACCGGCGCGGCGGCAAGGTTTTGGCGGTGGCTTCGATCTATCGCGATGTCGACAGTCTCAAGGCGGAGTTGGCGATGGAGTTGGCCTAAAAACGCCAAGCCGGCGTCATTGCCGGGCTTGACCCGGCCATCCATGGCGCATCGTCGCCCGCACTTTTCGCGGACGCTCTGATCCGAGTTGGTTCAGCATGGATGCGCGGGTCGAGCCCGCGCATGACGATGGGTCATGGACTTCACCGGCAGACGCCGCTAATGACGCAGCGCATGAAGCCGCCGCTCTCCATCGGCCCGATAACGCTGCCAAATCCGGTGCTGCTGGCGCCGATGTCGGGCGTCACCGACGCGCCGTTTCGCCGCTTGGCGGCGTCGCTCGGCGCGGGCCTGGTGATTTCGGAAATGACGGCGTGCGCGGCGCTCGCCGGCGCCGGGCGCGCCGCGCAAGCGCGCATGGCGCGCCGGCGCATGGCCGATCACGGCGCTGGCCTTCACGTCGTGCAGCTTGCCGGCTGCGAAGCGCACTGGATGGCGGAGGGCGCGCGCATCGCCGAAGATGCCGGCGCCGCCATCATCGACATCAACATGGGATGTCCGGCAAAGCACGTCAGCGGCGGTCGGGCGGGTTCGGCGCTGATGCGCGACCTTGCGCACGCGCTTTCCTTGATCGAGGCGGTGATCAAGGCCGTGCGCGTGCCGGTGACGTTAAAGATGCGGCTCGGCTGGGACGACCAAACGCGCAACGCGCCGGTCTTGGCGCGGCGCGCGCACGAGGCCGGAATCAAGCTTGTCACCGTGCATGGCCGCACCCGCTGCCAGTTCTACAAGGGCCGCGCCGATTGGCCGGCGGTGCGCGCGGTCAAGGAGGCGGTATCGATTCCAGTCGTCGTCAATGGCGACATCGAGAGTTTTGACGACGCCGATGCGGCGCTCGCCGCCTCCGGCGCCGATGCCGTCATGGTCGGCCGCGGCGCGCAAGGGCGGCCGTGGTTTCCCGGCCAGCTCGCGCGTTATCTCGGAAGCGGCACGCGCGAGGCGCCGCCGCCCTTGAGCGAGCAGCTTGCGCTTGTCAGTGCACTTTACGGCGAAATGCTCGCGCTCTACGGCGTCGAGATCGGTCTTCGCCACGCGCGCAAACATCTCGGCTGGGCTCTCGGCGTGGCCGCGGCGACGGTAAATGCGCCCGAGGATTTGCTCAAAGACCACCGCGGCCGGGTTCTGACCGCAAACGATCCGGCGTGTGTGCTGCGATCTCTCGCCGAGGCGTTCGATGCCTTCGGCGCTGGCTAGCGCCCGTGCTCCCACAGGGTTTCCAGCCGATGGCGGAACGCCTTCGGCTTTTCCGCGAACAAGCGCAGCGCAATGCGGGCGGCGCGGTGCGCGAGCGCTGCGGTGCGCTCGGCGCAGGCCGGCGCCAGACGCGAGCGCCAATGCGCCAGCGGCTGATGCGGCCCGGTGAGCCCTTTCAGTATTTCCAGGTCCTGGCAGCGGCCGAGCCTGTCGCGCAACCGCTCCGCCTCTTCGGTCCACATCCGTCCATGGCGCGGCCATAGCGGTTCGACCAGCTCCATCTGATAGCGGTGGTCGACCACGCGCTGGCGCAGCCGGTGCAAATCTTCGGCGGTCGCTTGCGACCAATCCTCGGGAATGCGCCGCCGCGCCTCACGGTAGCCTTCCGCCAGTTGCGCGGCGATCGAGGAAAAATCGAACGGATCGAGCGGCCATTGTTCGACTGCGGCGGTCGTCGCCTCGAGCCAGGCGATGATGGCGTCGCGCAGCTCCTGCGTGAGCACCGCTTGTTCCTCGCTGCCGCGGATCGCTTCGATGCGGCTGCGGATGGTCGCCGCGGAGCGCGCCGAGAGCGCCACCGATTTTTCCATCAAATCGTCGAAGGCGTTGAGCGCCGATTGACCGTCGCGCGCCCGTGCCAATGAGCGGGCGTGATCGCGGGCCTGCTGGCGCAGCGCCACCGCGTCGGGGATGAAAGGCTGCAACAGCCGCATCAGCGCGCGCCATCCCTTCATGGCGCGGCGGAAATCATGCACGGCATCCTGCTGCGTGCGCTCCGGATCGGTGATCGCGGCGCGCGCTTCGGCAAGAATGGCAACCGCAATGGCGCGGACGGCCGGCCCGATTGCCGCCTTGGGCTGCAAGGCGGGTTTTTGCCCCATCTGCGCTTCTAGGAAGGCGTGCATGACGGTCCGATGGACTGAGGATGACAGTATGACGAAAAATAGGACGCTCTGCACTTCCCTTGTGAGGGGGCGCTTGCTACATGAAGTCTCGCCATCGCGGGCCGCGCAAAAGTGCGGCTCGGTCCAACGGCTTAACGCGGGGTGGAGCAGCCCGGTAGCTCGTCAGGCTCATAACCTGAAGGTCGTAGGTTCAAATCCTACCCCCGCAACCAATTTAAAAGGGGACCCGTTTCTTTGCGGGTCCCCTTTTGAATTTTGGGCGGCGGGTTCCGGGTACCGCGTGACCAGGCGGGAACTTCGCGCGCAATCAAGCGTTGGCGCGAACAATCGGTCAGGGGGCCGCGAACTGTCAGCGCCTTCGATGCGTTGAACGGATGAGGACGCGGCCGAACGGCCGCAACAGTGGCAACGCCATGAATCCTCCGGAACTCATAGTAAAGCCTGCGGCGACCGGCGGGGTGTTCGATCCCGGCATCGGCCAGCAGCTCGGCGAGCCGTATTTTCAGGCCTTCAACAACGTGTTGACCGATAAAGGCTTCCTGGTCACCGCCGCTGACAATCTGATCCGCTGGGCGCGCACCGGATCGCTGATGTGGATGCAGTTTGGGTTGGCCTGTTGCGCCATCGAGATGATGCAGATGGCCATGCCCCGTTATGACGCCGAGCGATTTGGTTTGGCGCCCCGATCGAGCCCCCGGCAATCGGACGTCATGATCGTGGCCGGAACGGTCTGCAACAAAATGGCGCCGGCTTTGCGCAAGGTCTACGATCAGATGCCCGAGCCTCGCTACGTCATCTCCATGGGTTCGTGCGCGAATGGCGGCGGCTATTATCACTATTCATATTCCGTCGTTCGCGGTTGTGACAAAATCATTCCGGTCGATATTTACGTGCCCGGTTGTCCGCCGACCGCCGAAGCGTTGCTGTACGGCGTGCTGCTTTTGCAGCGGAAAATTCGCCGCACCGGAACCATCGAGCGATGATCGTGAACGAAGCGATGCAAAGTTCAAATGAAAACAGTCGCCGCAACGGCGACCGCAAACCTTATCCGGCTGAGAAGGCACGACAAGGCGAAATCATCCTGCGTCAGCGTTGGCAGCGGCTGGTCTTTGCGGGAGCGCTGGCCTTGGCTTGCATCCTTGCGATTGTTTTCGCCATTCTGGCGAAGGGCTGACAGCGCGACCACTCGACGCTAAGGGCTTGTTTCGCCTGATCTTCTGACCCATGTCACGTTTTGCTGGCCGCCTCGTCTTAGAGGCAGGAGGCATGACATGCGCGGCATTGTTGGCTTGATCCTCGGGTTGGCGCTGGCGGTCAACGGCCTGATCATGCTGGCCATTCCCGCCGAATGGTATGCGGCGGTGCCCGGCGTGCCGGGGACCGGCCCGTTTAATCCGCATTTCGTCCGCGACATCGGCGTCGCTTATCTCGTTTGCGGCGCGGCGCTGGCCTTGTTCGCGTTGACGGCGGCTGCACGCGCGGCGGCGCTCGCCGGCGCCGCGTTCCTTTTGCTCCACGCCCTCGTGCATGTGTGGGACGCCGCCGCGGGCCGCGAGCACGCGCACCAGCTCATCATCGACATTCCCTCGATTTTTCTGCCGCCGGCCTTGGCGCTCTGGGTTGCCTGGTCGCCTTTGCGCCGCGGCTTAATCTCAACCAAGGAGAAGACCAATGATCAGATGGTTTCTGCGCCGCGGGATCGATAAATTCGAGCGCACCTGGAACTACGATGCGAGTTATATGCGCGAGGTTCTGGACGCGGACCCGCGCGCGCTCTTTGTTCTGAGCAAGGTGCAGGGCCTAACCGCCTACCGCAAGGACGTCCCGCTCGCCGCCTACTGCGCGGCCGGCATCGTCAGCGTGCATGGCGGAAGACTGCGGTCCCTGCACGCAACTCGCAATCGAGATGGCGCAGCGCGCAGGGCGTCGACCCGGCCATCCTGCGCGCCGTCGTTGCCCGCGACCTCGGCGCCATGCCTTACGAAGTGGCGCTCGCGGTGCGGTTTGCCGAAGCGAGCATGAAACGCGCTCCCGAGGCTGACGACTTGCGCGAAGAAGTGGTGCGGCGCTTCGGCAAGCGCGGCTTGATCTCGCTGTCGTTCGCCCTTGTCGCCGGACGCATCTTTCCTACCTTGAAATATGCACTTGGCTACGGGCGGGCCTGCACCCGGTTGACAATCGGCGGCGAGCCGCAGCCCGTCCTTCGCGAAATAACGAAGGCGGCATGAGCGAAACGATCGACCAGGACCGGCTCACCTCGTTCGAAGCGCACCGAAGCGCGCTGACCGGGCTCGCTTACCGCATGCTCGGCTCGCGCGCCGAGGCCGAAGACGTGGTTCAGGACGCCTATCTGCGCTGGCACGCGGCGGATCGGAGCGCGGTCGCCGACCCGCGCCGTTATCTCGCCACCGTGGTGACGCGGCTCTGTCTCGATCGCATGAAATCGGCGCATGCGCGGCGCGAGATTTACGTCGGGCAATGGCTGCCGGAACCGGTCGTCGACGAAGCCCTCGGCGATGAGACCGTCGACGATCTCGCGCACGATTTGTCGGTTGCGCTGATGCTTGTTCTCGAACGGTTGTCGCCACTCGAGCGCGCGAGCTTCCTCTTGCACGACGTGTTCGGACTCGACTTCGCCGAAGTGGGCCGCGCGCTCGATCGCGGCGAAGCCGCCTGCCGGCAGCTTGCCGCCCGCGCGCGCACACATATCGAAGACGGCCGGCCGCGGTTTCCGGCGTCGCCGGAGGATGGCCGGCGCCTCGCCGATGCATTTTCCGTCGCCACGCGCTCAGGCGACGTCCAAGGATTGACCAAACTCCTCGCGGCGGACGCCGTGCTCTACACCGACGGCGGCGGCAAACGCGCCGCGGCGCTCAAGCCGATCTACGGCGCCGACAAGATTCTGCGCTTCCTCGCCGGCGTCGCTCGCAAGACGCCGGCGCTGGCGGCCATGCAGTTGCGGGCGGCCACCGTGAATGGGCTTCCCGGTTTCGTCATGCGCGAGGAAGACGGATCGCTCGCGACCATGGCGTTCGAGGCGCGGAATGAGCGCATCGCCGCCATTTATCTGGTGCGCAATCCCGACAAGCTTGGGCACGTGCGATTTTGACCCCGCTCCAATTTTCTTTTTCCCCCCGGCGGACGTGCTTGCGCTCCTACTCGGCCGCCGCTATCTAGGCCGTGCTTCTTCCTTTGGCAGCCGTAAGCGTTAACGTCACCCCAACAAGCAAGACGAAATGCCGTGCCCCGCGCGGTGGTGCCGGTCGGTTGCGCAAGGTCGACGACGTGACGCCGCTTTCTTCGTTTCTTCGGCAGACGTGCTCCCGATGCGCACGCCGTTCCGTTACCGGCGCTTCGGTTGCTCAACAAAGATCAAACAACCATTGCAAATAGCTTCGCGGAGAATCCAATGTCGACTTTGACAGAACCGGCATTATCGAGCCTCATCGACCGGCTTTTCGCCGAAGCCGACGCAGCGCAAAAGGCGCGCTTCCCCGCCATGGGCGAAATCGATCGCAGCGACTATCGTAAATACTACACACTGCTCAAGGATCAGCCGCTTCCCGTGTCCCGCGACACCGGCAAGCTTCTCTACATGTTGGCGCGGGCGGTCCGCGCGCGGAGCATTGTCGAATTCGGCACCTCGTTCGGGATTTCGACGCTGCATCTTGCGGCCGCTTTGCGCGACAACGGCGGCGGGCGTCTGATTGGCAGTGAATTCGAGCCGTCGAAGATAACGCGCGCGCGCGAAAATCTCGTCACCGGCGGTCTGTCCGATCTGGTCGACATTCGCGAGGGCGACGCGCTGCAAACGCTCGCCCAAAATCTGCCCGACACCATCGATTTTGTTCTGCTCGACGGAGCCAAGACGCTCTATTCTCCCGTACTCTCGTTGCTTGAGGATAAATTGCGCGGTGGTGCTCTCATTGTCGCCGACAACGCCAATGACAGCCCGGAATACCTCGCTCGCGTCCGCGCGGCGGACGGCGGTTACCTCTCAGTTCCGTTTGCCGAGGATGTCGAACTGTCGATGCGCTTGGCTGTGGCGCTCGGAAGACAAAGGTCCACCACATAGCTGATGCCGATCGATGCCGCTAAATAAAACCCGAAATAAAGCCCGGGCCGCGTGCCTGGATCAGAACATTCAATCAAAGGTCTTGAACAATGTCGGAAACCTCTCAAACGACCGCTCGGGTCGGCCGCCGTGTCCGCCACGAGACGAAACTGCGGCTGTTGCAAGTCCGTGACGTGAGCCCTCTCACGCCGAAGATGGTGCGCGTCGTGGTCGGCGGCGATGCGTTGACCGGCTTCGTGAGCGCCGCTTACGACGACCACGTCAAACTGTTCTTTCCGCATCCGGGTGAAGAGAAGCCGGTGCTGCCGACGCCGAGCCCGAACGGCCCCGTATATCCCGAAGGCGTGCCGCGGCCGGCGGCGCGCGATTACACGCCGCGCCGCTACGATGCGGCCGCCAATACGCTGACGCTCGATTTCGTGCTGCATGACGCGGGGCCGGCGACCGCGTGGGCGGCGCAGGCGCGGCCCGGCCATTTCCTCGGCGTCGGCGGTCCGCGCGGCTCCTTCGTCATTCCCGACGATTTTGATTGGTATTTGTTCGCCGGCGACGAGACCGCCTTGCCGGCCATCGGCCGGCGGCTGGAGGAGTTGCCCGCCAACACCCGCGTCCTGATCGTCGCCGAGGTTGCGGATAAGCAAGAGGAGCAGCGCTTTGCCGGCCGTGCATCGGTCGAGGTCCGCTGGCTCTATCGCAACGGTTCTGCGCCCGGAACAACGCCGCTTTTGCAAGACGCGGTGGCGGGATTGTCGCTCCCTAAAGGGGAAGGCTACGCCTGGGTGGCGGCCGAAGCCGCGACCGCCAAAGCCTTGCGCCGGCATCTCGTCGACCAACGCGGACTGGACAAGGAACGGGTCAAAGCCGCGGCCTATTGGAAGCGCGGCGACATTGCCGTCCACGAGACTTATAACGATTGAATGCCCGCGCGGCTGTGCATCCGCCGATCTGCGGCTGACCGGGTGAAGCACAGTTCGGATTTCGCCGAAGTGTTGCAGCTCGACGGCAATGGGATTTAAAGCCATTTGATACGGGTCCGCGGCGTTGCGGCGGAACGGTTTTGACGGCGGGCTTTTCTGGAAGCGATTATGGCCGATAACGTAACGGCGCCGCGCTCACCCATCTTCTACGGCTGGTTTGTCGTTGCAGCCGCGTTTGCCGTCACCTTTGTCGGGTTCGGCAATGCCTATTCGTTCGGCGCCTTCCTTCCTTCTTTGCAGCACGACTTCGCCGCGTCGCGCGGATCGGTATCTCTGGTCTTCTCTCTCGCCGGGTTTTTCTATTTCGGGCTCGGCGTCATCAGCGGTCCGCTCGCCGACCGGTGGGGCTCCCGCCGGTTGGCGGTGATCGGCATGGTTCTGATCGCGATCGGGCTTGCGCTCGCCAGCGCCGCGCGAAGCTTGACGGAGGTTTATGCCGCTTACGGTCTTGGCGTCGGCTTGGGTATAGGTTGCTCCTACGTTCCCGCCGTGGCCGCGGTCCAGCGCTGGTTCACGCGCCGCCGCGGCTTTGCCTCAGGCCTTGCGGTCAGCGGCATCGGGGTCGGTACCCTGGTGGCGCCGCCGATCGTGGCGTTCTTGATCGATCTTCTTGGCTGGCGCGGGACCTACTTGGCGGTTGGTATCTTCACGCTCGTTGTCGGCGGCGGCATGGCGTTGCTGATCGAGGACGATCCGCACGGGCGCGGCCTTGCTCCCGATGGAGAAGTCCTCTCATCCACCGCAAAGCGGACGTCCGTGGTGACGGCGAGTGTAAAGAGCGCGGTGACGTCGCCGCGATTTGTCGGATTGTATAGTGCGTGTTTTATCTGCGCGTTTGGGCTCTTCGTTCCGTTCGTTCACCTCGTTCCCTATGCGCTCGATCATGGCATCCCGCAGGCGTCGGCGGTGCTGTTGATCGGCGCCATCGGCGTCGGCAGCACCGCGGGGCGTTTCCTGCTTGGCGATCTTGCCGACCGTCTTGGCCGGGCATTTTCGTTTCTCGCCATGTTCGTCGGCATGGGTCTGTCGTTCGCCATTTGGTTGTTTGCCGTGAGCTTTTGGCCGCTGGTCGCGTTCGCGCTGGTGTTCGGCATTTTCTACGGCGGCTTCGTCGCGCTCTCACCGGCCGTCGTCATCGATTATTTCGGGGCGCGGAATGCCTCGAGCATCATCGGCATTCTCTATACCAGCGTCGCCTTGGGCACGTTGATCGGACCGACCGCGGCCGGTTACGCGTTCGACTTGAGCCACAGCTACACGCTGCCGATCGTTGCCAGCGGCTGCGCCTACGCGCTGGCGACGGCGATCCTGGCGCTAACGGCGAAAGCGCCGCTCGCGAAGGCCTAGACGAGCGCCGCGTAGACGAGATTGCGAAACAAAGAGCGGTAATAATCGCGCTGGCCGGGCGCCTGGACCATCATCATGGCGATCAGTTCCTCCGCCGGCGCCACCCAAAATACCGTGCCGGCCAGACCGCCCCAGAAATATTCGCCGACCGTCCCGGCCGTCGGCGCCAAGCCGGCGTCCCGGCGAACGGCAAATCCCAATCCGAAACGGTGCCCCGGCTGCAATAGATTGGTGTTGGCGATGTGGACGTTGGGAGCGAGATGATCCGCCGTCATATACTCGAGCGTTTTCCGTGCGAGAAAGTGTATGCCGGCAAGCGCGCCGCCGCGATAGAGCAAATGGGCGAAGCGGGCGTAGTCATCCATCGTGGAAAAAAGTCCGCCGCCGCCGGATTCGAAACGCGGCGGAATTTTTCCCTCGATGAGCTCCACGACTTTTCCGGTTTCCGGATCGCGGTCGAAGGGTTGCGCCATGCGCTCGCGATCTCCGGCGGGCACGAAAAAGCGGGTATCCTTCATGCCAAGCGGCTTGATGATCCGCTCATCGAGAAAAGCGGCAAGGCTTTGTCCGCTGACTATTTCTATCACGCGGCCGATCACGTCGGTCGACTGGCCGTAGAACCACGATGCCCCCGGCTGGTCGATCAACGGCAATTTGGCGAGTTCGGCAACAAATTCAGCGGTCGTCAAATCGCGGATCAAAAACTCCTTGGCATTTGCCGGATCGGGCGCGAACAAATGCGCGCCCCGGTAAAGGCGGTGAACGGCCGAATCGCCGGTGAAGGTGTAAGTCAGACCGGAGGTGTGCCGCATCAGATCGTGAATGGTGATGGCGCGCTCGGCGGCAACGAGCTCAAGCCGGCCGTCCTTTTCAACGCCGACCTTCGGATTGGCAAACTCGGGAACGAATTTCGCAATGGGATCGGCGAGAAACAGCCGTCCTTCTTCAACCAGCATCATCAGCGCGACCGAGACGATCGGCTTGGTCATGGAAAAAACGCGGAAAATTGCGTCGCGCGGCAGCGGCGGACCGCCCGGCCGTAACATACCGACGTCGCAACGGTAGGCGCACTTGCCGCCGCGCGCGATCATCATCGATACGCCGGGCACGCGGCGCGCTTCGACCTCGCGCTGCATCACCGCGGTAAGCCGGGCGAGAGCCTGCGATCTTAAGCCGGCTTCGCCGGGATCAGTGTCGGGAAGGGGAGCGTGTTTGTTCACTGCCGGTTGCGTCCCATGTCGAGGGGGGTCAAAACACTGCCCCAGCCTCGACACTTACGCAATAACCAACCGCCTGCGCAGCCTTAGGCCGCGACCGGCTTTGCGAGCCGGTCCATCTCGCGCTCGACCAGGCGCCGATAGACCCCCTCGCGCCGCAGTAACACATCGGGCGGGCCATCTTGAATGGCCTTGCCAAGCTCCAGCACGACAATGCGATCGAAGTTGCGCACCGTAGAAAGGCGGTGCGCAATGGCAATCACTGTCCGGCCACGCATCAGCCGGCCAAGTGCATCACGGATCGCCTCTTCGGATTCGCTGTCGAGCGATGATGTCGCCTCATCGAGCAGCAGCAGAGGCGCGTTCCTGAGGAACGCACGTGCGATGGCGATACGCTGGCGCTGCCCGCCGGAAAGCCGGACGCCGCGTTCGCCGACCAAGGTCCGCATTCCGTTTGGCAGTTCTTCAATGAAGTCGCATCGGGCGGCGAAGGCGGCGTCGAATACTTCGTCGTCAGTTGCATCCGGCCGCCCGTAACGGATGTTTTCCATAACCGAACGGTAGAACAGCGAAATGTCCTGCGGCACTACGCCGATCGCCTCTCTCAGGCTCTCTTGGGTCACGCGGGAAATGTCTTGGCCATCGATCAGGATGCGGCCGGCCTGCGTGTCGTAGAAACGCTGCAGCAGCGCAAAGAGGGTCGATTTGCCGCCGCCTGAATGGCCGACAAGCCCGACCCGCTCACCGGGCATGAAGCTTAAGCTCAAGTCTTCGAAAATCTTTTGCCCGTCGGGATAGCGGAACGACACGTGCTCGAACTTGACGCTGGCGCCGCGGCGAATGAGCGGCGTCGCCTCGGGATGGTCGCGCAGCCCATGGGGAACGAGCAGCGTCGCCAAAGCCTCCGAGAGTCGCGCGACATGCTGCGTTATGTCGACTAGCGCTACCGCGAGATCTCGCGTCGCGTGCAGGACCGACAATCCGAGAGTGCAAATGAGCACGACGTCGCCGGTTGTCGCCTCATTCATTTGCCACAGGATAATCGCCCAGGCGAGCAAAGCGAGTGCCAGCACGATGGTGACGACGGCATGAAAAATGCGCAGCTTCTCCAGATAGAAGAGACTGCGCCGGCGCGCGTCCATTTCCTGCTTTACGGTGGCGTCGAACCGCCGATTTTCGCGCAGGAGCCCGCCGAATGCCCGCACCAGCGGCATGTTGGCGATAACGTCGGTCATTTCGCCGTCCACGGCCGCGGCTTTGCCGGCGAAATCGTGGTGCAGCGGCCGGCCGTTGGCAGCGAGCCGAAACATCAGGATGACCATCAAGCCAGCAACAATGCCGAGGCCCGCAGCCATGGTCAGGCTCACCGTGCCCACCAGCGCCACCGCCGCAACGGTCGCTGCGCAGGGCGGAAGCACGTTCCACACGAACATGTTTTCGCCGGTGAAGACCGCGTTGGAGGTCGCCGTGACGCGGCTGGTCAGCGTACCGGGCAGACGTTCGGCAAAGTAGCTCGGGGAATGTCCGGTCAAATGCCGGAAAAGATCGCGCCGTAAATCTCCCGTGACTGCGACAAAGGCGTAGTTGGCGATCCAACTGGCGAGCCGCCACAAGAGGTTGTCGGCCGCAATCAAGGAGCCGAGCAGAATAAAGGCGGTCCAAACGCCGGCCGTTACCCCATGCGAGAGGGTATCCACCAGGAATTTCACGCCATATTGAGTGCCGACGGAGCAAGCGACCGCGCACAATACTGCGGAGAGAATGACCGCATGCGACAGCGGCCGCTTCCGTACATAACTGAAGATAAAAGAGAGCGGACGCTTGGCGTAATCACACAGGTCGGCCATGCGCGCTCAAGCTCCCCTTATGGACGTGGACGCTACTGTAGACGCTACCGGTTCCCACTCACCCGGCAGCATCACAACGCGGCCAAACCGAAATCTATCCACCGGCGCGGCAAAATTTCTTCAGCCTTAAGATTCGTTCACCCAGCGCTTGAGGATGAGCGAACTTCGAAAGGAGTCGACGCACGAGTCGTCGAAAAGTTCCATGAGACCGCGAAAATAACTTTCGTTCCCGGTTTTGGAACTATCCGGCCTTTCCGGGTTCTTGATCTATGCCGGGGACCCCACCACGCTCGACGCATCCCCTCAACAAGAGGACGTTCAATGCATATTGCCCAGATCGCGCCGTTGACGGAGGCGATCCCGCCCAAGCTGTATGGTGGAACCGAGCGTGTCGTATCGTGGCTCACCGAGGAGCTGATCGCGCTTGGCCATGAGGTCACGCTTTTCGCGAGCGGAGATTCAATCACATCGGCCCGGCTCGAAGCCGTATGGCCACGGGCGCTGCGGCTCGACGGCTCGGTGCGCGACCCAAACGCCTTGCACATGCTGATGCTCGAGCGTGTATACAAGCGGGCGGGCGAGTTCGACTTTCTCCACTTTCATCTGGACTATTACCCTTTTTCGCTCTTTTCGCGGCAGGCGACCCCGTTCGCCACCACGTTGCACGGCCGGCTGGATTTGCCCGAGCATCAGCCGACATTCGATGAATTCTCTTCGGTACCCGTCATATCGATCTCAAACGCTCAGCGGCGTCCGTTGCCGCAGGCGCGCTGGGTAAGGACCGTCCATCATGGTTTGCCGAAGGATTTGCTTCGCCCAAAGCCGAAGCGACCTTCGTATTTTGCCTTTCTCGGTCGTATCGCTCCGGAAAAGGGCGTGGACCGCGCCATTCGCATCGCCGAGCATTGCGGCGTGCCTTTGAAAATCGCGGCCAAAGTCGACAATGCGGATCGTGAGTACTACGAAGAGCAGATCAGGCCGATGATCCAAGCGGCAAAAGCCGACTATATCGGCGAAATCAACGATACGCAGAAATCCGACTTTCTCAGCGGGGCAACCGTCCTGCTGGTCCCGATTGATTGGCCCGAGCCCTTCGGCCTCGTCATGATCGAAGCTATGGCCTGCGGCACCCCGGTTATCGCGTTCAATCGCGGATCGGTGGGTGAAATCATCGAGGACGGAGTGACCGGCTTCATCGTCGAGGACGTGAACGGGGCAATCGGGGCGGTCGACCGCCTCGCTCAGCTGTCGCGCGAGAGGATTCGGCAGAAATTCGAAGAGCGCTTTACCGCTCGGCGCATGGCGCTTGATTATCTGTCCGTCTACCGCAGCCTTTCCGATAGGAAAGCGCCGCAACTGCGCCTGGTGGCGGACGATGCACCGGCCTTGGTAGGTCCAAGCTAATCGGCGGCGGCGGCGTCGCGGGTCTCGGGCATTAGAAACCACACCGCCGCAAGTCCGAAGAGCGCTATCACCGCTAATCCGGCAAAGGCCGCCGGGCTTCCAAACCGATCGGTCATGAAGCCGGCGAAGGTCGCACTGACCGATGCGCCGATTCCGGTAAAAGTGCCGACCAATCCCAGCCCGAGGTTGAAATGGCCGGTGCCGCGGGTCAGATCGGCAACGACCAGCGGCACCATGACGCTGAGAACCGCGGCAGTCACGCCATCGAGCAGTTGCACGGCCACCAGCAGATGCGGATTTGTTACCGAGGCAAAGAGCAGGCCCCGCAGGGGTAGCGCGGCAAATCCGATGACCAGCAGGGGCCGGCGGCCCCATGACTGGGCCCGTCGCCCGACCCATGGCGACAGCGTGGCCACCAGAAGCTGCGGCACCACAATGCAGATAGCGATAAGTATCGTGGCCCATCGCGCCGAACGCATGGTCACCACGCTGCCGATCAGCGGCAACATTGCGGCATTGGCAAGGTGGAATAAAAGAAGACAGCCGGCAAAGATGAGCAGCGGCCGATTATAAAGCAGTTCGCTCCATTTGTGGCGATGACGCTGGACGACCAGGCGCGGCGGCGCGCCGTGCGCTCTTTCGGGATCAATCTCGCTGGGAGTGATCGTGCGCAGCGCGATCAGCGCTGGAGCGAGGAGCAGCACGGTCACGATGAACACGGCGCGGGCGGAGATAAAATATCCGCACGCGCCCATGGCCGCCGCCGCGACGCCGTTCCCTACTGAAGCAAAGCGCGCGTTGCGTCCCAGCCGCTCGCTGATCGCCGCATGACCGACCAGGCCGAGGCTGATTGCCGCGATGGCCGGGCCAAGAACGCAGCTGGCCATTGCTTGCAAAATCGCCGCCGGCAGCACCACGGCGATGGCCGGATGCGCAGCATACGCCAAGGCGCTGGCGCAAATAGCCATGATGGCGATGCCGGCAACGAAGCGCTCCGAACGCGCCGCGTCGACCACAGCACCGCCCGGCATTTGGCAGATGAGCGAAACCAGCCCCGCCGCCGATAACACGAAGCCGATGTCGATCTGCGTCCATTTTTGCGTGGTGAGAAAAACCGAAACAAAGGGTCCGAACCCTGTCTGTACGTCGGCCACGAAGAATATGAACCAATCGAGTCCGCGCAGGCTGCGTGGCGACGGCGCCAGCGGTGGTTCGGCTCCGCCGGGCTGTTCGCGCGCCGGAGGGGCGGGTTCGTCGGGGCTCCCACCGCGGTCGTCTCGATTGTCGCCCAAGCGGCGTAACGGTTCCGCGTACAGAAGCCTCTCCAGGACTTAAATTATTCGGGCAGCGGTACGAGCTTGCCGAGTGCGCCCAGCACGACTACTGACTTGCCGTCCTTGTATTCCGGGGCGGCCTTGACTTGGTCGCGAGTCAAGTCGAGCGCGATCGTGCTGTTCGGCTTGCCGGGCGGGGGAAAGTGCAGGGCATTCCAGTCCACCGCGATCTTGCGACTGCCTACGCCAAGAAAGCCACCGAAATCAATGATGGCGGCGCGGACCTGGCCCTCGCGATCGACGAGCACATCGACGATGTGCCCCATATTTTCGTTGGTGGCGCTGCGGACTTCGCGTCCAAGCACGCCCTCGACTTCGTGTTTGTTGAGCACGGTGACTTCGGGGGCTGTCGTATCGCCGGCCGGCGGCGGCTCGGCTTTGTCGGCATCGTCTTCCGCCAATGCCCCCGTGAACGCGGCGCCCAATAGTAATAGCGCGGCCGCAGCCATCGCCATGCGACGATTCCCGCCCATGCTGCCCTCCGAAAAAGATGTGCTCACAGCATAAAGCGCGGCGGCTCGTTCCGGTTCCATCGCCGGCCCGGCCAAGAACAGCCTTGGCGAGCAAAGACTTAGGAGGAAAAAACGACAGAAACGCGGATCCCGCCCTCGACTCTCGGTGTATCGAGCGAGACGCTTTCATTGTGGCGGCGGACCCGAAGATCCACGCGGGATGCGCCGAGCTGCAGGTTGCGCAGCACCACTTCATCGAGAAAAGCGGGCAGCCGCGGATTGCGCAGCCTGATTTCGTTGGCGAACGGATCGAACTCCAGCCCCAGGCAGGCTTCGAGCAGCGTAAACGGCGTTGCGGCGGCCCAGGCCTGCGGTGAACACGCGACCGGATAAAGCGTCGGCCCGTGGCCACGCAGGCGCTGGAACCCGCAAAAGAGTTCGGGGAGGCGACGGTGCTCCATGTAGGTCGCGGCGCTGAACAATCCGCCGAACACTCTTTCGACGAACCGCTTCATTCCATAATTGGCGAGGCCGAGCGCGATCAGCGCATTGTCGTGCGGCCAAATCGATCCGTTATGATAGGACATCGGATTGAACCGCGCCTCACCGCTGGCCACCGTGCGGATGCCCCATCCGGAAAAGAAGTGCGGGCGCAGCAGCTCACGGCCGACAAGTTTAGCCCGCTCCGGGGCGACGATGCCGGTGAACAACAGCTGACCGGCGTTCGATGCGCGCACCGCGCATGGTTTTTTTGCCCCGTCGAGCGCCAGCGCATAGGTGCCAATCTCTGGACACCAGAAAGCGGCTTCGAACTGCTCGGCAAACGCCGCTGCTTCGTTTTCGAGCTGCAGCGCCTGATCGTAACGCCCGATGCGCCGCGCACACGATGCCGCCATTCTTTTGGCTGCATAGACATAGCCCTGCACTTCCGCCAGTGCGATCTCGCCCTCGGCCAGGCGGCCGTCGGCATGAAAAATGGCGTCGTTCGAATCCTTCCAGCCTTGATTGGCCAGCCCCTGATCGGTGGCGCGCTTGTATTCAACGAAACCATCGCCATCGGGATCGCCGGGGCCCGCCATCCACTGCAATGCTGCTTCGATCGACGGCCACAAGGCTTTGATCGTCGAGATATCGCCGGTGCGCTCCAGATAGAGGCCCGCGAGCATCACGAACAAAGGCGTGGAATCGACGCTGCCGTAATAAAGCCCGAAAGGCACCTCGCGCAGCGTCGCCATCTCACCGCCGCGCATCTCGTGCAAAATCTTTCCGGGTTCCGCGTCAGCCTGCGGATCCGTCGTTTTCGCCTGATAAGCGGCGAGGCGGTGGAGCACGCCTTTGGCGACGTCGGGACTCCACCACAACATTTGCATCGCCGTAATCAGCCCGTCGCGCCCGAACGTGGTCGAAAACCAGGGGATGCCGGCATAGGGGTAACGCCCTTGCGGCGTTTCCGTCATCAGCATCTCGAGATCCGCCGCCGAGCGGCACAGCATCTCGTTGAACAGATCGTTCGACGTCTCAGCGCTGGTGCGGCCGCGCGTCATCTTGCGAAGGTCGCGCCGCGCAGCAATGAGCGCGCGCATGAACCGCACCGGACGGTTTTCGGTTTCGCTGCAGCTCGCGGCCACGAATATCGGCCGCGTCTCTTTGGGGCCAACGCGTAAATCGTAGACGGCCGCGTTGGTTGTCAACCGGTCTGGCGGCGGGTCGAAGGTCAGTGTCGTGCGCCGGAGTTTCCCGTCCAGACCATGATAGTTCAGGAGCACCTGGTCATTGCCGCGTTGCTGCGAGGTTTGCGTGCCGCGGCGCGGTCTGCGCGCGCCGCGCACTTCAAACAGGTCGGCGAAATCATTGGCGAACAAAATAGACACGTGGACGTCCACCGCCTCGCCGCCGTAATTCCGCAGGCCGATGCGTTGATACGCCGTGTCTTGCCAGAGGAAAACGGTACGCAAAATATGCAGGGTATCTTTTTCCAATGCGATCCGCCGGCCGGACATAAGATCGGGATTCGTCAGATCGACGGCGAGTGAGGCGTTGTCGTCGCGCAGGTTGAAGCCCAGCAGCAGCGGCGGGACATCGTCGACCAGCAGTTCCAGGCGCGAGAGGAACCTCGTATCACTATGGAATAACCCGTCGGTCGCTTCGGCGGAGGCGCCGACGTCGCCGTGACTGTCGAGCACGAGAAAGGTGTCGTTGTGCTTGAGCGAGCAGCGCGGCCGGGTCGCCGATTGCGTCGCGGAAATATAAAAAGCGTCTTCGGCTGGGGCCGCAAGTGGCGCCGGTTGCGCCGCGCTCTTATGGACCATTGCTGCCTACGTCTTGATTGAATCGATTCGCTTCGACCTTAACGCGTCTTTTTCTTCGGCCAAGAGGTGACAGAGAAACACAGCCTTCGTCGAACTTCGCGAATCCTGTCGCTGCCCTCCGCGGCTCGCGAGCGTCAGGGACCGTCCGGGGGACTTGGGCATCCCTGCATCGGGTTCAAGGCCCGGCTTTGTGCTCTGAGGCGATTTGTCAGGAAAGCCCCGGGTCGGCTTCGTGTGGCACAACCTTAGGGATTACGAGGGTTAATGTTACTCGTTTGCAACATTCCGGCCTTTTCTATCACTTATGCCCATCCGGCCTTCCGCTAGACCTGGGCGAATACTCTGCAATTTCGTACTTTTGCGTCGCGTGTCGGCCATCCGGAGGGAAGCGTCGATCGGTGGTCATCGACATGCTTGGGCGGGGGCTCCAAATGAAGAAACGTGCCATAGCGGCTGCGCTGATGCTCATCAGCGCCGTGTACGCGACCAATGCATTCGCCGAAGACTTGAAGGCGCCGGCGGCGGCGCCTCCGGGACCAGCGGTCTGCAACAGCTTTTTCGGGTTTTTCGTCACCGACTGCCAGCTGACCTGGTCTGGGGTGCGGGTCTACGGCACCTTGGATATGGGCGCGACCTATCAGACCCACGGCACGCCGTTTGATCCGAACTTCCCGACCGGGGCGAGTTACCTTCTGGGCGCCGGCGGGACGGGCGCGACCAACCGGACGCCGGGATTTGGTCTTGGCCCCAATGCCATGAGCCAGTCGGTGATCGGCATCAGTTCGAAAGAGCCGATTGCCCCGGGCTGGAATTTCGTCTCGGTGAACGAACTGGCCTTCGATCCGTATTCGGCGCTGTTGGCCAACGCACCGATGGCTTTGGATGTCGCCAAAGGCACGGCGCAGAACACCGAGGCGCTGCCGTATGATTCCAGCCGCTGGGGCTGGCTGGCGGCGCAGAACTTTATGGGGGTGAACTCGGCGACCTTGGGAACGCTGACCTTCGGCCGGCAAAACGCGATGGAGCTCGATGGGGTCAATGCCTATGACCCGATGGGCGGCGCCTACGCCTTCTCGCCCATCGGCTATTCCGGCAAGACCGCCGGCGGCGGCGATACCGAGGATGCGCGCTGGACCACGGCGATCAAGTATCGCGTCAATATCGCCGACTTCCGGCTGGGCGTGATGGGACAGCCGATCGGCGGTCCCAGCGCCGGGTTGAATGCCTTTAACCCGAACAATGGCGCGATCTCCGGCGACATCGGCGGCGACATCCACCATCTCGGACCCGGTACGCTCTCGCTGGACGCCATCGGCACCTATGAGCGGGACGCGGTGAATATCTCGATGTTCTACCCCGGCCAAGTGCTCAACGGCGCCGGCACCCCGATCACATTCCCGGCGACCGGCGCCAACAAGGCGACGCTCTCCAACCAGACCGCCTTCATGGCGCTGGCGAAATACTCGTTCGGTTCGTGGTCGAGCCCGCCGCCATTCGTGACCAAAGGGCCGCTGCCGCCGCCCGGGGCCACCGGCATCCCACTTACGCTGTACCTCGGCTATGAATGGATTCAGTTCGCCAATCCAAGCGACTCGCAAACCCGGTTCTGGGATGACGGGTTTTTGTTCATGGACCCGACCGCACCCGGCGGCCATGGCTCGGTGCCCAGCGCCAATCTGACCTCGATCAACAACAACGCCTTCAACGCGCTGTGCGGGACCGGGACCGGCTGCAAGGACGAGATTTTTCAGGTGGTTTGGACCGGCGCCAAATACGGCATCACCAGAGATCTCGACATCATCGGCGCGTATTATCAATTCTTCCAGAACCAATACGTCAACGGCGCCGGCATCTGCACCGTTGCCGCGCTGCACTCGCAATGCGCCGGCAATTTCTACGTCGCCTCGGTGGTGCTCGATTGGCGCTTCCTGCCGAAGTGGGACACCTACATCGGCACCATGTACTCGACGGCAACCGGCGGTCTCGCCAACGGCGATATCTCCCGCAACAACCTCGCCACCACCGCAGGCGTTCGCTTCCGGTTCTAACTTCTTCAGCTAATTTCAGATACTGAAAAGCGCCGCCGGCCAGACTGGCGGCGCTTTACTTCGCGAGTTTGACGCAAAGATTGCCCGTGCCAGGTTGCGGGCCATTCTGGCTTCGCTGACCGACTTCAGTCGTTTCGTTTATTACCCGCCGTTCGAGCCGTAATAGTCGGCCAACCCTTCGCGCCAGGTCGCATCACTGTGAAACGCGTAACAGCGATGCGAATTTGCACCCACAACTCTGCATTGGGTTGCCCACCAAGCCGCGCGCGCTGTTTGCGCATGCGCGACGGATGTCAGAGGCAGTGAGATCGCGAGAGACGCAATCGCGAGGCCAGCGGTGAAAATCGAAGTTGTTATTTTCGGTGCCATGACACGCTGTCTTTCGTTGCGCGTCGCCCCTGCTTCCTGCGGTACTGCTCCAACACATTAAGCTTCGGCAATTGGCGCATCGCAATAAAGATCAAATTGGAGCCAGTTGGCTTACGAAGCTGGCTCGTGGTGTCCGATGCTCACCCGGTAGCCGACCGCTGGGGCGATGCCGCCCGCGCATGCAGGTCGAAGCGGCTTACGGTCGCGGCCGATTCCGTTGGTGTTGCATCCGCAGTTGATGCAAAGCAGACTCTGCGAAACTCGGTCGCTGGGGCCACGACCCAGCCAATAAAGCATGTCCTCAAAAGATCTTAGGGGACACCAAGCTTGGGGACGGAAACGATGGCAATTCACACGCCGGCGCTGGAGCCGGCAGCCGTCGCGCAGCGGTCCGGCCGATGGGGCCAGCTCGTTGTCGGCGTGCTGTGCATGGTGATGATCGCCAACCTGCAGTACGGCTGGACGCTGTTCGTCAATCCGATCGATCAAAAATATCACTGGGGCGCTGCCGCCATCCAAGTGGCGTTCAGTGTGTTCATTGCCACCGAGACATGGCTGGTGCCGGTGGAAGGCTGGTTCGTCGACCGTTTCGGGCCGCGCATCATGGTGGCGCTTGGCGGGATTTTCGTCGCCGGCGCCTGGACGCTCAATTCCGTCGCGAGCGCGCTATGGGAATTATACGTTGCCGCCGCGCTCGCCGGCATCGGCGCCGGCGCGGTGTATGGGACGTGCGTTGGCAACGCCCTCAAATGGTTTCCCGATCTGCGCGGACTTGCGGCCGGGCTGACGGCCGCCGGCTTCGGCGCCGGCACGGCGGCGACCGTCATCCCCATTCGCGACGTGATACTCGGTTACGGCTACCAGCATGCTTTTCTCTGGTTCGGACTGGGACAAGGTCTCATCATCATCTTGTTCTCGCGCTTCTTACGTGCGCCGCAGCCGGGCGAGACGCCGGCGCCACCGCCGCGGCTCACGCATTCCCTGCGCGAGTACGCGCCGCTTGAAATGCTGCGTTCGCCGGTGTTCTGGGTCCTTTATCTCATGTTCGTCCTGGTCGCGGCCTCGGGCCTGATGGCCACCGCGCAAGTTGCGCCGATCGCCAGGGATTTCGGGCTCTCCGACCAAAATGTCGATTTGTTTTTCGTCACCGCGACAACCCTGAGCGCCGCGCTTGTCATCGACAATATCCTCAACGGGCTGGCGCGGCCGTTCTTCGGCTGGGTGTCCGACTTCATCGGCCGCGAAAATACGATGGGCATCGTGTTCACGCTTGGGGCCGCAGCCTATTGGAGCCTTGGCGCGTTGGGGCACACGCCGTACCTGTTCATACTCTCGGCAGGATTTATCTTTTTCACCTGGGGCGAAATTTTCAGTCTCTTTCCCGCGCTGGCGACCGATACCTATGGCGCGAAATTTGCCACCACCAATGCAGGGCTGCTCTACACCGCAAAGGGGACCGCGGTCTGGGTCGTGCCCGTCGCCAGCCTGATCAAGACTTACACCGGCACTTGGCATTGGGTCTTCGTGATTGCCACCGTCATGAACCTCTTGGTGGCGGCACTCGCGCTCTTCGTGCTCAAGCCCCTGCGCCGGCGAATCATCAAACACGGCTGAACGGCGCCGCGGTCCCCGGCGTCCGGGATCGACAGGGCCGCCATTCCTTTCCGTCAGTCGGCCGCGCAAGGGCCTTTGCGGCTCGAGCAAACTGGAATAATGTATGCCAGCCATGCCAGCGCGCGCCGCCACTGTCAGCCGGACAAGCCCGAAGCGGGGCCCGATGAATAGGCCGCAGCCGCGCCCCGCGATTGCTCCGCTCCCCGGGGTGCAGAATTTCAAGCGCCAGGTCTATGACGCGCTCAAGAGCGCCATCGCGGCCATGGACATTTATGGCAGCCGCTCGGAAATCAGGCTCGATGAGCGCGGCTTGGCGCAAGATTTTGGCGTCAGCCGTACGCCGGTGCGCGAAGCGATGGCGCAGCTCGAGCGCGAGGGTTTTGTCCGGTCGGTCCCGCGCCGCGGCGTCTATGTCGCCCGCAAGACCAAGCGCCAAGTCATCGATCTGATCATCGTCTGGGCCGCGCTCGAAGGCATGGCGGCACGGCTGGTCACGCAGACGGCCGGTGACAAAGAGATCGCCGCACTGCGCCGCATGTTCGCAACCTTCGAAGACGGCGAAGTGCGGGTGCACCTCGACGAATATTCGGAGGTCAACATCGAATTCCACCAAGCGCTCATTCGCATGAGCGGCAACACGACGCTGGTCGATCTTGCCGAGAACCTGTTCACCCACATGCGCATGATCCGCAGGAAGACGATTGGCGAAAGAGATCGCGCCGATCGCTCGATCCGTGACCACATGCAGATCATCGAGGCGTTGGAAGCGCGCGATGCCGTTCGCGCCGAGGTTTTGGTGCGCGATCATGCCATGGGCCTTGCCGAGCACGTCGCCAAATACGTGGACTATTTGGATTGAAGGAATGACCTTATTCACTCTCGGCGGGTGTCAGCGCGCGGCCGCGCTCCTGCCTTAAGAGGATAAGGGATTATCAGGGAGACGTTTCATGGCGGAGGCGGCGGCAAAAGAGCAGTGGAACGCCGACGTTACGACGCAGGCGGAGCCGGAAAAGACCGACGGTTTTTCGCTGGTCATCGATGCACTCAAACTCAATGGCATCAAGACCATCTACGGCGTGCCCGGCATTCCGATCACGGATTTGGGCCGCATGGCGCAAGCCGCGGGCATCCGCGTTATTTCCTTTCGCCACGAGCAGAACGCCGGCAACGCCGCGGCCATCGCCGGTTTCCTGACGAAAAAACCGGGTATCTGCCTGACCGTATCCGCGCCGGGATTTCTCAACGGTCTCACCGCGCTTGCCAACGCGACCACCAATTGTTTTCCGATGATCATGATCAGCGGCTCATCGGAGCGCGAGATCGTCGACCTGCAGCAAGGCGACTACGAGGAGATGGACCAACTGGCAATCGCCAAGCCGCTCTGCAAGGCTGCATTCCGCGTGCTGCACGCCGCCGACATCGGCATCGGCGTTGCGCGCGCCATCCGTGCCGCATTGTCCGGCCGTCCCGGCGGCGTCTATCTCGATCTGCCCGGCAAGCTTCTGTCACAAGTCATGGACGCGGAGGCGGGAGCAAAATCTCTGGTCAAGGTCATCGACGCGGCGCCGGCGCAAATCCCGGCGGCGGGAGCGGTCAGACGAGCGCTCGAGGTCCTCAAGGCCGCCAAGCGGCCGCTGATCATTCTCGGCAAGGGCGCGGCTTACGCCCAAGCTGACGAGCAGATCCGCGCTCTGGTCGAAAAAAGCGGCATCCCGTTTCTGCCGATGAGCATGGCCAAGGGGCTGTTGCCGGACACGCATCCGCAATGCGCGGGCGCCGCGCGCTCGACGGTACTCAAGGATTCCGACGTCGTCTTGCTGATCGGTGCACGGCTGAATTGGCTGTTATCGCACGGCAAAGGCAAAGCCTGGGGCGAGCCGCATTCGAAGACGTTCATCCAAGTCGATATCGAGCCCAAGGAAATGGATTCAAACGTCGGGATCGCGGCGCCTTTGGTCGGCGACATCGCCTCATGCGTGTCGGCGCTGGTGGAAGCGATCGGCGATGACTGGCGTGCTCCGCCGGCGGATTGGGTGTCCGCCGTCAACGCCAAGAAAGAAGAGAACGTCGCGAAGATGGCCCCGCGGCTGATGAAGAACTCGGCGCCTATGGATTTTTACGGCGCGCTCGGAGTGTTGCGGACCATTATCAAACAGCGTCCGGACACCATCCTTGTCAATGAGGGAGCCAACACCCTCGATCTCGCCCGCGGCGTCATCGATATGTATCAGCCGCGCAAGCGGCTTGACGTCGGCACCTGGGGCGTCATGGGCATCGGCATGGGCTTTGCCGTCGGGGCGGCGATCGAAACCGGCAGCCGCGTGCTGGCCATCGAGGGAGACAGCGCGTTCGGTTTCTCCGGCATGGAAGTGGAGACAATCTGCCGGTACAAGTTGCCGGTTTGCATCGTCGTCTTCAACAACAACGGCGTCTACCGCGGCACCGACGTCAACACGGCCGGCCCGGACGCGGCGACGACCGTATTCGTCAAGGACGCACGCTACGACAAAATCATCGAGGCTTTCGGCGGCGCCGGCACGCACGTGACGACGCCGGACGAACTCGCGCGCGCCGTCAATGAAGCTTTGGATAGCGGCCGCCCGACCTTGATCAATGCGGTCATCGACCCGGCGGCGGGCAGCGAGAGCGGCAGGATCGGCAACCTCAATCCGAAAAGCGCCGTCAGCAAAAATAAGAAGTCATAGAATTTTTCTGGAGAATTGAGCATGGCCATGCGCAAGAAACGAGCCAAAGCCAAAGCAAAGGCTGGAGCAAAAACCGCGGCACGAAAGATCGGCAAAGCGGCTGCGAAGCCGACCCGAAAAGCCCCCGGCCGGATCGCGGCTAAAAAACCGACGCTGCGGCCATCATCGAAACCATGGGGCCAAGCGGGCAGGGCGCTCGACGGCGTTCGCATTCTCGATTTCACGCACGTGCAGTCGGGGCCGACCTGCACGCAGCTCCTGGCCTATATGGGCGCCGACGTCATCAAGGTGGAGCGGCCCGGCGCCGGCGACATCACGCGTGGACAATTGCGCGATGTGAAAGGCGCTGACAGCCTCTACTTCACCATGCTCAACGGCAGCAAACGATCGATCACAATCGATTCCAAGCATCCGAAGGGCAAGGAAATCCTCGACCGCTTGGTCAAGCAATGCGACGTGCTTGTCGAGAACTTCGCACCCGGCGCACTCGATCGCATGGGTCTGACCTTCGAACACGTCCACAAGCTCAACCCGCGCATGATCGTGGCGTCGATAAAAGGGTTTGGGCCTGGACCGTATGAGGACTGCAAGGTCTACGAGAACGTCGCGCAATGCGCCGGCGGATCGGCCTCGACCACCGGCTTTCGCGACGGGCCGCCGGTGGTGACCGGCGCCCAGATCGGCGATTCCGGCACCGGACTGCATCTGGCGCTCGGCATTGCCGCCGCGCTCTACCAACGCACCCGCACCGGGCGCGGGCAGAAAGTTCTGTGCGCCATGCAAGACGGGGTGCTCAATCTCGCCCGCGTGAAGTTGCGCGACCAGCAGCGGCTCAAAGCCGGCCCGCTCACCGAATACAGCCAGTTTGGCGAGGGCGTTCCTTTCGGTTCGGCCACGCCGCGCGCCGGCAATGATTCCGGAGGTGGGCAGCCGGGGTGGATCCTCAAATGCAAAGGATGGGAAAACGATCCGGACGCCTATGTCTATTTCATCACGCAAGCGCCGGTGTGGGGCGCGATCTGCGATCTGATCGGCAGGTCCGAGTGGAAGACCGATCCCGATTTTTCTACGCCTAACGCCCGGCTGCCGCGCTTGCGAAAAATCTTCGCCACCATCGAAGAGTGGACCATGACCATGAGCAAGTTCGAGGTCATGGCACTCTGCAACAAACACGATATCCCGGTCGGCCCGATCCTCTCCATGAAGGAACTCGCCGACGAGCGGTCGTTGCGCGCGACCGGCACCGTCGTCGAGGTCGATCATCCCACGCGTGGGCCGTACCTGACAGTGGGCAACCCGATCAAGCTCTCTGAACTCGCCGGCCGACGTCCGTCGCTCGCCGCTGCTTGGCGAGCACACCGACGAAGTGTTACGCGAGGTGCTGCGCTTTTCGGAGAAAGACATTGCCGATATCAAAGCGTCCGGCGCGCTGAGTGTGGCCGAGAAGAAAGCCGAAGCCGCCTGATCTGTTCGTCGTCCGGCAAAAGGTGACATGCCAGGCCGCCGCGGGCGGGAGGAAAGAGGTTGATGCGTATTGTCGTTCATGGGCAGCAGGCGTTCGGCAAGGCCGTGCTGGAAGCGCTGGTCAAGCGCGGCGAGAACGTCGTCGCCGTCTAT
Organism: uncultured Alphaproteobacteria bacterium; assembly: GCA_963835195.1. Classification (GTDB taxonomy): domain Bacteria; phylum Pseudomonadota; class Alphaproteobacteria; order Rhizobiales; family Xanthobacteraceae; genus BOG-931. Next base: position 62,488 of record CAWIEY010000018.1, read on the forward strand.
GTTGCGCCGGAAAAGGAAGGCGCCAAGGCGGATCCGCTCAAAGAGGCCGCATTGGCGTTGAAGCTTCCCGTCTACCAGCCGGCCTCGTACCGCAAGCCGGAAGTGTGGGAGGAATTCCGCGCGCTCAAGCCCGACCTCCAGGTGATGGCCTTCGTCACGTTGTTCGTCCCGGAAGATTTCTTGAACGTCCCGACGCGCGGCTCGATCCAATATCACCCGTCGCTGTTGCCCGCGTATCGTGGGCCGAGCGCCATCAATTGGCCCATCATCAAGGGCGAGACCGAGACCGGGCCTCTCGATTTTCTGGCCGGATAACGGACTCGATACCGGCGATATTCTGCTGCAAAAGAAAACGCCGATCGGACCGACCGATACGCTTGGCTCGGTCTATTTCGATCGGCTGTTTCCCATGGGTGTAGAGGCGATGCTCGAGGCGGTCGATCTCGTCAAAGCCGGTAAAGCTCCGCGTCACAAACAGGACGAGAGCAAGGCGACGTATGAGGGCCGCTGCGGAGCGGACAACGCGCATATCGACTGGGGCCGGCCCTGGCAGGACATCGATCGGCTCATTCGCGGCTGCAATCCGGCGCCCGGTGCGTGGTCCGAACTTGATGGCAAGCGCGTCAAAATCTTCGAGGCAAAGCCGCTGCCGGCCAAGGATCCGAAGGGCATCGCCGGCAAGATGGGAGAAATTGCCGCTATCGACGCCGACGGCTTTATCGGTCGTGTGCGCGGACGGCCGCTTCAAAGTCACGCGCGTGCAAGCCGACGGCCCCAAAATCGCGGGCGGTGAATTCGCCGCCAACGCAAAACTTAATCCCGGCATGAGGTTTTCATGACTCCATCCTCCGCTACGGCGGCGAAGGCTCCGGCCGTCGCCTCGCAACACGCCCAACCCAAAATCCGATATCGAAATTTCGCAAGCCGCGAAGAAGCGCCTGATCCTCGACATCGCGCGCGAAAAGCTCGGGATCGGGCCGGAGAACCTCGAGCCTTATGGCCACTACAAGGCCAAGGTATCGATGGACTTCATCAAGTCCATCCAAAGCCGTCCGAACGGCAAATTGATCCTGGTCACCGCGATCAATCCGACGCCGGCCGGCGAAGGCAAGACGACGACGACGGTCGGGCTTACCGACGCGCTCAATCACATCGGCAAAAAGGCGATGCTGTGCATTCGCGAACCGTCGCTCGGGCCGTCATTCGGCATGAAGGGCGGCGCGGCCGGCGGCGGCTACGCGCAGGTCGTGCCGATGGAGGACATCAATCTGCATTTTACCGGCGACTTTCACGCCATCACGTCCGCCAATAATTTGCTCGCGGCGATGCTCGATAACCACATCTATTGGGGAAACACTCTCGGTATCGATGCGCGCCGCGTGGCGTGGCGCCGCGTGCTCGACATGAACGACCGCGCGCTTGCGCTCGATCTCGTCGTCGCTCGGCGGCGTCGCCAACGGATTTCCGCGCGAGGACGGCTTCGACATCACGGTGGCTTCCGAGGTGATGGCGATCTTCTGCCTGGCGCGCGACCTCGACGATCTGAAGAAGCGGCTTGCCAATATCGTCGTTGCCTATACCCGCGACCGAAAGCCGGTGCGAGCCGGCGATCTCAACGCTCAAGGCGCGATGACCGTACTGCTCAAGGAGGCGCTGGCGCCTAACCTCGTACAGACCCTCGAAGGCACGCCCGCCTTCATTCACGGCGGGCCGTTCGCCAACATCGCCCACGGCTGCAACTCGGTGCTGGCCACCACCACGGCGCTCAAGCTCGCCGATTACGTCGTCACCGAAGCGGGCTTCGGCGCCGATCTCGGCGCGGAGAAATTTCTCGACATCAAGTGCCGCAAGACCGGGCTAGTCGCCCGATTGCGTCGTGCTCGTCGCCACCATTCGCGCGCTGAAAATGCACGGCGGCGTGAAGAAAGAGGATCTCAAGCACGAGAATCTTCGCCGCACTGGAAGCCGGGATGAACAATTTGCAGCGACACGTCGAGAACATGCGGAAATTCGGCGTCGTTCCGCTGATCTCGATCAATCGCTTCTCCTCGGATACCGACGCCGAAATCAAGCTGGTGGAGGACAAATGCAAGGCGCTCGGCGTCGAAGCGGTCATGGCCGACCATTGGGCGATGGGAGGCGAGGGCGCCGCCGACGTGGCGCGCGCCGTCGTCAAAGTCTGCGACAGCGGCCAGAGCAAGCTCAAACTGCTCTATCCCGACGAGATGCCGCTGCTGGAAAAAATCCGCACCATCGCCAGGGAAATCTACCGCGCCAAGGACATCTCCGTGGACAAGTCGGTGCGCGATCAGCTTGCAAGTTTCGAAGCCATGGGCTGCGGCAAGTTTCCGATTTGCGTCGCCAAGACGCAGTACAGCTTCACCACCAATCCGGACGCCAAGGGCGCGCCGAGCGACCACGTCATACCGGTGCGGGAGGTGAGGCTTTCCGCCGGCGCGGAGTTCGTTGTCGCCATCTGCGGCGAGATCATGACCATGCCGGGCCTGCCAAGGGTCCCCGGCCGCCAACTCCATCGATGTGGGCCGGGACGGAAAAATTACCGGGCTGTTTTAGGACGGAGCGAGGACCAACGATGTTGAAGTTCTATTACAACGGAGCGCCGAACCCGACCAAGGTTGCGCTCTTTCTCGAAGAAGCGGGATTGCCTTATGAGCCCGCTCCGATCGACACGCGCAAAGGCGATCAACACAAGCCGGAGTTTCTGTCGATCAATCCGAACGCAAAGGTGCCGGCGATTGTCGACGGCGACGTCACGGTGTTCGATTCGAACGCCATTCTGCTTTACCTCGCCGAGAAGACCGGAAAGTTTTTGCCGCCGAAAGGCGACAAAGCGCGCGGCGAGCTTTTGTCGTGGCTGATGTTCATCGCCTCGGGCGTTGGCCCCTATTCGGGGCAGTCGGTGCATTTCCGCAACGCCGCGCCCGACAAGATCGAGTACGCGCTGAACCGCTACGCTTTCGAAGCGCAGCGCCATTTCGGCATTCTCGATGCGCGGCTCGCCAAGCATAAATACGTGCTCGGCGACACTTATACGATTGTCGATATGGCGCTCTGGGGCTGGGCACGGCTGGTGCCGATGGTGCTCGGCGAGGGCGCCTGGGCGAAGTTCCCGAACCTCAAGCGGCTGGTCGACGAGATCAGCGCGCGGCCGGCGGCCCAGCGTGCGGTTGCCCTGAAAGACAAGCACCAGTTCAAAACCGACATGGACGACCTGGCGCGCCGTTCCTTGTATCGGCACCAGTCGGTGAAAGTCGCCTGAACGCTAGAACAAGCCGGTGCGCTCGCTGGCCACGTAGCCGGTGAGAAGGAACGCGCCGAACGCCATGACCAGCAACGCGGCAGCGCTCTCGATGCCGCGCAAGGCAAGCGAGCCATAGCCCGGACGGGTCGCGGCGACACGCTTGGCCGCGGTCCTTGCGGCAACCGCAAGCGTGGCGATTGCGGCCACGGTGATCGCGGTGCCAAGGCCCATGACGATGGTCGAGGCAACGCCGGCGAGAAAGAGCCCCTGCGCCAGCGCGAAAACGAGGACGATGATCGCGCCCGAGCAGGGCCGCAATCCAACAGCGACAATGGCCGCCAGTCCGCGGTGCCAGCCGCCCGGGCCGGCCAATTCCTCCGGCTCGGGTCCGTGAGCGTGCCCCCAGGGCAGGGCGCTGTCATCTTGGTCGTCGTGCTGGTGATCGTGGCCATGCGCATGATCGTGGCCGCTCGCATCCGCCGGGTGACGGCGATACGCATGATCGTGGCCGCTCGCATCCGCCGGGTGACGGCGATACGCATGATCGTGGTGTTGGCGGGCTGTGGACTCCGCTTTAAATCCCGACCGGACCTCATGCCAGGTGCGAACAAAGCCGCGGCCCTTGACCCAAAATAGGCGCGCGCCCAAGAGCACAATCAACGTGTAGCTTACGATTTCGATCACGCGCACCGTATCGCCCATCATCTTGGCGGTGGCGCCGAGCAGCACAGCGGCGACGCCGACGATGACAATGGCGGTGATGGCCTGTAGCAGCGCCGACGCAAACGACATCGCAATGCCGCGCCGCCAGGTTTCCTCATTGGCGACGAGATAGGACGAGATCACCGCCTTGCCGTGGCCGGGACCGGCGGCGTGAAAAATCCCATAGATGAATGAGATGCCCAGCAAGCCCCAGAGCGCCGACCCGTCGGTCTTGGCGGCGCGGATCAATCCCGACAGCGCGCGGTAGAAGCGGGACTGCTCGGCGATGATCCAGCCGGTGAAGCCGCTCGGTTCGGGTAGCCGGATACCGAATGGATGAACTTGCGTCTCCGCCGTTGCCAGGGCGCTCGTTAGCAGCACCAGCGCCGCAGCGACAGCCACAATAGTGACGTTAAACGCGATTGACGCGACCGCCGCCGGTTTCACTGGCAGGCGACCGATATTTTGTTGGCGAAATTGGCGCCCCGGCCGATATTGGCTTCCGAGGTGGCAAAATTCTTGTTGAGCCGCAGCTCGGCCGAAAAATAATCATCCTGCGGCTTGTTGACCGAGAGCGCGCAGTCTGCCGGCGCGCCGACGAGCCGCACCGGATTGTCGGCGCCGAAGCCAAAATCGATGAAGAACTCCGGATCGTAGATTTCGATCTCGATCGCCTTCGCCTTCACCGCTGTCTTGAACGGCAGCGTGAAATGCAGCGTCAGCACGGCGGCCTTCGGATCGTAGTCGAGGAAATAATCTGTCGGCGGCAGGAAGGCGTCCTTCTGCCGCTTCCCATTGACCTTGGCGTAGGTGAAATACGCATACTCGTTCAGCGAGTCGATGTTCACTTGAGCGAGCGGCGCAAGCTCGGCTCGGCTGAAAGTACCCTTGGTCTTTTGCTCTAGTCCCTGGGTGGCGAAGGCGGAAAACATGTCGTCGAAAGTCCAGGCGTTGCGGATGCCGGTGACCGAGCCGTCCGGAGCGTAAATGAGCTCCTCGGTCATAGTGACCCAGACGTGCGGATGCGCATTGGCGCTTCCGCCGGCGGCAAGCAGGCAGGCCAGTCCGGTCACAAGGGAAATGAGACGAAATATCATTCGGTGCCGAACCCGCGTCTCGCTTGGGGGCACGACACTCTAATATGGACTGGGGCGGAAAGGAGGCTGCTTAAAAAGACCTTTGAGCCACTACACCCCCGCCGCCCCGCCATCGGAGCGCGGATCGTGTGCGCCTTCCAAACTGCCGTCGGGATGCAGAACCACGGCGCCGGCATGACCCATCACGTCGGAATAAGGCTCCTCCACGAACTCCACGTCATGTCCCGCATCGACGAGCGCATCGATGAGCGCGTCGTCAAAGCGCGGCTCCATGCGCAGCGCCGTGCGCGCAGCGCCCCATGTCCGGCCCAGCACCCAGCGCGGCCGATCGAGCGCCTCCGCAAGCGGTTCGTCGAACAGCGCATAGCGGGTGAACAGAGCCGCTTGCGTCTGCGGCTGGCCGTCACCGCCCATCGTGCCATACGCCATGACGCGTCCATCTTTGAGGACCGCGAGCGCGGGATTGAGCGTGTGCACCGGCAGCCGGCCGGGCGCCAAAAAATTGAGCGCGCCGCGCTGCAGTGAGAAGTTGATACCGCGGTTCTGCATCAGCACCCCCGTCCGCGGCAGCACACAGCCGGAGCCGAACTCCCAATACAGCGACTGGATGTAGGAGACCACCAGTCCCGAACTGTCGGCGGCGCCCATCCAGACCGTGTCGCTCTCGCTCGCCGCGAGCGGCCAAGGCGCCGCTTTGCGCCGGTCGATTTTCATGGCCTCTCCGGCAATGAAACGCGGCTCGAGGCAGCGATCGAGCGCATGCGCCAGATTTCCCGGATCGCTGACCACGCGATCGCGCACCCGCAGCGCCCGCTTGGTCGCTTCGACCAAGCCATGCACGTGATCAAAACCTTCCGCTTCGGAGACGCCGAGCCGGTCGAACAGCGCCAGGATCATCAGCGAAGCGACGCCTTGCGTCGGCGCATCCGTGTTGTAGAGCGCTGCTTCCGACAGCTCGGCGTGCAAGGGTTGGCGAAGCGTCGCGCGATAGGAGGTCAAATCCTCGCGCGTCAGCGGGCTGCCGATCCGCTCGAGATCGGCTGTAAGCTCGCGCCCGACATCGCCGCGGTAGAAATCATCGAGGCCGGCGTGGGCGAGCTGGTCGAGCGTCGCGGCGAGCGCCTCTTGTTTGAGCACGGTCCCTTCGGCGGGCGCCTTCCCGTCAAGCAGAAACGCCTCGGCAAAACCCGGAACGGGCCCGAGCTCGGCGAGCTTTTCCGCCGTAAGCCGCGTCTGGCTCCGCGTAACCGTATAGCCGGCGCGGGCGCGCTCGATGGCCGACGAAAGTAACACCCTAAGCGGCAGCTTGCCGCCAAGCGCGTGCGCAAGTTCGAGCGCGATGGCCCAGCCGCCGATGGCGCCCGGAACGGTGAGCGCGGCGAGCGGCCCGCGCGGAGGGATGGTCTCGTACTCACGGTAAAACTCGGGCTGCGCCATCGCGCCGGCGGGACCCGGCGCCATGATGGTCTGCACTCGGCCCGATGGCTCACGGATCAGCCAGAAACCATCGCCGCCCACATGATTCATGTGCGGATAGACGACGGCGATCATCGCCGCCATGGCGAGCATCGCTTCGAGCGCGTTCCCGCCCTCGGCAAGGATGTCGCGGCCGGCTTCGGCGGCAGCGAAGTGGGGCGCGCAGACGACGCCGCGGCGATGACCGGCGCTGTGCAAATCCATAAACGCTAGTGTCTCACGGCTTGTGGAGCAAAACCACGCTTGCGCAGCAGCGCATCCGGGCTGGGCAGGCGGCCGCGGAAGGCCTTATACGCGTCGGCGGGATCGCGCGAACCACCGGCGGCATAGATGGTTTCTTGTAGCCGCTTGGCGGTCGCTGGATCGAAGATATCGCCGGCCTCTTGAAAAGCTTCGAACGCATCGGCGTCAAGAACCTCCGACCACATGTAACTGTAATACCCGGCCGCATACCGCCGCCAGCAAATACGTGAGCGAAATGCGGCGGACGATGACGCATGACGATCTCGTCCGGCATGCCGAGGCGCGAAAGCGTGCCGGCCTCGCACTCCTTGGGGTCGATGCCGGCCGATGATCGCGAATGAAAGTCGAGGTCGACAAAGGCAGAAGCGAGATATTCGACAGTGGCAAAGCCCTGGTTGAAATTGCGCGCCGCGATCAGCCGTTGCAGCAACTCCTCGGGCATCGGCGCTCCGCTTTGATAATGCCGGGCGAACCGCCGCAAAACCTCCGGCTGTTCGAGCCAATGCTCGTAGAGTTGCGACGGCAGCTCGACAAAATCGGTCGCTACGTTGGTGCCGGAAATTTGCGGGTAGGTGACCGCCGAAAGAAGACCGTGCAGCGCATGGCCGAATTCATGAAACAGCGTGCGCGCATCCTCGAAGCTCAAGAGCGTCGGCTCGCCGGCAGCCGCCTTGGCGAAATTGCACACGTTCACGATCACCGGCCGCACCGGACCGCTCAGCTTCTGTTGCTCGCGCAAAGAGGTCATCCAGGCGCCGCTGTGCTTCGAAGGCCGGGCAAAGTAATCGCCGAAGAAGAGTCCGATCTCGCCCCCTTCGCGGTCGTGCACCTGCCAGACGCGCACGTCAGGGTGCCAGACCGGCACGTCCGTGCGCTCGGAGAAGGTGAGACCGAATAGCTGCTGCGCCGTATAGAAGGCGGCCTCGATCATCGCCTGGAGGTTGAGGTAGGGCTTGACCGTCGCTTCGTCGACATTGCATCGCTGCTGCCGCAGCTTTTCGGCGTAATAGCGCCAGTCCCAAGGCGCCAGCGCGAAGTTGCCGCCTTCCTCCTTGATCAGCGCGTCCAGCGCGTCGCGATCGGCAAGGGCTTTTGCCTGCGCCTTGGCCCAGACCGCATCGAGCAGACCGCGCACCGCCGCGGGCGTCTTCGCCATCGCGTCGTCGAGCCGATAGTGGGCGAAATCGGAAAAGCCGAGCAGCTGCGCGCGCTCGGCCCGCAGCTTTACCATCTCGGCGATGATGGCATTGTTGTCGGTCGGGCCGCCAAGATCGCCACGCTTTATGAACGCCTGAAATACTTTCTCGCGCAGGTCGCGCCGCCGGGCAAACTGCAGGAACGTCTCGACGCTCGACCGCGACAACGTGACGACATGGCCCTCGAGGCCGCGCTCCTGGGCGTCGGACTTCATCGCCTCGCGCATGAACCCGGACAGGCCGGACAGCTCGTCGCCGGAGAGGGGGAGTGCGAAGGCCTGCTCGTCGGCCAGGACGTTTTGGCTGAACGTGGCGCCGAGCGCCGCCAGCCGCGCGATGATCTCAGCGAGGCGCTTTTTGGCGGGACCATCAAGCGCTGCGCCGGCGCGGCGAAAGGTGACATGGTAGCGCTCGAGGACCCGCCTCTGCTCGGCGTCCAAACCGAGCGATTGGGCGCGGCTCGCCAACGCGTCGATGCGGGCGAAGAGAGCCGCATTGGTGTGGATCTTGTTCCAATGGCTGGCGATCCGCGGTGCAATGTCACGCTCGATCTCGAGCAGCGCGTCGTTGCTGTGGGCGCCGACCAAAAGATGGAAGACGTTTTCCAGCCGCTTCAGGGCGCGGCCGCTGCGTTCGAGCGCCTCAATAGTGTTGGCGAAATCGGGCGCCGCAGGCGAGGCAGCGATTTCGGCAATCTCGGCGTCATGTTCCGCAAACGCCCGTTCATAGGCCGGCAGGAAATGTTCCGGCTTGATCTCGGCAAAGGGCGGGACCGCTTCCGGCGTTAGCCAGGGCGCAAAGAATGGATTTGTGTCGGTCATCGGCTGAGGATTTACGGAACGTTGGGGCTCATATATGGCCCGCCACAAGTAATGTTAATGGCCTAAGGCGCTTTCACTTCGGCGGGTCGCCGCTACGGAAAGACGCCTTGATCCAACCGCATCTTTCGGAGAGAGTGCCGCCTCGAGCGCATCGAGCATGTCTATGAACGATTCGAACACGCAACCGACCCGCCGGCCTCGCCGGATCGTCTGGCTGAACGTGCTGACCGTCATCAGCGCGGCCATTCTCATCAGCGCCGAGGTGTTCGGCGCTGCGTTTGCCGGTAGCTGGGCGATCGCCAACTTGCTTGCTCTCGGCACGATCGGCGCGCGGGCGCTTGACGCACTGTTCGTCGCTTGTGGCATCGTCGTCATGGTGCAGTTCGTGCGCGTCGCGCGCCGCATCGAGCCGTTCACCGTCGACTGAAGACGCCACGCGCTTCGGCGAGCAGAGTGGCGCCGCGCTTTCACATCTCGTTAAGACCAAAACTCTTGCACCTCGCGTCACAATAGCTTATTTGGGAACTGCCCAATTTCGCACGTGCCTGTGGCCGTGTGTCGGTCGGTGGGCATCCGGACAAGAGGCCGGACAGCCGCCTAAGGAAGAGAACACTACTTCCTTAACTCCCGCGACCGGCAGCCGGAGGCGAAACCGGCATAGCCCGCTCTCAACGGGCGACGCGGCTTAAAGCAACGACGGAAGGGCTTTTTTGGTTACTGCCGGCGCAAATGCCGGGGACACCGGAAAGGCTTGTCCATCTTTGCCAGCAGTGCGGAACGGGATCTCCCTCATCCGGACCAAGGCAGCAATCACGGCGGCGAATGCGTCTCGCAGTGGTGCGGGTTGCTGATGCCGCAGGAGGTTCACCTCGGCGGCAACGCCGCCAGCCGGATTAGGGAGTTGAGTGGAAATGACCACACGTATCCGCGAATTTCTCAAGAAGCGTACTGAAGACGGCCCCTGCCTCGTGCTTGACCTCGACGTCGTGCGCGAGAACTATCAGAACTTTGCCAAGGCCCTGCCGGACACCACGGTCTACTACGCGGTGAAAGCGAATCCGGCTCCGGAAATCCTCAAGCTGCTCGTAGGCATGGGCTGCTCGTTCGATGTCGCCTCGGTCGGTGAGACCCACGCGGTGCTCGCCGCCGGCGCCACGCCGGACCGCATTTCCTACGGCAATACCATCAAGAAGGAGTCCGAGATCGCGGCCGCCTTCACCCTTGGCGTCACGCTGTTTGCCGTCGACTGCGAGGCAGAAGTCGAGAAGGTCGCCCGCGCCGCGCCCGGCAGCCGGGTGATCTGCCGGATTGTCTGCGACGGCTCAGGCGCCGAATGGCCGCTGTCGCGCAAATTCGGCTGCGAGCCCGTCTATGCCGCCGACATCCTCGAGCATGCGCACAAGCTCGGGCTCATTCCGCATGGCGTCTCCTTCCATGTCGGTTCGCAGCAGCACAATGTTGAAGCCTGGGACCGGGCGCTTGCCTCGACCGCGGCGGTATTCCGCGCCTGCGCCGAGCGCGGCATTTCCCTGTCGATCGTCAATCTGGGCGGCGGCTTTCCGGCGCGCTACGTGCGCAAGACGCCGAAGCTTGAGTCCTACGGAAAGGCCATCTTCCGCTCGCTGCGCAAGCATTTCGGCAACAACTTGCCGAACACCATCATCGAGCCGGGTCGCGGCCTCGTCGGCAACGCCGGCGTGATCGAGGCGGAAGTGGTCTTGATCGCCAAGCGTTCGCCCGAGGATGAAGTGCGCTGGGTGTATCTGGACATCGGGAAATTTCACGGTTTGGCGGAAACCATCGGCGAGTTGATCCGCTACCCGATCCGCACCGCCAAGGACCGCGATGGCACCGTTCCGTGCATCATTGCCGGCCCGACGTGCGACAGCGTCGACGTGCTTTACGAAAAGACGCCTTACCAGCTGCCGGTGTCGCTCGCCATCGGTGACAAGGTTCTGATCGAGGCCGCCGGCGCCTACACGACGACTTATTCTTCGGTCGGCTTCAACGGCTACCCGCCGCTGCGGCAATACGTGATCTGACCCTTCTTCTCCCCGCGCTGCGGGGAGAAGTTTCTTATTTCGGCTGAACCTTCGGATTGCCGCCCGGACTGCCCGGTGGCGGGATGACGGGCGTATCGCCCGTTTTGGGCGTCGGCGCCTTTATGGACGGATCCACGTCCGGTGGGCATATGACCCCCGTCTTGTTCTGGCTCATTTTGTTCTGGTTGGCCTGCTGCTGCTCCTGCGGCGTGCAGCCGGTCGTGTCGGCAGCCTGTGCAGTGCCGGTCGCAGCGGCCAACAAGGCAAGCGCGAAAATGTGGCCTATCGTGATCATCTTCATCCCAGTTCCCTGCGCAGTAATGATCTAAGTCAACGGATAGGCAGGGCCGATGTTCCTCGCGGTTCCCGTCAGGCGACCCACTCGACGTGCGCCTTGATTGCCTTGCGCGCGTCGTCGATCCAGCCATGCGGCCGCGCCTTTTCGATCATGGCGGAGAAATTCTGCTGCCACGCCGCGTCTTCCTCGACGCCCGGCCAGCGGCGCAGCGCATCCTGGAAGACCCACGCCGTTCCTGGTTCGGGCAATTCGGCTTTTCCCGCGATCGCTTTGCGAACCGCCTCGAGCCGGTCGGCGTTGCCTTCGACGACAAGCTTGAACGCGCGGAAATTGTCGCGATCCTCGAACAGTAATTCGCCGCTTGCGGTCAGTCTCAGAAACACGCTGCTGCTCCTCCGCGATCATCGAAGATCGAGAATGCCGCCGTCGCCATCCTCGGTGCCGAACGCAAGCAAGTTGCCATCCGCGCTCCAGCCGAGCGCGGTCGCGGGCGCTGCGCCCGGCTTGCGCGCCAGGATTTCCGCACCATCGCCGACGCGGACGAGCAGCACCATGCCGTCGTCAAAGCCTGCGGCGATGATCGGCTGACCCGGATGCGCGGCCACAACCGTGATCCGATGCTCTGAAGGCGCCAGCATGCGCGGCTCTTTGCCCATCGGACCGTCCTTGCCCTGGAACGGCCAGAGGATGAGTTGCGGCGCTCCGGAGGTGACCAGCCAATCGCCGTCAGCCGTCCAGGCAAGCGAAGTCACCCGCGTGGCGTAACCGGACATGCGCATGTGCTTGCCGTCGGTGAGCCGCCAGCCGTGCAGCATGGGCTCCTGCATGGCGGTGATGAGAAAGCGGCCGTCGGGACTGACGGTTACCCCAAGATGTGAGCCTTTCCATTCAAGCTTCTCGGCGGTCGCCTCAGTCGCATCGGGAAACCACAGCGTCGCGCCGTTATAGTGCGCGATGCCCAGCCGGAAGCCTTTCGGCAGGAAGGCGAGACCTCCCACCGTCGAGGGCAGGTCCAATTCCCGTAACTCCTTGCGCTGGGCGAAGGCCGTCTTGCCCGCCGACCAAGCGACGGCGCCGGCCGGTCCAAGCGCGACGTGATCGATCCAGCGATGCTTTGCGTCAGTCGCGAGCGTGCGGGTCTCGCCCTTGGCGTTCGTCTCGGCGACTTTGCCGTCATCGCCGCCGGACACGATGCGTTTGGCGTCTGCGGCCGTTGCCAGAATCGCGCCGTCATGGACGGTGACGCGGCGCGGTTCGCCATCCGGCGCGACGAACAACATCGCCTCCTCGCCGAGCACGAACACCGCGGTGCGCTTGAGAAAATGCGTGGCGACGATCGCGCCACCCGCCGCTACCGGCCGCGTGCGTTCGACAACGGAAACGGTGTTGCTGCGTGAGTCCGTCATGAACACCCTCCCCTGGAGGGGGAGGGTCGCTCGCCACCGGCGAGCGGGGTGGGGTGGCAGCAATGAAGATCGCCCGCACCCGATCGCGCGGCGCGCGATCGACCTCCCCCCTTGAGGGGGAGGTGGCGCGGGTGCTTTTCACCGATGGCCATGTCTCGTAAGCGCAGCGAGATCAATCAAGCGACGCAGCTCTCGAATCCCTTCCGGATTGTCTCCTCCGGCAGGTTACGGCCGATGAACACGACGCGGCTGAGGCGTTCCTCGTCCTTCTCCCACGGCCGCTGGTGATCGCCGTCCAGGATCATGTGCACGCCCTGAAAGACGAACCGCTGGTCGTCGTCCTTGAATGACAAGATGCCCTTTGAGCGCAGAATGTTGGGGCCTTCCGTCTGCACCAGGTTCTGCACCCAAGGGAAAAACTTGTCGGGATCGAGCGGTTTTTCGGTTTTGAGCGAAACCGATTGCATGTCTTCATCGTGATAGTGCTTGAGCCCGCCATGGCCGTGATGGTGCTCATCCTCGTGATCGTGGCCATGATGATGATGCTCGTGATCGTGCCCGTCGCCGGCGAGGAATTCCGGCTCGATATCGAGGATGCGGTCGAGATCGAAGGCGTTGCGGTCGAGGACTTGGTCGAGGGGGATTTTCGCACGTTCGGTCTTGTGGACCTTGGCGTAGGGGTTGATGCCGCGGATGCGCGCCTCGACGTTGCCCAACTCGTCGGCCGACACGAGATCGGTCTTGTTGATCAGGATCACGTCGGCAAAGGCGATCTGGTTCTTCGCTTCCGGCGCATCCTTAAGCCGGTCGTTGAGCCATTTCGCGTCGGCGACTGTGACGACCGCATCGAGCTTGGTCCTGCGCCCGACGTTCTCGTCGATGAAGAAGGTTTGCGCCACCGGCGCCGGATCGGCGAGCCCGGTGGTCTCGACAATGATAGCGTCGAACTTTCCCTTCCTGCGCATCAAACCGTCGAGAATGCGCACGAGATCGCCGCGCACGGTGCAGCAGATGCAACCGTTATTCATCTCGAACACTTCCTCGTCGGCGCCGACGATCAGGTCGTTGTCGATGCCGATTTCGCCGAATTCATTGACAATGACCGCGTACTTCTTGCCGTGCGGCTCCGACAGAATGCGGTTGAGCAAGGTCGTCTTGCCGGCGCCGAGATAGCCGGTGAGTACCGTCACCGGAATTTTGCCGGCCGAAAGTTGGTTCGGACATGCAATCCCTCCTGCACCGGCTATATAGGCAATCCACCGCCCGCGTAAAACTTTTGTCTCAACGCTTTCGATAGCGGCACTAACGGTGCCGCGGTGAGGCGCCGTCGGGTCCTTCGCGAGCTCTCACGTCCTGCGCTTCGCTGGCTTTCACGGCCGGCGCTTTCAAGGCAGGCGAAATGTTATAATATAACATTTTGCGCCGCTTGCCCCATTGATTTTGCAGGGAAATATGGCACGGGCCTCTACGCTGCTGCTCGGCGGGCTGATAACGGCCCTTGTCGCGTTCGTACTCCCGGCCGTCGTCACGGGGGCCGGGCGCCAAATCAACGTACTCGCGGCGGAGAATTTTTACGGCGACATCGCGCGGCAAATCGGCGGCGATCGGGTTGCCGTGACCAGCATCCTTAGCAATCCCGACCAGGACCCGCACCTGTTCGAAATCTCACCCACCATCGTCCGCAAGATCGCGGCGGCAGACATCGTCGTCTATAGCGGTGCCGATTACGATCCCTGGATCGAAAAGTTGCTCAAAGGGACCGAGCGCCCGGGACGCATTGCCCTTGCCGCCGCCGATCTTGCGAACAAAAAGCGTGGCGACGACCCGCACGTCTGGTACGACCCGTCGACAATGCCGGCCGTCGCCCGCGCGCTTTCGGCGGCGCTCAGTACCGTTGATCCCGCCCACAAGGCGGACTATGCCGCGCGCCTGAAGGCCTTTTTGGCCTCGCTCGATCCGCTGAACGAAAAGATCGCCGCGATCCGCGAGCAAGTTTGCCGGTGCGCCGGTCGCGGCGACCGAGCCGGTGTTCGCCTACATGGCCGCAGCGCTCGGTCTCGCCATGCACGACCAGCGTTTTCAACTCGCCATCATGAACAATACCGAGCCAAGCGCCCGCGATCTCGCCGCGTTCGAGAATGAACTGAAGACACGGAGCGTACGGCTGGTGTTTTACAACAAGCAGGCCACGAGCAAAGTGGTCGATCATATCGTCGAGCTTGCGCGCGCATCCCATGTGCCGGTCGTTGGCGTGACCGAGACCGAGCCGCCGGGCATGTCCTACCAGGACTGGATTTTGCACGAGTTGCAAGCGACCGAGCACGCGCTTGCCGAGCCGTCGTCATGAACGTCATCGAGCTTGAGCGCGCGACCATCAAGATCGGCGGCCGGGCGATCTTGGCCGAGGTCAGTTTTAGCATCGGCCAGGGCGAATTCATCGGCGTCCTCGGTCCCAACGGTGCCGGCAAGACGACACTGATGCGCGCGATCCTTGGCCTGCTGCCGCCGGCCTCCGGCAGCATCCGTGTCTTCGGCCGTCCGCCGCGGCGCGGCAATGCCGACATCGGTTACGTTCCGCAGGTTCGCACCGTCCTGCCGGATTTGCGTGTGCGCGGGCTCGATTTCGTCGCCAGTTCCGTGCGCGGCGAGCGATGGGGCCTTTCCTCGCTGAGCCGCGACGAACGCCGGATGATTGGCAAGACGCTCGCGGCGGTCGGCGTAGAGGAACTCGCGGCGCGGCCGCTTGCGGAAATGTCGGGCGGCGAGCGGCAACGGCTGTTGTTGGCGCAGGCGCTGTTCGGAGCGCCAAAACTGTTGCTGCTCGACGAGCCGTTGATCAGCCTCGATTATCGCTATCAGGAGGCGGTGATCGAGCTGGTCCGCTCGCTTTGCCCGCGAGCGCAATGTCACGGTCTTGTTCAGCGCCCACGAACTCAATCAGCTGATCGGCGTTCTCGATCGTGTGCTCTATCTCGGCAACGGCCACGCCGCTTTGGGCACGGTGGCGGAAGTGGCAACGGCGCCGGTGCTGTCGAGACTTTACGGTGCCGACATCGAGGTGGTGCAGGCCGCCGGCCAGATCTTCGTACTTTCGCGCGGGCGCAATGTCGAACGCGCGGATCACTCCCATGACGGCGGGCACGACCACGAGCATCATCATCATGTTTGATTACGATTTCATGCGCAATGCGTTTGCCGCCGCCGGAATCGCCGCCGCCGTATCCGGTTTCGTCGGCTACTTCCTGGTGCTGCGCGGGCAGACCTTCGCCGGGCATGCGCTCTCGCATATCGGCTTTGCCGGGGCGACCGGCGCGGTTTTGATTGGCATCGCATCGGTCTGGGGGCTGGTCGGGTTTACGGTCGCCGCCGCCATCGGCATGGGTTTGCTCGGCGAGCGCATCAGTGGCCGCGACGTCGCCATCGGCGTCGTGCTCGCCTTGGCTCTGGGTTTTGGCCTCTTGTTCTTGCATTACTATACGTCGTTTGCGACGCAGGCGACGGCGCTTCTCTTCGGCAATGTGCTCGCCGTCGACCGCTCCATGATCGCGACCCTCGCCGGGCTCGCGCTGGTGACGCTGCTCGGCCTGGCCGCGATTATGCGCCCGCTGATATTTGCGAGCTTGCAGCCGGAGCTCGCCGAGGCCAAAGGCGTGCCAGTGCGCCTCGTTTCCGACCGCGTTTCTGGCGATCGTCGCCCTGGCGGTGTCGGAAAGCGCGCAAATCGTCGGCATACTGTTGGTCTTTGCCCTGATGGTCGGACCGCCGGCGACGGCGCAACGGCTGGTGAGCGGCTTGTGGCCCGGACTCCTTTTTGCGGCGGCCTTGGCCGTGGCCGAAGCCTGGCTTGGGCTCGCCATCGCCTATCAGACGGATTGGCCGGTCAGTTTCTGCATCGCCATGCTGAGTGCGGTAGGCTATTTCCTTGCCAGCGGCATCGCGTTGCCGCGGCCTGAGAGCACCTCATGAGCGCGCAGAAGATGTCTGTCGTGTGCGTCGGCGAAGTGCTGATCGAATTGGCGCGCGGTGCGGACGGAAGGTTCGCGCTGTCGTGCGGCGGCGACACTTTTAACACCGCCATCTATCTCGCTCGTGCCGGTCTGGATGTCGCCTTTGCCACCGCGCTCGGGGACGATCCGTATTCCGATAGCATCGTCGCGCTTGCCGCCGCCGAGGGTGTTTCCTCTGAGCTGATCTTTCGCGCGCCGGGGCGGCTTCCGGCACTTTGCCTGATTGAAGGCGGGGCGGGTGGGGAACGGGTTTTTCGCTACTGGGGCGCGGACGCCCCAGCGCGTGAACTGTTCGAACGGCCCGATTGGCTCTTGGTCGCGCAGGAGATGGTCGCGGCGCGGCTCATCTACTTTTCCGGCATCACGCTCTCGCTCTATTCGAACAACGGGGTCGGCCGCTTCTTGGCGCTGTTGGAAGCTGCGCGTCAGCAGGGAGCCAAAGTCGCCTTCGACGGCAATTTTCGCCCCCGCGCCTGGAAAGGAGATTTGAGCCGCACGCGCGCCGTCTTCATGGAAGCCCTCAAGCGCGTTGATATCGCGCTTCCGGCCTTCGATGACGAAGCGGTGCTCTGGGGCGATCCCAGTCCGGAGACCACGGTGGCGCGGCTGCAAGCGTTCGGTATTGGCGAAATCGTCGTCAAGAACGGGCCCAACAGCGCGCTCGTAGCGACCGGGGGTGCTCAGCAATTCGTACCGGTACCCGAAGTTATGGAGCCGGTCGATCCAACCGCGGCCGGCGACGGTTTCAATGCCGGATATCTGGCGGCGCGGCTCGGTGGTGCGGCGGCGGCCGAGGCGGCGACTGCCGCCCATCGGTTGGCCGGCGACGTGATCCGCCATCCCGGCGCGCTCGTGCCCCGCGCCGACGCGGCGATGCATTGATCGGCGCTAGTTGCCCCTCCACTGGGGTTGCGAGCCGGCAAGACTTAGAACACAGTCCTGACAATAGGCCGCCGCAAAAAAGCAACTCCGGTTGCTATCGTCTCTGACATTACCGGCTGGGAGGGACAATCATGCAACGCTTCGCCATTGCGGCGCTCGCCGCAATTCTGGCGCTCGCTTTCGCAAAGCCTGCGCTCGCTGACCAACCGATCGTTATCAAATTCAGCCATGTCGTGGCGCCGGACGCGCCAAAAGGTAAAGCGGCCGTCGTATTCAAGGAACTTGCCGAGAAGTACACCGGCGGCCGCGTCAAAGTCGAAATCTACCCGAACTCATCGCTTTACAAGGACAAGGAAGAACTTGAAGCTTTGCAGCTCGGCTCGGTGCAATTGCTGGCGCCGTCCATCTCCAAGTTCGGCCCGCTCGGCGTCAAGGAATTCGACGTTTTCGACCTGCCGTTTCTGATGAGCGACGATGTCCATGCCCGCCAGATGATGGCGAGCCCGATGATGGCCGACCTTAACGCTAAGCTCGAAGCCAAGGGCGTTTCGCCGCTGGCCTATTGGGACAACGGCGCTCACGTCTACACCGCCAACCGGCCGCTGATCTTGCCGGAAGATTTCCGCGGCTTGAAAATGCGCATCCAGGGCAGCAAGGTTCTTGATGCGGTGGCCCGCGAGCTTGGCGCCTTGCCGCAAATCCTGCCGTTTTCCGCCGTATACCAGTCGCTGCAGACCGGCGTCGTCGACGGCGAAGACAATGTGCCGTCCAACATACTGACGCAAAAGTTCTACGAGGTGCAAAAAAACCTGACCGTCTCCCATCACGGCCGGCTTACTTATGCGCTCATCACCAACAAGAAATTCTGGAATTCACTGCCGCCTGATGTGCGCGCAGAACTTGACCGCGCGGTGAAAGAAAGCACGGTCTTCTTCAACGACACGGCGGCAAAGGACAATGCCGACGCGCTGGAGAAGATCAAGGCATCGGGGAAAATCGACGTGCATGTTTTGACCGATGCCGAGAAGAAGGCGTGGATCGCCAAGCTGATGCCGGTCCACGCCGAGATGCAAAGCCGGTTCGGCAAGGACTTCATCCAGCGGATTTACAAGGCGTCCGGTTTCACGCCGCCGCAATCCTGACAGCGCTCGATCCCGCAGCCAGCGAGGGATTGAGTCGGGTCATGCGGCTCCTCAACCTCCTGCTCGATCGGCTTGAAGAATGGCTCATTGCTGCGCTGATCGCGGCGGCGACGGGTTTGACCTTCGTCGCCGTGGTGCATCGCTACGGCGCGAGCAATTTCGCTGAATTGTCGCGCTGGGGCGGCGCGCACGGCTTCGGCTTTGTGCGGATCGCCGCCGATCGGGCCTATCTCGCGCTGGCGGCGATCGATCTCTCCTGGGCGCAGGAACTCGCCACCTACATGTTTGTCTGGATGGCCAAGTTCGGCGCTGCGCTCGGCGTCCGCACCGGCATCCACGTTGGCGTCGATGTGTTGGTCAAACGCTTGACGCCGGCGGCGCGCAAGCCGGTGATCGTGTTTGCGCTCCTTTGCGGAGCGCTTTTTACCGGTGCGATCGGCACACTGGGCGCCGTCTACATTCACGAACTCGACCCGGACCAAGTTTCGCCAGAACTCGAATGGCCGAGCTGGATGATTTATTTGTGCATCCCGCTCGGCTCTTATCTCATGTGCTTTAGGTTCTTGCAGGTGCTGTGGCGCTATCTGCGCAGCGGCCGCCTGCCGCACCAGGGCCACGGCCTGGAATATGAAAAACCACAAGCTGCAGTTGTCGCGGGGATGCCGCGGTGATCAGCCTCTCGCCAAGCATCAAGCCGACGAGCCATCCGCTCGGTTCAGCGGTCACCGCCACACTGATTGTGGTGATTCCGATTGCGCTTGCGGTCATCTGTTTTGCCGCGCGGCTTCACCTGATCGAGCTCTCGCACACGGTTCGCGCCGAACTTCTGTTCGCGCTGTTGCTGGCGTTGATGGCGACCGGCATGCCGATCTCGATTGCGCTCGGCCTCTCGGTTCTCACCTATCTTTTCATTCTCTCCGATGTCGACCCAAAGATGGTCGGGCTCAAGCTCTTCACCAGCATCGACCGTTTCGAGATCATGGCGATCCCGTTCTTTATCCTGGCGGGAAATTTCTTGACGGCCGGCGGCGTCGCCCGCCGCATGATTGATTTTGCCACCTCGCTCATCGGCCATTGGTATGGCGGTCTTGGCCTGGCCGGTGTCGTCGCCTGTGCGCTGTTCGCGGCAATCTCCGGTTCTTCCGTCGCCACCGTTGTCGGCATCGGCTCGATCATGCTGCCGGCACTGCTGCAGAAAGGCTACCCCCGGCGTTTTGGCGCCGGCGTCATCGCCACATCCGGCGCGCTCGGGATTTTGTTTCCGCCGTCGATCAACCTTGTCATTTACGCCGTGGCGACCAGCGGCATGCAGCCGCGCGGCCCGACCGGCGCGGTGGTTGATTCGGCGTCCGTCGGGCAGTTGTTCGTGGCGGGCGTGGTGCCCGGCCTGATGCTCGCGGCGATGCTCGGCGTCACCACCTGGTATCGCGCCTGGCGCAATGATTATCCCCGCATGCCGCGCACCGATTGGCGCGAATGCGGCCGCGCCTTTCGCAAAAGCTTTTGGGGGCTGTTCCTCATCGTCCTGGTGCTCGGCGGCATCTATTCCGGTTTGTTTACGCCGACGGAGGCTGCCGCCGTCGCGGCGGTCTACGCCTGCGTGATTGCGCTGTTTGTCTACAAGGGACTCAAATTCGCCGAGGTGCCGTCCGTTCTTCTCACTGCGGCGTCCATGAGCGCGATGATTCTTTACATCATCACCAACGCGGCCGTGTTCTCCTGGCTGCTAACGTCTGAACAAATCCCGCAATCCATGGCGGAATGGATGACCGCGCAAGGATTTGGCATCGTGACGTTCCTTCTCGTCACCAATGTCGTGCTTTTGGCCGCCGGCAATTTCATGGATCCGGCCGCGATTGTGCTGATCATGGCGCCGATTTTATTTCCGATGGGCGCGGCGCTCGGCGTCAATGCCGTTCATCTCGGCATCCTGATGGCGGTCAATATGGAGGTCGGCCTGTGCCACCCGCCGGTCGGACTGAACCTTTACGTTGCTTCAGGCATCACCGGCATGGGGATAGCCGAACTCACGGTGGCGGTTCTGCCGTGGCTGGCGACAATGCTGATTTTCCTGGCGATGGTCACCTATATCCCCGCCATTTCGCTCTGGCTGCCGCACGCGCTCGGCATGCTGTGATCGAAGCTAGCCCGCTTATCGGTGAGGCCTCACTCGGCATAATCGCGCGATTGTAGCTCGATAGGCGTGCCGTGGGGGGTGCGTTGGCAGGCGCGCCGCCAAGCCTCCCGCGTGCGCGCGAGGATTTGCGGATCGGCCACACCTTTGACGGCGACTAGCCGTTCGAGCGCGGCCAGCCAATGGCGGTAATAGGTTTCGCCGGTATCGGGATCGCCGGCGGCTTTCGCCCGCTTGATTTCATCACCCAAGGCGGCGGCCCATTCCGTTGCGGAAAACATGCCGCGTTCTTGCAGCGTGCGCGCCAGCGCAAAGGCCTGCGCTTCCCATGGTTCGCGAAATACCGCTTCGCTGCCGTCGTGATTGCGGGCGAGTGCGCGCAGCGAACGGGGTCCGGTATCGGTAATCACGGGCCCTTCACCGGCTCCAAATACGGCTCGAAGGCTTCGACCGATACTTTGAGCGTCGGGTCCGTTGTTTCGCCCCACAATTCACGTCCGTCGAACACCACGGTGTAGAGCCATTGCGGGTTCTCGCCGGCGCGGATTGCGGTGGAATCCGGAAAGACATGACAACCGCGAATCGCCTCGATCACGCCGACATGGCCGCGCGCATAGCGCGGCAGGCGCGTATGCGTCCGCGGATGGATGTTCTTGGCGCGCACGCCGTCGCCGACTTTAAAGCGCGCCGCGGACTGCGGTTTGCGCCCATACGATCCGCGGGTCAGCGTGCGCGGGACGTCCGCGGCCTGCAGTTTGCGGTCGAGCGCCTTCCCGGGCCGCAATGCGTGACCGGCCGCGACCTCATCGGCGCCGGCAAAGCCGCGCGCGATGACCAGGTTCTGCAAACGGAGGGCCCATTTCTTGTAATACGAGCTTGCCAGGTAGACATCGGGCGGCAACGCCTCGATGCCGGCGCGCCCCTCGTCGATGCTCCAGGCGCCGATGGCGCCCATGGCCCGATTGAGCACCAGGCAACGCCCTTCCCAGGGCGCATGAAAGACCGGCTCGTTTTTCTCCGCGACCACTTTGCCGAAGCCGTGCATCCCGCCCATGTCGTGAATGCCGTCCATCAGGCCGCCTCCTGCGGCGACTTCGGCAGGCCGGTGCCGATCATGCAATCGCGCGTCACCAGCGTCGCGAGCTTGTCGTCGCTCCACCCTTCGGTGCCGGCGGGCTGCATCGGCAGGACGATGAACCGCGTTTCCGCGGTCGAATCCCAGACTCGAATCTGAGTGTCGCGCGGCAGCGACACGCCGAAATCGGCCAGGACGCCGCGCGGGTCGTTTACCGCCCGTGAACGATACGGCGAGGATTTGTACCAGACAGGCGGAAGCCCGAGCACTTCCCACGGGTAACAGGAACACAGCGTGCACACGATCATGTTGTGAACGGCAGGTGTGTTCTCCACGGCAATGAGATGATCGCCGACACGGTTAATGAGCCCCAGGGATTGTATGGCCTTTGTCGCATCCGCGAGCAGCGCCTGTCGGAATGCCGGATCGTTCCACGCCTTGGCAACGACGGCCGCTCCGGTATGCGGGCCGATCTTCGTTTCATAGGCTTCGATCATCGCGTCGAGCGCGGCGGGGTCGACGTAACCCTTCTCGGTAAGCACCGTTTCCAAGGCGCGGACGCGAAGTTGCATCTCGGACAATTCCGAGTGGTCTTCGCCGTGGTCGTGATCATCCGTCATGGTGCGCCGCTCCGTCCCGGGCTGCGGAAGCAGACACTATAGCGTGTCCGCGGAGCGGCTAACAGCGACGGCGGCGCTACTCTCGGCTGGCAGTTACGCCATAGCCGGCGATCATGGCTTGGCCATTCGAGCCGGCATCGTGCAAGACGACGAGGGTAAGGACGCTAAGGGCGACATAGAAGAGAGCGCCCACCGTGAGACTGAGGGCAAAAGGACGTTGCATCGGGTTTGTCCGGTGCTTTCCTGATTGGAATTGACTAAACTTGAAACGTCGCGGCGGATTGAAAGTTCCGGTCCTTTATTTGACCGCCGACAGACTGCCGCCAAGAGGTGAACGTTTCATTTCTTTTCCAACATCAGTGTCCCTTCACGGCGAATAAGCGGTTGCAGCGTTTCGGCAAGTTTTGCCAAAAGCCACGGCAGAAATACTTCAAGGCGTACGCTATCCTCGGTCACGTCGATGGAGCCGCTGACCGCCTGCCCGAGCGCGTTGACGCAAAATCGAAGCTGGTTCTCGTTCCACGTCTCTTCGGAAATCGTAAACAGGTGCGCGAAATTCGTCCGCATCCCGGCGAGGCCGCTTTTGAGGCGGCGGATCGCCTCCTCTTTGCCGAGCCGATGCGGAATGGACACGACCAACGGCTTTGACATAAAGGCTCCTGACCGTAGCGCCTTATATGGGACAGGGCGTGCCGCCGATCAAAGGCGCAGGACGTTCCGCAAGGAGAGGGGGCATGACCGCAGCACGGATTTTCGACCTCACGGGTCAGGTTGCACTGGTCACCGGTGCTTCAAGCGGACTAGGCGAGCGCTTTGCCGAGGTCTTGGCGAAAAACGGTGCGGATGTCGTGCTGGTGGCCCGCCGGGCGGAACGGCTGACGGCAGTGACCGAGCGCATCGCGAAAACCGGACGGCGGGCGATCTCCATCGCTGCGGATGTGCGCGAGCGAGCCGCCATGCAGCGGGCGTTCGACGCCGCGGAAAAAGAGATGGGAACAGTGACGGTTCTGGTGAACAACGCCGGAATCGTTCATTCGGGGCGCGCGGTCGAGCTCCAGGAGGAAGATTGGCGGCGCGTGTTGGCGACCAATCTCGATGCCGTGTTCTTTTGGGCGCAAGAAGCGGCGCGGCGCATGCTCGCGGCCGGCAAGCGTGGCGCCATCGTCAATATCGCGTCGGTGCTCGGCGTTTCGCCCGACAAGGGGGTTATTGCTTATGCCGCTGCCAAGGCCGGCGTGATTCAGGTGACGAAGGCGCTGGCGCTTGAGCTTGCGTTCCAAGGCATTCGCGTTAACGCCATTGCGCCGGGCTGGATCACCACCGAAATCAACCGCGCCTATTTGGCCGGTGAGCGCGGATCAGCGATGAAGCGGCAAATTCCCATGGGCCGCTTCGGCGAGGTCGAGGACCTGGACGGTCCGCTCCTGCTGCTCGCCTCTGATGCCGGACGCTACATGACCGGCGCGACGCTGGTGGCCGACGGCGGTCAGCTGGCGGCGCTGCACGTGTAGCTAACCGTCGGCGGCGCCGGCGTGCGCGAGATCGGCCGCTCGCGGCGCGAGTCTGCGCGCATACAAATGATCGTGCGCAAGCGTGCCCACGGCCATCGCGACCACGAAGACCACTATGCCGGGCGACAGCGACGCCAAATTCTCAATGGCAGGTCCAGGGCACAGCCCGACCAAACCCCAACCGACGCCGAACAAAGCCGCGCCGGCAATGAGCGGGCGATCAATCAACGTTTGTGTCGGCCACTGGTTTTGCGCCTCGAATACCGGGACGCGCCGCCGTGCCAGCGCGTATCCGGCGCTGGTCACGAGCAGCGCCGCCGCCATCACCACGGCCAGGCTCGGGTCCCAGTTGCCGCTTGGAATGGCGAGGACGTCGAGAAAACCCAAAACCTTTTCCGGGCGGATCATTCCGGAAATGAACAATCCCCAACCGAAGACAAAGCCGCACAGGAGACTTGCAACGGAACGCATGGCTCTAGCCTCCAATAACGTGGCGCGTTAGCGTCACCACGACAATTGCGGCAACCATGAAAACGCCGGTCGCCGCGATTGAACGCGGCGAAAGCCGGGCAATGCCGCAAATGCCGTGACCGGATGTGCAACCGTTACTCAGCCGCGTGCCGAAGCCGACCAGCAAACCGGCAACGATGATGGTGATGAAACTCGTCGGCAGATGAGGAATGGGAATCGCGTAGCCTAAAAGCGCCGCGGTCAATGGCGCCGCAATCAGGCCAACCACAAAGGTTGCTCGCCAACTGCGATCGGTGGTAACCGGATCGATCAGCCCAGCGAATACACCCGTGATGCCGGCGATACGTCCATTGAGCAGCATCAGCAAGAGAGCAGAGAGGCCGATCAGGCCGCCGCCGATGGCCGCGGAGATCGGAGTGAAATTACTCATGCGTTTATTCCCTCAGTGATCTTGCGCCGAATTTTTTGCCATGAAGCGGTGGTCTGAAAATAAGCGGCCCCGGCAAGTACCGCAACAAAGCAAATTATGAGAGATTAATCGCAGAATTGCCGACGGGTATTTCGTCGTTTGTCGATAGGGATGTGCTGCCGATTGCGGATGCTTTGAAATATTTTTCCGGCAAGTAAACTAGAGTAACGGCGAGGTGTTCCAGGTGAATGATCGTGGGGCACAGACGGCGCGGGCGACACAGGACGCGGTGCTAAGCCGCGTCCGCGAACTGACCGGCCGGATTCGTGACGGCGCCGCTGCCGCCGAAGAAGCGCGGACACTGCCGGCAGACGTAGTCGAGGCGCTGCTGGCCGCCGGCATCACCCGCATTCTGATCCCGCCGCGCTTCGGCGGATACGGCCTCGGCCTCGACACCTGGTTTGAAGTGGTGCGTGAGGTCGCCAAAGCCGACGCGTCGCATGGCTGGTGCGCAAGCCTGATGATCCACCATCCGCATTACGTCAGCCAGTTTTCCGAGGAGGCGCAGAAGACGGTTTGGGCCGACGGGCTTGACCAATCGATCGCCGCCTCGATTCAACCTGTCGGCAAGCTTGAGCCTGCCGCGGGCGGCTATCGTATCTCCGGCCAATTTCCGTTCGCGAGCGGCATCAATCACAGCCGTTGGCTCATTGCCGGCGCTCTGCTCCACGCCGAAGGCCGTCCGGACGCCGCCTTCTTCCTTATTCGGCCCGGGGATTATCAGGTCGTCGATTCCTGGTTCACCTCGGCCATGCGTGCGACTGGAAGCAGCACGGCCATTTGTGACGGCGTGCTGGTGCCGGAAAGTTTTACCGTTCGATTGTCCGAACTGCGCGAGGGAAAGGCGCCGGGCGGCGCGCTGCACGGGCATCCGATTTATCGCGCACCATTCATCGCTTATGCGCCTTTGACGTTCGTTACACCGATGCTCGGCGCCGCGCAGGGCGCCTATGAGCTGTTTCGCGGCTGGGTCAAAGGGCGCCGCGCCGCGCGCGGCGGTGCGGTCGCCGAGTTCGCCAGCATTCAGGTGCGCTTGGCACGCGCCGCCGCCGATCTTGATGCGGCCGAATTGTTGCTGCGCCGGGCGGTCGATGCGGCGCAGGCGCCGGTGCCGCCGTCGCTGGCGATCCGCGCACGCTCCATGCGCGACTGCTCGCGCGCAGCGGAGCTTTGCATCAGTGCAATCGATGCGCTCCTCGCCATGAGCGGCAGCGCCGGCTTTGACTCCTCGCATCCGATCCAGCGCGCCTGGCGCGACATCCACTTCGCCGCTATGCATGTGGCGCTGAACGCCGAGCAGAATTTTTCACACTTCGGGCGGCTCGAGCTTGGCTTGCCGCGCGATCCAAACCTGCCGTTCTTTTGAGGTTCAAGCGCTCTATAAGGAAAACTCCGCATGAAATTCTTTGATTGCAGCACTGCCCCCAGCCCGCGACGCGTACGCATCTTTCTCGCGGAAAAGGGGATCACCGTGCCGACCGTGCAGGTCGACCTGCGCAACAATGAGCAACTCACTCCGGCATTCCGGGCCATCAATCCGGACGCCACGGTGCCGGCGCTCGAGCTCGATGACGGTACGCGCATCAACGATGCTATCGGCATCTGCGTATACTTCGAGGCGACCCAGCCCAGCCCGGCGCTGATGGGCGAGAGCGCCGAAGAAAAGGCGCTGATCACCGCCTGGCAGCGCGAGGTGGAACGGAACGGCTTTTACGCGGTGATGGAAGCGTTTCGCAATACCGTGCCGGGTCTCAAGGGCCGCGCACTTCCCGGCCCGCACGACTACGAGCAGATTCCCGCGCTTGCCGAACGTGGGCGCCTGCGCGTTTCACATTTTTACGAGCAGATGAATTCCCGCCTCGGGCAAAGCGAATTCATTGCCGGCCCGCGCTATTCGGTTGCCGATATCACCGCGCTCATTACCGTCGATTTTGCGGTAAGAGCGAAATTGCCAATTCCGGAAACGCATGCGCATTTGCGCCGCTGGCACACCCAGGTTTCCGCCCGGCCAAGCGCGAAAGCGTAAGGCCGGACGCCGCCGTGAGCGATATTCGCCAAGTGCTCGACTGGCTCGCGGGCGGCGCTTTGTCCGGCGTGCAATCTCAGGACGTGCTGGCGGAATTGTGCGAGCGCATGCTCGCTTGCGGCATACCGCTGTGGCGCGTGGCGGTCTTTGTCACCACGCTTCATCCCGACGTCATGGGGCGAAGGTTTTTGTGGCAGGCGGAATCCGGCGTGACGACATCCGAAGCGCTGCACGAGCTGAAGGAGACGGACGATTTTAAGCAGAGTCCCTTCAGCGCAGTGTACGCGACGCGCGAGCCGTTGCGCCGGCGCCTTGCCGACAAGGATGTTGAGATCGAGTTCGACGTTCTGCGGGATTTGCGCGACCAGGGCGGCACCGACTACGCGGCATTTCCGCTGCTATTCACCGACGGCTCAATTCACGTTGCCGCCTTTGCGACGCGGCAGCCCGGCGGGTTTACGCCGGCGCAATTTTCCGCTCTCGAATCGGTGATTTACCCGTTGGCGCGCGTCGCCGAAATTCGCGCGCTGCGCCGCACCGCAGGAAACCTGATCGATACTTACGTCGGCCATCAAACCGGCGAGCGAATTCTTGCCGGGAAAATTCGCCGCGGCGATGTCGAGGCGATCCGCGCCGCGGTTTGGCTCTCGGACATGCGGGGATTTACGGCGCTGTCGGAGCGGTCGCCGCCGCAAGCCGTCATCGAGCGCCTGAATGTCTATTTCGGTTGCCAGGTTCCTGCGATCCTCGAGCATGGCGGCGAAGTGCTCAAATTCATGGGCGATGGCTTACTTGCCATTTTCCCGATCGATGGCGGCCAAGAAACCGGCGCTGTTTGCCGCCGCGCGCTCGACTGCGCGCGGGCGTTTCGCGCCCGGATTGCTGCGCTGCCGCGCGAAAGCGACGCCGACGCCATCCGCTTTGCGGTGGCCTTGCACGTCGGCGATGTGATGTACGGGAATATCGGCGGGGGCAATCGGCTCGACTTCACCTGCATCGGCCCGGCGGTGAATTTGGCGGCGCGGCTGGAGAAGGTTGCCGCTAAGCTCGGGGAGGCGGTCGTCGCCTCAGTGGAGTTTGCCGGCTACTGCCCCAAGCAATTTCGCCCGCTCGGCGAGCACACGGTGGCAGGCTTTGCCGCGCCGCAACCGGTTTTCGGCTTGGCGGAGTGACGAGGGACCGGGTGCCGCGGCCGCATTGCTGCGCTGTTGCCCAGTCCTACCTATATGTGACTGTGTGCCGCCCCTGGCAGAATTGGCGCTGGGAGGGCACACTGAGGGCCGGAGTCCTTCCGATGCCGCTGCGCGACGTCAAACTCGACGACAAATACGATCTCGGCCACAGCCGCGTTTTTGTCACCGGCTTCCAAGCCTTGGTGCGGCTGTGCTTGATGCAGAAGGAACTCGATCGGCGCAACGGTCTCAATACGGCCGGCTATGTAACCGGTTATCGCGGCTCACCGCTCGGCGGTTTGGATAGTCAATTCCTTCGCGCCGCATCATTTTTGGAAAAGAGCGACATCCGTTTTCAAGGCGGCATCAACGAGGATCTGGCCGCTACCGCGATTTGGGGCTCGCAGCAGGCCGAACTGCGCGGCGAGGGCAAGTACGACGGCGTGTTTGCCATGTGGTACGGCAAGGGGCCGGGCGTCGATCGCACCGGCGACGTCTTCCGCCACGCCAATTTGGCCGGCACCGCAAAACGCGGCGGCGTGCTTGCGCTGATGGGCGACGATCACACCGCCGAATCTTCGACCACGGCGCATCAATCCGAATATCACTTCATCGACGTGATGATTCCGATCCTCAACCCGGCCGGGGTGCAGGAGGTGCTCGACTACGGCCTTTACGGCTGGGCGATGTCGCGCTTCACCGGCGCCTGGGTCGCGCTCAAGACCATGCACGAGACGATCGAGTCGACCGCGGCCATCGACGCCAGCCTCGAGCGCATCAACATCGTCATCCCGACCGATTTTCAGATGCCGGAGGGCGGACTCAATATCCGTCTCGTCGGACCCTATTCTGGCGCAGGAGGCGCGGCTGCACGACTACAAGCGCGACGCCATGCTCGCGTTCGTGCGCGCCAACAAGCTCAACCGCATCATCACCTCCGGCGGACGCGAGCCGAAGATCGGCATCATCACCACCGGCAAAAGCTATCTCGACGTGCGTCAGGCGCTCGATGAACTCGGCATCGACGAGGTCGGCATGCAACGAACTCGGCATTCGCCTTTACAAGGTGGGCTGCCCGTGGCCGCTCAGCCGGCGGGAGCTCGCCGAATTCGCCGCCGGCCTCGATCTCATCATCGTCGTCGAAGAGAAGCGCTCGCTCATCGAAGTGCAGGTTCGCGAGGAATTGTACGGCACCGCCAACCAGCCGGCGTGCATCGGCAAGCGGGATGAGCAGGGCAATTGGCTGTTTCCGGTAAAGGGCGCGCTCGATTCCAATGAAGTCGCGATCTGTATCGGCGAGCGGCTTCTCAAGTACCACCGTCACGACGAAATCGCGCAGCGCGTGGCGCGCTTGAAGGAATTCCAGCGCATCGCCGCCGAAACGCGCGATATCGCCCAGCGCATTCCGTATTTCTGCTCGGGCTGCCCGCACAATTCGTCGACCGTCGTGCCGGAAGGCATGCGCGCCTATGCCGGCATCGGCTGCCATTTCATGGCGCAGTGGATGGATCGCTCGACGCTCGGTTACACGCAGATGGGCGGCGAGGGTGCGAACTGGGTCGGCGAGGCGCCATTCTCCAATCGCGAGCACGTTTTTCAAAATCTCGGCGACGGCACCTACAATCACTCCGGCTACATGGCGATCCGCGCCGCCATCGCGGCAAAGACCAACATCACCTACAAAATCCTGTTCAACGACGCGGTCGCGATGACCGGCGGCCAAGCGAATGACGGCGGCCTTACCGTTCCGCAGGTCGCCCGTCAGGTCGCCGCCGAGGGCGCCAAGCGCGTCGTTGTCGTGACCGACGAGCCCGACAAGTACCCGCGCGATACGGCATGGCCGAGCGGGCTGAGCATTCATCATCGCGACGAGTTGATGGAGGTGCAGAAAGAGCTTGCGGCTATTCCGGGCGTAACGGTGCTGATCTACGACCAAACCTGCGCCGCCGAAAAGCGCCGCCGCCGCAAGCGGCACACTTATCCCGATCCCGAAAAGCGCGTCATCATCAACGAACTCGTCTGCGAAGGCTGCGGCGATTGCGGCGTGCAATCGAACTGCGTGTCGGTGCAGCCGCTGGAGACCGAGTGGGGCAGAAAGCGGATCATTGATCAGTCGAGCTGCAACAAGGACTTCTCCTGCATCAAGGGATTCTGTCCATCCTTCGTCACCGTCCACGGCGCGAAGCTCAAGAAAGGCGAGGGCGTTGCCGCCGACCACGATCTGCCGGCGCTGCCCGATCCGAAGCTGCCGGCCATCACGCAGACCTACAACATTATCGTCACCGGGGTGGGCGGCACCGGCATTGTGACCATTGGCGGCATTTTGGGCATGGCCGCGCATCTCGAGGGCCGCGGCGTCGGCGTGCTCGACATGGCGGGTCTGGCGCAGAAGGGCGGCGCGGTGTTCAGCTACATTCGCTTCGCTGAACGCGCCGACGACATTCACGCCATCCGCGTCGCCGCCGGGCGCGCCAATCTTGTGCTGGGCGGAGACATCGTCGTTGCCGGCACGCGCAAAATCCTCGCCGCGGTCAAACAAGGTACCACCGTCATGGTGGTCAACACGGCTGAATTTCTGCCGGGTGAATTCACCCGCAATGCCGATTTTTCGCTGCCGAGCGAGCGGCTCAAGCGCACCATCACCAGCGACGCCGGGCGCGACAATGCCCACTTCATCGATGCCACCGGATTGGCGACCGCGTTGTTCGGTCAATCGCTGGGCGCCAACATGTTCCTCGTCGGCTACGCTTATCAGCTCGGAGCGGTGCCGCTGTCGGCCGCCGCCATCGAGCGCGCCATTGAGCTCAACGGCGAAGCGGTGGCGATGAACAAGGCCGCGTTCCATTGGGGACGTCGCGCGGCGGTCGACCGCGCCCAAGTCGAGGCGTTGGCGAAGCCGGCGGCTGCGAAGATCAGCGACGCTCAGCATATGTCGGAATCCTTCGATGAAACGCTGGCGCGGCGGGTGAGATTTCTCACCGATTATCAGGATGCCGCCTACGCCGCGCGTTATCAGGCGTGGATCGAGAAGGCGAAGGCCGCAGAGGCGGAGCGGGCGCCGGGCAAATGCGGGCTCGCCGACGCAGTCGCGCGCTATTTGTTCAAACTGATGGCCTACAAGGACGAATATGAAGTCGCGCGGCTTTACACCGACGGTTCATTCGCCAATCAGGTCGCGAGCACGTTTGCCGGCGAAAATCTCAAATTGGAATTTCATCTGGCGCCGCCGCTATTGGCCCGCCGCGACCGCAGTACCGGTTTACCGCGGAAGATGAGTTTCGGTCCGTGGCTGATGCCGGCATTCCGGGTTTTGGCCAAGCTGAAATTCCTTCGCGGCACGGCTTTCGATCCATTCGGCCGTTCGCTTGAGCGCCGCACCGAACGCCGGCTGATCGCCGATTATGAAGCCATGCTCGCCAACGTGCTGTCTTCGCTCACGCCGGAAAATCACCATCTCGCCGTGGGTCTTGCCGCCATTCCGGAAAAGATACGCGGGTTTGGTCACGTCAAGCAGCGCCATCTCGCCGCCGCCAAGGCCGACGAAGCGGCTTTGCTCGAACAATATGCGGCCGGTTCGCCGGCGCTGCTCAAAGCGGCCGAGTAATCCGGATCTTCGCGCGCGTCCTACATGCCTTGCCCTTCGAGCACGGCGCGGCAGGCCCGGCTGACCCGCGTTCGATGCGCTTGCAAGCATGAAGCAACGCGCAACTGGTCGGGAATTTCATGCCTGCACAAGCGCTTGGCATCCCGGCTGCAGGCTTTCTCTTGGGCGGCGTCGTGCGGGCCGAGTGGCGCGGGGCTCTGCGCCCACCCAGGCGTGCCAGCGGCGAGAACAGCGATAGTGATGCAAAATTTACGAGTTATGATTTTTTTCCTTTAACGCGGCCGCAAGCCGAGCGGGGAATGCGGTGACAATTCAAACGCTCGGTTGCGGCCCGACATCAATGCGCCTTCTTTAGAGGCGTTCCCTGGCAGGGGGCGAGACAGGCGTGCTAAAAGTCCGGCCATTCGCCCGGGCCGTCGCATTGCTCGAGTGCTTAAGTCATGTCGGACAATTCCCAACTCTCGCACGATCCCGCCGACGAGTTTGCTCCGTCGGCTCTGCCGCGCGAACCCGAACCGCCGCCGCTCGCGCCGGGGCTCGGCGAAGCACCGGCGCTCGAACAGATGCCGGCCGCGAGCGAACCTGCAACGGGCGTGGCGCGGATCGGCGTCCTTCTTGTCAATCTCGGCACGCCTGACGCGGCAGATGCCGCGGCCGTGCGCCGCTATCTCAAAGAATTCCTCACCGATCGGCGCGTGATCGAGAAGGATTCGCTGCTTTGGAAATTCGCTCTCAACGCCGTCATTCTGCCGTTCCGCTCCCGGCGCAAAGCGCGCGACTACCGCAAGATCTGGAACCACGAGCGAGATGAGTTTCCGCTCAAGACCATTACCCGCGCGCAAGCCGAACAGCTTGCAACGCTGGTCAAGCCGCTCGGCAAGCACATTGTCGTCGACTGGGCCATGCGATACGCCACGCCCTCGATTGCTTCGCGCCTCTCAGCGCTCGTCGAACAAGGTTGCGATCGCATTTTGATCATGCCGCTCTATCCGCAATACGCCGCGCCGACGACGGCGACGGTGGGCGATGAAGTATTTCGTTTTTTGATGAAACTGCGCCGGCAGCCGGCCTTGCGCATCCTGCCCGCCTATTACGACGATCCGGATTACATCGGGGCGCTCGCCTCTTCGCTCGAAACAGGGATAGGCGGCGTTGCCGTTCAAGCCCGACCTGATCGTTGCGTCATATCACGGCATGCCAGTTGAATACGTGCGCAAGGGCGATCCCTATCAGAGTCCAATGTGAGGAAACGACGGAGCTCCTGCGCCAGCACCTCAAACTCGACGATCATAGCCTGCTCTTGACCTATCAATCGCGTTTCGGCCGGGCCAAGTGGCTGGAGCCGTCCACGATCCAGACGGTCAAAAGGCTCGCCAAGAATGGGATCAAGAACCTGGTGGTGATTACGCCCGGCTTTTCCGCCGATTGCCTGGAGACGCTGGAGGAAATTGCCGTCGAGAACGCGCGCGTTTTCAAGCGTTATGGCGGCGAGAAGTTCGCTGCCATTCCCTGCCTCAACGACAGCGAACCCGGAATGTTAATGATCGCTCGGCTGACCGTGCGCGAGCTCAAGGGCTGGATCTGAACGCGGCGCTGACGCGGAAAAACTGCATTTTTCCATTGCATTAAGGTGAGATCGTTGGGCCGAAAGACGGCCTTTGCGCCCGCCCGATCAACCTCTCGTTAACCATATCCGTTCTAACTCCGTTAACCATCGGGACGCTCCCTGGCGGCCCGCGCCGGCCGTCGATTGGCACGTCATTCGGCGGCCGGCCGGGAATGCGCCGCGGCTTCGGTCCTTGACGGTGGTTCGCTTTGCAAGCTTCCGAGGTGACGCGGACGGCGGAAACGGCGCGCACTTTGGCGGCGCGCGCAATCATGACGCGCCGTCGTTGGCCGGCGGCCGGCGTATTGATTGCCGCGATCGGGTTATTTGTCCCAACTCAAGTCCGGGCGCAGACGCAGACCGCCAATTCCACCGTCGATCTTTTGCAGCCTTCGCTTGAAGGAAATCCCGCCACACCGCCGCGTTTTCGACGGCCGGGCGCGAGGGACCAATCCGCCCGGCAATCAGCCACCACCTACGGGAGCGTTCACAGCGCCATCGCTCCTCGGCGCCATCCCGACCTATGGCAGTCCGAGCGGATTTGGAGCCGGCAACACCGGCTTTGATTCCATGAATACGCCGCGGCGCAAAAGACGCGCGCGGCCGCCTGCCGGCCGCACCCCGACAGTCAATCAAACCTTCGTTCCGTTGCCGACTGCGGCGCCGCCCGGAGCCACACCCCCCGGCGCAGCTCCCCCGCTCAATGTAGCGCCACGCCCGGAGATTTACCCGAGGCGGGCGGCGGGCCGCATCGGTGCGACCCTGCCGGAGGCGCCGCTCGAGACGCCGCTGAGTAACCCGCCCACGGAAGTGCATCCATTGTCGGCCGCGTTGCGCCCGGGCGCAGAACTTCCGATACCGCCGCCGGAAAACTTCGATTACACGGCAAGCACGCCACCGCCCACGTTGCCGCCGATCAACACATTCCCGCTGGGTGTATTGCCGCAGCGGCTATTACCCATCGCCGGCGGCGATCCCTGGGCGCCGCTCGGCGTTCGCGCCGGCTCGTTTCTCCTGCTGCCTTCGCTCGATCTTTCCAGCGGCTACAACACCAGCCCGCAACGTTCGTCCGGTACTCCGCCCTCTGCATTTTTCGTGGCGGCGCCGGAATTGCAGGTCGCATCCGACTGGGAACGCCATTCGCTCACCGCCGATATCGCCGGTTCCTACACGTGGTATGCAGCCAACGATCTCGTTCCTTCGCTCAATGCGCCGTACCTTAATTCCAAGATCGACGGCCGCGTCGACGTTTCGCACGACACGCAAATTCTGCTCGAAAACCGCGTCATCATCTCGACCGACAATCCCGGTAGCCCAAACTTACAGGCTCAGCTCGCGCAACTGCCGCCGAACCAGGACGTGGGCGAGACTCTCGGTCTGGTCCAACAGTTCAACCGCCTCATCATCACGCTCAAGGGCACATTCGATCGCGCCACCTATGACAAGTCGGTGCTTACCGACGGCACCACCTCCAGCAACGACGACCGCAACTTTGATCAGTATGCCGGCATTTTGCGCGTCGGTTACGAGTATGATCCGGGCTTTAAACCATTCATCGAAGTGCAAGGGGACGAACGAATTCACGACGAACAATTCGATCGCAACGGCCTGCAGCGCGATTCGGTGGGTAGCAAGCGTAAAGGTCGGCAGTGCGGTCAATATGTTCGGATCGCTGACCGGTGAGATGGCGGTTGGCTATATGCAGCGCAACTATCAGGACCCGACGCTGCCGAATGTCGGCGGCGTCATTGGCGACGGCTCACTGATCTGGCAGGCAACGGCGCTGACGACCGCCAAACTCACCGCCACGTCACAAATTTACGAGACGACGCTCGATGGAGCCTCTGGCGAGCTCAGCCGCGACATCACTTTGCAAGTCGACCATGCCTTCCTCACCTGGCTGATCGGGACCTGGAAAGCCGGCTTTGGCAACGACAACTATGTCGGCTCGGGCCTCACCGATAATCGCTATTTCACCTCGATCGGGCTGACCTACAAATTTAACCGCGAGTGGCAGATCAGGACCGAACTGCGCGAGGATTGGCAGACCGCCTCACAACCCGGCTTCTCCTTTACCGGAACCTCGGTGCTGCTCGGACTGCGCATGCAACGCTAGTTTTTCCCGGGCGGGCAACCGGGCGAGTAACGACCGGCTCATTTGGAAAATAACAACTAACCGCCGTTCCGCTCTTCGAGAATTTTTTTGATCTCGGTGCGAAAGCCCGGCGCGATGTCGGCACGCGCCAGCGCGTAGGAGACATTGGCGGCGAGAAAGCCGACCTTCGAGCCGCAATCGAAGCTGCGGCCGGCGAATTTCAAACCGTAGAAAGGCTGCGTCCGCGACAGGGCGATCATCGCGTCGGTCAGCTGAATTTCACCGCCGGCGCCGCGGTCCTGCTTCGCCAGAAAGTCGAGGATCTCCGGCTGCAGAATATAGCGGCCGGTCAGGATCAGATTCGAGGGCGCCCGCTCCCGCGGCGGTTTTTCCACCATGCTGGTGATCGAGAACATCTTGCCTTTTTCCGCACCGACGCCGACGACGCCGTATTGGTCGACCCGCTCCGGCGGAACCTCCTCGACGGCAACGATATTCGCGCGCTCGCCGGTCTCGCGGGCGGCGTCGATCATCTGCGCGAGGCAGCCGCGCTCATGCTGCACGAGCACATCCGGCAGCAACAGCGCGAACGGCTCGCGGCCGATCAGTTCGCGGGCACACCAAACCGCGTGGCCGAGCCCGAGCGGCTCCTGTTGGCGGGTAAAGCTGGTCGAGCCCGGATCCGGCAGTTCGCGCCGCAGCGCGTCGAGTGCCTTCTGCTTCTGCCGCTCGAGCAGCGTCATTTCCAGTTCGAACTGCCGGTCGAAATGATCCTCGATAACCCCTTTGTTGCGGCCGGTGACGAATATGAAATGCTCGATGCCGGCTTCGCGGGCCTCGTCAACGACATGCTGGATCAGCGGCCGATCAACGATCGGCAACATTTCCTTCGGCATCGCCTTTGTCGCCGGCAGAAACCGGGTGCCAAGCCCGGCGACGGGAAAGACGGCTTTGCGAACGAGTTTCATGGGCTCCAAGAGCTAAGGTGAGTTCAGACGCTTTGTTGCCAAATTCTACGGTCAAACGGAGGGACGAACGGATCAGCCCAAATTACCCGGCACGGCGTTGCTGTTCAATGAACGCAAGCCCTAAACTGCAATCGCTTGCCGGTCGGCAATTGGACCTCCGTTTAAGGCTTCCGTAACGCCGCGGGGGCCCTTTGGTCTAGGTCACACGCCCGGTTTTGCGATTTGCTCTACCAAGTTCGCAGCATGCTTGTCCCCCTTCCCCTTCGTTTTGTCGCCATAGGCCTGATCGGTTTTGCCTTGATCGATCCTGCTTTGGCGCAGAGCCAGCCGGAAAACTGGCTGACGCGGCTGTTTCAATCGGCCCAACCGCCGGCGGCTCCGGCGACGGCTGAAGGGGCGCGCACGTGGAGCGGCCAATCGGGCGCATCCGGCAACCCGCTGATGACGGCCGGCGCCATCCGTGCAGCGGCTGCAGATTTTGGCAATTGTCTTGCTGCGCTGTGGCCGGCGGCGGAAGAACGCGGCATCACGCGCGCCGACTTTTGCTCGCTATACCGAAGGCCTGACGCCCGATTTGAGCATCATGGATTTGCTCGATGCCCAGCCGGAATTCACCAGATCGACCTGGGATTATCTCGACCTCCTGGTCGGCGATGATCGCGTTGCCCGCGGGCGCGAGATTTTGGCGCAACACGCACCGGTCTTTGCCGCGGTCGAACGCAAGTACAACGTCGACCGTCACATCCTCGCCGCCATTTGGGGTGTGGAATCCAATTTTGGCACCAAGGGCGGCGACCGATCCGTCGTCCGTTCGACCGCGACTTTGGCCTGCGTCGGCCGCCGCCGCGACTATTTTCGTGACGAATTTCTGTCGGCCCTGGAAATCTTGCAACGCGGCGACATCAAGCCCGACCGGTTGGTCGGGTCGTGGGCGGGCGCTTTCGGACCGACCCAGTTCATGCCCAGCTCGTTCAAACGGTACGCGGTCGATTTCGACGGCGATGGACGCCGCGACGTGGTCGACTCGGTGCCCGATCTGCTGGCTTCCACCGCCCGCAATCTAAAAGAAGATGGGTGGCAAGCCGGTGCGCGTTGGGGATACGAAATCGTGTTGCCGCCGAATTTCGATTACCGCCTGCTCGATCGTTCGCCGCAGCTGACCGTCGGCAAATGGCGCGCGCTCGGAGTAAAGCGCGCCGACGGAAAGCCGTTTTCGCGCTTGTCCGATCGCGGCGATGTATTTCTGCCGGCCGGATCCCGCGGACCCGCGTTTCTCACACTGCAGAACTTTCGCGTGATCATGAAATATAACCCGGCCGAGGCTTACGCGCTGGCCATTGGCCATCTCGCCGACCGGCTCGCTGGCGGCGGCCCCTTCGTGCAAAGCTGGCCGCGCGACGAGCGCGTTCTCACCATCGAGGAGCGTTACGAGTTGCAACAGCGTCTGGCGCGGCGCGGCTTCGATATCGGCACGCCCGACGGGCTCCTTGGCCCACGTACGCGCCTCGCCATCCAGAACTTCCAGGCCGCCAGCGGACAGATTCCGGACGGCTTTCCCTCGAGCCGACTGCTCGATCGCTTGCGTCAGCCATAAGCGGCGCGCCCTCAACGTCGACACCAGCGGGCCCGCTAATGGCTGCACGAGCGTGGCAGCTGTGGAACTTTCCGCATGCACCGGGATTAGGGGACATGGTTATTCCCTCGGGAGCATTTCATGGAAACCGATCTAATTAGTGGGACCACCATCGTCGACGCACGACCCGCGGTGTCGTGGGAAGCGGTCGCGGCGGGTGCCGTCGCGGCAGCGGCGCTGACTTTGTTACTTGTCGCTTTTGGGGCCGGTATGGGCTTCTCGGCGGTTTCGCCGTGGAGCAACAGCGGCGTCTCCGCTTCGACTTTCAGCATCGCCACCGGCATTTATCTGGTGCTGGTCGGCGTGATGTCGTCGGCGGTCGGCGGCTACATTGCCGGGCGGTTGCGCAGCAAGTGGACCGGCATCCACACCAACGAAGTGTTTTTTCGCGATACCGCCCACGGTTTTTTGGCCTGGGCGTTTGCCACGCTTATCTGCGCGACCGCGCTCGCTTCGACCACCGCCTATCTGGCAAACGGCGCCGGCGCCGGTCTTGCCGGAGCCACCGGTCAGGCCGCGCGCTCAGCCAATCCGGCCGATGTTTATGTCGACAAGCTATTCCGCGCACCACCCGGCGCCTCGGCCGCCGCCGCGCCGGCGCAACCGGCCGCAGACAATGCGGCGTCGGCCAATGCGGCGCCGGCCGGCGAGGGCAGTACTGGCAATGCCCAGCGTAGGGAAATCGTGCGTTTGTGGACGGCCGATTTTCGTGAGGGTACTGATTTGAGCGCCGCCGATCGCAGCTATGTCGCGCAGGTGGTCGCCGCGCGGACCGGTATGAGTCAAGCTGATGCGGAAAAGCGCGTCGACGAGGTGGTCGCTCAGGCGAAGAGCGATATGGACAAGGCGCGCCGCGCGGCGGCGAAGCTGTCGTTCTGGCTGACGGCCGCGCTTCTGTTTGGGGCCTTTGCCGCATGTCTCACCGGTGCCGAAGGCGGAGCCTTGCGCGACGGCACCTGGAATGATCGCGTGCTTATCCCCCGCAACGTCTAACCTGGAGCAGACACATGGGTAGAGGAATTCTTCTTTGGCTCCTCGGCGTGCCAATCCCGATCATCATTCTCCTCGCGCTGTTCTGGCATTGAGCGCTTCCGAGCAAAAACAAGCAGCGTGTCCTCTCCTGACGGGAAGGGCACGCCGCGTTTTGGCGCAACACCGCGGCCGACCCTTATAGCGTGCGCGCCGCTTCAACCATATTTTCCATTTTCGCCCGCAGAACCGGAATGTCGCGCGCGGGGTGGCGGCCAAAGCCGCAAGACGGCGAGACCCACAGCCGCTCTTCGCCGACGACGCGCGCCCAATCGGCGATGCGCTCACGGATCTTCTTTGCCGATTCTATCCAGTAGCTGCCTTCGTCGACGATGCCGGCGGCAAGCTGCATGCTCTTCGGCATCCGCTTGAACGCGTCGCGCTCGATCCACTGAAAGAAATATTTGACCTCGAACGCGGCGACATCGACGACGCCGTCGAGCCGCTCGAGAATGTCGACCCATGGCGCGCAATGCAGCGCGAATGAGATCGGCCGCCCGCGCAGATTGCCGTTGCAGAAATGCAGCGACTTCGTCGCCTTGACGCCCTCAAAGCATGGGGCGATCAGGTCGGCCGCTTCTTGCGCGGTCATCATGCCCATGTTGACTTCGCCGCCGAAGATCGGCGCGTCGAGCTGCACGTTCGCGACAGCCCTCGTCGGCCATGGTCCGCAGCTCCTTGTTGACCATGGCGGTGAGCGCGGGCATTTGCTCCTTTAGTTTGTCGAGCTGGTCGCGGCCGGCGACCGCGACTTCGTAAGGGGCGACGACGGCCGCCTTGCGAACGCCGCCGGGAAGCTTCTTCTCCCGCCGGAACGCTTCCAAATAACCCAGACCGTGGGGTGCGCTGATCTTGCCTACGATTTTGGCATGGGTCATGTCGTCGTAATCAAACACATCCTCGGCTTGCGGCTTATCGACCTCCAGCCCGGTGATGACGTTGTGCATGTGCAGAATGAAATTGTCGGTGTGATATTCGCCGCCGCTCCATTCGTCGAGGCCGAGATCGCGCTGCTCGGCAATGGCCTTCGCCGCCGCACGATTGAGGATCGTTTCGCTTTCCTGCGGCGAACATTTGCCGTTGTGATGGCGGGCGAGGTCCTGCTCCATTTCAGGATGAAGCCACCAGGACCCGACGACGGTGGTGCGAACGGGCATTGCAAATCCTCCTTAAGCGTAGGCGCTGGTTTGTAGGTCTGAAACAATTGTGCTGCGGGTGTACGTCTGCGGCCGAACCGGTCGCAGACGTTTTGCGAGAAGCGAATGGCGGGCTCGGCGGACGGGTAGCCGCCGAGCCTCTCGTTGCTCAGGCCCAGCTGGTCTTGAGCTTGACCGGCACATAGTCCGAGTCGGGATAACCTACGCCCGCTACCGCGTGGAACCACGGGCCCTGCCACTGGCCGGCCGTATACAGCCGGTTGAGCAGTTGGTTGCGCACATCGAACTCACCCAGCAACGTCTTGTAGGTGTGGCTCTTCATATGCGCCGCGATGGCCTCGCGGTCCATGCTGCCGGCGCCCTCGATCGCCTGCGTCAGCATCTGGTTGTTGGCGTAATACAGCGGGTTGCCGTTGAAGTCGGCGTCCACGCCCGTGACTTCCTTGTGCAGCTTGTAAAAAGCGCGCACGTCCGGACGGTCCGGTACGCCGCCCCAGCCGATGATGTTCTCGGCCGCCGACTGGAATTTCCCGTAATAGCCCGGGAAAGCGCAGCCAATGCCGTTGAAGTACACCTTTACGTTGAAGTTCTCGATCTTGGCTTGCTCGGTCAGCCCGAAGGTATCCGGCGGATAGGACCAGGCAATGAACGCGTCCGGGTTGGTCGCCGCCGCGCCCTTGATGACCGGCGACAGATCCTGCGTGCCGAGCGGATACGATTTGTTGTAGACGATTTCCAAGCCTGCCGCCGGGAATGCCTTTTTGCTGATGGCGGAGATTTCGATCCCGTATTCGTCGGCGATGTTGACCATGGCGACTTTGTTGCCGATTTCGCCGCTTG
This sequence comes from uncultured Alphaproteobacteria bacterium, assembly GCA_963835195.1. Lineage (GTDB taxonomy): Bacteria > Pseudomonadota > Alphaproteobacteria > Rhizobiales > Xanthobacteraceae > BOG-931. The sequence goes on from CAWIEY010000018.1 coordinate 103,472, forward strand.
CCTTGAACTTCTTAAGGATGTCGATCACCGCGGTCGCGTAGTGCGTCAGCGTGCCGTTCCCGAAGAAGAGCAGGGGATATTTCTTGACCAGTTGCGGGCCAAGTTCGGTAACGCAGGCGATCGGAATTTGCGGATAGCCGAGCTTGGCGAATGTCGGTACCGCCGCCACGTTGAAGCCGGTGCCGTACAATCCGGCGACCCAATCGACCTTGTCCACCGAGGCCAGCCGCTCGATCGCCTTTATCGCTTCCGCCGGCTGGGTGCGATCGTCGTATTCGATCAATTCGACCTTGCGCGGGCCGTCCTTGAGCTTTAGTCCGCCAGCCTGATTGACCTCATGCGCCCATAGCCGCCATGGCGGGAAGTGCGTGGTCGCCGCGCCTGGGGCGAGCGGCCCGGTCTTCGCGCCGACCACGCCCACCTTTATGGTTCCTGTGTCAGCGCGCGCAGCGCGCACGAACGGTGCAGCCAACGCCGTGGCGCCGGCATATTTCAGCAAATCGCGTCGTCGCATAAAGATCCTCCCTCAGTGAATTTTTGATGCGATCGTGGGCGGTTGCCCGCCATTTTTTTCTTCTCTGCGCGTGCATTATAAGCTTTTTTGCGAAGCTGCGAAAATCATATCGCGCCGAGAGCGCGCTCGTGGCGGCCATTTATCATCCAGGCGTGCGGGTTACGCCCTTAAGTTTTCCTAGTCTCGCCACCGCTCGTGCTTCGGCGTGAGCGAAATCCTTAAGATGGCGCATGCGATGCCTAAGAGATGGCTGGAAAAGCGCACCAACGATCGAGAAAAGCGAAGGCAAACTTGGGCCGGCCCGCCAAGCGGCCGTCTCCAGATCGGCGTATTTGGTCTAATATATTGGTTTAATATGTCGCTCCGCTGGCCGAGGGCGGTCTTCCTTCGGCGGCTTTGGCGGCAGAATTGTTTGGATCCGGCAATGGCCATGGCAATCGCAATGGGTAATGCGCGACGTCTATGTCTTGCACTCATCGCGGCGGCGGTCGCGGCGTTGCCGTGGCCGGCTGCGGCGCAGTTTGGCGGCGGTCGCGCCGCCTTCATCGAGCGGCCGCGCGCCGAGCTCGTGCAGTTCCGCGATTTTTTTCGCTTCCCGTTTGGCGACGATCGCGGCTATGGCGGCTATGGCGGTTATCGGACCTACCGCCCGTACAGTCAGCCTCGGCCGCCACAAGCTGTCGAAGCTACCAAACCGCCGGCACCGCGCAAAAGCGAAACCCAGCCGAGTTCGACCGTGCTGGTCATCGGCGACACGTTCGCCGATTGGCTCGGCTATGGGCTGGAGCAAACATTTGCCGACACGCCCGAAATCGGCATCGTGCGCAAGATCCGTCCTTATTCGGGTCTGATCCGCTATGACGTGCACGCCGACGCCCCGGATTGGTCGCAAGCCGTCAAGGATATGCTCGCAACGGAAAAGCCGAGCGCCATTGTCATCATGCTCGGCGTCAATGATCGGCTGCCGCTGCGCGAGCGCGCAGCATCGAGCAAGAGTTCGCCGCAGGGAGCGGAGAAGGGAGCTTCCGGCAATCAGGGAACGGCAGCATCGGCGTCGGCGCCAAACGCAGCGCCGGCCGAGAGCGAGCAGCCCGCGCCTGTAGCGAGCGCGCCGCCGCGCCGACCGCCCGGCGGGATTTACGAATTCCGCACCGATACCTGGGCCGAGCTTTACGGAAAACGCATCGACGAGATGATTGCTGCGGCGAAGAGTAAGGGCGTGCCCGTACTATGGGTCGGATTACCGGCGATCCGCGGCGCCAAATCGACCAGCGACATGAATTACCTCGACGAACTTTATCGGGCGCACGCGGAAAAGGCCGGTATCATCTACGTCGATATCTGGGACGGGTTCGTCGACGAACGGGGTCAGTTTGTGACGCAGGGACCCGACTTCGAGGGTCAAACTCGCCGGCTGCGCACATATGACGGGGTAAATTTCACCAATGTCGGCGCGGAAAAGCTCGCCCATTATGTCGAGCATGAACTGCGGAAGGTCTTAACGGCGCACGTCGCGCCGGTGGCGCTGCCGGGGCCCGAGGAGCAAACGCCAGCCAAAGGAACCGCGCCGCCGTTGATCGGTCCAGTCATTCCGCTCAATGCTGCAGCAGGCGGGAAGGGGGAAGAGCTGTTGGGTGCGACCGACCATCCCGCGCAGCGCGACTCCGATCCGGTGGCGACGGAAGTCCTCAACCGCGGGGATACGATCGCGGCGCCGCCTGGCCGCGCCGACAATTTCTCGTGGCCGCGGACCGAAACCGGCACTGCGAGCGAGGCGGCGCCGCCAGTTTCGCCGGCACCGGCACCGCCGGCCAAAGGCGCGGCCGGCAAAAACAATAACGGCAAGGGCGAAATCAAAAAGCCGTTGAGCAATAAAGCGAGCGACGCAAAGCCGTAGCGCCCAGGCGCTTCGCAAAGCGGAGCGAAAGATTAGCGCGGCAGCAGGCTCGACCCCATGAGATAGGCGTCGACGGCGTGCGCGGCCTGACGGCCTTCGCGAATCGCCCATACCACCAGCGACTGGCCGCGGCGCATATCGCCGGCGGCAAAAACCTTGTCGATCGAGGTGCGGTAATCGTCGGTCGAGGCGGCGACATTGCCGCGCTGGTCAAGCGCCAGCTTGAGCTCCGTGAGCATGCCTTCTTGCACAGGATGCACGAACCCCATCGCCAACAGCACCAGTTCGGCCTCGATCTCGAATTCGCTGCCGGCAATCGCCTTGAGCTTGTCGTCGACATGCACGCAGTGAAGCCTTTTCACGAACCCTTTCGCGCCGGAAAAGCGCGACGTCATGACGGCAAAGTCGCGCTCGGCGCCTTCTTCATGGCTTGAGGATGTACGCAGCTTCATTGGCCAGTTCGGCCAAGTCAGCATCTTATTCTCGTGCAGCGGCGGCGCGGGCAGAATCTCGAAATTGGTCACCGACAGCGCCCCTTGACGGATCGAGGTGCCAATGCAGTCCGACCCGGTGTCGCCGCCACCGATGACGACAACATGCTTGCCGTGGGCCAGGATCGGTTCGCCCCCATCGCTCGCTTCGCCGCTCACCCGCCGGTTTTGTTGCGGCAAAAAATCCATGGCGAAATGGATGCCGTTGAGTTCGCGGCCGGGAACCGGCAGATCGCGCGGTTTTTCGGCGCCGCCGGTAAGGACGATGGCGTCGTAGTCTTCGAGGAGCTGTGCCGCGGCAACATTGACGCCGACATGGGCGCCATAATGGAAAACCACGCCTTCCGCCTCCATCTGCGCCACGCGCCGATCGACGTGATATTTTTCCATCTTAAAATCGGGGATGCCGTAGCGCAGCAGGCCGCCCGCTTTGGCGAATTTCTCGTAGACATGAACGGAATGGCCCGCGCGCGCGAGCTGCTGCGCGCACGCCAAACCCGCCGGTCCGGAGCCGACAACTGCGACCTTCTTGCCGGTAAGCGTCGCAGCGCGCTCGGGCTTTAATCCCAGGGCGATGGTGCGATCGGCGATGGCACATTCGATGGATTTAATGGTGACCGGATTCTCGTCGATGTTGAGCGTGCACGAGGCTTCGCACGGCGCCGGGCAGATGCGGCCGGTGACTTCGGGAAAATTGTTGGTCGAGTGCAGGTTGCGCGCGGCCTCCTCCCAGTTGCCGGCATAAACGAGGTCGTTCCAGTCCGGGATTTGGTTGTTGACCGGGCAGCCGGGCGTCCCTGGCGTGAGTGAACCCGTGCCCTGGCAATAGGGCACGCCGCAATTCATGCAGCGCGCGGCCTGAGTCCGGTAGTCCTGCTCCGGCAGCGGCAGGATGAACTCGCGCCAATGACGAATGCGCTCTTCGACCGGCTCATAGTCGCGGTCTTCGCGCTTATATTCGAGGAAACCTGTGACCTTGCCCACGTCGCTATTTCTGCCGCGCGCTCTATTCCGCGGCTTGCATGGCCGCAGTCTGCGCCTTGAGTTCGTTGAGAGCGCGACGGTACTCGATCGGCATCACCTTGCGGAATTTCGGATACCAGATCGACCACTCGCCGAGAACTTTCGCCGCGATCGTCGAATGCGTGAAGTGGGCGTGCCGCGCAATGAGGTGGTGGAGCCGCGCCGCGTCGAAACGGCTCATGTCGGACATTATTTGGACAAGGCCGTGGGCCTGCAGATCGCGGGCATGATGATAAAGACGCGCGCTGGCCTCTTCCTCCTCAGGCATCGGCTCAAGCTCGACCATGGCGAGATTGCAGCGCGATGCAAACGTGCCGTCCTCGTCGAGCACGTAGGCGATGCCGCCAGACATGCCGGCGGCGAAGTTGCGGCCGGTGCGCCCAAGAACGACGACAACGCCCCCGGTCATGTATTCGCAGCAGTGGTCGCCGGCGCCTTCGATGACGGCGAGCGCGCCGGAATTGCGCACCGCGAAGCGCTCGCCGGCGACGCCGCGAAAATAGCACTCGCCTTCGATAGCGCCGTAAAGCACCGTGTTGCCGATGATGATGGATTGCTCCGGCACGATGGCGGCGTCGGCCGGCGGGCGCACCACTAAGCGGCCGCCGGACAGGCCTTTACCGACATAGTCGTTGGCGTCGCCCTCAAGTTCGAAGGTCACGCCGCGGGCAAGGAACGCGCCGAAACTCTGTCCGGCCGTACCTTTAAAGCGCACAACAATGGTGTCGTTCGGCAGGCCGTCATGGCCGTAGCGTTTCGCGATCTCGCCGGACAACATGGCGCCGGTGGTGCGGTCGGTGTTGGTGATCGGCAGATTTATTTGCACCGGCGCGCCGCGATCGAGGGCGGCTTGCGCCTCCGCGATGAGCTTTCGGTCGATGACGCGGGCAAGCTTATGGTCTTGCCGCTCGCTATTGTAGATGGCGACGCCGCCTGGCGCTTGCGGCTTCTGGAACAGCCGGGAAAAATCCAACCCGCGCGCCTTCCAACGGTCGACCAGTTGACGCGCGTCGAGCATTTGCATCTGCCCGATCATCTCATTGAAGGTGCGATAGCCCATCGCCGCCATCAACTCACGCACTTCCTCGGCGACAAAGAAAAAGAAATTGATGACATGTTCGGGTTGGCCACGGAAGCGCTTGCGCAGCACCGGGTCCTGGGTTGCCACGCCGACCGGGCAAGTATTGAGATGGCACTTGCGCATCATGATGCAGCCGGCGGCGATCAGCGGCGCGGTGGCGAAGCCGAACTCGTCGGCGCCTAGAAGTGCGCCGATGACGACGTCACGGCCGGTGCGGATCCCGCCATCAACCTGCACGGCGATACGCCCGCGCAGGCGGTTGGCGACCAGCGTCTGATGCGTCTCGGCGAGGCCGATCTCCCACGGCGAACCGGCATGTTTGATCGAAGTCAGCGGCGACGCGCCGGTGCCGCCCTCATACCCCGCAATGGTGACGTGATCGGACCGCGCTTTGGACACGCCGGCCGCGACGGTGCCGACACCGACTTCAGAGACCAGTTTGACGGAAACGTCGCCTTCGGGATTGACATTCTTCAGATCGAAAATGAGCTGCGCCAAATCCTCGATCGAATAAATATCATGATGCGGCGGCGGCGAGATCAAACCGACGCCCGGTGTCGAGTGCCGCACCGCGGCAATCGTCTTGTCGACCTTATGGCCGGGCAATTGGCCGCCTTCGCCGGGCTTGGCGCCCTGCGCGATCTTGATCTGCATCATATCGGCGTTGACCAGATACTCGGCGCTGACACCGAAACGGCCGGAAGCGACTTGCTTGATTGCCGAACGCATCGAATCGCCGTTCGGCAGCGGCTTGAAGCGATCGGCCTCTTCGCCGCCCTCTCCGGTGTTCGACTTGCCGCCGATCCGATTCATGGCAATGGCAAGCGTGGTGTGCGCCTCGCGCGAGATCGAGCCGAACGACATGGCGCCGGTGGAGAAGCGCTTGACGATCTCCTTTGCCGGCTCGACCTCCTCGATCGGCACCGCGATGCGGCCGTCCTCTTGCGGCGATTTGATGCGGAACAGTCCGCGCATCGTGTAGAGATGCTGCGACTGCTCATTGATGATCGCGGCATACTGCCGGTACTTTTCATAGGAATTGCCGCGCACCGCATGCTGGAGCGCCGCGACCGTGATCGCATTCCAGACATGCTCCTCGCCGCGAACGCGAAACGCATATTCGCCGCCGACATCGAGCATGCCGCGATAGACCAGCGCGTCGGAAAAAGCGTCGCGATGCCGGCGCACCGTTTCTTCGGCGATCTGTCGAGGCCGACGCCCTCGATCCGCGTGGCCGTCCCGGTGAAGTATTCGGCTGACGAACTCGGACTTTAGCCCGACCGCGTCAAAAATCTGCGCGCCGCAATAGGACTGATAGGTGGAGATGCCCATTTTGGACATCACCTTGAGCAAACCTTTGTCGATCGACTTGATGTAGCGTTTGACGATTTCCTTGTCGTCGAGCTTTTGCGGCAGCTCGTGCTTCATCGCCACGAGCGTCTCGAAGGCGAGATATGGATTGATCGCCTCGGCGCCGTAGCCGGCAAGGCAGGCGAAATGGTGCACCTCGCGCGGCTCGCCGGATTCGACGACAAGCCCGACCGAGGTGCGCAAACCCTCGCGGATCAGGTGATGATGCACCGCGGCGCATGCGAGCAGCGACGGAATGGGAATTCGGTCAGCGCCGGCGCGGCGGTCGGAGAGAATGACGATGTTGATCCCGTCGCGCACCGCCTCGATCGGCTTGCGTGCACAATGTGGCCAGCGCGCGTCTCCATGCCGGCGGCGCCCTCTTCGGCCGGCCAAGTCGTGTCGAGCGTGAGCGACTTGAAATGCGACTCGGCCACCTCGGAGATCGCCCGGATCTTCTCCAAATTGGCATTGGTGAGGATCGGCTGATGCACTTCGAGGCGCTTGGTTTTCGACGCGCCTTCGAGATCGAACAAGTTCGGCCGCGGTCCGATAATGGAAACGAGACTCATCACCAGTTCTTCGCGGATCGGATCGATCGGCGGATTGGTGACCTGGGCGAAATTCTGCTTGAAATAAGTGAACAGGAGTTTCGGCCGCTCTGATAAGCGCCGAGATCGGGGTATCGTTGCCCATCGAGCCGACCGGCTCTTCGCCGATCGTCGCCATCGGCGTCATCAATAGCTTCAGATCTTCCTGGGTGTAGCCGAAAGCCTGTTGCCGGTTGAGCAACGCGAGATTAGAGATCGGCGCAGCTTCCGAGGCGGTCGGCAAATCCTCAAGCACAATCTGCGTGCGCTTCAAGCCATTCGCCGTAAGGATGGCTTCTCGCCAGCGACGCTTTGATCTCGTCGTCGGGAATGAGACGGCCTTCTTCGAGATCGACCAGAAGCATCTTGCCGGGCTGCAGCCGCCATTTGGCGACGATCTCTTCCTCGGGTATGGGAAGCACGCCCACTTCGGAGGCCATGATAACCCGGTCGTCCTTGGTGACGATGTAGCGTGCCGGCCGCAGCCCGTTGCGGTCGAGCGTCGCGCCAATCTGACGGCCATTGGTAAAGGCGATGGCGGCGGGACCGTCCCAAGGCTCCATCAGCGCCGCATTGTATTCGTAGAAGTTGCGGCGCTCCTCGTCCATGAGCGGATTACCCGCCCAGGCTTCGGGAATCATCATCATCACCGCATGGGCGAGCGAGTAGCCGCCCATGGTGAGGAATTCGAGCGCGTTGTCGAAACATGCCGTGTCGGACTGGCCTTCATAGGAAATCGGCCACAGCTTTTTGATGTCATCGCCGAAGTGAGGCGAAGACACCGAAGCCTGCCGCGCAGCCATCCAGTTGTTGTTGCCGCGTAACGTATTGATCTCGCCGTTATGCGCGATCATGCGGTACGGATGCGCCAGCGACCAGGTTGGGAACGTGTTTGTCGAGAAACGCTGATGCACCAAAGCCAGCGCGCTCTCGAAATCGGGATCGTGAAGGTCCGGATAATAGGTGCAGAGCTGGTCGGCGAGGAACATGCCCTTGTAGATCAAGGTCCGGCACGAGATCGAAACCGGGTAATAGTGCGAGGTCCGCCGCTCACGGCGGCTGTAAAGTGTCTGCGAAATCGTCTTGCGCAGGATGTAGAGCCGGCGCTCGAACTCGGCCTCGGACCGGGTCGCGGGGTTGCGCGCGAGAAAGACCTGCTTGTGGACCGGCTCGGTCGGCTTGACCGATTTGCCGAGATTGGAATTGTCGGTTGGCACGTCGCGCCAGCCAAGCAGCCGCATTCCTTGCTGCGCGGCGACCGCAGCATAAGTATCCATAATCTCCCGCCGCCACTCGGCCTCGTGCGGGAGGAAAAGCGCACCTACGGCGTAGTGGCCGGCCGCCGGCAGATCAATGCCGAGTTCGGCGGCTTTCTTGGCGAAAAACTTGTGCGGCGTCTGCACCAGAATGCCCGCGCCATCGCCGGCGCGCGGATCGGCGCCGACTGCGCCACGATGCTCAAGGTTGAGCAGGATGGTGAGCGCATCTTCGACGATTTTGTGCGAGACGCCCGGCCCTTGATATCGGCAATAAAGCCGACCCCGCAGGAATCTTTCTCCAGCGCCGGATCGAACAGGCCGAAACTCGAGGCGCCCATGGTCGTCTCGTATTCTCCGCCGGCGCTCCGAAGGTCGGCGTCGGAGTTCCGGCACAATGCGCCCGGCGCAGGATCGCGTCTTCCGGCGCCGCGGGCGAGCTACTGCATTCTGAAGGCAACCTTTGTACCGCCGCGCGGCCTAAAGCTGCTTGTCTGCCGCCGTTTAACGCGCCCTCGTCGCGGCGGCTGGCCGTTGCGCCCTTACCGGCCCCCTTGCCGGGCCGCGCGCGATCGGGCCCAAATTGGGACAGCAATGCTGTCCTATGTCAACATCGCAAATTCCGCGCCCAAGCACAAGAGTGCGGGCTTGGCTCGCATAGTAAAGAGTTCGAATTCTGCGCCGGACCGTCCCGCTTCGACAAGCTCGCCGCGTAACGATCGCCCAGACGAGCACCGCGAACTAGGACGTCAAGCTCCTGGAAGTAACACTCCCATAAAACCGGTACAGTTGTAACGCTTGTTTTCTCGGAGGGCACAACATGAATAAGCGGGTATCCGCGGAGGCCGCATTGCTGATGCTGCACTGGCAGAACAGCGTTTGCGATCCGAAGGGCGTGTGGGGAAAGAATCTCTGCCGGCAGATCGAAAAGAACGGCGCGATTGCCAATGCGCAGAAGGTTCTGGCGACCGCCCGCGCCCGCGGCATGTTGACGATCTTCGTCAACATCGGCTGGCGTCCCGGTTTTCCCGAGCTGCCGGAAAACCAGTATTATCCGCTGCTGCAGGGCGCCAAGGACGAGAACAAGGGAATCGTCGGCACCTGGGAAGTCGATGTCATTGACTCGCTCAAGCCGCAGCGCGGCGAACCCATCGTCATCAATTACGGTTCCGACAGCTTTGAGGGCACCGATCTGGAAAGAATTCTGCGCGCCAACAATATCGGGCATCTGTTCGTCAGCGGCCAATGCATCGAGCACGTCGTGGCGACCACGATCAAACGCGCCGCCAATATGGGTTACAACGCCATTCTCATCAAAGACGCAACCAGCGGCTTCACCGACAGCAACTACAACGCCATGCTCGATATCCTGCCGCTCTATCGAAGCTCATTACCGCCAACGAATTCACGCTGGAAGCTCCTTACGGCGAAGGTGCGCGCAGCACCGCGCCTTCGCCCTCCCAGGAGTCGTTTAGCGGACGCATGGCTTGGCTTCGGTGACAAAAGCTTGTGGTGCATGGTGCTGAGGCGCGAATTCGGGAGAGCGCCCAAGCGCTGCCCCAATTGCGCTTAATCATCTTCGGTAATGGGGCATCGGCGAGTTTCGGCGCGAGGGGGAGGGGCTTCGTGAAGTCGGGCAGTCGTGAAGGCCGCCGCGCTTGGCGCTGCTTTCTTCTTCTCTGTCGCGGCGCCGGCGGTTGCACAAGCGCCGCAAAACCTCCCACCGCTGCCCGGCTTCGTGCCGCCTTACGAAATTGCCCGCATTGTGCGCTCGGCCGGTTTCGATCCGCTTGCGCCGCCGCTACGCCGAGGCGCGACTTACGTGGTGCGCGCCACCGACTTCCGCGGCATCCTCATGCGCGTTGTGGTTGATGGCCGAAGCGGCGCCATTCGCGCCGTCAATCGCATCGTGGCCGCTTCCGAAGCTTATGGTCCGATGGAAATGCTGCCTTCCCCCTACGCCGCACCGCCCATCTACGCCGCACCGCCGGCTTACGTCGAGCCGGAGCCGCCAGAGTTCGCACCCTCGGTCATGGTGCCGGTCGAGCGACGCGCCGCCCCGGATTTGCCGCCAGCGGCTCCGCCGATGGCACCGCTGCCGGCGGCACACCCGGCGACCTCGGGGTTTCCGCCGCTGCCGCGCCCACGTCCGGCCGAGCTTGCATCGCGCAAGGCGGCAGGCGAATCCAACCTCGCGGTTCCCAAAGCCGCCAGCGCCCCCGCCGCACCAGCTGCCGCGGTCCCGAAGAAACAACCGGCGATCACGCCGCTTCCTGACTAAGATTTTACGCGCTCGTCTCCCGGGCATTCGCGGCCTTCCCAAACAGGAAGCCGGATTGCCTCGCCGCGCGCGCGGTGACAGTCTGCCGACAAGCAAGGCGCACCGCCCAATGCGCTCGTAAGAAGTGCATGCGGGCGCGGGGAGGGAAGGGCATGACCGGGGATGCGGTTACGGTGGCGGCACGGCTCGATCGCCTGCCGCCATCGCGCTACACGCGCAAGCTTGTGACGGTCCTGTCGCTCGGCGGCTGGTTTGAATTCTACGATCTGTTTTTTACCGCCTACGTGGCGATCGGTCTGTTTCGGGCAGGCCTGTTCAAGCCTACGACCCAGGGCTTGTTCGATTTGCACGGTTTCGCGAGCTTCGTAGGTTCCGCGTTTGCGGGAATGTTCATTGGAACAATCGCATTCAGCCGCCTGTCCGACCGGTTTGGCCGCCGCTCCATCTTCACCTTCGCGCTGCTGTGGTATTCGATCGGCGCACTGATCATGGCGTTGCAGAATACGCCGGAGACGATCGTATTGTGGCGCTTCATCGCCAGCATCGGTCTCGGAGTCGAGCTCGTCAACGTCGATGCCTACCTGTCGGAATTGGTGCCCAAAGAGCACCGCGGGCCCGCTTTCGCTTACAACCAGTTCATCATGTATACGGCCGTGCCGGTGGTCGCGTTGCTCGCATGGCAGCTGGTGCCACTGACCATTCTTGGTCTCGACGGCTGGCGCTGGGTCGTGATCCTCGGCTCGATCGGCGCCGTTCTTGTTTGGTGGATCCGCCGCGCTTTGCCGGAATCGCCGCGCTGGCTCGCGCAGCACGGACACATGGCGGAAGCCGAACAAATCACCGCGGAGATGGAGGCGCGCGCTCGCGCCGAAACCGGCGGCGAATTGCCGCCGCCGGAAATCGTTGCCGGTGAGACGGAGCGCAAGGCCGGGGCGTGGTCCGAAATGTGGAGCACCGCTTACCGCGGGCGCACCATTATGCTGATTATCTTCAATCTGTTCCAGACCATCGGCTTTTATGGATTTTCCAGCTGGGTTCCGGCGTTGTTGATTTCCCAGGGCATCGGCGTGACCAAATCGCTCGCCTATACTTTCATCATCGCCATCGCGGCACCGATCGGCCCGCTCATCGCCATATATTTCGCCGACCGTTTCGAGCGCAAATGGCAGGTGGCCTGGGCTGCGATCGGCATCGCGGTTTTCGGTCTGATTTTCGCCCGGCAGACCACTGCAGCCGGCGTTATCGTTTGCGGCTTGCTGATCACGCTCTGCGCCAATTGGCTGTCGCTCTCATTTCACGCCTACCAGGCGGAGCTTTATCCGACCCGGATTCGCGCGCAGGCGGTCGGCTTCGTTTATTCCTGGAGTCGGTTCAGTGCGATTTTCTCCGGCTTCATCATCGCGTTCTTTCTCGGGCGATACGGTACGACCGGCGTGTTCGCCTTCATCGCCGGCGCGATGCTGATTGTATTCATCGTCATTGGCTTTTTCGGGCCAGCCGTGACCCGGCGCCGCCTCGAGGCTATTGCCGCATAAAAAGCGCCCCGGGAAAACCCGGGGCGCTGACACGACAAAGATCAGTTCACAGACGACTTACGCTGCCTGCTTCTGCTCGACGGCTTTGCCGTTGCCGATCGGGATGACGCGGGGCTTTTTCGCCTCGGGAATCTCGCGTACCAGATCGACATGCAGGAGTCCGTGCTCGAGCTTCGCGCCCTTAACCTGGACGAAATCGGCAAGCTGGAACGCACGCTCGAAAGCGCGGGCCGCAATGCCCTGGTAAAGCACGTCTCCCTGGCTCTCGTCCTTCTTGTCGCTCTTCTCGCCGCGGATAGTTAAGGTGTTCTCCTTAGCCACGATCGACAATTCGGGCTCGGCAAAGCCTGCTACCGCAACGGTGACGCGATACTCGTTGTCGCCGGTACGTTCGATGTTGTAGGGCGGATAACCGGGGGCCGCGCCGTCGACACCTTGGTCGAGCAAGGAAAACAGCCGGTCAAAACCGACAGTGGAACGGTAAAGTGGTGTGAGATCGAAAGTTCGCATGGCATATCCTCCTTCTGAAGCGACATGCGGGGGTCCGCCCACGGGGGCCGGACCTATGTGGATGCGCAGCCGTATCCGGCCTGCGCAGAAAGGAAATAGGAACCCGCCGACTTTGCCGCAAGGGGGCCAAAGAGGCCGGTAAACCAGCACTTATGAAGCTCATTTCCATCCCAGCCAATCCCGTTCCGGACAACGTGGTGACCGGCATGTTGAAGACGCCGGACGGCGTCGCGCTACGTTTTGCACGTTTTGCGCCGCCGGCCGGCCGACGCGGCACCGTCTGCATTTTTCCCGGCCGCACCGAGTGGATCGAAAAATATTTCGAGACGGTCCGCGACCTGCGCGCGCGCGGATTTGCCGTCGCCATCTTCGACTGGCGAGGGCAGGGGCTGTCGGATCGCGCCCTGAGCGATCGGCACAAGGGCCATGTGCGCAGTTTTGCCGAGTTCGATACCGACCTCGAAACTTTCATGCGTGAGATCGTCTTGCCCGATTGTCCGCCACCGATCTTTGCGCTCGGTCATTCGATGGGCGCGTCCGTACTGATCCGTGCCGCCTATCGCGGTCAACGTTGGTTCGACCGCATCGTGCTCTCAGCGCCGATGATTGGTATCGCTTTTCTCACCTCGATAACCATGGCCGCCGGCATCGTGCGGGTGATGCGGTTTGCGGGCTTGGGCTCGACGTATTTGCCGGGACGTTTTCCAGGTGTTCTCGATCTGCGGCCTTACGGCGGAAACATCCTGACAACCGACCCCGTCCGTTACGCACGCAATGCCGCGATCCTTGAAGCCGAACCGGCGCTCGCATTGGGCGGTCCAACTGTCGCCTGGTGCGACGCGGCGTTCCGTGCGATCAGGCCGTTCCACGAGCCCAGCTATCCCTCGCGCATTCGCCAGCCGATTCTCATCATCGGCGCCGGCCGCGACGCGATTGTCTCAAACGCGGCGATTGAGGATTTCGCGACACTGCTTCGTGCCGGCTCGCATCTCCAGATCGTCGGAGCCCAGCACGAGTTGCTGATGGAGCAGGATCGCTACCGTTCGCAATTTTGGGCGGCCTTTGACGCGTTCGTCCCGGGGACGCCGCTTTATTGAGGGTGGCGGCGAATGTGCTTCGATCCCTGACGGGTCGATTGGCGCCTTAAATTGTCAGGCCTTCCTGCAAAATGGCTATTGCCTGGGCGTGAAGGCGACGATCGCCCGCGGCGATAACTCGTCCGCCGGCATGCGCTCGCTCATTTTCCCACGTGGTGATGATGCCGCCTGAACCTTCGATAATCGGGACCAGCGGCAGCACGTCATAGGGCTTAAGCTCGGTCTCGATCACAAGGTCGATATGCCCGGCCGCCAGCATGCAATAGGCGTAGCAATCGCCCCCGTAGCGCGATAAGCGCACGAGCCGCTCCACGCGACGAAAGACTTCGCGGTCGGCATCGCTCATCAGCAAGGGGCTGGTCGTCGCCAGCACCGCTTCCGCAAGCTCGGCACACGGCCTCGTCCGCAGCACCCGGTCGCCGGCAGGGCCGCGATAATTCGCGGCTTTTCCGTCACCGGAGAAATGTTCGCGCGTAAATGGCTGGTGCATCATCCCGTAAATGGGCTCGCCCAGCCGGGTCAGCCCGATCAGTGTGCCCCATACCGGCATACCGCAGATGAAGGATTTGGTGCCGTCGATTGGATCGAGCACCCAAACGTATTCGGCGTCCGCGTGATCGGCGGAGAACTCCTCCCCGACGACGCCGTGCGCCGGAAAGGTCCTTTTGATCAACGCGCGCATCGCCATTTCCGCGGCGCGGTCTGCAGCCGTCACCGGATCGAAGCCGCCGGAAATGCTTTTATTCTCGATCGCGAGCGTGGTTCGGAAGAACGGCCGCAGCGCCTCACCGGAGACCGCCGCAAGCTCATCGACAAACGCGGCGAAGTCGATCGCAGTCATCAAGCGCCTCCGATGGGCTGAGTATATGACCCGCCGAGCCGCGGCAAATTGTTGCCGATTGGCAACGGTCGTTCGCAAAACGGTCCAGCGGAGGGGCGCCGCCACACTGATTGTCTTTCTCTTGCGCAATAAAGCCGGTGAGCAAGGATGGCGTAACCACTTGGCGTCCAAGACGTAATCGCTCGTGTGTGGCTGCCGCCGTTATGGGCAATCGGAAGGGCTGCCTTGCATGATTTGCAGGAAATTCCAGGGGAAACGAAGTGCAAAATAGGTCAACAGGACTTGCGTTTTGTGCGCCGCGGTGTATGTTGTTGCAGTGCGGTAGCGAGAAATTCTCTCGCCTACCGTCGCCCTCCTTGGGCGTTTCCTCCCTAGACTTGGGCCGCTCGTCATGCGAGCGGCCCTTTTTCTTAGTGCTGATGTTTATTCGGCCGCAGCTCGGTACGGACGCAATTCTTCAAGCGGAATTTGGGCGAGCCGGTCGGCGAGAATTTCGAACTCACCGGCCAGCCGCAGAAACGTGGCCGACCGCTGGTAGCGGCGCTCATCCATATACAGCGAGCGGTTGATTTCCAACTGCACGGCATGCAGACCCGCTGTCGGGTTGCCGTAATGCTCGGTGATGAATCCGCCCGCATACGGCTTGTTGCGGCTGACGACGTAGCCGAGTTCCCGCATGGTCGCCTCGATGGTCTCGGGGATGACGGGAACACAGCTTGTGCCATAGCGGTCGCCCAGGACGAGGTCGGCGCGCGGGCGCTCGTCTTTGGCGCCCGTTGCCGAAGGCATGGAATGACAATCGACCAGGACGGCTGCGCCAAATTCGCGATGCAGCCGCATAAATACGCGGCGCAGGGAGCGGTGGTAGGGCTTATAGAATTCATCGATGCGCCGCAGCGCCTCGGCGACGGCTATCCGCTGGTCATAGATCTCCTGCGCGTCGCCGACCACACGCGCGACGGTGCCCAATCCGCCGGCCACGCGCATTGAACGGGTGTTGGCGAACGAGGGTAAGCGGCCGTCGAACATGCGCGGATCGAGTTCGTAGGGCTCGCGATTGACATCCACAAAGCAGCGCGGAAAGTGCGCGCGCACCAGCGGATGGCCCCGGGCAACAACGCCCACGATCAGTTCGTCAACAAAGGAATCCTCGGAACGTCGCAAGGTCGCCAGATCGAGCCTGGACGCGAGCAGGAAATCGCGCGGATAGACCCGGCCGCTGTGCGGGGAGTTGAACAAGAGCGGGCCGCGACACCGCGCCGGCTCGAGCACCTCAAACGGCGGCTCCCCTTGGTCTTGGCTGTCCGACATGAGCGCAGCGCACTTTCGCAGTCTAGCAAAATAACGGCCACTCCGATCCCTAGCGTGCGGCCACCGTTATTGTCCAGAGTGCGGCCGATTTGGCGGGGAATGCTTTCACCTCATGTTTACCTGCAATCCGGCTTATGGAATCTAAGGGGGCCGGCCGGCCGCCGGGGGTGTGAGTGATGCCTAAAATCTTGCTTGCCGAAGACGACATGGATATGCGGCGGTTTTTGGTGAAAGCGCTGCAGAATGCCGGGTTCGAGGTTACTTCATATGACAACGGCTTGTCGGCCTATCAGCGCCTACGCGAAGAGCCCTATGAGCTTTTGCTGACCGATATCGTCATGCCGGAAATGGACGGCATCGAGCTTGCGCGCCGCGCGGCCGAACTCGACCCCGATATTAAGATCATGTTCATCACCGGCTTTGCGGCCGTCGCGCTCAACTCGGATTCGAGCGCCCCCCGGCACGCGAAGGTCCTCTCAAAGCCGATCCATCTGCGCGAGCTGGTCACCGAAGTCCAGAAGCTGTTGGCGGCCTGACATTGCCTGGCGCGGACACCCGTCTTTAGCTCTGACCGTTCGCTGGTGCAGGTTGGGATCCGCGGCATTCGCCGCGTTTGGCTTCTTCGGCACTGGCTGATGCGATCGCTCGCCAAACCCGTTCAGGCGTTATCGGCATTTCGATGTGAGTGACGCCGAGCTGGGCGAGCGCATCGACGACGGCGTTGGCTACGGCGCCAAGCGCCGGCGTGGTACCACCTTCGCCGCCGCCGCGGACGCCGAGCGGGTTGGTCGGGCTCGGCACTTCACTCAACTCGGTTGTGAACGCGGGCAGCATGTCGGCCCGGGGCATGGCGTAATCCATGAACGAACTCGACAGCAATTGGCCTTCACTATCGTAGGCGCAGCATTCCCACAGCGCTTGACCGATGCCCTGCGCGGCGCCCCCATGCGTTTGGCCGTGGAGCACCAGCGGATTGATTGCGCGCCCCACATCGTCCACCGCAGTGTAACGCACGAGCTCGAGCGCGCCGGTCTCGGGATCGATTTCAATCTCACAAACATGGGCGCCAAAAGGAAAACCGAGGTGCCTGATAACGTCCTCACAGCTCGCCGACAAAACGCCTTTGAGGTCGGCCGGAAGCGTTTCGTCGGCCTGCGCTGTGGCCGCGACCTCGATGAGTCCGATGGATCGATCGGTCCCTTGGATGGTGAAGCGACCGTCGCCAAATGCGATGTCATCGGCAGCCGCTTCCAATAGATGCGCCGCGATTTTTTTGCCCTTCTCGATTATGGCCTCGGATGCTTTGCCCATGACGATGCCAGCCATTCGCATCGATCGCGCAGAATGCGATCCGCCGCCTTCGGCGACAATGTCGGTGTCGCCTTCAAAGACGAACACGTGCTCAAAGGGCACGCCCAGCCATTGCGCAACGCACTGGGCAAAAGTCGTTTCATGGCTTTGCCCGCTCGATAGAGTACCAACAACAACGTCTATCCGGCCGTCGGCCTGCACAGTGATGTCAGCGCGTTCGCGTGGATAGCCGCCGGTTGTCTCTACATAATTGGCAACGCCAATTCCACGCAGCCGTCCGCGCCGACGCGCTTCTGCGCGCCGGCGGCGAAATCCTTTCCAATCCGCCAAGACGAGTGCGCGTTCCATGACGTCGCGATAGGTACCGTTGTCATAGGTGATGCCTTGCGCGTTCCTGTAAGGAAAAGCCGACGGCGGAATGAGGTTGCGCCGGCGCAGCGCTAATCGATCAAAGCCGTGCTCCCGCGCCGCTTTGTCGATCAAACGCTCGATCGCGTAAATCACCTCCGGCCGACCGGCGCTGCGGTACGGAGCCGTCGGCATTGTGGTGCTGAGCGCCGCGCGCGCCCGAACATACGAGATCGGGATCCGATATCCGCTGGTCGCGAGCTGTGCGCCTTTGATCAATGGCACGTAGGACGCGCTGTGGGCGCCAACGTTGCTCAGATTGTCTGTCCGCAACGCCAGGAACCTGCCCTGGGCATCAAGCGCAAGTTCGACGCTGACTGTGAGGTCGCGTCCCATGTAGTCGCTGGCAAATGCCTCATGCCGCTCGCACGTCCACTTTACCGGCCGGCCAACGCGTCTTGATCCCCACACGACCAGCGCAAATTCGGGATAGAAGCCATTGCGGGTGCCAAAATTGCCACCAATGTCGCGGGCGACAACGCGGACCGCCGCTTCCGGCACATTGAGAATTCCGGCAAGTTCGCGCTTCTGCCGGACCACCCCGCCTGAGCCGGCATAAAGCGTGTAGCGTTTGGTCGCCGCGTCGTAGACGCCTACCGCTGCGCGCGGCTCCATCGGCACACCGGTCACCCGATTAAGCGTGGTATCGAGTCGCGTAACATGGGCGGCCCGCGCGAAGGCGTCAGCTGTCGCGGCGGCGTCGCCAACTTCCGCATCGATCAAGATATTTGGTACGTCCTCGTAGAGCCGAGGCGCGCCGGGTTTTGCGGCTTCCGTTGCTACGGAACATGCCGGCAACGGATCATAGCTCACCAGCACGCAATCGGCGGCCTCCTTCGCCAACGAGAGTGTTTCCGCAATCACGAAGGCGACGGCCGTGCCGACGTGGCGGACGCGGTCGATCGGCAGGACAGGGTGGGGCGCCACCGCTGCCGCAGAGCGGTCGCGGTTTTGCAACACGATATCCGACGGTGTGCCCATGCTGGCGTCGTGCGGAATGGGCTTCACGCTGTCGGTCTGCGCATCCGTGCCGGTCAACACCGCCAACACGCCAGGCATAGCCCGCGCCGCAGTCGCATCGATTGCACGAATGAGCGCATGCGCATGGGGTGCACGCACCGTCACGGCATAGGCCTGGCCGGGCAGATCGACGTCGTCGCTATAGCAACCGCAGCCGGTGACGAGGCGGGCGTCTTCTTTGCGAAGGACCGGGTCTCCAATGCCAGCGGGCATAAGTGCAAGTGCCGAACGAGAGGGTGTCGGCCAATTTTCTCACAGGCAGGCGCATGGAGCTAGTGCGGTTGTTAGAACTCGGCCACGAGCCGCAAATCGCGGAGTTGATCAGGCCACTTTCCGCCGCTCATGCGGAGCGTGCTGTTTGCGGACGGCATCGACCTTTTCGCCACGGAAATAGTGGGCGATATGATTGCCGCTCGCCGGATGGCTGGCAACGGAGATGTGCTGCTCAGTGCTGTTGTGCCGCGCCGCGAGAGCCGGTCTAAAACGTCTTGCGGCATGCCGCGCCGGCAGCTCTTTGAGCGCTTTCACACCCGCTGGCTCGTTTTTCTCCGGATGCGATGGCTGCTGCTGTTGCGCCTCCTGCGCTTCGCGCTGCTGCGCCTGTTCCAGTTCGGCAAACGCCGGCAGGCCGCGGCACGGCAGAGGCCGCACAAAAGTTAGTTGCGAATCATCATGCGGCGATTTGCGCCATGCTTCGGCGGAGCGTCCGGTCACGCGCGCCACGTAGACTTGCGTCTCACGCGGTAATGTCCGGTGATGTTCAAGCCATTCGGTAACGCGATGGGCGCCCGCGTTGTAAGCGGCGGCCGCGAAACCGACGTTGCCGAATTGTTCGCGCAAACTATGCAGCAATTTGGCGGAGGCAGGGATCGCCTCATGCGGGTCGAATGGGTCGCCCAAGCCGACCTCGATGGCGACTTCCGGCATGAATTGCGCGATGCCGAGCGCACCGGCCGAACTGACGGCATTATGTTGGAAGCGACTTTCCTGCCATATCAAGTTGGCGAAAAACGGTACCGGCAGATCGTTCTGCACGGCGGAGGCCATTAGCGCCTTGCACAGAACATCGATCGAATCAGGAGGAGCCTGATCGGCATCGACATCGCTCGCCGCGGGAGCCGGCGATTGTGGAAGGTCGGCTGCGCCTTCACCTTGATGATGAGGTGCATCAGCCGATGCGGCCGGCAAAGCCAAATCCGTTTGCTGCGAAGACTGGTCGGGCGCCGTCGGCACGTTGAAGCTGATATTGGACGGCGCAAAGGTTTCGCTGATGGAGGTCAACTGATCCTGATCCAGATCCTGATCCTGAAATGTGGTCTCTGGTACGGCCCCTTTGAGACTCAGTATCAGCAGTGCCAGCGCAAGAATTGGCCGCATTTCCGCTCCATGCGAAATCGTGCGGCCGTCCCAAAGGACGCACCGCAGAATGTGCGAATGAGAGAAGTCCCCTCGTGCCGCGGCAGATGCGGAGATAAACCGGCGTTTGTTTGGAGATATTGAGTTTTCGCCGCGGGGGCTTCGGGGCGATTGCCAAGCCGAATTACGACGCCGGTTTGGAATTGGAACTCTGCGGATGCTTAAGACATTGCGCGTTCGGCGGGGTTTTCCATGCTAGATGGAGATGTTCCGGGGTCGGCAGTCAGGGTCGGCCCCCTGCCAAGCCGTCTCATCAAGCGGCTGAAAATCGGAACTTCGTCGACTTTCCGCCTATGCTACGGTGTGGAACTCGTTTTGCCGCCCATGTCGTGATTGCAGTATTTTTCGCGGGTGATCATGCTTCCTCGTCGCGTTCTGTTCTTGCTGGCCAGCGATTGGTACTTTTATTGGCACCGATTGGGGGTTGCGGAACGCATCGCCGCTCGCGGTTACGAGGTTCACGTCGCTACCCCTGACGGGCGGTTCCGCGCTTCTATCGAAGCGGCCGGTCTTCGCTTTCATCCAATCCAAATCGATCGCCAGGGACTAAATCCGTTGAGGGATGTCGCCACCATTAAGGATGTGGTCGAACTTTATCGCGAATTGAACCCCGATCTCGTGCATCACGTTGCGGTCAAGCCGATCATTTATGGCTCGATAGCCGCCAAGATCACCCGGGTTCCCGTCATCGTCAATGCAATGCCGGGTCTCGGATATGTATTTGTTTCGCGCCAACTGACGGCGCGCGTCATCCGGCCGGGGATCGCGGCCGCTTTTCGATTTTTGGTCAATGCGCCGAACACTAAGGTGATCGTCGAAAATCACGACGACATGAAAAGATGGGTCGCGTGGGGCGTCATGCGGCCGGATCGAGTGGTGGTGTCGCCCGGTTGCGGCGTCGACGTCGAAACCTTTCGCCCGGGCGCCGAGCCGCCCGGCTTACCTCTTGTGATTTTGCCCGCGCGGCTCTTGTTCTACAAAGGTGTCGCGGAATTTGTCCAAGCGGCACGCATTCTCAAAGCGCGCGGCGTTCAGGCGCGATTTGCCCTGGTGGGCGAAGGCGATGAGGGAAATCCGGCGTGCGTGCCGGCCGATCTGCTGCGTCAATGGCAGAAGGAAGGCGTGGTCGAATTGTTCGGATGGCATGACGACATGGCTCAAGTCCTGGCTCAATGCCACATCGTTTGTTTGCCGTCTCACGGCGGCGAAGGCGTTCCCCGATCACTGCTTGAGGCCGCCGCAAGCGGTAAACCGATCGTCGCCACCAATGTTTCCGGCTGCCGAGACGCGGTACGGGACGGCGAGAATGGGTTTCTCGTGCCGCCGCGGCAAGCCACACCGCTCGCTGACGCCATCGAGCGGCTGGTTCGCGATGCCGACCTGCGCCGCCTCATGGGCGAGCGCGGCCGCGAGCGCGCGCTCAAGGAGTTTTCGGTAGCCATTGTGGCTGCGCAAACTTTGCAGGTCTATGACGAGCTTTTTGCCTCAACCGTGACGAAGAAGTCACGCCCGTTCGGCTCAATCGAAAACGACGCACCGGTCGGCGACAGCAGACGCTGAATTTCGTCTTCGCGATAAAGGAACAGATCGCATCGATTGCGGTAGCGCATCTGCCTTTGCCAGGCGAGGATACCGCCGGCCTTGGGAAAACTGAAAAAAGCACGGCCGCGTATAATCTCGAGAACCCGATCGATCACCACCCGCGGGTCGCGGATATAATCCATGAAGCCCATCACGATGGCGTAATCAAACTTTTCGGAAATCGGATGGGTGAGAAAATCGCTAAGCTCAAACATACAGCGGTCGGCAACGCCGTATGAGGCGGCGCGCTCGCGGGCGATCTTGAGCATGCCCGGTGCGAAATCCAATCCCAAGACTTTCGCTGCTCCGGCGCGCGCCAACGCAATGCTGTAATGCCCCGGCCCGCAGCCAATATCGATGACGGTGCGGCCGGCTGCCGGCTGGCAGCCGGCCAAGGTCTTTTCGTAGCGCGCGAGCATCGCCCGCCGAAACAATCTGTTGGCGATCCGCTCCAATGCGCGATTGTCGTTTCCGTATAATAGAATCGAAATCGGCAGCGTAATCGTCGAAGAAATGTGAGGTTCGGTCGTCCATTCAAGCCGCCGCTTTCGTCATGTATCTGTCAAAGGACGTCACTTTAAAGTCGCGCAAAATCTGGCGGATCTTTGGACGCGTGGAGCGAAGATTCACGTAGCAGGTGAATTTCCTCCGCGCAGTCAGAGGTAGCCGTGGGTGCGCAGGATCGATCTCCCGCGGGTGCACGTAAAAAATAACAGGCCGCCCGTCATTGAGGGCGGCATGGCCCATGGCGCGAATG
Organism: uncultured Alphaproteobacteria bacterium; assembly: GCA_963835195.1. GTDB lineage: Bacteria > Pseudomonadota > Alphaproteobacteria > Rhizobiales > Xanthobacteraceae > BOG-931. Next base: position 125,742 of record CAWIEY010000018.1, read on the forward strand.
ACCCGGTAGGGAAAAAGCCGCAGATATCCGCCGCCGAAAAAGCACATCGGTCTGCCGAAGACCCGCACTGCGGTGATCGGAAATTCCGCAATCGAGCCAGAAGGGGTTGGCACGCGGTAGGGCTCGAGGCGAGCGGTGGCGAGGCCGCCAGTTTGATGCGGGGCGGGAAATACCGAGGAGTCGTAACCATATCCCGCCTCGACGAGTTTCTCGAAGAACCAGGGCGTCCGCTCGGTGACGGAGAACGCCGGCGCGCGAAAGCCGCGAACCGCGACGCCGGAGACATCCTCAAGCAACTTCCGTGTCGCCAAGGCATCCTCATAAAATTCGCCGGCAGACATGTCGTAGACCAGGCGATGGAAGTAACTGTGAGAGGCAATCTCGTGTCCGGCAGCGACGGCCTCGCGGATCAGGTGGGGAAACCTTTTTGCGAAATAGCCGACGACGAAGCAAGTGGCGGTGCCGCCGGCTGCCGCCAGAAGTTCGAGCAAGCCCTGCAAATTCCGCTCGATCCGGCTTTCCAGCCGGTCCCATTCCGTGGGCGGAGGTTCAAATCCGGTCCCCGATAGATTGAACCAGTCCTCGACGTCTATGGAAAAGATGCTTTGCCGCAAGGATATTCTGCTCAGTTTTTTCCGGTGGCAGGCTTAGCCCAAAATCTCGTCCAAATCCTAGAACCTTGCACCAAAGCGGTGAAAGGCGGATATTAGTTGCGTTCGAGACCAATATCCGCGGGGTGCTATCGCGGATCGCCTTCCGGAGGTTGCCATGACCCAAGCCATGAAGCACAAGGCGAAAATCCGCAATGCGGAGAGCGGCACGGTGCGCAGCGAAAACGCGCCGCGCTACCAGGCGGGTTTCGGCAACCACTTTCTTTCCGAAGCTGTCAGCGGTGCGCTGCCCGAAGGCCGCAACTCGCCCCAGCGCCCGCCGCTCGGCCTTTATGCCGAGCAGATTTCCGGAACCTCGTTCACGACGGCGCGGGCGGAAAATCGCCGCACCTGGACCTATCGCATTCAGCCTTCGGTCGTGCATCAGCCCTATGGACGCATTGACAATGGCCTGATCCGCAATGCGCCGTTCAACGAAGCCGAGGCGACCCCGACGCAATTGCGCTGGTCGCCTTTTCCCATTCCGCGAAAGCCGACGGACTTCGTCGAGGGGATTGTGACGCTGGGCGGCAACGGCGACGTCGCCACCCAGGTCGGCATGGCGGTTCACTTCTACGCCGCCAATCGCTCGATGCGAGATCGCTGCTTCTACAATGCCGACGGCGAAATGCTCATCGTGCCGCAGCAAGGTCGCGTCCGCTTTTTCACCGAACTCGGCATTATCGAAGCGGCCTGCGGCGAAATCGTTGTCATTCCGCGTGGCTTGCGGTTCCGCGTCGAACTGCCGGACGGCCCCTCGCGCGGCTATATTTGCGAAAATTATGGCGCGATGCTGCGGTTGCCCGAACTCGGTCCGCTCGGCGCCAATGGTCTGGCCAATTCGCGCGATTTTCTTGCGCCGGTTGCCGCATACGAAGATACCAGCGCGCCGCGTCAGCATGGTGGCGAAGTTCCAGGGCAATCTTTGGGCGGCGGAGATGGATCATTCGCCGCTGAACGTCGTCGCCTGGCACGGCAATTTCGCGCCCTACAAATACGATCTTGCGCGCTTCAATGTCATGGGGACCGTCAGCTTCGATCATCCCGATCCTTCGATCTTTTCCGTGCTGACCGCGCCATCCGACCTTCCGGGCGCGGCCAACATCGATTTCGTGATCTTTCCGCCGCGTTGGCTGGTCGGCGAGGATACGTTCCGGCCGCCGTGGTATCACCGCAACGTCATGACCGAGTTCATGGGTCTGCTGTACGGCGCCTATGACGCGAAGGCGGAAGGCTTTTTGCCGGGGGGCGCGAGCTTGCACAATTGCATGACCGCGCATGGTCCCGATGCCGAAACCTGGGAGCGCGCGACGCGGGCGGATTTAAAGCCGCACAAAATCGAAGATACAATGGCTTTCATGTTCGAAAGCCGCTTTGCAATGCGCCTTACGCGTTACGCGGTCGAATCTATCCGAGCTGCAGCACGACTATTTCGAAGGATGGCAGGGATTGGACAAGCATTTTCACGGGCGGTAGGCGCTGTCTTTACCGCGATGACGCTGCCACACGGGTTTGCCGCATAAATCGGGGGCGCGCGACGAAAAGCTGCGCCCCCGGGCCGGACGGCGCCCGGGGTGGCGCCATGCGGCAAAGACCGCTATGGACATGCAGGGGGAAATTTCCGGCGGCCCGTCCACATGCTCAGCAAGCACATCAACGTGCGCAGACTTCTGATCATCGCGCATGATCTGATCGTGACGGCCGCAGCAGTCCTTGCGAGTTTTTATCTACGTTTTGAGGCCGCCGGCCTGGCCGAGCGCGAGCACACGTTGCTCACGTTTCTCCCCGCCTTCGTCGTCTATGCCGGCATCATTTATTTCTTCTTTCATCTGTATGAATCGAAGTGGCGTTTTGCCTCGCTTCCCGACTTGATGAACATTTTCCGCGCCGCGACCGTGCTGGCGCTGTCGCTCGTCGCGCTCGATTACGTATTGGTGGCGCCGAATGTGCTCGGCCAGTTCTTCTTCGGCAAACTCACCATTGTCCTCTACTGGCTCTTGCAGATGGTGTTTCTCGGCGCGTCGCGGATCGCCTATCGCTATTTCCGCTATACGCGCGCCAGGCATCACGCCCGCTCGCCAGAATCCAATCCGACCCTCGTGCTTGGCCGCGCCGCGGATGCCGAAGTGCTGCTGCGCGCCATCGAGAGCGGCGCGGTCAAAAAGACCTGGCCGGTCGGTATATTGTCGCCTTCGCCCGCCGACCGTGGTCAAACCATCCGCGGCATTTCGGTGCTTGGGGATTTCGACTCTCTCGATCTCGTCGTTCACCAACTGGCGCAGCGCGGCACGACGGTTGCCCGGGTGATCTTCACGCCTTCCGCGTTCGAGCCCGATGCCAAGCCGGAGGCAACGATAATGCATGCGCGCCGGCTCGGCCTCACAGTGAGCCGGCTGCCTTCGCTCGACGACGGCGGCGAGTTGCCTCGGCTTGCGCCGGTCAATGTCGAGGATCTGCTGTTGCGGCCGACGGTGAAGATCGACTATGCGCGCCTGGAGGCCTTTCTCAAGGGCCGCTCGATCGTCGTCACCGGCGGCGGCGGTTCGATCGGCGCTGAAATATGCGACCGTGTGGTCACCTTCGGCGCGGCGCGGCTGTTGATCCTCGAAAATTCCGAGCCGGCACTGCACGCCGTGCTCGAAGCGCTGGCAACCAAACAGTCACGGCCACAAATCGAAGGGCGGCTGGCCGACGTGCGCGATCGGGCGAGGTTGTTCCGCCTCATGGCCGACTTCAAGCCCGACATGGTCTTTCACGCCGCGGCGCTAAAGCACGTACCGCTGCTGGAGGCGGATTGGGAAGAAGGCATCAAGACCAACGTTTTCGGTTCAGTCAACGTCGCCGATGCGGCGGCGGCGGCAGGCGCCGCCGCGATGGTGATGATTTCGACCGACAAGGCCATCGAACCGGTTTCCGTGCTCGGCGCCACCAAGCGGTTCGCCGAAATGTACTGCCAAGCGCTCGATGCCGATTTGGCGCGCCGCGCCGCAGGCGGCGCGGCGCGTCGATGCGTCTGATCGCAGTGCGCTTTGGCAATGTGCTGGCCTCCAACGGTTCGGTTGTGCCCGAAGTTCAAGGCGCAAATCGATGCCGGAGGGCCGGTCACCGTCACCCATCCCGACGTGGTGCGGTATTTCATGACCATTCGCGAGGCTTGCGACTGGTCGATGACGGCAGCGAGCCACGCGCTCGGCCCTGCGCGCTCGGATCTCTCGGTCTATGTGCTCAACATGGGTCAACCGGTGAAAATCGTCGATCTCGCCGAGCAGATGATCAGGCTTTCCGGGCTCGAACCCGGGCGGGATATCGACATCGTTTTCACCGGCCTTCGGCCCGGCGAGCGGATGCAGGAGATTCTTTTCGCAGCCGGCGAGCCGACGGTCGAAATCGGAGTCGTCGGCGTGGTCGCCGCCCGTCCGGCGCAACCGTCGATCGACGCCATGCGTGGCTGGCTTGCCCTGCTCGATCAAGGCCTGAACCGCGAGGAGCGCCAAGCCATCTATCGCGTCCTGCGCGACGCCGTGCCCGATTTCACGGGCGTCGCAGCCTGAGCTGCGCGCCATTTTCACGCCTTGCTCGCGCCGGGCTTTGCCGCGTTAGCCCGTCTTCCGAATTTTACCAGACTTGTTGGTTAGCCGCGCCCGTCCCCGGTTGGGCTAGGACTTCGCGGGACAAAGAGTCATACGGGATTCGCAAGCGTGTCACACACGCGCCTATGCCACCGGCGTGGTTACCGCGTGCCCGCTTCGCCTTGAGCTTGAACGGAGGCCTTGGTGCGCGTCACCATGATCGGCGCTGGTTATGTGGGCCTTGTGTCAGGCGCCTGTCTCGGCCGATTTCGGCCATCATGTGACCTGCATCGACAAGGATGCGCGCCGCATTGCCGCGCTCAGGCGCGGCGCGATTCCGATCTTCGAGCCCGGACTGTCGGAGCTTGTCGGCAATAACGTTCGCCAAGGCCGCCTCGAATTTGACGTCGAACTCCGGGCGGTGGCGGAGGCGGACGCCGTTTTTATTGCAGTCGGAACTCCGTCGCGGCGCGGCGATGGTCATGCCGACCTGACGTTCGTTTATGAAGCGGTGCGCGACATCGCGCCGCTGCTCACGCCGGGCGGCGGTGGTGATTACCAAATCCACGGTTCCGGTCGGCACCGGCGACGAGATCGAACGCATCCTGCGCGAACAGCGGCCGCTGTTGCCGTTGCAAGTCGTATCTAACCCGGAGTTTCTGCGCGAGGGCGCGGCGATTCGCGATTTCAAGCATCCCGACCGCATCGTGGTGGGCACCGAGGATGCGTCAAGCGCGCGCGGTGCTCGCTGAAATATATCGTCCGCTTTATCTCAACGCCGCGCCGATCCTCTATGTCGGCCGGCGAACCGCTGAACTGATCAAATACGCCTCCAATGCCTTTCTCGCCACCAAGATAACGTTCATCAACGAAATTGCCGATCTGTGCGAGCGCCTCGGCGCTGACGTGCAGGAGGTGGCGCGCGGCATGGGCCTCGATAATCGGATCGGGGCGAAATTTCTCCATGCCGGTCCGGGCTTCGGCGGCTCGTGTTTCCCCAAGGATGCGACCGCGCTGCTCAAGACCGCCCACGATCACGGAGCGCAATTGCGCATCGTCGAGACCGTCACCGCGGTCAACGAGCAGCGCAAGCGGGCCATGGCGCGCAAAGTCGCCGCAGCGCTGGAAGGTTCGATCCGCAGGGCGACCATTGCCGTGCTTGGCCTGACGTTTAAGCCGAACACCGACGATACCCGCGATTCGCCGGCGGTGCCGTTGATTACCGCGCTGACCGACATGGGCGCGCGGGTGCGCTGCTACGATCCGGCCGGGATGGAGCAGGCGAGACTGCAATTGCCCGACGTGACCTATTGCGAAAGCGCCTATGAGCGCGGCCGAGGACGCCGACGCCGTGGTGATTGCAACGGAGTGGGAGCAATTCCGCGCCTTGGACCTCAAACGGCTCCGGCGGATTATGGCGCGCCCGGTGATCGTCGATTTGAGGAACATCTATCGTCCCGAGGAAATGCGCCGCGCAAAGTTTCGCTACGTCGGTGTCGGAACGCGCCGACCTCGGCCCCGTCAGGCGCGGTAAAGACGTCCGGCCGCAGCGGCGCCGATGCCGATCCACGATCGGCTGGCATCGACCGATCGCGTGCTCGATCCGGTCACATAAGTCTACTCTTGCCCGCAGACGTTTCGCCGCGGCTGCGCAAGTCACGCTTCAGGCCGCTGCCGGCTTTGCCGCGCGCGAATGCCATCAGAAGGGCGACAACCAGCCCAAAGCCTAAAAGCAGAGCAAGCGCATTACCGCGCATTGTCGGCATCAGCACGGTAGCGGCAGCCAAAACGCATAGGCAGATATTTAGCAGAAAAACCCGCGCAACTACTTCACGGACGGTGAAGCCCCGTTCGGTGGCCAGCTGATAAAAATGAGTGCGATGCGCCTGCCAGACGCGTTCGCCGCGGATCAGGCGCCGTAAAAGCGTAACGGTGGCATCGGCGAGATAATAGAGCGGCATGAGAATGGCGGCCGTCAAATGCCCGCCTCCGGCCAGCAAAACGAGGAGCCAGCCGAGAAGCAAACCGATCGGCAGGCTGCCGACATCGCCGAGAAAAACTCTGGCGACCGGCCGGTTGAAATAGCCGAATCCAAGGAGAGCGCCGCCGAGCGCTAAAGCCAAAAAGGCTGCATAGAGCGGCAACGCATGCGCAGCGCCAAAGAAAGCCAAGGTCGCGGTCAGCGGGATGACCTCCGCCACCGTCATCCAGTCAATACCGTCCATGAAGTTGACGAGATTGACGAACCAGAGACCAGCGACCAGCAAAACGAGCCGTTCCAAGCTCCACGGTAGCGCGGGGACGATGCGCAATCCTTCCGGCAAGGTATAGATGACAGCGGCGACGATGAGCGCCTGCAACAGCAGGCGGGGCACAATCGGCAGCGGGCGGATATCGTCCGCGGCGCCGAGACAGGCCATCGCCAACGCGGCTCCAACGATGATGGCTAGCGGCCAGGTCGCGTCCTCCGGGAAAGCGTGCAGGCCAAGCGCAATGGCGCTGGCCCCGACCACGGCGGCAATGACGGCTATACCGGCGCCCTGGGGGGTCGGGGTAAGGTGAGATGATCGCGCGTTGGGTTTGGCTAAAGCGTAACGCTTGAGAACGGGATAAAGGAGTAGAATCGCGGTTGCGCTCGCGAGCGCGGTCAGGGCAGCAGTGATCAGGCCGGCCGCAGCGGACAACATCTAACTCTCATCGTACAGCGTATGACCTGGACGCAAGTGTGGAAGCGGCGGCAACGCCAGTCATCAGTGTTGCCGAAGCCATTCGTTGAGTCCTTTCGTTTCCTCGGTAATCCAGAAATCTCCACAACAGCTACGAACATGCCACAATCGCGGCGGCGAGATGTTGTGGCCGCAGCCCCACGGCTGAAGACGTCATACCTTCTCGCTTGCTGATAAGCTATATGATGTTGTTTGGGGGGATCGATGAGCAACGCGGGCACGCTTCTTTGCAGGTACTTCATGCCTATAAGGTTTTTCCCCCCGACATTACCGGGGGTATTCCCGAGGCGATTGCCTACATCGCCAAAGGGATGTCGTCGCGCCATCAAAGCCTGATTCTGGTGGGGCGACACCGCGGGTTGGGCCGACGCTTTACCTTGGATGGCATGGCTGTCGAAGCGGTAACCTCCTTCGGGACGGCTATGTCCTCGCCGCTTGCGCCCGGCTTTCCGTTGCGCTTGGCAAAGCGCGCGCGGAAGGCATCGCTGGTTGCCCTGCATCATCCTTTTCCGCTCAACGACATCGGCGTCGCAATGGGCTTGCCCGAGCAGACGGCGTTGGTCGTTCATTGGCACACGAAGATTGTCGGCAAGCGGCCCTTCGCCGCCGCGTTGGGGCCAATACTGGCGCGCACTCTGGCGCGCGCCCAGCGCATCATTGTCTCTCACTCAACGCTCATAAGAAATTCGCCCTTTCTTGTTCGCTATGCCGACAAATGCACGGTTATTCCTTTCGGCGTTCACGTTGATTACTGGGCCGCGCTTGATGACAGCCAACGGCGTAAGGCGGCGGAGCTGCGGGCGACGTCATCCGCGACTGGTCCTGGCGACCGGGCGTCTCGTTCCTTACAAAGGCTTCCACGTTCTCATTGAGGCGCTGCGCCATGTGGACGCAACGGTCATGATCGTGGGAGAGGGGCCGCTCAAGGATGACTTAAGGCAAACCGCGCGCCGCCTCGGCGTCGGCGAGCGATTTATCCTTGCCGGGGGGCTGTCGCGAGACGATCTCAAGATTCACCTCCATGCAGCGCGGATGTTTACGTTACCCTCGGTCAGTGCGGCGGAGGCGTTCGGTATTGTCCAGCTCGAAGCAATGGCGGCGGGCTTGCCGGTCATCAATACGGATCTACCGACCGGCGTTCCCCACGTTGCGCGCAACGGACGCGAAGGTTTAACCGTGCCGCCTGGCGATCCGGTAGCGCTTGCAGCGGCGATCAATCGATTGCTCGATGATAAGGATCTCGCGCGCAGTCTTGGTGCGGCGGGTCGCAGCCGTGTCGCTGCGGAATACCGCGCCGAAGTCTTCGTCAGGCGGATCGAGGACGTTTACGAAGCGGCTCTTGCCGAACGGCGAGCTGCCGCCGGGGTAAACTCATTTCGGCGCGTCGGGCATGAGCCTTCCTAACCGGCCGGGAGCATGCCGCGAATGCGAGTAGCGATCGATACGCGCTCGCTGCGGCCGCCGCTCACCGGAATTGGACATTTCACTCATCGGTTGGCGCAGGCGATGCTGCCGCTGTTGTCAGGCGATGAGACGTTGCTGGCGTTCAATGGCTGGACGCTGGAACCAATGGATCGCCAATTTCTCGATCGGGTTGCGGCTGCGAATTCCGGGCACGGCGCGCCGGGCGCGCAACGTGCGGCGCGAGAGGCCGCAAGGAAGCTCTACGTTACGCTTCGGCAGATTGCGCCGGTCGGTAAAGCGGTGCGCGCGATGCAGGCGCAGCGCTTTCGCAGCTACGAGGACCGTTTCGAAGTTTTTCACGCCGTCAATTACGTACCGCCGGGCAAGTTTCGTCGGCCCGTGCTGCCCTTCATCCACGATCTATCCCACATCCGCCATCCGCGGATGCACCCGAACGATCGCGTCGAGTGGCTGCGTAAGCAGCTCGCGCGCGTCGCCGATGCGCCGCTTGTGCAGACCAACTCGCAATTCAGCAAAGGTGAAATCGCCACTGTGCTGGGAATTCCCGCTGATCGGATCCACGTCACCTACGCGGCGCCCGGTACCGAGTTCCGGCCTGCCGCGGACGGCGACGAGACATGGCTAGGCCAAAACAAGCTTGTGGCGCGGCGCTATATTCTGGCTGTCGGCACCCGCGAGCCGCGCAAGAATTTCAAATCAATCGCCGAGGCGTATGCCGGCTTGCCGGCAAACATTCGGGCGCAGATTCCGCTTGTATGGTGCGGGCCGGCGGGGTGGGGTGATCTTTCGCTGTCACGTGCGGCGGCAAGCGCCAAGGAGGCCGGCCATATACGGATTGTCGGCTACGTTCCCGACCGTGAATTGGCGGCGCTCTATCGTAACTGCACGTTGTTTGTCATGGCCTCGGTTTACGAGGGATTCGGCATGCCGGTTGTCGAGGCAATGGCCTGCGGCGCGCGTGTGGCATTAAGTCGAATTCCGGTCTTCGAAGAAATCGCCGGAAGTTATGCGCGGTACGTGGAACCGTTGGACGTCGAGGAATGGAGGCGGGCGATCAGAGAAGCAATCGAGGAAGCCGGCGATTCTCGGATGACGCAGGTGGTGCAACAGCCTGACCTCGCCCGCTTTTCCTGGCGGTCGAGCGCGGCGACGACGCTCGAGCTTTACCGAAAATTGCTGCGCTTGACGTAAGCCTGCAAAAGTCATCCGAGGCAAATTGGCAAATCATCAGGTCACCCCCCTCCGGGGTGGCCGCTGCCGTACATTTTGAGGGGGCTTGTTGGGCGTTAAAGTAGTGCAAAAGGACACCGATTTTCTACCGCTTATTGTAGCGCTTGCTTTTTTCAATTGCTTGGGCTTGTCCTCCAGCCTCTGCTCGCTCTCCAATCCCTTTCTGCCTGCCCCCAAAAACGAGACACCGCCGAGCGCCGCCGAGATCGACCGCGCACCGGTAGAAACGCATCGGCCAACAGTTGGCCGAACGGCTTCGGATTCAGCACGGCCATATGCATCAAGAGGCCGACCGGATAGCCGAGGCCTGTCCAAGCGTATGGGCATTCGGATCGACCTCATCGGCAAACGCCTGCCCGTTGTCCTCGGCGATGTAGTCGCTTGTGGCCTCTTAAATCTCTTCAAGCGAGAGAGGCGTTGGATGATAGAAGACGTAATAACTCTCCCCGAGCAACAGCCTCGGCAGGAACACTGAGACAAACACCTTCGGATGTTTGAAGGCGATCCAGCGGAAGTACCCGACAATGCCGTCCTTGCCAGCAAGGTCCTCGCCGACCAAATGTGTCGCCGTCATCAGGGACTTTTTGATGTCGAACGAGAAGAGGTTGGCGGTATCGCGCTTGCGGCCACCACGTTTCTCGTGGTCTCGTTGAAAACGTTCGGTGTGTTTCGTCATGCCTCAAAGCCTCATTGTTCCCACAGTAGATTGTTGGGATAACCCACGAAAAACGCTGAGCGTTTCAAAACACCAAAATTTGAAGATTTTTACCCACGGTAAAACCTACTTTTCGTTGTTTTTCAGCCCCTTATCGCATGGCTTTTTACGTTGGGTGGGCGGATTGGGGCTGGCTCAGAAACTATGATAACGAAGCGAACCTGCGCCCCGGGCTATCGCGGAAGCCAGTTGAATCCACCTTTCATCGTCCTTTGCGGCAGATAGTGTATGCATCTCGGGGGATGACATCGGAGGGGATTTGCGGGGTATAGCCCCGAGCACCTTATTTCCTTGGCACCGTGCGTGGCTTGAGAGGAACACGCAAACGATGGGCCAGGCTGCGAGCTGGCGCCATCAGCATTGGAATTCCAGCTAGGGAGGACGACCATGTACTCTAAATCCACAGTATTTGGTGGCAGCCTTGGTCAAAGCGCAAATCGAATTCGTCGACCCGGAAAAATCGCTTAGCTGACATGAGCTTGCAGGACATAGCAGCTCTCACATGCTCGACTAGCCAAGGCTCATTCGAATACGGGCACGGATTGCCGCTGATAGGGTCTGATAGGCTCCAGGACCAGGGTCGCTCTTCGATTAAAAAGGCCTGCTACCCGAGGTCACCTCAAAAAGAATAGCGTGCGGGGCCGGCGCTACGCACAGTATCGTGTTCGACTTCGACTTTCGCCGCGGCATCTATAGCCCTCTTTTCAGTTCTTTTTCTTCGGTTGCTTTTTCGTAGCCGTACGCCGGGTCCGCCTCCGTTCTCGTCGATGAACTCCACGCCGCCGGCCTCTAACGCGGCCTGTATCTTAGTTGCCGTGTCGTGGCTGACCGCCTAACGCACCCTCTTGCGCTTCCAAACGCTTGATCGTCGGTACGGAAACACCGGCGGCAACAGCTAATTCCTCCTGAGACCACGCAACCAGGGCTCGGGCTGCCTTTAGCTGCCGAATCGATACTTTTAGTATTGACTTTTGTGCCATGCTATGTGATACTTTTAGTATCGAATGCGAGAACCGATTGAGAGTAGAAGCAATGTCCCACGCGCCTTCGAAGTCAATAAATGGCACGACGATATTACGTCGGCGGCTCCGACGCCCGGATCATCATGGGGGATGACGAGGCGCGCTGGTGCGGCTGTGGCGGGAGAAACGCGGGGAGGCGGAGCCGGAGGATCTGTCGGGGAATCTGGCGGTCCAGCTGGGCCTCGCCACGGAGAACCTGAATAGGCGCTGGTACCAGGCCCAAACCGGCAAGATTGTTACCGATGTGCAGATGTGGCGGCGGCATCCGACCTTGCGGTGGATGGCGGCGACGCTGGACGGTCGGGTCGACGGCAGCGAGGTGTTCGAGGCCAAGTTCATGCTGCCGTGGCAGTTCTCGGAGGAGGCGGCAGCGCAAAAGCATGCAGCCCAGTTGCAGCACAACATGTTCGTGGTTGCGGCCCGCAGCGCGGTCCTCTCAGTGATCACGGGCGGCGGCAAATGGGTCGAGATCAAGGTCCATGCCGATCCGCTCTATCAGCACCTAGTCGTTACTGCCGAGCGCAAGTTCTGGCGCTGTGTCGAAAATGGCGAGGCTCCTAAGCTGTTCGCTGTCGAGCCGCCAAAGCCGCGGATCGAAGCGGTGCGGATTGTCGATATGACGTCGTCCAACGCTTGGGCGGAATTCGCAGCGGTGTTTTCGCGCACCCAAGCTGCATACTCTCGAGCACGAGCTGGCCAAGAGCGAGCTTAAGAACCTTGTACCGGAGGATGCCCAACAGGCGATTGGCCACGGCGTCCGCGCCAAGCGGTCCAAATCCGGCGCCATCAGCTTTGATCTTCTAGCAACCGAGACCGATCATGCATCGGTCTAGCCAATCGATCAGCAATTTGGCGGCGGCTCTCGCCAAAGCACAGGTCGAGCTCGTCAACCCCGAGAAATCGCTCACCGCCACAATCAAGTCGGCTGGTCCCGGTCGTGCAGAGCAGACCTTCAATTATGCTTCGCTATCGAGCGGCCTCGATATCGTGCGCAAGACCCTCGGTCAGCATGAAATTGCCACGGTCCAGACCACGGCGGTGGATCAGAGCACAGGCATCATCAGTCTGACGACGCTCCTAGCGCATGCCTCGGGCGAATGGATCGCCTCGGATTGGCCGGTCTGCTCAGTTATCGAGACCGAGACGCCGCATCGGATGGGTGCGGCCCTGACCTATGCGCGGCGATACGCGCTGTTCACGCTAGTGGGTATTGCTGGCGAAGACGATCTCGACGCACCCGACATTGCAGCGCCGATTAGTCACAAACCGGAGAGGGCCAAGCCAAAAATTTCCGGCGTTAAGCCCAACGGCAGCGGCCTACCAAATAGCCCAGCCGCTAAGCTGCCGAAGCCTCCGGAAAACCGCCCCAGATAACCCAGCTGTTGGAGGCGGATAAATCAGCGACGCTATGCAAGCGACTGCTCGCTGAGATCAATGACCTCATTTCAAGCGATGAGGCCGCCGTTTGGGCGCACCGGTCGATGGCTCACAAGAATGGATTGGCCGCAGCAGATGCGTGGCAGGTAGAGGAGAGGTTTCGCGCTAAACTAATAACTTTGGCAGCTGCTGTTGAAGGATCTTCTTCACAGGGCGACGAAGTGTCTATTGCGGCGGACGCGTCAACCGGAGGGAAGACGAGCGCTACTTTGCAGCGTAACGGGATCGATAAAAGCGTGCTTAACTTGCCCGAACTTCGACGTATCCGTGATCGGGAGCATGTAAGATCTGTCGCAAAGCAGCCTTGCTTAATATGCGGCCGTCAACCTTCGGATGCGCACCATCTCCGATTTGCGCAGAGCCGAGCTCTTGGGCGGAAGGTCAGTGATGAGTTCACCATTCCCGTCTGTCGTGGACACCATCGCGAGCTTCATCGTTGTGGTGATGAGGCGGCTTGGTGGACAAAAGTTGGATTAGATCCAATTGTCGCGGCGCGGACACTCTGGTTGAAATCGCATCCCTTGCCGGAGGCGATCCCAATGGACACTCCGGAGCCGAGCACACCGGTCGCTCCTTGAGAGAGCGCCTAAGTCGGGAGGCGGGGAGGCTCAGTGCAGCGATGCGCGGCGGCCGAGCACGCGGTCGTAGTTCTCAAACAGGAACGCAAGCTTCCGAGACTGCCACTTGTTCGCACACTCGGTCCGGACAGCGCAGCCGCGCTTCGGCGACTCGGCGAAGATCGCAGCGCGGCCATCTGGTGGAGCGCCAGTCTGGGAAAAGGCTTAGTTTTCGCCGCCGATCATGCCGCGCGCTAACAGGAGAGCAAGTACCCTTTCCGCGAGCTCATCGGCTCCGACAACCGCTGAATCCAGCACGAGGTCAGGATTCTGCGGCGGCTCGTATGGAGAATCGATGCCGGTAAACGACGGCAGGGCGCCGCGGCGGGCTTTGGCGTAAAGGCCCTTTGGATCTCGTGCCTCGCAAACCGCAAGAGGGGTCGAGACGAATATCTCGACGAATTCTCCAGGCTCGAGCATTCCGCGAATTGCCGCGCGCTCCGCTCGAAACGGCGAGATGAAGGAGCACAAGACAATAATGCCCGCGTCGACGAAAAGCTTGGCGACTTCGCCGACGCGCCGAATGTTTTCCACGCGGTCGGCTTCGGTAAAGCCGATGTCCTTGTTCAAGCCGTGGCGAATATTGTCGCCGTCGAGAAGGTAGGTATGCCGTTTGCGGGCCGCGAGTTTCGTTTCGACTAGGTTTGCGATAGTCGACTTGCCGGCACCGGAGAGGCCGGTGAACCACAGCACGCAGGGACGTTGTGCTTTGAGCGCCGCACGCGCATTCTTTGCCACCGTCAACTCTTGCTGCCGGATGTTCATTCCCCGACGCAGTGCGAAATCGACTGTGCCGGCGGCAACCGTGGCATTGTTGTATCGGTCGATGAGAATGAAGCATCCGGTTTGGCGAATTTCGCCAAAACTATCGAGCGCCAGCGAGGAAGCCGTCGCGACATCGCACACCCCGATCTCATTGAGCGAGAGAGTATGCGCTGGCTCGTGATGAAGCGTTTCGATATCCAGACGGTATTTGACCGCCGTTACGCTTGCCGGCACCGAGCGGACCCCGACCTTGAGGATGTATTCGCGCCCCGGCAGTAGCGGCCGCTCGCTCATCCAGATCAAATGCGCTTCGAACTGATCGGTCACCTGAGGCCGATGCTCCGGCGCGACCAGCGTGTCACCTCGCGTCACATCAACGTGGCGATCGAGACCCAAGGCGATGGATGCGCCCGCGCTGGCTTGCTCACGATCCTCTCCCGCAACGACAAGGCGTTCCACGCGGCAAGACAGAGCCGAATGCGCAAGCTGAATAGGATCGCCGCGGCGCAGCGAACCGCCTGCGATGATGCCTGCATAGAGCCGCGTATCGGGTTCGGGTCGCAGCACGCTTTGCACAAGAAAGCGTAGCGGCCTAACCGCCCGGTCGCTTTCAATCTCGATGGTTTCGAGGTGAGCGAGCAAGCTCGGACCCGAATACCACGGGGTGTTGGCGCTGGGTGAGGAGACATTGTCGCCGTTAAGAGCGGACAGCGGAATGGGCGTCAGAGAGGCAAATTTGAGGGAACGAGTGAAATCGCGGAACCGGTCGACGATGCCATCGAAAACCGCGCGGTCCCAATCGACCAAATCGAGCTTGTTCACAGCCAGCACGAAATGACGCACCCCGACCAAATGCGCGATCACCGCGTGGCGCTGCGTTTGTGGCAGAAGACCCCGTCGTGCGTCCACGAGAATGACGGCCAGGTCGGCGTTCGAAGCTCCGCTGGCGGTGTTGCGGGTATAGCTTTCGTGCCCAGGAGTATCGGCGACAATAAAAGCGCGCCTTGTCGTGGCAAAGTAACGGTGGGCGACGTCGATCGTTATGCCTTGCTCGCGTTCGTCCTCCAGGCCGTCGACCAGAAGGGCGAAATCAAGTGGTTGGCCGCTGGCGCCGAATCGTGCGGAATCGTGCTTTAATGCGGCAAGCTCGTCGTCAGCGACCGCGCCCGTTTCATGCAGGAGCCTGCCGATCAGGGTCGACTTACCGTCATCGACTGAACCGCCCATGAAGAATCGCAACAGGCTACGCTGCGCGGTCCGCGCTGAAGTCGATCCGTGCATCAAAAATATCCTTCGCGCTTTTTACGCTCCATCGAGGCGGTCGCGTCATGATCGATGAGACGGCCCTGGCGCTCGGAGAAACGGCTGCTACGCAATTCAGCGAGGATGTCCTCGACGGTGGATGCATTGAACTCAATACCGCCGGAAAGAGGGTAGCAACCGAGAGTACGAAAGCGAATGAGCCGCATCTGCGGTGTCTCATCGGCCGCAAGCGGTAAGCGGTCGTCGTCGACGAGAATCCAGCTTCCGTTGCGCTCGACCACGGGCCTCTGGGCGGCGAAATAAAGCGGAACAACGGGAATATTTTCTGCTGCGATGTACTCCCAGACGTCGAGTTCGGTCCAATCGGACAGCGGAAATATGCGCATCGATTCGCCCGTGCCGAGACGTGTGTTGTAGAGATTCCAAAGTTCCGGACGTTGCTGGCGCGGATTCCATCCATGGCCGGCCGAGCGAAGTGAGAACACACGCTCTTTTGCCCTACTTTTTTCCTCATCACGGCGAGCACCGCCGATGGCCGCATCAATGCCGTGCCGATCGAGCGCTTGCTTGAGCGCCACGGTCTTCATGACGTGGGTATGCAGCGCCGACCCGGAAGCGATCGGGTTAACACCCGCTTTGAGACCATCTTCATTGATGTGAACGATGAGCTTCAGTCCCAGCCTTTGAGCGGTCGCATCTCGGAATGCAATCATGTCTCGAAACTTCCACGTCGTGTCGACGTGCAAGAGCGAAAACGGCAGGCGGCAGGGTTTGAACGCTTTGATCGCGAGATGCAATAGGACGCTCGAGTCTTTGCCGATGGAATAGAGGATTGTCGGACGCTCGAATTCAGCGGCAGCTTCGCGCAGGATGTAGATTGCCTCGGCTTCAAGTCGAGCAAGATGCGCGGTGAGACGACCGAGTGTGGCGCTTACGGGTATTCGTTCTTTGGTTGCGCTCTGGGGCACTGTATTTCATGTCCTTAAGCTATCTAATGGGTGCCCCAGACAAAGTGGCGCGAAGCGATATGACTTGACGGATGCCTCTGCAAACTAATCCATTTTGGGTCATGTAAGCAACGCGCCGGTCTAAATGATGGCCAGCCTCAAATCCAAAAGCAAATGAGTCGGTTCGGTCGTGTCGGTGCGCCATGCAGAGCATCTCAACTTCGCATTTGCGCCGTGGACATGGCGTTTCGCGTATCGAAGACGGCGCGAAATCGACGCATTCTTCTCGCGGGAATATAAAGAAAATCCTTCTCTGTGGAACGGCCGCCTCTTGCTGGCGCACCATGCTCAATTCGTCGGGGAACACTGTCCGGAACCTTTTTCGAGGCCGATTATGCCAGTCTTTTGGCTGCGCTTGCCTGGGATGCGATGGGGCGGCGGTCAAGGCCTGCTTTTCCCGCGGCGGCGATCTTCGGTTCCGATGGAGGTTTGAATTGTCGAGCCGTCGAGCGCAATAACTGCCCTCAATTGTTATTTCAGCCTAGCGGTGGGCCACACGACAACTAGGGATCCGTGCTCACGGCGCAACCGGCTGGGTCGCGGGGGCGGCCAGTTACTAACACGAGCTCTCGGTTCATTGTTCAGCGTCGGCCTGCCCACTGACGTGCTCCCGGTGCCCCTCGTCCCGGATGGTCACACCATACGCCAGGGCCAAAGCGGGCCCCAGCCGGATGAGCGGGCACCGCGATCCTCATACCGGTTACAAACGCTATCGAGCGGCTGCACGAAGAGTTCAAGCGAAGGATCAAACTAAACCGTGCTACCCTTGGCAAAAATGCTTCCGGGGTTCAACACCAGTGTGCGGGGCACCCTGCAACGTTCGCCCATGGCTTTCAGCTTCAACGGGCTGTGGCCTGAGAACGACTACTTACTTGTCAAGGTTTTCGCATTTTTTGAAGCTTCGCGCGCTAAATCGTTGGCCAAGTTAACGAACTGGCTTAACGGTACCAAAGCATTTTCAATCGAAACGAGTATTTCATCTTTGGTTAAAGCCAATTGACTGCAAGCATTGCCGTTTATGCTCCTGCAAGGTTTGATTCGCTATCAGCGGCTTGCATGAGCCATTTTTATTGAGCTAGAGGCGGGAGAATTTCAGTGCTGTATTCTCTGCGCGAAATGATCTCCCACCTTGTAAGGTATCCTACCAGTTCCATTGGGGATGACGACGCCGTTGAAGGGCGCATTCGCTCTGAGCAAATCAATAACATCAAGCGTTATTTGCCGACGACCCTGCTTGCTAATTTTTGCAACGCATCGGTACTCGTCGCCGCCGCGCTCTGGTCCTCGTCTCAACGCCAGTTGGCGATGGTCTGGGCCGCAACGATCTAATTTTTTGTTTATACGCCGGCTTCAGGCATTGGAGGTCAGTTCACGCGAGTTCCTCATACGTTTCACGTCGCGTGATCTTCCGTGCGATCCGCAACGGTCTATTACTGGGTGGTCTATGGGCGCAATGCCCCTGATTTTCTTCTCAAAAGCATCTTCAGGTGGACAAGTTATTATTGCCTGTCTTTGTGCTGGCATGCTCGGTGGTGGCGCTTTTGTTTTAGCCTGCATTCCAGCAGCGGCAGTCGCTTTCACCGCGCCCATTGTACTCGCGTCCGCGATCACAATCGGCAGTAGCGGTGATGTTGCATATTTCTTGGTAGCGGTTCTGATGGTCAGCTACGTCTCAGTATTATGGCGAGGAATATACGTTCACGCTTTGCAGCTTGTCCGCA
Organism: uncultured Alphaproteobacteria bacterium; assembly: GCA_963835195.1. Lineage (GTDB taxonomy): Bacteria > Pseudomonadota > Alphaproteobacteria > Rhizobiales > Xanthobacteraceae > BOG-931. Next base: position 143,889 of record CAWIEY010000018.1, read on the forward strand.
GGGTTTCGGCACAAGTGAACGCCGAGAGGAAGGTTCGACGCGACGAGTTGACTAATCTGTCAAATCGATTGGCGCTTTTTGAAGCGCTTGAAAGTGCTTTTGCGCGATTAGCCCGCTTGGGTGAGGCCTTCGCGCTACTCTACCTTGACCTAGACGAATTCAAGAGCGTCAATGATCGCTACGGCCATGCCGCGGGCGACGGGTTGTTGGTTCAAGTTGCTCAGCGTCTCAAGGGTTGCGCGCGGGTGATTGACGTGGTTGCGAGATTGAGTGACGACGAGTTTGCCATTGTTGTGGCCAGCGCGGAAAATGTCGCCGCTATCACTGCCCTAGCTGATCGGATTGTCGGCAGTCTGAATTGCGCTTTTCTAGTTGACGGGGTCACAATTTCCACCGGCGCCTGCATTGGCATCGCGCTTGCACCAACGAACGGCGCCACTTCAGAGCTTCTTCTAAAAAGCGCCGATGAGGCGCTTTATGATGCTAAGCGAAGATCACGCAATGTCATCCGACTCCATGCCCGGGATATGGATACGCGAGCTGCATAATTGCGCGGTGAGGCGCACGGTGGCGCTGCGACGGGCCCGTCCACAGATTTGAAACGTACTCGCGAGCCTTAGAACATCCCTTCTTGAGCGCCACAATCCAGCATATCCACAATCAGAAACTGCTGGCACGTCCTTGACACCTATAAGAACTCGGCTCAGCATTTCCATCGGCGGACGCTCGTGTTTAGCAAAGCCTTTACTGCTCACCGGATGGGATAGCCCGCTGCTCAGTGCTTGGACGGTGATTGCCAACGGCGCTTCCA
>CAWIEY010000019.1:0-56250 GCA_963835195.1 uncultured Alphaproteobacteria bacterium
CGTCCGAAGGGTGGGCTGAGCGCCAGCAAAGCCCACGCGGATGAAGCTTAGGAAGCCTTTAGGGTGGGCTGAGCGCGAGCGAAGCCCACGCGGATGAAGCTTAGGAAGAAACTCTTAGGGTGGGTTAGGCGAACGGGCCGTCGCGCGTTCACGCGCGGAACGCGCGATTGCCCGTTGGCATGGTCCCCCTTCCCGCTGCGCGGGGGCGGATGAAAAGCGTATCGCGCCGCTTAGGATGATTCTTACCCATCGCCCGCCCCCTTGCTCGAACCAATCGGAAGCTGTCGAGTCCGTTCAGATGATGCCTTGGAGAGAAACATGCCCGGCTTTTTATCGCCCCCGTTCCTTCCTTCTGCCGGCGACCTCGCGGCCGCGCTCGCGCACCTGCAAAAACTCGCGCCGAACCGGCGCGGCCTCCTGTTCGCCCCGCTGCTTGCCGCGTTAGGGAGGGGGGTGTGTTTATTTGATGGTTATCCGAAGGGGTAACCGATGAAAAGGAACCGCGGATACGCCACCAAAAATCCGACCTTTGTTCACGGCCCGTCTAGACCAACCCTTGATACAGACCAATCACAACGGCAGTGGCTGCTGTGCGGCCGTTAATCTCTGCCGGGGCTGAGCAATTTCACGACCTAGACGCCGCTCCACATCAATGACAGCGCGCGTCATATGGTGATTCATATTAGCGGCACGCCAAATCGTCGAATTTCCGGGACCGCCTGCCCTCGTTGCACAATCGGCGATGAATTCGTCTCCCCAGGAAAACCAGTCACCCGCGAAAACTTTGGAATTGACGATACGGTCCGCGACAAATCGGATGGACCCATCGAACTTTTCCGTTGTTGGGCCACCGCGCGGAACCAACCAGCTCTCCGGTGTCGCATATCTGAGATGGACTATTGCTCCGCCGCCGCCATCAGCAAAAACTATCTTGCCAGTGTCCGCACCAAAATCGCCAAAAATGGTTTCTGTCCTGATACGCTCATCGAGCCGGCCAGCTTCTCGCCATGCGGCCCATTCTAGCCTCGGTACAATAGCGTGACTGTTCTTGCCCGCGGGATTTACTTCCGGAAAATTCGACGCTGCGATCACAGTGCGTCGCCACGCGCCAATTTCCTTGAACTTCGCGAACGCGCCGCGGGAACGGATTTTTGCGTCGTCATTGCGAGGAGCCAACGGGTCCGGCGCGTCCTGCGCGTGAACGCGCGACTGCCCGTTGGCTCGCAATGACGAAAACCCCTCTCCCCTTGGGAGGAGCGAAAGGAGACGTCGTGAACACTCCGTTACCCCTCGCTCTCGCGCGCGGCGCGTCGGCGCCCTTCCCGGCGAGAAAGATACGCATGCGCGGCAAATTGGGCGGGCGCGGAAAGTCATAGAGCTTCATGGCAATTTGGTCTCGTATCCCGTTGAGCTAACTAGCTTATCGTGCCGGCGGCGCGGGCGCGAGCGCCGGCAAATTCGCACGCAGCCGAACCGCAAGGTGAACGCGCCGTTAGCGCGCACGGCGAAAGTCGCGATCGGCTTTAAGTCAGGTCTTAAGGAATTTAGGGGACTTTTAACGCAAATTATCCGCCCGCGAGCAGTGATGCCAAGGACGCCCAGCGCAGCGCGCGAGGAAGGCTCGCCCCGCGCCGCCCATACCCCCTCGACCACGCGGCGCCTGGCCAGCCAGCACGTGCGCGAAGCGCGCGACCGGCTGACCTCGACCAGCGGCACGCGGCCGGTATTCGATTACGAATTGCTGCGCCAGTTCGCGCAAAACCGGCTTTCCGGCTCGTTGGTCATCGCGCTTTTGGTGGTCACCATCGGGCTATTGTCCGGGTTGTGGACCGGCGCGCTGTCGTGTGCGACCTGGACCACCGGCGCGCTGATCATTCATCTGATGATCGTGCGGGCCTGCCGCGAGTTTCTCCGCATCCCGCCGGCGACCGCCAATCTGCACTCGTGGCGGCTGCGCTTTATCCTGCTCGACCTGTTTTTCGGCATCGCCTGGACGTTCTTGCTCGTGCAGCCGGTCGGCGGCGACGAGCAGGCGAGCACATTCCTGCTGTTCGTGCTGCTCTTGGTGGTCGCGGTATCGAGCATGCTCGCCGCAAGCTTGCCGGTCGCGGTTTTGGCGCTCACGCTACCGGTGACGATTGCGATTGCGCTCGATTTTATTCTCAGGGGCACGCTGCACTCGTACATTCTTGCGATCATGGTGCTGGCGGCGGAGGGCTATTTTTCGCTTTTGGCCTATCGGCTTTACTCGAGCATGCTGGCAACACTCGAGGCCCGCGCCGAGAAAGAAGCGCTGTTCGCCGAACTCGAACAGTCAAAATCGATTTCCGATGAGGCGCGGCGGCGCGCCGAAGCCGCCAATATCGCCAAGTCGCGTTTCCTGGCGCAGATGAGCCACGAGCTGCGCACCCCGCTCAATGCCATTCTCGGATTTTCCGAAGTCATGAAGGGCGAGATCTTCGGCACCCACACGGTACCGATGTACAAGGACTATGCCGCCGACATTCACACCTCCGGTGTGCACTTGCTCAACCTGATCAACGAAATCCTCGACCTCTCACGCATCGAGGCCGGCCGCTATGAGCTCAACGAGGAGCCGGTGTCGCTTCCCCGCGTGGTGGAGGATTGCCATCACTTGCTCAAGCTGCGCGCCAGCAATCGCGGCATCACCATCCACGAAATGTTCGAGCCGGATATGCCGCGGCTATGGGCCGACGAGCGCGCCGTGCGCCAGATCTGCCTCAATCTTCTGTCCAACGCGATCAAGTTCACGCCGCAATACGGCGAGATCTGGCTGAAGGTGGGATGGACCGCTTCCGGCGGACAATACATGAGCGTAAAGGATACCGGCCCGGGTATTCCGGAAGAGGAAATCCCGGTCGTGCTCGCCTCGTTCGGGCAGGGCTCGAACTCGATCAAGTCGGCGGAACAGGGCGCCGGCCTCGGCCTGCCCATCGCCAAGAACCTCATCGACCTGCATGGCGGCACTTTCTCGCTGAAATCGAAACTGCGTATCGGCACCGAGGTGATCGTCACCTTCCCGCCCGAGCGGGTGATGTCGGCGCTGGCGCCCATTTCCGACAATCAAGCGCCGCCGATCCAGCCGCAACCCGAGACGTCGCCGGCAACTGACGAGTCGACCAAGCGCGCGCGCCGCGCGCTGTTTGGCGCGGACGACGCCGCACGCGGCACTTGAGCAAAACGGAATCTGGGGGGATGGGTTAGTGCGCCGACGGCTCTTGTGGGCTCTTCTGAGCGGAGCGCTGATCGCGCTTGTCGTCATCATGGCCCGTCGCGGCGGGGATAGTTCCGCGCTGGCGGACGCCGATCCCGGCGCGCTTACGCAAAAGATCGTGCTTCTCGTCGTCGTCGGCGCCATCGTGCTGACGCTGTTCCGCGAGCGTTTGGCGCAGGTGCTGACTGGAGCATTGTTTTGGGTCGCGCTCGGGCTCGTCCTCATCGGCGGCTATGCGTACCGCTTCGAATTGCCCGACATCGCCGGCCGGGTGATGGCGGAACTGGCGCCCGGCCGTGCCATCGCGCGCGGCCGCTCGGTCGAGGTTGCGCGCGCCGCCAACGGCGATTTTGCGGTGACGGCGCAGATCAACGGCGCGCGGGTGTCGATGGTGCTCGATACCGGGGCGAGCTCCGTCGTGCTCACCCGCGAAGATGCCAAGGCCGCCGGCCTGCCGCTGGAAGTCCTCGCCTATACCGTGAGCATCGATACCGCCAATGGCCGCACCCAAGTCGCGCCGGTCACGCTCGATCGCGTCGGCATCGGCGGCCTGGTGGAGCATTCGATTGCCGCTTTGGTGGCCCAGCCCGGGCAACTTAAAACCAGCCTGCTCGGCATGAGCTTCCTCAACCGGATGCAAAGCTGGGAGGTCACCGGCGACCGCCTGACGCTACGCGGTTATCCGTGAGGCCGCGGCGTGCGGCCGACGAATCAAATCAAGCTGACCAAAAACCGCAGCGACACCAGAAGGAGAAAGCAGCCGAACGCCACCTCCAACCGCCGCCGCGACAGCTTGTGGGCAAACCGCGCCCCATACGGCGCCATGAAGCTTGCCACCGGCGCCACCACCACCAGCCCGATCAGCGACACGAAGCCGAGCGAGAACGGCGGCAATTTTGCTGCATGCGGCAAGCCGGCGAGCGCAAAGCCGATGGCGCCGGCGATGCTGACCGGCACCGCAACCCCCGACGACGTCGCAATCGCATTGTGAATGGGCTTGCCGTAGACCGTCAGCACAATGGTGGAAATCGCGCCACCACTCACGCCCATCAGCGAGCCGCACAGCCCGATGCCAAAGCCGTACAACATCATGGGCACGGTGCCGGGCAATTCGCTGCCGATATTGAGCCGGTCACCGGCGAACAAAAGCTTCATGGCAATGAGGCTTGCGATCACGACGAAGGCCAGCGTGAGGACCACTACGGGCGCGAAAGCCGCGATGGTCGCAGCGCAGGCGACCCCGACGATCGATGGCAGCGCCCATTTTCTGACCACGCCGGGAATGACGAAGCCGTGGACGCGATGGGTGAGATAGGAACGTATAGTGGTGGGAACGACGATCGCCATCGAGGTGCCGAGGCAAAGCTGCATGCGCACGTCGTCCGGCACGCCAAATACGCGAAAGCATTCGAACAGGACCGGCACAATGATCGAGCCGCCGCTGATGCCGAACAGGCCGGCAAGCAGCCCACTGATTACGCCGCCGATCAAGATCAGCACAACAAGCCAGACGATTTCGTTGAGGCCGACGCCGAAGAGCATTTTTTTGGCTGACGCTTTCCGCGATGCGCTTTTAGGCCGCGATCAATTCGCGGTCGCGATCGCCGATCAGTGAAAGCGCTGCGACCAAAAGTTCGGCGCCGGCCTTGCTGGTGGAAGCGCCGGCCAACACCCGGCGATACGCGCGCGCGCCCGGCACGGCGCGAAACAGACCGTGCAGATGGCGCGTGATGGCATGTAACCGGGTGCCGTGCGAAAGCTCGCGTTCGATATAGGGAAGGAGCGCGGAGGCGGCGTCCGTTGCCGACGAGAACGGCGGGGTGTCGCCGAACAACACGCGATCGGCGTCGAGCAAAAGCCACGGCTCCTGATAAGCGGCCCGGCCCATCATCACGCCATCCACGCGCGAAAGATGCGCACTCGCTTCTTCGAGCGTGCGCACGCCGCCGTTGATCACAATCGGCATCTGCCGATGCGCAGCCTTCAGCCGATACACCCGTTCGTAATCGAGCGGCGGCACCTCGCGGTTCTCTTTCGGCGAGAGACCTTTGAGCCAAGCCTTGCGCGCGTGCACAATGAGCGCGTCGGCGCCGCCCTCCTCGGCGCTGCGCGCGAAAACATCCAGCGCCTGGTCCGGATCCTGATCGTCGATGCCGATCCGGCATTTGACGGTGATCGGCACGCATACGGCGGCTTTCATGGCCGCCACGCATTCGCCGACGAGGGCGGGTTCCGCCATCAGGCAGGCGCCGAAGCGGCCATCTTGCACCCGGTCGGACGGGCAACCGGCATTCAGATTGATCTCGTCGAAACCCAAATCGGCGCCGATCCGAGCGCACTCGGCAAGGGCCGCCGGCTCGCTGCCGCCCAGTTGCAGCGCGATCGGATGCTCCGCCGGATCGAAGCGCAGGAGCCGCGCCCGGTCGCCATGCAGCACCGCACCGGTCGTCAGCATCTCGGTATAAAGCAGCGCTCGGCGCGTGAGCAGACGATGGAAGAACCGGCAATGCCGATCGGTCCAATCCATCATCGGAGCGACTGAAAATCGGCGGGACCGACTAATACCAATTTCTCGCAATTTATCAGAAGCTTCTTGCATTATGATCTCGGCTGATGTCGTACCATTTCCGGCTCATTCTGACCCATTTTGACGCCCGTGGTACGATCTTTTCGTACTTCTGAGGTTCCTGTCGTACCGAAAAGACCAACTGACTAGACCGTACCTGCGGTAGGGCCGACCGATTGAACCTACCGGAGCCGGTGAAAAAAAACCGCAAAATGAGGGGGACGTGGGCACGATAATTGAACGGACTCGTAAGGACGGCTCGAAGGCTTTCGTTGCCCAGATTGTTATCAAGAAAGTCGACCTTCCTTAGCGAAAAGGTCGAGTGACCTATACCTTAGAGTGAGTGCTCAATAGTCGAGTAGCCGCTGCTGATCGGAGCGCGCTAGGTCGCTGGATTTCACTGCGCGGCAGGGGCACGAGTGACAGGTCCCTGCCGACCTTTCGACTCCGTTGAGTCAAACCAGCCGAATTAAGATGTTCACAGAATGTCTGACGTGCATTCGATCGCGACCAAATCACGGTCATCGGGCTGGGTCAGCGAGGTGCCGCAAAGAGACGAGCGGAACTACAGCAATCCGCACCGCTAGCGCGGGCGACCTCGCGCTCAAACGTGCAACGCCAAAATCCTAATGTGGACAAACGGCTCCCGTTTTCACCCAGGCGTCAAGAAGCGCGCCAACCTCGTTTTGAGTGCCGGGCGCGGGTTGACGGCCGGCGCCGGGGGCCCAAGCCCAGCCGACCAGATGATCGGTCGCGACATGGTGCACGATATCTTCGAGGGATCGGCTGCCATTGCGCGCGGGATCCTTGATCTGCGTGCAGATCTGCCCAACCGTCTTGCCTTCCCAGCCCATATCACGCGGCGCTAGATGCCAATCTGGAGCGCCGGGGACGCGGCCCGAGTTCGAAATTCGCTTGCTGATGGCAGATCGGACAGCGCAGCGCCGGAAGGCCGAAGCCGTCCTCACCACGCGTGACCGGCGGTTGATGCAGGCGGCGGAGGTCGCCTTGACGCGGGCGGTCGCCCGCGGGATGGCAGTTCATGCAGCGCGGATGGGTCAGCACTTTGGCGGCTTCTGTGAACAAGGCCGCCGAGCGCGCCGCGATATCGCCGATCGCGGCGAAGCTGTCGACGCTTGCAAGACTCTCCGCCGGCGCATCTGGGCCAGCTTGCGCCGTGATCATGGTCACGAGCAGAGCCGCGACCGCTAACAGAAAACCGGCATGCAACTCGGTCCGCACGGCCCCCTGCCCTAGATAAGGTAGCGCTGCGGATCGGCCAGGATCACGTCGCGCACCGCCTCGTGATATTTGATGTAGCCGGTGCAGCGGCAGAGGTGGCCATCAAGCGCCCCGGCGATGGTCTTCTCGAGATCCGCACGGGGCACGCGTTTCTTCGCCAGCCGTTCGAGCAGCACCTGCGCTTCGTTGAGAAAGCCCGCGGTGCAATAGCCGCACTGGAAAGCGAAGTGCTCGATGAAGGCTTTTTGCAGAACGGTGAGCTCGCCGTTCTTGGCGTGGCCTTCTACGGTGCGGATCGATTTGCTGTTGAAGCGCACCGCCGGGACGATGCAGGTCGGGCTGGTATAGCTGGTGCCGTCCGCATTATCGACGATCACTGCGCAGCTCAGACATTGCGCTGCGCCGCAGCCGAATTTCGTGCCGGTGAGCCCGAGATATTCGCGCAAATAATCGTTCATGGTCAGTTCGTCGCGGACTTCCGTCGGGCCGTAGCCGCGGCCGTTGATCGTCACCGTCAACGTCGTCACATCAGCGCTCCTTTGATCATTTCTTGGGTCACCGGCAAGGCTCGAAAGCGGTGGCCAGTGGCATCGTAAATGGCGTTGAGGAGCGCCGGGACCACGGGGATCATGTTGACCTCCGCCATGCCCTTCGGATGTTCCGCAGGATCGACGGGCGGCAACACCTCGATCTCAAGCTCGTGCAGCGGCAGGTCCGAGCCGCGCGCAACAAGGTATTGGCCGAGGTTCCATTTCCCGTTGCCAGGCCCATCTTCGTAAAGTGGCAGCGTCTCGAGCAACGCGTAGCCAACGCCCATTGCGAAGCCACCCTGCGCCTGTCCCAGCACTATCTCGGGAACAAGCGCCTGCCCGCATTCCAGCACGCTGTATGCCTTTGCGATACGTAACGCACCGGTTGCGCGGTCGATCTCGATGCGGATCAGTGTGCCGCACTGCGTCGTGTAAGTCGGTCCGCTTTCGTTGAGGCTTGCTGGCGGAAACTTCACGTTGGAGCGATCGATGCGAACAAATTTACCTGTGCCGCGGCGCACGGCCAGCGCATCGATATCGGCCGTCCACGGCTGTCCGCCGACCGCGAAAGTGGCCCGCGCCCAGGCCCAGCGGTTGAAGCCGTGCGCCATCGCGCCGGTCACGCCGTTGCGCGCATGCGCCTTTGCGGCGACTGCCTGCAAAGGAAGGGGCGGCAATCCCGGCATCACCAGTTGCCCGTCTTTCCACCGTGCCTTCTCCCAGTCCCTGGCCCTTGGATCGTTGGGCGCTATGCCCCACAATTTGAGCGCCGCCGGCCAGAGGCCGAAGCGCAAGATGACGCGCGCCGCCTCGGCTGCGGCGTGTGTCCCGACATGGGCGCCGGTCGAGGCGGCGGTCGCCGAACTGATCTGAGGCACCCACCGCGGATTGCGCGCCCCCGCGTTCTGCGTCTTCTGATCAATGGTGAAGGGGTCGCCAGAGCTCACGAGATCGAGCGGACCGAACGTGTCGACTTGCATCAGCGCGACTTCGTCAGCGACACCGCCTAGATGCGCCGCGACCCGGTTGGCCAGCGCCGTTCCGAGACCGTTGCCCATCTCAGCGCCGTCGGAATGAATGGCAATCTGACCGTCAGACGCGATCTCGACCGATCCCAGGCAAGAGTCACCGCCGGTGCCGTAGTTCTTGGTGGCGCACGCGACGCCGGTACCAACGAGAATTCCTGACTGCTTTCCACGCGCTTTCTCCGCGGCGCGCTGCACCCAGATCGGATGCTTCTCCAGCTTGTCGAGGATTTCGGGCGTGCGGATCGACACGACGTAAGTGTTCCCCGCCAGGTTCCGGTTGCCGGGCGCGAGCGCATTGCGGCGACGGAATTCGATCGCGTCGAGCGGCAGAGCGGCGCAGATCTCGTCGACCTGAACTTCAAGCGCGGTCATGGTCTGTATGGTGCCGTAACAACGCATCGAGCCAGCTGTCACGCCGCGCGAGTGGTACGCATACGTCGTCAGATCAACCTTCGGAGAATAGTAGATGCCGAGCGCGGCGAGAGCGCTGACCGATGCCACTTGAGCTGAAAAATTAGCCAGGCCTCCGCCGTCCAACGCATGGTCCGCGGCGAATCCGACGATCTTGCCGCTCGCCCGATCGACCCCGATCTGAGTGCGCATTTTGAAGGCGTGTCGCTTGATCCCCAACTGAAACTGCTCGAAGCGGTTGTTGGCGAGCCGGACGGGATGATTTGGGAAGAACATTCCCGCCAATGCGACGTAGAGCGGGAACGGCGTGTGGTCGCGTCCGCCGAATCCGCCGCCGCAGGAGGCGAAATTGGTATTGATGTGCGCGGCTCGAGGGCCGCCTGGGCGTTGCCGAGCAGATACGCGATTGCTGTTGCTATTTCGGCGGGCGACTGCACGCTGACAACGAGATTGAGGCTCTTGCGTCCGGCGTCATACCAGGCGAGGCCGCTTTCCGGCTCGAGAGCCATCGGGTCGACTGACTGCGTCTCGAATTCGCGGTCCAGCACTAAAAGTGCCGGATTTTTCGCATCGAGCTCGGCGCGGATCTTTTCGCCGTAGTTTGCGGCCTCGGCGTAGGCCGCCCCGCTTGGCACCGGGAGGCGCGGCCATATCGGGGCCCCGGAGTTCTCGAAGAACCCAGGACTAACCCAACCGTTCTTGGAGGGCGAGTAGACGTCGGGCGCATCGGGGGTAGGGCCTCCCACGCGCGTGAATCGAAACTGGCCGTAATTCGGCATTTTGACGGGGCCGGTTTCTGCGCCGAATTTCAGAACAGCTTGGTCGCGCAGCGCGAGCCGCGCCTGATCGAACGTGTCGAAGTCCTCGAAGATCAACATCGCCACTGGCTGACCCAGGTAGAGCGGCGTTTTGCCCACGGGGCACAAGAGATCGCCAGCATAATATTCGGGAACCCGCACGCCGATTTGCGCGAGGTCATCGGCGGTCACGACCACGGATGGCTTCAACGCGCCGGTCAGCAATGAAACGTCGATTCCGGTCAGAACGTGGGTCGCGTCTGCGGCGCGGATCAGCATCGCGTGTGAGGTGTTCTGCGGCCAGCCCGCAAGATCGGCAGCGCGAAAATCGGACGCGTAGAGCTTGGCTCCTGTGACCTTGGGCAAGGCGTCGATGCGGCCGCGGCCTCTGGCGGCCGGATTCCGGTTTCCCCTTCCTGGCAATGTCTCGCGCGTCGCGAAGTCGGGCTGTTCAGCCGAAGCGAGCCGTGAAACGGAAAGCGCGACGCCGCTCGATGTGAGCAATTTTACGAAATCGCGTCGTGAGGTCCTCACCAAGTCCCCCTTTTGCTGCGCGCTTATGCTTCACCGGCGCGCTGGTCAGCTTGTTTTTAATTTTAATTTCTTGCCGAATAAAATTCTCCGATAAGGCCAGCATGATCAGATGATCATAGCGACGCCGGCAACAATGAACACTAGGATAATGCGGCGTGGTGCATATCCTGTGAAGATCATGTGACTCTGAAAAAAAAGTTGCGTTGGTGCAATACAGGTTGCGCGACTGGCGCCCTGAGCTATGATTTGCACGAGCCTGAATATCTTCGAGGGATTAGTATTCGATAGCGGTGGCGGCGCAGTTCTAGTCCGCCGGTGTTGCGTTGTGGTGTCGAGGTGCATGACCGCCGTCGGCGTTGTTGAGGGCAAACAACGATTCCGCCGCGTAATTCCGTGCTTACCCCGTTTTGATGTCGATTGCGCTGATCGCTTTGACCGGCGCCGCCGTAGCGGAGGATCTGTTGCACCAATCGGCGGCCGCACCGTGTCGAGCGCTATCGACACCACGACCAAGGACGCGCTCGCGCTCAACACCATGATGTGTCAGCTGTACGATACGAAGCGATCGTCAAGGCGGCCGGGAAGTGAGCCGCTATAACATTAGCAACGCTAGGACCTCCTCATGCATAAACTGATACTGGGTGCCCTCGCTGTCTTGATGGCGCTTCCATCGCTCAGCGCGAATGCCATAGCGCAAAGTGCGGACAACAAAGCTGATCTCGCAACGAGGCCGGAGTTCCGAGAGCCGCTCGTGCTGACGAGCAAGGATGGCGTCCTCGAAGTTCGGCTCACTGCGAGGCAGGGCCAGGCGACGCTCGACACAGTAGCCACACAGGCGCAAAACTTTCTGCTGTTCGATTATGAAGTAATCCGCGGCACGGCGTCCAACGGACAGAAGGCCGGCGGCAGTCTCTATCCGGCGCCAACTCTCCAGGTCTTTCCTGGCGAAAGGCTTATCGTCCATTTCGAAAATGGCCTCACCGGCCTGACCATCCGGGATTACTTCATTCCGCAATACACGCCCAAGGGTCAGCCCGTTCCCCTCTACCCGGAGCAAATGACCTCGTCACCGATAAATCTTCACACACATGGCGCTCACATCAGCCCGAGGGGAAATGCTGACAATGTGATGCTGCACATCCCGCCGGGGATGTCGAACACCTACACCTACGACATACCCAAAAATATGCCGCAGGGGCTGTACTGGTATCATTGTCATCTTCATGGACTCACCGCGGCGCAAGTCTATGCCGGTCTCGTGGGTCTGCTTGCGGTCGGACGAACGGATGGCAACTTGCCGCTCGTCACCGAGAAGAACATTCCGATCCGCAACATGGCGCTCCAGTATAACTTTGTCTTTGATCGCGCCGGCGGCTTGGCGCAACTCAACAACCCGAACTGGCCCCAATGGGTCAGCACAGTGACGCCACCGAAGGAGGGCGAGCTGGCGAACGGCACCTATCGTCCTTTGCTCACGCCGGTTAATTTCGAACAATCCAAACCTGGAACCAAATACTTCACGGTTTGGTATGCGGGGCCGCTTTCAATCAACAATCATCGCGGCCAGCTCGAGTTCATACCCAGCAATCTCCAGCAATTCACCGCAGCGAACAGCAATGCAGGCAGTGATGTGCCGGCCAATCCGTCGCTCCCGGATTATCAGCGTGACGTGCAGTTCACGGTGAACGGCCAATTCCAGCCGGTCATAAAGAGCAAGGCGGGTCAGACCGAAATTTGGGTGCTCGCCAATGTGAGCGACATTGCCTACATCAACGTGCAGCTTACGGAAACGGCGACGGGGCGGCATCCGCAGATCGCCATCGTCGGCCAGGATGGAAACCCGTACACGGCCGTTCACTATCCGCCCACCGACAATGGCACCCGGCTGCTCATTCCACCGGCGAGCCGGTTCGCGATTGCCGTGACGATACCAGCCGAAGGCGACCTCCTCCTCGAGATGCCAGAGCGCGATGGCGATGCAAAGACGATCACCGCCCCTGGCGTGCTCTACACAAACAACGGAAGCGGCAATCCGCCGGCCGTGCTGGGGACCTTGAGCGTCTTGCCCTCCGCCGTCAGCTATTTTGACGGTTTCTTCTTCTTTCCAACCCAAGTCATGGCAAGGGCCACGGCGTCGGAACCTGGCGGCGTGACGACCCCATTCGTCGAAGGTCAGCCGCTCGACGCCTACACATCCTTTGTCGACCTTTCCAAGATCAATCCAGACGTTAAGCGGCAGATCCTGATATCAGGCGGGTTTCTCAACAACATGGCCAGCACCGACGATCCGAAGGCGTTCGTATATGCATTCGACGGCGGCGCATTCCCGAATGTCCCGCTGATCCAGCCTCGGCTCAACTCAGTCGAGGAATGGAGGTTCGTCAACAATAACAACGACGAGCATCCGATTCATGTCCACGTCAATGATTTTCAGGTGGTCGAGTATTTCGATCCCACGACCGGTCTGCACACTGGCCCCGATCAATTTTCCATCGACAACGCCAATGCACCGGCACCGATGATGCAAAGTGACGAGACCGTGATCGAGCCCGGCATACTCACGATCCGCACCCGGTTCGACGAATATACTGGGCTTTACGTGACGCATTGCCATCGCCTCAACCATGAAGACAACGGGCTGATGGCGCTGATTAACGTCATCCCGGCCTTATCCATTTATGCGGTGGCGATTCCGGGTGCGCCCGGTCGCAAGCCTGCCGAGGTCCGTCTGTACGACGGCAACGGCGACCGGTTCGTCGGCACGGTCATCCCGTTCCCGGGCTATGAAGGAAACCTCAACGTGGCGATGGGCGACGTTGACGGCGACGGCGTGCTCGACCTCATCGTCGGCTCCGGCAAGGATCACTCGCCGGAAGTCGTGGTCTATGCCGGGGCGTCAATACGCGGCAAAGGCACCTTCGGGACCGAGCTGGGGCGTTTCCAGCCGTTCGATTCCCAAGCCCGCGAGGGCGTTAGCGTGGCGGCTGCACAAATCGATGGGACAAACTCCGACAATGTCATCGTCGGATCGGGTCCCGGCGCCCCAAGCGAAGTGAAGGTCTACCAAATCCCGCTGGCGGTATCTTCGACTACCGGGCCGGCGCTCTTCGCGACCTTCAAACCCTACGGTGACGATCGGCACGGCGTGAGCGTCGCCGCGGGATTTGTGGACTTTTCGACCGGCCGCGAGAGCATCGTCACCGCGCCCGGCCCTGGCAGCCCGACAGAGGTTAAGGTGTTCGCCTTCCCTTTGTTGAAACCCATCACCAACACCAAGCACGGCAACATGCACGCGACGGATGAGCCGATGAACACCGCCTCTTTCACTCCCTTCGGCAACGATTACCGCGGCGGCGTTTCTCTGGCCACCGGTTGGCTCGCCGGCTCGCTTGGCGGCGCCAAGCGGATTATCGTCAGCCAGCTCGCGGACAAAGGCGCGGTAAAGATTTTCTCCAGCGGCTCCGCACTGGACGGGGGCCCGTCACTATACCTGCAGAGCCCTCTCCACCACGATCACGGCGCCCATTTCCGCGAGATTGCGAGCTTCGAGCCGTTCGGCGGTTCGGGCGGCACTCAGGTGGCGACGACCAGTACGACGACGGGCGCCAATCTGCTGGTCAGCGGCATTGCGTCCGGAGCCGCGGAGACTAGCATTCTCAAATACGATTTGGTCAGAGCGAACGCCCAAGCGACGACGCTTGACGCCGTGCGCCTCCGGCAAGTCTGGTCCGGAAAGGCGTCCGCACCTCCCATGCTCGGTGGCGATTAACGGTTCGCGATGCCGATGCGCTGGTTTGAATTAAAACGATACCGAGTAGTAGATAGCTGCGCTTTTCTAGTGGCCGATGGCCGACATATTCCACCAAATCGGCCGGAGGTTCTGTGCATCACAGATGCAGTTGTGCAAGCAGCAGGGTGACATGTCTCGCACGAGTGGATTTTCGCGACGCCACCTGCTGACCAGCGCGACAGGGCTTGGCGCATTCATTTGGGTGCCGCGGCTTGCGCGAGCAGCCGACCCGCACGAGCACATGAACATGAGCCCGGCCCTGGGCATGGAGGCGCGCAAGCCGCCGCCGGCGATGGA
Source organism: uncultured Alphaproteobacteria bacterium (assembly GCA_963835195.1). Taxonomy (GTDB): domain Bacteria; phylum Pseudomonadota; class Alphaproteobacteria; order Rhizobiales; family Xanthobacteraceae; genus BOG-931. Next base: position 14,431 of record CAWIEY010000019.1, read on the forward strand.
CGCGCCCCTGATCGAGCCCGAGACGCGCCGCTCGGTGAACGGAGTTCTGCAGACGACGCTGCGTTGCGCCTACGCCTATCGCGACATTGGCGGCGTACGGCTTTATGTGCGCAGCTATGAGGGCGGCTCGCCAGGTCCGACCTTGCGAATGAAGCCTGACGAGACCCTTAAGATCCGCATGCCCAACGACTTCCCGCCCAACCGCGACCTGATGCCGATGGACCTCAGCAACCCGCATCAGTTCAACAACACGAACTTCCATTTTCACGGCAGCCACTCAAACCCTGGCGGCATCTCCGACAACGTCATGCGCTCGATGGTGCCGGGAGAGACCTACGACATCGAAATCACCCTGCCCAAAGACCACACCAAGGGTTCCTATTGGTACCACCCGCACCATCACGGCAGTGCCGACATACAAGTGGCAAGCGGCATGGTCGGCATGATCGTCGTTGAGGGCGACTTCGCCGAAGTGCCCGAGATCGCCAGGGCCACCGAGCGCGTGCTGGTACTGACCCAAGTGATCTACGACGACCATGGCATGATAGAGACGTTCGACACCTTGTTCCCCGAGACCGCGACCCGTTTCCTCGCGGTCAACGGTCAGCGCCGGCCGACCATCGCCATGCGTCCCGGTGAGGTCCAGCGTTGGCGCATCGTGCACGCCGGCTACCAGGACGACATGCTACTCGAACTAGATCAGCACGAACTGCATGCAATCGCCTATGACGGCATCCAGCTCGGCGCCATGGAAACCATGAAGACGCACCTGATGCTGCCCGGCCAACGCGCCGATTTTCTAATAAAGGCAGGCGACCCTGGCGCCTACGAGCTGCACGCCTTGCCCTACGACCAGGGACATCCCTCCCCAGTCGGGCCGTTGGCGCGCGTCGTGGTGTCGGGCGAACCAATGGACATGAAACTGCCCACGTCGCTGCCCAAGCCGCCTCTCGACGACATCAAAGATTACGAGCTGACCGGACATCGCAAGGTTCTCTTCTCGGCGACCGCGCCCGGGGCTGCCGCGCACTGGCGGGAGTACGACTTCTCCATCGACGGCAAGAAGTTCGACCCGATGAGGATCGACCAGCGAGTGAAACTGGGTTCGGTCGAAGAATGGACGGTCGTGAACACGGACGAACTGGATGATCACGTATTCCACATCCACACCAACCCGTTCGTCATCGTCAAGCTGAACGGAAAGCCGCTCGCCAAGCCGCAATGGCGCGACACGGCAATACTTGAGCGCAAGGGCGGCACACTCACTTTCCGCAGCCGATTCCTAGACTACACCGGCATCTTCATGCTGCACTGTCACATGATGAACCACGAAGAGATGGGCATGATGCAGACGGTCGAGGTCTACGAGTAGGTGCCATGCAGCCCTCATCCTTCTGATTCGTGAGCACATCGCGAAATCGTCCGTCGCATCGCATTTGGCGCCCCCTAAAGGCTCAGTAAATACGCTAGGGATGATGGCAATTGCATTTGTTGCAGGTTTAGGGCCGGCCAAATGGGGTTTGAACGTCACATTGCGTAGCAGCAATGTTGAGTTGATGATGTCGGCTGTGGGTCACAAGCGATGCTTGCGAGTCCGCTCCGCAATGTTGCCTTTACCCCCAATCGCGACCGAACAAAGGCATTGATCTGGACTAGCCGAAATAGGCCTCACGCACTTCCGGGCGCTCGGCGAGTTCGGCCGAGGCCCCGGCGGCCACCACCTTGCCCTTCGACAGGACGTAGCCGTGCTCGGCGACAGCGAGCGTCTGGCGCACATTCTGTTCGACCAGAAGCACGGTGATGCCGCGTTTGTTAATGGCCCGGATAATGTTGAAATTCTCCGTGACAAGCCGCGGCGACAGGCCGAGCGACGGCTCGTCGATCAGCAGCAGCTTTGGTGCACGCATCAGCCCGCGGCCGATCGAGACCATGGCCTGTTCGCCTCCCGACATGGTGCCGGCGAGCTGCGCGCGCCGTTCGGCAAGAGGCGGAAAAATGCCGAAGACTTCTTCCATGCGCGCGCGGGTGACGGCGTCCGAACGCTCCTGATAGGCGCCGAGGCGCAGGTTTTCCTCGACCGACAGCCGCGGAAAGACTTTGCGTCCTTCGGGAATGCAGGCAATGCCGGCGGCGATGATGCGATGCGTTGGTAAACCGACTGATATCGACGCCGTCGAACGCGACGCGGCCGGCGCGCGGCGGCGTCAAGCCAAGGATCGAGCGCACCAGCGTGGTCTTGCCGGAGCCGTTTGCGCCAAGCAAACAGGTGATGCTGCCGGCAGCGACCGACAACGAGACGCCTTGCAGCACGTCGGTCTTGTCATAGGCAGTGTAGACGCCGTCGATTTCCAGCATCGCCGACATCACGCCACTCCGAGATAGGCTTCCTGCACCCGGACGTCAGCGGCAACTTCCCGATAGCGTCCTTCGGCGATCTTGCGACCGAAATTGAGCACCACGCATCGGTTGGTGATGCGCTCGATGACGCCCATTTCGTGCTCGACGATGATGATGGTCAAATTCTTGTTGCGCTCGCGCACCGCGAGTATGTCGTCCATCAGTTCTGTCGTTTCGTCATGGGTCATGCCGGCCGACGGCTCGTCGAGCAATAGCAGTCGCGGCGCGCTGATCAATGCCCGACAAATCTCGATGCGACGGCGATCGATCATGGCGAGCCCGGCCACCGGCTCGAAAATCCGCTTCGCCAGCCTCGGCTCGAACAGTTCGAGGAGGGTACGGGCGGCCCCATAGTTGGCTTCGAATTCGCGGCGGAAATCGCTGCGCCGGACCAGATTGAACCAAAGACCCTGATTGAGCTGCTTGTGGTTGCCGATCATGATGTTGTCGAAAATCGACAGCGGCAGCGATAGCCGCGAACGCTGGAAGGTACGGGAAATTCCCAGCCGATAGAGCCGCCGCGCGACGGTGGCGGTGATGTCGACGCCGGCGAAAACGATCCGGCCGGCATCGGCGCGGTAGATACCAGTCACCACATTGAAAAACGTCGTCTTGCCCGAGCCGTTGGGACCGATGAGGCCGACAATGTCGTTGGCGGCGACGCTGAGATCGAAATGGTCAAGGGCGACGACGCCCCCGAAGCGCTTGACCACGTTGCGCGCCTCAAGGAGCGCCGTCATGGCCGCCACGCCGGAAAGTAGCGGCGCACCGGACGCGGCAACAGGCCGTCCGGTCGGAACAGGAGGACTGCGATCACCATCAGCGCATAGAGCCAAAACCGATATTCTTGGATGACTTGCAGTTTCTCGGGAACGATCACCACGATAATGGTCGCCACGATGAGGCCCCATGGATTGCCGATACCGCCAAGGAGCAGGATGGAGACGAGAATGAGTGAGTCGGCGAAGGTGTAATTGTTGGGCGCGACGAAGCCGCTGACCATGCCGAACAGAGCGCCGGCGACGCCGATGACCACATTGCCGATCAGGAACGCCGTGATTTTCCAGCGCGCAACGTCGAGACCGAAGCAGCCCGCCGCGGTCTCGTCGAGCCGCAGAGCGTCGAGATTGAGCCCGATCCACGATCGTTCGAGGCGCCGGACCAGGACGAACGCCGCAACCAGCAGGATGAGGCTGACGACGAAATAGTTCATGTAGAAAGAGAGCGAGATGGCGCCGATCTCGATGTTGTCGTTGAACGACCAGCCGAGGATTTTCATGCCCTTGACCGGCATGCCCTGAGGGCCGCCGAGCATGTCGTTGACTTCGAGAAAGGTGCGGAAGAGGAGCGCAAAGGCGATAGTCACCACCGCCGCATAGTGTCCCCGCGTGCGCAACACCGGCAGCAGCAGCAGCGAGCCGGTAAGCGCCGCCAACAGTCCGCCGATCGCCAAAACGACCAGATGCGGCACCGCGCTATCGGCCAGCATCGCTGAGGTGTAGGCGCCGATGCCGAAGAACGACGCGCCGGCAAAGTTCAAGACTCCCGCATAACCGAACTGGATATTCAGACCCAGCGTCGCCACGCTGTAGAGCAGGACCGTGGTGACCAGCAACAACGCGAACGGATCGTCGTGGAAGTACGCCGCGACCGCGAGCGCCGCAACTATGGCGCAGCCGCCAAGCGCGTCCTCGTGGTCACCGAACGAACGGCCGACACCGGCGAGCAAGCGAAACCAAGCGGCGGCCGCAACGGCGGCAATGGCGAAAATGAGCAGCAAGATGATCGACGCCTGCCGCTCCGCCGCGAGCACCGCCATCAGATAGAGGGTTGCGATGACCAGGGCGGTCAGGCCGGGCCAAAGCGGCGCACCCACCGCTGCGGATTTGGCCTCTGGCTTAGACGCGCTCACTGATCTTTTCCTGGATCAGGCCGGTCGGCCGCCACGCCATGATGACGATCACCACGGCGAAGGCGAAGACATCCTTGTAGGCGCTGGCAAACGGCAACAGCACGGTGCCGACAGTTTGCAAGCCGGCGAACAGAAAGCCGCCGAGGATCGCGCCATAGATGCTGCCGAACCCGCCGATGATCGCGGCGGAGAAGCCGATGACGCCCAGATAAAGGCCGATGCCGAAATTGATTTCATTATAATAGAGACCGTTCATGACGCCGGCGAACGCGGCGAGGCTCGAGCCGATTGCGAAAGTGACGAGCACGATGGCCGTGAAATTGATGCCCATAGTGCGCGCGGTCTCCTCGTCCTGCGCCACCGCACGAATGGCAAGGCCGAGTTTGGTGCGGTTGAGCAGAAATTGCAGCCCGACGATAACGGCGGCGCCCGCCGCCAGCATGATGGCGTTGTCGAGCCGTAGATTAAAATGACCGAGATCAATCGAGCTTTGCGGAAGCAGAGCCGGGAAGTGCTTGGGATTGGCGCCCTGCGGATAGAACAGCCGCACCGATTCCCGCAACACCGTGCCGAGCATCAACGTGATCAGCAGCGTGTTGAGCGCCGGCGCCGCGCGCAGCGGCATGACCAAATAGCGTGCGACCGCCATGCCGAGCAATGCCATCGCCAGCATCGCCAGCACCAGGAGAATGATGACGAGATCGGGCCATGGCGATCGAATACCCGAAGCAACCAAACCGGCATACGCCGCCAGTGCGGTGAACGCTCCGACCGTGAGCACGTCGCCGTGCGCGAATTGGATGACGTCGAGCACGCCGAAAAACAAGCGTAAAGCCGACCGCAACCAGCGCATACATCATGCCGAGCATCAGCCCGTTCATGACGTATTGTGCGAAGAGGCCGGCGTCCATTTCTAAGATCTTGCCGGCCGATCTGACGGCACCGGGGTCGAGCCAGGTATCCCGGGTCGGCTATTTCTGCCGCGGCAACTTGCGCTTGCCACTGGCGTACTCGCTGTCGTCCCATTCCACGAACTTGCCGTCCTGAACGACATATTTGGTGATAACCGGCGACGGTATTCTGGCCGTGATCGTCGAAGGTAATTTTACCGATGATCGAGTTGCGGTCCTTCACGTCGCCAAGATCGGCGATGACCTTCTTGCGATCGGGACCGACCTTCTCAATGGAATCGAGGATCAGGTTCATCGCCGCATAGGCGAAAGCGCCGTAGGCTTCCGGCGGATTTTCGTACTTCTGCTCGTTGTATTTCGCCAGGAAGAATTTGCCGCCCGAGCAGTTTCTCGATCGGCGCTCCTTCGCGGAAGGCGAGCGTGCCTTCGGCGAGCGGTCCCAGCGCCTGGATGAAGGCATCGGAGACGATGCCCGAGGTGCCGTCGAATACGGCGTTGATGCCGAGCTTGTCCATTTGCTGGCGGATGCGCACGCCGATCGGGGTCAGGCCGCCGAAATAGATAACGTCGGGATTGAGAGCCTTGATCTGGGTAAGCTCGGCGGTGAAGTCCTGCTGATCGCGGTTACTCCGAACGTGCCGACGATCTTCGCGTTGCCGATGCGCGCCAGCGCCTCGCTGAAGTATTCGTTGTGCCCCTTGCCGTAATCGGTGGTGTCGTGGATCACCGCGACGGTCTTGAAGCCAAGCTTGGAGATCAGTTCCGCATTGGCGTCGTTCTGGTTGATCATCGTCCCGTTGACGCGATGGATCTCGGGATATTTGTTGCGATAGGTGATGTCGGGCAGCACGGCGCCCCAAACGATTACCGGGAAGCCGAACTTGTGATAGATATCGACCGTGGCAATCGCGGTCGCCGAGCAATAATGCGTGGCGGCAGCAATTATTTCCTTGATCTGAAGCCATCTTGGTCGCGACCTGGACCGCAACGTTCGGTTTACACTCGTCGTCAAGCACGATCATTTCGTACTGGTACTTCGCCTTCGGGTCAGCGTTACGCAGACGCACCGCCAGGTCGGCCGAGTTGCGGCCGCCAAGGCCGTTGGCGGAAACGCCGCCGGTGAGCGGACCGATGAAGCCGACTTTCACCGTATCCTTGGCATCGGCGGTCGCCACGGCAAATGTCAAAATCGCCGCCACGAGCCCGGCAACAGCGAAGTCACGTTTCCTGATCATCGGCGGTCTCGCATTCCTGTAGGTTGTTCTGAAACTTGATGGCGTTACACCCGCCTCGTATGCTCGCGCAGCCGAAGTCGCAGCGCAAGCCGCAAGGCACTGGCGCCATGTGACAAAAGCAACCGGCCGCCGCTTGCGGGCGCGGATGTTATCGGGGATGAATTGTCCTTTCTTCAAGGGCGCTACCCTGCCGGGGGTACGCTGGGGGCGTTGTCAGGGGCACCGGGCGTGTCGGGCGCGCCGCACTCAGAGGCGTTTCGGCATCAAGGCGAGGGCTCCTGCATTGGATCGACCGCTAAGCTGCAAATGCCGTGCTGAGATTGTCGAAACGGGTCATAAGCGACCAATGCGCGTGATCGCGCAATGTCCGTTATTACGCCCTTAGCGACCGAATAGCGGACATTCAACAAGCGGCGCTAAGTGCCATTCGCGACGTCAATGCAGTGCAACAAATTAGTCGTTAATGGGCGGCGAGCGATGTCGGCGCCGATGCCAACCGTGTCGCCGAATCCTTACTTGTACTGCGCTTTCCAACGCGAGAAATAAAGACTGCAGTTCGATTCCCGGACTGCGATAAATTCGACGAACAGCAACTGATCTGCGAAGTTGCGAATGAAGCGCGACTTCGCGGAAGCCAGTGGGAACTCGCCGGGCCTTCGTACCGGCGCCAGTGGACAAACCGCTTGGCTTCCACGATCATGGTTCTATGACGAAACCAAGCCCTATCGCGCTTGGTGCCGATAATTTCGGCCTCGAGCTCAAGAACGTACTCGTCGAGCATTTGCGAGCGCTGGGTTACGAGGTTGTCGACATGGGCGTGTACGATGCAACGCCGGTCGATTACCCCGACATTGCTGTCAAAGTGGCAGAGGCGGTCGCCCGGGGCGAGTTTCCCCGCGCTATACTTGTATGCGGTACCGGCGCCGGCATGGCGATCACGGCGAACAAGGTACCGGGCGTCCGCTCGGTCGCGGTGACGGATCCGTACACCGCCGAGCGGGCCATGGCCTCCAACAATGCGCAAGTGATCACCTTCGGTCAGCGTGTTGTCGACCCGGAGGTTGCGAAGAAGTTGGCTGACATCTGGCTGAACACCGAATTTCAAGGCGGCCGGTCGGCGCCGAAGGTGGCCAAACTGGAGGCGCTGGACGCGCGATTCCGCAATCGGGGTTGAGTTCAGGCTGAGCGATAGGGCCGAAGTTTTGCGCTTGCCGTCCTCAGGCTGCAGGCGCCCGTTACGCCCGCGTCGGCAGCGTCTTCATCGCCTTCACGGTGTCATCGAATGACGTAATGCCGGCATCGGAGCCGAGCCCTGTCGCGACCAACGCCGCAGCCGCCTGGGCGAAGCGCACGGCGGTTTCGGGGTCCATCTTGTGATGGAGCGCCGTGATAAAGCCGGCATCGAAGGCGTCCCCGCAGCCCGTCGTGTCCACAACCTTGATGTCGTAAGCCGGCACCTGAAGGCGCTTGCCGTCACGGCGAGCGAAATAGGCGCCCCGATCCCCAAGCGTGAAAACGCAGCAGGCTGCGCCGCGATCGAGATAAAAGGCGGCGCAGTCGTGCGGCGTCGATCGCCCGCTCATGTCGCGCGCCTCCTCGATCGAGGGCATGAAGTAATCGATGTGGGGGAGTAAGGGGCCGACGATGTGAATCGTCTCTGGCGTCGCAGCGATCAGGTCGAACGTCACTGTGGCGCCGCGCTTTTTTGCCTCGGCAAGGAGAGTGCGACTTGGCTCGCCGTCCAGCTTGCGCAGAAGGCCAGTTCCACCGAGGTGGACAATCGGAGCATCGAACACCTGGTCGTACATCGCGGGCGGTAAATCGAAATGGTCCGAGGCGCCGCGCACATGCAGCGCGGGTCTTTCTCCGTTGGGTCGTACGTTAAGGATGGTCGCGGAGGTCGGCACCCCGGACAGCCGCTGCATAGCCGAGGTGTCGACGCCGAACTTCGCCAGCGTGGCAATGACGAAATCACCCTTCTCGTCGTCGCCGACGGCACCAGCGGCAAGACTCTTGAGGCCGAGCTTGGCGGTGTCAATGACTGTGCCGCCGGCGGTGCCGGCAACGGTCAGTCGTATTTCCTCGATGAATTCCACATTGCCGCCCTCGGGTATCTGGGCAACCGGCCGGCCCAGAACGTCGAGGATGTAGAGTCCGATTACCGACACATCGTAGCGCATGGCTTTTTTTCCCGATCAACCGACAACGCGCTGACCATCGGCGAACAGGACCAAGTGCTCGCGGGCGACCGACAGATGGACGGTGCTCCCGATCGGCGCTGGCGGTTTGCCGTCCGTTTTCAATTTGACCATCACGTCTCCAAGCGCAACTCGGGCCAAGTAGCGGCCGGCAATGCCGACCGTCTGCTCGCACAGCCGGCCCGCGACCGTTCGGTCGCCCGGTTTGACGCTCATGCTGATGTGCTCCGGGCGGATGCCGATGGTGAGTTTGGCGTTTAGCGCCAGGGCCGCCGGAACCGCTAGCGGTTCTGCCAAAATCGGCGCCGTGATCATGCTGCCGGCGATCTCGGCCGGCACGAAGTTCATGCCCGGGTTGCCGAGAAACCAGCCGCCGAATTCAGTGGTCGGGTTGTTGTAGAGGGCGTCGGGGTAGCCGTATTGAGTGAGTTTGCCGTCGCGCATCAGCGCAATGCGATCCGCAAGCGTCATCGCTTCCGTCTGGTCATGCGTGACATACACCATGGTCTGATGCGTGCGCTGCGCCACCCTCTTTACGGCGCGAATGAGCTGCAGCTTGGCATTGGCCTCGACGTTGGTGGTGGGCTCGTCGAACAGGATGACGTCGGATCTTCGGACGACGGCGCGGCCGATCGAGACTTTTTGTCGGCTGCCCGGGTCGAGGTCTTCGACAAAGGCGTCGCCAAGCTCGCGCATGTCGAGAAGTTCAAGCACCTCCGCAATACGCCGCTCCCGGTCCTTTGCGGAAAGCGATCGGTCGTGCTTCAACGGAACCGAGATGTTCTCGGCAACTGACAGGATTGGATAGACGACTGGGTATTGGAACACCATGCCGATGTCGCGTCGTCTCGTCGGCACTGAGGTCACGTCCCGTCCATCGAAAAGAATGCGGCCGGTCGTGGGGTGCTCGAGACCGGCGATCACGCGCATCAACGTCGTCTTTCCACATCCGGAAGGCCCCAGCAGGCAGGCCACCTCGCCGTCGGCGAAGTTAATACGGACGTCATCAACGGCGGCAAGCGAGCCGTATCGCATCGTCACGTGATCGACCACGATCTCGGCCACGCGTCGCTCCGAATGGTGCTATCGACAACCTGGAATGAGGCGCCGCAAATCTGCGGGGTCGAAGAGCAAGAGATCCTGTGGATCAATAGTGAAGGCGATCTCGCTGTCAATCGGCGGCGCCGCGCCGCTGGCCACGGGGAAGCTCATGATAAGTGTCTCGCCTTCCGTTTCCACATGGACCACATATTCTCCGCCGAGGTTCTCAACGAGCCGAACCCGGCAATTTCCTTCAATGCCTCGCCCTGTAGCTGCCTTGATCGCCTCAGGCCGGAAGCCGACGATGATCGGTCCGTCGCGCACTGGCCCCGCAATCGCGAACTTGAGGGGCTTGGCGCTGATCCGACCGCCGGAGGCGATGCCGCGCAGGACGTTGGCCCGCGGGAATCCAATCAATTCCAATGAGCGCAGATGGCGAGGGTTATCATAGACGCGGATCGCGTCATCCTGCTGCACCACCCGCCCGCTGTCGATGACGACCAGGTGCTGCGCCATGACCAGAGCTTCCAGCGAATTGGTGGTCGCATACAGAAAGGTCGCCTTCAGCTCCTGGCGCAAGTTCTTGAGTTCGTCCATCAGGCGTTCGCGCAGCTTGAAATCGAGTTCGACGAGCGGGTCGTCGAGAACAAACAGCTTGGCCTCCTTCAGTAGACCACGGGCAAGCGCAGTGCGCTGCTTCTCGCCGCCGGAAAGCTGGTCTGGTGTCTTGTTCAGGAGATGGCTGATGGAAAGTAAGCCGGCCGCGCGGTCGACCCTGCGGGCGATTTCACCCTTCGCCACGCCAGCGAGCGTGAGCGGATAGCCGATGTTGTCGAACACACGCAGGTGCGGATAGAGCGCAAAGCTCTGCGGCACGTAGCCGATCGGGCGCTGTGCCGCCTTCAGCGCGGTAATGTCGCGGCCGTCGATCGCGATGGTTCCGGAGTTGGGTGCTTCGAGACCGACGAGCAGCCTGAACAGGACCGACTTTCCCGATCCCGGCGGGCCACAGATCACCGTCAGGCTTTCCGGCTCGACTGCAAGATCAAAATGGTCCAGGGCGGCGCGGCCTCGGTAGAACTTGGACAAGGAGCGGAAAGCGGCGGCCGACATCACCGACCTAGCTGCGAAAGCATCGGCACCAGCAAAACGCCGAGCGCGAAAATGGCGACGAAGATACCGAGGATGACGAAGATCATCATGATGCTGCGGCCGAAGGAGGTCTCTTTCGGCAAGTTGCCGACCGCGATCTCCAAGATGGTCGAGGCCACCAGTACCCCCAGCCCCCAGCGGTAAAGGTCGATGCTGTAGCGCTGGGTAATCAGTACGATCGAGAGGATCATGCCCAAGATCAACACCGGCTCGGTTCGCTCCGCGAACGAACGTGTCTTGCCCATCTCAGACCTCTCCGCGAACCGTGCCGAACGTCATCCCGACCAGCAAATACTTCTGAAACACATAGATGAAGATAACCGGCGGGATGATGTAGATCGTCGTAAGCGAGGAGATAAAGGCCCAGTCCAGTCCTCCTTCTGAATAAGTGCCGGCCGCCAGCGCGTAGGGAATGTTCTGCGTTGTTACGCCGCCAATAATGAAATTGAATAGGTACTCGTTCCAAACAAAAATGAGATTGAAGATAAATGCGGCGATCAATCCCGGTTTCACCTGCGGCAGAACAACTTTGAAGATTATATGCAGCCACGACCCGCCGTTGACCAATCCCGTCTCATCGTAGCGTACCGACACTCCGTCGACGAAGCCCTTAAGGATCCACACCGAAAATGGGATCGAGAACATGGCGTAAAACAGGATCAGCCACAGGTGACTGTCCTTCCAGCCGAATGCTGCATACATCAGATACACCGGAAGGATTACAGCCGGCCCCGGAAGCATGCGGATGGAGAGCAGCAGGAACATCAGGAAGTTAGTGCCGCGCGGCTTAAAGCGCGAGAAGCAGAACGCCGCCAAGAACGAGACGAGCACCGCAATAATGACGGCGCCGAGCGACAGCACGACCGAATTGAAGATTTGCAGAAGCAGCTCGTTGCGACGGAACAAATCGATGTAGTTGGCGACCGTCGGCCAAAAGATGAGCTTGGGCGGTACCGCCAGCATCTCGCTGCGCGTCTTGAACGATGATAGCACGATCCAGGCGACGGGCGCAGCAAAGAGCAGTGATACCAGCCACAAAGCCGCGTAGTAAGCGTAGTCGCGAGGTCTGGCTACGCTCATGCGCGCCTCCGCCGCACATTGAGTACGAAAATGAAGATCGATGTCATCGCAATCGAGATGAGCAGCAGCAAGACCGAATAGGCGGACGACCAACCCATATTGAAACTCTCGAACGCCTGTCGATTCAGCTCGATCGCCACTAGGCGCGTCTGCTGGCCGGGACCGCCCTGGGTCATTGGTATGATCAGATCGAGCGTCTTGAAACTATCGATCGTGCGCAGCAACACGCCGAGGATCAGAATGAACTTTCCATAATGCCAGATCACGAGCCGCAACCGCCCAAACCAGGAGACGCGGTCGACCTCGGCGGCCTCGAGCTGGGCCTTGGGGACGGCGCCAAGCGCCGCGAGCGTCATCAGCGCCATGAAAGGCGTCCACATCCAGCAATCGACTGCCAGCACCGCCCAATAGGCGGTGGCCGGGTCGGCCAGGAAGGCAATGGGGCGTGCGCCGAACAATCCGTGCAAAACGGCATTGAGCACCCCGAAGTCCGGATCGTAGATGAAACGAAAGAAGGTCCCGGCAGCCACCGGCGTCAGCACCATTGGCATGAACAGCATGGTCAGGGCGACGCGCCGGCCAGGCATTTTCTTCGATCCCCAAAATAGGAACCCGAGCAGCACGCCGAGGATGGTTTGGGTGCTGACACCAAGTCCGACGAACATGAAGGTTCGCGCAAGGTCCGCCCAAATGCCGTTCCGGTTATTGAAAATCTGGATGAAATTGCGGAAGCCAATGAAGTGCGGCGGCGTGCCGCTGGTCAACGAGTAGTCGTAGAACGACAGGCCGAGCAGCCACAGCGTCGGAATAGTGTTGAATACGAAGAAGAACGTCAGCACTGGGGTGAGCAGCGAGACTACAAGTACGCCGCGGTCGACGGCGAGGCCCTCGAACAGCGTTCCTACCGACATGCTGTTCATACCGAATTGGCTCGGCCAACCGAGCCGCCACATGCCGCCGGTCCGGGATTTACTCATCGCCCTTGTCAATCCGGTCGCGTTGTTTTCCGCAGCTTGCCCGCGCGTGGCCGAACACGCGCGGGCAGCTCAGAGCGGGGAGCTTTTCCCGGGGACGACAACGGAGTGACGTTCGAATTTCACAGCGCGGCCCCGCTCCGGCCAAGCAGGACTGCCTTAAAGGCGCGACCCGCGGAAAAAGACGCGCGTCGCAGTCGTCGTCGGTGCGGTCAGAGCGAGACTGAGGCGCACTTGCCCGATGGGGAAGTCTTGGCGGTTCCCTCATTGAAGAGAATCTGCTGCTGCCCGCACGCGATATAGTCGAGGGCCTGTTGGGCGCTCTTGGTTTGGCCCGAAGCGTACGACGTGAACCCCTCCTGTTGCACCGACAGCATCTCCGAATATTTCGGGTCGTGCCAGAAGTCCCGCGAGCGTCCCGGTTCCATCATGTACTTGTAGGCGCGATTCCATGGATTGATCTTGTCAAAGTCGGCTCTAGACAGAGTCACCTTGTCACAGGGGTTACCGCCGCGCCTTGCATATTCCAGCGTGGTCTGCGGCAAATACCACCACTTCATGAAATCGATGGCGACCCGCATCTTCTTCGAGTCATTGAAGGCGTTGATCACCCAGGGCTGTCCGCCGATTGTGTAGACACGCTTTGCGGACGCACCTTGCCCCATCTTTGGCGGCGGGACCACCATGACCTTATCCTTGTTTTTCGGAGTGATCATGGCAAGGCCGACGGCGGCCCAGTTGAAGCAGGAGAAGACCTTGTCCTGGGTGAAGACGTCAATCTCCTCGGCAATACCATAGTTCAGCGCACCCGGCGGCTGGTACTTAAGCCAGTGTTTGCACTGCTCCAGCGCTTTGGCGTTGACGTCCGAGTTCAGGATCCCCTCGACCTGCCCGGTCTTAGGATCCCAAATGTCGCCGCCCATGCTGAACATGAAGTTGTAGACGTTGCAGGTGATGAAGTCATAGACGCGGCTGTACTGCATCGCCGTGCCCCACAGCTGCTTGTCGGGCCGCGTGAAAAAGTCGGCGACCTTCTCGAACTCATCCATAGTGAGATTCTCGAAGTCCTCGAAGGTCTGCGGCAGCTTTGCGTTGTACTTGGCCTGAAAGGCTTGCTGCTCCTTCGGATCGTCGAGCATGTCCTTGCGCACATAGAGAGCGTAGGTGTCGCCCTCTTGCGGGAAGCCCCATTTCTGGTCGGAGCCGTCGGGATAGATCTGGTACGCGTCAGTGATCGTCTTTGAATACCATTCGACATCCAGATCCTTGTTCTTCGCGATCACATCATTGAGCTTGAGAATCCAACCCGCCTTGGCGAGCGCACCAAGCCACTGCGAGTCAGAGATGATGATGTTGTATTCCTGGCTTCTGGTCGCGAGCGATGTGGCCGCCTTCTGGAACAGATCGGAGAACGGCGCCTCGGCGAAGCCGAACGCCACGTCGTAGCCGTAGCGGTCCTTCACGTAGTCGGCAAACAGCGGCGACATCTTGACACCGAGCGACGACGGCAGCCATCCGGCAATGCCGAGAATGTTCATGGACACTTTCTGCCCGGCAAGCGGATGCTCTTCCTTGGCCTTCAGCCGATTGATAAAAGGCGCGCCCACAACTCCTGAGAGTCCTAGTGCCGCGGCACCGCGCAGCACAGTGCGCCGCGGAACGCTCAGGAACGTGTCGCCATTATGCGGAGTCGCCATGACTTCCTCCTTACGCAAGCTCCCACGCGCAGCCGCCGATCATCGACCGGGTGAGCATCGCCACGCAGCGAATTTTCCCAGGTGGGGCTACTGGGCCAATTGATTTTGCGGCAGAGTTAAGAACAAGGCTAATATAGATGTCAACGGCAGGGCGGTGCTGGTGAAAACGAAAAAGCTTATCAACGATCCCAAATACATCATTGAGGAAATGCTCGAGGGAAATCGTTGCGGCGCATCCCAATCACCTTCGCCAGCTGCCGGGCAATACCCGTGCCGTAGTGGCGCGCCAAGGGCCGCGCCGGGGCAAAGTCGGGCTCGTCATCGGCGGCGGTTCGGGTCACGAACCCACCTTTGTAGGCTTCGTCGGCGAGGGGCTAGCGGACGCCGCCGCGATAGGTAACGTCTTTGCCTCACCGCCACCGGATCCGATCTATGAATGCGCCAAGGCCGTGGATGGCGGCAACGGCGTCCTGTTCATGTACGGCAATTACGCGGGCGACGTCATGAACTTTGATATGGCGGCCGAGCTCGCCGCTGCAGACGCCATCGAGGTACGCACCGTGCTTACCACCGACGATGTCGCCTCCGCACCGCGCGACCGCCGCGCTGACCGGCGCGGCGTCGCCGGCAATGTCTTCATCTTCAAGGCCGCCGGCGCCGCCTGCGACAAAATGTGGCCCTTGGACGAATGCGAGCGCGCCGCCCGCAAGGCCAACGCTCACACCTATACAATGGGAGTGGCGCTCGCTCCATGCTCGCTGCCGCAGACGTTGAAACCCAATTTCGACATCGGGCCTGACGACATGGAAATCGGCCTCGGCATCCACGGCGAGCCGGGCATCACGCGCGGGGCGCTTAAATCCGCGGACTCGGTCACCGACCTAATGCTGGACCGGATCCTGGACGAGATGCCAGCGTCGCGCGGCGACAGGGTCGCCGTCCTCGTCAACTCGCTCGGCTCGACGTCCTTGATGGAGCTTTACCTGATGAGCCGCCGCGTGCACCAGCGTCTCGGCAGCAACGGTATCGCCATCCACAAGACGCTGGTAGGCCACTATTGTACTTCGCTCGAAATGGCTGGCGCTTCAATTTCGCTGATGCTGCTCGACAGCGAACTCAACGAGCTTCTCGATCATCCCTGCGACTGCGCAATGTTCCGCGTGCCGTGAGCCGAGCGCTTTATTGGACTACCAGCCTGCTATGCGAGCCGCCGAATGACCGAGATAAGAAGTGCGGATCTCATCGCAATGTTTGCCGCCATCGGTAGCGCCGTCGACGCCGAGAAGGAACACCTATCCGAGCTCGACGGCGCCATCGGCGATGCCGACCATGGCGTGACGATGTCGATTGGATTCGCCGCTGTCAACGAGGCGCTGTCGCGCCTCGACGCCGGTCACGTCGAGCCGGCCATCGTACTGGCTGCGTCCGCCAAAGCCTTCCTCAGCGCTGTGGGCGCCACTTCCGGGCCGCTCTACGCCAGCGCCTTCCTTCGCGCAGCCGCCGCGATAAAGGGCCGCACCACACTCGATCGCGACGCCATGGTGGGCATGATCGTCGCCATGGCCCAGGGCATTCGCGATCGCGGCAAGGCGGATCGCGGCGACAAAACAATGATCGACGCTTGGCTGCCGGCGGCGGAAGCGGCGGAAGCGGCGCGGCTCGCGGGCCGCGACCTTCCGGAATGTCTCGCCGCTGCCCTGATTGCAGCCCAATCAGGCGCCGAGGCGACCAGGACGATGACGGCCGCAAAGGGCCGGGCGTCGCGGCTGGGAACGCGCGCGATCGGCCATCTGGACCCCGGTGCCGCATCCGCAGTCGTGATGCTCGGCGCCATGGAGCGCACGCTCGGCAGCGGCTAGCAGCGGCTGCTTCCATCAGAACGCGCTGGGCGGCGCTCCGCTACACACTGCCCGGTCTCTTCGCCAGCGCGGCTTTTCGCAAGCCCGCAAGGCGATATGAATGCAAGGTTGAGATTGCTTAAGAAGTCCAACCCGATCGCGCGGCGCGATCGGAAAACGGGAGAAACGAGGAGCATCATGCCGGAAGTCGACAAGCAGGGGGAGCGATATGCGGTCGAACAGCCGCAACAAACGCCGGGGTTTTTTCTTAAGGGCTCTCATCAGCTTGATTGGGGGATGAAGAACCGCCTCGCGCGGATCTTCAATACGGCAACCGGCCGCACGGTGATGCTGGCGGTCGATCACGGCTATTTCCAGGGTCCCACGACCGGGCTTGAGCGCATTGATCTTTCCATTATGCCGCTGTTGCCATCCTGCGACGCCCTGTTCTGTACCCGTGGCATTCTGCGCTCGCTGGTACCGGCGGATTCGACCAAGCCGATCGTTCTGCGCGCGAGCGGCGGACCCAGCATTTTGCGCGAAGAGCTCTCCAACGAACAAATCGCTCTGGACATGGACGATGCGGTACGCTTGAACGCCGCCAGCGTCGCCATCCAAGTGTTCATTGGTGGCGAGTTCGAGACGCGCTCGGTGCACAACATGACCAAGCTCGTCGATGCCGGGCTGCGCGCCGGCATCCCCGTCTTGGGCGTCACCGCGGTTGGTAAGAACATGGTGCGCGACGCCAAATATTTTCGTCTTGCCTGCCGCATCATTGCCGAGCTCGGGGCCCAATACGTCAAGACCTACTACGTCGCAGAAGGCTTCGACACCGTGACCGCCTCATGCCCGGTGCCCATCGTGATGGCTGGCGGTAAGAAGCTTCCCGAACTCGACGCGCTCACCATGGCCTACAACGCCGTGCAACAGGGCGCCGCCGGCGTCGATATGGGACGCAATATATTCCAGTCGGAAGCCCCACAGGCGATGATCACGGCCATCAACGCGGTCGTGCACAGCAAGGCAACGCCAAAAGAGGCCTACGAACTATTCTCGTCGCTCAAGGCAAAGGGGTCCTAAGGAGCTTCTGCCCGCGGCACCAATGATTGGTATTCCAGCTTGGTGCCGCCATGTTTTCAAACGGTAAATCTGCAAATCGGCTTCGAAAATTCAGGCGCCGATCCACAGGTGGTTGCATAGCAGCAATTTTCCGACCCGTACGTCGGAAGAGGGTCATAAGCGACCAATGCCGCGTGATCGCGCGATGTCCGTTATTGCGCCCTTAGCGGCCGAATAGCGGACTAAGCGGTCGCGCACCTCGCCGCATATAGCGGACGGGTATCCTCTAGGCCGCCAAGCGAAACCGCACAGCGCCTTCTGGCGCTCGCGGCCAGGGAGTTTGCCCGATAGCTTCGCAGTCACCTCCTGCGACTGATCCGAGACGGGGCCGAATGCCGCCTTATGCCAGCCGCAAAACGATAGCCCTACATGGTTAGGTAGTCGCGGCGCATGGTTGTGTTTTCCGCGAGCTTGCGCATTGTGCCGGCAAAGCGTATGTGGCCTTTCTCGATGACATAGCCGCGGTCGCTGACTGCTTCTGCAAAGTACAAGTTCTGCTCGGAGAGAAGTATGGAGACTCCGAGCTTCTTGATCTGCCGGATCATGCGCACCATCGCGTCGACGATTACCGGGGACACACCTTCGGACGGCTCATCGAGTAGCACCACCTGCGGATTGCCCATCAACGTGCGCGCGACCGTGAGCATTTGTTGCTCGCCGCCGCTCATCCGCGCCGCTGGTCGGTTGCGCATCTCGCGCAGATTGGGAAACACCTCGAAAAGCGCCTCCGGCGTCCATTCGGGCAACTCGGGGCGTTTGGCACGCTTACCGACCAAAAGATTTTCAGTGACAGTCAGTTCGCCGAAGACGCGGCGGTCCTCCGGCACATAACCGAGACCTAGCCGCGCGATGCGGTGCGTCGCCATCCCGGCGATGTCCGTGCCAAGAAATTCGATGCGACCGGGCGCGCGATCGAGATGACCCATCAGCGCCTTGAAAGTCGTCGATTTCCCGGCGCCGTTTCGGCCCATGAGCGCGACCACCTCGCCCCTCCCAACGTTCAATGTCACGTCGAACAGAATCTGCGCGCGCCCGTAATAAGCGCTGAGATTCTCCACCCGTGAGAAGCGGCTCGCTCATGCCGTCTCGCGATCCCCGACGTCGAGGAAGGCAGCGCTACCGAGATAGACCTCTTGCACTTCGCGATCGTCGCGCACCGCCGCCGGGCTGCCAGCTGCGATGATCGTCCCCCGAGAGAGCACGAGGATGTTATCGGCATAAGAGAAGACAACGTCCATGCTGTGCTCGGTGAAGAGCACGGCGAGATTGCGCTCGCGGACAAGTTCAGCGATTAGTGCCATCAGCCGATTTCGTTCCTGCGGCGCCATGCCAGCCGTGGGCTCATCCATGAGCAGCAGGATTGGATCGTTAGCTATCGCCATCGCCAGCTCTAGTCGCTTGACGTCGCCATAGGCGAGCACATTCGCAGGTCGCTCAGCCTGCTCGGCCATGCCCACACGATCGAGCAGCGCCGTGGCGTCCTCGCGATAGAGCCGGCTCACCCGCCCGAAAGGATCAAACAGCCGCCGGTGCTTCGACAATAGGATCATCTGCACGTTTTCGCGCACCGTCATCGAACCGTAAATTTCCGGAATTTGGAAGGTGCGGCCGACGCCGAGCTTCCAGATCTCGCGCGGTCTGCGGCCGGTGATCTCGGTGTGCATGAACCAGACCGATCCGGAATCGGGTCGCACCTGGCCGTTGAGAATATTGAAGCAGGTCGACTTGCCGGCCCCATTCGGGCCGATCAATGCGATGACCTGCCCACGCTCGATTTCGAAACTGACGTCATTGACGGCCTGCACGCCGCCGTAGGATTTCGAGATGTGCGACACCCGAAGCGCGCTCACGCCGGCCTCTTCCGCAAGAGTGAACCGGCTGCGATGAACTGTTTGATTCCGCCGGCGATGCCATTGGGAAAGACCACGACCAGGACGACGA
Organism: uncultured Alphaproteobacteria bacterium; assembly: GCA_963835195.1. Lineage (GTDB taxonomy): Bacteria > Pseudomonadota > Alphaproteobacteria > Rhizobiales > Xanthobacteraceae > BOG-931. The sequence continues at coordinate 33,926 of CAWIEY010000019.1, forward strand.
TGACGATGCCAAGCACGAGGCGCCAGATTTGTTCGAAGTGCAAAATGAGCTGCGTCTGCAGCAAATGATAGGCGGCGGCACCGATGACAGGACCGGTCACCGTCTGAAGTCCGCCGAGCAGCACCATCACCAGCGCGTCGACCGAGGTTGAGATCGATAGGTCGTTCGGGAAGACCTGACCACGCTGGAAAGCGATGAGGCCGCCGGAAAGGCCAGCGAACAAGCCGGAAATAGCGAAGGCAACCCAGCGGTGGTATCGCACGTTGACGCCAGCAGCCTGCGCGCGCATCGGCGAGTCGCGCGCGGCGCGCAGCGTATAGCCCAATGGCGCGAACGCCAGGCGTCGCAGAACCAACAGCGCGGCAGTCGAGACGATCAGCGCGAAATAATAATAACCGAGGGGGTTCGATATCCAGGATGGCCGCCGCAAGCCGAGAATCCCATTGTCGCCGCCAGTAAACGCAGTCCATTGCACGCTCGTCGACCACAAGATTTGCGCGAAGGCAAGCGTAAGAAACGCAAGATAAACGCCTGAGAGCCGTGTACAGAACCAGCCGATCACCGCACCGGCGATCGCCGCGACGAGCACGCTAGCGCTAAGCGCGCCACTCATTGGTAAGCCGAACCGTGTTGCCGCGATCGCCGCCGCGTAGGCGCCAAGTCCAAAGAACGCGGCATGTCCGAAGGAGACCATACCTCCGAATGACATCAGGAAATGCAAGCTGCCGGCAAACAGCGCCAACATGAAGATTTCCGACAGGATCACCTGGGCGTATCGGTTGGTAAACGCAGGCGCGACAAGAAGCACCAGGAAGATTGCGGCGGCGATGAGATGAACGCTAACTCCGGCTTCCCGCAATGGCTCAATTCCCCTGCCGCTTCCATGCGGCTCCTTGCCAGGGCGGCCAAGGAATCCAAACGGGCGCGCGATCAGCACCACGGCCATGAGCAGAAAGGTGATCACCAGTGTAAGGGACGGGAAGACGAGGATGCCGAAGGCATGCGCCTGGCCGATCAGTAGCGCGGCAAGGAAGGCGCCGATCACACTGTCCAAGCCGCCGATCACCACCACCACGAAAGCCTCGGTAATGATGTTGAGGTCCATTTGCAGATTGGCGGTATCGCGAGGTATTTGCAGCGCGCCAGCAAATCCGGCTAGCGCACAGCCGAAGAACACGACGGATGTGAATAACAGACTTTGATTGATGCCGAGCGAGGCCGCCATTTCGCGGTCTGCTGTGGCGGCGCGCACCAGAATGCCCCAACGTGTCTTGTGTACCAGCAGCCAAATGAGAGCGAGAACGAGCGGGCCGATCACGACCAAAGCGAGGTCGTATTGCGGAAACGCTTGGCCAGCGATGTTGACCACTCCGCGCAAGCCGGGGGCGCGCGAAGCGAAAATCTCCTCCGGACCCCAGATGATCTGCACCGCATTCTCTACGATCAGAATGACACCGAACGTCGCCAGAATCTGAAACAGCTCCGGTGCGCGGTAGATGCGGCGGAGGATGAGCACTTCCATGACGATGCCGAGTGCGCCTACGGCAACGGCAGAAAGCAGAATCCCGCTCCAGAATCCGAGCGGCGTCTTAGCAAAACTAGCCGTCAGCGTGCAGGCGAGATACGCGCCTACCATGTAGAACGAGCCGTGCGCAAAATTTATGATGCGGGTGACGCCGAAGATCAGCGATAGTCCCGCGGCGACGAGAAACAGCGTCGACGAGAACGACAGGCCGCTGAGGAACTGCGCCAAAAGTTGCGAAAGATCGTACACCGCTTGCGTCCGAGGGTTGAGCAGAGGCGCCGTCCGGTCCGGGACGGCGCGACTTCTTCGTCCCTATTCCATCGCCGCCGCCGGACGAAGCTTCTTCACCAGCGAATCTGGGGGCTGAAAATCCTTGCCGTCGGCAAAGTGCCAGTCGACCATCACGCCTTTGCCGTTCTGCACATCTAGCTTACCGACCCAGGTACCCATGGTCGATTGATGGTCGATGGCGCGGAATGTGATCGGCCCGATTACGCTCTGGAATGTCAAGCCGCTCGCCGCCGCGATCAATTTCTCAGGATCTGTGCTTTTGGCTTTGTCGAGGATTGCAGCGAGCGCCTGGACGTTGATGTAGCCAATCAGCGAACCGAGCTTTGGATCCTCTTTATATTTCTCATGGTAGTCCTTTATGAACTTTACATGTGCCGGGTCCTTAATGTCGTACCAAGGATAGCCGGTCACCACCCAGCCTTTCGGCGCTTCGTCCTTCAGCGGATCGAGATATTCGGGTTCGCCGGTCAGAAGGCTGACCACAGCGCGGCCGTGGAAGAGCCCGCGCAAATTGCCTTCGCGGACGAAGCGGGCGAGATCGGCACCGAAGGTGACGTTGAAGATCGCCTCCGGCTTGGCAGCGAGCAATGCCTGCACCGTCGCCCCTGCCTCTAGCTTACCCAAGGCCGGCCACTGTTCGGCTACGAACTCGACGTCGGGGCGCTTGGCCTTAAGCGCCTCCTTGAAGCTCGCAACTGCTGACTGCCCGTATTCGTAATTGGGCGCGATCGTCGCCCAGCGCTTGGCCGGAAGCGCGGCGGCCTGATCGACCAGGACATGCGCGAGGGTATAGGTGCTCGTGCGTAGGCGGAAAGTATAGCGGTTGCCCTTCTGCCAGATGATTGCGTCGGTCAACGGTTGCGTTGCCAAGAAGAACGTCTTGTTGTTCGCGGCGAAATCAGCCATCGCTACGCCGATGTGGGAAAACAGCGTGCCAGTCAGCAGATCGACCTTCTCGTTGGTCAACAGTTCCTGTGCCGCGCGTGTCGCGACATCGGGCTTTCCGGCTGAATCGCGGGAAATGATCTCCAGCTTTCGGCCACCGATGACGCCGCCGGCGGCATTGAGCTGCTCGAGCGCAAGCTCCCATCCTTTCTTGTAGCCTTCCGTTCCCTGAGGCAGCGCTGAATACGGCGAGATTTCGCCGACGCGAACCGGATTTTGCTGGGCCGAGGCGTTCGATAATCCGAGCGCCAGCGACACCGCGGCCAAGATCAACACTTTCCTCTGCATACTTGCTCTCCTCTCCTGATGTCCGTTCTTCTCGATTGTAGCGCTCGTCGCAATTTCGTTAGCCGAACGCGGCCTGCCCGCTCTTGAGCACTATGCGCTCGGCGGTATTGGCTTCGAACCAAAGCGCGTCTTTTGAACCATGCGCGCTCACGGCGACGGTTTCCCCGGGCATCACTGGCGCGCTAAGCCGCGCACTGAGCGATTTTAGATTCCAAGGATGCGCGCTGGCAGCCCCGGCGATGAGCCGGGCAGCGATGCCAAGCGTGCACAACCCGTGCAGGATCGGACGGTCGAAACCATTAGCCTTAGCCACAACCGGATCGATGTGAATCGGGTGCAGATCGCCGGTGAGCCGGTAAAGCACGGCCTGCTCGGGCGAGGTCGTATAGGACGCGCGCGACGGCGTAGCAGCCGCTGCGACCGGCGTGGCGGCTGCGCCCGGGCCCGGCGCGCCACCCCAGTTGCCGATGCCGGGCAGGAACACGGTGTAGTCGGCATTGAAGATGTCAGACTCCACCGCAATCTCGACGATGGTCGCCTTCCCCTTATCCCACACGGCTGTGACCTTGCCGCGCATCTCAATCCGCCCCTCGCGGGGCATCGGACGGTGCAAGGTCAGAGTTTGCGACGCATGCAGCGAGCGCTGTCGGTCATAGGCACCGAGCGCGCCCGCCGCCTCCACCGCCCACAGCCCAAGCACACAGGCATAGGTTGGCAGCACGTGCAGATCGCGCTCGTAGACGAGATCGAGTTGGGTCGCTGGGGCGCCGACGGCGAGAGCGTAGAGGATTGCGTCGCGCGCGGTATAGGTCGCGCCCTGCGATCCCAGGTCGTAGCCGGTAAGTTCCTTCAGATGCACGACCTCTGGTCCCTCGCCTGTGGATTTAAAGACAAAGATGTGACTTCGCGGCCGCGAGCGCGGCCTGCCGTTCCGATGAGTCGAGCAGTTCCTGCCTTACTGCCTGCCAGGAAGAGAGATCGGCCGCACCGTCTTCGAGCGCAGTGAGCAAGCGCTTCGTCTCGATCAGGGCGCGCGGATTGATGATCAGCCGCTCCGCGAGTTCCATTGCCACCGCTACCGTTCTCCCGTTCAGGACTCCATGCGTCGCGATCCCGGCGGCGACGGCTTCAGCGCCGCCGACGCGTTCGCCCAAAAGCAGGAGGCGTCGCACAGTCGCTGCCGGCAAAATCCGCTGTATGCGGGCGATGGAGAACTGATTGTAGAGCAGGCCGAGGCGGACCGACGGCAATTCGAAGAAGGCCGAGGACGCGGCAACACGGGCATCGCAAGCGCACGCCAGATCGAATCCTGCGCCGATGCACGGACCCTCGATCGCCGCGATAGCCACGAACGGGCCTTTACGTAGAGCACTGACGACCTCACTCATCCTGTCGTCAAAGGCGAGATCCTCAGTTGTGCCGGTAAGCTCGGAAATATCGGCGCCCGCGCTGAAACAGGCGTCCGCACCGGTGAGAACCACGGCGCGCATATTGTCCGTTGTGGCGTCCGTCAGCGAGACGCGCAAATCACTTAGCAGTTGGCGCGACAAGGCGTTGCGGCGGGCGGGCCGGTTAAGAGTCAACGTCAAGACGCCGCCGGCAATGTCACGCGACAGTACCGCGGTCATGGGACGGTCTCCGGCTCGCGCTGTTCGCGAAAGCTAGCGATCACCGGGGCGGCATCGAAGGCCAGCGCCTCATCGAGGTCCTCAGCGATATCGAGGAGCGCGCCATCGCGCCCGCGCGCGCAAATGAGTTGAAGTCCGATCGGCAAACCACCGGCGAGTCCGCACGGAATGCTGGCCGCCGGCGTGCCGGCGACGTTGAAGGGCGCGGTGAACGGGAACGCGCCCCAGAGGGTATCCACGGGCTCGCCGGCGATGTGTTGCGGCCGTTCGCCGATCCGGAACGAAGGCACCGCGGTCGTCGGCGTGACTATCAGGTCCCATTCCGCGAAGAAATCGTCTATGCGCTGCCGGAATGGCCCAAGTCGGTTGCGTGCTGCGGCGATATCCTCGCTTTTGAGATTCGTGGCCGCTTCCAGTGAAGTTCGCTCGTAATCGCTCAACTGATCGCGATGCGATGCCAAGAGATGGCCGCGCAACCGGCCTTCCTCCTCTAGCACCAATGGCCCGAATATGTCGTTCCAGCCGTCGATTGGTAGCTCGGCCTCTTCGACATAATGACCGAGATCGGCGAGTTTGCGAACCGCAGCGCTCGTGACCGCGGCAAGAGCGAGATCAACCGGACGCCCCTGGGGACGGACGCACCATGCCACCCGCAGCGACTGTTTCGGCGTCGCCCGCACATAGGCGCGCTGAGCAAGGATCGAAACAATGGTGCGCGCATCCGCAATTCGCCAGACGAGAGGTCCGGGGCAGCAGAACTCGCTCATCGCCGGGAAGCCGCCCTCGTCAAAGCATAGGCCGAAGGTCGGCTTGAAGCCGATAATTCCGGTGAAGGCCGCCGGAATTCGCAACGAGCCGCCACCATCGGCGCCGAGCGCGGCGGTCACGATACCAGCCGCGACCGAAGCCGCGCCGCCACCGGTCGAGCCGCCTGGCGTGCAATTGAGATTCCACGGATTGCGCGCGTCCTCTCCGAGCCTGTTGTCAGTGGTCGCGGATTGGCCGAACTCGGCCGTGTTGGTTTTGCCGACGAACACGGCGCCCGCCGCGCGCAGGCGGCGCACCGCGCCGGAATCCGCTTGCGCGACATAGTCGCGATAGACCAACGAGCCGCGCGTTGAAACGGCGCCCCCAATGTCAAAGGTGTCCTTGATCGAAAGTGGAATGCCGGCGAGAGGTCCCGCCGTACCCTCGCGATACGCGCGCGCCGCCGCTCGCGCCTGCGCCGTGGCGCCATGTTCCAGAGTGCAAAGAAAGGCATGCAGGCGCGGATTGAACGCGCTCAGACGCTCAAGCGATTCATGCAGCACGGTTTCCGGCGACAGCTCACCTTTCGCATACGATGCACGCAGCGCAGCGATAGACAAATAAAGCGGGTGACCGGCGCGCGGATCAGGCATGCGGGAAAACTCCGCCACTGATGCCGTAACATTCGCCGGTGATGTATCCGGCTTTGTCGCTGACCAAAAATGCGACGAGATCGGCGACGTCCTGCGGAGTGCCGATGCGGCCGACCCAGGAGCGCTTTTGTGCATAGCCGCTAAAGAATTCGTCAGGATAAATGCGACGAAGGAATTCGTTGTAGATGAGACCGGGCGCCACAGCATTGACGCGGATCCCATGGCGACCGTTCTCGGCGGCCGCCACGCGCGTGAGCGCCATCACGCCCGCCTTGGCCGCGGAATAGGCCGCGCCGTGTTCGGTAGTCGGCTCCCAGCCTGCGATGGACGATATGTTGACGATCGATCCGCTCTGGCGCGCGATCATGTGCGGCAGCGCATGCCGCATGCAGTTGAATGTTCCATTGAGATCGACGTCGATGCATTTGAGCCACGTCTCGCGCGCCATTTCGGCGACCGGTTCGATCTTGCTCCAGCCGGCATTGTTTACCAGCACGTCGAGCCGACCGTATTGGTCGACCGCCCGCTGAATGGCGCGGCCGACCGCATTGTAGTCGGTAACGTCGAGCGGCAGTGACAGAAAGGGACGGCCGTGATCAGTGGCCAGACGCTCGGCGAATTCACGGCAGCGTTTGGCGTGGGCGTCGGTGACGACGACGTCCATGCCGTTAGCTGCAAGCTGTTGGGCAATCGCAGCGCCGATGCCGGCGCCGGCGGCCGCAGTAATGAACGCGACTTTTTGTTCACTCATGATTGGGATACTACCGTTGCGAAGATTTCAGCTGTCGAGCGCCGGGATCACGTCCTTCGCTATTTGCTGTAGCCGACGAACGCGCCCTCCCGATAAGAGCGCAAAGCTGATGCGGTCGATATCAAGCGCGGCGACGGTCTTTAGCCGTGCGATGGTAGACTTCAGGCTACCTGCGACGGCGACCGACTGAACAAACTCGTCGCTGACGATCTGCTTGTGCGCAGCATGCAACGAGAGGTGCTCTTTGTAGTGGTACTGCTCTGCTGCCTGTTTGAATTGGGGGCGATAGCGCTCCCAGGCCGGCGGCATCTGCTTCCAGACATCAAACGTCGCCGCTTGGCTCGTCGCCCAGGCGCGCACGTCGCTGATCGCTTGCTGCTCGTCCTCGTCGATGCTCATGGTGACGATGAGATCGATGACGATATCCTTGCGGCTGCGTTTGGCCTTCTCCAGGCCCTCGTAGATGAACTGCAATTGCCACTGGCAGAAATCAGGATCGGCCGCGCCCATGAGAATTGCGCCATCGCAGACTTCGCCGCACATCCGGAGCATCAGTGGCTGGGAAACTGCTAAATAAATAGGGATCTGCCGGCGCGCAGTGGCGAGCTGGCCTTCGACGCCATTGAAATCGATCACCTCACCGGCGAATAGCCGCCTGATCAGCTTGATACCCTCGCGGATCTCACCAGTCTTGTTCGGCTGTAGGCCTATCGAGTGGACCGACACCCAGCCCGCGCCGAGACCGAGAATGGCACGGCCGTTCGAGATTTCATCAAGGGCAGTCGTCGCGTTGGCTGTTACCGTGGGGTGACGGGTCTGCAGTTGGGTAACTGCCGACCCGATTCCGATACGTTTGGTGTTCAACGCGGCCATAGTCATCGCCGCATAGACGTCCTTCATGCCCAGTTGGTGATCGATGAACCAGAGCATATCGAAACCGAGGTCCTCGACTTCCTTTGCGATTTCGCCGACCTGTGTGAACGACTCGCGCGGGCTGACGCCGCGCGAAATGCCAAAACGCTTCATGCCTGGAAGCTCCTGTCCAACGATTGTTTGATAGCGTGTAGGTAAGCGCCGGGATTATCGACGCTCATTAGATGACCGGCGCCAGAAATCTCGTGATAGCTGGCATCGGACAGCTCACTCATCAGAAGCGCGGCCGCCTTGGGCGGGCAAAACGAATCCTTCTCGCCGCCGATGATATCGACACGGCAGGATACGCGTGGCAGGAGCGACGTCAGCGGCTCACTCGCGAGACGCTGCATGGCGCGTGCCGCGTTGACGTAACCGCCGCCGGTGCCGACCGCCGCCAAGCGGCGCCCGGTGACGGCGTCGACCTGATCCGGCATCACAATGAGTTGGGCTGCCGTGTCGCTGCGCAAATCCTTGGCGAAGGCCGCGGGATCAGTGAGGAGTGTCCGTATGCGCTGATCGAAGAATTCGGCGGCGCGGCGTCCCACCACACTAGAAGTCCCCGCTACGACCGCGCGCCGCACGAGGTCGGGTCGCTCGGCCGCCGCCCAAAGCACGACCGTGCCGCCGAGGGAATAGCCGACGCAAACCGCCGGCCCGCTCACAATCTCGAGAAAACGAACGAGATCGCCGCCGAGTTGCGCGAGGCTGCCGTCCTCTACGCCCAGGCTGGTCTCGCCGTGCCCGCGCAGATCGTAAGCGTAGGTGCGATAGTTCGATAGCTTGTCTCGCACATGCGTCCAGCTCGATCGGTCCTCGGCAAGACCGTGCACGAAGACCACGGGCGGACCCTCCCCCATGACGCTGTAGTTCACAACAATATCGCCAAGCTTTGCCTTCACGGGTGCTGCCGCTCCTTCTCTGCGATCATGGATCGCAGGTCGACCTTGCGGATCTTCCCGGATGGCGTACGCGGCATGGCGTCAATGAAATGGATGACTTCGGGCGCCAGATATTTCGGCAGACCGCACTGGCGAACGAACTGCTGCAATTCGGCGATATCGACGTGCCGCCCGCGAGGCTCGATAATGGCGCAAAGCAATTCGCCCATGCGCGCGTCTGGCGCGCCGACGACGGCGACGCTGGCGATATTGGGATGCGAGTTGAGCGCATCCTCAATGGGCACCGGCGAAATATTTACACCGCCGCGGATGATGAGGTCTTTGGCTCGACCGGTGATGCGGACATAGCCCTCCTCATCGACAGTGGCCAGATCGCCGGTACGGAAAAAGCCGTCGTCCGTCAGCAACGAGCGATAAAGCTCGGACTGGCCGAGATATCCGAAAAAAACGCCCGGCCCCCGCATGACCAGTTCGCCTTCCACGCCCGCGGACTGCGCATCTCCCCGCTCGTCGATTGTGTGCAGTTCGAGCCCCGGCAAACCAATACCGCAGGTCGAGCGAAATTTCTCTCGCGGCGAGTCGGCATGACAGGTCGTCAGCCCCCCTTCGGTCATCCCCCACAACACTGTGACCCGCGTCTGCGGAAATTCCTCCCCGGCCCGATCCATCAGCGACGGCGGAACCTGGGCTCCGCCGCAGAGGAACCAGCGCAGCGTTGCGAGCTTATCGCCCTGGTTTGGACGCCGCGCGTTGACAAGGTCGGCTAGGAACGGCGTCGCCGCGGCAGTGAACACGCAGCCATAATCCCGGATCAACGCGATGGCGGTCTCTGGGTCCCAGCGCTCCTGCAGGACGAGTGGCGAAGCATTAAACAGCGACAGTCTCGATCCATGGTACGCGCCAACGCTGTGGCCCAGCGGCGAGGCCATGAAGATGGGCGTGTCCGAGTTGAGCCCGAAGCGCTGGCTGAAGGTGAGGTTAAGCGCCGCGAGGGTATCGCAACTGTGCATGACGGCTTTCGGTTTGCCGGTCGTGCTGGAGGTGAAGCAGATGTGGTCGAGATTGCGATGTCCCGGCTTCGTTGGTGCGGGCTTCCCTGGTGCCGGGCGATGACGAAGCTCGCCCTGCGCGGACACTAGGATTACGTGGATCGCGTGGGTGCAGCCCTCTGAGACCTCGGCTGCAATGTCATCGAGACCGCCGCTTCCCTCGCCTTCGGGAACCACGAGCACGCGGGCACCGATGAGTTCGGCGACATGCAACAAATTCGCGGCGTCTATGCGGGCCGGGATGGTCGCGGCGACGGCATCGCTGCGGAACATGGCGAGCAACATCACCTGCCATTCGATGCGGTTCGGCAGTGCCATCAGCACGACGTCACCCGGTCCAACGCCGGCGTGGATGAGTTCACGCGCGTAATTGTCGGCGGCACGGAGTAGCTGACGATGGGTCAGCCGCCGGCCGCGACTGTCGGCAATGGCAAGCTGATCGAGGCGTGGCGCGCTGAGCCGCAGGTACCGGGCAAGCAGCGGTTCACCCGGCCACCAGCCGGCCTCGCGATAGGTCTGCAGGCGGCGCGCATCGTCGGCCGTGAGGGCAGGAGCGGTCGGATCTGCCGTGCTGATCGGGTCCATCCGCAAGCTCGGGAGGATTTGTGGAGTTCATCAAGTCACGAGTGCCCGGCCAAGTCAAGAAAGTGACATCACTTTTTTTATTTGCCCGAGCCGCAAAGCGAGCTAAGTTGGCAGCCGACCCACTTTTCCGAGGCGACGCAGGCTTCGCAGAGTGGAGCTGAAAACCCAAGTTTATCAGGGCAATGTCCGCAACCCCTATCACCCCCAAGGGTCGAAAGACCCGCCAACGCCTGCTCGGAGCGGCCCGCCGTGTGATTAAGCGCGACGGTTATGTCGCACTCCGGATGGGGGATGTGGCGACCGAGGCGAAGGTCTCACTCGGGGCGCTCTACCGTTATTTCGAGAACAAGGATGACCTGTTCCTCAGCCTCATCGGCGACATTCACAAAGAGCTTTACGAGGCGAGCCGGGCGCGCACGCAAAACTTCCGATCCGACCCGTTTGCGACATTGGTGGAGTCAAATGAGGGGTATCTGGTCCATTACTATGCAAATCGGGACATCATGCGTGCATTCATCGAAGCCACGACAGTTGATACGCGCGTGTGCGACATGTGGTGGTGGATGCGCCAGCGCCACGTCGATCGATTCGTCTCGGCACTGAAGCGCGACTTTAATGTTTCCGAGGTTGACGGTGTTTCAACGCGCATCATCGCGGAAGCACTGGCAGCGGCGGTCGAGCAGAGCGCCTATGTCTGGTACGCGCGAGAGAGCCGCAACAAGAAGATGCTACCAGTACCTACCGCCGCGAAAGTACTGGCACGGCTCTGGTATCTGGCCATCTGGGGGCGCTGCGATCCGAAACCAACCCGTCGACGAGCAGCGGCCTAGCGCAAAAACAGCTCGGGCCGGAAATCGAGCGCTGGGCCGGCAGTGAGATGGCGCGATGAGAACTTGAGAAAAGAATCGCCCTTATCCGGCGCGGGAAGCTCTGGAACTCGCGACCGACACCGACACGCGCACCTGATGGCGCGCGCCGCACGCCTGCGCGATTTACAATTCGGAACGCATATCACTTATTCGCGCAAGGTGTTCATTCCGCTGACGCAGCTGTGTCGGGACAGTTGCCACTACTGCACCTTTGCCAGGCCGCCGCGCAAAAACGAGCGCGTCTTTATGACGCCCGAGGAGGTGCTCGAAGTGGCGCGGCGCGGCGAAGCTGCCGGCTGCACCGAGGCTCTGTTCACGCTCGGCGACAAGCCGGAGCTGCGCTACGCGCAGGCGCGCACCGCCCTCGCCGCCCTCGGTCACGAAACCACGCTCGAGTATCTGCGGGCCGTGGCGGCGCTGGTGCTGAAGGAAACTGCGCTGCTGCCACATCTCAATCCTGGCGTGATGAGCCGCCGTAGATCTCGAAAGACTGCGGCCCGTTTGCGCGTCGATGGGACTGATGCTTGAATCCTCTTCCGAGCGGCTGTGTCAGCGCGGAGGCGTGCATTTCGGTTCGCCCGACAAACTCCCGCCGTGCGCCTCGGCAGCATTCGTCAGCGCCGGAGAACTCGGGATTCCCTTCACCAGCGGACTGCTGATCGGAATCGGCGAGTCGCGGCGTGAGCGCATCGAGAGCTTGCTTGCTCTACGCGAGCTGCACGAAGAGTTCGGCCATATCCAGGAGATCATCATTCAGCCGTTCCGCGCTAAGCCCGGAACGAAGATGGCCGCGAGCCCGGACGTTGCGGACGACGAGCTGTTGTGGACGCTCGCCGTCGCACGGCTCATTTTTGGCCCGACAATGAGCCTGCAGACCCCGCCCAATCTCGCGCCGGGCCTGATCGCGGACGCGCTCGCCGCCGGCATCAACGACTGGGGCGGTATATCGCCGGTAACTGCTGACTTCGTTAATCCGGAAGCGCCGTGGCCGCAGATTGACGACCTAGCCGCGCAAGTGCGGCAGAACGGCTACACGCTCGTCCCGCGCCTGCCGCTCTATCCGGCTTATGCCCGCGCAGCGGAGCGCTGGATCGATCCAGCGTTGCGCACGGCCGTGCTGCGCGCAAGCGACAGTGAAAATTTCGCGCGTGAAGACGGGCTGGGTCTCAGGCGCAGGGACAGAAAGGCCGGCCCTGCCGCCTTCGCCCGCGATCGCGCGGATCCGTTCGCTCGATCCGCTCCTCGCGCGCGCGGCGCGCGGCGACGCGCTGTCCGAGTCTGACATCATTCGTCTCTTCGCCGCACGCGATGCGGAGTTCGTTGACGTCTGCCGTGCTGCTGACGAATTGCGCGCGAGCGTCAGCGATGAGACCGTCGGCTACGTCGTCAACCGCAACATCAATTACACCAACATCTGCTCCTATCCGGTGCGGCTTCTGCGCCTTCTCCAAAGGCAGGATTAGCGGCGAAACTTGCGCGGGCCCGCCTATGACCTGGATGCCGAGGAGGTCGGACGGCGTGTTCGCGAAGCCTGGTCGCGCGGGGCAACCGAAGTCTGTATGCAAGGCGGCATCCATCCCGACTACACCGGAGACATCCTATCTCGCCATTCTCGACGCCGTAAAAGACGGCAGTACCGGCGATGCATGTACATGCTTTCTCGCCGCTCTGAGATGCTTCAAGGGGCGCGCACACTCGGCTATCGCCGTCAGCGAATTGTTGGCGCGGCTGCGGGATGCCGGCCTCGGCTGCCTGCCCGGCACGGCGGCTGAAATCCTCGATGATGAAGTTCGCGCGGTGATCTGTCCGGACAAGCTCGACACGCGAGGAATGGCTCGAAGTCGATTCGAGTGCGCGCATCGCGTCGGCCTGCCGACGACCGCGACCATCATGTTTGGCCATGTTGACAATTCAACCCATTGGGCGCGCCATCTGGTGCGATCCGCCGACCTGCAGGAGCACACCGGTGGCTTCACCGAATTTGTGCCCCTGCCCTTCGTGCACATGGAAGCTCCGATTTATTTCAAGGGGCGTGCGCGGCGCGGGCCCACCTGGCGCGAGGCGATACTGATGCACGCGGTGTCGCGGCTCGTTTTGCACCCATTGATCACCAATATCCAAGTTTCGTGGGTGAAGACTGGGCACACGATGGCGCCGAAGGCATGCTGGAGGCTGGCGCTAATGATCTCGGCGGCACACTGATGAACGAGAGTATCTCGCGCGCCGCGGGCGCCGACCACGGTCAGGAACTGCCCCCGGAGAGAATGGACGCACTGATCATCTCGCTCGGCCGTAAGCCCGTGCAACGTACCACGCTCTACAAGCCGTCGCCGAACGCACAGCGGCAGGCATCTTACGCTTGTTCGTCCTTGTCACCGGTGGTTCAGCAGCCGGCGCTGCGCCGGGCGCGGCTTGCTGGGGCAGCGGTCGGAGTCTCGCAATAGGAGCGGCTATGCAGCAGCCACTTACCATCGCCATTCTCGGCGGATCCGGAAAGGAAGGCGGCGGGCTCGGCCTGCGCTGGGCCAACGCCGGTCATCACGTCATTATCGGTTCGCGCGACGCCGCTAAGGCGGTCGCGTCTGCCGAAGAGATCAAGACCGTGCTACCGGCCACTTCGGTGCACGGCACCACGAACAAGGATGCCGCGGCTGCCGCCGACGTGGTCGTATTAACCGTCCCTTTTTCCGCGCAGCGCTCGACCGTCGAGGACGTGCGAGCGCAACTCGAAAACAAGATCTTAATCGACGCGACCGCGCCATTGGTTCCGCCCAAGGTCGCGCGCGTACAATTGCCGGCGGACGGCTCTGCGGTGGCTGCAATTCAAAAGATGCTCGGCGAGAAAGTGCGGGTCGTGTCCGCCTTTCAAAACGTGTCAGCGCATCACTTGAAGGACCTCGATCACGCGATCGAGTGCGACGTGTTGATCTGTGGCGACGATCCCGCGGCCCGTGAAACGGTTGTGCAGCTTGCCGCCGACATTGGCTTGCGCGGCATCCATGCCGGACCGATCGGCAATTCGGCGGCGGCCGAAGCGCTCACCTCGATCCTCATCGCCATCAACATGCGCTATAAGGTACCCGGGGCCGGTATCCGCATCACCGGAATCCCCGAGCCGATTTTAGATGTTCCATCAACTAGTTCGAAGCGCTGATTCTTTCAATTTATATGGAAAGCGGTTTGGTAGCCGCCGGCCCTGCGGACGATGCGCATATTCGCATAGCCAGGTAGCGAATCCGGCCGAGCCATGAAGTGCGAGGCGAAGAGGATTGGTCGTGAAAGCCGCAGAGCTTGCGGAAAATGAAACCTAAGATTCCACGCGAGTCCACCCCCTTCAAGAGAGCCAAGCGAGGCCAAAGCACCGGGTTTTGCCGCGCCTCGGCCGTTGAGCATTCCATAACGCGTCATTATGCGAATTGCGATAGATCCCATACCGTTCTTCAGTCGCGATCGCTGGGTGCGCGCCGAGAGCTATATTTCCAGGATACTAAGGAACGCTCGTGAGTTCAGCGGCAAATGGGCGAGCCTCCAAACAAACATCCACCTTCGCGTTCCTACCAATTGGTGACGTGAGGCCCCGCTCTATCGTTAATAACGCAGTTCGCTATCCGGAGGGCTGGAACATCAGCAGATGTGCGCCGTCCGGTAACGGGTGCCAATACGGTTTTACGTCCAAGCCGACCGACATTTTCTCCGGCCGACAGTTGACGACGTTGGCGATGACGTTGATGCCTTCCTCAAGCGTGACGGTAGCGATGAAAAACGGCTCATGGCCGCGGAATGGCTCCGGCGCGCGCCGCGCGATCGTATAACTGAAGATCCGGCCGCGGCCTGATAGCTCGCGCCACTCGAGATCTCGCCGCCCCGTAAAGATGCTTACCGGACGCGGAAAGAACTGGAACTTCCCGGTTCGTCGGCAGTACTGGGCGATCAGCCGTTTGTCGCGTGTCGCCTCCCAGTAGGGCTTGGAAAAACTGCGCGGCTTGATCGCGTCGCGCTTGACGCCGCGCGTGTCTTTCATGACATCGACCATGCTCTGATCTCCTTCACGCGCCCGGCGCCATGATCATGACGGTGCTCGTCCCCCAATTCCGGCCATCGGGGATTCCGCGATTCCGGTGACCATGCCATTGGACGTATTCTTGAGCTGCCGTGATCCGGCTTTACCGAACAGTTGCCGCACGGCCTCGATCAGGTTCGTGCCGCCACCTGCGAGCCCGCACTGCCCGGCGGAGATCTGGCCCCCGCCAGTGTTGAGCGGAAGATTTCCGGTATTGCTGAAGTCGTTGTCGCGAATGAAGGCGCAGCCCTCGCCGAAGCTACAAAATCCGATGGCTTCGAGCTGCAACAGAATGGCGATAATGAAATCATCGTAAGGGTGAAAAGACGCAATGTCGCTCGCCTTGAGGCCCGACAGTTTGAACGCCTTCTGCGCCGCGGGAACATGGCCGCTCTGGGTAACATCAACGATACTCTCGTGCCCGCGATAATAGGTGCGTTCGCCGTAACCGATTGGAACGACAAAATTCAGTCCCTTGGATTTTGCCCTCGCCCGGCTGGTGACCAGGAGTCCGCTCGCCCCGTCGCAGACCATCACGCAGTCAAGGAGACGGATCGGATCCGCGATCATCCGGGAGTTGAGGTAGTTATCGACGGTAATGGGCTTGCGCAGCTTTTCGCATGCATTGGCGTTAAGTACCGCGCCCGCGCGCTGCGCCACCGCAAGCTTGCCAAGCGCCGCATAGTCGAGCCCATAGAGATACTCGTAGCGCTGGGACAGAAGACCAAAGGCTGTCGGCGGCCCGATGTAACCGAGCGGTGTCGTCCATTCGTTTTGGAAGCCGCGCTGGTGCGAATTGTTCTCGGCGACCTGCGTATCGGCGTAGAGACAGAACACCGTCGTCGCGAGCCCCGCATCGATTGCAGCCGTCGCGCGCGCCAATGCACCAAGCGGTGATGACCCACCGATGTCGACGGTTTGGCAAAAGTCTAGCTCCAGCCCGAAAAAATCCGCCGAGGTTTGCGACCAGAACGGATTACCGGCCCCCGTCATCGACGAACTCAAGGCTAGGCCGTCGATCTCCTGTAGCTCAAAGCCTGTCGTGTCGAGCAGGGTTTCCAGGACCTCGGCTCCGAGCTCCCAGACGTCGCGCTCGCTCCGCTCAACGATCTTTGTCTCGGCAAAACCGACGATAGCTGCATCTTTCATCGCCACGTGCGCACCCTCAGTGTTGGGACTAAAGGAAACCGGCCTATCCCCTGCCGCCCGATGCTCATTCACAAGATCTCGCGATCACCAGAGCGTCCACGCGGTTACCGGCTACCAGCACCCGTCCCTACTAGTCATGTCTGCTTTCGAAGCCAAAGCGAATGTGCCGAATTGGCGTGGGACGTCCGTTCCTGACCCGTAGCGGTCCTCGGCCGATCGTACTTGCTGTGGTGCACAATTACGCGGCCGCCGCCGTGATCGCGCTCGTCGTTTTGTCGTCTAGAAAAACTGGCGCCGGGAATCAGAAGTCAAAACTCCCCAGCACGGTCATTTTCGATCTGGGCGCGTAACTGCGGCAGGTCGACGAGACATTGAGTGCGCTTCGGGGTTCCCGGCCCCATACGCCACCGCGCGCAATACGCTTCGTTTTCGCTGGACGATTTGCTGAAGTCGGTGCCGCTCAGCCGCGAGCTGAATCTCCGGCAGCTTTGGCACGACAAATACCACGAAGTAAATGACGAACGCGGTCAGCACTGCCGCAATTCGAGGTGGCAATCGATCTCGAAACGCACAAACTCGTGGGTGAAGATGTCCCGGATGGCTTGATGAAATCGCCATTGACCAGAATACCGCGTGCGCAGTCGGTTTGCGATTTCTGCGCGTTGCGATTTGAAAAGCTGACGCCGGCAACGTGTTCTGGCAACACGGCCGGTGCCAAAGCGCAAGTGTCTTGGGACGCGGCTATTGTGCCGTGCGTCTGTGACAGGCCGCGTCCAGTTGTAATCAATTCAATTCCGCCCTGGGACAATTTGGAGTTCACCAGACAAAAAGAAGGCGCATGGTAATGCGCCCGCCCGGATTTGTTTTGCAGATGTCCGGCGGGCGCATTGCTTTGCGCTCACCCATCCTTCTCGTAAAAACGCTGGCAACCAAGACCAAACGTGAGCGTTACCACCACCTTCGCCGCCAGCCCCACAATCCGGGTCTCCAGCCGAGGCCCCAGCGAGGTCCGGCGTAGGCGTAGTACGGGCCACCGGAGAAGTACGGATTGCCGTAGTACCCACCGCCGGAGTAGTAGGGATTCCCGTAGTACCCGGCGCTGGTGTAGTACGGATTGCCGTAGTACCCACCGCCGTACAAGCCGGAATTCCAGGCCGTCGCGGCGAGGCCTACGCCGGTCGCGGCAGTAGCAGCCGCAAGGAAGGGCCTACGATAGCCCCAGCCCCAACCGCGTCCGCCGTAGGCGTAGAGGCCACGACCCCAGCCCCATCGTCCACCAGCCCATCGACCCCAGCCGCCACGCCAGCCGCCGCCGCGCCAACCGCCACCAATCCAGCGGACCTCTTGGGTAGCGTTGCCAACTTTGCTGGCGACGGTGGCCATGCCATAGGCCGGCATGGCCGAGGCCTGTCCAATGAACAGACCTGAACCGAGCGCGGCCGCCAGAGCCAAGGCACCTACTTTGCAAATTTTCATGCTGCGCCTCCTTGTTTTTCACATGCGCGCCGCAAGGCTCCCACAGCCGCGTTTAAGGAAAACTGAAGCCATTAGCTGGCTATTTGTCTAAGTTGAAGCCCGAAGCACACGCTTCGCACCTTCGGCCGTTTGCACTGTCATCGGATCCGCTGCTCGCCCACGACGCCTTGATGGAGAGTCGCGCGGAGCTTTGGCTTTTTAGGAAGTCAAGCACGGAAAGATGAGAAGAACATGTCCATAGCGAGCGGCGCTCCTCGGTCGTCGGCAGCAAGAATCCAACGCGACCGCGCCAGGAAGGACAAAACGGGCTTTGGTCGTCAAATAGGATGGCGACATCAACGGTGTCCGCTCCTGGCACATAACGGAAGTTCAAACTACTCCAACCGATGTCCGTTACCGGCGCAACATCGGACAACGAAAAGCCTTAGGCAGCATCAGAAGCGACGGGAAATTGCGGTTAGATTGACCGCATTTCATCGTTAGCATTTGTTGAACAAGCTGATTGCGCTCAGTTAAATCAGCGGTACTTCAGACAGTACGACCGCTTATCCACTCCCCTGACCTAAGTTGTTGATTGACCTTCAGACTTCAGCGGAGCGCGATCCATCCATCATCGGGGCGACGCTAAATTTGCGCGAAAGAGCTAGCACAATGGCCTTGTAAATCCCGTCGTTATCAAGCTGCAGTGAAATACAGGCATTGCGGGGGCGAACGCTAGGCTTCGTCATGCGCGAAACGTCTCGGCATGCGTCGAGTTCATGCGACCGCCGTTGACCACTGCCGCCCCTGGGTATCGGGTGACGCCCGATGAATGAGAAGGAACGGGTCGCAGTCGGATCGGTTGCCGCCTCGGCCGGGCTCCATTCCGATGCAGCGGATAATCCCATTCGCGATCTTCTCGACGCGCCGGCCACCTTCACGGCGACGGCGGCGGCGGTGATCGCCTTCGCCATTTTCGGCCCGGTAACTTTTCGTGTTCCAGGAGCACAATGTGTGCGGCGGATAGTAGCGACCGCACTCGCCGCTGCGATGCTTCGCCACGAAATAATTCGGGGCAAATAAGACCCCGTGACGAGCGCGCGCTGTGCGCGTGCGACTAGGGGGTGTCGGCCCCGAACCCGCTAGACAAGGAGACTAGTCGAGGGGCAATGTTCCGGATGGGTTGAGGAAAACGCAAAGGGCGAGAAATGAAACTCCTTTTATCTGCGGTTCTTATCGCTGCCACGCTGGCTGCGATACTGCCGTCGCCGGCTTTGGCCTGGTATTGCTCGGCTCGCGGAACCACAGGGGCGTGGGGATGGGGCAGACGGGCTTACTTGGTTGATGCGAAAGCCGTCGCCCTACTCGAATGCGCCGTGCGTACACCCCGCTGGGCGCGGTGCTATATCGCATATTGTAGGTAGCCCCGTATTGATGCCGTCGAAACGTCTCGGCATGCGTTGAAGTCCATCCGACCGTCGTTGGCCACTGCCGCCGCCCACCTGGGTATTGGGTAACGCCCGATGAATGAGAAGGAACGGGTCGCAGTCGGATCGATTGCCGCCTCGGCCGGGCTTACCCTCGCCAAAGCCATTGTTGGGCTTCTCACCGGGTCGCTGGCAATCCTATCTGAAGCCGGTCATTCGTTCATCGATTTGCCGCGACGCTCTATGACCTATTTCGCCGTGCGCATCTCCGGCAAGCCGGCCGACGCCGAACACCAGTACGGCCATGGCAAGGTCGAGAGTGTGACCGCGCTTGCCGAAACCGCTTTTCTCTTCGTGCTCGCCGCCGCAGTTGTTTTGAGGCTGCGCAGCGGCTCTTTGGCGGGCGTATCTACGCCGTGGAGGCGACGCCTGCCGCTTTCGCCATCGTTGCCGCTTCGATTGTCGTCGATTTTTTTCGCGCGCGCACGCTGAGCCGCGTCGCCGCCGCAACGTCGAGCCAGGCGCTTGAGGCCGATGCGCTGCACTTTCGCTCCGACATGTGGTCGTCGGCCGCGGTGTTGATCGGACTGCTCGGCGTTGCGCTTGGCTATTCACGGGCCGACGCGGTAGCGGCATTGATTGTTGCAGTCTTTATCTGCGTTGCCGGCTGGCGACTTGGCCGGCGCACCATTGATACGTTGACTGACGCGGCGCCTGCCGGGGTCAGCGAGCGGGTGGCCGCGCTTGCCCGGCGCGTGCCTGGCGTGGTCGCAGTTGAACGCGTTCGTGCCCGCCCCGCTGGTGACGGTCCTGTTCATCGAGCTTTCAGTCGGCGTCAGCCGCGCACTGCCGCTCGACCGGGTTGCGGCAATCAAAGAGCGTCTTACGCGGGAGGTCCGCGCCGAATTGGCCGCGGCCGAGGTGACCATCAACACCGAACCGCGGGCGCTCGACGACGAAACCGTGCGCGAACGGGTCATGCTGATCGCACGCAACAGTGGATTGGCGGTCCACCACGTCGCGGTGCAGGCGCTGGCCGAGAATTTGTCCGTTTCGGTGGACCTTGAAGTCGACGGGACGCTGGCGCTTTCCGCCGCCCATGACGTCGCCAGCCAGCTTGAAGAGGCGATCCGGGAAGAGCTCGGGCCGAATGTGGAGGTCGAGACCCATATCGAGCCATTGCCGGCAACCCTGCTCGCCGGGCGCGATGCGGCCCCCGATCGCGTCGGCGAAATTCGCGAAGCGCTGAGCGGGCTGGCCACCGAAATCGCCGGGCTTGGCGAAACCCACAATGTGCGGGTGCGCGAAACCGCGGACGGGGAGATTGTTAATTTCCATTGCCGGGTCGATCCCACCCTTTCGGTGAGCGCGGCGCACGCCTTGGTCGACACGGTCGAACGCCGCCTGCGGCGGCGCTTTCCCGCCATCGCGCGCGTCATCGGTCATGCCGAGCCGCGCAATTAGACACCGCAACTCGACGAAGCGCGCTTCACGGAATAAGCGCCGCAGCACCCTCGAAACGGCCCTTGCGTAAATCGTCGAGCGCGTCGTTCGCTTTTGCCAACGGATAGCGGGTCACGTGAATTTTGATGTTCGCGCGCGCCGCAACCGCGAGAAAGTCGTTGGCATCTTGACGCGTGAGGTTGGCGACCGAGACGACCTGGCGCTCCTCCCATAACAGCCGGTAGGGAAAGCTCGGGATGTCCGACATGTGAATCCCGCCGCAGACAACACGGCCGCCTTTCTTGACGGCGGCGAGCGCCGCCGGGACCAGCGCGCCGACTGGGGCGAAGATGATGGCGGCATCGAGCGGCTCCGGCGGCGTCTCATCCGAGCCCCCGGCCCACGCCGCGCCAAGCGCGCGGGCAAAGTTTTGCGAAGCCGTGTCGCCCGTCCGGGTGAAGGCAAACACCTTGCGGCCCTGCGCGCGCGACCTGCGCGATGATGTGCGCGGCGGCGCCAAAGCCATAAAGCCCAAGCGCGCTCCCCTCGCCTGCCATTCGGTGGATCGCCAGCCGATCAGCCCGGCGCACAACAGCGGCGCCGCTTCCGCGGCGTCGCAGACTTCTCCGGCAGATGAAAGCAAAAGCGCGCGTCGGCCACCACGTGCGTCGCATAGCCGCCGTCGCGGGTATATCCGGTAAACAGCGGCCATCGCAAGGTTCTCGCGGCCCGAGCGGCAATAGGGACAGACGCCGCAGGTCGCGCCGAGCCACGGCACGCCCACCCGCTCGCCCAGCTGCAGATCCGCTGACGTCCGCGACCGAGTCCGCGTCGATCGCGGCCGACGATCTCGTGGCCAGGAATAATCGGCAGCTTGGGGTTTGGCAGTTCGCCGTCAAGGACGTGCAGGTCGGTGCGGCAGACGCCGCAGGCACTCGATCGCAATGAGGAGCTCGCCGCGCCTTGGCTCGGGAACAAGACCTTCCCTGTGACGGAGCGGGGTTCCCGGCCGATCGAGCACCATTGCGCGCATGTCTGCCAAACTAACCTCCGGCCAGCGGTCGAGCTTTCATCTATATCGGATCAGGCCCGCATCGACCCCGCCCAGGAACAGCACCGGGCCGCGTAATTCGATCGACCTTGCGGCTTTCCATCAGCGCGCAAAACTTCTACATCAGACGCGATGCGCACCGAAGAACCACGCCCTATCCGCCTCAAAGATTACCGGCCCCCGGACTGGCTGATCGATACCGTTGAACTTGACCTATCGCTCGATGCCACAGCAACGCGCGTGCGCGCGAAGCTCCGATAAAGCCGAACGGCGCCGGCACGCCGGCACCGCTGGTGCTTGACGGCGAGGACCTTGTTCTCCGCTCGCTTTCGCTCGACGGCAAGGAGCTGCCAAAGGAGAGTATGTCGTTACGCCGGAACAGCTGACCATTGCGCAACCGCCAACCGGGCGTTCGAACTCGACATCGAGACCGTCATCGATCCTGCGGCCAATCGCGGCTGATCGGCCTCTATCGCGCCGGCTCGACGATTGCATGCAGTGCGAGGCGGAGGGCTTTCGCCGGATCACCTATTTCCTCGACCGCCCGGACGTGATGGCGGTCTACACCACGCGCATCGAAGCCGACAAAACGAGA
>CAWIEY010000020.1:0-385028 GCA_963835195.1 uncultured Alphaproteobacteria bacterium
GTTCACTTTCGCCGAGTTGCAGACGGTAACTTCGCTTGGCAGAGGGGAAATCCGCGAGTGCATCAATCGCGGGATCATCAGCGCGCCGGCCGGCGTCGGGCAGGGGAACCACCGCGCTTATTCAAAATGGAACCTGGTCGAAGGCGTGATCGCGGCGGCGTTGTTGCGGCATATTCGAGCCGGGTCGGTCGCAGCGCTGATGACGAGATTGCGCTTGCTGCTCATGGCTTGCCGTATCGATCCGGAGACCTACTGCGCCGCACCGGACGGTTCGAATTCTCGGATTTCGAGGTGGAGTTTCCTCCGCGCGCAAGACCGGACGATAAAGCGGATCTGGCATTGGGCGAGGACATGGGCAAGGGCGAGTTCTTGATAGTACCGCCCGCAAACCAGACAGCCGCATGTGCCCCGTCTTTGACGTCCGATAACCCGTCAGCAGGCCTTCTGTAAGCTTCCAATCGACCTCGAACGGGCTGTTCTGTTCGTGAACCATATGATTGAGACCAGGTTGTAGGATCCTCTGTACGGCGAAAAGCATGAAAGACATAATATAGCGAAGACTTAGCTCGTTCAGCGTGTTGCGGCTGATACCATCGGCGCTCGGCGGTTCCTGGCTATCGATCAGCTCGGGTTAGAAGGAGTAACTTTGCATAAATGACTGTTTAGATTTCATAGGTGAATCGATGTTTCAAAACAATCGGGGCCCGCGAAGCGAGCCCGTCACGTCCGTGGCCGGCCGACCAGGTCGAGCGCTGGCCGATCGAGCGGTTGAAACCCTACGCAAACAATCCCCGGCTTCATAGCGAGGCCGACCTCGACAAAATCGCCGCGTCCATTCGCAAATGGGGGTGGACGATGCCGGTCCTGGTCGACGAGGAGGGCGAGCTGATCGCCGGCCATGCGCGTGTCGGTGCGGCGATCAAGCTGGGGCTGGAATCAATCCCGGTGATCGTCGCCCGCGGCTGGAGCGAGGAGGAAAAGCGCGCCTATCGCGTGGCCGACAATCAATTGGCGGCGCGGGCGAGCTGGGACTCCGGTCTGCTAGCGGACGAACTCCAGGAACTCCAGTTCGCCGATTTCGATCTCGGTCTGATCGGCTTCGACCCGGATCAGCTCGAAACCATTTTGGCCGGTTTGGGGTCGAGCGGTCTGGCGGATCCTGACAGCGTCCCGGAAGTCCCCGATCAACCGGTCACTTGGCGCGGCGACATATGGCTGTTGGGAGACCACCGGGTTGGCTGCGGCGACAGCACCAGCGCGGCAGATGTCGCGTCAGTGCTGGCGGATGCGAGCCTCACCTGATGATCACCGATCCGCCTTATGGGGTCGATTACGATCCGTCCTGGCGAGCGCGCCGCAACCAGAGTCGCCGGCAAGCTCGCCCAGGGCAAGGTGCTCAACGATGATCGCGCGGACTGGCATGAGGCGTATGCATTATTTCCCGGAGACGTCGCGTATGTCTGGCACGGGGCTTTGCACGGCGACGTCGTCGCCGCCGGTCTGGTCGCCTGCGGGTTGCAGCTGCGCGCCCAGCTTGTCTGGAGCAAGCAACACTTCACCTTGAGCCGCGGCGATTACCACTGGAAGCACGAAACCTGCTGGTATGCGGTGCGTGAGGGCAAGACCAGCCATTGGCAGGGCGACCGCACCCAGACGACCGTCTGGGAGATCGCCAACAATAACCCGTTCGGCAGCTCGCAGCGCGAGGAGAGCTGGGGGCACGGCACTCAGAAGCCGGTCGAATGCATGCGCCGCCCGATCATCAACAACAGCCGACCCGGGCAGGCGATCTACGACCCGTTTCTCGGCTCGGGCACGAGCTTGATCGCGGCCGAAATGACCGGCCGCATCTGCTGCGGTCTCGAGCTCCACCCTGCTTATGTTGATGTCGTCGTGCGACGCTGGCAGGGCTTCACCGGGCGCGCCGCGAGACATCACGCTTCGGGTCAGTCGTTCGACGAGCGCGCCCAAAGGTCGGACCACGATGCGTCAGGAGCCGCCCTTGCCTAGAAAAGCATTTGGCGTGAATGATGCGATGCGCGAGAAGGTGCGATATTTGGCTGGTGTCGGTGTCCCTCAGGACGACATCGCCAAAATCATCGGCTGTGCGCCGAAGACACTGCGCAAACGGTTTCGTGATGACCTCGATCGCGGCGTGGCCGAGGCCAATGCGACGATGTGCGGCTATTTGTTCGCGGCCGCGAAGGCGGGAAATATTCCGGCGATCATCTTCTGGCTCAAAACAAGGGCGCATTGGCGGGAGAAGACGGCGCCGGATAACCCGATTCCGGGCGCCGATGTCGGGTCGAATTCACCGATGGTCCTCGTCTTGCCCGATAACAGCCGCGATCCCGAGCTGACGAAGGTGCTGCGAGATGCGCAAGAGAAATACTTCGCCAGAAAGACGCGGCCGCAGCCTCCGGAACTCAGGACTTGAATGGGAACCGGACACGGGCACACCGACACCATAGAGCGAGCTGGGCGCACCGCGCGGAGAGCCAATGCCATCGTCCACCGCGACAATCTCGGCGCAGCCCGGACGGCAGACCGATTTTCTGCGGAGCCCTGCCGACATCTGCGTTTACGGCGGCGCGGCAGGCGGCGGGAAAACGGTCGGACTGATCCTGGAGCCGTTGCGCCACGTCTGCCGGGTCGCGAACTTTACCGCGGTGTTCTTCCGGCGCACCACGCCGCAGATCACCAACCCCGGCGGGTTGTGGGATGAGAGCCAAGAATTTCTATCCGCGGCTCGGCGGGACCCCGCACCTCGGAATGCGCGAGTGGCGCTGGCCGGGCGGCGGCAAGATCAAGTTTGCGCACCTGCAGTTTGACAGCACGGTCTACGACTGGCAGGGCGCTCAGATCACGTTGATCTGTTTCGACGAGCTGACGCATTTTTCGAAACATCAGTTCTTTTACATGGTTAGCCGCAACCGCTCGACCTGCGGCGTGCGGCCTTACATCCGCGCGACCTGCAACCCAGACGCCGACAGCTGGGTCGCCGATTTCCTGGCATGGTGGATCGACCCGGAAACCGGGCTGCCGATCCCCGAGCGGGCCGGTGTGCCGGGGCAGAAAGGCTCCTCGGCCATGCCGCACAAACGTAATCCCGTGCTCTCGGAAAATCTGGTCGGACTATCGCGCATGGTGCGCGCCTATGTGACGCCGGCGCTCGAGAACGTCGCGTTGTGGCACGAGCGCGACATCTCTCACTCCTCCGTCGAGCGCATGATCGGCCCGGACGCCACCGTTACGCTCGATTTCGCTCTCGATCGCCTTGCCGGAGTCATCGAGCGGCTGGTCGTCTATCCCGACAACATGCACAGAAATTTGGCCCGGCTCGGGAACCTCATCCATTCGCAGCGCGTGTTGCTGGCTTTGACGCAAAAGGGGGTTGGGCGCGAAGCGGCTTACGCCATGGTTCAACGCAACGCCATGAAAGCCTGGGGCGGCGAAGGCGATTTCTTCGCCGAGCTCAAAAAAGACCCCGAGGTGAAGAAACACCTGAGCGAAAAGGAATTAGCCGCCAATTTCGACCTCGACTTCCATTTCCGACACGTCGACACGATCTTTCGCCGGGTTTTTGCCCACGAAGGCGCCAAGGAGGCCCGCTAGCGTCCGACGTGATTCGGCTGTGCTCGTTCCCCAATTTTCTTGCGCCAAGGGACGATTTCTGTTGACTTTGCCCTCTCGCGGATTTGCCCGACTCAGTCGCCTAGCCTAACGTCCGCCACGTTTTACGGTGGAAGGACCGGCACTCAGGAGAAAGTCATGGGCCGACTGGTGCGCAAGCCGCAGATTGCGGACTTCGATGCGCCGTTATTCGAGGACGGCGATTTATCCTCCGATGCCGCCGCCACGCCGATCACGCCTGGCGAGCCTGGCGACACCTATCTCGAGCGCATGGTGAAGTACGTTCCGGGCGAAGTTTTGGCATTTTTCATGTTGGTCAATGCCATTCTCGAGCAGGCCATGAAATCGGGCGGTCCGGATGCGGCCATGGCGGGCGTGCCGGTTCCGATGATTGCGGCCGGCGCCTTGGTCATAGCCTGCGCGCTCACCCCGCTGTTCTGCTGGTATGTGCGCCAGGACGGCGATGCTTGGATCATGAACGCCGTGGTTTCGACGATTGCCTTCCCGTTCTGGGCGTATCTGATGGGTGCCGTGGCGTTCGCCTCGCGGCACGACGGCAATCTTGCGGCAATCCTCGTCATGTCGTTCACGGTCATGAGCGGGCTTATCGCGCCTTGGCCGGCCAAGCTAAAGCTCCGGAGGAGCAACTGGACCAACCGGTCGTGCGCGAAAAGCTGCGCCTGGTCGACGTGTTCGGCGGACTCGAGGCGGCGCTGATTCCGAACCAAGCGGCGCGCGGCCGCGGCTAGCTGCCCCATTGCCCGAGCATGCCGGCGCGTGGCATGTGTGAGTGATGGCGGCCGGCGAAACGATTTTGGTGTTTGATTCGGGGCTAGGCGGTCTTACGGTCTACCGGGAAATTGCCGCGGCGCGACCGAGCGCCGATTTCGTTTATGTCGCCGACGACGCGGCTTTTCCTTATGGCGCGATGGCGGAGCCCGCACTCACCCAACGCGTGGTGGAGCTCATGGGCGACTTGATCGGGCGGTACCGGCCCGATCTGGTGGTGATCGCCTGCAACACCGCTTCCACAATAGTGCTGCCGCACTTGCGCCAGCGATTTCCGTTGCCTTTCGTCGGCACCGTCCCAGCGATCAAGCCGGCCTGCGCCAGCTCGGTCACAAAACGCATTTCGGTGCTCGGTACCGAGGCAACGGTCAAGCGCGAATATACCCGCGCGCTCATTCGCGATTATGCCCTCGGTTGCATGGTGACGCTCGTTGGTTCGAAAATGCTTGCGACTTATGCGGAAGCGGAGATCGCCGGCACGCCGGTCAGCGATGACTTGATTTCCGCTGAAATCGCAGCCTGTTTTCTTGACGACGGCGCGCGCACGGACACGATCGTGCTCGCCTGCACGCATTATCCGTTGTTGATCGAGCGTTTTTCGCGTCTCGCGCTTTGGCCGGTCGCTTTCGTCGATCCGGCTCCGGCGATTGCGCGCCGCGTCGGCGGCCTTCTCGGACCCGCCCCTCGGGGACGGCGCGCGGCACGACGCGAGCGGTGTTCACATCCGGCGCGCTACCCTGCGGAAGCGCTTTTGCGCTTTGGCATCCAGGCCGAGCAGCCGGCTCGAGCGCGGCGGGCTGATCTTGCCGCGTTAGCCGTTCCTTGCCGCCCAGCGCGGCCAGCGGTTACCTTTCCGCGCCATGCCGGGCACTGGGGGAATGACAATGACCATCGAAGTCGCAAAGCGAACGCGCCTGGTATCTCAACCGCTGGAACCAGCTCGTGCTCGGGGTGATCGCCATGATGGCGATTTCCAGCCCGCAATATGTCTGGACGCTGTTCACCGGCCCGCTCAATCAAAAACTCGGGACGACGCTTCCGCAATTGCAGTGGACGTTCTCGCTGTTGATCATTCTGCAAACCTGGCTGTCGCCGTTTCAGGCTTATCTGGTCGACCGGTTCGGTCCGCGCACTGCTGATTTCGATCGGTGCGCTGTTCTCCGGCGGCAGCTGGCTGCTCTCGGCCTACGTCGACAATATCTGGGCGCTCTATTTCACCTACGGCGTGCTCGGCGGATTTGGCACCGGCATCATCTATGTCGGCATCATTGGCTTGATGGTGCGCTGGTTTCCCGACCGCCGCGGTTTGGCGGCGGGCCTCGCCGCCGCCGGTTATGGCTTCGGCGCATTTTTCACGAGCTTCCCGATCGACAGCATGATCAAGAGCTCGGGCTATGCGCATACCCTCATTGTCTGGGGCATCATCCAGGCGGTCATCGGCATTGCCGCGGCGCAATGGTTGCGTTTGCCTCCCGCCGATTATTCGGTGCGCAATCCGGCGCCTGCCGCCGCCGTCGCCACGCAGCAATCCACGCGCGACTACTCGCCGCGCGAAATGCTGCAAAATCCGATCTTTTATTTGCTGTTCTTGATGATGAGCCTGATGTCGACGTCGGGCTTGATGGTCACGTCGAATGTCGGCCCGTTCGCCAAGGAATTCGGCGTCGCCGACGTGCTGGTGCTGGGCATGGCCGCCCTGCCCTTGTCGCTCACGCTTTCGCGCGTAACCAATGGCCTGACCCGGCCGTTCTTTGGCTGGGTGTCCGACCGGATCGGCCGCGAGATCGACAATGGCGCTGGCTTTTTCGCTGGAAGCCATCGCCATCCTGATCCTGTTCGCCTTCATCGACCGCCCGGCACTCTTTGTCATACTTACCGGGCTCGTGTTCTTCGGCTGGGGCGAGATCTTTTCTTTGTTCCCCTCAACGCTGACCGATACGTTCGGCTCGAAATTCGCGGCGACCAATTACGGCTTTCTCTATATTGCCCAAGGCGTCGGCTCGATCCTGGGCGGGCCGGCGGCGGCGTTCCTCAAGCAGGCGACCGGAAGCTGGACGACGGTGTTCATTGTCGTCGCGGTGCTCGACATCCTGACCGCGGTGCTGGCGATAACGGCGCTGCGGAGCCTGCGGCGCGCGCATTTCGCCGTCGCCTGATCGGCGCCGTAACCGCCGAGCCTGCGTTTGACACTTCGGCGGTTTGCACCTAAATACCGCGGCGCGGCGCGGGCCCTGACGGGCCCGCGCTGTGTTTCGCGACCCGCGGTCGGCGCCGGCGCTTCGGCGATAGACCTGTCGGTCCCGGGAGAAAATTCCGGGACAGGAGGAGGGCGCGATCCTCAAACCCGCGGCATGATCCGGAAAACGGCTTCCCGTTTTCGGAAAAGATCATGCCCAGACACGGCATGATCCCGAAAATGCCCGGACAGGGCATGATCCCGAAAAGTGGTCTTCCGGTTTTCGGACAAGATCATGCCCAGACAATAGAGGACGCGAATGACCAAGCGCCACGAGGCGAAGTACAAGATCGACCGCAGGCTCGGCCAGAACATCTGGGGCCGGCCGAAATCGCCCATCAACAAGCGTGAATACGGGCCCGGCCAGCACGGCCAGCGCCGCAAGGGCAAGCTGTCCGATTACGGCGTGCAGCTTCGCGCCAAGCAGAAGCTGAAGGGCTATTACGCCAACATGTCGGAGCGGCATTTCCGCGGCATTTACGAAGAAGCCCGCCGGCTCAAGGGCGATACCGGCGCACATATGATCGCGCTGCTTGAACGCCGGCTCGACACCGTCATCTATCGCGCGAAATTCGTGCCCACGGTGTTCGCGGCGCGGCAGTTCGTCAATCACGGCCACATCAAGGTCAACGGCAAACGGGTCACCATCCCGAGCTTCCGGGTCAAGGTCGGCGACCTCGTCGAGGTCAAGGATAAATCGAAGCAGCTCGCGCTGGTGCTTGAGGCCACGGCGCTGGCCGAGCGCGACGTGCCTGACTACGTCGAAGTCGATCATTCGAAAATGACGGCGAAGCTCTCCCGCATTCCGGGCATCGGCGAGGTGCCGTATCCGGTGATGATGGAGCCGCATCTCGTCGTCGAATATTATTCGCGCTGATGGACCGCCCGCCGGCAACTTCGCGATTACGTTCTGGTCTAGCTGGTGCCGATTGCTGCACGTGCGTTCGCGCGTCCGCTAGCGCTGTTTTCCGCCGTGGCCGACAATGTCGCCAAGTTCGCCGCCGCTGTTCCCTCGCAAGCGTAAGCGGGATTGCGATCGTGCTGGCGATGATCGTCATGATCGCCAAGCGCAAGACACAATCCTTAACGTGCGGACGGCTAACCGGCGTTCGAAATTAGGCCGCCGCGCCTTCTTTGACGGGAATGCCCTTTATCCTTGAAGCAGCGATTGCAGTTCGCCCGCCTGGAACATTTCGCGGATGATATCGCAGCCGCCGACGAACTCGCCCTTGACGTAAAGCTGCGGAATGGTCGGCCAATTGGAATAGGCTTTGATGCCGCCGCGCAGTTCGTCGTTCTCGAGCACGTTGAGACCCTTATAGGGCACGCCGAGATAGTCGAGGATCTGCACCACCTGCCCCGAAAATCCGCACATCGGAAATTGCGGCGTGCCTTTCATGAACAACACCACGTCGTTCGCCTTCACCTCGTTGTCGATGAATTGCTCGATGGACATCGCCGTTATTCCTTCTTGGCGCGCGGGCTGCTCGTGCCGCGACGACTTTAGGCCTGAGCCGATTACATATATCTTGCGCAGCGGAAGTGCAAAGCCCGCGCCATGCAGGCTGCGGCTATGGTGACCACGCCAGACCGATGCAGCCGCGGCATTACGCGGAAAAAACACATATCCGTTGGCCGGTCCGGTTGGAAACTCCTTTCCTGCGGATCGGCCAACGGCAAACGAAAGCTTCGTCCCTGCCGCCGATCACCTGTTCCGGCGTGCCGGTCTGCAAGGCGAGCGCATGCAGCTTGCCGCCCATCTCGCCCTGGAGCGCCGCATAGACGATCTGGTGCTGCTGGACGCGGGATTTGCCGCGAAACGATTCGGCGATGACGGTTGCGGCATAATGGTCGCCGTCGCCGGCGAGGTCGCGAATCGTCACCTCGGCATCGGGAATGTTCGCCCGGATCAGCCGCTCAATATCGCTTGCAGCCATGGCCATGGCATTCTCCACTCGCCCGGGATGCGAGTTGCGGCATAGCAGAACGCGACGGCGTGGAAAAGTCGGCACGATGCCGCGCGCGTATGTGAGAATCGCGCGCTACTAGCGCCAAAGCTCGTCGCTCGCGAGCTTCGCCCCTTGCGCCAGCGCCTCGAGCTTCGCCCAGGCGATTTGCGGATGGATGCGGCCACCAAGCCCGCAATCGGTGCCGGCAATGACGTTTTCGCGCCCAACCACATTGGCGTAGCGAACGATTCGGTCGGCCACCACCTGCGGATGCTCGACGGTATTGGTCGCGTGACTGACGACGCCCGGAATGAGCAGCTTGCCTTCCGGCAGCTTGACCTTTTGCCATACGCGCCATTCGTGTTCGTGGCGCGCATTGCCGGCTTCCACCGAATAGGCGCCGGCGTTGACGCTGAGAACCAGGTCGACGATGTCCTGCAACGGGATGTCGGTCGTATGCGGGCCGTGCCAGCTTCCCCAACAAATGTGGAAGCGAATGCGGTCTTGCGGCAGGCCGCGCAGCGCGTGATTGAGCGCCTCCATGCGCGCGCGCTCAAATTTCTTGAATTCTTCGAGCGGCGGCTCGGGATCGATCATGTCCCAGTTGTCCGGCAGACTCGGGTCGTCGATCTGCAGAACAAGTCCGGCATCGACGATCGCCTTATATTCCTCGCGCATGGCCTCGGCCGGCGGCAAAGACGAATTCTTCTTCGCTCTTGTAATGGAGGTTTTCTCCGCGAGCGAAACTGCCCGGCCCGATCGAGCACATGAAGCCTTCGTCCACTCCGGCCGCCGCCATGGCCGCTTTCATATTGGCGATGTCGGCGGCGATGCGCGGCGTGACCGGCGTATTTCAGCGGCCCGGTGCAGACCGGCGGCGGCGCGAGCCGGCGCGCGCAGGCGCTGCCAAGCAGCGTTGCGGTAATTCCGGGTCCTGATAAAAATCGCCGAACTTCCGCCAAGTCGCGCCGATTGGCTCATGGTGGTCAGTGCCATCTCGGCGACGCTCGATTTTTGATGTTCGGATGCCGGGACCGGAATCGGCGGGAACGAAACCCTCAAGCCGCGCGAAGGCATAGCTCCACCAGAGTCCGTAGTCGTAAGTTCGATGCTGTCGGCTTGCCGAACTCCCCGTCATCGGGAATGTCGATCCCGGGGTCGCGCTGCCGGCGGACAATATCGCTCACGGCCGAGGTCAAAGCGCGCGCATAAGCACCGTCGTCCACTTTTCGCCCTTCCTCGCGCGCCCGGTTCAAAGCAATCAGCTCGGCCGGCCGCGACAAGCTTCCCGAATGCGTCGTGATGATGCGGTCAATACTGCGCTTCACGGTTCTGTCCTCCCTCGCGTTTCCGTATTTTGTTAATGAGCTGCGGCGCTCTCGCACGGTATCCTACGGCGCCACGTCAGCCGGCGCGGCCATGTAGGCCGGAAGCCAACCTTCGAAACGCGCGAGAAGATCGGACACTGACACCGGGCGTTCGCCGGCAATGGCGAGCACGTTCCCGCCGGTCGCCCCCAGGCGGGGCACCGGGACCGCGGCGCCGCCTGCGCGGTGCAAAATGCTTTCCGCATTTTTCGCGGTCACGAGATAGCGCGCCTGATCCTCGCCGAACCAGAAAGCGTGAGCGACGGGCCGGAGCGGCGCTTCCAACACGGCGCCGATGCGCGACGCCATCGCCATCTCGGCAAGCGCGACAGCAAGCCGCCGTCGGAAACATCGTGCACCGCGGTCACAAGGCCGTCGCGGATCAGCGCCCGAACGAACTCGCCATTGCGCCGCTCGGCGGCGAGATCGACCGGCGGCGGCGCGCCCTCCTCGCGGCCGCAGATCTCGCGCAGATAGAGCGATTGGCCGAGCCAGCCCTCGGTTGCGCCGACGAGCAGGATCGCCTCGCCCTCGGCCTTGAATGCAAGCGTCATCGACTGTGGTGAAATCGTCGAGCAGGCCGACCCCGCCGATGGTCGGCGTCGGCAGGATCGCCCGGCCGTTGGTTTCGTTGTAGAGCGAGACGTTGCCGGAGACGATCGGGAAATCGAGCGCGCGCGCGGCGTCGCCGATGCCGCGCGATGCAGCCGACCAATTGCCCCATGATCTCGCGGCCGCTCCGGATTGCCGAAATTCAGATTGTCGGTCAGGGCCAGCGGCCGCGCGCCGACGGCGCTGAGGTTGCGCTAGGCTTCGGCCACCGCCTGCTTGCCGCCTTCGAACGGATCGGCCTCGCAATAGCGCGGCGTGACGTCGGCGGTCAGCGCCAGCGCTTTCGGACCGTCGTTGACGCGCACCACGGCGGCATCGCCGCCCGGGCGCTGCACGGTGTTGCCGCCGATGACGTGGTCGTATTGCTCCAACACCCAGCGCTTGGAGCAAAGGTCCGGCGAGCCGATCAGCTGTTCCAGGGCGTCGGCGATGCCCATCGGCGGCGTCAACCGAACGCCGGATCGATCGACGGCTCTTTCGGCGCTGCTGACGAATGGCCGCTCGTAGACCGGCGCCTCGTCGCCGAGCTCCTTGATCGGCAGGTCGGCCATCACCGCGCCGCCGTGCCGGATCACGAAAGCGTTTGCTCGGCGTGGTCTCGCCGACCACCGCGAAGTCGAGGCCCCATTTGCGGAAGATCGCCTCGGCCTCTTTCTCTTTCTCGGGCTTGAGCACCATGAGCATGCGCTCCTGGCTCTCCGACAGCATCATCTCGTAGGCGCTCATGCCGGCTTCGCGGCACGGCACCTTGTCGAGATCGAGCGTGACGCCGAGATCGCCCTTGGCGCCCATCTCGACCGCCGAGCAGGTCAGCCCGGCGGCGCCCATGTCCTGGATGGCGATGACGCAGTCTTGCGCCATGATTTCGAGGCAGGCTTCGAGCAGAAGCTTCTCGGAGAACGGATCGCCGACCTGCACGGTCGGCCGCTTCTCCTCGGCGTCGGCGCCGAACTCGGCCGACGCCATGCTGGCGCCGTGGATGCCGTCGCGGCCGGTCTTGGAGCCGAGATAGACAATCGGCATGCCGACGCCGGACGCGGCGGAATAGAAAATCTTGTCTTTCTCGCGCGATGCCGACGGCCATGGCGTTGACCAGGCAATTGCCGTCGTAGCGGCGATGGAAGCGCACCTCGCCGCCGACCGTCGGCACGCCGAACGAATTGCCGTAGCCGCCGATGCCGGCAACCACGCCGGCCACGAGGTGGCGGGTTTTCGGATGGTCGGGATCGCCGAACGACAGCGCGTTGAGGCACGCGATCGGCCGCGCGCCCATGGTGAAGACGTCGCGCAAAATGCCGCCGACGCCGGTCGCCGCGCCCTGATAAGGCTCGATATAGCTCGGGTGGTTGTGGCTCTCCATCTTGAACACGACGGCGAGCCCGTCGCCGATGTCGATGACGCCGGCATTCTCGCCCGGCCCCTGGATCACCCACGGCGCCTTGGTCGGCAGGGTGCGCAGATGGATCTTTGAGGACTTGTACGAGCAGTGCTCGTTCCACATCGCCGAGAAGATGCCGAGCTCGGTGAAGCGTCGGCTCGCGGCCGATGAGCTCGACAGGCGCTCGTACTCGTCGGGCTTGAGACCGTGCTCGGCGATGAGTTCGGGCGTGATGGCAGGCTCGCTTCGAAGTCACGCCGCGGCGCTCGCCAAATGATCCACAAGGCCGGCGAACAGGCCGCGGCCGTCGGTGCGGCCCATCGCCGCTTCGACGTGGTTTTCCGGGTGCGGCATCATGCCGAGCACGTTGCCGCGCTCGTTGATGATGCCGGCGATGGCGTTCATCGCGCCGTTGTGATTCCAGTTCGGATCGACCATGCCGTCGGGCGACGAATAGCGAAACACCACCCTGCCCTCGCCTTCGAGCCGCGCAATGGTTTCGCCGTCGGCGATGTAATTGCCCTCGCCATGCGCGACCGGCACGCGGATCACCTGGCCGGCATTGTAGCCGCGGGTGAACGGCGTGTCGGAGCGCTCGACCCGCAGATAGACGTCGCGGCAGATGAAGCGAAGCTGCGCATTGCGCATCAGCACGCCCGGCAGCAGCCCGGCCTCGCAGGCGATCTGAAAGCCGTTGCAGACCGCGAGCACGAGCCCGCCCTTTTGCGCGAAGGCGCGCACCGCCGCCATGATCGGCGCGCGCGCGGCGATCGCCCCGCAGCGCAGATAGTCGCCGTAGGAAAAGCCGCCCGGAATGACGACGAGATCGGTGCCCGGCGGCAGCTCGGTCTCCGCGTGCCAGACCATCGCCGGCTCCCGGCCGGAGATGAGCCGCAGCGCGCGCGCCATGTCGCGCTCGCGATTGATTCCGGGGAAGCGAGCACGGCGGATTTCATCGGCACGCTCACTCGCACTTCGCTCATCCCGTCACTTCGATGCGGTAGTTCTCGATCACCGTATTGGCGAGCAGCTTCTCGGCGGCATCTTTCAGCGCCGCCTCGGCGCCGGCGCGGTCGGTGCCTTCGATCTCGATGTCGAAAATCTTGCCCTGGCGCACGCTGGCGACGCCGCGCGACGCCCAGCGAGTGCAGCGCGCCCTCGATCGCCTTGCCTTGCGGATCGAGAATGCCGGATTTCAGCGTGACGGTGACGCGGCTTTCATGGCCTATCTGATCCGTCATGAACCGGGCCTGCCGCGGCCATCCACGTCGTCCTTGCAGTACGTGAAAGACGTGGATGCCCGGCACAAGGCCGGGCATGACGCAAGCTGCACAGGCATAGCGGCTAGCCGTTAAACTCTAGCCCTTGACCAGGATCGGGCCGGTGCCCTGCGGGCGCTCGCCCTCGCTCATGATGCCAAGGCGCTTGGCGACCTCGGTATAGGCTTCCAGCAGCCCGCCGAGATCGCGGCGGAAGCGGTCCTTGTCGAGCTTCTCGCTCGATTTGATGTCCCACAGCCGGCACGAGTCGGGCGAAATCTCGTCGGCAACGACAATGCGCATCAGGTCGTTTTCCCACAGCCGGCCGGTCTCCATCTTGAAGTCGACGAGGCGGATGCCGACGCCGAGGAAAAGCCCGGACAGGAAGTCGTTGACGCGGATGGCGAGCGACATGACGTCGTCGATCTCCTGCGGCGTCGCCCAGCCGAAGGCGGTGATGTGCTCCTCCGACACCATCGGATCGTTGAGCTGATCGTTCTTGTAATAGAACTCGATGATCGAGCGCGGCAATTGCGTGCCTTCCTCGATGCCGAGCCGCTGCGACAGCGAACCGGCGGCGACGTTGCGCACCACGACTTCGAGCGGAATGATCTCGACCTCGCGAATCAACTGCTCGCGCATGTTGAGCCGGCGGATGAAATGGGTCGGAACCCCAATGTCGTTGAGGTGCTGGAAGACGTATTCGGAGATGCGGTTGTTGAGCACGCCCTTGCCTTCGATGACCTGATGCTTCTTGGCGTTGAAGGCGGTCGCGTCGTCCTTGAAGTGCTGGATCAGAGTTCCCGGCTCGGGTCCTTCATAGAGGACCTTCGCCTTGCCTTCGTAGATGCGGCGACGGCGGCTCATCGGAGTGTACCGTGGCTTGGTGAAGTCCATGATGCCGTGGCTCCAGTTGTGATGTCGAGATCCGCGGCGGCGGTGACGGGCGTGCGACTCAAAACACTGCCCCTCCGCATCGACAAAGCTAGCTGAACGCGAAGCGGAGTACAATCGACATAGACCCGCGCGGGCGCTGCCGCAACGAGGATGTTTTCGCGTCCGCGCCGTTGCCTTGACGCGCCAGCCTCGATATGCAAGGCGCAAGCGCTCCGCGCGCTTGCGCGGCAAAGCATGCAGCAAGGCGATGGCCATGACCAAGTTTCGACAAGCGCGAGGAAGGTTTTGAGCAGCAATTCGCTCACGACGAGGAGCTGCGCTTCAAGGCCACGGCACGCCGCAACAAGCTGCTCGGCCACTGGGCGGCGGAGAAGCTCGGGCTTACGCGGCGCCGAGGCCGACAGCTACGCGCTGGCGCTGGTGATGAGCGACATCGAAGTCCGGCGCTCACGATGTGGCGAGCAAGATTCGCAAGGATTTCGACGCCAAGGGCGTCGCGCAATCCGATCATCAGATCGGCCGCGCCATGACCGAGCTGATGGCAAAGGCGATCGCCGACATCAAGGCGGGAAGATAACCGCCCCGCGGCCCCGCGCCGAAGACCAAGTGAGACAAGCCAAGAGCTTTGGTAAGTTTCCCATCATGACCATCGCCGCTTTCACCCTCGCCCGCCGCCTGCGCGCCGGAGAAACCGTGTTCAGCGGCTGGTGCAGCCTGCCGTATCCGCTTGTCGCCGAGACCGTCGGCCGCGAGGGATTTCCGGCGGTCACGCTCGAAGGCCAGCACGGCCTGTGGGACGTAAGTTCGCTCCTGACCGGCATAGCCGCCGTCCGGCAGGGCGGAGCGGCGCCGATCGTGCGCGTGCCGGTCGGCGATTTTGCGCTGGTCTCCCGCGCGCTCGATTTCGGCGCCGAAGGCATCATCGCGCCGATGATCAATACGCCGGCCGACGCGCGCGCTTTTGCCGCCGCCGCGAAATTTCCGCCGATCGGCGAACGAAGCTGGGGGCCGCACCGCGTCACCGCGCTCGCCGGACTTGCCGACCAGTCGGTCTATTTGCGCGAAGCCAACGATCACGTGATCACGCTGGCCATGATCGAAACCCGCACGGCGCTCGACAATCTCGAGGCGATCCTGTCGACGCCCGGCATCGACGGATTGTTCCTCGGGCCTTCGGATCTGTCGATCGCGCTCTCGGACGGCAAAGCGCTTGATCCGCTGTCGCGCGACGTCGAGCGCGAGCTCGATCGCATGGTGGCGGCGGCGCAGGCCGCCGGCAAAATTCCCGGCGCATTTTGCCATACCGCCGAGCGCGCCGCCGCGCTTGCCAAACGCGGCGTGCGCTTTCTTGCGGTCATGAGCGATATTGCCATGCTGCGCGCCGGCGCCGCGGCCGCGCTCAAAGTGCTCAAGGCTTAAGGCTGCGAATCAATTGCCGCGCGCGAGCCGGTCGAGCACCGCGCCGCTGTCGGTCTCAAGCTCGGTTTCCGCAATTTCGATGACGCGGTAGCCGCGATCGGCAAGCCAGGCGCGCTTTTTCGCCCGCTGCGCCGATGCCGCCGCGCTCTCCTGCGCCGGCAGGAGATCGAGCACCGTCTTCAGCGGAAATGATACGAAGTCGCAGATATGCGGCCCGATCGGCGTTTGCCGCTTAAAGCCGCGGCCGGCAAAGCGGCGGTCGTTGACCAACGCCGCCACAGAGCCGGCGTTCGGCCTCGGTCGGATTGCGGCGGAGAAGCCGCGCCAGCCCGCGCACCGGGCCGCGCTCGCCGGGCACGCGGCCGCCTTCGTGCTCGGCGAGCAACGCGCGCAACAGCTCGGCTTCCTCGCCGTCGAGCACGCCGCCGCGCGCCGGGCCCTTGCGGCCTTCGGCAATCGCCATGATCACGCCGTGCAGCGTTTGGATGTCCTGCCGGGTCGGCGCCATGCGCGTGAAAATATTGCGCAGGTTGATCTGCATGGTCTCGCGCTTGTCGGGGGGGCGAAAGAATTCGACCTTCTCCAGTTCGCGTTCGAGCGAAGCAAAGAAGGAGAGAAGCTGTTGTTTCGGCGCCGGCGCGGATTTTTGCGGCATGGCAAACGGCAGTGCGCCGCCGGTCGCCGCTTTGAACCATTCATAGCCGACGACCACCACCGCCTGCCCGAGATTGAGCGAAGCAAAGGCCGGATTGACCGGTAGCGTGAGAATGCGATCGGCGAGCGCGATCTCGTCATTTTCCAAGCCGTTGCGCTCGCGGCCGAAGACGACGGCGACGCTTTCGCCCGCAGCCACGTGCGGCGCCATCTCCGCTGCCGCCTCCGCGGCGCCGACGACGGGCTTGGCCTGGTCGTGGGCGCGCGCAGTCGCCGCCACGACGAACGTGCAGTCGGCGATGGCCGCGGAGAGGCTGTCAAAAATTTCGGCGCCGTCGAGGACAGCATCGGCGCCTGCCGCCATCATGTGCGCCTTGTCGTTCGGCCAGGAGGGCCGCGGCGCCACCAGCCGCAAGCGCGACAAGCCGAAATTGGCCATGGCGCGGGCGCACGCGCCGATATTCTCCGCGAGCTGCGGCTCGACCAGGACGACGATCGGGCCCGGCGGCGCGATCCATGGCTTGGTCTTGTCGGTTCCGGCTCCGGGCATTGTTCCTCCGGCTGCGGTATAGCGAAAACATTCACGGAAAGCAGGGACGTATCGCGGCTTTCTCCGCCCGTGGGCGAATGCTATAGGGCGCGCGCCGAACTCTCCGTCAGTCGAATTCCCGGTTGGCGGTCTCCGCGCCAAGAACAATTCATCGAAAGCGCCCAAGAGGAGCCAATCCCCGCGGCCGCCTATGTTCAGTGTCGGCCGGCCCAAACAAGTACGGCGACCAGAGGTGCAAGTATGTCGAATCTCGAAATCATGTGGACAAAGGTCGATGAAGCCCCGGCGCTGGCGACCTATTCCCTTTTGCCGATCGTCGAAGCCTTTGTCGGCGCGGCGGGCGTGTCCGTGAAGCTGAAGGACATCTCGCTGGCCGGTCGCATCCTCGCCAATTTCCCCGAGAAGCTCACGCCGGCGCAACGGATCAACGACGAACTCACCGAACTCGGCGAGCTCGCGACGCGGCCCGAAGCCAACATCATGAAGCTGCCGAACATCTCCGCCTCGATCCCGCAGTTAAAGGCCGCGATCAAGGAGCTGCAAGGCAAGGGCTACGACGTTCCCGACTATCCGGACAACGCCACGACGGAAGCCGAGAAGGACATCAAGTCGCGCTATGCCAAGGTGTTCGGCAGCGTCGTCAACCCGGTCTTGCGCGAAGGAAACTCGGACCGCCGCGCGGCCGGCGCGGTCAAGCAATACGCCCGCAGCCATCCGCACAAGATGGGCGCCTGGACTTCCGCTTCCAAATCGCACGTAGCGTCTATGTCCGGCGGCGATTTCTACGGCTCGGAAGTCTCGACGACCGTCGCGGCGGCAACCAATGCCCGCATCGAGCTCGTCGGCGCCGACGGCGCCGTCACTGTGCTCAAAGCGAAGACGCCGCTTGCGGCCGGCGAAATCATCGACGCCGCGGTGATGAGCCGCAAAGCGCTTCGCGCCTTCTTCGCCGAGGAGATCGAAGCGGCCAAGAAGGAAGGCGTGCTGTTCTCACTGCACGTCAAGGCGACCATGATGAAGATCTCCGATCCCATCGTGTTCGGCCATGCCGTCTCGGTATTTTTCGCCGATGTGATCGACAAGCACGCCGCCACTTTCAAGCGCCTCGGGGTCAATCTCAACAACGGCTTCGGCGATCTCTTGACCAAGATCGAGACGCTGCCGGCGGCCGAGAAAGGAAGCGATCAAGGCCGACATCGCCGCCGAATACGCCAAACGGCCGGGCCTGGCGATGGTCAATTCCGATAAGGGGATCACCAACCTCAACGTGCCGTCGGACGTGATCATCGACGCGTCGATCCCGGCGATGATCCGTGAATCCGGCCGGATGTGGGGCGC
Organism: uncultured Alphaproteobacteria bacterium; assembly: GCA_963835195.1. Taxonomy (GTDB): domain Bacteria; phylum Pseudomonadota; class Alphaproteobacteria; order Rhizobiales; family Xanthobacteraceae; genus BOG-931. The sequence goes on from CAWIEY010000020.1 coordinate 18,082, forward strand.
CGACGGCAAGCTGCACGACGTCATCGCCGCCATCCCGGACCGCAGCTACGCCACGATGTATCAGGCGGTCATCGACGACTGTAAGGCCCACGGTGCATTCGATCCCAAAACCATGGGCTCGGTTTCCAACGTCGGATTGATGGCGCAGAAGGCCGAAGAGTACGGCTCGCACGACAAGACCTTCGAAATTCCCGCCGGCGGAAAAGTTCGCGTCGTCGCCGATGATGGCAAGGTGCTGTTGGAGCGTCCGGTCGAGACCGGCGACATCTTCCGCATGTGCGAGCTCAGAGACGCCCCGGTCCAGGACTGGGTCAAGCTTGCCGTGCAGCGCGCGCGCCTTTCCAATACGCCGGCGGTGTTCTGGCTTGACTCACAGCGCGCCCATGACGCGCAAGTGATCGCCAAGGTCGAGAAGTATCTGAAGGTGCAAGACACCGCAGGCCTCGACATCCGCATTCTGCCCCCGGTCGAAGCCATGAAGTTTTCGCTCGCGCGTATTCGCAAGGGGCAAGACACCATCTCGGTCACCGGCAACGTGCTTCGCGATTATCTCACCGACCTGTTTCCGATCATGGAGCTCGGCACCTCGGCCAAGATGCTGTCCATCGTCCCGCTGATGGCGGGCGGCGGTCTGTTCGAGACCGGTGCCGGCGGCTCCGCGCCCAAGCACGTGGAGCAATTCCGGCAACAGGGCTATCTGCGCTGGGATTCGCTCGGCGAATTTCTCGCGCTGGGCGCTTCGCTCGAACATTTGGCGGAGACCTACAAGAACACCAAAGCGCAGGTTCTCGCCGAGACGCTCGATGCAGCGATCGGCAAGATCCTCGAATTCAACCGGTCGCCCGCGCGCAAGGTCGGCGAACTCGACAATCGCGGCAGCCATTTCTACCTCGCTTTGTACTGGGCGCAGGCGCTGGCCGCGCAGACCAAGGACAAGGAGCTGCAAGCGCGCTTCAAAAAGCTGGCCGAGACGCTCGCCAGGAACGAGGCCAGGATCAACGGCGAGCTCATTGCCGCGCAAGACAGGCCGGTCGACATCGGCGGTTATTATTTGCCCGATGCGGACAAAGCCGCTGCGGCGATGCGGCCGAGTGCTACACTGAACGCCGCCATCGCCGCGCTCGCCGCCCGCTGACGCCGAACACGGGCGGCGCGCCTCGCAAACGAACGGGGCCGATCTAAATGGCGAAAATCAAAGTGGCCAATCCGGTCGCCGAGCTCGACGGCGACGAGATGACCCGGATCATCTGGCAATTGATCAAGGACAAGCTGATCCACCCCTACCTCGATATCGATCTCAAATATTTCGATCTCAGCATTCAAAAACGCGACGAAACGCACGATCGGATCACCATAGAAGCGGCGGAGGCGATCAAGCTCTACGGCGTCGGCGTCAAATGCGCCACCATCACGCCCGACGAGGCGCGGGTGAAGGAATTCAACCTGCAGGAGATGTATCCTTCGCCCAACGGCACCATCCGCAACATTTTGGGCGGCGTGATCTTTCGCGAACCGATCATCTGCAAGAACGTGCCGCGGCTGGTTCCCGGCTGGACCAAGCCGATCATCATCGGCCGCCACGCCTATGGCGACCAATACCGCGCCACCGATTTCAAGGTGCCCGGCAAGGGCAGGCTTTATCTGACCTTCGTCGGCGACGAAGGCGAAGAGATCAAGCGCGAGGTGTTTCGCTTTCCCGGGCCCGGCGTCGCCATGGCGATGTATAACCTCGACCACTCGATCCGCGATTTCGCCCGCGCGTCGATGAACTACGCGCTAAGCCGCGGCTATCCGCTCTACCTCTCGACCAAGAACACCATCGTCAAAGTCTATGACGGGCGCTTCAAGGACATCTTCCAGGAGATCTACGACAACGAATTCCGCGCCGCGTTCGAAACGAACGGCTTGTTCTACGAGCATCGCCTGATCGACGACATGGTGGCCGCGGCGCTCAAATGGTCGGGCGGCTATGTCTGGGCGTGCAAGAACTACGACGGCGACGTGCAGTCCGACACGGTGGCGCAAGGCTACGGCTCGCTCGGGCTGATGACCTCGGTTTTGACATCGCCGGACGGCAAGATCGTCGAGGCCGAGGCGGCGCATGGTACGGTGACGCGGCATTATCGCGAGTATCAGAAAGGCCGGGAGACCTCGACCAATTCCGTCGCCTCGATTTTTGCCTGGACGCGCGGGCTCGCGCACCGCGCCAAGCTCGACGATAATCCCGAACTGGCGAAATTCGCCGCGACGCTCGAGAAGGTGACGGTCGGCACGGTGGAAGCGGGCTTCATGACCAAAGACCTCGCGCTTTTGGTCGGGCCCGAGCAGAAATGGCTGAGCACGACCGGCTTCCTCGACAAGGTGGACGCGAATTTGCAAAAGGCGATGGCATGAGCGGACGCACCCGAACGAACAAGACGTTTGCAGTACGCGCGGCGCTGGCTGTGGCGGTGGCGCTGCTTGCACTCGCCGCCGCGGCCGCGACCGCGGCCGAGCGTGAGCTTCCCGCCGCCATCGCCGCGCCGGGAGAGACGCCGATGGTCACCCTGCACGCCGAGGGCGCGCAGATTTACGAGTGCAAGGAGGCGGGCGGCAAGCTCACCTGGGCGTTCCGCGAGCCGATCGCCGCGCTCATGCAGGACGGCCGCACTGTCGGCCGCCATTACGCCGGGCCGACCTGGGAACACGCCGATGGCGGCGCCGTGGTCGCCAAATCCGCGGCCTCGGCGCCCGGTGCAACCGCCGATGACGCCGCTTGGCTCAAGCTCGACGTCGTCGACGCGGCGCGGGAGCGGCATCCTGACCCCGGCCACGAGCATCCAGCGAATCAACACGCATGGCGGCGCGCTCTCGGGCGCCTGCGCCGAACGCGGCGTCTTGCGCGCCGTTCCCTACTCGGCCGACTACGTCTTTTTGCGCAAAGGCGGCTGACCGGCTTTGCGCGCCGCGAGCCACTCCCCGCGCGCCGCCTTCCGTGCGCGCCTGCGCGCTGGCGTAAAGCGCTCGCCGCGCTTATCTCCAACCCATGCCCAATCGGCCACCCCAAGGGATTGGCACCATCGCGGTCGCCGCGGTGCTTCTGGCGTTTCTCGCGGCGGCGCTGTGGTACGCGGCAAGCTCCTTCGTGGTCGGCGGGCCGCCAATGCCGGCCATCGGTTATATCGCCATGGCCGGCGGCATCATCTTCTCGCTTGCCGTGGGGTGCGGGCTCATGGGGCTGTTGTTTTATTCAAGCCGCCACGGCTACGACGAGCGCGTGGACGAGCGCACCGAACAGCATTTGCACCACCAGGTGGACGAATATTTCGACGAATACTTGGAACCGAAGGATCGGCCGTAGGCGCGCCGCGTATCATTGCGCACATGCCCAATAACACCGCGCCGCAGTTGCGCGCCACTTCACCCGGCGAGCGGTGACATTTGCGTATTGCTCTCCAACTGCTCCCTCTCCCCGTTTACGGGGAGAGGGTCCGGTGAGGGGCACTTTCCGTAAGCTCAGGCTGTTCAAACGCCCCCTCACCCGCGAGCTTCGCTCGCGACCTCTCCTCGCAATGACGGGGAGAGGTAAACTCTATGCTCGCCCGCTCACTATTCCGTCTCCCATTTAAGCGCGAGAGAGTTGGGGTGAGGGGCGCTTGCCGTGGGGACGGCCGGGGACGCCGCCCCTCACCCCGCCCGCGGGGCGAACTGGGCTTTGCTATTCGTTATTCGCTGTCTCCCTCTCCCCGCATGCGGGAGAAAGCTTCGCTGACTGGTACTTCCGCTCCCTCTCCCCGCATGCGGGGAGAAAGCTTCGCTGACTGGTACTTCCGCTCCCTCTCCCCGTTTACGGGGAGAGGGTGGGGTGAGGGGCACTTTCACTCAGGCAGCTCGCGCGCGCCCTCACCCGACCGCCATCGCTGCGCTTTGGCGGTCGATCTCTCCCCGCACGCGGGCAGAAGTGAAGTTTCGATTCGGCGGGCACATCCCTCTCCCCGTTTACGGAGAGAGGTAAGCCATGGCGCGACGCCTACCCGTCGGCGGCGGCGTCGCTTCCGCCGTCTTCGCCGGCGAGAATCTTTTCGGCAATCAGCCCGGCGTTCTGCCGGACCGATGCTTCGATTTTCGCGGCGATGTCGGGATTGGCCTTGAGAAAGCCTTTGGCGTTTTCGCGGCCCTGGCCGATTCTTTGGCTGTCGTAGGAGAACCAGGAGCCGGATTTTTCGACGACGCCGGCCTTGACGCCGAGATCGACCAATTCGCCGGTCTTGGAAACGCCCTCGCCGTACATGATGTCGAACTCGACCTGCTTGAACGGCGGCGCGAGCTTGTTCTTGACGACCTTGACGCGGGTCTGATTGCCAACCACCTCGTCGCGTTCCTTGATCGCGCCGATCCTGCGGATGTCGAGACGGACCGAGGCGTAGAATTTCAGCGCTTGGCCGCCGCTGGTGGTTTCCGGCGAGCCGTACATGACGCCGATCTTCATCCGGATCTGGTTGATGAAGATCACCATGGTGTTGGAGCGGTTGATCGAAGCGGTAAGCTTGCGCAAGGCCTGGCTCATCAGCCGCGCCTGCAACCCGGGCTGCTGGTCGCCCATCTCGCCTTCGAGCTCGGCGCGCGGCACTAAAGCGGCGACCGAATCGATGACCAGCACGTCGACGGCGCCGGAGCGCACCAGCGTGTCGGCGATTTCCAGCGCCTGCTCGCCGGCGTCGGGCTGCGAGATCAAAAGGTCGTCGACATTGACGCCGAGCTTGCGCGCGTAAATCGGATCGAGCGCGTGTTCGGCATCGACGAAGGCGCAGATGCCGCCCTTTTTCTGTGCTTCGGCGACGCAATGCAAAGCGAGCGTGGTCTTGCCCGACGATTCCGGCCCGTAGATTTCCACGACGCGCCCGCGCGGCAGCCCGCCGATGCCGAGCGCAATGTCGAGCCCGAGCGAGCCGGTCGAAATGGTCGCGATGTCGAGGGAGCCGGCATTCTTGCCGAGCCGCATGATCGAGCCCTTGCCGAAATTGCGCTCGATCTGCGAGAGCGCGGCATCAAGGGCCTTCGATTTGTCCATGGACGATCCTTCGACGAGACGAAGCGCAGCGCTCATGTGTTGTGCTCCTTATGGTCGGGATTCGAAAGGCCGGCAACGCGACGGGGCCAAAACCTTAAGCCTTCGCCCTTTCGCCTTCTCCTCCCCGACGAAAGAGGCAATGTACACGATTTGTTCTCAGTTGGCAATGGGGATGTTAGACTTTGCGTACCCATGGCCATATTGTTCCCTCTAGCCGGGAACACGAATCAGGCTGCAACCGACCGTACTATGGTCCGCTTAGCCTTTCGGGTGTTCCCTTGGATGGGAATAAACTCGTGCGTCTTGTTTATGTGGATGAGGCTGGGCTTTCGAACCCTGAGCAGGAGCCATTTCTTGTCGTCGTTGGCGCGGTCGTGCATGGCGACAGCGCGCTGAACGGCATTGAGGCCAACCTGCGGAGAATTAGAGAAAAGCATATCCCCGAACGTTTCGGAGATGATTTTGTTTTTCACGCTTTCGAACTATTCGGCGGTAAAGGGAAGCATTTCACTAGGGAGAAGCCAGATTTTATCGGGCCGATAGAATGGCCCCTCAGTAGACCCTTGGGTGTCACTCGGAAAGCGCGCATGCCCGGCATGTAAGCCGGAACTCCGGCAAATGAAGGGCCGCCTCAAAGCGGCCTCTTTCATTAAGGGCCTGTGCGAGGCTCATCATCGTTATAAAAGCGCAGCTCATCGTAGCGCCGCTTAACGCGATGGTACTGGCCCCTTTTCCGGCATAGCTGGCCCGTTTTGGTTCTGGCCTCTGCTCCCGTTTGCTGGAACTCTCTGCGGGGTTTAGGTTTGAGTCCTCGGGCGCCAGGGTGGGCACCATGGCCGACCAGTTCGACGATTCAATTATCGAGGCGGCTCGATCCGCAAAGACTGCCGCGAGCAACCGCTACTTGGATGTGATGGAGCGCCTGCGGCGGTCGTATCACCGCGTCGGCGTAAGTGCGGATCTGGCTGCGAAGTCCCGTTCTGCCGTCAAGCGATCAAACGATCTATTGGCAAAAACCGCGCTGGAGTCTCTCCATCAAGATAAGAACGAGAACTAGCCCGAACCGGATTATGGCCGATTCCCAAACCAGCCATTTAATCGCGATTTCACGCCAAATGATTGAAGACAGCAGGAATGAACACGAGGATATGCAGCGGCAGATCAAGGACAGCCAAAAAATTATTGAGCGATCGCGCTACCTCATCACCATTCTCGATCAGGCTTATGGAATGGCGCGCCCCTCCTGAGCGCTGGAGGCATAGTGTCTCCGGACAACCGATTCGGAGGGAATAGGTCATGCAAATCGCAGTTCTGGGGATTGATTTGGGCAAGAACAGCTGCAGCATCGTCGGGTTGGATGTCCGCGGAGCCGTTGTGCTGCGGCGACGCCTGCGCCGTGAGGGAATTATCAAGCTTGCCGCAAAACTGCAGCCTTGCGTCGTAGCAATAGAGGCGTGCTGCGGGGCACATCATCTTGGCCGCGTTCTGCGAGCACAGGGCCACGAGGTGCGGCTGATGTCCCCGGAGTATGTCCGCCCTTACGTCAAATCGCAGAAGAATGACGATCGCGATGCGGAAGCGATCGCCGAGGCGGCAACGAGACCGACGATGCGGTTTGTCGAGTTAAAGAGCGAGGAGCAGCTTGACATGCAGACCTTGCATCGCGCGCGTGATCGATTGGTAGGGGAACGGACGGCGCTGATCAATCAGTTGCGGGCCGTACTGCTTGAACGCGGCATCATAGTTGCGCAAGGCCGACGCAAACTCGAACGACAACTCACGGAAATGGGCACCCAGGTTGAAGCTCTCAGTCAAAGAATGCGCAAGCTGATCCAAGACATGCGGGCGCAATGGTACGAGTTGGATCGTCGCATTGCGGAATTCGACAGGGAGCTTACGGAATGGGCACGCGATGACGAGGCCGCGCATCGCCTGAGGACGATTCCGGGGATCGGCGTGTTGAACGCCACGGCGTTAGTTGCGGCGATCGGCCATGGTGAGAGCTTTGCGCGTGGACGAGACTTGGCTGCCTGGCTTGGCCTAGTACCGCGGCAAGTAACGACCGGAGGCAAGCCGCGGTTAGTCGGGATCAGCAAGCGGGGTAACAAGTATCTCCGCAAGCTTTTGATCCATGGCGCACGAGCTGCCTTGCCGACGCTGCTTGAGAGTCCGTCGCCGTTGGGCGGATGGTTGCGTGGGTTGATAGCGAGAATGCATAAAAACGCCGCCGTAGTCGCGTTAGCTAACAAGCTGGCCCGCATCGCTTGGGCTGTGCTGCGGCACGGTGAGACCTTCAGTATCGAGGTCTCAACAACGGCGTAATCCAGATTGGTCGACCGCGCATGGTTATGCGCTAATCGACCTTCGCAAGTTTGCGGGTGGTGGAAAGCGAGATGGCCTGACAGTCGAACGGCATTCTGGAACCCTGGTTAAAAAAATGGCGTATCGTCGCCGACAGGCTTATTAGGACCAGAATGCGCGGATCTCCATCTTGGCCGGGAGAATTGATCCCGAGACCGGATACGTTGAAGCAGACTGGTTAGGCCATGGCGTCGAAAACCACTTGCGAACGGGGCGCGCCATACGTTTTTGCAAAGAGCGATAGGCCGCCTTGGTCGGCGGCTTCTTTCATTTCCAACTGACGCCACGTCCAGCGCGTCCAACATGTTCTGAACGAGATTGCCCTTCGTGGCTCGCTGTAGATCGACAAAGGCACAGCTCGGAACGCACCATCGCAGCAAAGGTCAGCAAGCCTAGAGGCCTCTTGCCCCTGCGCTTTACTGGACGGCCGGGTACTGCCCCTTTCCGAAGCCGCCGGTGCCTTTTGAAAAATCGCGTCTGGTCCCCTTTGAATTTCGGAACAGTTTTATCATCCCACGCTTTAAAGTCGCATGGCCAACTCAGCGGACCAGGACGCGCGCGTCTCAAGGTTGCTGGCCTTGGCGTCTCGAGCGCGCGAGCTGGGAATCGAGGCTTACGCGAGGGCCCTGACGAAACTGGCGGCAGACACCACGGCTGAGGCAACAGAGAATAAAGGGCGCGACAGTGAAAGGCGCCAATAAACTTGGCGTGCGCCGCCCTTTTTGAGAAAACCAATATCGGATAACGGCGTTGAGGTAATTGGGTGCTGAGCCGAAACGGCTCAGTTCCACATGATCTTTCCTTATCTGACTTCGAAGCCCCGGCCTTACAGGCTGTGTGAGAACTGGGGCGAGTCGGCTAAGCAGGCCGCATCGACAACGACGCGGCCTTTTTCATGAGCTACATTCAGGGTGAGGATCGTGGTCAGGCAGCGCTGCTGCCAGCGGCGATTGAGGTTATGTGGCGGTGGATGCGCCGGTTGGGTGATCGACGCATTTGTGGACGGACTGAATGTCGGTGAACTGGGGTTTGGCCGCTCGATACCGGCGGCGACAGGACGACCGCCTTACGATCCGCGGGACCTTCTGAAGCTCTACATTTGGGGCTATTTCAATGAGGTGCGCTCGTCGCGGCGCCTGGAGCGGGAATGCCGTCGCAATGTCGAGGCGATGTGGCTTTTGCGACGGCTCAGTCCGGATTTCAAGACCATCGCCGACTTCCGTCGGGACAACGGCGCTGCGATTGTTGGGGCGTGTCGGACTTTCGTGATGCTGTGCCGGGATGCGGGCCTGTTCGCGGCGCGGCTGATTGCGCTTGATGGCTCGAAGTTCCGGGCGGTGGCGAGCGGCAAAAAGGTCATCGGGGCTGCCGAGATTGCTGAGCAGGCTGCCCGCCTCGACCGCCAGATCGCGAACTATCTCGGCGAGCTCGATCAAACCGATGCGGTTGAACCCAATGATCGGCCGGATGCGGCGTCTGCGGCACTGGCGGCTTTGCAAGCCCGCCGCGCTGAACTCGACCGCCTTGCCACCGAACTCGATGCTGAAGGCCGCTCGACAATCGTCGAGGGCGAAGAGGATGCCAGGCCGATGGGCAGAGGCAATGGTCCCAAGCCGCCCTCCTACAATGTCCAGACGGCGGTCGATGCCGATACCGGCCTGATCGTTCATCACGATGTGACAGACGAGGTGACCGATAACCGCCTGCTTCACCCGATGGCTATGGCCACAAAGCAGGTGCTGGAGCGACAACGCCTGACCGTGGTGGCTGACGCCGGCTACTCCAATGGTGCCCATGCCAGCGCTTGCGAACGAGACGGCATCCTCGCATGCGCGCCAGCCAACCGCGCCGTCAACAACCGGGGCAATGGCAAACTGTTCGACCGCAGCGCTTTTATCTACGAGCCGGATACCGACAGCTACCGCTGTCCGGCTGGCCGGTTGCTTGTGCGCAAGCAACTGCACAGGCGTAAGCGCAACGTGGCCTACGTGTCGTCCGATTGCGCCGGCTGCGCTCTCAAGCCGCAATGCACTACGGCGGGGCGCCGTTTCCTCAAACGCCATCTGGATGAGGAGGTGCTCACCCGCATGAATGCCAGAGCCACTCCCGAACTTATGGCGAGACGGCGTTGCGCCGCCGAGCATCCGTTTGGAACGATCAAGCGGATGATGGCAGGCGCAAAATTCCTGACCAGGAGCCTCAAAGGAACCAGGACCGAGATGGCCCTCTCAGTCCTCGCCTATAACATCCTCCGAGCAATCAGCATCCAGGCCGCGACCGCCTGAAACGAAAAGAGGCCCCGGAATTACCAGAGCCTCTCGTTTCCACACAGCTGTCTACGCCGGGGCTTCCCTTTAAGAGAACAGTCGTGGAACGAACGGCAATGGGGCACGTTAAAGGGACCAGGACGGCCCTTTTGCCCCCCAGCCCCTCACCCTCAAAGGGCCGTCTAAAAGCCCTGCTTCTGCGGAAGCGGGGCTTTATCTTTTGGTGGCGGCCCCTTTCCGAAGCCATTGGCGGGATTTGCAAATCACGACGGCCGGTTTTGCAAAACCAACGTGGCGAATGACGGGGTTTTCCATTTTTACCAAGCCACAACTTTTCGGAAAAAACGTCGCAATTTTAGATTACGTAGTCGGCGGCTTGTAACCATGAGAAGTCCCCATGCATCGAGCGCCCAGCCGAGAAATTCGCGTCCTTTATTCCTATGCCGAGGACTGTAAGCGCAAGGCCGACGTGGCGCCGACTGAAGGCGCCCGGCGAGACCTTTTAATGCTTCAACAAAATTGGGCTAGTCTCGCGCACAGCTACGAAGTCGCCGAATACCTGCTTGGGCTTCACGAGGCCGGATAAGTCGGTGTGCGGCCGCCGCCTCGGTCGGCGACCTCTGTCATGTGATGCGGGCGTCGGGCGCGGTCGCTTCCCGACTTGAAGAAGCGCAACAGCGATTTGCGGCGGCGCTGCGCGTTGCGGCGCGCGCACCGCCGAAGCACAACGAAAGTCTCACTCCGACGCGCGAGAGGCCGCCACGGAAAAAGCCGCGGCACACGTCGACACAGCGCTAATCGGGATCAAGCGGCGGCGCGACCAGCGGCCAACTCGTCCGCTTTTCGATCTCCGTCGCCAGCATCTCGTGGCGCATGGCGAGATGTATGGCGCTGGGCGTCCCGATTTTCCGGGAATTCGGCCGCGCGCTCGCGGTGCACTTCCGGCGACATCAGAAAAGGCTTGCCGGTCATGGCAAATTACCGCAACGCCCGTTTGCAATCGTCAGCCGGCCCCTTGTGATAGAGAGCCAAGTTCAAGGTCTATGCTGGCGAAATCAATGTCCGCCGTGCCGGGCAAAGCCATGGTGTACCCCTCCAGGACATCGACGTAGCCGTCCTTGACCCACAATATGAATCCGAGGGCATTTTCGACGCCGTTGATCTTGGCGGTCACGTAGCATCCTCGCGGATCGGCTTTGATCGGCGGCGCAGCGTCTTTGACTGTCGAAAGATATGTAAAAGATCCGGCGCCGGTATTCTCACGGCGCAAAACCGACATGCGCTGAATTTGCATTTCGAGCGCGGCGGCGTCTGCCGGCGCAAGCTGACGACAGTGCTCTTGGAGCACGGCGGTCTCCAGCGGTGTCAGCCCGGTCATTGCGCCTACCTTTAAGGCCGCCGCATCTGGCGGACGCTTTCATGTCCTCGGGATCGCCAAGAAGCGATGGTGGCGTGTCCCGGCCCGTTTTTGAAAAAGCTTGCCGCTTTTGAAAATGATCACCGGCCCCTTTTGATTGCAAAGGTGATTGAGCCCGCCACAAAGAACCCGATGCCGAGGACGGCACTCGCGAGATCGAGGTCATGCCCGGGACTATCAGGTCGGCCCCATCCCATCGCCGGAAACATGTGAAACCGTTCAGCGACATGGGTGAAGATCACAATCGCAAAGCAAGCCAGAGCGGCGAGAAAAAGCCGTCGCGCCATTCTCGTGTCCCAGGCCGCCGCATTTGGCGGCCAGCTTAGTCAGCCAGTCCCTTTTGGATCTCGCCCCTCGTCCCTTCGGGACAATGATGAAGCAAATTTAACACGGCCGAACTGTGAATTCGGCTGCGTTTTGCGCTACTCTTTGTTTTGGCGACGACGGTTTGGAGATGGCAAATGGCTTATTCAGAAGAAGCTATTGTTCGCAACCTGACGCACGAACTTGGCGTCATGCGCGACTTGGCACGGGGAACCGCCGAGCAACCGCAGATTTTCCACGACCTGCACGTCATAAATCCGCATGACCAGCCGCTATCGTTCTATTTCAGTGTCGAGGCGGCCAATTCAAACCTGCTCGAGGAGGTCAATGCGCTGGGCGCCGGCCACCACGGCCTGTTCACCGCGGATCACATCTACAGCGACGTCAGCTTCTTGCAGTACAACTTCGATTATTGGCTCCTGTGAGCGAAAGGCCGCCGCTTTTGGCGATCTCTTTCATTTCCGCGCACCGGGCCGGTTTCGAATTCGTAAGCCGCCTTGATGTGCGCTAACATCGCGCGTTTGGGCTGGTGATGTGTGGTGCCACACCGCGATCTCAACGACGCGAAGCATTGGCGCGACCGCGCGGCGGAGTTGCGGTCCATAGCCGACGGCTATTCGGACAAATCTGCGGCGGCGACACTCTATCGCTTGGCGGACGATTACGACCAGATGGCCACGCGCGCCGAGGATCGCATAAAAGATAACGGCCGCTTTCCGCAGTGATATGTGCTTTGGCAAGCCGCCGAGTTCCTTTTGAATTTCCCGGATGTTGCGCTGCCGCTACAGGCGTGTTGCGCGCCCGCGACAGAGGGAGGGGAACAACTCGCGCCATTGTGAGTTTGGGGTGTGGGTGGCGACGTACGAAGCTGGGGAACTCGACCCCTATAATCTAGACCATGAATCTGGAACAAGAATACCGAAAGAACGCGGCGGATTCGCTCGGTCTCGCGAGCAAGCAGGCGAACAGCGTCGATAAGAGCCGCATGCTGGCCATGGCCGAAGCGTGGCTCAATTTGGCCGACCGCATTGCCCGGCGCTTCAAGAAGCGCCCGGCGATCATGGAGCATCCGCTGGTCGAACGCGTGCTCGGCCGGGAACCGCCGAGTCGCGAATAGGCGGTACCGGCCCGTTTTCCACTCTCTTCGTCGTTTTAATTCTTTGCGGGGTCGCTTTTTGCCCTGAGCCCCCGCGTATTAAATCTTTCCGGCGACTCCGGCGATCCACGCTAGGGCCATGCCGTGGCGGATCAATTCGACAACGATGCAATTGTTGAGGCGGCCAGAATAGCCAACGACGACGCGAGCAAGCGCTATCACGATGTGATGGAGTGGCGCAGGCGCTCCTATGGCCGCTCGATCTTAAGTTCGGCTTTGGCCGCGAGATCTCGCTCAGCCGTTCAGCGCTCAAGTGAATTGTTGGCAAAAGCTGATTGCGGCCTCTCGCCAATCGATCAAAGCAACCAAACTGGAACGCCAGGACATGCAGGAGCAAATTCGGCAAAGCCAAAAGATCATCGAAAGCGATGAGATGGGGCGATGACCCACAGGCCGCGCGGCCGGCCGTTTGCGCGGATTACAGCCTATACAATTCGCTCATGCCGCGCCGGTCCACGATGTCGTTCGATCGCCGGATCAACTCGCGCGATTTTTTGATCAGCGTCGAACTTCGCTCGGCCGCTACGCGGGAGTTCTCGATGTGGTCGAGCACATCTTTGAACGTCTCGCGTATGGCAGCAAGCTTGTCCTCGGCAACCTCTTGGCCGGTTCGCCCGTTCATGCGTTCAATATAGCGCCATTCCGGCGTTGGCGCCACCGTGTCGCATCACGCCATTCAGCTCGGCTCGCCGCCAATCCGTTCCGCGGCCCTTTTGGCAAGCCTTTCATAATCCTCGGCAATGCGGAGCATAATGGCCTTGGCCGCTGAATCTTTCATTTCGTCCGCAAGTGCCCGTATTTCGTCGGCGCGGTTGCGCCAATGTGCGGGATCATCAATGAGTTTTGCGGAGGACAAGACGAAAGACCACCACTCGTCGACCGCCTCACGCCTCAAAGTATCAAGAAAACGCGTCGCGCCACTTCAAAGTTCCAAATGGCGGCCTTGAGATGGCGGGCCTCCTTCGGTCTGACGGCTAGGACGCCCCATCGGGAACTATTTCCGCAGCAACACCTTCTCTAGGTGGTTGCGGCGCTAGTTGGGGCGGTAGGACGCGCAATCCATATGGGCCGGGAAGAAACTGGATTTGAGCGAGCGGGCCGCCATGTGGCAGCGGCGCGACAAGCGATTGAGCGCCAGTTGCGGCGTATTGCCAATCTCAAACGATTAAGCATTTCGACGTTCGAGGCCGAAGAAACGCTCCAGCGATTTGAGGAAACCCTGACAATATTCGAGCGGCATGAGCACGCGCTGCACGTCGGCGCGGTGAGACGAAAACGTCGCCTCGCTAAGCTCGCTTCGCCCGATTGAGCAACGGTTTCGGCAAGAGAACCGATTGCCAAAAATCGTTGCTAAGAATCGATTGCCGCTTGGCGGGGTCACTTTCTATGTCGCGTTTACCAATCTCTGCCGCACGCATGAAGCGTTGCCGATGATCCCAGCGATGGCGGCTCGAGATCACCTATCATGTTCGCTCGATCGCTGAGCTGGTCGCGGCCGCGCTCAAGGTTGAACCGGCAAAGCCGACGCCGGCGCAACATCGCCGCTCGTCCCGGGTAATTCAGCTCGACTTGTTTGATAGAGCGAACGGCGGAGCGCCGCCCTCCCCATAAGAGCTGCGCTCCGGCGCAAGAGAACATCGCTTTTTGCCATGAGTGCGTGGCTTCCGTCCGTGAGCGTGCGAACGCGCGCCAGCAGATCGGCGCATGCTACTTTTTCCATGTGGGAGATCTGGTCGAGTGTGATTGTTGTTTTTCTTTGATCTATGCGAGATCTAGGATGTTGGTTGTTTTTCTTTATCTAGGAGAAAACTGTCGCGTTTCAATCCGGCAAACTGGTCCGTTTGCACGTCTCCGCCTGGTCTCTTTCGCGGCCAAAGCGCCCAGTGCGCCGGCTTGGGGCGCTGGCCCCTTTTTCATATCCCCTGGTCCGCTTTGAACTTCGCCGCTGATTACTTTTGCAGTAGCGGAACCATTCCCATCGCGATTATGTTAAATTAGATCACCGGCAGCGGCTATGCCCCAGGCGCCGGTGGCTGAGAGACCGATTGCGCTCCCGCCTGTTCGGCAACGGGAGAAGCGCATGCTCACCGATTTCGAGCGCTACAACCGCGCCTTTGCTCAGTGCACATTCAATGCCGGCCACGCCCAGCACCCCGAACTCCGCGGGCTGTGGCTGACTATTGCATCGAGCTACGAGTTCCTATTGAACCGCGAGCGACGGCTTGAGGACGAGGAAGCCGCAAGGCGGGACCAGGAATAGGCCCCTTTGTTTGGCACGTCTTCTAAACGCCAGTAGCCGGGCTGGGCTACTGCGCTGTTTCCAAGCGGAATTGGCCGGTTTTGCAAGATGGCGCCCGTTTTTGATTTTTCGGCCACGTTGACGTCGCCGCTCTTTCGGCAGCGACCGTCCTTTTTGAAAAAGTTTGGCCCCGGCAGCGCGCCTTGCGCGCGGCCGGGGCCAGCGGACGAGTGCTTTAGGGACGGGATAACTCTGCCGCGCGCGTGTGACAGGAACGTGACACGCTAACCCAAGCGCCGCGCCGGCGCTTGCACGCGCGGCCGATCGACCAGGAAATATTTCAATGCCAGTGCGCCTTCCCGGCCATGAAAGGGAGCGCCGCAATTCCGGCAGGTAATTTGGCGATCGGGCGATTGCGGATCGACTTCGACGCGGACCAGCTTGTATTTGGCCCCGCAATTCGGACATTCGAAACGTGACACATCGGTCTTCGCCACGGCGCTCTCCTGGCAAGTCGGTGCAATGTCGGTTTACGCGGCCAACGTAGTGAATGGCCGCAGGACCGGCAATTGAGGCGCTGGACCGCATTGACTGACCCAATTGCACCCAATGCTGCGCCCATTGGCAGCCGCGTCCGCCTTCGCCAAGTCAAAAACATGGTGCCGTGCAGGACAGAACCTGAAAGCTGCGTACGGCGAAATTTCGCGGCTACGTTGCTCGTTTGCTTTGGCAAATGTCCTAATTGTTTAGGGGTTGCTTTTACGCGCGTACAACGCGCGATACGTACTTTTGCGAACGGGCTCGGGAAGGAGAAGCCATGCCTCAGCTTTTCAATCGGTTTTGCAAGGATTCATCGGGAGCCACCGCAATCGAATATGGCTTGATTGCCGCCGGGATCGCCGTGGCGATTATCGCGGTCGTGAACGGCCTCGGAACCAATCTCAACACGACGTTCGGCAGTATTTCCACGCAGTTGAAATAGCCGAAGGCCGCCGTCAGCTCGCAGCCTCTTGGTTGGTGTTCACGCGGTCGCGACGGGGCTGACCCGTCCCGTTGCCAAGGCACAGGTCTTTCTTGTGCCGCTGGTCGCTTTTCGAATTCGCACTCCGTGCCAATTTTCGTTAACCTCTCGTTTTGAGGGTTGAGGGGACCGCGCCGAAAACGGGTCCCGGCCATGCTCGGAAAACTCAGCGACCAGGTGCGCGAGTGTCTCGCTCGCGCGGAGGAGTGCGCGCGCAAAGCAGAGAAAGCCTCGTCCGAGGAGACGCGTGACGACTATCGGCGGCTGCAGCGCAGTTGGTTGGTTCTCGCCAACAGCTTTGCGCTTGGCGAGCGGCTGGTTGATTTCTCTGCCAAGAATGATCGCAGACTGCAGGAATTATTCAAACAAAAAGACTAGGGGCCCGCTCTCGGGCACGATATGGACCGTACCATCGTCGAACAACATCTCGCCCAAGCGGAGCGCCACGTCAGCGAAGGCGAGAACCATATCGCACGCCAACGCGAAATCATTCATGAGCTGGCGAGCGGCGGTCACGATCTGAAAGCGGCGCGAGACTTACTGGCACAGTTCGAGGATGTGCAGACATTGCACGTCGCTGATCGTGATCGGCTGCGCACCCAACTGGCGGCGATGAGATAGCGCGCCTTCAGTTCGCGATCTCTTTCATTTTCAGCCGTCGTAAAATCGCCGGCGCGATCTCGCGCGCGTGCCGCGCCAAAAAGCGCGCCCGCGCCAGAGATCGACCAAACTCTCGGGCGGCCGCTTTGGCGTTCGCGCTTGATCAGGATCAATTACGGCAGAGTACGCATTGGATAGGATCAATCTGCGCAGCGGGGGCGACGGAGCCCAAAAGCGGCGTCATTCTTTGGAAAATACATGCCGGCGTTCCTCTACCGCTGTCCCAGCACCAGCCAAACGGTCCAAGGCTTCGCCGCCAAAGACGTGTCTAACGATCCGGACACCTACGAGTCGGTGACTTGCTTGGCCTGCCGGCGGGTCCATTTGGTCAATCCGGCAACCGGAAAGGTGCTTGGCTCCGCTGGGTCATGACGTCTTGCCCCGGAGAGGCGCCGAGCGCTGCGGCAAGCCGGCATTAAGGCCGCTATGCCAAATTTCGGAACCCGGTTCTGGCTTGGGTCGTTGCCCGTTAAGTCAGAGACGGGTCCATGAGCCAGCCGGAAATCGAATTTTCCAAAGTCTTGGTCGAGCGCACCAAAAAAGAGCGCGATCTGCTCGAGCAGCAGATCAGGGAAAGCCAAGAGACCATAGAGCGTTCGCGGAAGCTCCTGGCAGAACTTGACAACCTCTTGGCCCAACTCGGCGTGAAATAGTTCTCGCTCAGTTTCCTTGGTAAATACGGCGTCAACGGAACGGCTCATAAGCCGCCTGACTTCAATGCCGTGAAAGGAACTTTTGGCCGCATTGCGCATTATCGGAGTGTCCCCCAGAAAAGTAGGCGTGATGACTGCAAAACACCGCGAAGTAGCCGAATTTGCATTTGAGAAAAACGTGCGCCGCGAGGCGGAGATTAAGAACGCTCTCCAACAAGAGCAGGCCAGGCACGAGGCGGCGCTCAAAAATATGCACCGCTTACGATCGCTCCGCTTGCAGCGCGAGGCGCAGACGCGAAAGCCGCACTAACTGACAGTCGCCCCCTCGCCGGCTTCGCTTCAAAGAACAAGGCCCCTGAATCACCAGAGGGCCTTGTTCGTGAGATGGAGCACCCAGGGCTGAGGCGACTGTGGTGGCGTAGGAGTGAATGACCCAGGCACACCGTCTCGCTGGAGTAACAGCCGCTGCAAAAGCGGGTTGCGTCCGGTTTTCGACTTTGCCTGAGTTAATTTGCTAGCCGTCCTTGATTGCGACAGTTCCTTTGTCGGCCAAATCTTTTGTCGAAACATTTGTGTCCTTTTCGCATCGGCCCGCGTCGCGCTTTTTCGAACAAAAGCTGCGTGGTAGGTCGCGCAGCGGACAATTCATATGCAGGCGGTATGTTAATCCGGTGGGATGTTGGATCCGACTCACTTGCGCAACGTCGCGGCGCGGATGTTTGCGCTTTGCCTGCAGCTTGAGGATAAAGAACTGGCGGCCCATTTGGCGCTGCGCGCATCGGACTATTTGAGCCAGGCCGAAGACCTGGAACGCAAAGCCGCCGCGGCGCAGAAGCCGCAAAAAGACGTCGAGTCAGCTTAGCGGCGCGCAAGGGCGAGCGCGACCCGGAGCGGCTCCCGCGATGCAGCGATAGCGGCCGTAACCGGAAGCATCAGGAAGCCGGACTAGGACGCCCGGCTGGCCGCTGCCGCCGGCAAAGCGTCAGCGGGCGGCAACCCGGGGCATCGCTTAATCGGCGGCGATCCCGCCCCCGCCTCTGGGTATCGAAAACCTCAGGAGAATGGGCCGGATTTCCGGCCTTTCTCTCGCGCGCCTTGGCCAGTGCCGCTTCTTCCACCCGCATTAAGGTTCCGTTGTCATAATTACACTTTTAGGAGGTAAATTTACGAATTCGCATCTTCCTGACCCCCATAGTCCGGCTGCGCATGGTTCCTCAGGAGCATAGGGAGTAATTATGTCTCAATTTCTCGCGCGGTTCTGGAAGGATCAGTCGGGGGCGACGGCTATTGAGTATGGCCTTATCGCCGCAGGGATCTCCGTTGTCATCATTGCTGTCGTGAACGGCATCGGCACCAAGCTGAACACCAGCTTCGGCAGCATCTCGACCCAGCTGAAATAACTCCTAGCATTACGTGGCTGAGAGCGAGGGGCCGCCTCAATTGGCGGCCTCTTTTGATTTTGGGCTACCCTCTCGACCCTCAAGCTCTGGGCTGACAATTTGAGGCCGCCAATGCGGCGGCCTCAAATTGATTTGGTTCCGCTCCAGCGATCGCCTTACCATTCCCTCCAGCGATCGCCCCGCCAGTAGCCGCGGCCTTCGTGCTCGCGCCAGCTAAAGTGCTCGCGCGGGTCCCCAGCGCCAATTGTCTGGATGCACGATTACGCCGGCATCCGGCGGATATTCGTAGACTTCATGCGTGTGCCAGCAAACCGGCCCAGAGCAGACAATGGCCGCCGATGCGCTCAATGCGGAAAACGCAAGAGTGCCGGCGCCCAAGGCCGCAGCGGTGAGTAATTTAGTCGCGAGTTTCATTTCGGTTCGTCTCCATGATGAGTCCGCAAGAACCGAAAACGACAGAACGGGAAAAGTGTTCCTCGCGCGCGTGCAATTTGTGCCCGGTTGGAACTCGATGGTGCGCAAGTTCCCGCAGGCAACCCCGCGCGACTTTAGTCTTAGGCTTCGATGACGATCTTCGGCGCCGCGCGGCTTTCCGCTTCCAGGCCCAGGCGCACGCCTTCGGCGATGTCGCGAAAAATCTTCGCGTGCGCCGTCTCCGGCTCGGCGGCGACGGGCGCGCCGGCGTCGGATTTTTCCCTGATGTCGAGCGCGAGCGGGACTTCGCCCAAAAAAGGAACGGACAGCCGCTCGGCTTCCTGCCGCGCGCCGCCATGGCCGAAAATGTCCGAGCGGGTGCCGCAATGCGGGCAGATGAAGGTCGACATGTTTTCGATAATGCCGAGCACCGGTACGTTCACGCGCCGGAACATGGCGATGCCGCGCCGCGCGTCGATCAGCGCCAGATCCTGCGGCGTGGACACGATCACCGCGCCCTTGAGCGGCACCTGCTGCGCCATGGTCAATTGCGCGTCCCCGGTGCCCGGCGGCATGTCGACCACCATGACGTCGAGCGTGCCCCATTCGACCTCGCGCAGCATCTGCGTCAGCGCCGACATGACCATGGGTCCGCGCCAGATCATCGGCGTCTCTTCCTCGACCAAAAAGCCGATCGACATCACCGGCATGCCGTGGCGCACGATTGGTTTTAATCGGGTGCCGCCGGCGAGCTGCGGCTTCTCTTTGATCGCCAGCAAGCGCGGCAGCGAGGGCCCGTAAATGTCGGCGTCGAGAATGCCGACCTTGAGGCCCAAATCGCGCAAGCCGAGCGCGAGGTTGACGGCGATGGTGGATTTGCCGACGCCGCCTTTGCCCGAAGCAACTGCGATAATGGCGGCAACGCCGGGAATGCCGGCCGGGCCGCCGGCCGCACGCGCGGCCTGCGCCGTTGCGCCGGCGCGCGGCGAGGTCGCCCCGCTTCTGGTCCCTCCCCGGCCCGCCGGAGGCGGTTGCGCGGCGCCGCCCGTGCGCTCCGCCGTGAGCGCAATCATCACCGACTGCACGCCTGGTATGGCGCGCACGGCCGTCTCCGCCGCGGCACGCACATTTTCCCAAGCCTTCACCTGCGAGGCGTCGACGGTGATCGAGAAGAACACTTTGCCATCGCTGGCGACGATCTCGGACAGTTTGCCGGTCGCCGGCAGTGCCTCACCGTCGGGGCTCGAAACCTTGCCGAGGACTTCAAGAACGTCGCGTTTCAGATCGGCCATTCGCTCTAGATATTCCCGCTGAGATTACGGTCAACGCCCGCGCGCAAACGCATGGCAGAGTCCTTGGCAAAGTCACACATTTCGGCCGCAGCCGAAACCATTAATGTGCTACCGGAGGTATAGTGAAAGCGAGAGCCCGCGCCGGCGCAACGATAGGATGTCCGCCATGCTCGCTTACGTATTCTGGCATCGCCCGGTTTCACAGGCCGACCGCAGCCAATACGAAGCCTCGATCGTGCGCTTCGAGACCGAGCTGGCGAAGCACCCGCCGCCCGGATTTATCAGCGCGCATACGTTCGCGATCGGCCCCGTGCCGTGGCTGAGCAACCAGCCGGGTTACGAGGACTGGTATCTCATCGAAGCATCATGGGCCATGGACCCGCTCAATGCCTTTGCGGTGTCAGGCACTGTGCAGCCCACCCATGACAGCGCCGCCGCGCAAATGGACGAAGGCCATGGCGGGCTTTATGCCCATGTCGCCGGCGAGCCGATCACGGCTGCGCAGTCGACGGTCTATTGGCTGACCCGTCCGCGCGGCATCCAGTGGCGGCCGCCGCTCGAGGCCATGCGCGAACGCGCGCCGCAGGCCAATATCTGGCGCCGTCAGATGGTGCTCGGATCGGCCGGCGAGTTCGTCGTCGAAGTCCCCGATGACGGCGACATCGAACTGCCGCCGCAATGGACCGCGCGGAAGAGCAAGCGCCAGCGCCTGCCCCGCCAGAGCGCCTAATCGCTCTCTTGGTCATTGCCGGACTCGATTTTATCCTCCCCCTGAAAGGGGGAGGATAAAGGTGGGGGGTCGCGACCGGCCGACCCCTCCCCGGCGCGAAGGCGCGCCGACCCTCCCCTTTCAGGGGAGGGAAAATCCGTTCGCCCTCGGCGGGCTTGACCTGAGGCAGCGAGCGTCTTCTCTACCCTCTCCCCTTGCGGGAGAGGGTAAGTAACAACTGCGCGGCTTGATGGAGAAACGAATGGCGAAAGTGGCGTTTGTCGGTCTTGGCATCATGGGCTACCCGATGGCCGGCCACCTCACGTCGAAAGGCGGTCACGAGGTCACCGTCTTCAATCGCACCGCGGCGAAAGCGGAAAAATGGGTTGCGCAGCACGGCGGCAAATCTGCGCCGACGCCGAAGGCCGCGGCCCAAGGTCAGGACATCGTGTTTGCCTGCGTCGGCAACGACAACGACGTGCGCGAGGTGATGCTCGGGGCCGACGGCATTTTCGCCGGCGCGCGCAAAAACGCGATCGTCGTCGATCACACCACGGCGTCGGCGGAGATCGCCCGCGAGCTTTACGCCGAAGCGAAATCCCGCGGCTTTGCCTTTGTCGACGCGCCGGTCTCCGGCGGGCAAGCCGGCGCCGAGAACGGCGTGCTGACCGTGATGTGCGGCGGCGATGCGGCGCCGTTCGCCAGCGCGCAAAAGGTCATCTCCGCGTACGCGCGCGCGTGCAACCTGATCGGCACGTCCGGCTCGGGGCAGCTCGCCAAGATGGTGAACCAGATCTGCATTGCCGGAATCGTGCAAGGCTTGGCCGAGGCGCTGCACTTCGCGCAGAAGGCCGAGCTCGACATCGAAAAGCTCATTGCCACCATCGGCAAAGGCGCGGCGCAGTCGTGGCAGATGGAGAACCGCTACAAGACCATGGTCGCCGGCAAATTCGACTACGGCTTCGCCGTCGATTGGATGCGCAAGGATCTGGCCATCTGCCTGGCCGAGGCGCGCCGAAACGGCGCGCATTTGCCGCTGGCCGCTTTGGTCGATCAGTTCTACTCGCAAGTGCAGAAAATGGGCGGCCGCCGCTGGGACACGTCGAGCCTGATCGCACTGCTGCAACGCTGAGAATCGCAGCCGCCGCCGGGCGTTTTCCCCAATGGAACTTTAGTCCGCCGCGCGGTTTGCCCTGCCGCGCAGCGAGATTGAGGGAGGGCGCATGCAGGACATCAAATTCCGGCTATTCAACCCCGGCCTCGCGCCGCGCCGCACCAAGCTGGAAATGCCGGGCTGGGCCGGCCAGCCGGCGCCCCGCGTAAATGGCTCGCACGAATATGCCTGGCATTGCATGCCGTTTACCGAGGGCGCGCAGTACGGCATCGAGATTTTCTATCCCTATCAGAACGAGCTCGCGGTCAGCAGAAAAGACGGCGCCTTCGTGTTCGATGGAGATTTCGGACCGCCGCCCGATGACGGCGTGGAATGGCCGCCGTTTCGCTCCTTCGGCAAGGATTACTACACCTACCAGCTGCTGCTCGATCTGAAAGTCGGCCAGGACTTCGCGGTGCGCACCGAGCCGCATCCGCGCTTCTACACCGACACGACCGGAACGGTCCCGATCGCCGTGCCGGCGTTGTTGCGCACCGAATGGTGGCCGATGATCTCGTTCGTCGTGTTCAAGGCGCCGGTGGAGGGACAAGTCCACATCTTTCGTCCGGGCGAGCCCATGTTGCAAATCCTCATTGTCCCGGTGATTGCCGATTTCCAGCTCGTTCCCATGGATGAAGAGGAAGCGGCCGAGCGCGAGATGCGCGGGCGTCGCATCCACGAAAGCCGGCAAACACTCGGCGCCGATTCAACTTGGACGTCCGACACCGACACGGTGTTCGACGGCACGTACCGCTATCTGTTGCGCGCCGCCAAAACCAAGGCGAAGGAGAGCCTGTAGAAAAGGCGTTACCGGTTGTCGCCGGTAACGCCTGTGCCATCGTCTAGTAACGATCGTGGTGGTGATGGTGATGATGGTGGTGGTGATGATGGTGTCGCCGCCAGCGATGATGGTGATGGTGGCGAATGATGATCGCATCCGCCACGCGTGAGCCTTCGGCCGCCGGCGCATTAGCCGTTCGCGCATCATCGGCGCGCAAAGCCGCGACCGCATTCGGCACGGGCTCGAGCAAATCGCGATAGCTCGCGGCCGGCGCTTGCCCCGCCGGTACCTCGGTCGCTGCCGATGCGGCGCTCACTGCCGTCAACGCCGCCGCCGCTCCCAATAGGCCGGCAATCCTCTTATCCATGAGCTCTCCTTAGGAAAGTAAAAAAACCCCATCTGTAGGGCATGCCGACAATTCCCCGGCGGCAGAGAAGTTCCTGCTGCGGTTATTGCGTCGGGTGGGCTGAGCGCCAGCGAAGCCCACGCGGATGAAGCTTAGGAAGCCTTTAGGGTGGGCTGAGCGCGAGCGAAGCCCACGCGGATGAAGCTTAGGAAGAAACTCTTAGGGCGGGGCATTCCTATGGAGAGACACGCCCATTTTTGCACATCTCGCCGCGCGGTGGGTTAGGCGAACGGGCCGTCGCGCGTTCAACGCGCGGAACGCGCGATTGCCCGTTGGCATGGTCCCCCTTCCCGCTGCGCGGGGGCGGATGAAACGAGAAGCGTCATCGCGCCGATGCTTCACGTGCAAGATCTTACCCATCGCCCGCCCCCTTGCTCGAAAGCCAGGATCGGAAGCTGACCGAAGTCCGTTCAGATGTCATGCTGGAGCGCTGATACCCCGGGAACATAGCGCCCCGCCTTTATCGCCCCCGTTCCTTCCTTCTGCCGGCGACCTCGGCGCGGGGCGGCGGCGAGGGGGGGGGGGGGGGGGCGCGGCCGCGCTCGCGCACACTGCGAAAAGAGAAGGAGCCGGTGGTCATCGGCATTTTCGGCGAGCTCCTTGATCCACTAAAGCTCGTCGATCCCACGAAGCCGGCGGAAGGGAGGAGCGATACTCCCGCCGAACCGGGCGCGGCCTCCTGTGCGCCCCGCTAAGCTTGGCCGCGTTAGGGAGGGGGGTGTGTTTATTTGATGGTTATCCGAAGGGGTAACCGATGAAAAGGAACCGCGGATACCCCACCAAAATCCAATCAGAGCGGGCGGGCGCGCGTGCTGGATATTAGAGTAGCTCCCTTCGGTCTGCGCGTCTCACTGCCCGTTCCGTATGCGCGGACGCGATCTATTCGTCGTCACAGGTCGGCGAACTCCGTGTGAAGTCCGGGAAACCGGACGCGGCTTTTCCTTTCAAATAGATTGCTCCTAAAATGCCTTATTCATCTCGCGATAACGCTGCGCGAAGCGCTCTCTAAATCGAAAAGAGGTCGGCGGCCATGGCGCCCTCAACTGAGAGTAAGCCGACGTCGACGAACCGACCGGCGCGCCGTTTCAGTTATGAACAGACCGTCGTTCCGCCTATTACCTCGCATCACTTCTGCGACACGAACGAGCTGCTGGGCAGCCGGGTTTCGTTACAAGCGTAGCTGTCCAGCAAAAAGGCCACGGCCACCCCATGGATGATCTCGTCGTCGAATTCGATGACGTAGGCACGAAGCGTGTTCTTGGCCTTCAGATCAAAAAATCGGTGACGATCAGCGGTGCCGCGTCCAACAAAGAATTTCGCGACATCATTTCCGCAGCGGCCGAAACCCGAGCGCTCGGAGCTTCATCAAGGACGCCGATAAGTACGGCTTTGTTCATCTGCCCGTCTAGACCAACCCTTGATACAGACCAATCACAACGGCAGTGGCTGCTGTGCAAGGCCAGTTAATCTCTGCACTCGGGGCTAGCTTTTTGACACAGGCAATGCAGGGAAGGACGAAGAGAATCGAAACGGGCTGCTGCCCGTCATCGGCGCGACAAATTCCGACGACGAGGTACGCTTCTATCAAGATTTCGTTGCCCTTCATCTCAACAGCCTCGAAGAGAGTGGCGCGTTGAGAACGGAGATTGTGAATTGCCTTCAAGAAATCATCGCAGTCAATGAGGATGGGGCAAGATGTTTTGCTGTTCGACCGTCTTTGCCGCATTGCGCGCGAAGCAGCGGGAAAAGCCGACGAATGGACTTGTGCCTTGCTGCCGGGCCAGTTGCGCGGGACTGTCAAGCTTAAGGTCATTCCTTATCTCGATCATCAATCGTCTCAAAGCGTATTCATTGGACGCGCTAAACGTTGTGTCCGAGAAAGTGGATGATTTCCACGTCGAGCGCGCCCGACTTCAGAAGGAAATCTAATGCAGCTCGATCAACACCGGGTGGTTTCGATCAGCGGTCTGCCGGGCTGCGGCAAGGTCGGCCGTTCTGAAGCGATTTGCCGAGGGAGCATCGAGGGTTGGCCCCATTCTTTTCCTGAAAAACTGAGATTGCATCCTCGGCACTGGCTGGAGCACATTTGCTGTTAGCCTCGGATTATCGAATACCGACACCGTAGAATTACTTCTAGAAATCGACTGCGGTGCGGCAACGCCCATTCTCTTCTTCGACGGGATTGATCGCATTCGTCCCGATCAGCGGGGCGTTGTCGTGGATCTAGTGAATGCTATTCACAGCGAGCCAAACCTTAGTCAGTGGAAGTTCCTGGTTAGCTCGCGCGATCAGGGCCTCGAAGCATTCCGTGCGTGGTTCCCTCGGGGGCTTTACGCCCAAGCTGGAATTGGCGACGTTATTGTCGACGTGTTCTCAGACGAAGAAGCGGAGCAGCTTGCTCAGTCAAAGCCGCACCTGCTTAAACTCCTATTCGGCAACCCTGCCGTTCGGGACATTGCGCGTCGACCGTTCTTTGCAGCGGTCTTGGCCCGTTGATTTTCAGAAGGCTCCGAGCCTCAGAACCGAGGTGGACTTGATTGGCGCTTGGTGGGCTCGGGCAGGCCACGACGCTTTCTCCGATACCGTGCTACAGCGACAGCGCGCGCTTATCGATGTCGCGGAGAAAGGCGCTCGGAATTGGAAAGAGCATTCCCGCCCGTGAGTTGAAAGATTCGACAATCGGGCAAATCGCGGCTCTTAGCGCTGACCGAAATCATCCGCGACGAGCGAGGCGGTTCGTCCCTCGCTTTCACACACGACATCTTTTTTGAATGGGCCTTCTTCCGGCTTCTAATTGACCTCGGGGACGAGTGGACAAAGGCATTAGAGACCGCAGGAGAGCCGCCCTTGCTAGGACGCGTTGTGGGCCTCATGGCCCAGGAGGCGTTATCCGAGAACGGACGTTGGAGCGCGGGATACCGCTCACTTGCGAGTAAGAATTCTTCGACGGCAATGGCAGCGGGAGTGGCTGACAGCTCCACCGTTCACGCCTGCGTTCGACGTCGCCGAAGCGGAATTTGCCGCACTCCTAAAGGCCGACGATTTCGCATTATTCGAAAAGGTGCTGGTCTGGTTTCAAGCGCAGCACACCATCCCGAGCCCAATAGTTCTCGGCAACATAAAAGGTCCGGTCGAGGGCATGGACAATCTGTCTATCGCCGACATGCTCGGTTGGCCATCCGATTTCCGAGCCTGGGGCCGCCTGATCGATTGGATTAGCCTACGCGAAGAGCGTCGATACAAGGTCCGCTTTCGACGAGTATGAGGAAGACGCTTCCTCACCGCAGTCCGCGATCGCTAGCGTTGCAGTGTGCGTGATCCGCTTTGCCGATCCTGAGGGCGAGGATTACAAGTGGGCTTGGAACATTATGGCTCGCGTCGAAGCCATGAAAGAGTCCGAGCACATATATGGCGGAGCGAGAATCCGGTGGCACGCAAAAACACGCCTCGTAATAGCTCTGCACCACGACAGACGATCCGATTTTATTCGAGCAGACAGCGCAGAACGACTATTTAAGCTAGCGCTCCATCCTCTCGACAGCGTGAGCGAGTTGGCATTTGCCGGCCTCTTCGCCGATGGAGATGAGCGTGTTCGCTGGATCGCGGGCCAACTTGCTGTGAACCTCTGCGTCGTTCATCGCGGAGAGTTCAAGAAGCAAGGACGGGACCAGGCTCCCAACCGAAAGGCGCGCACAGCTAGCCTCACCGCTGCACTTGCTGCACTCAGAAACTTTGAAAAAGGAGCTATGCCAAAGCTGCCGCCAGCATATGTAAAGGGAACCGCTCGCGGAAGGCAAAAGGTGCTGGAGGATCAGTGGCAACTCCCGGCAGTTTTCTTCGACGCTCAAAAGGCATCTAAACTCCTCACCAAAATGCCTCTTGAGGCGTGGATGGAGTCCGATGCGTACCACCCACTGTCGGAACCGTTGTTAGTTGATCTCGTCAATTGGACGATCGAGAGCCTCATGCCCTCGTGGCAGGGGAAGAAACACTCCGACAGGCGACGAACCGATTTGTTTGAGTGGAACCGGACCCTTGGCGATCTCTTGGCCAGAGCCGTTCCTTTCGTCTCGCTCGATTTCGCGCGTAATACACTAGATGGGGTAACGGGCCGGTCGCGGCCGCCGCTCGCTCGCTACAGTGCGATTGAAGGCGCACTTCGCTCGCGGCTTCTTGCGCAACGGCGGTCGTCCCTCAAACTGATGGTGTCATTTAACCGGAGTCGGGGCTTGCCCGCTCCAAGCATCATCGAGGGACGACCATGAAGCATTATGCAGGAATCGACGTGTCTTTGAATAGCTCTAGCGTATGCGTGGTTGACGAGAGCGGGAAGATCGTCCGCGAGGTGAAGGTGGCAAGCGAGCCGGTGGCTCTGATCCACTGTATCAAATCGCTCGGTGTGAGGGTGGAGCGGATCGGACTGGAAGCAGGCCCACTGTCGCAATGGCTGTACGGGGCGTTGCGGGAGAGCGGGCTGCCGGTGGAGCTTCTGGAGACGCGGCACGTGAAGGCAGCGCTGTCGGCGATGCCGGTGAAAACGGACCGCAATGACGCGCGCGGGCTGGCACAGCTGATGCGGCTGGGCTGGTTCCGGCCGGTGCACTGTAAGTCGATGGCTGCCCAGGAGGTGCGCGTGCTGCTCACCGCGCGCAAGCTGGTGCAGTCGAAGCTCTACGACATCGAGATGAGCTTGCGCGGCATTCTGCGCGGTTTCGGGCTCAAGGTGGGGCCGACGACCTCGCGCAGCTTTGCGGCGCGCATCAATCATCTGGCAGCCGGCCATCCGAGCCTGGAAATGGTAGCGGAAGCACTTCTTTCGACGCATGCGGCCGCGCTGTGCGCGTTCAAGAACCTGGAGAAGAACGTGCGACAGATCAGTCGCGCCGATGCGCGGGTTCGGCTGTTGATGTCGACGCCCGGGGTTGGCCCAGTGGTCGCGCTCACCTACGTTTCCGCGATCGACGACCCGAAGCGCTTCACCTCGTCGAAGCGGGTGGGGGCGCATTTTGGGCTCACGCCGAAGAAGTATCAGTCAGGCGAAACCGACATCAGCGGTCGGATTAGCAAGGTAGGTGACAGTTCGGTGCGCGCCGCTCTCTATGAGGCCGCTCATATCATCTTGACGCGGCCGATCCACGGCGGCGCGCTCAAGAGCTGGGCGATGCGCCTTGCCAAGCGCGCCGGCATGAAGAAGGCGAAGGTAGCGCTCGCCCGCAAGCTCGCCGTCGTGCTGCACCGCATGTGGGTCAGCGCCAGTACTTTCGATTTCGAAAAAGCGAACGGTCGCACGCGCGCCGCGGCTTAAAAAGGAGCTCACAAGTTTCGACGAGGGTCACGACACCAGGCCCTCTCGAAGCGAAGTCCCGTCGCCGGGACGATGGACGAGGTCAGACCGGGATAGGTTCAGTGGCATTGCGACCACGCTTACTAGATTGGCCGGCCTCATCCACATTCAAACCCCATCAGGTGGCGGCCACGTGCCGACCCCGGACAGAAGCGCGAGTTCGGCGACTGGATGACGCAAGAGGGATTGACAAGTCGCGGCCCGTTACAGAAGAACCTATCTCAAAATCGCCTGAAGAGGATGATGAGGCAAGCGAGCTGCACGAAGCCAAGGAAGTTCTTCGGGTAAAACTCCCAGCGCACGAGAAGGCGGCGTTGCCATTGAATCCAGGCGAAGAACCGCTCGACCAACCAGCGCCTCGCATATCGCCGAAGTCGGCGTCGATCTTGCGTAGCGGACTTGCGACGATTGGATCGGTGCGGTGCGATCATCTCGATGCCGTCTTTACGTAACTCGTCATCCAGCGGATCGCTGTCATAGGCGCGATCGCCGATCAAATTGTCCGGCTTGGCTTCGATCATGTAAAAGTCGAAGCAGAGCTGCACCAAACGGACTTCGTGATGGTTTGCCGCGTGCGTGCTAACCGACAGGGGTAAGCCATGGCGATCCACAATCGCCATGATTTTCATGCCTTTTCCACGCTTCGTTGGACCAATTTCCGCGCCGCCACCCTTGGCCATCGTGAAGGTCGCGTCAATAAAGCCCTCTTCTTTGTCCAGCACTCCTTTGTCGCGAAGCTCGTTGGCAACGTCCGTTAGCACTCGACGCAAGACTTCTTCGCGGCACCAAGTCTGGAAGCGGCGATGCACCGTTTTGTAGTTCGGATAACTCTGCGGCAGCATGTGCCATTGCGCACCGGTGTTGAGAATCCACAGCACCGCTTCAAGCACGCGCCGTGTCGGGATCGGCTTTCGTCCGGGACGCCCGTCGGGAATATGCTCCTCCGGAAAATGATTCCGGACGCGCTCCCACTGCTCGTCGCTGAGCCGAATCATCCCACACTTATAGCGGATCGGGACTGCTCAGCAATTTTGAGATAGGTTCTAATCAAGCCGTTCTTGGCTGATGACGAGGAAGTACTTTCTGTCATCGCGCGCTTTGCAGATATGGTCGTGCGTCGGCATGTGTTCGATGCAGCGACGATACCAGCAAACGCCATTCCCTTATTGGAGGATTGCGTTTCGCGCGTTTTGCGCGATCGGACCTTCACGCCGAATTGCTGGCGTGCCGGGCAAGTTCATGGTTACGAGATGCCCGAACTGATCGCCACGCTTTTATTTGTAAACGTCGAAAAAATCGCACCAGGAGCGGCCCGATATGCGAACGGCGATTGGTCGCAGATTGAAACCATAATGCCCATCATTGACCGCATGGTTCGACACATCGGTTGGTCCTCATTTGTTATGGGGAAGTTCCTCAACCTTTGCGAACGGGCGGGCCGGGCTTACCCGATTTCAACATTTAGCCAACAAGCGAACACAGCCCTTTCAGCCATTGGCAACTCCGATGAAGGATGGACCGGAACGACGTTGCCGGCCCAAATGGCTGCTATCGTGCAGCGACACGCCGATTGGAATTTCCCATTGCGCCTTACAGACGCACAGGAGCTTCTAAAGATTCTGGACGCCCTTATCGACCTCGGTGACCGACGCAGCGCTGCGGTGGAGCAGACAGAGGCGTTCAAGGGAATTCAGGGAGGATCGGGAACTCCTGCAAAATTCTACTCCAGAATAGTTACGTCTCGTCACTTTTTCCTTGACACGCGGTCCCTCTTTCGGTTACTCAGTACGATACCTCGCTTTGTGCAGGGCGCCGTTCCGGACGGCATGCCGTAACAGCGAAGGCGAGGCGCGGTGCCCGCGCGCGGATTTTTTTGCCAATCCGCTCCCGGGCGGCTTCGGGTCCCCGGTCGACCGGCATGAAGACCGGTCCGCACGGAGCTTGCTTAACCGCGGTATCGTTTGCGCGAAGCGGGCAAAACACCCGCCAGCTACCGCCGCGGGAAACCCGGTTCTGGAGCTGAGCCATCGGGTGGAACCGGTGGCGAGTGCCGCAAGTGTGAGCGCCGAAAGGCGGCGCGCCGCAAGACGAGCAGCGCGCAGCCGCGCTTGGCGCGGACATTGGCTTAACAATGCGCCTTTCGGCGCTCCGCTTCCCTGTCTTTATGCGGGGAGGCTTGGTCCAAAGGACCGCTTCGTACTTTGGCGTGGTGGTGAGCAAAACTCGGATGCAATCGCATCGCGAGAACGATCACCTCATCCTTCGAGCGCCGCTGCGCGGCCACCTCAGGAGTTTGAGTGATGCGCGACGTCTTTGCGTTAACACGCCGCCAAGACGCGAAGGGCACCCCCTCCCAACCCTCCCCCCACAAGAGGGGAGGGAAAAAAGAGGAGCGCGATGATTCGCAGCCGTCATCCTGAGGCGCGAGCGTCAGCGAGCCTCGAAGGATGAACGGCCCGAGCGTTGCGGCAGGCATCCTTCGAGGCTCGGCGCTAACGCGCCGAGCTCCTCAGGATGACGACGTAGGAACGCGCCGCCGGAACGGATTTGTCATTCCGGGGCGCGCGAAGCGCGAGCCCGGAATCCATAGTCGCGGTGCAGCGGTTTTTGACGAGGAGATGCTGCCGCAAGTTTCGTGGTTATGGATTTCGGACTTGCCGCTCCGCGGCAATCCGGAATGACTGGAGAAAAGAGCCCCCGCTCCCATCGCGGAGTTTATCAATGGGTCCGGCTACTTCGGGCAATAGCGCGTCCCGCGCGTGAACGCGCGACTGCCCGTTGGCTCGCAATGACGAAAACCCCTCTCCCCTTGGGGAGAGCGAGAAGAGACGTCGTGAACACTCCGTTACACCCACTCTCTCACGCGCTGTGTCGGCGCCCTTCCCGGCGAGCAAGATACGCATGGGCAGCAAATTGGGCGGGCGCGGAAAGTCATAGAGCTTCATGGCAATTTGGTCTCGTATCCCGTTGAGCAAACTAGCTTATCGTGCCCGCGGCGCGGGCTCTGGCGCTTGCGGATTCGCGCGCAGGCGAGCCGCAAGGTGAACGCGCCGTTAGCGCGAAAGGCGAAAGTCGCAAACGGCTTTAAGTCAGGTCTTAAGGAATTTAGGGGACTTTTAACGCAAATTATCCGCCCGCGAGCAGTGATGCCAAGGACGCCCAGCGCAGCGCGCGAGGAAGGCTCGCCCCGCGCCGCCCATGCCCCCTCGACCACGCGGCGCCTGGCCAGCCAGCACGTGCGCGAAGCGCGCGACCGGCTGACCTCGACCAGCGGCACGCGGCCGGTATTCGATTACGAATTGCTGCGCCAGTTCGCGCAAAACCGGCTGTCCGGCTCGCTGGTCATCGTGCTTCTGGTGGTCACCATCGGGCTATTGTCCGGGCTGTGGACCGGCGCGCTGTCGTGTGCGGCCTGGACCGCCGGCGCGCTGATCATTCATCTGATGATCGTGCGGGCCTGCCGCGAGTTTCTCCGCACCCCGCCGGCGACCGCCAATCTGCACTCGTGGCGGCTGCGCTTTATCCTGCTCGACCTGTTTTTCGGCATCGCCTGGACGTTCTTGCTCGTGCAGCCGATCGGCGGCGACGAGCAGGCGAGCACGTTCATGCTGTTCGTGCTGCTCTTGGTGGTCGCGGTATCGAGCATGCTCGCCGCAAGCTTGCCGGTCGCGGTTTTGGCGCTCACGCTACCGGTGACGATTGCGATTGCGCTCGACTTTATTCTCAGGGGCACGCTGCACTCGTACATCCTTGCGATCATGGTGCTGGCGGCGGAGGGCTATTTTTCGCTTCTGGCCTATCGGCTTTACTCGAGCATGCTGGCCACGCTCGAGGCGCGCGCCGAGAAAGAAGCGCTGTTCGCCGAACTCGAACAGTCGAAATCGATTTCCGACGAGGCGCGGCGGCGCGCCGAAGCCGCCAATATCGCCAAGTCGCGTTTCCTGGCGCAGATGAGCCACGAGCTGCGCACCCCGCTCAACGCCATTCTCGGATTTTCCGAAGTCATGAAGGGCGAGATCTTCGGCACCCACACGGTACCGATGTACAAGGACTATGCCGCCGACATTCACACCTCCGGCGTGCACTTGCTCAACCTGATCAACGAAATCCTCGACCTCTCGCGCATCGAGGCCGGCCGCTATGAGCTCAACGAGGAGCCGGTGTCGCTTCCCCGCGTGGTGGAGGATTGCCATCACTTGCTCAAGCTGCGCGCCAGCAATCGCGGCATCACCATCCACGAAATGTTCGAGCCGGATATGCCGCGGCTATGGGCCGACGAGCGCGCCGTGCGCCAGATCTGCCTCAATCTTCTGTCCAACGCGATCAAGTTCACGCCGCAATACGGCGAGATCTGGCTGAAGGTGGGATGGACCGCTTCCGGCGGACAATACATGAGCGTGAAGGATACCGGGCCGGGTATTCCGGAAGAGGAAATCCCGGTCGTGCTCGCCTCGTTCGGGCAGGGCTCGAACTCGATCAAGTCGGCGGAACAGGGCGCCGGCCTCGGCCTGCCCATCGCCAAGAACCTCATCGACCTGCATGGCGGCACGTTCGCGCTGAAATCGAAGCTGCGCATCGGCACCGAGGTGATCGTCACCTTCCCGCCCGAGCGGGTGATGTCGGCGCTGGCGCCGATTTCCGACAATCCGGCGCCGCCGATCCAGCCGCAACCCGAGACGTCGCCGGCAACTGACGAGTCGACCAAGCGCGCGCGCCGCGCGCTGTTTGGCGCGGACGACGCCGGCACGCGGCACTTGAGCAAAACGGAATCTGGGGGGATGGGTTAGTGCGCCGACGGCTCTTGTGGGCTCTTCTGAGCGGAGCGCTGATCGCGCTTGTCGTCATCATGGCCCGTCGCGGCGGGGATAGTTCCGCGCTGGCGGACGCCGATCCCGGCGCGCTTACGCAAAAGATCGTGCTTCTCGTCGTCGTCGGCGCCATCGTGCTGACGCTGTTCCGCGAGCGTTTGGCGCAGGCGCTGACTGGAGCGTTGTTCTGGGTCGCGCTCGGGCTCGTCCTCGTCGGCGGCTATGCGTACCGCTTCGAATTGCCCGACATCGCCGGCCGGGTGATGGCGGAACTGGCGCCCGGCCGTGCCATCGCGCGCGGCCGCTCGGTCGAGGTTGCGCGCGCGGCGAACGGCGATTTTGCGGTGACGGCGCAGATCAACGGCGCGCGGGTGTCGATGGTGCTCGATACCGGGGCGAGCTCCGTCGTGCTCACCCGCGAGGATGCCAAGGCGGCCGGCCTGCCGCTGGAAGTCCTCGCCTATACCGTGAGCATCGATACCGCCAACGGCCGCACCCAAGTCGCGCCGGTCACGCTCGATCGCGTCGGCATCGGCGGCCTGGTGGAGCATTCGATCGCCGCTTTGGTGGCCCAGCCCGGCCAACTTAAAACCAGCCTGCTCGGCATGAGCTTCCTCAACCGGATGCAAAGCTGGGAGGTCCCCGGCGACCGGCTGACGCTGCGCGGCTATCCGTGAGGCCGCGGCGTGCGGCCGACAATCAAATCAAGCTGACCAAAAACCGCAGCGACACCAGAAGGAGAAAGCAGCCGAACGCCACCTCCAACCGCCGCCGCGACAGCCTGTGGGCGAACCGCGCCCCATACGGCGCCATGAAGCTTGCCACCGGCGCCACCACCACCAGCCCGATCAGCGACACGAAGCCGAGCGAGAACGGCGGCAATTTTGCTTCATGCGGCAAGCCGGCGAGCGCAAAGCCGATGGCGCCGGCAATGCTGACCGGCACCGCGACCCCGGACGACGTCGCAATCGCATTGTGAATGGGCTTGCCGTAGACCGTCAGCACAATGGTGGAGATCGCGCCACCACTCACGCCCATCAGCGAGCCGCACAGCCCGATGCCGAAGCCGTACAACATCATGGGCACGGTGCCGGGCAATTCGCTGCCGATATTGAGCCGGTCACCGGCGAACAAAAGCTTCATGGCAATGAGGCTCGCGATCACGACAAAGGCAAGCGTGAGGACCACCACGGGCGCGAAAGCCGCGATGGTCGCAGCGCAGGCGACGCCGACGATCGACGGCAGCGCCCATTTTCTGACCACGCCGGGAATGACGAAGCCGTGGACGCGATGGGTGAGATAGGAACGGATGGTGGTGGGAACGACGATCGCCATCGAGGTGCCGAGGCAAAGCTGCATGCGCACATCGTCGGGCACGCCGAAGACGCGAAAGCATTCGAACAGGACCGGCACAATGATCGAGCCGCCGCTGATGCCGAACAGGCCGGCAAGCAGCCCGCTGATCACGCCGCCGACCAAGATCAGCACAACAAGCCAGACGATTTCGTTGAGGCCGACGCCGAAGAGCATTTTTTTGGCTGACGCTTTCCGCGATGCGCTTTCAGGCCGCGATCAATTCGCGGTCGCGATCGCCGATCAGTGAAAGCGCTTCGACCAAAAGTTCGGCGCCGGCCTTGCTGGTGGGAGCGCCGGCCAACGCCCGGCGATACGCGCGCGCGCCCGGGACGGCGCGGAACAGGCCGTGCAGATGGCGCGTGATGGCATGCAGCCGCGTGCCTTGCGAAAGCTCGCGTTCGATATAAGGAAGGAGCGCGGCCGCGGCGTCATTTGCCGACGAAAACGGCGGGGTGTCGCCGAACACCACGCGATCGGCGTCGAGCAAAAGCCACGGCTCCTGATAGGCGGCCCGGCCCATCATCACGCCATCGACGCGTGAAAGATGCGCGCGCGCCTCTTCGAGCGAGCGCACGCCGCCGTTGATCACGATCGGCATCTGCCGATGCGCGGCCTTCAGCCGATAGACCAGCTCGTAATCGAGCGGCGGCACCTCGCGGTTCTCTTTCGGCGACAGACCTTTGAGCCAGGCCTTGCGCGCGTGCACAATGAGCGCGTCGGCGCCGCCCTCCTCGGCGCTGCGCGCGAAAACATCCAGCGCCTGCTCCGGATCCTGGTCGTCGATGCCGATCCGGCATTTGACGGTGATCGGCACGGATACCGCGGCTTTCATCGCCGCCACGCATTCGCCGACGAGCGCGGGCTCCGCCATCAGGCAGGCGCCGAAGCGGCCGTCTTGCACCCGGTCGGACGGGCAACCGACGTTGAGATTGATCTCGTCGAAACCCAAATCGGCGCCGATCCGGGCGCATGCGGCAAGAGCCGCCGGCTCGCTGCCGCCCAGTTGCAGCGCGACCGGATGCTCCGCCGGATCGAAGCGCAGCAGCCGCGCCCGGTCGCCATGCAGCACCGCGCCGGTCGTCAGCATCTCGGTATAGAGCAGCGCTCGGCGCGTCAGCAGACGATGGAAGAACCGGCAATGCCGATCGGTCCACTCCATCATCGGCGCGACGCTAAATTTGCGCGAAAGAGCTAGCACAATGGCCTTGTGAATCCCGTCGTTATCAAGCAGCAGTGAAATACAGCATTGCGGGGGCGAACGCTAGGCTTCGTCATGCGCGAAACGTCTCGGCGTGCGTCGAGTTCATGCGACCGCCGTTGACCGCACTCGCCGCTGCGATGCTTCGCCACGAAATAATTCGGGGCAAATAAAACCCCATGACGAGCGCGCGCTGGCGCGTGCGATAGGGGGTGCCGGCCCCGAACCCGCTAGACAAGGAGACTGGTCGAGGGGCAATGTTCCCGGATGGGTTGAGGAAAACGCAAAGGACGAGAAATGAAACTCCTTTTATCTGCGGTTCTTATCGCTGCCACGCTGGCTGCGATACTGCCGTCGCCGGCTTTGGCCTGGTATTGTTCGGCTCGCGGAACCACAGGGGCGTGGGGATGGGGCAGACGGGCTTACTTGGTTGATGCGAAAGCCGTCGCTCTACTCGAATGCGCCGTGCGTACACCCCGCTGGGCGCGGTGCTATATCGCATATTGTAGGTAGCCCCGTATTGATGCCGTCGAAACGTCTCGGCATGCGTTGAAGTCCATCCGACCGTCGTTGGCCACTGCCGCCGCCCACCTGGGTATTGGGTAACGCCCGATGAATGAGAAGGAACGGGTCGCAGTCGGATCGATTGCCGC
Source organism: uncultured Alphaproteobacteria bacterium (assembly GCA_963835195.1). Taxonomy (GTDB): domain Bacteria; phylum Pseudomonadota; class Alphaproteobacteria; order Rhizobiales; family Xanthobacteraceae; genus BOG-931. Next base: position 54,744 of record CAWIEY010000020.1, read on the forward strand.
CTCGGCCGGGCTTACCCTCGCCAAAGCCATTGTGGGGGTTCTTACCGGGTCGCTGGCAATCCTGTCTGAAGCCGGACATTCGTTCATCGATCTTGCCGCGACGCTCTTGACCTATTTCGCCGTGCGCATCTCCGGCAAGCCGGCCGACGCCGAACACCAATACGGCCATGGCAAGGTCGAGAGTGTGACCGCGCTTGCCGAAACCGCTTTTCTCTTTGTACTCGCCGCCGCGGTTGTTTTTGAGGCTGGGCAGCGGCTGTTTGGCGGGCGCATCTACGCCGTGGAAGCGACGCCTGCCGCTTTCGCCATCGTTACTGCTTCGATTGTCGTCGATTTTTTTCGCGCGCGCACGCTGAGCCGCGTCGCCGCCGCAACGTCGAGCCAAGCGCTTGAGGCCGATGCGCTGCACTTTCGCTCCGACATGTGGTCGTCGGCCGCGGTGTTGATCGGACTGCTCGGCGTTGCGCTTGGCTATTCTCGGGCCGACGCGGTAGCGGCATTGATTGTTGCAGTCTTTATCTGCGTTGCCGGCTGGCGACTTGGCCGGCGCACCATTGATACGTTGACTGACGCGGCGCCTGCCGGGGTCAGCGAGCGGGTGGCCGCGCTTGCCCGGCGCGTGCCTGGCGTGGTCACAGTTGAACGCGTTCGTGCCCGCCCCGCTGGTGCGGTCCTGTTCATCGAGCTTTCAGTCGGCGTCAGCCGCGCACTGCCGCTCGACCGGGTTGCGGCAATCAAAGAGCGTCTTACGCGGGAGGTCCGCGCCGAATTGGCCGCGGCCGAGGTGACCATCAACACCGAACCGCGGGCGCTTGACGACGAAACCGTGCGCGAACGGGTCATGCTGATCGCACGCAACAGTGGATTGGCGGTCCACCACGTCGCGGTGCAGGCGCTGGCCGAGCATTTGTCCGTTTCGGTGGACCTTGAAGTCGACGGGACGCTGGCGCTTTCCGCCGCCCATGACGTCGCCAGCCAGCTTGAAGAGGCGATCCGGGAAGAGCTCGGGCCGAATGTGGAGGTCGAGACCCATATCGAGCCATTGCCGGCAACCCTGCTCGCCGGGCGCGATGCGGCCCCCGATCGCGTCGGCGAAATTCGCGAAGCGCTGAGCGGGCTGGCCACCGAAATCGCCGGGCTTGGCGAAACCCACAATGTGCGGGTGCGCGAAACCGCGGACGGGGAGATTGTTAATTTCCATTGCCGGGTGGATCCCACGCTTTCGGTGAGCGCGGCGCACGCCTTGGTCGACACGGTCGAACGCCGCCTGCGGCGGCGCTTTCCCGCCATCGCGCGCGTCATCGGTCATGCCGAGCCGCGCAATTAGACACCGCAACTCGACGAAGCGCGCTTCACGGAATAAGCGCCGCGGCACCCTCGAAACGGCCCTTGCGTAAATCGTCGAGCGCGTCGTTCGCTTTTGCCAACGGATAGCGGGTCACGTGAATTTTGATGTTCGCGCGCGCCGCAACCGCGAGAAAGTCGTTGGCATCTTGACGCGTGAGGTTGGCGACCGAGACGACCTGGCGCTCCTCCCATAACAGCCGGTAGGGAAAGCTCGGGATGTCCGACATGTGAATCCCGCCGCAGACGACGCGGCCGCCTTTCTTGGCGGCGGCGAGCGCCGCCGGGACCAGCGCGCCGACTGGGGCGAAAATAATGGCGGCATCGAGCGGCTCCGGCGGCGTTTCATCCGAGCCCCCGGCCCACGCCGCGCCAAGCGAGCGGGCGAAGTTTTGCGAAGCCGTGTCGCCCGTCCGGGTAAAGGCATAAACCTTGCGGCCTTGCGCGACAGCGACCTGCGCGAGGATGTGAGCGGCGGCGCCAAAGCCATAAAGCCCAAGCGCGCTCCCCTCGCCTGCCATTCGGTAAGATCGCCAACCGATCAGCCCGGCGCACAACAGCGGCGCCGCTTCCGCGGCATCCAAACTTTCCGGCAAATGAAAGCAAAAGCGCGCGTCGGCCACCACGTGCGTGGCATAGCCGCCGTCGCGGGTATATCCGGTAAACTGCGGCGCATCGCACAAATTCTCGCGGCCCGATCGGCAATAGGGACACACGCCGCAGGTCGCGCCGAGCCACGGCACGCCCACGCGCTCGCCCTGCGAAAATCCGCTGACGTCCGAACCGAGTTCGGCCACGCGGCCGACGATCTCGTGGCCAGGGATAATCGGCAGCTTGGGGTTCGGCAGTTCGCCGTCGACGACGTGCAGGTCGGTGCGGCAAACGCCGCAGCACTCGATCGCAATGAGAAGCTCGCCGCGCTTTGGCTCGGGAACAACACCCTCCCTTTGCCGGAGCGGCGTTCCCGGCCGATCGAGCACCATTGCGCGCATGTCTGCCAAACTAACCTCCGGCCAGCGGTCGAGCTTTCATCTATATCGGATCAGGCCCGCATTCGACCCCGCCCAGGAACAGCACCGGGCCGCGTAGTTCAATCGACCTTGCGGCTTTCCATCAGCGCGCAAAACTTCTACATCAGACGCGATGCGCACCGAAGAACCACGCCCTATCCGCCTCAAAGATTACCGGCCCCCGGACTGGCTGATCGATACCGTTGAACTTGACCTATCGCTCGATGCCACAGCAACGCGCGTGCGCGCGAAGCTCCGATTAAAGCCGAACGGCGCCGGCACGCCGGCACCGCTGGTGCTTGACGGCGAGGACCTTGTTCTCCGCTCGCTTTCGCTCGACGGCAAGGAGCTGCCAAAGGAGAGCTATGTCGTTACGCCGGAACAGCTGACCATTGCGCAACCGCCGAACCGGGCGTTCGAACTCGACATCGAGACCGTCATCGATCCTGCGGCCAATACGCGGCTGATGGGCCTCTATCGCGCCGGCTCGACGTATTGCACGCAGTGCGAGGCGGAGGGCTTTCGCCGGATCACCTATTTCCTCGACCGCCCGGACGTGATGGCGGTCTACACCACGCGCATCGAAGCCGACAAAGACGAGGCTCCGGTTCTTCTCGCCAACGGCAATCTCATCTCCCAAGGTGCCGTCGCCGGCACCAATCGGCATTTTGCCGTCTGGCATGACCCGTTCAAGAAGCCTTGTTATTTGTTCGCGCTGGTCGGCGGCAAGCTGGCGCGCATTGCCGATACTTTCACCACCATGTCAGGCCGCCAAGTCGCGCTCCATATCTACGTCGAGCCGGGCAAGGAAGAGCGGGCGCTTTACGCCATGGACAGTCTCAAGCGCGCCATGCGCTGGGACGAGGAAGCGTTCGGCCGCGAATACGATCTCGATATTTTCATGATCGTCGCGGTGTCCGCGTTCAACATGGGAGCGATGGAGAACAAGGGTCTCAACATTTTCAACGACAAATTCGTGCTGGCGTCGCCGGCCACCGCAACCGACAACGATTATGCCCATATCGAGGCGGTCATTGCCCACGAGTATTTCCACAACTGGACCGGAGATCGCATTACCTGCCGCGACTGGTTTCAGCTCTGCCTCAAAGAGGGCCTCACCGTTTTCCGCGACGAGGAATTTTCCGGCGACCAGCGCTCGCGCGCGGTGGAACGGATCAGCGGCGTGCGCGCGCTGCGTGCGCATCAATTCGTCGAAGATGCCGGCCCGCTGGCGCACGCGGTGCGGCCGGAGGTCTATCACGAGATCAACAACTTCTACACGACGACGGTTTACGACAAGGGCAGCGAAGTCGTGCGCATGATCAAAGTTCTGCTCGGACCACAACTGTTCCGCCAAGGCATGGACCTTTATTTCGAGCGTCACGACGGCGAAGCGGCGACCATCGAGCAGTTCGTGCAATGCTTCGCCGATGTGAGCGGCCGCGATTTCACGCAATTCATGCGGTGGTACACCCAAGCCGGCACGCCGGAAGTCGTCGTCGCCACGCATTACGATGCGCGGGCGAAAACCTATCGGATCGAGGCCACGCAAAGCATTCCGCCGACGCCGGGCCAGCCGCACAAAGACCCGATGATCATCCCGCTCGCGCTCGGCCTGGTGGATCAGGGCGGCCGCGATTTGCCGCTTAAGGTCGAGGGCCGCCCGCTCGAGCGCGCGGTGATCGAAATAAATGAGCCGCGGCAGAGTTTCGTTTTCACCGACGTCGCCGAGCGGCCGATTCCTTCCGTCAATCGCAACTTTTCGGCGCCAATCAAGCTGAACTTGCCTCTCGATCCCGGCGAACTGCGCTTTCTCGCGGCCAATGATGCCGATCCGTTCAACCGCTGGCAGGCGGTGCAAACGCTGGCGATGTCGCTCCTCACCGACAACGTCGCAGCGTTGCGCAATGCGGCCGCCGCGCGCAGCGACGATGGCCTTGTTGGCGCTTTGGGCGGCATTCTCGCGGACGAGAAGCTCGAGCCCGCCTTTATCGCGCTCACGCTCGCGCCGCCGAGCGAGGCCGACATCGCTCGCGAGATCGGAAGGGATATCGATCCGGAGGCGATCCACCGGGCGCGGCGGGATTTGCGCGCGGCGATCGGTGAGCGGCTGCGAGCCGGCGCTGACAGACGCTTACCACCGCTTGTCGACGCCCGGTCCGTACCGACCGGACGCGGCGAGTGCCGGACGGCGTGCGCTGAAAAATCTCTGCCTTGACCTGTTGGCAGCGACGGCTCAAGGCCCGGCCATCGCGCTCGCGCTCTCGCAATACCAGAATGCAGACAACATGACCGATCGCATGGCCGCGCTTGAAACGCTAAGCCAGCACGATCGGGCCGAGCGCGCGCAGGCGCTCGAGGATTTCTACGCCCGTTATGTCGACGACCCGCTGATTATCGATAAATGGCTGGCGCTGCAGGCCGCGATCCCGGAGCCGGCGACGCTTGCGCGGGTCCAAGCTCTGACGTCGCACCCGGCGTTTTCGATGACCAATCCCAATCGCATCCGCGCGCTGATCGGTTCTTTTGCTCAGGCCAACCACACCCAATTCAACCGGATCGACGGCGCCGGCTATGATTTTATCGCTGGTATCGTGCTGGCGCTCGATCCAAAAAATCCGCAAGTGGCGGCCCGCTTGATGGGAGCGTTCCGTTCCTGGCGGGCGCTTGAACCGCGGCGTCGCGAACGCGCCGAGCATACGTTGCGCCGCGTCGCGGCGGCGGCGAATTTATCCCGCGATGTCGGCGATATCGTCGCGCGCACGCTCGCGGGCGATTGAGGCTAAAGGGCGTTTCTCGCCGCTTATATTCCCGGTCACGCCCGCTCTCGCGTCATCTCGCCGCCTTGCGTGGTCGCGAGCCGAACATTTGACTTACCTCAATAGCAGTTGCGCAAAGCCGCTACATTGTTGCCGGGCGACGCACTAGAATGTCGCGAGATCGACAGTCCGCTGGGAGCATTCTCAGCTCGGATCGCCCGGAGTTATCATGTCGCCGAAAATACGCGCAGCACTGCGTGAGTGGTACATTGTGGCCATTGGCGTATGCCTGTTGGCCGGCGGTTTTTTTCTGGCGTCCCGCCCCAACTCGCCGCCGCTCGCGGCCGCGACGGCTCAAGACATCAAAGCCCCGGCAGCCGAAACAAATAATCCGCCTCCTGCGAAGCCGCCGGCGATAGCCGCTTCTCAGACGCCGGCCGATCACGCCCATGCGCATACCGCCGCGACCAGCGAAGCTGCGCCGGCGCATGAGACCCCGCATGCCCCCTCACATCAAACTCAGCCATCGGCGCAAAACACTCCCGCGGCTCCGCAGCCGAGCTCGGCCGCCTCCGCATCGAGCACGCAATCGCCAACGCATGGCGATCCCGCTGCCGGCCGGTTGGTCTGGCGGAAGTGTCAGGCCTGTCATTCGCTCGAACCCGGCAAGACCATCATCGGCCCGTCCCTTGCAGGCGTACTCGGCCGCAAGGCCGGATCGGAGCCCGGCTACGACTATTCCCCGGCGATGAAGCATGCTGACATCGTATGGGACGCGAAAAATCTGGACGCCTATCTCAGCGATCCGCAAAAGGTCGTGCCCGGTAACAAAATGCCGTTTCCCGGCTTGAAGACCGCGGACGACCGCGCCGACATCATCGCATTCTTCGGCGCTTCGGGCGCGGCGAGCCAAACAGCGCCAGCGGGCGGGGCGGCGCCGGCCAATAAGCCACAACCGCAATCGGCGGAAGCGCCACAGGCGCCACAGGCAAACGCACCGCAAGCCCCGGCGCAGGCCCCGGCAGCCGGAGCAGGCGGCGGCGTGGCCTACGTCGCGGATGAGAAATACACCCTGCGCACGGGGATCGCCGAGGGACGCATGGTTTTTATCGGCGTCGGCGGCGGAATCGACGGCAAGGTCAATCCGCTGCTCACCGCGTCGGAAGGCCAGGTCGTGGAACTCACCTTGATCAATGGCGAGGGCGCCGAGCACGACATCGTCTTTCCGGACCAAGGCACCAAATCGCCGCGCGTGACCGGCAAAGGCGCGAGCACCACAATTGCGTTTCGTGCCGAAAAGGCCGGCGATTTCACGTATTACTGCAGTGTCCCCGGCCATCGGCTCGCGGGCATGCAGGGCCAGTTCGTGGTAACGCCGCGGCCCCCGCCGCAGACGCTCGTCGAAGCCGATATTTCTCGCGAGCCCACCGATTTACCGCCGCCGATCGGCAAACGCGAACCGCAAACGGTGCGCGTCGACCTCGTCAGCATTGAAGTCGAAGGACGATTGGCCGAGGGCACCACCTTCGGATACTGGACGTTCAACGGCAAAGTCCCCGGACCTTTCATCCGCGTTCGCGTCGGAGATACCGTCGAGGTCCATCTGAAGAACTCCGCCGACAGCGCGATGATCCACTCGGTCGATTTTCACGCCGCCACCGGACCCGGCGGCGGCGGCGCCGCGCTGCAGGTCGATCCGGGCCAGGAAAAATCGATGACCTGGAAAGCGCTGGTGCCGGGCCTCTTCGTCTATCACTGCGCAACGCCGATGGTGTCCGAACATATCGCCAACGGCATGTACGGGCTCATTCTGGTCGAACCGGAGGACGGGCTGGCGCCCGTGGATCGCGAGTTCTACGTGATGCAAGGTGAAATCTACACGGATATGCCGTTCGGGCAGCGCGGCAGCGCCGAATTCAGCGTCGAGAAACTCTTGGACGAGCATCCGGAATATTTCGTGTTCAACGGCTCGGTCGGCGCGCTGTCGAAGCTGCACCCCATGCATGCCAAAGTCGGCGACGTCGTCCGCATCTTCTTCGGCGTCGGCGGGCCGAATTTCACGTCGTCATTCCACGTCATCGGCGAGATTTTCGACAAGGTGTACATGCTGGGCGGACTGCTATCGCCGCCGCTCAAAGGCATTCAGACGGTCAGCGTCGCGCCCGGAGGCGCGGTCATTACCGAGTTTAAAACCAAAGTACCGGGCAATTACACGGTGGTTGACCATGCCTTGGCCAGAACCGAGCGCGGACTGCTCGGAATCCTGACCGTCGAGGGCGAGCCTAATCCCGACATTTTTAACGGCCAGGTCATGCCCGGGATGGGACATTAGAATTCATGCCGGGCACGCCTACTTCACTTCGGCGACGTCGCGAATACGCCGGCCCGGCGATTTTCTCCTACGGCTTTCGCCCGTTTTTTTTCGGAGCCGCGGTTTGGGCTGCGCTCGCGGTCATCTTGTGGTTGCTGCAATACTTCGGCCTGATGTCGCTGCCGACGGCATTCACTCCAGTCGATTGGCACATTCACGAAATGATCTACGGCTACGTCGCCGCGTCCGTCGCGGGTTTCCTGCTCACCGCAATTCCGAATTGGACCGGCCGGTTGCCGGTCAACGGCAGCCCGCTGGCGACGCTATTCGCGCTCTGGCTCGCGGGCCGCATCGCGATTGCCGGCTCGGGAATTTGGGGAGCATGGCTTGCGGCGGTGATCGACGTCTCGTTCCTGCTGGCCCTTGCGCTTCTGGCGCTGGCCGAGATCGTCACCGGCAAAAACTGGCGCAATCTTCGCGTCCTGATCGCGCTCGCCGTTTTGATCGCCGGCAATGTTGTATTCCACATCGAAGCGATCCGAGAGGGCAGCGCCGATTACGGCATTCGCATCGGCATTGCGGCATTGATCGGACTGATCATGCTGGTCGGCGGGCGCATCATCCCGAGCTTCACCCATAATTGGCTCAAACGAAACAATCCGGGACGGCTTCCGCAAGCATCTTCGCGCTTCGATGCGCTGGCGGTCGCGGGCAGCGCCTTCGCGCTTGCCTGCTGGATTGCCGCGCCGCAATCCGCCATCGCCGGGATATTGCTCATGGCGGCCGGCGTACTGCAGGCGGTTCGCGTCCTGCGCTGGGCCGGCGACCGCACCCTTGCCGATCGGCTGGTTCTTGTTCTTCACGCCGCCTACGCCTTCGTGCCGATTGGCTTTCTGCTCGCCGGCGCAGCCATTCTCTGGCCGGCCGCGTTGCCGATAAGCACCGGACTGCATGCCTGGACGACCGGCGCGGTCGGACTGATGACGCTTGCGGTCATGACCCGCGCCACCCTCGGCCATACCGGCCAGAGGCTAACTGCTTCGTTGCCGACGCAGTTGATCTATCTGTCCGCGCTCATTGCCGCGCTCGCGCGTATTATCGCCTCGCTTAATGGCTCGATGGCTTGGCTCCTGATCTCCGCGGCCGCCTGGGTGTTGGCATTTGCCGGCTTTTCCGTATCCTTTGGCGCATTGCTGATCGGCCGGCCTCCGGTATGGAACAATCGACCTTAAGCCGGCCACCACACAGCCCCATATCGAGCCTTTCCCGCCGCGCGGTGGCGATCGACCATGAATGACATTCCACCCCCCAAAGGCCGAAAGCGGATAAGAGCGCTGCTCTTGAGCGATCGCATCGATACGTCGAACCTCGAGCACGATCATGTCGTCTCGACGACGCCGCTGACCTACCAATACGGCAAGGACGGGTACGTGACGCTGTTCCGCTATGGCGTCGCGGTGCTCATGGGGCTGAGCGGGCCGGAAGAAAACGAAGTTTTGCGTGGCCTGCAAAGGCGTCTGATCCGCCCGGTCAAGCCTTCCGAAGAAGAAACCGTGCTCATCGAGCTTACGCCCGACAAGGATGATCAAATTCTTCCCGGCGGACCGGTGATGCTCAAGACGGTGACGCCGGACCATTTGATCGTGATCGCCGACGCCCTGTCCAAGAGCGTGGTGCTGGCGCGCGACGAACGCGAAGTAACGCGCCGTTTTCGAGACCGTCGAGCCGTTCGCCCGGCAATTGGCCGAACAAGGCCGCGCCTTTGCCGGACGCCGCGCCATTCTCAAGCACATCGGCAATGCGCTGCTGGTCCAGCACCGCGTTTCCGGCCGCGTCGCCGTTGCGGAAAAGCCGGACGTGGTTTGGGACCGTCCGGATCTGGACCGTCTCTACTCGCGGCTGGAAGACGAATACGAGCTGAAGGAACGCGCCGAAGCCTTGGCGCTCAAACTCAAGGTTATCGCCGACACTGCCGAGGTCTTGACCGACATCATCGACACGAAAAGATCGCTGCGGCTGGAAATCATTATCGTGATCTTGATCGCAGTCGAACTTATCGTTGCCGCCTATCAAACGCTGCACTGATATCCGCGCCGGAGGCGCCTTCGAAATCGGCCGACGGCTTGTGTGCAATCGGTATCAGATCGTCGCCAAGCCCGCGGCGGATAAGTCCCCACAGCCCGCGCTTGTCGATGAGGATGATGACGATCGAGAAGCTGCCCAAGAGAATGAGATGCCAGGCGCCGAGGCCGGCGAGATATTGCCGCAGCAGGAAATAGACGATGGTGCCGATGATCGGTCCCTCGAAACTGCCGATGCCGCCGATCACCACGTTGAAGATGATGAACACCGTCCAGTCGATGATGCTGAACGAGGCCGACGGCGCGATCCGCAGCTTCTGCAAGGTGATGATGGCGCCGGCCATGCCGAGGAATGGCGCGGTGCCGAGAAAGCACAGGATGCGCGCATAAGTAATATTGACGCCGATGGCGGCGGCGCCTTCTTCATTGTCGCGCATCGCGGTCAGCCCGATGCCGATGCGCGAGCGCAGCAGGAAATACGTCGCCAGCATCGCGACGGCCGCCAAGCCGAAAGCGAGCCAGTAGATCGCGCCAGGCGGTCGCCGCGCGCCCGGCCGAAAGACGAGCACGATCGAAATCGGCAAGCTGGTGCCCGAGCCGCCGCCCCAGGCGTTGAGCTTGCCGGCGAGCGAGCATGAGCAGTTCGGCCACCACCCACGTCCCGATCGCGAGATAGGCGGTGCGCAGGCGAAACACCAGAATCATGGTCGGCACCGCGATCGCGAAAGCGACCAGTCCGGCGAGCGGAATCGAGAGATAGGGGTTTACGCCGCCAGGGCCGCGAAACCGAAGAACGCATAGGCGCCGACGCCGACATAGGCGTGCTGGCCGACAGTGACGATGTCGGCATAGCCGGCGAGCAGATTCCACATGATCGCCAGCACCAGCATCGACATGAATTCGGTCAGCAGCACGACGTGGTTGGCTCCGAACAGGAACGGCGCCACCGCCATCGCGACGACGCCGGCTGCGAACAACGCGCGCGCGCCATTGAGGATCAGTCTCGGCCCCATTCTTGGCCCCATGGATCAATGCGTCCCAGATCAATGCTTCATGGTTGAATGCTTTATCGATCAATACTTCGGAAACAGCCCCTGCGGCCGCAGCGCCAGCACAATCAGAAATACGATGTGGCCGGCCATGATCTGCCAGGCGATATCGAACTGACCGCCGACCGCTTGCGCGACGCCCAGCACGATGCCGCCGGCGAGCGAACCCCACAAAGCTGCCCAGCCCGCCCATCACGATCACCTCGAACGCGACCAGCAATCGCGTCGGGCCGGAGGCGGGATCGAAATTGGTCCAGATCGACACGAAGCCCGCGGCGATGCCGATGGTGACGAAGGTGATGCCCATGGCCACGGCGTAAATGCGCACCGACGACAGACCGATGAGATTGGCGGCGGCGACGTCATCGGAGACCGCGCGGATCTTGGCCCCGATGCCGGTGCGGTACAGCAGGAGTCGAGCACCGCCACCAAGACGACTGCGGCAAAGAAGGTAACGATTTGGAACAGTCCGACATTGATCCCGCTGCCCAGCGCGACCGTCGCCGTTTCCATCCAGCCGCCGGAGATCTTTTGCGGGTCGGCGCCGAAAGCCTTCCAACAGCCCATTCTCGATGATGATCGACAGGGCAAAGGTAACGAGAATGACCAGGAGCACGTTCTCGCCGACGACGCGTTGCAGCAGAAACCGCTGCAAGGCCAAAGCCCAACAGGAAGGCGAACGGCAGCACGATCAATGTCGCGACCACCGGGTCGAGGCCGAGCGCCGTCGTGAGCAGAAGCAGCGGCGTAGCAGGCCAAAACGATGAAATCGCCATGCGCGATATTGACGAAGCGCATGACGCCCGCCGACAGCGACAGGCCGATCGCGAACAGCGTGTACAGGCCGCCGAGCATGACGCCTTGCAACAAGCTGGTTGGTCCAAAGCGCGATCATCGTCGGTCACAGGCCGAAATAATGCTGCATGACCAGCTCGCGCGTAACCTCGGCGGGACGGCCGGCGAGCGATACTTTGCCCTCCAACAGGCAATAAAATCGGTCAGCGACGGCGAGCGAGCGCTCGATGTCCTGCTCGACAATCAGAATGCCGATGCCGCGGCGCTTGATGCCGCGGAATAAGCTTGTAGAGCTCGTTGACCACGAGCGGCGCCAGGCCGAGGCTGATTTCGTCGCACAGCAACAACCGCGGATTGGCAAGGAGCGCCCGCCCGAGCGCTACCATTTGTTGTTGTCCGCCGGACAATGATCCGGCCCGCTGTCGGCGCCGTTCGTGCAGCACCGGAAACAGCTGCCAGATGTCGGCGAATCCGATCTCGCCCTTGCGCCCGACGTCCCGCCCGAGACGCAGATTTTCCTCGACGGTGAGCGAGGGGAACAGCCGCCGTCCCTCGGGCACCAACATCACCCCGGAGGCGACAATCGCCTCGGTGCTGCGGCCGACGATGTCACTGCCGGCGAACGATATTCTTCCTTCGACCTGTTCAGCCTGGCCGATGACCGCTTTCAGCAACGTCGATTTTCCCGCGCCATTGGCGCCAATGATGGAAACGATCTCGCCGGCTGCAACCGTGATGTCGACGCGATCAATGGCTCGGAAATTGCCGTAGAAAGACCGAAACACCTTCGACGGATAAGAGCGGGCTTGCTGCTGTCGTTCCATGCCCGCATCAAGTCCCGAGATAAGCGTCCTTGACGCGCTGGTCCGCCAGCACATCGTGCGGCGACCCCATGGCGATGAAGTTGCCGCCTGCCAACACGGCCAGACGAGTCGACCACGCGGCGCAGCGCTTGGATCACGTGCTCAATCCAAACGATGGTAACGCCGTCGCGATGAACTTGCGCGATGGTGGCGATGAGCAGATCGCATTCCGCTTCGGTGAGGCCGCCGGCGATTTCATCCAACAACAGGAGCCGCGGGCTTCAATGCGAGCGCCTTTGCCAGTTCGAGCTGTTTCATGTCGAGAAGCCCAAGCTGCCCGCCGGAACGCGGGCGCGGCGCGCCAAGCCGACCCGCACGAGTATCTTTTTCGGCTTCCGTTCTTTCGCCCGCGCCAACGGCATTTTTCCTCCATGCACGGCAGCCGTCGAGCACGTTCTCGAAAACGCTCATATGGGTGAAGGGCTTTGGAATCTGGTAGGTGCTGCCGATCCCAAGCCGGCAACGATGCCACGCTCGCATCGCGCGTGACGTCGCGCTCCTCGAATAGGATGCGGCCGCTGCTCGGCGGTAAAACCCCGGCAATCATATTGAACAACGTCGTCTTGCCCGCCCCGTTCGGGCCGAGAATGCCCACAATCTCGCCTTCTTCTACTTTGAAGTCGAGCCGGTCGATCACGACGAGACCGCCGAAGGCGCGCGAGAGTGAAGCAAGTTCGAGCATCGCGACCTTTCTCCCATTGGCACAACCGGATTGCAATCAAGTCGTGCACTGCAGCAACAGGAGCAAAATTTTTCAACTGCAGCACTAAAGATTGTCTCACAGCGCAATCGCGGCCATTTCAATTGTCGACCGTCATCTGATTGCTACATTGGATCCCGGCGAAGCCGAGGGACATCGGAGCGTTTTGCTATGCGAAAACCGCAGATCAATCGCAGGCGCTTTCTTGCGACTGCCGGCGCCGGAGCGCTAGCGGCCACGCCACTCCGCCGCGTAGCGGCGCAGACCCGAACCATCCGAATCGGCTTCGTCGCGCCGATGACGGGTTTTCTGGCGTTTTTCTCCGAACATGTCCCATTTGTAATGAAACAGGTCGATAAAGCGACCGGAGGCAAGATCTCGGTCGGCGGTCGGGAATATCAGCTGGAAATCCTGTTGCGCGATACTCAATCGGATCCCAACCGGGCGTCCGAGGTCGCTTCCGAACTCATCCTGAAGGATGACGTCAACCTGATGCTTTCCGGCGCGGCTCCGGAGACGACCAATCCGGTTGCCGATCAATGCGAGGTCAACGGCGTCCCGTGCCTGACCAACGATGCACCGATCGACTCATATTTCCTCGGCCGGCACGGCGACGCGAAAGTTGGTTTCCAATGGACCTATCATTTTTCCTTCGACACGCTGAGCCAGGTCCGCACCTTCATCGGCTCATGGAAGGAAATGCAGACCAACAAGGTGATCGGTGGGCTGTGGCCGAATGACACCGACGGACGGACCTATCCCGCGATTTACGCCAAGCTGCTCAAGCAGGAGGGCTTCCACCTTATCGATCCTGGCCGCTTCGATCATGCCCTCCGGCACCTACAATGCCCAGATCGCCGCATTCAAAAGCGCCGGCGTGGAGATCGTGACTGGCGTTCTGCCGCCGCCGGAATTCACGTTGTTTTGGAACGGCTGCGCCCAGCAGGGCTACCGGCCGAAAATCGTCACGCTGGGAAAAGCGCTCGAATTTCCCGCCGGTGTTGTACCGCTCGGGGATCGCGCCATCGGCCTGACCACGGATGCGCTTTGGGCGCCGAGCTTCCCCTTCACCTCAGGGTTGAACGGTCAGACCGCGCAACAACTTGCGGATGCTTACGAGCAGGAAAGCGGACATCAAGCGTCATTCATGCTGGGCGGCCGGCATGGCTTGTTCGAAGTCGGCATTCACGCTTTGCAACAGGCCCGCGGCGTCGATCACGCTTCGATTCGCGACGCTCTGCGCGAAATCGACTACGATTCGGTTTGTGGGCACATCAATTTCAAGCACGGCATATTCCCAAATGTTTGCTCCACACCGATCGTGACGGTGCAGTGGAACCGCGGCACCAAGCATCCGTACGAAATGTTCGTGGTATCGAACACAACGGCACCAAACATTCCGGTTCAAGCCAAGCAATTTTTCATTCCCTATTCCTGAGGGCCCGAACCGCCGCGTGGAGCGGCCTCGCGCGGCGTGCCGGGCGACGCAGTCTTGCGCGTTTGCTGCAGTGCGCGCATGGCGCCGAACCGAAGTTCCGGTTGCGTCCTTCACAGCGACCGATTGAGTTTACAGCGTGGAAAATACTGTCTAACCTGACTTGCAGCGAAGCCGGGAGACAGCTCTGCCGTTAAGAGCGAGCGCAGAAGTATGCTGAGGCACATTGCCTCGCGAATGCCGATAAAGCGCGCTGGTATCGCACATGGTCGAAATCAATCGGCGGACATTTTCGGGACAGGACCAGCCCAATTCTTGGCGCAGGCTGATTCATGGCTTCTTCGGCGAATCAAACGTGAACATCCGCGAGCAGGATCACTTTTGCGCCAATGCCCTACACTGTCATTTCGGTAATCTGGAGATTTCCAGGATCGCCAGCTCCAGCGAGTTCACCGAGCGAACGCTGCGCCACGTGCGCCAGGATGGGCGCGATCACTTCGTCCTCGTCAACGTCCGCGACGGCCTCGTTCAATTGAAGCAGCGTGCACGCGACTGCAAGCTCCCGACGGGCGCATTTGCGCTTTTTGACTTGAACAGCCCATGGACATGGGAGCATGCGCACGGCGGCGGAGATCATCAACATCACCATACCCGCATTCATGCTGCGATCGCGGCTGCGGACGGTCGATCAACTTGTCTGTACCCCAAGCGACGGCAACACCGGGCTATGGGCCATCACCTCCGATCTGATGCGCTCGTTGACCGAACGGCTTGGCTGCGTGACGCCGCGCGCGGCCTATTGCTACAGCAGCCATCTGGTCGAGCTTATCGCGCTCGCTTTTGAAGCCGGCGAAACCGACGCTCTGGAAAGCGACAACGCACCGCTGCGCACAGCGCTCCGGCGCCGCTGCATCGGCTTCATGCGCGCCAACCTCGCCGATCAAGCGCTTGATCCGGAGAGGATCAGTTCGTCGCTGGGAATTTCCGTACGATACCTGCATCGAATTTTTCAGGATGAAAAAGAGACGGTGTGCGCCTCGCTGCGCGACCTCCGCCTGGAAGCAGCGAATAAGGCTCTGGCAAATCCGGCCAATGGTCAGATCGCGATCAGCGAAATCGCGCTGCGCTGCGGGTTCAAAAGCTCGGCGCATTTCGCGGCCGCCTTCAAGTGCAAGTATGGAATCTCAGCGACCGAATGGCGACGTAGCGCACAAATCCGCGCCAACCTCGCAGGCTGCACGCTGTAGCGGCAGACAAGGCCGCGCCACATCGAAGTGTGACAGCGGCCGCGCTTGAGCGCTTTTCCGTTGGGGCACAACTTCTTGCTCTGCAGCGCTCCACGCCACCGACTCTGTTGCCCCGTCCACGCCAGCATTTATTTTCTTTGGTAATCCGCTAATGGCGAAATTCAAGCGCGTAGAACCGATGCGAGGGTAGTCGTGAAATTCGGCATATTCCTTCCCAACGGCAGGAACGGCTACATCATCTCGCGCGCCAGCCCGCAATATTCGCCGACGTTTGCGCACAACAAAGCGATTGCGATCGAGGCCGAGCGACAGGGCTTTCACATGATCCTGTCGATGATGAAGTACCGCGGTTTTGGCGGCCAAACCGGATTTTGGGACGAATGTTTGGAGACTTTCACGCTGATGGGCGCGCTCGCCGCGGTCACCAGCCGGGTGGAGCTCTATCCGTCAGTGACGTTGCTCGCGCATCATCCGGCGGTGGTGGCGCGGATGGTGGCGACCATCGACGACGTCAGCGACGGGCCGTTGCGGCCTCAATATCGTGACCGGGTGGAATAGACCCGAATACGCGCAAATGGGGCTGTGGCGCGGCGACCATTATTTCGAACAAAGATATCAATATGCGCGAGAGTACGTGCAGATTCTCAAGCAGCTCTGGCGCGACGGCACCGCCACCTGCCGCACCGAGCACTTCACGCTCGAGGACTGTCACTGTTATCCGCTGCCGCGCCATGAAATTCCGTTAGTGTCGGCGGGGCAGTCGGAGGCGGGCTTTCAATTCGTCGCGGAATACGCCGACGAAAGCTTCATTATCGCCGACCGCTGGCATTTGCGCGAGAAGGTGGACCGGCTCACGGCAGCGGGTCAGCGCACCGGCCGGAAGGTCGGCGCCTACGCGCTCTTCCATATTGTCAGCGCCAGGACCGAGAGCGAAGCCGAGCGACATACAGCGGCGGATCGTGGATGGCGTTGATCTGGTCGCGCTCGGGAACATGCTCGACAGCGCATCATTGGACAGCAACAAGGGCGGCAGCTCACAACACCATTTGGCCGGTCTCTCGCGGACTCCGGCGCAGGGTCACGGCGCGTTCATGAGCATTCCGACAATCTGCGGTTCCTATGAAAGCGTCGCCGAACAGCTTGATGAGATCGCCGCCGAAAGCGGCATCGATGGTTGCCTGTTCAGCTTCCCCGATTTCGTTCACGGCATCCGCAACTTCGGCAAGCATATTTATCCGCGGCTGTCGTGTACCAAGGCGATCTCGAAGGCTGAGGCTCTCTGAAAAAGGCAGGGCCCGCCTCACCCGTATTGGGACGAGGCGGGCCCTCGAAGGCCGGTCCGCTTTGCCGGCGATTGATCAGCTGCCGGGCATCGCCTCGGGTTCGCCGCCGACCGGAATGTTCGGCGCCAGTTGATTGTCGACGATCACCAGCTGCAGCGGCCATCTCTTGTCTTTGCTCTTGCGCCACTGTCCGGCGACCAGCGGCGTCAGGCTGGTATTGGGAAACGGGCCCTTTTTGAAGTCCACCGGGCCGACAATGGTCTGGAACGAGCCGTCACGCACCGCATCGCGTATCGAGCCCGGATCGTCGAGCTTCTGCGTCATTTTCAACGCTGCGATCGGCACTTCCAGGAGCGAGTGGCGGAAGCCGAGGCCCATGGACGCTTGCTGATTGGTGTCCTTTTCGTAGGCGTCGGCGAGCTCGGCGGAGCTCTGTTTGGTCAGGCTCGACGAATAGGGGTGAAAGCGCGACCACCAGACCTCCGTCACCATGTTGATGGCGCGGTCCCCGAACGGATACATGCCCTGCGGGAACTCGCTGACCTTGCCGGCAGTGACCACTTTCGGCTTAAACCCCTGCTGGGCGCATTGATTCCAGAACACGGTGAAATTCGGTCCGGGAATGACGGTGAATACGATTTCCGCCTTCTCCGATTTGAACTTCGAGATTTCCGGCGTGTAGTCGCTCGATGGCAGATCAAAGCGGCCCGGATCGATGATGTTGAAGCCGGCTCCTTGATCGGCGGCGGCATGACGTGAGCAAATATGCGGCCGTCGTCGTCGTTGGCCCACATCACGCCGAGTTTCTTGTTGGTGTTGATGCGAGCCCAGGTCTTCAGATTGACGCCGATCGCCTCGTGACCATTGAAAAAGAAGTTGTAGGTCCACTCGAACGGCTTTTTCGGATCGCCCTTGCGCCCAAAGAAATAAGATTCGAGCGGATCGTCATTGGATACGCACGGCATGCCGTTGATTTCGCACTGGTCGGAGACCGGATTGACGGTTTCCGGCGTGGCGAAGGCGGTGACGATGTGGACCTTGTCGTTGAGGATCAGTTCCTGGGTGACCGAGGAAGCCCGGTTCGGATTGGACTGGCTGTCCTTGGCGACGATCTCGAGCGGATGTTTCGTGCCGTTGATGGTGATCGAGTTAGCCGTCGACTTCTTGGCGTGCTCGATCGCCCATGACATTTCCTCATAGAACAAAGCGCGAGCGGGCCGGTCTTGGGACCGACCAAGCCGATCTTGACCGTCTCCGGGACGGCGATCGCCGGCCGGAACAAAGCCGGAGCCGATGCCGCCGCGAGACCGCTGGCGGCAGCGCCTTTGAGCACTTTCCTGCGGCTCACACGATGGCGTTGTGCGTTGCACAGAACTTTCCTCCCTGGGTTTTACGTTTGGGGCAGTGACCATGGCTCCCCGGCAGATTTGCTCATGGACCGGCAGAGCATCAGTCGCGCCCGTGCAGGCAAAGTTCGTCGGATGTCGCATCAACGCGGCCAAGGCGGCTTGAGGACCGGCCTCTTTTCCGCCGCGCTGCCGAGTTGGACAGCACGGCCTCAAAAGGGCGCTACGCTGTCGTTAAATGGCGTTCCGCGCGGCAAAGAGTTTGCGGAGAGTGAAATTCGGGAAAAATAAGCGGTAACGGTTTTTTAGAAAATGATGATCGTCGACTCTCGACAAATCAGCACGCATCAATTCTTATGCACTGATTCGGAGGAGATGCGGCACATCCTTCCGAACGCAGGTGCAGGGGACCGTCCGAACGGAGGCAGTCGATGGCGCGCGCCGAAACGGCGAGTGCGTCTCTACGTTCAGATTCTATCCAGGGGCTGGCAAAATCAATCGCCAAACCTGCCTATCGACGCCTCTTGAACGCCGAGCCACTTCTTCGTCGCACCGTTCCAGCCCTGATCGTCGCGTTTCTGATCACGATCTGCGTGGGAGCGGTGGTTCAGGTTCTCGAGCAGCGCCGTCAGCTTTTTGTTCAGAGCCCGGCAGAGCATCGAGGCGCTCGCGGATGTCACCGCTGCCCAGCTCGACCATTCGGGAAGAGACTTAAGAGGAAATTCCAGTCGAACGTCGGCGGCGCTGGAGCGCGCGCTACCGGCGTGGGCGGACGCCGATGTCTCGATCCTCGTCGCCGATTCCGAAGGCACCATCATCGGCAGCGTCCCGGCCGATCCGCAGAAGCTCGGCCGGCCGATCCTTGATGTTCTCGGCGTCGGCCAAGCCGTCAGACGTTCTCGGCAGCGCCGGCACGGTGGATGTCACGCTTGCCCAACGGAACCGCCGCCTTCGCCGCGGTACGGCCGTTGCGCAATCCGCTGGGGCTGCTCGCCGTCGTCGAGACCGCGAGCGGCAGCGCTGATAACCTGGCGTTCGACCACGGCGTTGACCGTTACCCTTTCGGCGACGACAAGCTTCGTCGTTCTCATTCTCGGTTTTGCTTTTCATTGGCAGGCCACCCGCGCCAGAGAAGCGGATCTGATCCACGATACGGTGCGCGGCCGCATTGATACCGCGCTCAATCGCGGCCGCTGCGGCCTGTGGGACTGGGATTTGGCGCGCGGCCGTATTTTCTGGTCGCATTCGATGTTCGACATGCTCGGACTGCCGGCAAAGGACGAATTGCTCACTTTCGGCGAGCTCCAGGCGCTGGTTCATCCAGACGATATCGACCTCTATGTATTGGCGACTAGGCTCGCGGATGCGAAGGCGCAGTCGATCGATCACGCCTTTCGCATGCGCCATGCGGAGGGCCGCTGGTTGTGGTTACGCGTGCGCTGCGAATTGGCGCGCCAGGAAGACGAACCGGGACTGCATCTCATCGGCATCGCGGTCGATGTCTCCGAACAGAAGGATCTGGTGGAGAGGACGACGGCCGCCGATCTGCGGCTGCGGGATGCCATCGAGACGATTCCCGAAGCCTTCGTGTTGTGGGACGCCGACAATCGCCTGGTTCTGTGCAATTCCAATTTTCAGGAACTCCACCGCCTGCCGGACAGCGCGGTTCTTCCTGGCACGCCCTACTCGACCGTCGTCGCCGCCGGGAAAAAGGTCATCATCCGCACGACCATCGCCAATGAGGACCGGCAGCCGCAAGGTGCGCGCACGTTCGAAGCGCAGCTCAACGATGGGCGCTGGATGCATATCAGCGAACGGCGCACCAAGGATGGCGGCTACGTCTCCGTCGGTACCGATATCACCAAGCTCAAGCAGCACGAGCAAAAGCTCGTGGAGGGCGAGAAGCGGCGCATAGCCACGATCGCCGATTTGCGCAAATCCCAGCAAATGTTGGAACAGCAGGCCGGCGAGCTCGCCGATCTGGCGCTGAAATATGCCGAGGAGAAGACCCGCGCCGAGGACGCCAACCAGGCAAAATCGAAGTTTTTGGCCAATATGAGCCACGAACTGCGTACGCCGCTCAATGCCATCATCGGCTTTCTCCGAAATCATGGAATCGGGAATGTTCGGGCCGCTGGGCGCGGAAAAATACGGCGAATATTCGCGCGACATCCGCGAAAGCGGCCAATATCTGCTCGACGTCATCAACGACATCCTCGACATGTCGAAGATCGAGGCCGGCGGCATCCATCTTAATCCGAGATTCGTCGAGCTCGACGATATCCTGGCCGATTGCACGCGTGTGGTGTTCGCGCGCGCGAACGAAAAGGGATTGAAGTTGAGTTCGCGCGTGACTGCCGCGCTTACGCTCACGGCAGATCGCCGCGCGCTCAAGCAGATCACACTCAATCTTCTATCGAATGCCGTGAAATTCACCCCGACGGCGGCAGGGTCACCGTCGCACGGCAGGCTGCGCGGCGGCTCGGTCACCCTCGCCATTGCCGACAACGGCATCGGCATCCCCAAGGACGCACTGCGCAAACTCGGCCGTCCATTCGAGCAAGTCGAAAGCCAATTGACCAAGCGGTATCAAGGGTCGGGTCTCGGGCTGGCGATCGCGAAATCACTGTCCGAGTTGCATGGCGGCAGAATGCGCATTCGCTCTGTTGCTCGGCGTCGGCACGACCGTGGTGGTGCGGCTGCCGCTTAAGGCGCGGCGCGTGCCGCTCCAAGAAGCGCTGGCGAGCTAAGGTCTCGCTTTTAGGATTCGCACAAAACACTCGCGCACCAGGCGTTCCATTTCGGCAAGGTGCGCTTGCAGCGCCGGGAAATCCGGCAGATCGGCGGCGCGCGTAAGGAGCCCGAGAACGCCGGCACTTGCGGTTTTTGGCTCGAAGGCGCCGGGCAGGCAAAGGCGCAAGATTTGCGACAGATCGTGATAGAGACGTGCGGCCGGCCGCAGCACCTCGGCGTCTTCCGGTTTGAGGACTTCCGCGCGGGCTGCCTTTTCGAGGACGCGGGCCGTCGAGACATCGAGGATGTCCGGCGCCGCCGCGGCGTGCACCAGTTGCAAATATTGCACGATAAACTCAATGTCGATCAGCCCGCCCGCGGCATATTTGAGATTCCACGCGTCCGCATCGCCCTTTTCTTCCGCGATTGCCGCGCGCATTTCGACAACGTCGGCGGCCACCGTGCCCGCGTCGCGTTGACGGCGGAGCACGTCGCTGATCGCCCCCTCGACGCGCGCGGCAAAATCCGGCGATGCGGCGACCACCCGGGCGCGCGTCAACGCCATATGCTCCCAGGTCCAGGCTTCGCGCTCCTGGTAACCGATAAAGCCGTCAATGTGCGTTGCCAGCGGGCCGGACCGCCCGGACGGCCGCAATCGCATGTCCACCTGATACAACACGCCATAATTCGTCTGCACCGTGAGCGCGCTGATTAAGCGCTGGGTGAACCGGGCGAAATATTGCGCGCCATAAAGCGGCCGCTTGCCATCGGATTCCGGCTCGCTCCTCGTCAAAATCGTAGACGACGATAAGATCGAGGTCAGAGGTCGCGGTCATCTCGCGCGCGCCCAGCCGGCCGAGCGCAACGATGGCAATCTCTTGGCCGCGAATGCGCCCGTGGCTGCCGACGAAATCCTCTTCGACACGAGCTTTGAGCGCCCGGATAAGCACGTCGGCCAAGCTCGGCGAAAACATCACCGGCGCGATCGGCTGAAAGCGATCCGGAAAGAATGCGCGCGCCGATCAGAAACATGTTCTCCTGACCGAACAAACGGATCGCGTCGAGCACTTCTTCGTAGCCTCGCGACTCCGCCATCGCCCGCGTGAGACCTTCCTCGAGCTCTTCGGCCCCTGGCAATGCGGCGAATGAAGCCGGGTCGATCAGCGGATCAATCACGTGCGGATGCCGCGCCAGAATGTCGGCCAGGCGAGGCGCGGTGCCGAGAATGAGCGCGATGAAACCGACCAGTTCCGGTTTCTGCCGCAACAGCGACAGCAAGCGCCCGCCGGCGCGCAATCCGGCAAGAAAATGATCGAACGCGGCGAACGCCGCGTCCGGGCTTTCGGTGGCGGCAAGCTGATGAATAATGATCGGCACCAGCTCGTCGAGGCTCTTGCGCGCTTGGTCGCCGCGCAACGCCCGATACGCTGCGTTATGCCAGCGTCGCACTGCCGCATCGACTTCGCGGGGCTGACGAAAACCCAGTTCGGCCAGCCGATCGAGCGTAGGGCTCGTCACCGCGACCGGACCGGCAAAAGAAAGATCCTGCGGTGACTCGCCGGCCGCCGGTGCGGTTTCGAAGAGCCGCACGTAGTGCTTTTCGACCGTGCGCAAGTGTCCGAGGAGTACCGTCGAGAACGCGTCGCGGCCGGCGAAGCCGAGAAAACGCGCAAACACCTCGAGCTCGGCGGGCTCTGAGGGCAGCGAATGTGTTTGCTCATCCGCGCGCATCTGCAGGCGGTGCTCGACGAGACGCAGGAAATCGTACGCTGCGGTAAGCCCGTCACGCGCAGCTTTATCGATCCAGCCGCCGGCCGCCAGCGCCGCCAGCGTGGCGACCGTGCCGCGGTCGCGCAGCACGCTGTGGCGTCCGCCGGCGATGAGTTGCTGGGTCTGCACGAAAAACTCGATCTCGCGGATGCCGCCGCGACCGAGCTTTGACGTTGTGCCCCTCGACCGCGATTTCCCCGTGACCGCGGTAGACGTGAATTTGCTGCTTCATCGCATGCACGTCGGCGACCGCGGTGTAATCGAGATATTTGCGCCAGATGAACGGAGAAAGTTCGCTGATGAATTTGGCGCCCGCCGCAAGGTCGCCGGCGCAGGCGCGCGCTTTGATCAGCGCCGCACGCTCCCAGGTCTGGCCTCGGCTTTCGTAATAGTCGAGCGCGGCGTCCGTCGAGATCGCAATCTGGGTCGAAGAAGGATCGGGCCGCAGCCGCAGATCGACACGAAAGACGTAGCCGTCGGCGGTGCGCTCCTGCAGAAGCTTCACCAACTCGCGCGTCAGACGGGTGAAGAACGGCGTCGACTCGATGCCGCTGGTCAAGGCCGGCAAGCCTGAATCGAAAAACACCATGAGATCGATATCGCTGGAATAGTTCAGCTCGTGGGCGCCCATCTTGCCCATCGCCAGCACCATGTAACCGGAGCCGGTTTCCGGATTTCGCGGATCGGCCAGGCGCAGCTTCTGGCTTTTGGCGGCCTGGGCGAGCAAATGGCGGACGCCGACGCGCAGCGCGGTATCGGCGACTTCGGTCAGCGATGCGGTGACGCGAGCGAGCGGCCAAACTCCTCCGATATCGGCAAGCGCAATCAAAAGCGCAGCCTCCGCCTTCATGCGGCGGAGGACCCGCATGAGACCGGCCGTTCCCGATGCGGCCGCACCGGAGCGCTGCGTCGCCGCCAATAGCTTGGCGAGTTCTGCTTCGGGACTGGGTTGTGAGGAGACGCAACAGGCGGGCCGGATCGGCGCAGATGAGATCCCAAAGGTAAGGCGCCGTACCGGCAATTCCGCAAAGCATAGCGC
This sequence comes from uncultured Alphaproteobacteria bacterium, assembly GCA_963835195.1. GTDB lineage: Bacteria > Pseudomonadota > Alphaproteobacteria > Rhizobiales > Xanthobacteraceae > BOG-931. The sequence continues at coordinate 78,509 of CAWIEY010000020.1, forward strand.
CGAGCCGCGGGTGCGCTGCAATCAAGGACTTCAGCGATTTGCCGGCCGCGGTTTTTGCTGATGCTCGATAGCCATTCGGCGCTGCGCTCGCGGCCCGCGGGCGGAAACGCGCGGCAGTGCGCCGGCGAGCCGCCGAACCAATGCGCCGTCGTCACCTTTGCTGATTGGGCGCTTCGCGGATTTCGGCGGGCGCTTCCCGGCTTTAGGCCCTCTCATCAGGTACCCGCGGGCCCTGCCCGCGGCAAAGCAATGATGCTTCTCAAGCCGGGTTCATTGTCTTCGAGCTTTAGTTCGCCGCCATGCAGCCGCGCAACCGCCGATGCCAGGCTCAAGCCCAAGCCCAAGCCCGGCAGCGAGCGGCTTTGCTCCAGGCGAACGAACCGTTCGACCACGCGGCCGCGATCGACGGCGGCAATTCCCGGGCCATGATCGGCAACCGTAAGCGTGATGCGGTCGGCATCGGTCCCGGCTTTCACGACTATTTCCGCCGGCACGCCATTGACCTTGATCGATTCCGGCGCGGCATATTTGATCGCATTGTCGATAAGGTTGGCGAGCGCCTGGCTGACCAATTCGCGATTGCCGCGCACCGGCGCGGCTGCCGGCGCTTCGACCTTGAGCGCCAGGCCTTTCTCGTCGGCCAGCGGCTCATATAATTCGCTGACGTCGCGGGCAATTGCGGCGGCATCGAACTCCAGCATGTTGTCACGTGCCTGGCCGGACTCCGCGCGGGCGATCATCAACAGCGCATCGAACGTGCGAATGAGCTCATCCGATTCGCCGATGGTGGATTCCAGCACCGCGCGGTACTCAGGCTCGCCGCGCGCGCTGCGCAACGCCTGCTCACAGCGGTTGCGCAAGCGCGTGAGCGGCGTTTTGAGGTCATGGGCGATGTTGTCGGAGACCTCCTTCAATCCGCGCATGAGACCTTCAATGCGCTCCAGCATGGCGTTGAGGTTGTCGGCGAGGCGGTCGAGCTCGTCGCCGGTCCCGGCAACCGGCAGCCGGCCTGCAAGATCGCCGGCCATGATCGTTTGCGCCGTTTCCGTCATCGCGTCGATCCGCTTGAGCACGCGGCGGCTGACAAAGAAACCGCCGCCGAGGCCGAGCACGACCACGAGCGCAAACGACCACCGCCCGGCGTGTAGCGATGATGCCGTAAATGCGTTCGCGCTCCTCAAGATCGCGCCCCACCAACAAGCGGAACCCGCCGGGCAATTCCACGACGCGCACCAGCGCCCGGTGTTCGCTTTCTTCCGACGATCTCGATTCGGCGATAGCTTGATTCGAACCAGCCCGGATGGTCGAGGATGCCCGGCTCCAATGAACTGACATTGCCGGCGAGACCTTCGCCATTGGGCGTGGTCAACAGGTAGAGATTTGAACTCGGACGCCGCGCCCGCAAATCAAGACTGGTCACCAGCTTGCGGATTCCTCCGGTCTCGTAGTGCTCGCGCAGCGTGTTGATTTCCAGGTTCACCCGGTGGGTAATCTGCTCGGTGATCAGTCGCCGCGTGTTCAAGGCGAAGTAGCCGAGCAGAGAAATCGCAAATATGATAAAAACCAACAGATATACCAGCGTCAGCCGAAACGCCGTGGCGCGCAGGAGCTTGCCCAGCGCCGAAGCAAATTCAGTATGGTAACGGAAGCGTTTCAGCTCGGCCATGCGCGTAAGTGTAACGTGTTTTGCTGTTTGAAGCGATAAAAGGCGGAAAGCACCATGGGCCCGCTTGCGGGAATTCGTATCGTTGAATTCGCCGGCATCGGTCCCGGACCGATGGCGGCTATGCTGTTCGCCGACCTCGGCGCCACCGTCGTCCGCCTCGATCGGATTTCACCGAGCGATCTCGGCATCGACATGCCGACAAAGTTTGAGCTGCTGCACCGCTCGCGCCCCTCGATAGCGGTCGATCTCAAACGGCCCGAGGGAATTTCCTTGGCAATTGAACTCATCGAGAAAGCCGATGCGCTGATCGAAGGTTTTCGGCCGGGCACAATGGAACGGCTTGGCCTCGGCCCCGATGCCATGCTGGCGCGCGTTCCGCGCCTGGTTTACGGCCGCATGACCGGGTGGGGACAATCCGGGCCGCTTGCCCACGCCGCCGGTCACGACCTCAACTATCTCGCCCTGGTCGGAGCGCTGCACGCCATCGGTCGCTCGGGGTCAAAGCCGACGCCGCCGCTCAACCTGGTCGCCGATTTTGGTGGTGGTGCGCTCTATCTCGCCTTCGGCATGGCGTGCGCGCTGCTGGAAGCGCAACGCTCCGGCAAGGGACAAATAGTTGATGCGGCGATGACCGAAGGCGCCGCATCGCTGATGACGCTGTTCTACGGTCTACATGCCGCGGGGCTGCACAGTTTGCAGCGCGGCACAAATCTGCTGGATAGCGGATCGGCCATTTACGAGACCTACGAGTGCAGCGACGGTCGGTTTGTCGCCATCGCGGCCCTGGAACTGAAATTCCGCAAAATTCTGTTCGACCGCCTGGGCCTGGCCTACGCCGAGGACGGCCCCGAGCTTCGCCAAGCGCTGGAAAAGCTGTTCAGGACGCGGACGCGCGATGAATGGTGCAAGTTGCTCGAAGGCACCGACGCCTGCTTCGCGCCGGTGCTGAGCATGGAAGAGGCGCCGCAGCATCCGCACAACGCCGCCCGCAAATCGTTTGTCGAGGTCGGCGGTGTGGTGCAGCCGGCACCGGCGCCGCGCTTCTCGCGGACCCCGGTTACGCCGCCCACGCCCCCGCAGGGTATCGGCGCCGATACGCCCGCCGTGCTTTTGTCTTGGGGAGTCGCCAAGGAAAAAATAGCAACACTGTCCGCAAGCGGGGTACTGGGAAAATTCGACACGCCATAGCGCGCGGTAGCCGCGCGCTATTTTTCTTCGCGGATCATGTAACCGGCGCCGCGCACGGTGTGCAGCAAGGGCTGCCGGAAGCCTTTGTCGATCTTGGACCGCAGCCGCGAAATATGAACGTCAATGACGTTGGTCTGCGGGTCAAAGTGGTAATCCCACACATTCTCCAACAGCATGGTGCGGGTCACAACCTGACCGGTATGCCGCATCAGATACTCGAGCAGGCGAAATTCGCGCGGCTGCAGCTGCAGCTCCTGCCCGGCACGGCTGACTTCATGCGAAAGCCGATTGAGCTCCAGATCGGCGACGCGATAGACCGTCTCCTCGCCGCGGGCGCCGCGCCGGCGCGCCAGCGCTTCGATGCGCGCCAGCAGCTCGGCGAAGGCGTAAGGCTTGGCGAGATAATCGTCGCCGCCGCTGCGCAAGCCCTTCACCCGATCGTCGACCTGAGCGAGCGCCGAAAGGATGAGCACCGGTGTTTCGATCGATTTGCCGCGCAACGCTGCGATGACCGACAAACCGTCAATCTTCGGCAGCATACGATCGACGATTAAGACGTCGTATTGCCCGTCAAGCGCGAGCGCCAAGCCCTCCTCGCCGTCCGTGGCCCGCTCCGCGATGTGGCCAACTTCGCGGAAGGCCTTGACGAGGTAATCGGCCGCGTCGCGATCATCTTCGATAATGAGCAAGCGCATGATCGGATGCCGGCGAACGAGCAATCCTGGGGCCGACGAAGTGGCGGTCTCAGTGAGCGTATCGTGTGGCACGATTCAGCCGCCAATCATATAGGAAGCGAGGGGATGGCGGCGACCAGGGCCGCCATCCCCTCGGCCAACTCCGTCCCAGGCGGGGGGCGACGGGATGCCTGAGGCAGAGCTGGTATTTAGCGGGGACGGGCCGTGAGGCCCGCCCCCAGGGAACGCCCGCCAGCGGGGGCGACGGATGCCGGCGGATCGCCCCATTACTCGGAGCCTGCTTTCGACAAATCACTCGAACCAAGCTCTCATTCCCAATGCGCGAATCCCTTGCAGGGACCCCGCGGCCGCTAGGCGTTGCCGAGCGGCAACGCAACGAACCGGGTGCCCTCCCCGGATTTCACGCGAAAAAGCAAAGCGTGCTTGCCGGCCTTGTGCGCTTCGGCAAGCTGGTCGGTGACGTCGGCGGGCTTGGATACGGCCTTGCCGCCGACGTCGAGGATCACGTCGCCGACTTGGAAGCCGTGATCGGCAGCGACACCATTCGGATCAACGGCGGTGACGACCACGCCTTGATCCCCGGAGCGATCTCCCGCCGCCAGCGTCAAGCCGAGTTTCGGAACCTCGCTATCGGCAGTGGGGTGCTCGTTCTGTTGGTTGGCGGCTTGATGCTCCTTCGGCAAGGTGCCGAGAGTGAGCGTCACCGTCTTCTCCTCGCCCTGATGAATGAGGCCGAGCTTGATTGTGGTGCCGGGAGACATAGTGCCGATCTTGCGTGCGAGTTCGCGCGCGTCGGCGACGGAATTGCCGTCGACCGAGGTGATGACGTCGCCGCTGGCGATACCCGCCTTGGCGGCCGGGCTATTGGGCTGCGGCTCGGCAACCAGCGCGCCGCTCGCCTTCTTCAAACCGAGACTTTCGGCCAATTCAGGCGTCACCTGCTGGATTTGCACGCCGATCCACCCGCGGGTCACGTTGCCCTTTTCGCGCAACTGGGCGACGACGCTTTTGACCGTATCGGCTGGGATCGCAAACGCGATGCCGACTGAACCGCCCGACGGCGAGAAGATCGCCGTATTGACGCCGATGACGTCGCCATCGACATCGAATGCCGGACCGCCCGAGTTACCCTTGTTCACCGGAGCGTCGATCTGAATAAAGTCGTCGTAGGGCCCGGCGCCGATGTCGCGTCCGCGGGCCGAGACTATGCCGGCGGTCACGGTGCCGCCGAGGCCGAACGGATTGCCGACCGCGAGAACCCAATCGCCGACCCGCGGCGTGTGTTCCGCGAGCTTGACGTAGGGAAAGTCTTTGCCGTCGACTTTGATGAGCGCAAGGTCCGTGCGCGGGTCGGTGCCGATGACCTTGGCAGTGTAGGTCTTGCCGTCGTCGGCCGTGACCTGAACCTTCTCTGCATTCTGCACGACGTGATTATTTGTCACCGCGTAACCGTCGGCGGTGATAAAAAAGCCCGATCCCTGACCGGTAATCACTTGGTGATGGCCTTGGCCATTCTCCGGCATGCCGAAACGGCGGAAAAAGCGGTCAAACGGCGATCCAGGCGGAAACGGAAGCTCGTTCTCAGCGGACCCCGGCGTAGTACGCTCCATCCTGACCCGGACCGAGATCACCGCCGGCTTCACTTTGGCGACGATATCGGCGAACCCGACAGGATGTTGCGGCAACTGCTGCGCTTGCTGTGACAGATTTTGCGCGTGCGCTGGATTGCCAAATAAGGCTGCGCTGGGCGGCATGTTCGGCGCGAGGAATAGCGCTGCGGCGCCGAGGCCGGCGATCGTTGTAGCCAATAATCCGACGCGGCGCGCAGACAAAACGCGGCGCGAAGGCTGGTCGTTACCGTTCATCGTCATCTCCGAATTCAGCTCTGTCTCATCCCCAACGGAACCCTGCCTCATCAAGAGGTCTTTGAATTCTCCTGATATGTGAAGGATTGCGCCTTACCGCGCGCTGTCGCGCATATTAAAAGTTGGTAATGTTGCCGCAGGGAACCCGGCAACGAGTTGGGCGTTGTCGCAGCCGCTTCGCCGCCGTGATTGGCCAAACCGAACGAGAGGCGATCGGATCGGAGCCTTAAGTCTGATCGCGCAACAGTTCGGCCAGCTTCGCTTCTTCCGCCGACGTCAGATTCGCGGTTTCTTGCGCGGGCGCGTTGCGCCGCCGGCGGCTCACGATGACGAGTATAATGACGCCAAGCAGCACGGTTGCCGGCGGCGCCCCCCATAAGGCGAGCGTGTGCCATGAGAGCCGCGGCTTGAGCAGCACGAATTCGCCATAGCGGGCAACGAGAAAATTCACCACCTGGGCGTTGGTGTCGCCGGCTTTCAGACGGTCGCGGACGAGCACACGCAAGTCATGAGCGAGCGGCGCCTCCGAATCGTCGATCGATTGATTTTGACAAACAAGGCAGCGCAATTCCTTGGATATGGTGCGCGCCCGCGCTTCCAATGCGGGATCGGCCAGCATTTCACTTGATTCGACCGCGCGCAGCGGAAACGCGGCGCAGCACGAAAAGGCGACCGTCAATAACAATCCGGCCACCACCGCTCTCCATTGCCGCTCGCTGCCGATCACCTTCATGCGCGCACTCACTTCGCCGCTTGGAGAGCCGCGCTCGCTTTTGCCGCTCGCGGCGCGCCGACCCGCAAGCGCCGATCGGAAAGAGATAGCGCGCCGCCGGCGAACATGATCAAAGCACCAAGCCAAATCATCAGCACCTGGGGCTTGAAGTAGAAGCGGACGGGCACCGTACCCTGCGGGGTGGGGTCGCCCATGGACAGATAAAGCTGGCTCACACCGCGCGTCATCAGCGCCGCTTCGGTGGTTGCCATGTCACGGCTTGGAAACATGCGCCGGCTTGGCTCAAGTGTTCCGATCAAGTCGCCGCTGGTGCGGCGGACGCTGAAACGTCCGACCGAGTCCCGATAATTCGCCGCTGCGCGCTTGAACAGGCCGTCGAAGGTAACCCGATAATGCGCCAACTCGATCGTGTCGCCCGGCTTCAGGGCCGCTATGCGTTCACTTCCCCATGCGGTCACGGCAACGATGCCGAAGAGCGTTACGCCCATTCCAAAATGGGCGAAGGCCGCCCCCCAGGCCGAGCGCGGTAGTCCTGCGGCGCGGCGCAATGCGGCGCCGAAGGGTATGCGCAGCACCAAAGTACGCTCGGCAATATCGATCAGCGCGCCCGCCATGACAAAGATGGCGACGCCCACGCCGAATGGCGCCAATACCGGGCCGCCGCGCTCCAGCGCAAACGCCGCGGCCGCGGCGACGGCGGCAAGCATGGCCGCAACGACCAAGCGTTGCGCGGCACCAAGCAGATCGCCGCGCTTCCAGCCGAGCAGCGGACCAAAAGGCATGGCGAGCAGCAGCGGGATAAACAGCGGCGCAAACGTTGCATTGAAAAACGGCGGGCCTACGGAAATTTTCTCTCCAGTGAGCGCTTCAAGTGCCAGCGGATAAAGCGTGCCGACAAAAACCGTCGCGCATGCCGAGGTCAGAAGCAGATTGTTGACGACGAGCGCACCTTCCCGCGAAATCGGCGCGAACAGCCCACCCTGTTTCAGGAGCGGCGCCCGCCAGGCGTAGAGCGACAAGGCACCGCCGATGAAGACGATGAGGATCGCCAAAATGAAAATACCGCGCCGCGGATCGGTGGCGAATGCGTGAACGGAGGTGAGCACCCCCGACCGCACCAAAAACGTCCCAATCAAGGAAAGCGAGAAAGCGAGTATGGCAAGAAGGATGGTCCACACCTTGAGCGCATTGCGCTTTTCCATGACGACGGCGGAATGCAACAAAGCGGTCCCGGCGAGCCAAGGCATCAACGAGGCGTTTTCGACCGGGTCCCAAAACCAAAAACCGCCCCAGCCGAGCTCGTAATAGGACCAGTACGAGCCGCCGGCGATCCCGATCGTCAGGCACATCCAGGCGACCAGCACCCATGGCCGCACCCAACGCGCCCAGGCGGCGTCGATCCGGCCTTCCAGCAACGCCGCAATGGCGAAGGAAAAGGCGATCGAGAAACCGACATAGCCGAGGTAGAGGAACGGCGGATGGAAAGCCAATCCCGGGTCCTGCAGTATCGGATTAAGGTCGCGCCCTTCAAACGGTGCGTCGGCGATGCGCAGAAAAGGATTCGAGGTGAGCAGAATGAAAAGCTGAAAGGCGGCGGCGATCCACGCTTGCACAGCCAGCGCATCGGCCTTGAGTTTGAGCGGCAAATTGTTGCCGAATGCCGCCACCAGCGCACCGAAAAAGCGCGAGGATGAGAATCCACAGCATCATGGAGCCTTCGTGGTTTCCCCAGATGCTGGTGAGCCGGTAGAGCAACGGCATTGTCGAATTCGAATTCTCGTAAACGTTCAGGACCGAGAAATCCGAGGTGACGTAGCAGGCGGCGAGCGCCGCGAATGCGGCGGCCACGAAAACGAACTGGGCGAGCGCGGTCGCGGTCGCCATTGTCATGAGCGCGGCGTCGTTGCTGCGCGTGCCGATAATCGGCATCGTGCCCTGAACAAGCGCCAGGCCGAAGGCCAGCATCAGCGCATAGTGGCCGAGTTCGGCGATCATGGCCGGCCTCTCTTCGCGTAATCCGCACGAGCTCCTTGCACCCCGCTCCGCCGAGCCGGACGGGCAGCGCGTTAGAAAAGGCGAAAAGCGCCCTGGCTTCATTTGCCTCCCCCCTCGGGCGGCGGCTTGCGCTGCGCGTAATCCTCTTTCCAATGTCCCGACTTTTTCAAGGCGTCGGCGACTTCTTTCGGCATGTAGTTTTCGTCATGCTTTGCCAGGATGGTGTCGGCATTGAACAAACCTGCGCGGTCGAGCGTGCCCTCGGCCACCACACCCTGCCCCTCGCGGAACAGGTCCGGCAGCACGCCCTGATAAGCGACCGGTATGTCGTGGCTGCCGTCGGTGACGGTGAAGCGGATCCTCAGATCGTTGCCGTGAAGGAGACTTCCGGTTTTTACCAATCCACCGAGCCGGATGCGCGTACCGGCGGCGATGTGCTTTGTCTCGACATCGCTTGGCGAATTGAAGAAGACAATAGAATCTCTGAAAGCGTTGAGCATCAGCGCGACCGCAATCGCGAGCACGCCGAGACCGGCGCCGATCAAGGACAGGCGTCGTTGCTTGCGCGTCATGGCCACCGTCGTCGTTCGAGCATGTTCGGCCCTTCAACCGTCAAGGCCGAGCCCTTTGACCAGATCATTTATGCGTCTCAGGTCCTCGGGATGGTCGGCGAACGCGCGCCTTGCGTCAGCGGCGGCGCTCTTGGCTTTGTCGCGATCGCCCAGAACCGCGTAGGCGCGGACCAGGCGGACCCAACCGTCAACGTCAGCGCCGTTATCGCGCAAGCGATCGGCCAAGCGCGCGACCATGCCGCTGATCATTTGGCGGCGGGCCGGCTCACTCATGTTGGCAGCGGCGGCAACGTCGCTTGCGTTCGGACCCGCCTCGCCCGAAGCGGCGCCGGCCACGCGCGCCAGCGCCGCGCGCACAAAGCTCACCCAGGGTGCGCCGGACGGAGCGTCCGCGAGCAACGACCGCCAGATCGAAGACGCATCCTCGGCCCTGCCGTCTTGTTCGGCGGCCAGGCCAAGAAAGTAGCGCGCCTTGGCTTCCTGCGGATCGAGCGCGACCGCACGCTCGAAGGCCGCGTGGGCATCCGCGGTCACGACGCCATCGGCCGCGGCAGCTTCCGCCTCGCCAAGATCCGCTTCGCGCGTCGCGCTCTCGCCATTAAGCTGCAGCGATTTCTTGCGTGCGTGCACCGCGTCCTCAAAGCGACCGAGCCGCAGATAAACCGGCGCGATCACTTCCCACCCCGCCCCATCGTTGGGATTGCGCGCCAACCGCGCTTCGACTTGGCTGATAAGTCCGGCGATTGATTGTTGACCCTGCGGCGTCTGCATTCGCGCGAACGCCGGCTCACCTGGAATATTGGGCGAGCCGAGTGCGACATAAAGTCCCGGAACGCCAAGCGCCAAAAGGATCGCGGCGGTCACGATCGCGCTGCGGCGCCGCCTCACAATTCGCACACCGCTCTCGGCCGGAGCATTCGTTGTCGTCGACGCGTTCGCGGCGGCGAGAAGCCGGCGAGACACCTCGAGCCGAGCGGCCTCGGCTTCGCGTCTCGCCAATCAGGCCACTGGACCGGTCGCGGTCGATTTCCTGCAATTGATCTTTGTACACGATGAGGTCGCTGCCACCGGCAATTTTTCTGGGGCCGCGCAGAAACGGCCAGCACGCGGCGAGAATCGCCGCTGCCGTCATAAACGCGAAAACGACCCAGAGAACCATGATCCTCCGCACATCCATGGAGAAGCGCAGTGCGGCGTCCGACTGGCCGACCGCAATTACATCATCACGGCCCCATTGCGGCCGCAATGGGAGCAACGGCGCGGCAATTGAGCGCTGTCGATTCCCGCAGAGCCGGATATGCAGTCCCGTTGAATTCCGCCGGCCGCCATCGGCCGGTCCGACGCGGGGTATTCAGCTCGGCCCGGCATCGCCGCGGCGCTAGGCCCGGGCGCGTTCGGCCTCGCTCGACTGTTGCGTCGCCATTTCGGCGGCCTTGGCCAAGAGGCCCGCATAGTCCGCCCCGAACATGATGCGGCAAAATCTGACGGCTGCCTGCATTTGCGATTGCCGAAACGGTTGATCGGGATCACTCGCATGCTGCGAGCGAATCGAGCAGTATTTTGGCACCGCCCTCAAGGTGATGTTGCAGCTCCGAGTAGCCGCGCATGCTGATGTCGCCGATGCCGAGCTCGTCGGCATATTCACGGCAGGCGTTGACGAGGTCGAGCTGCATCTCCGCCTCGTTCACCTCGTTCGCTTCGAGCGCAGAGCCGGGAGCAATATCCTTGGCTGCGCGCGGCCGCAGGATTCGGCGAACGCGTGCCGGAGCCTGCTCAATTGCCGCTGTGAGTATACGCGCCAACTCGCCGCGGATCGCCGCGTACCGGCGGCTCCATTGGGAATTCGATCGAAAAGCTTAGTCTCTGCGGCTACGCCACGCACTGCCGCACAGATCGCCCGCACCAGCGGCGCCATCTGACGCCGCGCTTTGAGCCCGCTTTGCAGCTCCCGCGTCATACATTCGAGATCGCCAAGCACGATATTGACGGCGACCGCAAAAGGCGTGTCGGCAACGCGCATTCTCGTCGCCGCTGGCGGCTGCGCGCGTGGCAATGCGAATGAGCTGCCACGGCTCGGTCAAACGGCCCACCACCAGGACGAGACCATAAAGGAAGATGTCGTCTTTGCGGGCATGAGTTGCTCGCGCCGCTCGCTGCACCGTCGCCCCGGTCAGCAATGCCTTGACCAAGTCAATTTGATCGCGCTCGAAGGCGGGCATGATCGTCGGCAAGCGTTGCGCAACGGTAGGCAGCACATCCCGGCAGGCGAGAATCTTGGCGAGATTCGCGGCGGTTTCCACCGCGCGGGGTATGCCGATCTGCCCGGCCAGACGACGCTGCGCGCTCTCGTCGTTTTCGATGCCGGCAAGAACTTCCGTGACGCGAAGCATGGCACGATCGTGCAGGGCGCGGATCAGCTGTTCTGATTTGAGGCGGTCATCTTCGAAAAGTGCATGGTTGACCTCGGCGACTAATACTTTGGTCTCCGCCGGTATCAGGTCGCGACCAATCCACTCCCAAATCGGCACCAGCGAAACGCGCGCGATGCGTCCGATGCGCTGATGATCGGCGGCATCGTTGATCAGGAACGGCTCAAGCGGCGCAAAGAAAAGGCGGGCGGCGTCGCCGATGCGCGGCACCTTCTGCCCGGCGGCGCGAATTGTCCGCCGCAGCTCATGGAGGATTAATTGGCTGCCGGCGACGTCCTCGCCGCGCAGCAGGTCGCGCTCCAGCTCGACAATCAGCATGGCGCGAGCTTCCGGCTTCAACGTACGCAGGTACTCGCGTAGCTGCTCGACGGCTTGCCCCTCGCTGGCCATAAAACCCCATACGCGTTGACGGCATTCTCGCCCGTTGTAATCGTTCGGCGCTTAAAAAGGGGTTACGCCGCAAGAGCGGCGACGTGAAGCTGGTTTGCAGCGCCGGTCCAGGGGGTCGCGGGGGTGGTAAACCAGGCCTGGGACCACATTCCCGTAGCGGCCGCTCTTGCGGGTTGCGCCAAGCGACCGGCGCGCCTGGAGGCCCCGTTTTCAGCGCCTGGAGCGCATCCGGCCCGACCGTCGTCCCCGCCGCCGCGGCTCGCTGTCGCGCCCTTAAACCCGCGCCGTGGGCTTAGCCTGCGGGAAGCGCAAGTTCGGCGCGCAGTCCGCCGATCGGCGAGGTACCAAGCGTCAAGACGCCCTTATAGAGGCTTGCGAGTTCCACGACGATGGAAAGACCGAGGCCTGAGCCGGGCTTGCTCTCGTCCAACCTTTGACCGCGATGTGCCACCCGCTCGCGTTCCGCCGGCGAAAGCCCCGGCCCGTCGTCATCGACAATAACGCGCACGTTCGACTTGCCGTCGGCTGCCGCGCCTTCTGTCACCACCTCGACGGAAACCCGTGACCGCGCCCACTTGCATGCATTATCGACGAGGTTGCCGACCATCTCTTCGAGATCTTGCTGCTCCCCGCGAAAGCACGCCTGCGCGGGCACGTCGACGGCGATGGCGATTTCGCGATCGCGATGGAGCTTTTCCATTGTCCGCGCCAGTGCGGTCACGACCGGCGGCACATCGATGAGCGTGCCGAGAACAGTTGGCCGGGCGGCAAGCCGCGCTCGTTCCAACTGGCGCACCATCTGATCGCGCATGATGTCGGCTTGCTCAATCACTTTTTCCGCCAAAGGATCATTCACGCGCGCCGCCGCCTCGTTGACAATGACCGACAAGGGCGTCTTCAGCGCGTGCGCGAGATTGCCGGCGTGGGTGCGCGCGCGTTCGACGATTTCGCGATTGGCATCGATCAGCGCGTTGGTTTCGCGCGCGAGCGGCGCGATTTCGAGGGGAAATTCGCCGGCCAGCCGTTCGGCGCGGCCGGAGCGGATGGCGGCAAGGCTTTCAGAAATGCGCTTGAGCGGCGCCAGGCCCAAACGGACCTGCAACGCGGTGGTGGCGACGAGCGCCAGCGCCAGCCCGGCGAAAATGGCGCCGATCGTGCGGTCGAATCTGCTCATATCATCGTCGATATCGGTGGCTTCGCCGGCCACCGAGATCAGATAACGGCCGTCTTCACCCAGATCGATCGTGCGCTGAACGAGCCGCAAGCGAGCATCCTCCGGGCCTGAGACGTAGCCCTTGAGGTAGCCGCCCGAAGCGGCCGCCTGGCGCATCGTTTTCGGGCAATCGCGGAAGATTCGAATCCCACAGCGAGCGCGAGGAATGCACCTCCGGTTTGGCCGCGTCGAGCCGCGTGACCTGCCAATACCAGCCCGAGAGCGGCAGCTCGAACAAAGGCTCGCCAATCGATTGCGGAAATTTGTCGGTGCCTTCTTCGGGCGAGGCCACGTCAGCGACCAAGGTGCGCAGATAGACGTCGAGCCGGCGATCGAACGCACGCTCGACGGCGTTGCGATAGAGCGAAGACAACACCACGCCGGTGATAATGAGAATGACGACGGTCAAGCCGGCCGCCCAAAAGAAAAGGCGAAAGGCAAGCGAGTTAGTGCGCATCGGGCGGTGTCAGCAAATAACCGAGACCGCGCACCGTCTGGATCACGTCGACGCCGAGTTTTTTCCGAATCCGGCCGACGAAAACCTCGATGGTGTTGGAGTCGCGGTCGAAGTCTTGATCGTAAAGGTGCTCAACCAACTCGGTGCGTGACACCACGCGGCCGGTGTGATGCATCAGATAGGAGAGAAGCCGGTACTCATGTGACGTCAGCTTCACCGGGTTGCCTTCCACGGCGACGCGGCCGGTACGGGTATCGAGCCGCACCGGCCCGCAAGTAAACTCGCTCTTGGCATGGCCGGCGGAGCGACGCAGCAACGCGCGCACCCGGGCAAGTACCTCTTCCAGATGGAACGGCTTGGCAACGTAATCGTCGGCGCCGGCATCAAAACCCTGCACCTTGTCGCTCCAGCGATCCCGCGCGGTGAGGATCAACACCGGCATCGCGCGGCCGGCGCGGCGCCACGATTCGAGAACCGAGATACCGTCCATTTTCGGCAAGCCGAGGTCGAGGATCACGGCGTCATAGGGCTCGCTTTCACCGAGATAATGGCCTTCCTCGCCGTCAAAGGCGCGGTCGACCACATAGCCGGCGTCGGTCAGGGCGGTAGCAAGCTGACGATTGAGATCCGGATCGTCTTCGACGACAAGAAGGCGCAAAAATTGGCTCCGCTTTAGCGCTCGCTGAGCGTGCCCTTTACGGCGTCCACCGCTACCTGCGTTACTTTGCCGTCGTGCGCAAGTAGTGTGAGGATATAGGCGAGCCCCTCAGGGCGACGGCAAAGACGCGCCCGGACCAGGATGCCCGGCGCAATGCCCCGCACGGCACGCATCGCCGCCGCTAGTCGCATCACGGCGCCGCTCTCGACGAGCGCCCGCCGCTCTTTCTGGTTCAGACAGGGGTACGCAATTTGGCCGCCGATATGCGTCGGCCGCAACGCCTCCTCCGCGCTCACCGGAGCCAGCATAACGGCGAGGATCACCAACGTTGCTGGAATAGCAGGGGTACCCATCTCGGCCTCCCGAGCGCCAAAGCGCCAGGTCAATCCGATACTCGCGAGACACATTTGCGAGGCACGGTCGTCGGGTCGGCCTCACACCAGTCAATTCCAGGAGCTTTGCCGTCATGCTCTAGGCGGATTCCGGTGAACAAGGCCTGAACGGCGGCCGCGTCGACGCCGGGATCAGTCTGCCCCAGCGTCGCCGACAGACACCGGCCCGTGCAGCGGGCGCTCCTCAACCGCGAACAAACACCCGAGCGCTATGGCGAGGAAGACAGCAGCAGCCAAGAACACAAAGCGAAACGCAAGGGCAAATTCGGCATGGCTGGCGCCGAGATTTGCCAAGATTCGCAAAACCAACCTGCCCGCCCGAGTTGCCCAGCACGATCGCACCGAACACGGCAACGATGATCGCCCCACCAAGAAGCCGAAAGAAATTCAGCGCACCCGTCGCCGTTCCCAATTGATGCAGCTTGACTGCGTTTTGCATGACGATGGTGCTGGTCTGATACATCGGCCCGAGCGCGGCTCCGAGCACCACAAGCAGCGAAGTGAACGACCAGAAAGACAAGCGTCGGTGAGCAGATAGCCAGGACGACAAGCGTGCCGATTGCCACGGCGAGCCCCACCATCGGCAACCGCATGTAATGTGTCACGCGGGTAATGAGCCTTCCGGTCAGCAATGAGCCTAGCGTCGCGCCTAACATGAAACCGATAAGTGCAACGCCCGAGACGCTTGCCGAGGCGCCGAGCGCCAGCTGGCAAAAGACCGGTGTGTAGATGGTGATGCCGATAATCGTCCCGATACTGAACGAGGCGGCACAGGTAATGGCGCTGGTCACCCGACCACGGAGGATGCTCAGCGGAATAAGCGGCTCACGCGCGGTAAGCAGCCGACCTGCGAATAATATCCACAAGGCGATGGAGAAGGCGAGAAGAGCAATGATCTGCCACGCCGTCCAAGGATAGTGGGTCCCTCCCCAATCGAGCGCCAACAACATGGCGATCGCCGCGCCAACCATCAGCGACATGCCGAGAACATCAAGCCGATGCGGCCGCTCATGTCGCGGCAGGCTGCGTAACGCGCGCGCGGTCATCACCATGGCAATCCCGCCGAGCGGCAGGTTGATCCAAAAAATGAAAGACCAATGAAGGTGATCCGTGAGCACTCCGCCGAGAACCGGTCCGAGAATGCTGGCGATCATGAACATGACCGAGGTGTAACTCTGAGCCATCGGACGTTCGCGCGGCGAAAGCAGATCGGCAATGATCGTCTGCGCCAGCGGTATCAGACCGCCGCCGCCAAAACCCTGAAGACCGCGCCCGACAACCAGGAGCCACAAACTCGGCGCCACCGCGCAGGCGAGCGAGCCGAAAATGAATATCCCGATCGCCAGGAGAATGATCGTGCGGCGGCCGTGAATGTCGGAAAGTTTGCCAAAGAGCGGCGTCGCTGCGGTCGCAGCCAACAGGTAGGCGGTCACGACCCAAGAGAGATCGTCGACATCCGCCAAGCTTTTGCCGATAGCAGGCAAAGCGGGCGCAACGATCGTCTGCTCGAGCGCCGAGAGAAACATCGCCAGCATGATGCCGGCGAGGATGCTGTGCACGACGGCGCGATCCGGCGGCCGAAGAACGCGATCGCCGGTCGGCGACGCAGTGGCGGCAGATAAATCCGAGGGAGAGGCCACGGTCTTTTCAGAGGACGTCAATTGCGCGTGCGGACGGGCGCTGCGAACGCAGATTTGGCGACCGCTCCCGGCAAAAGCAACTGCTTCCCCCGCAGACCTGGGCTGCTGGCGACCGCAAGATCAGCCGAGCAGCCGCGATTGTACTCCCGTGGTCGGAACCGCCTACTTCCGCCGCCTTGCCGCTTTCGGCAATTTCAACGGCCAGCTGACGATGTAGTCTTCGAGTTCCTCGTCGCGCACGCGGGTCTCGCTTGCTCTCACCCGGCCGCGCACGGAGACACCGGCGGCATGCACGGATTCCGGATCGCCGGAGACCAGCGGATGCCACCAATAGAGATCCTTGCCTTCGGCCAAGAGCACATAGGCGCACGAGGGGGGAAGCCAGGTAATCGTCTTGAGGGTTTGCGGGGTCAGCCGCACGCAATCGTCGACTTTTTCCAGCCGATTCGGATAGTCGCGGCACCGGCACGTCTTATTGTCGAGGAGGCGGCAACCGACGTCGGTATAATAGGTGCGGTCGGTGCCCTCCTCTTCGAGCTTGTTGAGGCAGCATCGGCCGCAGCCGTCGCACAGGCTCTCCCATTCCGAATCCGTCATTTCCTCCAAGGACTTGGAGCGCCAAAATGGTATGTCGCCGGAGTCGGGAATCCGCGGTCATCTGTCACTATCCGGATTAGCTTGGGTCGTCGATGTTAGGCTCAATTTGTTCCAAAACTCCATTCACAGTGTCGCGGACTTGTCATTGGCGCGCGTCAGCCGCGTTAGTTAAATCGTGACTTAAGAAGGAACGTGGCAGTACGAAAGATGCAACGTAGACGTACGAACCTCATTTCCGGGAGTGGCTCGAGGTGACCGAAGGGGCTCCTTCTCCCAGATGGCGATTGGCGCCGCCGGCTTAGACGGCTGCTGCTGGACCTCGACGCCAGGATCGATTTCGCCGTTTTCCGCAGCCGGAAAATGGGCGCGCGAACTTTACGAGCGCTTTACCGCCGTCATGGACCGTTTCCACGTCGCCGGCTGGCGCCGCTGGATCGTGATCGAGCCGCTTTCGGAGGCGGCCACGTGGGGCGCCGCCGGTGTGCTGCTCATGCTGGCGCTGGCCATTCCGGCGTTCCGCGAGACCTCGGACGAGGATTGGCTCAAGCGCTCGGAACTCGCGGTGACGTTTCTCGACCGATACGGCAATGAGATCGGCAACCGCGGGATCAAGCACAACGATTCGGTCCCGCTCGAAGAGATGCCCGACCATCTGATCAAGGCGGTGCTGGCGACCGAGGATCGGCGTTTCTACGAGCATTACGGCATCGACTTCTATGGCACTTTCCGCGCTCTGGTGACCAACGCCAGGGCCGGCGGCGTCGTGCAAGGCGGCTCCACGATCACCCAACAACTTGCCAAAAACCTGTTCCTGTCGAACGAGCGAACCATCGAGCGGAAAATCAACGAAGCGTTCCTCGCCCTGTGGCTGGAAAGCCGGCTTTCTAAAAAAGAGATCCTCAAGCTTTACCTGGACCGCGCCTACTTTGGCGGCGGAGCCTTCGGCGTGGATGGCGCCGCACAATACTATTTCGGCAAATCGGTGCGCGACGTGACCTTGCCGGAAGCGGCAATGCTGGCCGGCTTGTTCAAGGCGCCGAGCAAGTTCTCGCCGCTCGTTAATCTGCCGGCCGCCCGCGCCCGCGCCAATGTCGTGCTCGACAATTTGGTGGATGCCGGATTCATGACCGAGGGACAGGTTTATGGCGCCCGCCGTAATCCGGCGACCCCGATCGACCGCAAGCAAGAAAACTCGCCGAACTATTATCTCGATTGGGCCTTCGACGAGATGCGTAAGCTCGACGATACCTTCCCGAAATCAGTCAACGAGAGCTTCTTTGTGGTGCGCACCGCGCTCGATCCCAACTTGCAGCATTTCGCGGAGCGCGAGATCGAAACGGATTTGCGTCAGTACGGGCACGATTACGGCGCCAGCCAGTCGGCGGTCGTGATCGCTGATTTGGACGGCGCGGTCCGCGCCATGGTCGGCGGGCGCGACTACGGCGCCAGCCAGTTCAACCGTGCCGTCGACGCGATGCGCCAGCCGGGATCGTCGTTCAAGCCGTACGTCTACGCCACGGCGCTGGCAAACGGCTTTACCCCAACTTCGATCGTGGTGGATTCGCCGGTCTGTATCGGCAATTGGTGTCCGCACAATTATTCCGGCGGCTATTCGGGCTCGATCACGCTGACGCAAGCCATCACCAATTCGATCAATATCATTCCGGTGAAGCTGTCGATTGCGCTTGGCAACGGCAATCCGAAGCTCGGGCGAGCGAAAATCGTTCAGACCGCGCGAAATTGCGGCATTTGGACGCCTTTGCCGGACACGCCCTCGCTGCCGATCGGCGCCGACGAGGTGAACGTTCTCGAGCATGCCGTCGCTTACGCGACGTTCCCCAATCTGGGCAAAGCGGTGACGCCGCATGCCGCGCTCGAGGTTCGTACCGGCAACGGCCAACTGGTCTGGCGCTTCGACCGCGATGGCAAGCGGCCCGAGCAGGTGATGTCGCCGCAAGTCGCCATGGAAATGATCGGCATGATGAATTCGGTCGTGCAAAACGGCACCGGCCGGCGGGCGCAACTCGACGGCGTCCCAACTGCAGGCAAGACCGGGACGACCAACGGCTACCGGGATGCCTGGTTCGTCGGCTACACCGGAAACTTCGTCGGCGCAGTTTGGATGGGCAACGACGATTACACGCCGACGAAGCGCATGACCGGCGGAACAATTCCTGCGCTCGTCTGGCACAACATCATGGCCTACGCCCATCAAGGCGTTGAGCTGCGCCCGCCTGCCGGGCCTGCCGCCGCCGCAACATGCACCGACCATGGCGGACGCCGCGCTCGTCGGCGCGCCAGCCGCCGCAGCAAATTATGTTGACCCGCAAGGGCACCGAAGCTCTCATCCGCGTCGAACACCTGCTCGACGAAGCAAGCCGCGCCCTGCCGGTGCGGCTCGGCTCGACCGCGGATGACGACGGTCATGTCGGCAAATTGACGGCAGCGAGCGAGCTTAAGGCCAACGGCGCTCCGCATGGCGACTGAACTCAAAGCGTGAGATTGCCGAGCAGCCGGATATTTCGCAATTTGGCTTGTGAGCAGAAACAAACGATCTTGACGTGATCGCTGCAATCGCCGAGCCGCAGCAACGCTGATTTCGTGAACGAAAATGCGCCTGTTTTTTGGATCCTGCTTCACCCTGGTGCTCGCCGCGATCATTGGCCTCGGGGCAACGTGGCTCACGCTCACGCGCGGCGTCGCCTTCGGATCGCTGACCATCGGCGCGTGGACGGCTTGGCCAAAAAGTGGATCGGTCGACATCGACCCTTATGCGCGCGCCAGCATCGCCCGTACCGGCGAATTGCCGATCGGAACGGGTGACGGCGTTGCCTTCTACGCGCATACCGATGATGCGGGCAACGTGCTCGACGGACGCTGCACGTTTTCGCATCGCCGGCATGACGCCGGCGGCCCGGTATTGGACGCGTAACGCTCTACGATCCGCAGGGCCGGCTCGTCGCCAATGTGATCCGCCGCCATGGCTTTACCAGCGCCGAGATACTGCGCGAGCAGAACGGCCGCTTCGTCATCAATGTCGGCCCGCGGGCGCGGCCGGGCAATTGGCTGCCGAGCGGTGGGGTCGAGCAGTTCGTGCTGGTGTGGCGGCTCTACGATACGCCCATCGGGGTAGCGGCACGAACCACCAAGGAGGGGCCGATGCCAGCGATCGAGCGAAAGGGCTGCTGATGGTTCGCTTCATCTTATGGATCTTCGGCGCAGTCCTCCTCGGCGGCATCGTGCATCTGTCGACGGTGCTGGCCATGCCACGGACGGCGAAGCAAGACGCCTATTCGCGACTGGCGCGCATTGCGCCGGTCAACGTCTTGACGCCGCTTGCCGCGCCGACGGCAGCCGAGGCGGTCATGCCGTTTATGGATCCTGCTTTTGCCGTCGCGGTCTGCCGGTACGATTTGTCGTCAGGAACTCTCAAATTCCTGGCGCCGGTCAGCCAAGCCTACACGTCGGTCACCTTCTACACGCGCAACAGCGTGGCCTATTACGCGATCAACGACCGCGCGGCCGGCCGCCGCACCATCGAGCTCGATCTCATGACGCCGGCGCAGCACGCGCAGATGCCCGAGGAAGAAGGTGTGACGGCCGCGGATCGCTTGATCATCGAATCCCCCACGACCGCCGGACTGATCGTGCTGCGCGCACTGGCACCGGAGCCAGGCCTGATGCCGACGGCGCAAGCGACGCTTGCCAGCGCGCAGTGCCGCGCGGTGCCGCAGCAGCAGAGCTAGCGACGCCGCAAGCGTCTGCGGCCGCCTTTTTCCGCCGGCGGCGGTATAAGAGGCTCGACGTCCTCGGTCGCGCTCGGCTCGTGATGACGCTCGATGCGGACAACAGGAAGGATGATCACGGTTGCGGATCCATCTGCGGCTTCCGCACGGCCGAAGCGAACGATCCGGCCGTCTTCCGGAAATTTGACAATGATGCCCATGTGGCGGTCCAGCACGACCTCCGCTGCCTGACGGCAGCGGTCCCCAGCCCATGCGCGCGCATCGGCCTCTGATCAATAGGAGGCATGCAGGGTTAATGCTCCGCTAACGCGCGCGACCTAACATTAGCGAACGATCGTCAGGACGCACTTCACGCGTCGGTCTGCTGGTGTGCTTTTGAGTCCGGACATGGAAGCCCGCGACATTTTCGGCCTCGAATCCCTCACCGCACTCGGCTCGCGCAGCGGACTCGATATGCGGCCGACACTGCTGCGTGTGCTCACCGATCTCTACGTGCAACGTGTTACCCATACGCCGGCCGAGGAACGGCACTACACCGAGCTAGCGCTGCGGCTCCTTGAAGCCGTGGATATTTCGACCAGGAGTGCCGTGGCGAGGCGCTTTGCCCGCTATCCCTCGCCGCCGCTGCGGGTGCTGCAAACGCTGGCCCGGGACCTGCCGAAAGTCGCCGCGGAAATCGGCGCCCATCCCTTGTTGCAACCGCGGACGGCAACGAGCATGCCGCTGAGCACCCGCCGCGAAGATTCGGCTGCGCGCGATGCGTTGATCGGACCGCGACCCTCTGTTTCTCCGTCGCACACCATCGATTTTGCTACCGCGAGTAAACTCAACGAAGCGTTCTTTGCCGCCGCCGCGCAGGAGCGCGCGCTCATTCTGCGCAGCCTTCACATCGTCGCGCCGCTGCAGTCCCGCCCAACGCTTGGGGCGCGGCAAGCGGCCGTCAGCGAGCAACTGGAAAAGGCGGCGCTGGCGCGCCGGTACAAGGATTTCACTCAACATCTTGCCGGTGCGTTGCGCATCCCGCGGATGTTGGCCCAGCGCATTGCCGACGATAACTCCGGCGAACCGGTGCTCGTTGCCGCGAAGGCATTCGATATCTCACGCGAGCGTGCTCTACCGCATTCTCCTGTTTCTCAATCCCGCGGTCGGGCATTCGGTCGAGCGCGTGCACGCTCTGGCTGCGTTGTTCGAGGACATAACGACGGCGTCCGCCGACAGCATGGTCGCGATCTGGCAAGCGCTGCGACGCGACGAGCACGCCGCGGCCAAACACCAGCCGCTGGTTTGGGACGATGAGTCGCGGCGCCGCGCACGCGAGCAGAAGCGGTTGCAACGCCCGCCGGCTGCTTTGATCAAGAGCCGCCGCGAGCGCGTCGTAAGCATCTCTTCAGACCGCAACGACGTCGAGGAAATTACGTCCGGCACGATCCTCGACTTCGACGATCCACACATCCGAATCGAATCGGATCTGGCGCGCAAGATAAGCCTCGACCTGCGCGTCCGGCGCCGTCGTACTGGCTAGGCTCGGCGAAAACGCGCGTGGCGCGCCTTCCGTGGCTTCGAACGCGCTTTGCGGCGCCGGCCCGAACAGATCGGAACTACCGTCGAGCCGATTGACGCGAACCAAAACCGCGCCCGCGTCTTCCGCACCGCGCCGGCGTACGACGGCGGACACGCCCTCGACGTTGCAACGCCGTAAATAAGCGGCCACCCAAAGAGCGGTTTTCAGGCGCATGATCGGTTGATGGTCGTACCTTCGTGGCGGAGCTGGCGCAACGGCACATCGCGTCGGTGCAAGGCGGAGCAATGCTCCGCAAACGACCGGCTAGTCGCCGCCGCGCACTCTGCGCAGTGATCCAACGGATAGACCCGATGAGGTCGCCGATCGGATCGTTGCGCCGCGCGTCTACCGACGATCGCCGATCTGCTGGCCGACCGGCGCGCGCAGCGCCGCGTTAGCTCCGGGCGTTGGCGACGCAACGTTGGGATCGGCTTGCCGCCAATTGCGGCGGTGCCAACGGATTCGCCACGAACGGGCCGCGGTGCGAACCGGCTTGCAGAAAGACAGCGTTAATGATGATGATCAGGCTTACCGCGGCCGCGCCAAGTATGGCGACAGAATCGACCGGGCGCCGCGCCAGTTTCGCCCATATCCATCCGGCGAGCATCATGGCCAGGGCCGCCAGGGCCGCCAACGCACCTCCGCGGCCTGCGCCGCGATCCATGCGACGCCGCTTACGCATTGGTACCTCGGATGTCGGACGCCGGCGCCGAATTGCCGGTTCCGCAGAATTCGCGCAGACGCCTTTCGCGCTGCCGATGGCTTGCTCCACTTCCCAACGAAATTTCCTGTCGGCCCGCCGCGGCTCACGATCCCATGCACGCCCGGCTGCGCAGACGCGCTCCCCTTTTTCTGACCGCGATCGTGTCAGATGCCGCTTAAACGAACCCTAAACATGCGCACGCGTGCGCTGCGGGGATTGGGTGCCACGCCTTGTCTCGGGGCTCGGAGCGCGAGAATCACGGCGCATGGTGAATCGAGAGATTGCCGCGGGACGCGCCTCTGCCGTCTTGGCGACGCCTCTTGACGCAGAAAGAGGCCTCCAATCCGAGTGAGGCGGAAGTAAAGCGGCCGGCGATTGGCGCTAATTTTAGACAAATTGGATTTTGTCGAATTGCCAGAAAATTTTCGGCTTATTCACCTCGATTATGGGCAAAAACGTTCCTGCACCGCCAACTTGAACTTCAAGCCTGCCTGCTACGTTGAGCGTACATGTGGCGGCAGAGGGCTGCCGGGGATGTGCGTGTGATGTTCTTCTTATTGCGCTTGGCGTTCTGGCTCGGTCTCGTGCTGTTGCTGCTGCCCAGCGGAGGCGGCGACCAACACAATGTGGCCGACAACAATGTCAGCGCGTCGCAAGCTATTTCCGCCGCTTCCGCGACAGTCGGAGATTTGCGCGGGTTCTGCAGCCGGCAACCCGACGCCTGCAATGTTGGCTCGCAGGTGGCGACAACGCTTGGCTATCGGGCGCAGGCCGGCGCCAAGATGCTCTACAATGTCTTGAGCGAAGCGCTGGCGCCGCAAGAGAACGCAACGGCCCACGGCGACCCTGCCAAACAGCCGGGCGAGAAGCCCGCGATCGAGCGCGCGTCGCAGGGTACTTTGACCCCGGCCGACCTGGCGCCTGCCTGGCGCGGCCCGCCCGCCCGCAAAGATAGCAAGCACGCGGCATAAGGCCGCCCACGGTCAATCCAGCGTCGGGGTGGTCCGCTTTGCTGGCTCTCCGGCAACGAGCCGCGTGCACGCCCCTGATCATCGACCTCCCCGGCCCGACACTCTATATAAAGCCCGACGGGACGGCGCGACGCGATGAACGATATTGGCGACCTCATAGAGAACTTTGCGATCCTCGAGGATTGGGACGATCGTTATCGCTACCTGATCGAATTGGGGCGCGAATTGCCGGCAATGTCGGCGGCGGCACACTCCGACGCCAACAAGGTGCAAGGCTGTGCGAGCCAAGTCTGGCTGGATACCACCGTGCGTCCAAACGGCGGCGCCGGGCCGGTGCTGGCGTTCGTCGGCGACAGTGACGCCCACATCGTTCGCGGATTGATTGCAATCCTGTTCGCCATCTTTTCGGAGAAACACGCCAAGGAAATACTTGCCGTCGACGCTGTGGCGCTGTTCGAAAGAATGGGGCTTCGCGAGCACCTCACCCCGCAACGCTCCAACGGTTTCCGCTCGATGGTGGAACGCATACGCGCAGACGCGCGCGCGGCGCTGGCTGCTGCCGCCTGAATGCCGCACAAATGGACAGAACACGTCCTCTTGCCGCCCGCCCAGGATTGATGGCCAAGAAGGGACGCCTGTTGTAACCTCGCAGTCCCGCACTGTGACGGCGCGGCGGTCGCGCGAGGAACATTTGGCGATGGCTGTCAGCTCGGCCGGGTTCAAGCGCGGGATCAATTCCAAAGCAATCGGTACGGCGCTCACGGATGTGTTCGCCGGAGCCGTTTGCAGCATTCTCTCGATCGCCTATTGCCTTTCCTACGCCGCCCTCATTTTTACCGGCCCCATCGCACATTTCCTGTCTTACGGCGTTGCGGTCACATTCTTGTCCGCCGCCGTCGCCGGCGCCGTGGTGGCCTTGCGCAGTTCGCTGTTTTTTGCCGTAGCCGGCCCCGATAGTTCAATTTCGGTCATCATCGCGGCCATGGTCGCAACGCTGGTGCGGCGCATGGCCGCCGGCGGCCGCACCGACCTCCTTGAACCGACGCTCATCGTCATGGCGCTGGTCACAGCGCTCACCGGCATCGTACTTTGCATCCTCGGCGTCGCGCGCGCCGGCCGCGCGATCCGCTTCGTGCCTTTTCCGGTTATTGGCGGATTTCTCGGCGCTACCGGCTGGTTGATGATCACCGGCGCCATGCAGGTGGTAACCGATCGCGCGCCGACGATCGCCACTCTTGGCTCATATGCCGACCTTGCGACCGCCGGCAAGATTGCAGCAGCTCTTGTCGTCGCGGCGGCGCTGCATTTTATGACGCGCCGCTCGAAAAGCCCCTTCGTGCTGCCCGGATTACTCCTGGCGGCATTTGCGGCAGCGTATGTGGCTCTGCTGCTCGTCGGGGCATCGCCGAGCGCGGCGCAAACTGCCGGCTGGATGTTTAAGCCGCAGCCGGCGGCCGCATTGGCGTTGCCATGGAAGGCCGGGGGTTTCGGTGGTTTTTCTTGGAACCTCGTACCCGCGCTGGGCGGCGATCTGCTCGCCATTCTTTTTGTCACCATCAGCACGCTCCTGCTCAACACCACCGGTATTGAGATCGCGACCAGGCGTGAAGCCAATATCGACCGCGATCTCAAGGTCCTCGGCTTTGCCAACATCCTCACCGCCGCGCTCGGCGGCTATGTGAGCTGCACATCTTGGAGCCGGTCGGTCCTCCTCCGCACCGCCGGAGCAAGCACGCGGTTGGCGGGATTTACCGTCGCCGCCATTTCGGCGGCGATGATTGTCGTCGACCCCGGCTTCCTCGGCTACGTGCCAAAATACGCGCTTGGCGGATTACTGATCTTTCTTGGCTGGGGACTGGTGTACCAATGGCTCATCGTTTCGTGGCGGCAATTGCCAAGGCTCGAATATCTCTCGCTCGTCGCCATTACGCTGTTGATTATCAACTGGGGCTTCGTCGCCGGTGTGTTAATCGGCGTGGTCATCGGCTGTGCGACCTTTGCCCTGAGCGCGAGCCGGGTCAATGCCATCAAGTTCAATTTCGATAGTACGGAATACCGATCCTCGCTCGATCGCGGGATCGGACGAGCAAGCCGTGCTGCGCGCGCATGGCCGGCAAATTCAGGGTATGGCGCTGCAGAGCTATTTGTTCTTCGGCTCGGCCAATCGCGTCTATCAGCACGTCAAAGCTCTCTTGGCGCAACAGCGGGACTGCCGTTTTTTGATTTTCGATTTTCGCCGGGTTACCGGGGTTGATTCTTCGGCAACGCAAAGTTTTGCGCAAATCAAACAGGCCGCCGCCAATGCCGGCGCCACGATTGTGCTGGCGGAACTCGCTCCCGAGGTGGAGCGGCTGTTTCGTGCAGCCAAGTTTATCTCCGATGAGATCGTGGTCGTGCCCGATCTCGATCGGGCGCTGGAAACCTGCGAGCAGAAAATCGTCGAATTGCATCGAGGCCCCCGGTCGCGACTCGCCAACGTTCCATGCCTGGCTTGGCGAGGCGCTCGGCGATCCGCGGCTGGGCGAGCGTCTCGCCGAATATTGCCGGCGTCTGGATATAAAGGCCGGTGACGTCATCGCCCGGCAGGGTGAGCCGGCGACGTCGATGCATTTCATTCTCGCCGGGCGCGTCGGCATCACCGCGCAGGGGCCCGAGGGGCGGACGACGCGTCTGCGCAGCCTCGGACAACATACGACGGTCGGCGAAATGGGCCTGTTAAGCCGGCAACCGCGCAGCGCAACCATTGTGGCCGAGACTGCAAGCGTCCTTTACGAGCTCGATACCGAGGCATTCGAACGCCTCAGGCGTGAGCATGCGGAATTGAGCGAAGCGCTGCTCGGCTACGTGCTGACGGTAATGGCGGAACGCCTCAGTTTTGCCAACCGCGCTATCGGGGTGTTGCAACGCTAGCTCAAAGACAAAGTTCGCCGGCTGCAAGCATGCGCCTTAACGACGGCCGCCGCGTTGTTGTCCGAGACCCATTTTCTTGGCGAGCTGTGATCTCGCCGCCGCGTAGTTCGGGGCGACCATCGGGTAGTCGGGCGGCAATCCCCATTTCTCGCGGTATTTTTCCGGCGTCATATCGTATTGTGTGCGCAGGTGCCGCTTGAGCGATTTGAACTTTTTGCCGTCCTCAAGACACACAAGGTATTCGGCCGTAATCGACCGTTTGACGGCAACCGCGGGCTTGAGCGGCTCCGCCGATGCCACCGCTTGGCCGCCCGAAAGCCGCGTCAGCGCGGCATAGACCTGACTAATAAGGCTCGGAATCTCGCCGCTCGGAACGGTATTGTTGCTCACGTACGCGGCGACGATATTTGCAGTCAGCTGAAGGTAACTTCCATCTCCCGAACTATCAGCCATGCTCGGCCTGGTTTTGCTCGATTGCCATCCCAGCGCCAGTCGAGGTGTGAGAGCGCAGGCAACGGGCGCATTGTGGGTTTGCGACGACGCAAAAGATAAAACGCTTCATGAAGCAAAGCAATAAACTTGGGCATTTCAGTGAAAGACTGTATTGGGGAAGTATATTTGCGGGCGCGTCAGGTGATCTGGCTGCCGGCAGCCGGACGAAGTCCTACGCTTGGCTTTCGATGTGATCGCGCAACGCGGCAATCGAACCGAAACGCAAGGTGCCTTGCGGAAGCTGCGCTTCGATCGAGCCGTCCGAGTACAACGTATAAGCCATTCCCTCGATCACGCCCGATTTAAGGATGGAGACCGTCTCTGCCTTGCGGGCCGGGGCCGCGGCGACTACGGACAGCGCATCACTGGATGGCACCGGTCCTCCCGCAGGCAATGCCCGCGCTACCGCCATCTGCGCATGAGCAGCAGCCGTTTGCGGCTCGCGGCGCTGTCCGCCCGGCCAAAACGCGGTGACTGCTCGTCCCCTCGGCGTCGCCGGCGATCCCACCAAGCGCGGCCTGACTTCAACATCCGTTATTGCGCGCGGCGGCGCAGCGCCGTTTCCGCTATAACCTTTAGCGGCACTCTCGCGACGTTCTTTGTGGTCATCGGCAGGAAGTGGCAGCCGCGACAGGTTTGGGGCATCGCTTCCGGCGAATGCGGGTTCCCCTTCGCTTCGATCCAACGGCGGAATTTTGGTCCGCAGGTGTTCTGACGTGGTGTCCTCGGCTGATAGCGCAGGTGTCGCGGCTGGCGTCGTCGATGCCGTCAGCTTTGGCGGGAATGGGATGCGCGGCTGACTGTGTGCTTCACCCAAGTCGGCAGCGTGGTCTTCCTCGACACGCGCAGCGCGCACCGGGCGATTCGCAATTACGCGCTCGATGCGACGCAGTTGGCGGAGGACGATGCCAACTCCAATGAGGAGCAACCCGCCCACGATAGCAAGCGTGGCCGGGGTCAAGGAATTGGACTCAAACGACGCGTCGTGCGGGATCCCACCCGGCGCGAGGAGAGCTAGACCGGCGAGTGTTATGAGCGCACCCGCTACCCACAAAAACGCTAACATGCTTCTTTGTCCCCCCGCCGTAGTCCCACGATGATAAAGCCGGCGGCGACAATGAATGCATTTTGGCCGCCATCTGGCTGAGGTGCAAGAATTAATCAGCACCACCGGAGGCGAGGAAAGCGCCCCGTTGCAGCGGGAGCGCGCAAGCCTGCCGTTTTGCTCGCGGCAAGGGAGCCCCCGCATTGCAGTAGCAAACAAGATTTAACTTATTGAAAAATATAATAAAACGCCATCAAACCCAGCGGGACGGCGGGCGCGACGAGGTGTCTGCGGAACCAACATTGCCGAAGCCGACTGGATTGGGCCTATTAACTGAAACCTTGTGTTCCCTCGCCGGTTTTACCGACGCCCGCCCTTTTTGGTTTCAATTGAGGAGAAGACCAATGGCATTCACCCTGCCCGACCTGCCTTACCCCTACGATGCGCTTGCCCCCAACATGTCGCGTGAAACACTCGAATTTCACCACGACAAGCATCATCAGGCTTACGTCACTGCCGGAAATAATCTCGCCAAAGGCACAGAATGGGAGAACAAGCCGGTCGAAGAAGTGGTCAAAGGCACCTTCGGCAAGAACCAGGCGCTCTTCAATAACGCCGGCCAGCACTACAACCATACCCATTTCTGGAAATGGATGAAAAAAGGCGGCGGTGGCGACAAGCTGCCGGGCAAGCTGGAAAAGCAGATCATCAGCGACATCGGGCCGATCGCAAAAATGAAAGAGGATTTCGTTCAGGCCGGCGTCGACGCAATTCGGATCAGGCTGGTGCTGGCTCGCCGTCAAGGACGGAAAGATCACGGTGATGAAGACGCCGAACGGCGAAAATCCGCTGGTGCATGGCGGCAAGCCGATCCTCGGTTGCGATGTGTGGGAGCATTCCTACTACATCGACTATCGCAATCGGCGGCCCGACTATTTGAAGGCCTTCCTCGATCATCTGGTCAATTGGGACTACGTCGCCGAGATGTACGAGGCGGCGGCGAAATAGCCGCACGATACGCGCAGCGAGCGTTCTGGCGTGCAGAGCGCTCGTTCAGCCCAAAAGCTTGGTCACGGCTATTTCTGCTCGGAGGCGTGCGCGAACTCCCAATACAATGCGCGCGCCCGGCGGTAGAACGGTCCCGGCTGCAGGTGGCGATCGTCGATGCGGGTAATCGGCGCGACTTTGCGTGTAATTGCCGGTGGAAAAAATCTCATCGGCCGACTGAAAATCGGCATAGCTCAGCGTCGTCTCGACTACGGCCGCGCCCGCCTCGCGCAATAGCGCAATCACGCGTGCCCGCGTGATGCCGGCAAGAAAGGTGCCGTTGATCGCCGGCGTAAAAACCGCACCGTCCTTGACCATGAAAAGGTTCGCGGTGCCCAGTTCGGCGACATTGCCGAGCATGTCGCATAAGACGCAATTATCGAAGCCGCGCGCCCGCGCCTCGATCAGGGCGCGTGCGTTATTGGGATAGAGACAGCCGGCCTTCGCCTCCACCGGAGCGTTTTCGCGTGTCGGGCGGCGGAAGGGCGAAAGGGTGATCGCTGTGTTGGCGGCATTCGGAATGGGTGCGGCGTAAATACAAAGGCACCATCGCGTCGAATCCGGATCCGGCCGCACGCCGCCGGGTGCGCCCTCCTCCGCCCAATACATTGGGCGGATGTAGAGTTCGGCATTGCGGTCGAACCGCTTCAACCCTTCGCGTACCAGCCCTCGCCAAGTGGGCACCGCGACCAGCGGCTTTAAGCACATGACCTTGGCGGATTCGTTGACACGCGCGCAGTGGCGCTCAAGATCCGGCGTCGTGCCCTCGAACGCGCGCGCGCCATCAAAGACCGACGTGCACAGCCACGCGGCATGCGTGCGCGGACCCATGATCGGGACATTGCCCTCATGCCAGTCGTCCTCGAAAAAAGTTAATGTCTTCGACCAGTCGATGGGGCGGCTCATCGAATCATCCTTACAACACCTTATGTCCCATTGGCGCGATTCTTTGTCACCATGGTTACAGCCGGGAGAGAGGCGATGTTGCGAACGTACGTCTTCGATGCGTATGGCACTTTGTTCGACGTCCATGCAGCGATTGCGCGATATCGCGGTGCCGCCGGCGCCGAAGCGGAAAATTTCTCGCAAATTTGGCGAATAAAACAGCTCGAATATACCTGGACCCTGACGCTCGCCGGTCACTACGTCGATTTCTGGACGCTGACCGAGCGCGCGCTTGACTACGCATTGGCGCGGGTGCCCTCGGTCGATCGCTCGCTGCGCGCGGCGCTTCTCGACGCCTATCTGAGGCTCGATGTATTCCCCGACGTCCGGGCCACGCTGTCCGATCTCAAGGCGCAGGGCGGCCGCCTGGCTATACTCTCCAACGGTTCGCCTGAGATGCTCGCCCCTGCCGTCGAGGCGGCTGGATTAGGACCTTTGCTTGATGCGGTGCTTTCGGTCGACGCCGTGCGCGCCTACAAGCCGCGATCGGAGGTCTATGCGCTCGCCACAAAGGAGTTTGGCGTCAAGCCGCAGGAGATCGCGTTCGTGTCCTCGAACCGCTGGGACATTATGGG
Organism: uncultured Alphaproteobacteria bacterium; assembly: GCA_963835195.1. Lineage (GTDB taxonomy): Bacteria > Pseudomonadota > Alphaproteobacteria > Rhizobiales > Xanthobacteraceae > BOG-931. Next base: position 108,994 of record CAWIEY010000020.1, read on the forward strand.
CGCGGCCACATTCGGCTTTCGCCCGTTCTGGATCAACCGCTCAAAAATGCCCGATGAATATGAGCCATTTCCCCCCTCCCATCAGCTTGCGGGCCTTGCGGACTTGCCGGCGCAAATCCGCGCCGGGTAGCCGGATCGGCTGCCTCAAGCCGCGTCGTGCGAATCCATGCTTTCCGGGCTCTTGAGTGCCGTCACGATCTGCTGCTTGGTCAGGCGCGTCCCGTCATCGCCTTCGACGAGAAGGGCGACGCGGCCGCTCTCGTTGATGTGCCGGGCCCAGCTCATCGCTTCGTCGAGGCCGTTAAACTCCTTGTACAGATGCCGATCCTTTTCGAGCGGAGAGATAGACTGCGAGCCCCGCGGCCCTGAATAGACCCGATAGGCCATGTGGACCTCCTGCATTGACACATCCAAGAAATATTTCTCGGCGCGAAATACGCCACTCCTGTGTCAGAAGCAGGACCGCGGCGCGTTGCCGCGGGCCACATTCATTTTTGCGTTGCGAAAAACTGATCGCTGTAAGGCAACGACGTCGGACGCTGGATGACAATGAAGGGATGACCCAGCGAGTGGTGACAGCTGTTGCAGCCTGCCGTGAGCTTGTCGAAGGCGCCGGTGAACGCGGCGCGGTCCTTGGCTGCGACCGCTTTTTCAACAGCGGACATCGCAGCGCCGACCGCCTTCTCCACAATGTCGCCGCCGAACTGCTGGTTCACGTCTTCAAATCCGTCCTTCAGCTCATCGAGCTCGTAATCGGCCAGAGGCCAATTACCGCCGCGGCCGGCGAACCAAAGCTTGATGTGGCGCATCTGTTGTTGCGCCATGATGTCGCTGATCTGAGGCGGCGCGGGCGCCGGCGCCGGCGCATCCTGGGCGTTCGCGGCAATGGCCGGCAGCAGTGCCACCATGCAAAGTGCGAATAGTGGCTTCATCGACATCCTCCGCGGCGTGTTGCGCGCGCTCATGCTGTGAGCAAAAACTCTTTGAAGTTTCGTTTTCCTCAACTCAGCGGCGAAAGCGGTTCACTGCACTGCTTGGAAAACGCTTCCTGACACGCCTGGTAAAGCGCGGGACAGTCTTTTGCCGCGGCAAGGGCGGCCTCGACTGTGCTGAGCCGCTCGCCGGCCGCGCGTGAATGGCCGTCATAGATGAGAACGGCGTCGACGCGTTCGACGCCCCGCTGGGACATCAGGAAATGCTCGGCACTGTCGAAATACGTGGTCGCGATGTTGATCGCTTCGTGGAGCTTCTTGGTAAATTCGGAGTTGGCATGAGGATCGGGCTTCACCACGCGGGCGTGGACCGCGGCATCGGTATAAAGCACGTTCAGCTTGAAGTAGATGCCGCCACATTGGGCCAAAGCGAGCCAATAGGGTCTTCCCTCGAACGGGCCGGTGGCCGTGACCAAGCTGTCGCGCTTATCCATCGAGATCGGCGGAGCTGCCGTCTCAGCCGGCTTGTGTACTGGTTTATGCCGCCTTCCCTGCGCCAGCGTGTTTGTCGCCCCCGTAATGAGGGCGACAGCCAACAAGGCCGTGCCGAGGATTGCCTTTCGTCAGGCTCGGTCCGCATCGATTTCTCAACATGTCTTCAAAACCGCTCGACCCAAGGCCGCAACTCGATTTCCCAAGCCCAGGCGCTCCGCTGCTGTTGCAACAGACTGAGATAAGTCTGCGCGATTGCGTCCGGATCGAGCATGCTGTCGGGCTTGTCGGCGGGCTCGGCGCGGCTCTCGCTGCGGATGCCACCGTCGATCACGATATGGGCCACGTGAATGCCCTGTGGCGATAATTCGCGCGCCATGCTTTGCGCCAGCCCGCGCAAAGCGAACTTGCCCATCGCGAAAGGCGCTGATTGCGCATAACCCTTCACACTGGCCGACGCGCCCGTGAACAGGATGGCGCCGCGCTGCATCCGCACCATGCGTTTCGCGGCCGCCTGCGCAATCAAAAAGCCGCCGAATGCCGTGACAATCAACGACCGTTCGACCGCAGCCGGCTCAAGTTCGATGAACGGCCCGCGCGTGCGGTAGCTCGCATTGTAGACGACGACGTCGGGCGTCCCGACCGCGGCTTCGACGTCATTGAATAGTCGGTCGACCTCCGCCTCCTTGGTGGCGTCGCAAGGAAATGCCTTTCCGCCGGTCTCCTGCGCGAGCGCCGCGAGCTCCCCCGCCCGCCGTGCGGCCAGCGCAATCGTCATCCCGGCCTTCCTGAAGGTCTTTGCCACCGAGGCGGAAAGCCCTGGGCCTACGCCGACAATGAGCGCCGTTTTGTAAGGTATTTCCGCCATGACCTTCTCCGCCAAAGGTGCTTACCTTGAGAAAGCGACCATGAGCACCCCGCGTCACGCTCGCGTCAAGCGTCATCGCGGGGTTCTTGATCTCGTCACATCCGTCGCCCACCTTTTTAGCGAGCTTGCCATGGATGTGCAGAGCTTTCTGATCGGGCTTGGACTGATCATCCTCATCGCCGGGATTGCATGGCCGCTGTTGTCGCGGAACGGGCTTGGCCGGCTGCCCGGCGACATCATCGTCCAGCGCGGACATACGACGTTCTTCTTTCCGCTGGTGACCTGCCTCATCGTCAGCGTCGTGCTCAGCGCCGTGTTCTGGCTTTTCAAGCGCTGAACCGCCGTTGCGCGGCGAACCGTCTAGTCAATCACGGCGACCGCGTTGATTTCGACCAGGCAGCGCGGATCGGTGGCAAGGCGTACAACTTGCACCGTCGTCGTCGCCGGTTTGGCATCGCGAAAATATTCGCCCCAAACCCGATTGAGAGCGTCCTGTTCGGTCAGATCAGTGACGAAACGGTCGGCGGTGACCACGTCGGCAAACGTAGCGCCCACGGCGTCCAGCCCGCGCTTAAGATTCTCCAGCGCCGCCCGCGCTTGGCCCGCCATGTCGCGCGGCATTGCGTCGAATTCCTCCGGCCGGTGCGGATGATGATGATAGACCGGCGCGGCCGTCACGCCGGCGAGATAAACCGTCGTGCCGCCCCTGACTTTGATGGCCGGCGCATACGGCATCCACATATCCGGCGCGTCCGGCCAATGAACATGCTCAATAGCTTTACCCATCTTCCTCCACCCGGTTTTTTGCATTTCCGCCGTTTCGCGGACGTGCTCCATTTCGGTGACCAAGGCGTACTTCGTCACATCCGAAACACGCCGAACTTGGTCTCCGGAATTGGCGCGTTGAGCGCCGCAGAAAATGACAGCGCCAGCACGCGCCGGGTTTCCGCCGGCGTTATGATGCCGTCATCCCAAAGCCGCGCGGTGGCGTAGTAGGGATTACCCTGCGCCTCGTATTGCTCGAGGATCGGCTGCTTGAATGCGTCTTCTTCGGCCTTCGACCATTTCTTTCCCGCCGCCTCGATATTATCGCGGCGCACGGTCGCGAGAACGCTGGCCGCCTGCTCGCCGCCCATGACGGAAATGCGCGCATTCGGCCAGGTGAACAAAAAACGCGGTCCAAAGGCGCGGCCACACATGCCGTAATTGCCGGCGCCATAGGAGCCGCCGATGATGAGCGTGATCTTCGGCACCTGCGCGCAGGAAACGGCAGTCACCATCTTGGCGCCGTCTTTGGCGATGCCGCCGGCCTCGTAGTCGCGGCCAACCATGAAGCCGACGATGTTTTGCAAGAAAAGAAGCGGCACCTTGCGCTGGCAGCACAGCTCGATGAAGTGCGTCGCCTTGAGCGCGCTTTCCGAGAACAAAATGCCGTTGTTGCCGAGAATCCCGACCGGAATACCGTGAATGTGGGCGAAACCGGCAATGAGCGTGGTCCCATACAACGCCTTGAACTCGTCGAACTCCGAGCCATCGACCAGGCGGGCAATGACTTCGCGGACGTCGTATTGTTTTTTGAGATCGACCGGCACAATGCCATCGAGTTCGCCCGCGTCGTAAAGCGGCTCGGCGGGCTTGCGCAGCGCGATGCCCGCCGCGGGCCGTGTGTTCAAATTGGCAATAATGCTGCGGCAGAGCGCCAAGGCGTGGCGGTCGTTCTGCGCATAGTAATCGGCGACGCCCGACTTCCTGGCGTGCACGTCGGCTCCGCCCAGATCTTCCGCCGAGACCACCTCGCCGGTCGCCGCCTTTACCAATGGGGGCCCGCCGAGAAAGATGGTCCCCTGATTGCGGACGATGATGGTCTCATCCGACATGGCCGGCACATAGGCACCGCCCGCCGTACACGAACCCATCACCACGGCGATTTGGGCGACGCCCACGGCGGATAAGGTCGCCTGATTATAAAAAATGCGGCCGAAATGCTCGCGGTCGGGGAACACGTCCGTCCAGTGCGGAAGATTGGCGCCGCCGGAATCGACCAGATAGATGCACGGGAGCATGTTCTCGCGCGCGATCTCTTGCGCGCGGAGATGCTTTTTTACCGTCATCGGATAGTAGGTGCCGCCTTTGATCGTCGAGTCGTTGCAGACGATCACGCACTCGCGGCCGGACACGCGCCCGATGCCGGTAATGATGCCGGCTGCGGCAATCGGCTCCCCATACATGCCGTCGGCCGCAAGCTGCGAGAATTCAAGAAACGGCGCGCCGGCGTCGACGAGCGTCATTACGCGCTCGCGCGGCAGGAGCTTGCCGCGGGAAATGTGGCGCTCCCGAGCACGCGCCGGTCCGCCGGCGGCGGCTTTTTCGCGCCGGTCGTGCAGTTCGGCAACGAGCGCGCTCATGGCGGCCGCGTTGGCCTGGAACTCCGGCGAAGAGGTGTCAACCGTCGATTTAAAAGTGCTCACGATCTTTCTCACAGGATTGCATTTAATCAGCGCGCGGCAACGTGAACAAACGGTCACATTCGCCATTACGCGATAGTTCCGCCGAAGCCCGCACGTCCAATTTACACGCGGAACCGAAACTTTCCCATCGCACGGGCGTTCGCCCCAGTGGACCGTATCGGACGCTCCGATATCGCTTTCATGCACCAAACAGGAGACGACGAATGAGAAAAGAGCGAACTACTTTGCTGGCCGGCATTGCCGCGCTGGCATTGATTGCCGGAGCCGGCACGGCATCGGCGCAACAAACAGGAAATGAGCACGGCGCCAAACAGCCAAATGCGGCATCCCAGCAGATGAACAAAGGCGCCGGCCAAATGGGTCAGAACACCGGCGCCCAAAACAAGATGGGCGGCAAGATGGACCAGAAGTCCGCCGAGCAGAACAAAACCGGCGGCAAGATGGAGCAGAATGCCGGCGCCCAAAACGAAAACGGCGGCAAAATGCAACGGAACGCGGCGGAACAGAACCATGGACAGAACCATGGCAAGATGGGTCAAAACGCCAGCCGGCAAAACGAGGGCCAAAACGCTCAACGGTCGGCCCAGAACTCGCGGCATGAACGTTCAATGGGCCGCGAAGGCATGAACCGGCAGCGAACCGCGCAGGAGCATCAGCGCTCCGGCAACCATGCGCAACGCAACGAGCGTTTTGGGCAGAATGCGCAACGCAACGAGCGCAACGAGCGTACCGGGCAGACGGCGCAACGCAACCAGCGCAATGGGCAGGCCACCGCTCAGCAGGAGCGCGGCTTGACGGGTCTGCAGGGTAACGCCCGGGCCAACGTGCAGCTCAACGATCAGCAGCGCACGCGCATCCGCGACACGGTCATCAGTGCGCGCGGCGCCCCGCGGATCGGTCACGTCAACTTCAACGTGGCGGTAGGCACGGTTGTGCCGCGTACCGGCGTGCACATTGTTCCCGTCCCCTCGACCTTGGTGGCGATCGAGCCGTCTTGGCGCGGCCTGCGCTACTTCGTCTACGAGGATGAAATCGTCCTGGTGGACCCGGCGACTATGACAATCGTCGCGGTCGTCAACGTCTAATCGAGCTGACTGCTAAAAGGCACCGAGGGTGGCTGCGAAGCCACCCTCGGCCTTTTTTGGGCACACTTCGACCCTTAGGCGCGGACTTCCTGACGCTGGAAGATCACGTAGCCAATCACGAATAGAACAATAGCGCTTGCGATCATGCCGACGGTTTGCGGCCAGGCGATCAGCATGCTTTCGCCGATCGGGAGCGGCGCCCCGAGCACGGCGCCCTGAAGCTGGCTCAGATAGATCGGCCCAAGCGATCGTGTGGTTGGATCGAGGATCGCCACCACCGTTTCGGCAAACAGGGTCGACGGCGACAGCCGCGCCAAAATATGTTCCGCCTCCGCCGTGCCGGGAGTTTGCAATCCGAGCGCGGCATAGCGCGGATCCATGGGTACGATGACTTGCGCGACCGCACCGGCTAGCACCGGCCAGATGAAGGTGAGGAACAGCCATATGCCGAGCGTAACCAGCGCCGCGGTCGCAGCGGAGCGAAATACAATTGAGAACAAGAGGGCGACCGCAAGCCACACCCCGGCATAGATGATCGTCACCACGAGAAAGAGAATGCTGCGGCCGATCTCTTCGGCTCCCGGCGGGATCCCGATGAGGAGAAGTCCCAGCCCCATGACCAGCAGCCACAGCGTGATCAGGCTGATCGCCAGCGTCGTGAGCCCGGCGAGAAATTTTCCGAACAGCAAAGCGTCCCGATAGATCGGCTGGGCAAGAATCCGCGACAGCGTGCGGCGGTTATACTCGCCGTTGACTGCGTCAAAGCCCAGACCGATCGCCATCAGCGGCACGAGAAACGAGATAAACGATACGAAAGACGGCAGCGGTTCGCGCGAAGTCGTGAACAGGCGGAGGAACAGGAACGGGTCCTCGGCAGTGGTGGCTTTGATTTGCTGAATGGCGCCGTAGAGCGCGGCCAGCGCCACCAGCACCACCAGCCACTCGAGCACGCGCATCCGCACGCTGGTCAGGTGGTCGGAAAGCTCCTTGAGCACCACGACGCCGATGCCTTGAAAGGCGGAGCCCTCACGCCGCATGACGCGCTCCATCCTTCATGGTCAATTCCTCGTCGGGTCTGCTCGCGAAATAACGGTTGTAGATCGCGTCAAGGCTCGGCTCCTGCACGCCGAGATAGCGCAGCCGTCCCTGTGAGGCGACGACCTCCACCGCAGCTTCCGGCCGGACGTCGCGATCGGCATGCAGCCGCAGCTTGCTTATGCCGGTCCGCTCGACCCCGCTCACGCCCGGTATGAGCGCGAGCCGCTCGGCCAAACCGGCGCCATCGGCCTCGATATCCACGACGAAGCCGCCGCCGAGGATTTCGCGGCCGAGTTCGGCGACCGACCCCATCAGCGCGATGCGCCCGGCGCTGAACAACGCCACGCGATCGCACACGCTCTGCACCCGCTCGAGCAAATGCGATGACAGCAGCACCGAAACCCCCTCCGCCTTGAACGCGCGGATGATGGCGAGCAGTTCGGCGGTGGCGTGCGGATCGAGCCCCGACGTCGGTTCGTCGAGGATGGCGATCTGTGCACCCTTCATGAGAATTTCCGCAAGCCCGAGCCGCTGCCGCATGCCGCGCGAGAAGGTGCTCACGCGCTTTTCGGCAAAGTCGGCGAGCCCGACGCGGTCAAGCGCGATGGCGATCTTCTTCTCACGCTCCATCTTCCGAAATCCGATCAAGCGCGCGGTATAGCGGAGGTTATCCGCAGCCGTGAGTTGGTCGTAGAAGCCGACCGTATCGGGCAGGTAACCGACCCGGCGCTTGACCGAGAGCGGTTCGCGCGCCGGATCGAATCCCAGCACCCGGATTCCGCCCTCGGAAATGTCGGTTAATCCGAGCAGCATCAGGATGGTCGTCGTCTTGCCGGCGCCGTTCGGCCCGAGCAAGCCGAATATTTCACCCCGGCCGACAGTGAACGAGATGTGGTCGACCGCGGTTGCGGCTCCGTATTTCTTGGTGAGGCCCTTGGCCTCGATGACAATATCACTCATCGGCGGCCAAACCGCGCAACCGCGCCGACCATCACCAGCAAAGCCACGCCGATAATCCCGATGCCGGCAATTCCCCACATGGTCGAAGTCGTTACCGTGACGCGGAAAGTCGTCGAAGCGGATTCGCCGCGGGTGGCGGCGCGAATTGTCGTCACATAATCGCCGGCGATCGCCTTCTCGGTGGGCGTAATCAGGGCCTGCACCTCTTTGTTCTCGTTGGGCGCAATGCGATCGACGGTCTTCGGGTCGAATGTGATCTTCCACCCTGAAGGCGCCGAGCCACTGAGTTCGACATTGTCGGCGGGGGCAGTGCCGCTATTGACGATGACGACCGGCACGCTCGTCTCCTTGCCTGCCGAAGCGTGAGTCGAAACGAGCCCTTCGCGTCCGCTGATATCGAGCTTGGGCTGTCCGCTGATGTCGAGTGTCAGGTCGGCAGTTGCGGAAGCATCCTCGGCCCCGACACGGGCGACGACTTTGTAGCTCCCGGCGGCGGCCGTGTTCGGCGGCCGCACTTTGAGCTTCACATCCTTGGTCTGGCCCGGATCGACCGGTACCGCATTGAGCTCCTGGCTGCCGTAGTTCTCGGTGAACGATGCGTCGAAATTTTGCGGCGCCTGCGCGGCCAGGCTGACGGTCAGTTTCTTGCCGCTGTCGTTCTTGATGCCGAGCGAATATTCGAAGCTCGATTTCGAGGTGCCGCGCAGTTCGGGAAGTTGCGGCGTGAGCGTGAGCTTCGCCGGAAGGTCTTTCGCCAGCGTAACTTCGATCGGCAACTCGGCTTTCGTAGAGCCGCCGCTCGCGCTTACCGTCAGCGTTTGCGTGCCGACCGGCGCATTCTTTGGTACGTCGAGACGCAGTTCCAGCGAAACACTCGTATTCGTTGCCGGCATCGCCGCGGCAACCGGTTGTCCGCCGCCCATCAGCGTCGCCGTCCAGCCGGCGGGAACGCCGGACACCGTTAGCGCCAGCCTTTCCGGCGCCAAATCATAGTTGTGCAGGTGCAAGTTAACCGTCGAGGTCTCGCCCGGCCGCACCGTCACCGCCGGGTAATCGCTCAGCAGATAAAGACCTTTGACGTCCTTAGGGGCGTCGTCGGCTTGCGCGATGGGCGCAAACACGGCCGCGGCGGCGGCAAGGGCTAGAGCGGCGATAAAGCGAGATCGCATCGGCGTTGGCTCCCGTTATGGAAAACTAAATCAGCTGCCCTCACGCAGCCCGTGAAGAGCGTAAGCGAGGAGATCTGCATTGTGGGCGCAAACATGACAAAATCATGCAGAGAACCCATTTGGCAAGGCCTGCGGTAGAGAGCCGCAGGTCAGGGTAAATTGCGCATGCGCGGCACGGCAGCGGTCAGCGCCGGTCTTTTGGCCTTCCGGCGGAAGAAAGAAATAGAGGTGCTGCTGGCGCATCCCGGCGGACCGTTTTGGAGGAAAAAAGACGACGGAGTCTGGACCATTCCGAAGGGCCTGGCGGACCCGGGGGTTGATCCTCTGGCAACCGCGCGGCGCGAGTTCACCGAGGAAACAAATTTTACCGCCACAGGCGAATTCATCCGCCTCACTCCGGTCAAACAAAAAAGCGGCAAAGTCGTACACGCCTGGGCCTTCGAGGCCGATTTTGATTTGGCGGCGTTTGCCAGCAACATGTTCGAGATCGAGTGGCCGCCAAGGTCGGGAGAGCGGAAAAGTTTTCCCGAGATTGATCGCATCGCCTACTTTGCGCTGCCGATCGCAATGACCAAAATTCTTGCGTATCAACGGCCGCTGCTTCTGGAATTGCAGGCGCGCATCGCGTCCTGATTAAATTTCAACTTGATCACCGGATCGTCCGCGTGAACGCGCGGTCCGCGACGCATGCGTCGATAGAAGAGTTCACGAATTGTCGAAAGGAACCTCGATCAGAAGCACGGCAGCGCCGTTCAGCTTTCTTCTCGTTTCACGTCCGGCCAATCGACTTCGTCATGCGGGAGCACCGAGGTCTCGCGACAAGCCGCCTCGCGCCATTCGCTCCACGCCGGCAGATTGATCAGCGCGGCCATGTAGGCGCGCGCACACCGTGCCGACCTCGACGGCGTAGGTGTGAAAGCGCGAAACAACCGGCGCATACATCGCGTCGGCCGCGCCAAATGCTCCATAAAGAAATGGCCCCCCTGCCCCGAACCGACTACGGCTTTCGGCCCAGATCGCCTCAATTCGCGCCACGTCGGCCATGGCGCCTGCATCAAGCGCCCGGGAAATGACCGGGCGCCGGACATTCATCGGCAGTCGGCTTCGCAGCGACGAAAATCCGCTGTGCATTTCCGCCGCGACGCGCGCGCTTGCGCGCGCGCTGCGGCTCGCGCGGCCATACCCCCGCGGCTGGAAATTTTTCGGCCAGATATTCCAGAATCGCCAAAGATTCCCAAATGCGGGTTGTCCCATCGACCAGGAGCGGTACTTTTCCGGCTCCGCCAAACGCTGCAAGCCGCGCTTTGAAGTCGGGCGCATCGAGTGGAAGCACCATCTCCTCGAATGCGATCCCCGCAACTTTCATAGCCAGCCACGGCCGCAAGGACCACGAGGAGTAATTCTTGTTGCCAATAATGAGGTGTAGCCCCATGCCCCTTCGCTTCCACTTCGCGCAGCGCTCCGCCGCGTGCGCGGCATGGCCAGCGCCAGCGCGCCTACCCTAGCGAAGCTGCGTGAACACCGCGACGAGGCAAGCCAAGATCACCGAACCTGTCGCAAACAGGACGGCGGCCGCACGTTCGATAAATTCGCGGTCCTCTTCTGGCGCGGCCGCTTCAGCGCCGGCATCGGCGGCCAAAGTTGCGAATGCGGTTGGCATTTCGATCGACAAGGCGAAACCTCTTGGTACCCGACATATGCCGGGCCGGATCGGTTCCCAGCCCTGCGCCAGAACACGCGAATCACTTGCGGCTTCGCCATACTAGCGCGCGACGGCGCTCAAAGGAGCGCCGGCGACGTCCCTCCACACCAGCGATGCTCGAGGGCGATCAGGGGCCGGAAGTAGCTCGGTCGTCTTGCCGGTGAGGCGGTAGGCTAGAAGCCCGAACCACTCGTGGACCGCCGTGTCGGTCCGCCGCAGGCCATCGGAGAGCAAGCCGAACGGCCGGGCAATATCAATCGGTCCGCGGGTGCGCCAGTCGACCGGGCAGGCTTCAACCGCAAAGCCGGCCAACCTGAACGCGGCCATGGCTCGCGGCATGTGATAAGCCGAGGTCACAAGCAGCCAGCGCTCTCCCGGCTTGGGATTGGCGACGCGGCGCGAGAATTGCGCATTTTCGAGGGTATTGCGCGACTTGTCCTCGATGGAGATGCGCTCAGGCGCGACGCCAAGCGCCTCCAGCTCTTTTGCCAAAAACGGCGCCTCGGCCGGCCCGTCGAAAATGAGTGCGCTGCTGCCGCCGGTGACAACGATCCGCAGCTTCGGGTAGCGCCGGGCGAACTCGGCGGCGACAGTGATGCGCTCGGCGGTTTCCTCGAGCGCGATCGCGTTGCGCGCGGCCGAGACCTCAGGCGATATGACGCCGCCGAGTACGACAAGGCCGTCGGGCGCTCCATGCGAGGCGTCCCACGGCGGGAAGCGCTGCTCCAACGGCACTATCAGCACATTGGCGAGCGGCGAATATCCGGCAATGGCCAGGAGCACGAGGCTCGTGACAATGAGCCAACTGGCCAGCCGGGTAAATCGCGTGCACAAGAGCACGAGCCCGACCAGGCCGATCGCCATAAAAATATTCGATGACCAAACAAAAAAACCGAGCGACTTGGATAAGATGAAAAACATTTAATTTGGCTGACGGATGCGGCCAGTCACGCGCGCGACTTCCGCCATGCCGCGTAGCGCGCCTTGGCCTCGTCGTTCGGGGGGTAAAGGCCGGGAAGCTTCACGCCATTCTCGACTTCGGCAAATACCCAGCTCTCGTACAATTCATGTTCGGCGCCCTCATTGGCCACATAGTCGATCATCGCCTGCGGGATGACGACGCAACCGTCATCGTCGGCGACGATTACGTCACCGGGGAACACCGCGCAGCCGCCGCAAGCAATCGGCTGCTTGCCAGCCGACGAACGTCAGCTGATTGACTGAAGCCGGCGCCGCTATGCCGGCGCACCAAACCGGCAAGGCGCTCGTCAACACGCCCGCGCGGTCGCGCACCGCTCCGTCGGTCACCAGCGCGGCGACGTTGCGCTTTTTCATTCGTGCGCACAGGATATCGCCGAATATTCCGGCGCCGGTCACGCCCATGGCGTCGGCAACCGCCACGGCGCCTTCCGGCATTTCCTCGATCGCGGCGCGGGTCGACACCGGATTGCCCCAGCTTTCGACGGTCGCGAGATCTTCGCGGACCGGTATGAAACGCAGGGTGAATGCGCGGCCGACGACGCGGCTTTCCCTGGCGCCAAGCGCTTTTGGACCGTTCATCCAGCAGCGCCTGATGCCTTTGCGCAACAGCATGGTGCTGATCGTCGCCGTCGTCACCTTGTGCAGAATGTCGAACAGTGTATCGCTCATCGCCACGCCTCGCAGATCAAATCCTTCGCAACCAATCGCCGATGCGCTCGACCGCCTCACGCATATCCTCGCGCAGAGCCGGCGTAGCACAAACGCAGAAAGTTCTGGCCGCGCTGCGGGTCGAAATCAACGCCCGGCGTGGCGGCTACGCCTGCTTCCTCCAACATGCGTTTGGCAAAAGCAAAACTATCGGTCGAGTAGCGCGACACGTCGGCATAGAGATAGAAGGCGCCATCGGCGGGCAAAAACGAATTGAGCCCCGCTTGCGGCAATCCCTCGAGCAGAATCCGCCGGTTCTCTTCGTAGCCGCGCCGCACGTCCTCGAGCTCGGCGCGGCCGTCGAAGGCCGCCGCGGCGGCGATTTGCGCGAGCGTCGGCACCGAGATCGCCAGGTTTTGCTGCAGCCGCTCGACCGCCCGCAGCAGCGATGGCGGCACGATCATCCAGCCGATCCGCCACCCGGTCATGCAGAAATATTTGGAAAAGGAATTCACGATAATCGCGTGCGGCGAGAAGCGCGCCGCGCAACTCGGCGCGGAACGCGTAATCGAGACCATGATAAATCTCGTCGGAAATTACGCTGATTCCCGCGTCTTCGGCGCTGCGAATGACGTCCTCGAGTACGCGCGGCGGTCATCATCGTGCCGCTCGGATTGGCGGGCGAGGCCACGATCACGCCATGGAGCGCCCGCGCGCGATGCGCGTTGAGCAGCGTCTCGCCGGTGATCGCCCAGCGCGTCGCTGCAGTTGTTGCGATCCCGATCGGTTCGCAACCAAGCGCGCTGAGGATGTGACGGTACGGCGGATAGCCGGGCAGCGCCGCTTGCGACCCGGTTGTCCCGCTTCGAAGGCGGCGAGAAAGGCCAGCATGAATCCCGCCGAGGAACCGGTGGTCACCACGACGCGCTCCGGATCGATATCGAGCCCGTGCCAGTCGCCATAGGCGCGCGCGATGCGCCGGCGCAGCGACGGCATGCCGAGCGTCTCGGTGTAGCCAAGCGACGAGGTGCGACAGAGCGGCGCGCGCGGCAGCGATGGCGCTCGCGAGGCGCGCCGGCGGCGGGCTGGCCCACCTCCATGTGGATGATGCGGCGGCCCTGGGCTTCCAGCCGGGCCGCCGCGGCCACCACGTCCATGACCATGAACGGCGGCACATTGCTGCGCCCGGACGGTTGAATAAGCTGTCTCGCCCGTTCAAGCATGACCGCATCCTGATGCAACGGCGTCGGGCCGGCGCCGCCCCGCTGCTGCCGTATTCGCCGGGTTGTTGACCGTGACCGGCTGCCTTCCTAGCTTGGTGGCCGGTCCGAGGGATCCGACGTCATTCTAGGCCGCAATCGCATCGTCATGGCGAATTCCTAGTGGCCCGAGTCACATTCGCATCCCGGTTCGGGCAGGTCTATCATGCCGAAGTTAGCAATCGAACGGACCACTAGCAAATATGCGTACTGCGGAGATCGGATTTGACATTCGCTTCTCGAGTTCGCGGGACCGGATATGGGTAGCGAATGTCAAATCCGCAATCCACTAGCAAGATGCACGCGAAGAGACCAGCATCGCGCGCCGCGGCGCTGATTACCGCGGCTGCGGTGGCGATGCGCCGGCGGGCCGGCGCGCGCGCAGACATCCGGCATCCCCATAATTCGCGACGCCGAGATCGAGCAGCTCCTTCGCGAATACACGCGCGCCGATTCTGCGCGTCGCCGGACTGACGCAGCAAAACATTCACGTCGTCATCATCAACGAGAAATCGTTCAACGCCTTCGTTATGGACGCGCACCGGATCTTCGTTAATTCGGGCGCCCTGATGCAGGCGACCACGCCCAATCAGCTCATCGGCGTGTTCGCCCATGAAACCGGACACATTGTCGGCGGTCATCTTGTCCAAAATGCGCCAGGAGCTCGCCACGCGCAGACCGCCGCCATCGTCGCCATGCTGCTGGGCGTGGGCGCGCATGGCCGCCGGCGCAAAATCCGGCAGCTACGATATGGCCAATGTCGGCATGGCGGCGCATGAACGCGCCGCAGTCCTACCTGCAGCACACGCTGCTCGCTTATCAGCGTGCACAGGAAGAACAGGCCGACCGCGCCGGCGTGCGCTTTCTGACCATGACCGGTCAATCGGCGAAGGGCATGTACGACACGTTCAAGCGCTTCGCCGACGAGATGATGTTCACGGCGGCTTACATCGATCCCTACGTGCAGAACCATCCCATGCCGACGGAACGCATGGCGGCGCTCGCCGAGCTGGTCAAAACGCCTTACTGGGACAAAAAGGATCCGCCGGAACTTCAATTCCGCCACGACATGATGCGCGCCAAGCTTTACGGCTTCACCGAGCGGGCCGATGTCGTCTCGCGGCATTATCCTGCATCCGACACGAGCCTGCCGGCGCGCTACGCCCGCGCCATCGCCAGCTACCGCTTCGGCGACGTTCGCGTCCGCGCTAGCCCAGATCGACGGCCTTATCCAGGCGAAGCCGAACTATCCATATTTCTACGAGCTTGAAGGGCCAGGCTCTGCTGGAAAGCGGGCATCCCGGCCGACGCGATCGCGCCGTTGCGCCATGCCGTAGAGCTTGCGCCCAACCCGGCGCTTATCCAGATATTGCTGGCGCAGGCGCATGATCGCCACCAACAATCCGAAACTGGCGGACGAAGCCGTGCCGCTGCTGCGCGCCGCCTTGGTCAAGGAGCCGGAATCGTCGGACGCCTATGAACAACTCGCCATGGCCTACGGCCACAACAAGAATTATGCAGAGGCCGATCTCGCGTCGGCCGCAGGCCGCCTTCGCGCGCGGCGACAACAAGACGGCGCGCGAGCTGGCCGCCCGGGCAAAGACGCGATTTGCGGTCGGATCGCCCGGCTGGGTAAAAGCCGACGACATCGTCGCTTTCAATAAAGGAAAAAGCCCGCTTCTCTTCGGTCAATAATTCGCAACAAAGGACATGCTGATGACATCGACAATTCCGCGCCCTGACTTTGCTCGCCGCCGCAATGATGCTGGCGCTTGCCGGCCGCTACGCCGGCGCGGGCGCAGACATTTTCCGCCGATCAGCGGCAGGAAATCGAAGGCATCGTCAAAAACTATCTGCTGCAGCATCCCGAGGTCATGCAGGACGTGATGGCCGAGCTGGAAAAACGCCAGAAAGCGGCCGAAGCGGAAAAGAACCGCGCCGCTGTCGCCGAGCAATAACGCCACGATTTTCAATTCTCCGCACCAGGTCGTGCTCGGCAATCCGCAGGGCAACGTCACCATGGTCGAGTTCTTCGACTACAATTGCGGTTACTGCAAACACGCGATGTCCGACATGCTCACTCTGTTGAAGACCGATCCGAACCTGAAATTCGTGCTCAAGGAATTTCCGGTTCTCGGCGAGGGCTCGGTCGAAGCCGCCCACGTCGCGGTGGCCGCGCGCATGCAGGACGCGACCGGGAAAAAGTACATCGAGTTTCACCAAAAGCTCCTGGGCGGCCGCGGGCCGGCGGACAAGGCGCGCGCTCTCGCCGTCGCCAAGGACGTCGGCTTCGATATGGCGCGCCTCGAAAAGGACATGGGCAGCGACGAGGTGAAGAAGACGATCGACGAGAACTTGAAGCTCGCCGATCTCATCGGGGTTAACGGCACGCCGAGCTACGTCGTAGGCGACGAGGTCGTCGTCGGCGCCGTCGGCCTCGACGCGCTCAAGGAGAAGATCGCGGCCGAGCGGAAAGTAGCCGGGCGCCGGCGCTTCCGGCCGACGCGCAATTTGACCGGCGCGATCTTTCGGCGAGCGCGCAGGCTTCCCCTTTCGGGTCCCTTCCCTATAAACGGGCCGACGCAGCGAGCAGCCGCGCGCGACGGGCCGGCAAGCTCGCGAATGTCGAAGACGATCTATATCCTGAACGGACCGAACCTCAATCTGCTCGGCACGCGCCAGCCGGAGATTTATGGACGCGCGACGCTGGCCGATGTCGAGAAGCTGTGCCGGGCGGCGGCGGCCCAGCACGGCTTGGCCATCGAATTTCGCCAATCCAACCACGAGGGTCAGATCATCGACTGGATCCAGGAAGCGCGCGCCGAGAAGGCCGCCGGGCTGATCATTAATCCCGCCGGCTACACCCACACGTCGGTGGCCATTCTCGACGCGCTTCTCGATGCTCGATGCGCCAGTCATCGAGGTGCATATCAGCGATATTCGCTCACGCGAGCCGTTTCGTCGCCATTCTTATGTTTCGCAAGCCGCGCGTGCGGTCATTTCCGGCGAAGGCATCGACGGCTATGCTCGCGCCATCGGCGAGATTGCCGCAATGATCGGCGCCGAAGCGCGCGCAAAGGTGTGATCGTGGCGCGCAGCTCCGGGACCTCACCGAAAACGCCGGCGATCGACCGCGATGCCATTCGCGAGCTGGCGCGGCTGTCTCGACGAAACCGGGCTCACCGAGATCGAGCTGCAGCGCGACGGCGTCCTCATCCGCGTGGCGCGAAATCTGACCGCCGCGCGCACGCAGTCGGACCCCGTTGCCGGTCGCTGCCGTCGCCGAAGCGGTAACGGCTCGCCTCGCCCATTCCGATCGAGCCGTCGCAGCATCCGGGACTCGTGGCGTCGCCGATGGTCGGCACGGCCTATCTCGGCCCGTCGCCCGGGCGCGCGTCCCTTTGTCGAAGTCGGCAGCGAGGTGAAAGCCGGCGAAACATTGATGATCATCGAAGCGATGAAGACGATGAATCAGATTCCCGGCTCCGCGCGCCGGCAAGGTCATTCAGATCCTGGTCGAGGATGGCCAGCCGGTCGAATACAGCGAGCCGCTGATGATCATCGAGTGAGATGTTCGACAAGATCCTGATCGCCAACCGCGGAGAGATCGCGCTGCGCATTCTGCGGGCGTGCAAGGAACTCGGCATCCCGACGGTTGCGGTTCATTCGACGGCGGACGCCGACGCCATGCACGTGCGCCTGGCCGACGAAAGCGTCTGCATCGGCCCGCCGCCGGCCGTGGACAGCTACCTCAATATTCCGGCGCTGCTTGCCGCCTGCGAAATCACCGGCGCCGATGCCGTTCATCCGGGCTACGGATTTCTGGCCGAGAACGCCCGTTTCGCGGAAATTCTCGCCGAGCACAACGTCCACTTCATCGGCCCGCGTCCCGAACATATCCGGCTCATGGGCGACAAGGTCGCGGCCCGGCGCGCCGCCAAGGATCTGGGGATTCCGATTGTTCCGGGATCGGACGGCAGCGTCGGCTCTGACGCGGAGGTCGAGCGCGCTGGCGCGCGAGCTGGGATTTCCGCTGCTGTTGAAGGCCGCCGCCGGCGGCGGCGGGCGCGGCATGAAGCTCGTTCGCGGCCGCAGACGAGCTGCCGATGGCGCTGAGCCTGACACGCGCGGAAGCGAAAGCCGCGTTCGGCGACGATGCGCTCTACGTCGAACGCTATCTCGAAAGGCCGCGTCACATCGAAATTCAAATTCTCGGTGACGGCAAAGGCCACGTCATCCATTTGGGCGAGCGCGACTGCTCGCTGCAACGCCGTCATCAGAAAATCTGGGAAGAAGGCCCCTCGCCCGCACTCAACAGCGTCGCCCGCGATCAGATTTGCGAAACGGCCGCGCGGGCGATGCGCACCATAAAATATCTCGGCGCCGGCACCATCGAGTTCCTCTACGAGGACGGGAAATTCAGTTTCATCGAAATGAACACCCGCATCCAGGTGGAGCATCCGGTCACCGAGATGATCACCGACATCGACCTGGTCGCCGAGCAAATCCGCGTCGCCGCCAACGGCGACCTGTCGCTCAAGCAGAGCGACGTAAAATTTCACGGCCACGCCATCGAATGCCGCATCAATGCGGAAAATCCGGTGTCGTTCCGCCCGTCTCCGGGCAAGATCGTCCATTATCATCCGCCCGGCGGCCTCGGCGTGCGGATCGATTCGGCGGCCTATCACGGCTACACGATTCCGCCGTTCTACGATTCGCTGGTCGGCAAACTGATCGTTCACGGCAAGACCCGCGACGAATGCTTGATGCGCCTGCATCGCGCGCTCGACGAATTCGTGGTCGACGGCATCGAGACGACGCTGCCGCTATTCCGCGCGCTGGCGCGCGAAGCCGAAATCATCGACGGCGATTACCACATCCACTGGCTGGAAGAGTTTCTCGCCCGCGGCGGCGCCGACGAGTAAGTCAAGCGGATACGCGCTGGGGCGGTGGCCTTCGCGGCGTCGGCAAGGATGCGGCCGACCAGTTCCGGAAGGTAGGGCTTGGCGACGAACACCGCGCCCGGCACCTGCAGCTCCGCATCGAGCACATTGACGCGGCCCGACGCATAGACGACGGGCAAATCCGGAAACAGTTCGCGGGCACGATGCGCAAGCGCCAAACCGTCGACGCCGCCGGCAAGATTGATGTCGGTGAACAGCACGTCGACGGCCGTCGAGTTGAGGTAGCGCAGCGCTTCCGCCGCGTTACTGACCGCGCGAACCGCGAACCCCTGTTCCGCCAGCAATTCCGCAACCCATTCGCTGATGAAGAATTCATCCTCGACCAGCAAAACGCGGAGCGGCGGAGATTCGGCAAGCGACGCATGCATGATCGGCCCCAGCAGTTCGCACTGCAATGTAACCGCGATCCGCGGCACTTGCGTTCAAGCTGGCGAAAATTTTAGCAAATATGTAGTTTATGCTTGTTTAACGTGCTGCGAGACGCTGCGCGCGGCCGGACCGTGTTGTTGGCAGGATAGAAACCCTGCGTGCTTGAAAATGCCGCCCGCTAATAGCTTAATGTCGAGAGCGCAATGGCCAGCCGCGAGTCCGCCTTCGTCGATATCACGCCTGAAGTCCTGCTGAAGGCCTATGCGTGCGGCATTTTCCCGATGGCGGAAAGCGCCGAGGATCCGGCGCTCTATTGGATCGAACCGGAGCGTCGCGGCATCATCCCGCTCGATCGCTTTCATGTCCCCGACCGCCTCGCCCGGACGGTGCGATCCGACCGTTTCACCGTGGTTGTCGATCGCGATTTCGACGCGGTGGTCGACGGCTGCTCGGCAGCCGCTGCCCGGGCGCACCCGAACTTGGATCAATGCCCGCATCCGCAATCTCTATCGGCGACTCTACGAGCGCGGCGACTGCCATACGGTGGAAGTCTACGAAGGCGAGCAGCCTGGTCGGCGGACTTTATGGCGTCAGCCTCGGCAGGGCGTTTTTCGGCGAGAGCATGTTCCATCGCAGCCGCGACGCCTCCAAGGTCGCGCTCGTGCACCTGGTGGCGCGACTGAAGGCCGGTCATTACCGGCTGCTCGACACGCAATTCGTCACGCCGCATCTGCGCACGTTCGGAGCGGTCGAAGTTTCGCGCCCCGCCTATCATAAGCTTCTCGATGCGGCGCTCGTCGGCGAAGGAAATTTTGGCGCGCTTGACGCTCGATCGCCCGGTTTCCGGCAGCGTGGCGCTGGCGCGGCTTGCCGCCTCTTAGGCGCGAGCTTATCAGTTAGGCGCTGGAGTCGGTGACCGGCGGCGGACGGCGCATTTTGTTGGCGGGAGCCGCGCGTGCGCGCCGGCGTGCGCGGCGGCGGCGGTGGCGGCGCGATTTCCGGCGCAGGTGCCGTGGCCGGCTGAGCGACTTTCGTCGGCACAGGCGACGCGCAATCCGTCAGCCAGACATCGTAAATCGGATGCTCGACGCCGTGCAGGCCCGGACTTGCGGCGAACATCCAGCCGGTAAAGATCCGCTTCACTTCGCCCTGTAACGTCACCTCGTCGACTTCAACGAAAGCGTCGGTATTCGTCGCCTCGGTCGGCGGACGCGTGTAACAGGCCCGCGTCGTGACCCGCAGCGCACCGAATTGCACGGTTTCTCCGATCGCGGCATCAAAGGAAATGATGCGGCCCGTAATCTTGTCGAGCCCGGAAAAGACCGCGCGCGCGTTGTCGATTTTTTGCGTCGGCACTTCGGTGACGACCGTGTCGTCGAGCTGCGGCGAACCCTCCGCCGGTTGCTGCGGCGCACCGGCCGACTGCCGGCGGCAGGCCGCGGGCTGAACGGCGCCTGGCGCGGTCGCCGGCGGGCGCCGGCGGCGCTAGTGCGCCCCGGAGGCGGCGGCAGCGGCTGAGTCTGGATGGCGGATGGCGGCGGCGGCGCCGGAGATGGCGCCGGGAGCGGAGCCGGTCCCGGGATAATGGACGGGCGGCGGCTGCGGCGGAAAGGCTCCGCCTGGAATATCAGCCGGCGGGCGCGGCGCGCGGCATCGTCGAAAATCCACGCCAACCTGATTGGCGGCGCGTGCGCGGATCCCGCCAGCGATCCGCCGATCAGCGCAACAGAAAACGGCGATACGAAGCATGAAGCCCTGACGTGATCGGGTTGAAGCATCACCGCAAGGCGCCCCGTTAACACACGGAATGCGGCGAAAACAGGGGATCAGCTCGTTTTCAGCCTTTAACGTGAACGCTGCCGCGTCAGTCATCGCCGCTCTCGGCCGGGCTTATCCGCCCGGCGTCCAAGCCTTGTAGTCGCCGGTCGCCTTGCGGGCCGATGGCCGCGGCCCAAAATCGAGCCGCTCGGCCGCCGGGCATAGGGCGTGCCGGTGAGGTTCGGCTGATGCGGCTTTTCCCATGGATACGGCTTTGTCGGGTCGAGCGTAGGCGGCACATCCACGACGTGATGCATCCAGCCATGCCAGCCCGGCGGCACCTTCGACGCCTCCGCAATTCCTGAGTAGACGACCCATCGCCGCTCAATGCCGCAGCGTCGGGTCGATTTTGCCGCCTCTGGTGCGGTAATAGCGGTTGCCGAATTCGTCCGTGCCGACGAACTCGCCATAGAGCGCCGTCCACAACTGCGTGCCCAAGCGTCTGGCCGTTCCACCAGGTAAAAATGCGCAGCAAAAAGCGTCTTCATTTTCACCGCAACCGTTCGGATCGTTCGCCGTTAACCGTCGCAGGCGGTTGATGCCACTTGCGCCGCCGCTGTCCAGAAGGCGGAACCGCGCCGACGCGCCGTACCGTTTTCGTTACTGTTTGATGTATTGATTGCGGCATGTGGCAAGCCATTACTGAGCGACTGCAGAGCTCGGTTCGGCGCGATGCTGCCGGCGGCGTGGGATGGGGCTATGGCGGCGGTCTTGCTCGTCGGCGCCGGCATTATCGCGCTTGCTGCTGCACGCCGCCATCCTCGCCTTGCTGCGGCGCGCGTTGGGCGAGCGGCGGCCGTTTTTGCGCACGGCTCTGGCGGCGACCAAGGCGCCGACGCGAGCGGCCTTTTTGCTCGTCGCTCTGGCGCTCGCGCTGCCCGCTACGCCGCTTTCCGCCGCGCCCAAGGCGATCTCGCGCGCCTTCTCGCGCTGGCCACCATTTGCCTGCTCGGCTGGGCGGCAGCAACCGTGCTGCATATTGCCGCCGATATTGTATTTGCTGCGCTTTCGCACTCGACGTCGCCGACAATCTGCTGGCCCGCAAACACGTCACTCAAATCCGCGTTCTGGTGCGCGTGCTCGATGTCGTGATCGCGCTGGTGACTATCGGCTTTGCGCTGATGACTTTCGATGCCGTCCGGCAGTTCGGCGTCACTTTGTTCGCTTCGGCCGGCGTCGCCGGGATTATCGCCGGCTTGGCGGCGCGGCCGGTCCTGACCAACTTTATCGCCGGCGTGCAGATCGCCATGGCGCAGCCCATCCGCATCGACGACGCCGTCATCGTCGAAAACGAGTGGGGCAACGTCGAGGAGATCACGTTCAGCTTATGTCGTGCTGCGGCTGTGGGACTGGCGGCGCATGGTGGTGCCGCTCAGCTATTTTATCGAAAAGCCGTTTCAGAACTGGACCAGGATCGGCGGCGAATTGATCGGCACGGTATTTCTGTACGTCGACCCCACGGCGCCGGTCCAGACGATCCGCGAAAAGCTTAAGCGAGATCGCCGCACAATCGAAGCTATGGAACGGGAAGGTCGTCAACCTTCAGGTCAGCGACTGCAACGAAACGACAATCCAGTTGCGCGCGCTGGTCAGCGCCAACAACGCGGCGTGCGGTTTTGGATTTGCGCTGCGAAGTGCGCGAGAAGCTGATTGAATTCCTGCAGCGCGAATATCCGTTGGCGCTGCCGCGGCGCCGCTACGAAAGCGTGACGGAGGCGCTGCCCCAGCCGGCCGGCCTCACCACCAGCGCTCGGGAGTAAATCGGCCGGCGGCTTTCTCGATCACCGCGCCGAGCGCGAACAAGGTCTCTTCCGCGAACGGCCTGCCGATGAGCTGCAAGCCAAGCGGCAGGCCCTGCGCATCAACGCCGCCGGGTACGGATATGCCGGGCAGGCCGGCCATGTTCACCGTCACGGTGAATATGTCATTCAGATACATCTCGGTCGGATCGGAGCGGCCTTGTTCGCCGATGGCAAACGCGGCCGACGGCGTCGTCGGCGTCAAGATCGCGTCGATGCCGGCGGCAAAGCATTCCTCGAAGTCGCGCTTGATCAGGGTGCGCACCTTCTGCGCGCGGAGATAGTAAGCTTCGTAATAGCCGGCGGACAGCACATACGTCCCGATCATGATCCGCCGGCGAACTTCCTTGCCGAATCCGGACGCGCGGGTGCGCTCGTACATGTCGATGATGTCGCCGTCCCGGCACGCGCAATCCGAAACGCACGCCATCATAGCGCGCGAGATTGGACGACGCTTCCGCCGGAGCGACGATATAGTAGGCCGCCAGCGCGTATTTGGTGTGAGGCAGCGAGACGTCGACGATCGCGGCGCCGGCAGTCTTGCAGCCAGCGAATCCCTTGCTGCCAAAGCGCCTCGATTTCGGCGGCCATGCCCGGCACGCGATATTCCTTGGGGATGCCGATGCGCATGCCTTTGACCGAGGCGCCGGCCGCCTTTTCGTAATCCGGCACCGGCACGTCGGCGCAGGTGGTGTCCTTGGCGTCGGCTCCGGCGATGGAGCGGAGCAAGATCGCGCAGTCGGCGACGTTGCGGGCGAACGGGCCGGCTTGATCAAGCGACGAGGCGAACGCGACGATGCCCCAGCGCGAGCAGCGGCCGTAGGTCGGTTTGAGGCCGACCACTCCGCAAAAGGCGGCGGGCTGGCGAATCGATCCGCCGGTATCGGTGCCGACCGCGCCCGCGCACAAATTGGCCGCCACCGCCGCCGCCGATCCGCCCGACGAGCCGCCGGGCACCAGCTTCGCCGCGGAGCCGCGCCGGCGCCATGGCGATATCACCGGGCCGAAATATGAGGTTTCGTTCGAGGAGCCCATGGCAAACTCGTCGTTGTTGAGCTTGCCGAGCAGCACGGCGCCATCGCGCCACAGTTTGTCGGTGACCGTGGACTCATAGGTCGGCACAAAATTTTCCAGAATGTGCGAACAGGCGGTGGTGCGCACGCCCGTTCGTGCAAAACAAATCCTTGACGCCGAGCGGCAACCCTTCGAGCGGACCGGCTTGGCCTTTTGCCAGACGCGCATCGGACGCGCGCGCCATGTCGCGGGCGCGATCCGCCGTTTCCAGCACAAAGGCGTTGAACGCACGCGCTTGTTCAATGGCCGCGAGATACGCATCGGCAAGTTCGAGTGCGGAGCAGCGTTTGCCGCGCAGCACGTCGCGCGCTTGCGCGAGCGAGAGCGCGGCGAGTTCAGTCATCCCGCTTTCGGATCGTCGCCGGAAGCTTTGTTCGTGTCTGCGACGCCAGCTTGGGCTTCGTCGCTGCCCGGCGGCTGCGCCGGTTGCGCGTCACCTGCGTCCGCCAAAAACGGCGGCTGTTCCACCAAATATCCGTCCGGCGTGATCAGCCCGCGCTTTCGCAGATAAGCGAGCCAAAGGCCTTGTTGTTCACAGGCAAGACACATCATTCCACCACTTTCGGGACAATGAAGAAGTGATCTTCCCGCTCGGGAGCGTTGGCAAGGATGTCGTCCGCGATGTTGCCGTCGTTCACTTCGTCCTCGCGCATTTTCATCGCCATGGGCGTTACCGACGTCATCGGCTCGACTCCGGTGACATCAATATCGGCAAGCTCGCTCGACGAATGCCAGCATGGCGTTCAGTTCTCGCCGCAAATCTTCGATCTCGTCCTCGGCAACGGCCATGCGCGCGAGGTGGGCCACACGGCGGACGGTATCGCTATCGACGGCCATTAAAGTGCACTGGGCGGTTCATTCAAGTTGATGCGGCCTATAGCAGAGCTTGCACACACCCGCCAACCGCTCCTGCTTCCAGGGTATTTCGGCCTTGTAAGAAGGCGGCGCCAGGCGTTGCCGACGGGCCCGTGCGCGCCTAACTTTACGTCGTGTCTCATAGTATCGCACCCGTTCATGTGGTGGGCGGAGGCCTCGCCGGTTCCGAAGCCGCCTGGCAGATCGCAAGCCGCGGCGTACCGGTCGTGCTGCACGAAATGCGGCCTGCCCGCTCGACCGCCGCCCACAAGACCGGGCAACTCGCCGAGCTTGTTTGCTCCAATTCCTTCCGCTCCGACGATGCGCAAGGGAGCGCCATCGGCTTGTTGCACGCCGAGATGCGCCACCTCGGCTCGCTGGTCATGCGCACGGCCGATGCGCACAAGCTCCCCGCCGGCAGCGCGCTGGCCGTCGACCGCGACGGTTTTGCCGCCGCCATCACCGCGGCGCTGGAAGGCGAGGCGCTGATCGAAATCCGCCGCGAGGAAATCCTCGTGCCGCCGGCAGACTGGGATAACGTCATTATCGCCACCGGGCCGCTCACGTCGCAAAACCTTGCCGACGCGATCGGTGCGCTCACCGGCGAAGCCGCGCTCGCCTTCTTCGACGCCATCGCGCCGATCGTCCATCGCGACATCGATCGACTTCGGCATCGCCTGGTTTCAGTCGCGCTACGACAAAGCGGGACCGGGCGGATCGGGCGCGGACTACATCAACTGCCCGCTGACGCGCGCGGAGTACGAGGATTTCATCGATGCGCTGCTGGCGGGCGAAAAGACGGCGTTCCACGACTTCGAAACGTCAACGCCTTATTTCGAGGGCTGTCTGCCGATCGAAGTCATGGCCGAGCGCGGGCGGGAAACGCTGCGCCATGGGCCGATGAAGCCCTTCGGCCTGAGCGATCCGCGGCGGCCGGACAGAAAAACCCTACGCGGTGGTGCAGCTGCGCCAGGACAACAAGCTCGGCACGCTGTTCAACATGGTGGGATTCCAGACCAAACTGAAGCACGGCGAGCAGGTGCGCATCTTGCGTACCATTCCCGGCCTCGCCAATGCCGAATTTGCCAGACTCGGCGGCTTGCACCGCAATACGTTTCTGAATTCGCCGAAACTTCTCGATGGCACGCTGCGGCTCAAGACCATGCCGCGGCTGCGTTTTGCCGGCCAAATCACCGGCTGCGAAGGCTATGTCGAATCCGCCGCCATCGGGCTTTTGGCCGGCCGGTTTGCCGCAGCGGAGCGGCGCGGCGAAGAACAACCCATGCCGCCGCCGACCACGGCGCATGGCGCCCTTCTCGCGCACATTACCGGCGGGCACATGGAGGCCCCTTCCTCGGGTCATCGCTCGTTTCAGCCGATGAACGTCAATTTCGGACTGTTTCCCCCGCCGCCGAGCGGCACGCGGAGCGCCGCCAGGAAACAGGCGCTGGCCGAGCGTGCTCTCGCCGACCTTGCGCAGTGGAGCGGCGCCGCGCGTTCTCCGTGCCGCCGAATAATCAATTCGGCCGCGTTCACCGGGCAATTCGTTCCGGGTTGCGCGCCGCGCGCCAGATCAGCCATTGCCGCCGCCACGGCGGAATGTCGGCTGGCGCAAACGGCGGGCTTTTGTCCAGACGGTCCAGTGAAGGCCCGACCAGCGCTAACGGAAGCAAAGCCGGGATGGCCGGCTGGAGGCAGTTGCGCCATCTCTTCACGCGCGCTTTGCAGCTGGCGACGCGCGAAGGCTCCGCAATTCGCCAAGCGCCGCGTCGAGACCGGGCGACGAACGGCCGGCGGAAAGGTCATGGAGACTTACGCCGTGACCGGCCAGGAGGGTTGCCGGCAGATAAAATTGCCGCCGCGCAATGTGAAGCGGGAGCGCCCGCAGCAGACCAGTCACTGCGTAAGCCACGCCCGCCGGGGTGCAGATCGCGTCCGCTTCGACGCCGGCGAGGATTTGCACGGCGAGCGCAAACAGCGCCGAGGAGGTTTGTTGCGCGTAGGTTTCGAGTTCGGCCAGTTCACGCATCGGCTCGTCATAGAGATCGAAACGGTGCGCCTCGATCAGGCCGATGAGCCGCGCCGGCGGCAGCCGGTGGCGCGTCGATGACCGCCAGCAGCGCCGCAGCCACCGGATTGGCGCGCGCTTCGTCGGCACGTTCGCCCCCGATCACGTCGCTCCACCATTGCAGGCGAATTTCGCCCGGCAGCGCCGTGTGCGCCGCCTCGCGGACGCGCGCTATCTCGGCATTGAAGGCATAGAGCGCGTACAGCGCGTTACGTTTCTCGGCGGGCGCGAACAACGCGGCAATGAAGCGGTCCCGGTCCGCTTGCCGAACCAATTGCGCGCAATAGGCGAAATCATCCACGATGCCGCCAAGCTTAACATTCAATCCGTTGCGATCAGACCGGCGCCGACCCTTCGGCCCTCCAAAAACATGACGTTATAGGTGCGCACCGCCGGGCCGGTGGTCATGACGTCGAGTGAAATCTTCGCCTCGCGAAAACGCGCACGCAGCGACGGCGGCGGCGTCCATTGCCGCGACCCGGTGCCGAGCACGAAAAAATCAAGGTCGGCGGCGCGGGCGAGAACGGGCGCCAGCGCTTCATCCGCAAGCGCATCGGGCGTTGTCGACCGCCCACGCCCAAATACCGTCCGGCAAGCAAAGGAGCGAGCCGCGATGCGACATCCCGCCGAAGCGGAAGCCGCCGTCGCCGTGGGCGTTGATCACGACCTGCTGCGGCAGATGCGGATCGTCCACTAGTGTCCCGATTCCGAAGTTCGTATCATTGATGTGGCACTCTCGTTTGCGAACTTCGGAATCGAAAGGACACTAGCAAATATAACTGCTAGTGGAGCTTTGGATTTGACATTCGCTTCGCGAGTTCGCGGCGCGGTAGGTAGCGAATGTCAAATCCGCTCCACTAGTGATCCACTAGCGGCGGGCGCGCGCACGACGGGGCGTCGGCGCCGGCGCCGCCGGAGCGGTCGGCGGCGCGACCGGCACTTGCGCCTCGGTCTCCTCCGGCTCGCCGAGCCGCGTGCGTCCGACGCCGAGATAAATCAGGATCGGCGAGGCGATGAACACCGACGTATAGGTGCCGACCAGCACGACGCCGAACATCATGGTGGCGGTGAAGCTGCGGATCGCATGGCCGCCGAACAGGATGAGCGCCAGCAGGGACAGCGATACCGTCAGATGGGTGACGATCGAGCGCGACAGCGTCGCATTTATGGAGGCATTGAGCAGATCGGGCATCGGCATGCGCTTATAGCGGCGCAGCATCTCGCGAATGCGGTCGTAGATCACCACCGTATCGTTGAGCGAATAGCCGAGGATGGTCAGCAGCGCGGCAATGCTGGTGAGGTCGAAATCGATGCGCGTCAGCGACATGAATCCGACCGTGAGCACGAGGTCGTGCACGTTGGCGATCATGGCGCCAAGCGCGAACTGCCATTCGAACCGGAACCACAGGTAGATCAGGATGGCGCCGATGGCGAGCACGAGACCAATGGTCCCGTATGACAGGAGCTCCGTAGAGACGCTCGGCCCGACCACCTCGACGCGGCGGTAATCGACCTCGTTGCCGAGCGCTTCGCGCACCTTCTGCACCGCTTGCTGCTGCGCCTGGTCGCCGCCCGGCTGTTCGGAAATGCGGATCAGCACGTCGTTGGGCGCGCCGAATTGCTGCAGCTGGAAATCGCCGAGGCGCAGCCCGGCGATGGTGGCGCGCATTTTGGCGAGATCGGCCGGGCTGGCCTTGGTCTGCACCTCCATTAGCGTGCCGCCGACGAAGTCGATGCCGAAATTCAAGCCGTGGAAGAAATAGAGGAGAATGGCTGCAATGGACAACATCGCCGAGATGGGAAAACTTATGCGCCGGAAGCGCATGAAGTCGAACCGGGTGTTGTCGGGAATGATGCGGAGCAGGCGCAAGGAAATTCTTTCGTACTAGGTTTTCAACCGACGCATGATTCTGCGCGAAAGCCGGATTTAACTTCGCGCATCATGCGTCAAATCCGCTTCACTAGATCGGCACTGTTCGCGGCCGCCACATCTTCACCCAATATGCCACGATCAGCCGGGTCAGCGTAAAGGCGGTGAACAGACTGGTGAGGATGCCGATGCCGAGCGTCACCGCAAAGCCGCGTACCGGGCCGCTGCCGATATAGAACAAGACGGCCGCGGCGATGAAGGTGGTGATGTTGGAGTTGAGAATTGTCGCCAGCGCCCGGGAAAAGCCGGCGTCGATCGCGTTGATGGCGCTCCGCCCGGCGCGAACCTCTTCGCGAATGCGTTCGTAGATCAGGACGTTCGAATCCACGGCGATGCCGACGGTGAGCACGATGCCGGCAATTCCGGGCAAGGTCAGCGTGGCGTTGAGCATGGACAGGACGCCGAAGATCATGGCGACGTTGATCGCGACGGCGATGTTGGCGAACAGCCCGAACAGGCCGTAAGTCACGAGCATGAAAAAGACGACGAGGGCGGCGCCGACATAGGCAGCGTGCTCGCCGGCCCTGATCGAATCCTGGCCCAGCCCCGGCCCGACCGTTCGCTCCTCGACGACGGTGAGCGGTGCCGGCAATGCGCCGGCGCGCAGGAGGATGGCGAGGTCGTTCGCCGACTGAACGGTGAAATTACCGGAAATCTGTCCCGACCCGCCGAGGATCGGCTCGCGGATGACCGGCGCCGAGATCACCTTGTTATCGAGCACGATGGCGAACGGTCTGCCGACATTCTGCTGCGTCGCCTCCGCGAATTTGCGCGCGCCCGCCGAATTGAAGCGGAAGTTGACGACGGGTTCGCTCGAACGCTGGTCGAAGCCCGGCTGCGCATCGGTGAGATCGGCGCCGGAGACCAGCACGCGCTTCTCAATGAGATATTTTTGCCCGCCCTCCCCGTCGAGAATTTCCGCATCCGCCGGCGGGCGCGTCGCGATCGCCTGCTCCGGGGTCATCGACTGATCGACCATGCGAAAATCGAGCTTGGCGGTCTTGCCGAGAATTTCCTTGAGCCGTGACGGATCCTGCAGGCCCGGGACCTGCACGAGAATACGGTCGGTGCCTTCGCGCTGGATGGTCGGCTCGACCAATCCGAGTTCGTTGACGCGGCGCTCGATGATCTGGATCGATTGGTCGACCGCCTGGCGGACGCGCTCCGTCACCGCCGCATCCGACGGCGTGAGCGTAATGGTGCCGGCATTCTGATTGATATCGACGCTGCGCTGTCCCGAGGACCCGAGAATTCCCGACAGCGGCTGCGACAACTCGCGCAGCTTGGATACGGCGTTATCGACTTCGTTGTCGCGGGTGATGTGCACTTCGACGCTGTTGCCGTGGATGGCGCGTCCGGTAAACGGAATGCGCGCCTGCCGGAGAATGCGCAGCACGTCGTCGGCGATGCCCTGCAGCTTCTCCTTGCGTACGGCGGCGGTGTCGACCTCGAGCAGCAAGCTCGATCCGCCTTGCAAGTCCAAGCCGAGCACGATGTGACGTTGCGCAAACGACGGCCACCTGCGCAGCGTATTCTCCGAAAAGAAATTCGGCAGGGCGAACAGACACACGATGAGCGCCGTGAGCACAATAGCCGCAGCCTTCCATCGCGTGAAAAACAGCATGCGATTGACCGTTCCTGTTTAAGCGCGCCGCAAAACCAGCGTCGCTTTAGCTTGCGCTCTCGTCTTTGACCGGCTCGCCCTTGGCGCGCACGTCGGAGACCATTGAGCGCATCTGCCGCACCCGCACGCCGTCGGAAATCTCGACCTCGATCTGGTCCTCATCGACGACCTTGGTGACCTTGCCGACCAATCCGCCGTTGGTCACCACCGTGTCGCCGCGGCGCAGCGCCTTCACCATGGACTGGTGCTGCTTCACTTTCTGCTGCTGCGGACGCAAGACCAGGAAGTACATGATCACGACGATCAGGATGAGCGGCAGCAGCGAGGTCACCATGCTGCCGCTGTCGCCGCCAAACAGGCCGCTTATTGGATTACCTTGCGCGAATGCGGGCGTGATCAGCATGGCTCCTCCGGAACGCCAGGGACGCGCCGGCCTTACGGTCAAGGCCCAATTTTGCGCGGGAAATCGGCGCGGACTATAGCCGCCGTTCGCCCAATTGCAACGTACGGCGGCCCTTTCAGCGCGCTTGCGAGCCCTCCGGCAGCCCGTTAGAGGATCATCTGGGCCGCAAAACCGGGTTCAAAAAGATGCATGCGACGAAAAACTTGGGTGGCTTGACCCGGAACCAGCATGGCTAAACCTCCAAAACGGCAACGACCCACGCCGGCGGCGAAAACCGCCGGCAAGGAGGCGCCGTCGCCGGCGCGGCGCGCCGGCGACGAAAAGCTGTTCTTGCGGATCGCAGCCGCGCTGGAGCGCCTGGCGCCGCCGGCTGAAGAGATAACGGACTTCTCCGCCGCCGAAGCCTTCGTCTGGTATCCCGAAGGCGCGAACCCTCTCTGCCGTCCGGCGCATCAATCGCGTCGAGATGTCCCTCCTTAAAGGCATTGATCGGGTGCGCGATCTTCTCCTCGAGAATACCGAGCGCTTTGCCCGCGGGCTGCCGGCCAACAACGCGCTGTTATGGGGCGCCCGCGGCATGGGAAAATCGTCGCTGGTCAAGGCCGCCCACGCATCGGTGAGCGCGAGCCACCCGGCCGCAGGCCTCAAGCTCGTCGAGATTCATCGCGAGGACATCGAGTCGCTGCCGGAATTGATGGGGAAATTGCGCCCGGCGCGGCAGCGCTTCATCGTGTTCTGCGACGATCTTTCCTTTGAAGCCGAGGACACGTCGTACAAAGCGCTCAAGACCATGCTCGAAGGCGGCATCGAGGGGCGGCCTGAAAACGTCATTTTCTACGCCACGTCGAACCGCCGCCATTTGATGGCGCGCGATATGGTCGAGAATGAGCGGGCGACGGCCATTAATCCCGGCGAGGCGGTAGAGGAGAAAGTCTCGCTGTCGGATCGGTTTGGGCTATGGCTGGGCTTTCACCGCTGCAGCCAGGACGAATACTTGGCCATGGTGGAAGCTTACGTCGCCCGCTATGGCGTTCCGATCGCTGGTGCCGAATTGCGCCGCGAGGCGCTGGAATGGGCGACGACCCGCGGCGCCCGCTCTGGGCGCGTCGCCTGGCAATACGTGCAGGACCTCGCCGGCACGGCTGGGAATCAAGATGACGGAAGACGGCGGACGGAGGACCGATAAGAGAAGGACCTAGACGACGGACAACGCTGATCCGTCGTCTGTCGTCCGTTCTCTGTCGTCCGACCTTAAGCGCCGTTGAGGTATTGCGCCGGATCGACAGGCGTCGAGCCTTTGCGGATTTCAAAATGAAGCTGGGGCGAGGTGACGGCGCCGGTTTGGCCGGATTTGGCGATCGTCTGCCCGCGTTTGACGATATCGCCCTTCTTTACGAGTATTTCGCTGGCATGCGCATAGGCGGTGACAAATCCGTTGCTGTGGCGCAGCAACACCAGATTGCCATAGCCTTTGAGCTCATTACCGGCATAAGCGACGACGCCGTCTTGCGCGGCTTTGATCGGCGTGCCTTCAGGAACGGCAACGTTGATGCCGTCGTTCTGCAACCCATTGGGTTTCGGACCAAAGCCGGCGATGACGCGGCCGCGAACCGGCCAGCGGAAGGATTCAAGCTTGCCCGCAGGTTCTGCCGTCTTGGCTGCGCTTTGCTCCTCGACCGGGGCGGCCGGCGATACTAACCGGGCGCTGCGCGGCGACTCGGCTGCGGCGAGGTTTTGCGGAGCTGCGGCTGGCGGAGCTTCGGCATGCTTCGGCTGCGCCGGCAGCGACGCCGATTTGGCATCGGGGATGACCAGGCGCTCGCCGATCCTCACCCGGCTGTCGGGGCCGATGTTATTGGCCCTGGCAAGGACCAGGACCGGCTTGCCGTAATGCCGCGCGATGCTGTGCAGAGTTTCCCCGGCGGCAACCACATGAACGATTGAACCCGGCGCAAGCGCCGTGCGCGGCGGCCCGACCGGCGCCGCAGAGGGTATCATCGGCGCATTCGAGGCGACGTGCGTCTGCGGCGCTGCGAGCGCCACAGCGGGCCCCTTCAGACGGGGAATGACCAGATGTTGCCCGGCGTGCACCTGCGCCGGATGGCTGATGTTGTTGGCTTGCATGATGGCGGCAACCGGCACGCTTATACCGGTGCGCCAGCGTCTCCAGCGTCTCGCCGGCGTGGAGCACGATGGGCGTTCCGCCCTCCCACGTCCAAACCGGCGGCGGCGGGGCCGCAGGCGGTAGCGAGCCGGTCACATCGGCATTGCGGGGCTCGGTAGGACCCCATGCCGCGGCCGCCGCCCGAACATGCCATCGCCTGAATTGGCGGCAAGATGCGGGAGCGGCTTGCTCTCGACGCTGTTCGTCGACTTTGGGATCGAGCCGGTGACGTCGCCGTGCGGGCTGGCGTCGGAGGCGAAGGGATTACTGTCAAACCGGCTTGAATCGGCGCAGCCGGCAGCCCCCAACCCGATTAACGCAAAAACAACCAATTGCGGCCCGAAGACCAAACGCGATGCGCACATGGTTACCCGCTCGCACGCAAAATCACCTGCGAGCGAATAAACATCGTTGAGGTAAACAGGCCTTTAAGTATCCGGCTACGAATTTAACAATGTGGGGATTGTGGCGAAATGGTTACAATTCTCGTGCCTGCCCGTGCAGCAGCGGTACGAATCTGCACGGCAATCAAATCTTGCCGCGCCACGCCGTCGGCCGTTTTGGACAGTTTGACGATATGTTGGGTGCCGCCGCGGGGGCCGAGCGGGAGGACCATCTTGCCTCCGTCGGCAAGTTGATCGAGCAAAGCCTCCGGAATGTCGTCGGCAGCGGCCGTGATGATAATCCGATCGAACGGCGCCTCGTCAGGAGCGCCCGCCATCCCGTCGCCGGCCCGAACCGTCACATTGGCATAGCCGAGCGTCTTCAGCCGGTCGCGCGCCGCGTCCGCCAGGGTTCGATACCGCTCGATACTGACCACTTCACGCGCCAGTTGCGCCAGAATGGCGGCCTGGTAGCCCGAACCGGTGCCGATTTCGAGCACCCGATGTTCCGGCCGCGCCTCGAGCTGCTCGGTCATGTAGGCGACGACATATGGCTGGCTGATCGTCTGACCGCAGGCGATCGGCAGCGCTTGGTCGGCGTAAGCGCTGTCGGCGAAATCCGCGGTGACAAAATGTTCGCGCGGAACCGCGTCCATGGCGCGCAGCACCGCTTGATCGCTGATGCCGCGGCGGCGTAGCGTCAGCTGAAACTCCATCCGCTCTACGTCGTCGGAGTTGATATCCGCCACAATCGCCTCATCTGCAGCCTCATCTGCGACACGAAGTTGATTCTATCATCTCGCCGCGAGGGCTTGTACACAGGCCATGAATGGTGCTGGAACCCGCGGCATCCGCCAGGCTTATATGTTTTGCCCGAGTGTGCTGCGCCGCCTCCGGGGATGCGGCTGCGATTGAGTTGGCCGAGGGAGTTATTCGGGTAGCGCGGGGTTTTGCCATGACATCAGCGGAAAGTTCCGTCGCGGGAAAGCGCGTCCTCGTGGTCGAGGACGAGTTGATGATCCGCATGCTCTTGCAGGACATGCTCACCGACCTCGGTTGCCAGCTTGCCGGTGAAGCCGGCCGCATCGACGAGGCGTTGTCGCTGGCGAAGCAAAGCGAGTTCGACATCGCCATTCTTGACGTCAATCTCAATGGCCAGCCGATTTCGCCGGTGGTCGATGTCCTGATCGAGCGCGGGCTGCCTTTCGTGTTCGCGACCGGCTATGGCCAGCGCGGGGTACCCGAAGCGTATCGGAAGACGCCGACGCTGCAGAAGCCGTTTCAGGCCGACGCGCTGGCGCAAGCCATCGAAGCCGCAACTCCGGCGCATAGCTAGCGGCCGGCCCGCACGGCCGAGCGAAGCGCTTCATCCGAACAAATCGGCGAGCTTGGTCATGTACGGCTCGTCGGTCATGTCGAGCTTGAGCGGCGTCACCGCAATGCGCCGATCCTCGAGCGCCGCCAAGTCGGTGCCGTGCTCGGCCTTGACGAACGTTTGGCGGACATAGGCGATCCAATAATACGGATTGCCGCGGCCGTCCTTGCGCTCATCGATCTGCAAGCGTTCCTGGCGGCGGCGGCCCTGCGCCGTCACCGCGATGCCTTTGACTTCGTCGGGCGGGCAATCGGGAAAGTTGACGTTGATCAAGCACGTCGCGCGGAATGCCTTCAGCGACGACGCGGCGGATGATGTCGGGCGCATAGCGCAAGCTCGTGTCCCAGTAAGGCGAGCGGCCGGTGCGCGCCGACGTCGCCTGCGACAAAGCCAGCGACGGCACGCCGATCATCGTGCCCTCGACGGCACCGGCCACCGTGCCGGAATAGATCACGTCCTCGCCGACGTTCCGCCCGCGATTGACGCCGGACAGAACGAGATCCGGGTTGTTGCCGTTGAGCACGTAACGCGCGCCCATGATCACGCAATCGGTCGGCGTGCCGCGCACCGCGAAGCGCCGCTCGGCCACTTGGCGCAGCCGCAACGGATCGTTGAGCGACAGCGAATGGGCGACACCGGACTGATCGTATTCCGGCGCGATCACCCAAACATCCTCGGAAATTTTGCGCGCGATGGTCTCGCAGACGTTGAGACCCTCCGCGTGGATGCCGTCGTCGTTGGTGACCAGAATGCGCATCGATCACTTCATTCCTCCCCTGCGCAGCGGGGAGGTGGCGAGCGATATCCAGTCGCGAGCGGAGGGGGCGCCCCCTCCACCGCCCTTCGGGCGGTCCCCCTCCCCCGCTCCGCGGGCGGAAGAGCGGCTGCGGTTGCGTGTTGATCTCTTCCATCATTTCTCGATCGTCTTTATCCCGCCCATGTAGGGTGCGAGCGCCTCGGGCACGGCAATCGAGCCGTCCTCCTGCTGATACGTCTCCATCACGGCAATGAGCGCGCGGCCGACGGCGACGCCCGAGCCGTTGAGCGTGTGCACGTGGCGGACGTTGCGGCCTTCCTTGGTGCGATAGCGCGCGTCCATGCGTCGCGCCTGGAATTCGCCGCAGTTCGAGCACGAGGAAATTTCCCGGTACATGTTTTGACCCGGCAGCCAGACTTCGATGTCGTAGGTCTTTTGCGCGGCAAAGCCCATGTCGCCGGCGCACAGCGTCACCACGCGATAGTGCAGTTCGAGCCGGCGCAAAACTTCCTCGGCGCAGGCGAGCATGCGCTCGTGCTCGTCTTTGCTGTGCTCCGGCGTGGTGACCGACACAAGCTCGACTTTGGTGAACTGATGCTGGCGGATCATGCCGCGCGTGTCCTTGCCGGCGGCGCCGGCTTCGGCGCGAAAGCACGGCGTGCAGGCGGTTAGCCGCAATGGCAATTGCGCTTCGTCGATGATGGATTCGCGGACGAGATTTGTCAGCGGCACTTCGGCGGTGGGAATGAGCCAAAATTGTTCCCTGGTGTCTGCCTTTTCGATCAATTCATCTACAGTTGCCTTAGCGCTCGAATGACGTTCTTGAATCTCTTCATCCAAAGGCTCTAAGATTTCATCGAGACGGTTTTTCCGCCAAGGCATCTCGGCTGAAATAAACTGATCATCGCGAAACTTAGGGAGTTGAGCGGTCCCAAACATCACCTCATCGCGCACCAACAACGGCGGCGCGACCTCGGTGTAATTGTGCGGCTCGCTCGTGTGCACGTCGAGCATGAATTGGCCGAGCGCGCGTTCAAGCCGCGCCAAGCCTTTTTTCAGAACCACAAAGCGCGCGCCGGACAATTTCGCCGCGGTCTCGAAATCCATTTGGCCGAGCGCTTCGCCGAGATCGAAATGCTGCTTCGGCTTGAACGTGTAATCCCGTTTCGCCCCAAAATGATGACGCTCGACGTTATCGTTGGCGTCCTTCCCGTCGGGTACATCGTCAGCCGGCAGATTGGGAATTTCGCGCTAGCGCATCATTCAATTCCTTCGACTTTTCTTTCTCCTCCGCCTCCAGCTCCGGAATCGATTCTTTCAGCGCGGCGACCTCCGCCATCACCGCCGATGCCTTGGCTTCGTCCTTATTTTTCTTGGCTTCGCCGATTTCTTTCGACGCCGCGTTGCGCCGCGCCTGCGCTTCTTCAAGCGTCTGAATAGACATACGCCGCACTCGATCGAGCTCCATCAGCCGCTGCGCCTGCGGCTCCAGCCCGCGCCGCGTGAGCGCACGGTCGAACGCCTCGGGATGCTCGCGGATGTAGCGGATGTCGTGCATGCATCATTTCCCGTCATCCTGAGGTGCGCGCGAAAGGCGCGCCTCGAAGGATGAAGGCCGATGTGCTTTGGCCGTCGCCCTTCGAGGCTCGCTACGCTCGCACCTCAGGGTGACGGTGCTAACGGCCGATAGATTGCCGGGTCAAGCCCGGCCATGACGAATCGCGTGTGAACGGCGCAATAATACCGCCAAAACTACTCCGCGGGCTTCGCCGCCGCGGCGGCGGCCGCGGCCGCGCGCTCGGCCGCCATGCGCTTTTCGACAAAGCGCACGGACAAAACCGAGCCCTCGTAGAGCGCCACCAGCGGCAGCGCCAGCGACATTTGGCTCAAGACGTCGGGCGGGGTGAGGATCGCAGCGATGACGAAGGCGATGACAATGAAATAGCGCCGCTTCGATTTGAGCTGGGCGGACGTAATAATGCCGACGCGGCCGAGAAGCGTCAGGATCACCGGCAGCTGAAACGCAATCCCGAAGGCGAGAATGAGCTTCATCATCAGCGACAGGTAATCCTCGACCTTCGGCAACAGCTCGATGGTCGCCTCCCCCGGCCCGCCAAATTGCTGCATGCTCAGCGAAAAGCGCGCCAGCATCGGCCAGACCATGAAATAAACCACCATCGAGCCGAGCAAAAAGAAGATCGGCGTGGCGATAAGATAGGGCAGAAAAGCCTGGCGCTCTTTGCGGTAAAGCCCCGGCGCCACGAACATGTAGATTTGCGAGGCGACCACCGGAAAGGAAATGAAGGCGGCGCCGAACAGCGCCAGCTTGAGCTGCACCACGAAATATTCAAGGAGCCCGGTATAGATGAATCTGCGAATTCTCCGGGCCCGCCACCCAGACGTAAGGCCAGGTCAAGACGTTGTAGATGTGCTTGGCGAAGAAGAAACAAACGATCGCCGCGAGCGCAAAGGCGGCGAGCGCCTTGATCAGCCGCGAGCGCAGCTCGACCAAATGCTCCATCAGCGGCGCCTTGGTCGCCTCGATCGCCTTGTCTTCGTCTTCGCGGGTCATCCGGCGCGCCCCGCTCCGTCCGGCGACGTCGCGCTTGCGGCCGCTTCCGGCGTGACCGGACCGGTGGCGACCGCGGCGGCGTCATGTGCGCCGCCGGCGACGGTCGGCTCGGCTGCAGAACTCTCGCGCATCGGTCTTCTCGATCGCGTCGGGCGCGACCGGCGCCGTGGCGGTGGCGATGACCTCTGCCCTCATTCGCCACCGCGGGCGTTTCGGCTGCCGCGGCAATGCCGGCACCGGCTCGGCGGTTACGGCTGGAGCTGCCGTCTCGACCGGGCTTGTTGCCTCCGGCTTTTGTTCCAATGAGGCCTGAATGTCTCTGCCCGCCGCCTCGACGTCGGCGCGCACGTCCTTGAGCGGATCGTAGTTCTTGACGTCGTGGGCCAGGTCGTCGACCTGCTTCTTCAGGTCGGCCATTTCGGCTTCGCGCATCGCTTCCTGGAATTGGCCCTGGAAGTCGGCGGCCATGGTGCGCACTTTGCGCGTCCATTGCCCGACCGTGCGCAACACCGCGGGAAGTTCCTTCGGGCCGATCACGATCAGCGCAACGACGCCGATCAGCAGGAACTCGGTCCAAGAAATATCGAACATGGAAATTCCCGGCCGGCTTGCGCCGTCATGCCGGCGTTCGCGCCGGCCGCGCGTCACGCCCGCCCAGCAGCGCCGTCAGGACACCTTGGTGCCAGCTTCGGCGCGCGGCTTCACGGTCTCGGTCGGCTGATGGTCGATGGATTTCACGGGCGCATCGGATTTGGCCGCGGCATTGGCCTCCTCCTCCGTCATGCCCTTCTTGAAGGCTTTGATGCCTTTGGCGACATCGCCCATCATTTCCGAAATCTTGCCGCGCCCGCCGAATACCAGAAGCAACACGGCGCCGACGATCAGCCAATGCCAGATACTCAGGGAGCCCATACAATCCTCCGTGCGCGGCTATCGCCCGCGCTCGCTGCATCGTTTCCGATTTTAGCCAGAAACTAGGCGTCGGCGGGGCCAAAAACAAGCACAATGGGACATTGCGCGCGGGCTAAGGCCCTCTCACGCCGAATTGAGGTAAAGCCTCTAATCCTCGACGCGTTCGGGCGGCGGAGTAAGTCCCAAATCGAGATCCTCCGGTTCCAGCGGATCCTCGTCCTCACGCAGCGCCGGATCGTCGGAAGGAATTGGAA
This sequence comes from uncultured Alphaproteobacteria bacterium, assembly GCA_963835195.1. Lineage (GTDB taxonomy): Bacteria > Pseudomonadota > Alphaproteobacteria > Rhizobiales > Xanthobacteraceae > BOG-931. Next base: position 147,917 of record CAWIEY010000020.1, read on the forward strand.
TGGTAAATCCGGCCGGAAGCGACTTTTCGATCAAACCCGCGCCCTTGAGTTCGTCGAGCCCGGGAAGATCGGTGAGCGCCTCGAGGCCGAAATGGGACATAAAGGCCTCAGTCGTACCGTAAGTGACCGGCCGGCCTGGCGCTTTGCGCCGGCCGCGCAAGCGAATCCAGGCGGTCTCCAACAGCACGTCGAGCGTGCCTTTCGACGTCGTGACGCCGCGAATTTCCTCGATTTCCGCGCGCGTCACCGGCTGGTGATAGGCGACGATCGCCAGCGTCTCGATGGCGGCGCGCGAAAGCTTCTTGGTGACGACCGTCTCGCGCGTCAACAGCCAGGCGAGATCGCTCGCGGTCCGCAGCGACCATTTGCCGCCGACGCGTACGATGTTGACGCCGCGGGTCGCGTATTCGTTTTGCAGTTCCAAGAGCAGCGCGCACACGTCGCAGCCCGCCGGCATGCGCGCCGCCAGCACCTTCTCATCCAGCGGCTCGTCGGCGGCGAACAACAACGCTTCGAGGACGCGCAATTCCTCGGTGCGCTCCATGGCATCCTTGTCCCCGCCGACCACACGCATCTCCGCCAAATTGGATTTCATGTCTTTTGGTCCCCCTACGCAGTCCCCGGTTCCGTCGCCGCCGTACTTGCCTCGTTGTCAGGCCGCTTGCGCAGATAAAGCGGAGCGAAAGCCGCCTGCTGATGAACTTGAATGCGGCCTTCGCGCACCAGCTCGAGCGTTGCTGCAAAGCTCGATGCCCGAACGGTGGCGGCGAGCGCCGGCTCGACCATGTAGGCGATGAGATATTCATCGAGCCGGCACCAGTCGGTGGCGCCGCCGATCAAGCGCTCAACCGCTTCGCGCGCTTCGGCAAGCGACCAGACCGTGCGCTTGCGCACGCGCACATAGGCCCTCGCCTGCTTCTGCCGCTGCACTGCATAAGCGGAAAGAAGATCGTACAGCGTCGCCGTCCATTCCGGCCGCTTGATCTCGGCAATGGGCTCCGGTTGACCGCGGGCAAAAATGTCGCGGCCAAGCTGCGGCCGATTGAGCAATTGCTCGGCGACCTGCCGGATACCTTCGAGCCGGCGCAGGCGTTGCGCCAGCGCGGTCGCCATTTCCTCGGCGCTCAGGCCGTCCGGCTCGTGCTGCTCCGGCAACAACAGCCGCGATTTCAAATAGGCGAGCCATGCCGCCATCACGAGATAGTCGGCAGCGATTTCGAGCCGCAGCTTGCGCGCCTCTTCGATGAAAGCCAGGTACTGGTCGGCGAGCGCCAGGATGGAGATCTTCGCAAGGTCGACCTTCTGCTGGCGCGCAAGCGTCAGCAGCAGATCGAGCGGCCCTTCAAAACCTTCGACATCGATCACCAGCGCCGGCTCGTCGGCGCCGCGCTCGGGAAATTCGGTATCGAAGTTCGCGTCCTCGATCATCATGCGTATGGCTCCGCCGGCTGCCACGATCCGGCCATGAGGCGGAAGAATTCGGCGCGTCCCGCCGCGATATCGAGCGGCGCCGGGCTCTTCCTCGCCGCCAGCGCCCGTTCGGCACGCCGCGCCGCCGCGCTTGCAAGCTGCGGAACTTCGGCGGCTACGGCGGCCATCTCGCTCATGTCGCCGTTGCAGTGAAGAACGATATCGCAACCAGCGGCGATAGCCGCCCGCGCCCGTTCTCCGACCGTTCCGGACAGCGCCTGCATGGATATGTCGTCGCTCATTAACAGCCCGTCAAACCCGATCGAACCGCGAATCACTTCACGCACTATAATTGCCGAAACGGTGGCCGGCGCGACCGGATCGATGGCGGTAAACACAACATGTGCCGTCATCGCCATGGGCAGGCCGGCCAACGGAACAAACGCCGCAAAGTCCGCTGCCTCGAGCAGCGCCCGGTCGGCTTCGACCACGGGCAGTTTCTTGTGGCTGTCGACAGCCGCACGCCCGTGCCCGGGAATGTGCTTGAGCACCGGTAGAACGCCTCCATCGAGCAAGCCCTGCGCAACTGCCTTGGCAATCGCGGCCACTTTGCCGGGCTCTCTGCCGTAAGCCCGATCTCCGACAATCGCATCGGCGCCTTGAACGGGAACGTCCGCGATCGGCAGACAATCGACGTCGATGCCGAGCGCAAAAAGGTCGGCGGCGATGAGGCGGGCCCCGAGCAGCGCCGCGGCAAGGCCCTGCTCGTGATCCCGGTCGTAGGCGGCGCCATAGGCCGACCCTGGGGGATAGGCCGGCCAATGCGGCGGTCCCAGGCGCTGGACGCGCCCGCCTTCCTGGTCAATCAGCACCGGCGCCCGCCGGCCGACGACGTCGCGCATGTCGTCGATCAGGCCGCGCAGCTGTTCCGGCGAGGCGGCGTTGCGCCGGAACAGGATCACGCCCCAAGGCTGCGCCTCGCGGAGAAAGGCGCGCTCGCGATCGGTCAGCGCAAAGCCGGCAACGCCGGTAATGAAGGCGCGCATGACGGCTGCCGCTAAGCCTTCGCCTTCCCGCGGTCAATCGCGCCGGGTCAGTTCCTCTGGACGATGCAACGGCCGCCCGCAGCTTTCAGACTGCTGCACATTGCGGCGGCCTCTTCTGCGGAAGCGAACGGACCCACCAACGCCCGATAGTAGATGCCCTTGGCGCCAAGATCCGCGCGGCGGATGATCGGCTCGCGTTTGCCGAGCAGGTCGGGATATTTGGCCCGCAGCGCCTGGAACGACGATTGCGCCTCGCTTTCGCTATGCTGCGACGAGACCTGCACCGCATATCCCGCCGCCGAACGCGTTTCGCGCGGATTTGCGTTTGTCGAGCCCACGCTCGCGACCGCCATGGAAGACGGCGCTCGGCGGGACCGCACCGGAGTACCTTCTTCGCCCGCAGGAACGAGCGCGAGCGGCGCGTTTCCGTCCGCTGAGTTGCTGCGGGCCGCGCCGCGCGCCGACCGGGAGGCGGATGCCGGAGGCGTCGCCTCGGTGCTGCCGGCCTGATCCGGCCGGATGGTGACCGTGTGGATCTTTTTCGGTTCGGCCGCCGGCGATGGCGGCGTCGCGGCCGCATGAACCGGCGGGCTCGGCAGAGCCGGAACCGAAGCGACTGGCGGCGCGGCCGCCGGGACGGGCGGCCAATTGGGATTGGCCGCCATAGCGGCCGGGGAGCCCGGGACCAGCGGTTCACCAGCAGGCGCCGTAATGGCTGCTACAACGGATGGCGGCAAAGGCGGGCCCTCATTGGAGGTCACCGGAATCGTCGACACAACTTTTGGCGCCGGCTTTGCTTCTTCGATGTTGATCGGTTCCTCTTCCCGCGAGACCACATTTTCAGGCGCAGCCGTGTTGGTCGCGCCGGCCGGGCTGGCATTGGCGGCTTGGGTCTCGACGGCCTTCGGCATGACCTTATTGGGCGCGCTGCTGGCCTTGATGATCGGGGGCAAAGCTGGCAGCAACGACCCGCCGAACGTGGTGCGGTAGGCGAAGGCGCCGGCTGTTCCGACCACCGCCAAACCGAGCACGGCCATGACGACGATCAGGCCGCCGCGCCGCCGCCGGCTCGGCTGGTAATATTCTTCGTGGGCGTATGCGTCGCCCGCATCGTGGTCCTGCTCGGCAAATTCAGGATTGTCGTCCGGCGCGGTAGATCGGGAAATCGGGTGCGGGCCGCGCACCTGCCGATTGCGGTTGTTCATGTAAGCCTTGCATCTCGTCGGCGTGCTGATAGCCGACATATGAACCGCTCGGCCCCGAGTAATATTGATCGACGGTCGGCGCGTCGTGCTCGTATTCGTCTGTTTCCGGAGCGTAATCGAGCTGCGCCGCGGGTGGCAGCGCTGGAAGCTGCTGAGCATACCGCCGTTCTGCCGCATAGGCCTGTTCAATCGCTTCCTCGTCGGCCCATTGGTGTGCGGCCGCCGGTTCCGCCTCGGCCGGATGCCGCCCGGCTTGCCCCTCGTACTGCCGCTCCGCGTAGGGGTCGGACTGGCCGATCAGCCGGGCCAATTCCGCCAACGGGTCGTTTGCGCCGCCCGCCGCCGTGTCGCGGCGAACGGGGGTCGGGGTTTGGCGGCCGCGATAAGAACGGAAGTTGTTGTCAGCCAAAGGAGCGCTCCGCTTCAGACATTACGCTGATTCTGCTTAGCCCCTCGACTATCGGCGCAGTCGCAAACGTGGGGAAAGAGCTATCGCATTTCGTTCGGTGCACCGACGCCAAGCAACCCCAACCCAGACGCCAACACCGTGCGTACGCCCTGGACAAGCACAAGGCGCGCCAACGTCATTTGTCGATCATTCTGCATAATGAAGCGTAAATGTGGCGTGGTATTGCCCAGCGTCCACAAGGCGTGAAATTCGCTCGCTAAGTCAAACAAATAAAAGGCAATTCGATGCGGTTCGTGGGCGGCCGCGGCGGCCTCGATCACGCGGGGATAAAGTGCGATTTGCCGCACCAAGGCGAGTTCTGCCGCTTCGGCAATGAGCCGCAGGTCGGCGGCCTCGAGCAATTCGTCGAGGTCCGACGGCAGGTCCGGAAAGGCTTCACGCGCGTTGCGAAAGGCGGACTGACACCGGGCGTGGGCGTACTGAACATAGAAGACCGGATTGTCCCGCGATTGCTCGATGACCTTGGCGAGGTCGAATTCCAGCACGGCGTCGTTCTTGCGAAACAGCATCATGAAGCGAACCGCGTCGCGGCCGACTTCATCCACCACCTCGCGAAGCGTCACGAACTCCCCTGCCCGCTTCGACATTTTCACCGGCTCGCCGGCCCGCATCAGCTTCACAAGCTGGATGAGTTTGACGTCGAGCGTGGCCTTGCGCTCGCTCAACGCCGCCACCGCCGCTTGCATGCGCTTGATGTAGCCGCCGTGGTCGGCGCCCCAAACGTCGATCATGCTCCGAAATCCGCGCTCGAGCTTGGAGCGGTGGTAGGCGATGTCGGAAGCGAAGTACGTGTAGGAGCCGTCCGATTTCTTCAGCGGACGGTCGAGATCGTCGCCAAAGGCGGTTGAGCGAAACAGCGTTTGCTCGCGATCCTCCCAGTCGTCGGGGAGCGCGCCCTTGGGTGGCGGCAGGCGCCCTTCGTAGACGTAATCACGCTGCCGCAGCCCTTGGATGGTTTCCGCCACGCGGTCGGAGCCGCCTTCGAATCAGGGATCGCTCGGAAAAGAAGACTTCGTGCGTGATGTTGAGCACCGAAAGATCGTCGCGCAACATCGCCATCATCATCGCGATGGCTTTTTCCCGCACGAGCGGCAGGTAATCCTGTTCCGGCCGTTGCAACAGCGCATTGCCGTGTTCGGCGGCGAGCGCCGCTCCGATCGGCTTTAGATATTCGCCGGGATAAAGTCCTTCGGGAATGACGCCGATGGTTTCACCGAGCGCCTCGCGATAGCGCAGATAAGCTGAGCGTGCGAGCGCGTCGACCTGCGCGCCGGCATCGTTGACGTAATATTCGCGCGTGACTTTAAAGCCGGTGAATTCGAGGAGATTTGCGAGCGCGTCACCGAACACCGCGCCGCGGCCGTGGCCGACATGCATGGGCCCGGTCGGATTGGCGGAGACATATTCCACGTTAATCGGTGCGCCGCGCCCAATGTCGCTCTTGCCGTACTGCGCGCCTAAGCGGAGCGCTTCCGCGAGAGCCTTCGTCCAGGCCTCGGGTTTCAGCGTGAGATTGATGAAACCCGGACCGGCGACGTCGACCTTGGCCAGGAGTTCGTCGCCGCGCAGCGCCGCAACGTATTTCTCCGCCACTTCGCGCGGCTTCTTGCCGGCATCCTTGGCGAACACCATGGCGGCATTGGTGGCCATGTCGCCGTGCGCCGGATCGCGCGGCGGCTCGACCGTCATACGCGCCTGATCGACATTGGCCGGAAGGTAGCCGGCGGCAATGAGCGCGGCGGTGGCGCTGCGGATACGGAGCGCCACCGTTGCAAAAATGTTTCCTTGGGAAATTTCTGTGGACATGCCCGGCAATCCGCCGCGCGCCTAACGCAATTCGGGGGTCGAGTCAAAAAGGCGGGCGTGCTCGGCCAGCGCATAGCGGTCGGTCATGCCGGCAATGAAATCGGCGATGTGCCGCGCGCGCTCCTTCTCGCCGGCCTGAGCGAGCCCGTGCTCCCATTCCGGCGGCAAATCGTCGGGGTGAGTGGAGTAACGCCCGAACAGTTCGCTGACCACGCGGGCCGCATCATTCATCACCCGCAAAATCCGTTCATGCTGATACATGCGCTCTTTGAGGAAAGCTTTGATCGCCGCCTCGCCACGCGCCAGTGGCGCGGAAAAGCCGGCAACGGCCGCCGAGGCGCCGCGCACGTCATCCGCCGACCCGGGGGCGAGCGTCTTAAGCCGGCGCGCCGTTTCGGCCGTCACATCTTCGATAAGAAGCCCGATGAGCCGGCGCACGAACTCGTGCGCCACGCGCGCCTCGTCCAGTCCCGAAAAAGCCGTGCGGATTTCGCTGATGATCGCGGCCGCAGCCGGAATGGCGGTCAGGTCTTGCAGCGTGAACAACCCGGCGCGCAACCCGTCGTCGATATCGTGGGCGTCATAGGCGATATCGTCGGCCACCGCGGCAACTTGCGCCTCGGCGCTCGGATAGCTCCACAGTTGCAGGTCCTCAAGCCGATCGTACTGCGCAATGACATCCGGGATGCCGCGTGCCCGGTAGCGGCCGAGCGGCTGTCCTTGTTTGTCGGTGAGCGGGCCGTTGTGCTTGACCAGTCCTTCAAGCGTCTCCCAGGTCAGGTTGAGGCCGTCGAAGGCTGGATAGCTGTGCTCCAGCGCGGTGACCACGCGCAACGTTTGCGCATTGTGGTCGAAGCCGCCGCAGGCGCGGAGACACTCGTCCAATGCGCGCTCGCCGGCGTGACCGAATGGCGGATGGCCAAGATCGTGCGCCAGCGCCAGCGCCTCGGCCAGGTCTTCATCGAGAGCAAGCGCGCGAGCGAGCGCGCGCGCGATTTGCGCGACCTCGAGCGTATGGGTCAGGCGCGTCCGGTAGTGATCGCCTTCGTCGAAGACGAAAACCTGGGTCTTGTGTTTGAGCCGCCGAAACGCAGTGGCATGAATGATGCGGTCGCAATCGCGGCGAAATGGGCTGCGGGTCTTGCTTTCGGGCTCCGGATGCAGCCGCCCGCGGCTATGCGCGGGATCGCACGCATAGGACGCGGAAACTGCCGCCGGAACCGTCATCGCTATATCGCCTTTGCGCAATTGACCTCGGCTACAGCCGCACTTAACTAACCTTCAATACCCTGGCAATCGGCGGGATTCCCCTGCCGGAGAAGCTTCATGGCGATCGACGTCACGGTTACCGAGCGGGCCGCACGCAAAATCGGCGAAATCCTCGGCCGCGAGCCGACCGGCACGATGTTGCGGGTCAGCGTGCAAGGCGGCGGCTGCTCCGGTTTCCAATATAGGTTCGACACCGAACGGGCGAAGGCCGACGACGACATCGTCATCGAACGGTCCGGCGCCACGGTGCTGATCGATCCCGTCTCGCTCAATTATATGGCCGGCTCGGAAATCGATTTCGTCGATGACCTTATCGGCTCGTCGTTCAAGGTGAACAACCCGAAGGCGACGGCGTCCTGCGGCTGCGGCACGAGCTTTGCTCTCTGACGAGAACCTTCGATGGGCTTGGACCGGCAGCATTATCCGCTCGTCCCCGCGAAAGCGGGGACCCAGATTTCGCCGGGACTGGATTCCCGCCTGCGCGGGAATGAGCGGGCTACGTTCTAGCCCATGCGCATCGCCACCTGGAACGTCAATTCAATCAAGCAACGGCTCGACGGGACGGTGGCTTGGCTCGCCGAGCGCGCGCCCGATTTCGTCTGCCTGCAAGAGACCAAATGTGTCGACGACGCGTTTCCGCGCGAACCGTTCGAGAGCCTCGGCTACAACGTCGCCGTTCATGGCCAGAAGACGTTCAACGGCGTTGCGCTTCTCTCCAAATATCCGTTCGACGAGGTCAATAGCGGTCTGCCCGGCGATCACACCGATGATCACGCGCGTTTTATGGAAGCGGTGGTTTCGACCGCAGCGGGCGCGGTGCGCGTCGCGAGCGTCTATCTGCCCAACGGCAATCCGCCGGAAACGGAAAAATACTCGTACAAGATCGGCTGGATGAAGCGGCTCGTCGCCTATGTGCGGGAACGATTGTCGTTTGGCGAGCCGCTCATTCTCGCCGGCGACTACAACGTCATTCCTGCCGGCGCGGATGTGCGCAATCCGGAAGCCTGGACGTCAGACGCGCTGTTTCTGCCGCAAACGCGTTCGCAATTTCGCGCGCTGATGAATCTCGGCTTGACGGACGCCGTGCGTGCGACGAGCGACACCGCAGGCCTTTACACATTCTGGGATTATCAGGCCGGCGCCTGGCAGAAGAACAACGGCATTCGCATCGACCACATGCTGTTGTCGCCGCAGGCCGCCGACCGCCTCAGCGAAGTCGGAATCGATCGCCACGTCCGCAGCTGGGAAAAGCCTTCCGACCACGTCCCGGTTTGGCTTGATCTGGCAATCGAGGCCAAATAGCCGACGGCCACCGGCCGTGATGGGCCGGCCTAGTCGCGGCGGCCCTTGAGCCAGTCTTCCAGATAGACCAGCGCCAAAGCCCGATCGTCATCGCTGGCCCGGTGCAATGCATTATCGACCAGCGGCTTGATCCAAGCCTCTTCCGGACCCGCACAATCCTTGCTGAGCGTGAGCCACATCAGGCCACGGGCGGCTTGGCGCGGAACGCGCTTGCCCTGGAACAAGAGATCGCCGAGCGTGGCTTCGGCGCGGCAATCGCCCTTCGACGCGGCGAGCTGAAACCAGCGCGCCGCCTGATGCGGATCGCTGGGCGTGCCATCGAGATATAGCCGCCCAAGCTGATATTGCGCGTCGGCGTCGCCAAAATAGGAGGCCGCATACGAAAACATTTCGCGCGCGCGCGCGGCATTCGGCAAGACGTTCGAATTGGGTATGCCGGTGAGATAGTAGTTGCCCAGCGCCACGAAGGCATTGGCCACAATGCGCGCTTCCGCGGTGCCCGGAGGCGCTTCGGGATGGGTGTTGGCGATTTGACTGAAATAGACAAAGGCGCGCTTGTCGTCGCGAGCAACGCCGTCGCCGGCGGCGTACATCCGGCCCACCTTCCACTGGGCGGCGAGATGGCCTTGGTCGGCGGCATATTCGAGCGCGGTCAGGGCTTTGGCCCGATCAGCCCCGGCGGGAGCGCTGGTTGGAGCCTGCAGTTCGTGACCGGGCGCGAGCAGGGTGGGCGCCACCGTTCCGTCAAAGGCTACGGCTGGCCCGATTGCGCACAGCGCGCAAATTGCCAACATTACAGTGCCGCCGCTAACGGCGCCTCGCACGCTTTCAGATATCCGCATAACACGCTTTCTCGACCGTCCCGCCCGGGTGGGTCACGGCGCCATCTCGCGCCGGCCCGACTTGCTGGGCGTATTTCCAAAGATAGCCGGAGGTGAACTCGCTGGCCGGCGCCTTCCAGTCGCGCGCGCGCCGATCGAGTTCGGCCTTGGTTAACTTGACTTCGAGCGTGGCCTTTTCGGCATCAAGCTCGATGATGTCGCCATCGCGAACGAGCGCGATCGGGCCGCCGACGGCGGCTTCCGGACCGACATGGCCGACGCAAAAGCCGCGGGTGGCGCCCGAGAACCGGCCATCGGTGATGAGCGCAACCTTGCCGCCCATGCCCTGGCCGTAAAGCGCAGCCGTGGTCGCGAGCATTTCGCGCATCCCCGGGCCGCCCTTGGGGCCCTCGTAACGGATGACCAGCACGTCGCCTTCGCGGTATTTCCGCTCTTTCACCGCCTTGAAGCAGGCCTCCTCGCCGTCGAAGCAGCGGGCAGGACCGGAAAAGCGCATGCGCTCCATGCCCGCGACTTTCACGATCGCGCCCTCCGGCGCGAGATTGCCGCGAAGGCCAATGACACCGCCGGTCGGCGAAATCGGCCTGTCGGCCGGCCGAACGACATCCTGGTCCGCATTCCACTTCACCGACTTGAGATTTTGCGCGAGGGTGCGGCCGGTTACGGTGAGACACTCGCCATGAAGCAAGCCATGGTCGAGGAGCGTCTTCAGCAGCAACGGCACGCCGCCAGCTTCGAACATGTCTTTGGCGACATAACGACCGGACGGTTTCAAATCCGCGATATAGGGTGTCTTTTTGAAGACCTCGGCCACATCGAAGAGATCGAATTTGATTCCGCACTCGTGGGCTATGGCGGGCAGATGCAATGCAGCATTGGTTGATCCCCCGGTCGCGGCAACGACCGCCGCGCCATTCTCCAAGGCCTCGCGGGTCACGATATCGCGGGGGCGGATGTTCTTGACGATCAAGTCCATGATCATCTCGCCCGCGAGCACACAAAACTTGTCGCGGATTTCGTAAGGCGCGGGCGCGCCCGCCGAATAGGGAAGCGCTAGCCCGATGGCTTCGGAGACCGTCGCCATGGTGTTGGCGGTAAACTGCGCGCCGCAGGCGCCTGCGGACGGGCAGGCGTTCTGCTCGAGCACATCCAGATCGGCGTCCGACATCCCGCCGATCGAGTGCTCGCCCGACCGCCTCATAGACGTCCTGGATGGTGACCGGCTTGCCCTTGAAGGTGCCGGGCAGGATCGAGCCGCCGTAAATGAAGATCGACGGCACGTTGAGCCGGCACATGGCCATCATCATGCCGGGCTGGGACTTGTCGCAGCCGGCGACCCCGATGAGGGCGTCATAGGAATGGCCGCGGACCGTCAATTCGATTGAAATCGGCGATGACTTCCCGCGACGGCAATGAGGACTTCATGCCCTCGTGGCCCATGGCGATGCCGTCGGTGACGGTGATGGTGCAAAACTCGCGGGGGGTCGCGCCGACCGACGGCGACGCCGAGCTTCACCGCTTGCGCCTGCCGCATCAGCGCGATGTTGCAAGGGGCGGCTTCGTTCCAGCAGGTGGCAACGCCGACGAAAGGCTGATGGATCTGCTCCTTGGTCAGCCCCATCGCATAGTAGAAGGCGCGGTGCGGCGCCCGCTCCGGCCCTTCCGTGGCGTGCCGGCTGGGTAGCCGTCGATTTCAGATCAGTCTTGGCATCCATTTGTACGCTTGCGGACCAAAGTGTGGCCCCCTCGCCTCACCCATTCAACGGCTTTCGCCGCGCGTTTGCCGCGGTGTGTCAAATAAACCGCAGCTCGCGCGTTCTTGATCTCAAAAAACCCTATGGCCAAAAAGCGGCGCGCCAATGGCCCACAATGCTCGGGGATCGAATCTTCCGCGCGTGTTGCAAGGAGGCCACAGATTCTGTCTCAAAAGTCACAGCCTGTTAACTACGATTTACGACGACGGCTCCGCCCTGCGACCATGTCGCTCATGGCACGGCGTCTGACACGAGACTTTTTCGGCCGCAGCGTACATGACGTGGCGCCTGAACTTGTCGGCGCAACTCTTTTGTTCAACGGGGTTGGCGGCCGGATTGTCGAGGTCGAGGCCTATCACCAGACCGACCCGGCCGCGCACAGCTTTCGCGGCCCGACCGAGCGCAATGCGGTGATGTTCGGCCCGCCCGGCTATGCCTACGTCTACCGCTCCTATGGCATTCATTGGTGCTTGAACTTCGTGTGCGAGCCGAAAGGCTCGGCCGGCGCCGTCTTGATCCGGGCGCTGGAGCCGGTTGCGGGCTTGGCGGCCATGCGCCGCCGCCGCGGAACCGTCGGCGATCGCCTCCTTTGCTCTGGACCGGGGCGGCTATGCCAAGCGCTCGGCATTACCCACAAGCACAACGGGCTTCCTCTCGATAAGCCGCCGTTCGAGGTGTTTGCCAGAACAGAGGCGGTCGAGGTGGTGGCGGGGCTGCGGATCGGGATCACCAAGGCCGCCGATAAGCCGTGGCGCTATGGGCTGAAGGCGTCGCGCTTTCTCAGCAAGCCGTTTGCGCTTCCAGTTAAGCTTTAAGTCTAAATCCGGGATCGAAGCCCAATTCGCGGCGGGCCTTTTCGATTGAAACGCCTCCGTCGTCATCGGCGATATTATAGACCCCTTTGCCGCGCGGTGATGGTGAGGAGCGCCGCGTGCGCGGCAGCGTCGATATGGAGCGACGGCTTGCGCCCCGGCGCCGCGCTCCAGGTACCCGGACCATAGAACAGGCCGTAGCGCAGCACGATCGGCTCCATGCCGGAGTCCAGCACTTGCCGCTCCATGTCGGCGGCGGCGCGAACGGTCGCGGCTCGCGGACCATCGCCCACGTTGAGCGGGTCGGTCTCGGGGTGAGGCTCCTTCCCGGGCGCGTAGGCAAAGGCGACGCTCTGCACGATGAAGCGCTTCGCACCGGCGGCCTTCGCGGCGGCAACGAGATTGCGCGTGCCTTCGGTGCGGATGCGGGCGTTGCGCGGATAAGCGGCGGCAAGCTCTTTCTCGTCGTTGAGCACGCGCGGCAGATCGGTCAATTGATGCATGACCACATCTGGCCGGGCGCCAGCGGCGGCGCGCTTAAGCCCGTCAGGATCGTAGACATCGGCAATGACCGCATGAACACCGGCCGCTTCGAGTTGACGCGCGGCGTCGGCCGAGCGTGTAAGGCCGGTCACGTCGTGGCCGTCGGCAAGCAAGAGCGGAATGAGCCGGCGCCCAATGGCGCCGCTCGCGCCGGCGAAAAAAATACGCAATGGCTTCTCCTCAGTGATAGGCGACGATGAATTCGCACCCGGCCGCCGTCGGGAAAGTCCGGGTCAATTGCCCCGTCGCCAGTTCGAACTCGTAGACGACTGCGTCGTCGTGGCAGCACAGATAGGCGTGTTTGCCGTCCGGGGCAAAACCGAAGCCCATGGGGCTCTTCTTCGTGGGGAACGAGGCAATGAGCTTGAGGCCGTCGGCCGCATAGATGGCCGCATGGTTTCCCTGGTTCGAGGATATGAGGACGAATTGATCGTCCGGAGAGACCCGCACCCGGCGCATCTGCGGATTGACGACCTTGGGCTCGGGGACCGCAACCGTCTGCACCACCTCGTGGCTTTGGGCATCGATGACATAGAACTCAGGCTTCGTTTGCGCGCAGACATAGAGCCGGCCGCCGCTCGGAGAGATGGCCAAGCCCTCGGTGACTTGCGGCACTCTGATCCGATCGATGACGGCGCGCCGCTCCAAATCGATGACGACGACATGGTCGCCCTTGACCGACACGAAGGCCTTGCCGAGCGCCTGGCTGATGGCGAGCCAATGGGCCGTTCCGGCGACGTCGATCCGCTCCACCTTATCGCGCGCCGGGTCGACGACGAGAACCGCGTTGCCCAATTCCGCCGAGCACCAGAGCGCACCCGACGCATCGATCATGACGCCATGCGGAGCGTAGATGGCGCCGAGATCGATGACCCGGGCGAGCGATTGCGACGGCAGATCGATCACGGCGATGCGGCGGTCCGGATTGACCCGCTTGATGAAAATGCCGTCGCCATAGATCGAGCCGTAGGCGGTGCGCCCATCCGGCGAGAGCGCCAGTTCGTGCGTCGAACCGGGCATATCGATGGTCTTTGACAACGCCAGCGTTGCGGCATCGAGGAAATGCACCTTGTGCGCGGTCTTCGCGGTCACGATCAAATGCGGACCACCCGGCCTGTTGTTGAGATCGAGCATGATCAATCTGCCTGCACGACGACATCCGCCCTGCGCTCGAAATTGATTGTCAAGATCAACACTATCGACGGCAGCGCTGAGAGCGCAATCGGCAGAAACGCAAAACGCGCCGAGCCGGAAATGTCCCAGGTAAAGCCGCTGACCACCGATATCAGCATCGTCCCGGCGTAGCTGATGGTGAACATCGCCGCGGACACGCGCGCCACCTCGCGCGGCGGACTGAGCAATGGCGGCAGCGTCAGCCCGAGTGCGAAGCTGCCGCCGGCGAAAAAGCCGAGCGCGGCGGCGCATTGCCACCGTTGCCGGGCCGCCGCTCACGACTATGCCGATAATACATGCGACCGAAACCACGCCGGAAACCACCATCGGCCAAGCTTTGCCCTCAAGCGGCCGCGCAAAGGCAACGAACAGCAACGAAACCGGGATTTGTCCGAGATTGAGTGCGCTCAAGGCCGGGCTGACCAGGTCCGGGCGCCCGGACTGGGTCAGGTAGCCAGGCAGGAAGGCGTTGCTGCCGAAATAAATGGCGCTGCCGCTTGTGAAAATCAGACCAAGCCGCCAGACGTCGCGCGCCGGCCAATTTGGCCACCAGCGCGGCGAAACGCTCGCACCCGACGTTGGTTCGCGCGGCGCCGCCGCCACAACGACGAGCGCGATGAGAATGACCGGAACGGCCCAAAAGAAGAAGGTCGCGCGCCATCCGCCGAGCAGCGCAAACACGAGCGGAAAGAGCGCCACCGGCAACACTTCGCCCAGCACCAAGCCATTCGTATAGACCGCGGTGGCCAAGGCGATGTGCTTCGGCAACCATCGGCCGACCAGCGCCGGTAGCGCCGGCTGAACCACGGCCACGCCTGCCCCCATGACGACTGTGGCCCCGAGGAGACCGATCACGTCCGTCGCAACGCCGCGCAGCGCGGAGCCAAGCGTCGTGATGACAAGTCCCGTCACCACGGCCGGCACGGCGCCGATGCGGGTAATGAGCCGCGAACCGGCGATCGCCGCCACGGCAAAGAGGAGGACCGGCAGTCCGGTCAGAATGCCAATTTGCGTGCCGGACAGATTGAACTCGCCGCGCAGCACCGGAATGACCGGCGGTATCGCCAGGATCGGCAGCCGCAGCGCCGCGCCGATGAGCCAGAGAAGGGTCAGCGAAACCGGAAGCGATCGAGCTTGCGACACATAATTTCCCGAGTTTGCATTTTCGGATTAGGCAAAGATTGGGCGCGGTTCACGCCGCGCCTTTCAGGCGCTCCAGCGCTTCAGCGAGTTTTTCGCGGCGCGCCTGCGCTTCCTCGCGTTTCTCGCGCTCGCCTTCGACCACCTCTTCGGGCGCGCGCTTGATAAAATCGGCGTTGCCGAGCTTTTGGTCGACGCGGGCGATGTCGGCGTCGCACTTGGCCATTTCCTTGGCGAGGCGCGCGCGCTCGGCGGCAAGATCGATCACGCCTTTGAGCGGGAGCGCCGCCACCTCACCGCGCACGACGAGCTGGACCGCGCCCTGCGGCGCCTTCTCGGCGAAAGAAATATCGGCGATGCGCGCCAGGCGCTGCACGAATTCCGACCAGCGGGCGGCACGCTCGCGGGTTTCGGCTGATACGCCGCTCAAGACCAGCGGCAGCGGCGAAGCAGGCGAAACGTTCATTTCGGCGCGAACCGATCTGATCGCATTGACCAGATCGATCACCCAGCCGATTTCCGCCTCGGCTGCCGCGTTATCGAGTCCGTCATGCTGCGGCCACGCACTCAAGGCGAGAAGCGGTCTGCTCTCTCCCCCCTTGTGGGGGAGAGATGGAGAGGGGGGTAACGGCGCACCCGGCGCGGTAAACTCACCCCCCTCCCTACCCTCCCCCACAAGGGGGGAGGGTAGAGACAGAGCAGTGACCCGCCAAAGCTCCTCGGTGATGAACGGCATGAACGGATGCAGGAGCTTGAGAATTTCATCGAGCGCCCAGGCGGCGGCGGCGCGGGTCTCGCGCCGCGCCGGCCCGTCGGGACCGGTCAGCACCGGCTTGATCAACTCGAGATACCAGTCGCAGTAGATATTCCAGACGAAGCGATAAATCGCCGCCGCCGCTTCGTTGAATTTGTAGGCTTCGATTGCCGCGGTAACGTCGCTTTCCGCCTTGGCCAGCTCGTGCGCAATCCAGCGGTTGAGCGTCTCCTTGGCGCGGCGCGGATCGAAATCCGGATCGCGCGCGCAGCCGTTTATTTCGGCAAAGCGCGCGGCGTTCCACAGCTTGGTCGCGAAATTGCGATAGCCGGCGATCCGCTCGGCCGAGAGCTTGATGTCGCGGCCCTGCGCCGCCATGGCGGCGAGCGTGAAGCGCAAGGCGTCGGCGCCGTACTGGTCGATCAGCGCCAAGGGATCGATGACATTGCCCTTCGACTTCGACATTTTGGCGCCGGCGGCGTCGCGCACCAGCGCGTGGATGTAGACGGCCGGGAACGGCACTTGTTTCATGAAGTGCAGTCCCATCATCATCATGCGCGCGACCCAGAAGAAGATGATGTCGAAGCCGGTCACCAGCACGCTGGTCGGGTAATAGCGCTTGAGCTCGGGCGTCTTCTCCGGCCAGCCGAGCGTCGAGAACGGCCACAGCGCCGAGGAGAACCAGGTGTCGAGCACGTCTTCGTCGCGGTGCAAATATTCGTTGGCAAAACGCGCGCGGCGTGCGGGGTCGGCGGCGATGTCGTGCCCCTCCTCCACCGTGATCTCTTCGATGTCGGTGTAGTGCGCGAGCGCGTCGGCAACCGCGTCGTCTTCATTCTCGGCGACAAAAATCTTCCCGTCCGGACCGTACCAGGCCGGGATCTGATGGCCCCACCAGATTTGCCGGGAAATGCACCAGGGCTGGATGTTCTCCATCCAATTGAAGAACGTCGCCTCCCATTGCGGCGGGACGAATTTGGTATGGCCGTGGCGAACCGCACTGATCGCCGGCTGCGCCAATGTCTTGGCGTCGACGTACCATTGATCGGTCAGAAACGGCTCGACCACCGCGCCGGAGCGGTCGCCATGCGGGACGGCATGGACGGTCGGCTCTATTTTGTCGAGCAGGCCGCGTTCTTCCAGCATCTCGACAACGCGCTTGCGGGCTTTTGTCGCCGCAACGCCATCGAGCGCCATGAGCGCTGCGTCAGGCTCCGCGCCACGGAGAAAGTCGTCATTGCCGTTGAGCGAGAGGCGCGCTTGTTCGTCGAACACGCTGACCAGCGGCAGATCGTGCCGCCGCCCGACCTCGAAATCGTTGAAGTCGTGCGCCGGCGTGATCTTCACCGCGCCGGTCCCTTTTTCCGGATCTGCGTAAGTATCGCCAACGATCGGAATGCGTTTGTTGACGAGCGGCAGGATCGCGGTCTTTCCGATCAAACCGTTGAGGCGCTCATTGTCCGGGTGAATGGCGACCGCGGTATCGCCGAGCATGGTCTCGGGCCGCGTGGTCGCGACGACCATGAATTCGTCGGTTCCTTCGACCGGATATTTGATGTGCCAGAGCGAGCCCTTGGTCTCGACTTGTTGCACTTCGAGATCGGAGATCGCGGTCTCGAGCGTCGGGTCCCAGTTGACCAGGCGCTTGTCCTTGTAGATCAGACCTTCGCGATACAGCGCGACGAACACTTTCGCCACGGCGCGCGAAAGGCCTTCGTCCATGGTGAAGCGCTCGCGCGACCAGTCGCAGGACGCGCCGAGCCGTTTGAGTTGGCCGATGATCGCGCCGCCGGATTCCGCCTTCCATTGCCAGATGCGTTTGATGAACGCCTCGCGGCCCATGGCGCGGCTGCCCGGCTCCTGCCGCTCCATCAATTGCCGCTCGACCACCGCCTGGGTGGCGATGCCGGCGTGATCGGTGCCGGGCTGCCACAGCACGTCCTTGCCGCGCATGCGCTCGAAGCGGCAGAGAATGTCCTGCAGGGTATTGTTGAGCGCATGCCCCATATGCAGCGCGCCGGTCACGTTCGGCGGCGGAATGACAATGCAGAAAGGTTCCGCCTTGGCGCGCTCGGGCCGTCCGGCGCGGAACGCGCCGGCGTTCTCCCAGGCCGCATAGATGCGGCCCTCGACCGCGGCAGGCTGATAGGTCTTGTCAATGGCCATCGGTTTGCTTCTGCTGCATGTCAGCAATCGACGCAGCGCGTATTCATCAGAAAACGGGTTTCCACTTCGCCAACGCTGCCCTAAGAAACCCGTGCCGCCCACGCTGTCAACGTGGACGCCCCATTCGCCTTACGCGCTCAAGGTTCGAGCTTCCCGCGACGTGTCCTCCCTCGCCGAGACATCCGCCTTCATCGCGCGCCAAGACGCCGACGCGATCCATCGTGCTGATTGGCGGCGGCCGGTTTCGCCAGCCAGGCGCAAGTTCGCGTCACCGACTCGCTCCTGCCGCAGATCGCCGCCGACTTCAGCACGACCGTCGGCATCGCGGCGATTGTCGTCACCACTTACGTCGTCACGCACGGTCTCATCCAATTCGTCGCCGGGCCGGTGGCCGACCGCTTCGGCAAATATCGCATCGTCGCCATCGCCAGCACGCTGGCCGCCGTGCTGGTGGCGCTGTGCGGAATGAGCGCGCTCGCTGCACGCAGCTTGCGCTGGCGCGGCTTGCCACCGGGGCGGTCGCCGGCTGGGTGATCCCGATCTCAATGGCCTATATCGGCGACGTGACGCCGTTCGAGCGGCGGCAACCGATTCTGGCGCGCTACGCATCCGGCTATATCCTCGGACAGTTGTTCGGCCAGGCGGCCGGCGGCATCCTCGGCGATTGGCTCGGCTGGCGGAGCGTATTCTTCGTGCTCGCCGGCATGTTCGCCTTGGCCGCCGCCGGGCTTGTGTTCGAGCTCGCCACCGATCCGCGAACGCGCGCAGCAGCGGATCCGTCGGCGCCGGCGCGCGGCGTCGCCGCCGATTACGCGGCCGTGCTGGCCAATCCGTTCGCGCGCCGCATTCTCGTGGTGGCGTTTATCGAGGCGGCTTTGGCCTGGGGGGCATTCGCCTATATCGGCGCCGATCTGCACACGCGCTTCGGCTTAAGCTTTACGCTGGTCGGCATCACCGTCGCGTTTTTCGGCATCGGCGGGCTTGATCTATGCAGGATTGGTGCGCCGGCTTGTCGTTTGGCTCGGACCAATACGTCTGACCATCTGCGGCGGCTTCGTTCTCGCCGCCGCTTACGTTGCGCTTGCCGTCGCCTCAAGCTGGCAAGTGGCGCCGATCGCGACCACGGCCATCGGGCTCGGCTTCTACATGTTCCACAATACGCTGCAGACCAACGCCACGCAGATGACGCCGGAAGCGCGCGGCACCGCGGTCGCGATTTTTTCCGCCGCGCTCTATATCGGACAAACGGCGGGCGTTGCGGTGGGCGCGCTGGTGATCGATCGGCTCGGCGCAGCGCCGTTGTTCGTCATCGCCGCAATAGGATTTCCGCTCCTCGCGCTGTGGTTCGCGCGCAACTTGCACCGCCGCGAGGCTCTGCAAGCCGAGGCCGGCTAGATCAAGACGCCGAACGCGTCGTTAAAGCCGCGGCGCCCGGCCTCGGTGATGGCCAGCGCGCGGTCGCCGCGCACCCGCGTCACCCAATTCAGATCGAAGCAACGCTGCGCCAAAACCGCGCCGACGCTGCCGCCGATATGCGGCCGCCGCTCGGTCCAATCGAGGCATGGACGGCAGAAGATGCGCCGATGGCGTTGCGCCGCGCGCAGATCGCCGCCGAATTTTTCGAAAAACGTAAGGCCGCTGTCGGTCACCTCGCCGCCCTCCTCGGTGAGAACGAGGTGGCCGTGGGCGCACAGCGAATCGGCAATGCTGACGCCGAGCTTGCCGGCGAAGTGATCGTAGCAGGTGCGCGCCACGCGCATGGCGTCATCGAGCTTGGATGTCGGGCGGTGGCGGGGCGGCGCGTCGATCGACGACCGCCATGATGCCTTCCAACATCTCGGCGACCCGCGGCGACGCGATCCGGTAATAGCGGTGACGGCCCTGTTTCAAGCAAGCGATCAGGCGGCCTTCGGTCAGCTTGCCGAGATGGCCGCTCGTCGTCTGCGGCGACACACCCGCGGCATACACCAGCTCGCCGGCGGTGAGCGCCCGGCCGCCCATCAGCGCCGACAGGATATTGGCGCGCACCGGATCGCCGATCAGCGCCGCAACTTCCGCAATGCGAACATCGGCCGTCATCGCAAAGCTTCCTTCTCGAAACCCGCTACGCGAAATGTAATACGCGCGCGGCGTCGCCGCCACCCGCAATACTACGGCCGCGGCCGAATTGTTCGCTGTTGAGCGCCGGCCCAACCGCGCCCATGTGCAAACGTTTCGTTTGAAATCGTGGACAGCGTGGAGGCCGAACAGTGACCATGACCATTGCACACACTCGCGTCGCGCGCCGGCGAACCGCCGGACACTCATTCTCTTGACCATGTCGCTCGGCGTTTTGATTGCGCAGATCGACACGTCCGTCGTCAATCTTGCGCGTCAAACAGATCGGCGCGAGCCTTCACGCCGGTGTCAGCGTGCTGCAATGGGTCGTCGACGCCTACAATCTCGTTTACGCGAGCCTGCTGCTCACCGCGGGCGGCTCTCGCCGACATCTACGGCCGGCGCCGCATTTTTGTCTTCGGCATTGTGCTGTTCACCGCCGGCTCGCTGGTGTGCGGGTTGGCGCCGAACGCGACTGTGCTGGTCATCGGCCGCGGCATCGCCGGCCTCGGCGCGGCGCTGGAAATCCCGACGTCGCTCGCCATCCTCACCGTCGCCTATCCCGATACGCGCGAGCGGACGCGCGCATTGGGTATTATGGGCAAGCTGCAACGGCCTGGCGTTCGTGATCGGCCCGACGCTCGGCGGCGTCCTGGTCGACGCCGCCGGATGGCGCAGCATATTTTTGTTGATCGTGCCGATTTGCATCGTCGCGCTCGGCGCTGGCGCTGACCGCCGTGCCGGAATCGAAGGATCCCAAAGGCCGCACGCTCGACGTGCCCGGACAGGCGCTGGCGATCGCAGCGCTCGGCGCGCTGTCGCTTGGCGTCATCGAAGGTCCGCACTGGGGCTGGGCGTCGCCGGCACAGTTTCTCGTCGTTCGCGATCGCGCTGGTCGCCGCCGTGCTGTTCTTTCGCATGGTCAAGCGCAGATCGGACGCCGGGCTGGTGCCGCTGGCGATATTGAAGAACAGCGTGTTCTCGGCAAGCCTCGGCATCGCCGCGGCGATGACGTTCGGCATGTACGCCATGCTGTTCCTGACGCCGCTTTATTTGCAGGCCGTCCGCGGCGCCAGCGCTCTGCTCGCCGGCTTCGAACTGTTGCCGATGTCGGTGACGTTCGTGATCGTGTCGCAGTTTCCGGGCGGATCGCCAATCGCTTCGGACCGCGGCTGCCCATGACCGCCGGCATGGCGTCGATGGGAGCCGGCTTGTTCATGCTGGCGCTGATCGCGCTGAACGACAGTTTCGCGCTCATCGAAGCGGCGCTGCTGGTGATCGGTTGCGGGCTTGGCCTGAACACCGCGCCGGTCAACGCGGTTGCGGTCGCCAACGTGCCTGCCGCGCGCTCGGGCACGGCGTCCGGCCTGGTCAACACCGCGCGCATGGTCGGCGCGACGCTCGGGGTTGCGGTGCTTGGCGCGGTCTTTGCCGTGTTTGCCGGCAGCGCCGACGCCAGCGGGCATATCGTCCGCGGGTTGGTGCCCGCTTATATCGGCGGCGGCATTGGCGAAATGCTCGGCGCGGTCGCGGCGTTTACGTTCATCCGCCGCGGGTCGCTACACCCCGCGCCCCAGCCGGCAGTCGCGCAGCTTTAGGCCTTGACCAGCGGCACCTTCGGCACCGAGCCGCGGCGCGGCGGCGAGTTGCCGCCCGGGCCGCCGCCCGGCGGCTTACGCCGCGGCGAGGCGCGGCGCTTCTTGGCCCGGCGCGGCTCGGGAAGCTTTTCCGGCCGCGGCGTCACCGGACCATCGGGATACTCGAAGCCGAGCTTGGCTCCTGCCGTTCTCGTCGGTGATGACGACGACGCGGACATGGCCGCCCGATTTCAAGCGCCCGAACAGCACCTCGTCGGCCAGCGGCTTCTTGATGTGCTCCTGGATGACGCGCGCCATCGGCCGCGCGCCCATCAGCTCGTCATAGCCGTTGGCGACCAGCCACTGCGTCGCCTCGTCGGTCAGCTCGATGGTGACGTCGCGGTCGGCGAGCTGCGCTTCGAGCTGCAGCACGAATTTCTCGACCACCATGGCGATGACTTCCGGCGACAGGTGCGCGAAGGTGATGATGGCATCGAGCCGGTTGCGGAATTCCGGCGTGAACAAGCTCTTGATCGCCTCCTCGTCGTCGCCTTCGCGCTTGCCGCGTGAAGCCGAAGGCCGCCCGCGCCATGTCGGACGCGCCCGCATTGGTGGTCATGATCAGGATCACATTGCGGAAATCGATCTTCTTGCCGTTGTGGTCGGTCAGCTTGCCGTGATCCATGATCTGCAACAGGATGTTGAACAGATCGGGATGCGCCTTCTCGATTTCGTCGAGCAGCAGCACGCAATGCGGATGCTGGTCGACGCCGTCGGTCAGAAGCCCGCCCTGGTCGAAGCCGACATAGCCGGGCGGCGCGCCGATCAGGCGCGACACGGTGTGGCGCTCCATGTATTCGGACATGTCGAAGCGGATGAATTCCACGCCCAGGATGGCGGCGAGCTGCTTGGCGACTTCGGTCTTGCCGACGCCGGTCGGGCCGGAGAACAGATAGCAGCCGATCGGCTTTTCCGGCTCGCGCAGGCCGGCGCGCGCCAGCTTGATCGATGCGGACAGCGCATGGATCGCCTTGTCCTGGCCGTAGACCACGCGCTTGAGCGTCTCCTCCAGATGGCGGAGCACCTCGGCGTCGTCCTTGGACACCGACTTGGGCGGAATGCGCGCCATCTTGGCGATGGTGGTCTCGATTTCCTTGACGCCGATCGTCTTCTTGCGGCGGCTTTCGGGCAGCAGCATCTGCGAGGCGCCGGACTCGTCGATCACGTCGATCGCCTTGTCGGGCAGCTTGCGGTCGTTGATGTATTGCGCCGACAGCTCCACCGCCGCCTTGATCGCCTCGTCGGTGTAGCGGAGCTTGTGGTAATCCTCGAAATAGGGCTTGAGGCCCATCAGGATCTCGATGGCGTCCGGCACCGTCGGCTCGTTGACGTCGATCTTCTGGAAGCGGCGCACCAGCGCGCGGTCCTTCTCGAAATACTGGCGGTATTCCTTGTAGGTGGTCGAGCCGATGCAGCGCAGCGTGCCCGCCGCCAGCGCCGGCTTGAGCAGGTTGGACGCGTCCATCGCGCCGCCCGAGGTGGCGCCGGCGCCGATCACGGTGTGGATCTCGTCGATGAACAGGATGGCGCCCGGATAAGCCTCCAGCTCCTTGATCACCTGCTTGAGCCGCTCCTCGAAATCGCCGCGATAGCGCGTGCCGGCGATCAGCGTGCCCATGTCGAGCGCGAACACGGTGGCGTTGCGCAGCACTTCCGGCACTTCGCCGTGGACGATCTTGCGCGCCAGCCCTTCGGCGATGGCGGTCTTGCCGACGCCGGGATCGCCCACGAACAGCGGATTGTTCTTCTGGCGGCGGCAGAGCACCTGGATGGTGCGGCTGACCTCGGCGTCGCGGCCGATCAGCGGATCGATCTTGCCCTCGCGCGCCTTCTCGTTGAGGTTGACGCAATAGGCCTCGAGCGCCTCGCCCTTCTTCTTCGGCTCGTCGCCGTTCTTGGTGTCGTCGTCCTCGTCGGAGCCGCGCACCGGGCGGGCTTCCGACATGCCCGGCCGCTTGGCGATGCCGTGGCTGATGTAGTTGACCGCGTCGTAGCGCGTCATGTTCTGCTCCTGCAGGAAATAGGCGGCATGGCTCTCGCGCTCGGTGAAGATCGCGACCAGCACATTGGCGCCGGTCACCTCCTCGCGGCCGGAGATTGCACATGGATCACGGCGCGCTGGACCACGCGCTGGAAGCCGGCGGTCGGCTTGGTCTTCCTCGCCGTCGATCACCAGGTTGTCCAGTTCCGCTTCGAGATACGCGACCAGGCTGCGGCGCAGCTTGTCCAGGTCGACATTGCAGGCCCGCATCACCGCGGCCGCGTCCTGATCGTCGATCAGGGCCAGCAGCAGATGCTCGAGCGTGGCGTATTCGTGATGCCGGTCGTTGGCGAGCTTGAAGGCGCGGTGCAGCGCCTGTTCGAGACTGCGCGAGAACGTGGGCATTTCAAGGTCTCATTTCCAGTTTGTGTTGGCCGTTCCCCCGGATCACTTCTTTTCCATGATGCACTGCAGAGGATGCTGATGCTTGCGCGCAAATTCCATGACCTGCGTCACTTTGGTTTCCGCCACCTCGTAGGTGAAGACGCCGCATTCGCCGACGCCGTGCTGGTGGACATGCAGCATGATACGATGCGCGGCTCTCGTGATCCTTGTTGAAGAATCGCTCCAGCACATGCACCACGAACTCCATCGGCGTGTAGTCGTCGTTGAGCAGGAGCACGCGATAGAGGCTCGGCCGCTTGGTCTGCGGGCGCGTCTTGGTAATGACGGCAGTCCCCGGCCCGCTCTGGTCGTTCTTATGTTTGCGGTCGTCGTTCGCCAGCCGGACCGGCCGCTGTCGTGTGGCATCATCTTTCCGCATTGCTTCGTCTAGTCCGGATCCCGGTAACTGCGCCTGGCCGAACGGGCGCGGGGACCTGCCAAGATCGGCGCCCCCGCCCGGCCATTGCGGATACTCTAATATAGTTTTTGGCCGTTTCGGGTTCCACATGTGGCAACACACTTGCAAGGAACACCGGCAAGACCCGGACCAACCGTCCGATTTGGGCCTGGTGGCCGACTCAGTTATGCATTTCGCCGGGCGACAGGAGACTATCATGGTCGACCCCGTGCGCCGCGCGAGAATCCTGCGCGATTTACAGCAGGACTTTATACCCGATTACGATGCCCAAAGCCTGCCGTCCGCCGACAAGCGGTCGGCTTATGCCCTTGAGCACATCGCCTTTCGGCTGGGGCGCATCGAGCAAAGTCTTGGCAGGATCGCGGCCGCGCTTGAAGCCGTCCTGTCGAGGGCGTGAGTTCGCAGAATGCCGCTTTAGCCGTTCACGGCGCAGTCGATCCTAACGGCTCAATCGGGTGGCAATGACACGCGATGAAGCGTTGGTTCGCGCAATCCCACAGCCGGCAAACGTCACTTCAGCGACGCTGCCTGACCGAGTATTCCTTCGAACGGTTTGTAGGCTTCTTTGGCCAGTGCGGCATAAAGCTCGCCCAGCTTAGCCGATTGCGCGACAAAATCCTCGTAGGAGGATCGCAGGTATTCGTTCTGCACTTCCATGGCCTTATCGAGGCTCTTGGCGGACATCAGCTTTTCCAAAGCGGCCGCGGAGCCCTCGATTGATTTCTTCGAATAATCGGCAAGTTCGGAAGCAATCGCCTGCGCATTCTTGCTCCACGCGCCGAACGACGCCATCGCCATATCCATGCCGTCCTTGCCGAACTTCTGCATCTGATCCGTGGTCATTGGTGCGGTTCTCCGGCGCGTCTCGCGCCCTGGCCCGTGTCAAAGGGAGGGGCCGATGCCTTGAAAAGGCCTTTTCCAGTATCGATCATTAACATATTGCGCCGCACAAATAAACTCAAGTCGATACAAGCGGTGTACAATTCGCGGGGGAAAAGCCGATCGGGCGGGAGCGAAATGGGTTAACGCTTTCGCAACGGCGTTCACCTAGCGTGACGGACCGCATCATCGCGATGGCCGGTCCTGGGTCGGGGAATGCTTCGTGTTTGGATAGCCGGGCAACGCGGATGGTGGGCCGTGTGGTCAGAAGAAGCAGGCAGCGCGGGCGCCCGCTGGGAGCGCAACGCGCATCGGGGACGGGGTGCGTAATGAGTTGTATTCGTTCGGGAGGGCCGTTTCGGCTTCGCGGCGGTCTGGGTCTTGCGGCTGGCCTTGCCTCTCTACTGGTTATGAGCACATTCGACCGGCGCGTTGGCGTACCATCGTCACGCCCGCCACGCGGTGCGCGCTTCCGCCGAAGTCTATGCGCCACCTTTTTCGTCGATTGTCGTGGACGGCAATTCCGGCGAGGTCTTGCACGCGTCGAATGCCGACGCGACGCGGCATCCGGCTTCGCTCACCAAGATCATGACGCTCTATCTGCTGTTCGAGCGGCTGGATGCCGGCAAGATCAGGCTGGACACGCAGCTCAGAGTCTCCGAGCATGCCGCCGAGCAAGCGCCGACCAAGCTCGGCCTCAAGCCCGGGCAAACGATCAGCGTCGAAGATGCCATCAAAGGGGTGGTGACAGAATCCGCCAACGACGCCGCCGTCACCATCGCCGAGAATCTCGGCGGCGACGAAGCTCATTTCGCGGAATTGATGACACAAAAAGCGCATGCCCTTGGCATGAGCCGCACCACCTATGTCAACGCGTCAGGGTTGCCCGACGATGACCAAGTGACCACGGCGCGCGACGAAGCCCTGCTCGGACGCGCGATCCAACAGCGGTTCCCGCGCTATTACAAATATTTCTCTACCGAGAAGTTCGTCTATCACGGCCGCGCAATGCGAAATCACAACCATTTGCTGGGGGTGGTTAGCGGCGTCGACGGCATAAAGACCGGTTATATCCGCGCTTCAGGTTTCAACCTCGTGGCCTCGGTGCATCGCGACGGCCGCTACCTTCTCACCGTCGTCCTCGGCGGCCGTTCGGCGGGCGAACGCGACGCTGATGTGCGCCAACTGATCAGTGCCTACATTCGGGAAGCGTCTCTGCAGCGAACGGCGCCGGTCCCCGCTGCCAACCTGGCTTCGTTGCAGCGTACGGCGCCGGTGACCGCCAACAGGGTCGCTTCGCGCGTCGAAACTGACTTCTCGAGCGTCGCCAGAAGTCCTGCAACGGCCGCGCCCTGACGTCGCAGCGACCCCGGCCGCAGCCGCCGCCCGCGCAAGCTTGGGCTCGAGCGAGCCGATCCATCCGGTCTTGGTGAGGACGATCACGTACCGCACCGCGCCGCCGCAAACGACGGCGCTGGCGCCGATGCCGGTGCTGGTGCCGGTGGCAAGCGCGGCTTCGCAAAGCGGCGCTGTTGCAACAAATCGAAGGGCTCCGGCGCTTGAGCCGGCGCAAAACTCCATCGTGGTGGCGTCAACCGAGCCGCCCGTCGTCGCGACCGCGTCCAAAGCCGAACAGCCGAAACCCGAGTATGCCAACGAGGAGTCGATGGCGGCTCCTCCGGCAACCGCCGCGCATGGCAACGGCGGCTGGCTTATTCAGGTCGGAGCCTTCGAAGACGAAAACGAGGCCAAGCAACATCTCAATGCGGCGCAACTCAAAATTCCCGGGATGCTTGGCGCCGCCGACCCGTTCACCGAGCGGGTGCAAAAAGGCGCCAGGACCTATTATCGCGCCCGCTTCGTCGGCCTCGATAAACCGACGGCGGAAGCGGCCTGCAAGCTGCTCAAGCGGAACGACATCGAATGCATAGCAGTTAAAAACTAGAGCGAATGCCAAGGCGGCCTGCCCGCGAGGCGGGCAAAGGGCCGCGCGGTTCTACAAACATAAGCTCCAAGCACAAAACCTGGCGCAACCGGGTCACGGAGGGAGGGTCATTCACGGACAGGGCGCCACGCCGAGAGTATTTGTAAAGGGTGTTCAGCGATGGCGGCGAAGCAACACGTCCTTGGCCTGATTGACGCGGGCCGCAAGGTACGTCGACCCCCCTTGGTCGGGATGCAGTTTCTTCATGAGAGATCGGTGAGCACGCCCGATCTCCTGCTCGGTCGCCCCGGGCTGAAGGCCAAGGACTTGATAAGCCTCCTGCTCCGTCATTTTCCCGCTGGGCGCGGCGTCGCGGCTACTCCCCGCTGCCGCATCGTGCTGCGCGTGTTCACGCCATCCGGGCTCCCGGCGATCCAGATACGCCATCAATAATTGGCGGCTGTCTCCGTCGATCTCTCCGAGAAGCCCGATCAAAGTCGGCGAGTCGATGGTATCGAGCGACTTACCCTCGAACCGCCCGGCGAGAACGAAACCGCGCATGGCGCCGGTATCGTGATCAAGCTCCATTTCGAGGAAAGCCGAGCGGACCCGCGAAACCCGGCCGGTACTCTTCTGCGTGCGGTTCGCCAGATTTGCCGGCCACAACGAGATCCAGCCGAGCAATCCCAGACCGACCGCGCCGATCGGTATGGCGACCCCGATCTCGCCTCTGAGCAGCAGAAAGGCGGAAAATATCAGTGCCGCGCCGCCGCCGATGTAACGCAGGAGCCGCGCCGCCTGTTTGGGGTCCGCCTTGGAAAAGGCGGAGCCGGCCCACAACAGCAGGATGAGTACGACCACCCCAAGAATAATCGGCATGACTATTTCAATTGTTCGATGAGCTTCAATGCGCCTGAGGACTGCTTGGCCTGCAGAGCCGCCAAGGCCTTCATGCCTCCAGCCGCATAAGCCGCCGCCGCGCGCAATAGCTCACCCAGCTCACCGGCGGCACCAGGCGCAAAGCGGCAATAGGCTCCGCGCGTAAGCCGCGCAATCTCACGAAACGCTTGTTCGCACACCGGATCATAGCCTTCCTGAAACATAAAAGCAGGAACGTTGCGCAAACCCAATTCGCCGGCGCCGGCGCATAAATTGTCCAGTGATTCCTCCATCGCATCACCGACAAAGATCAAAGCTCCAAGCGGAGCCTTATCGTTTTCCCGCTGCGCATGCGACAGGACTTTGGCAATCTGCGTGTGTCCGCCGCGGCACTCGATCCTCGACATCAGCTCGCCGAGCTTCCGCGCCTCCCCGACCCATGCCGACGCACGGCATTCGCCCAATCCGCGGTAATAGACAACCTGAATGTCGAGGCCTCCCGCGGCGGCGGCCTCGCGAAACATCTCGGCCTGCAGCACGCAGGCCTGGTCCCAGGTCGGCTGTCAACTCATGGTGGCATCGAGCGCAAACAATAACCGGCCGCGGCCGCCAGTCTTTGCTGCCGGGCCAAGCGACTTAACCTCATTGAGAAACGTGTCGATTTCCGTCCGCGAAGAGGCCAAATTATTGGCTCCCGCCGCCTCGGAATTCTGCGCCGGCACATGCCCGGACCGATATTTCGCCATGGCTCGGCCTTTTACGCCAAGGTTTGACTTCGGTTTAAGTGGCCTCCTCGACCAATCGGCGCAATGGGCCGGAGTTGCGAGCGGCCAGCGCGCGCAAGCCGCGCCGGCCTGCCAAACATGCCCACCAGACGACTTCAGGCAAGCAAATCGTGGGTGTCGAGGGGTTTGCCCGTCGTCGCCGCCCATTCCGCGCGCGCTGCGGCGCGTCGCTTACCCCGTTCGTCGACGGGCAATTTCAGCCCTTCGATCAGGCTCTTGATCTCCTCGCGTGCACTCGCATGCGAAGATTTTGCCCGAAGCCCGAGGGCGCTTTCGCCGACCTGATCAAGTGCGGTAAGGCCGCGCGGGAAAAACTCGCGGTAGATCACGCGCTCGGCAAAACCATCGATGATGCGGAAGCCGAGTTGCCGGCCAAGTGCTTCGACGCCGGCACCCACCAGCTTTTTATTGCGCGAGGCTAGTCTGGAGAGACGATTGCGCATGACCACCCAATCGGTCAGTCCCCCGTCGACCAGACGCCGCTGGCGGCGCGCCTCCCGTACCATTTCCGCGTAGTGGCTGACGCCGTTCAGCTCGAAGGTGTGCGGATCGACCTGACCGAGCACGTCGAAATCGACAAAGCTGTCGTTCAGCGGCGTAATCAAGGTGTCGGCCATCGAGTGCGCCAGCCGCATCAGGTAGGAGTCGATTCCAGGCGTATCGACGACGACGAAATCGTAATTGCTCTCCACGGCGCTCACCGCAGCCGCAAAGGCATCGAACTCCTGAGCCTCGATCTCGTCGAGCCGGGCGCCGGCGCCGCGGGGCACGCAATAATGTTCGGGATGTTCGAGTTTTACCCCGGCCCGCGTCGCCCAAGCGTCGCGGTTTTCAACGTAACGGCTGAAGCTGCGCTGCCGCAAAGTCGAGATCAACGGTGGCGACCCGCTGACCGGCTTGCAGTAGCGCGACAGCAACGTGCATCGCCGTCGTCGACTTGCCGGTCCCGCCTTTTTCGTTGCCCAGGACGACGACATGGGCCGACAACGGCTTGCCGATATCCGCCTGCATCAACATGGCGACGCCACCTCGCGGAACAATCTTTTGTCCGGCTTGCCACGTGTAACTTCACGATACAGCATCGGCGTCGATAAGTTAATCATTAAAGAGAGCGCGCACGACAAATGATGCGGCATGTGCTTGCGTGGCAACGTTATGAACAAACAGTTTTCGGAATCGAAACAGCATCGGCCGCGCGTCGTCCGCGACGTGCCGACACTCAAGCGTGTCATCGCCACGTGGCGCGCGCGCCGCGACGTCACAGCGCTCGTCCCGACCATGGGAGCACTCCATGCCGGGCACCTCGCCTTGGTGCATCTCGCGCGGCGCCGTGCCGATCGCGTGATCGTATCAATTTTCGTCAATCCCACTCAGTTCGCCGCGAACGAAGATTTGGCGACTTACCCGCGCACCTGGACCGCGGACATGGCGGCCCTTGGCGGCGCCAAGGCCGATCTGGTTTGGGCGCCCTCAACGGCAACAATGTATCCGGCCGGTTCGGCGACGCGGATCATTCCTGAAGGTCCGGCGCTTGCCGGCCTCGAGGATACCTTCCGGCCCCATTTCTTCGCCGGCGTGGCAACTGTGGTGGCCAAGCTATTGATTCAATGCGAACCCGACATCGCCGTCTTCGGTGAGAAGGACTACCAGCAGCTGATTGTCGTCAGGCGGCTGGCACGGGACCTCGGCCTGAAGACGCATATCGTCGGTGCCCCTACCGTGCGTGAGGCGGATGGGCTCGCGCTGTCTTCGCGGAACCGCTATCTGTCGGCCGAGGAGCGCGCCCTCGCTCCGACCCTTCACCAGGTGCTGGATCGATGCGCCGCCGACATCGCGCACGGGAAATCCGCAGCGGATGTCATGGCGCATGGGCGCGCGGCGATTAAGGCCGCTGGTTTTTCCCTCGATTATCTCGAAGCGCGCGATGCGATCACGCTGGCGCCGCTCGGTCAGACGGGCAGCCGATCTGTCCGGCTTCTCGTGGCGGCGCGCATCGGCAAGACGCGGCTGATTGATAACGTCGGCGTCAAAATCGCCCGTTAAATTTACGCAGACTCGAGATGTGGAATTTGCGGTCGCTCGCCGTGCGCTTTGCCGCTGATCGGCGGTTTTGGCAGGCGCGCGGTGCCCCGTTCCATTACAAAAGTATGATCGAGCGAATACCAAGGCGGCGGCACATCCGGTGACCGCGCCTGGTCATGGCGCACATACTTGCCGATCAGATGTCGGGTGACCCCGAATTGCACGTCGGAATCGATGTATTTGTCGTCGGGCACATAAAGCTGGGAAATCAAGGTCTTGAAGCCGTCCTTGAAGGCGAGGAAGTGCAGATGCGCCGGGCGCATATTGTGCCGGCCCTGCGCGCGCAAAAGCTGGCCGACCGGTCCGTCGACCGGTATCGGATAACCGGCCGGCTTAACGCTGCGGAAGCTGATGGCGCCATTTGCGTCGGTTTTGAATTTTCCGCGCAGGTTCATGTCGGCCTGCTGGGGGTCCTGGTTCTCGTAAAAGCCCTCGGGCGAAGATTGCCAGATGTCGACGTCCGCCCCGACAATCGGCTTGCCGTTCACGTCGTGAAACGTCGCATTGACGAACAGGGCCGGCCCCGGCGTCGGCGAGCGCATGATCGACCCGCCGTTCTCCGTCAGCGGCGAATCGAGGCGCCAAAACGGACCCAATTGGCTCGCGTCGGTCTCCGTCTGGCCACGGTCGCCGTTGTTGAGCAGGCAGACGAGGGCCGAGAGACCGAGCGTGCCCGACATCAGCACCGCCTCGTTATGATTTTCGTTGGTATGTTTGCCGAGCGCCACGATGTAGCCGACGGCTGCCTGGAATTCCTCCTCGGTTAATTTTACTTCGCGGGCGAAGTCGTGGAGATGGCGCACGAAGGCTCCCATGATCTCGCGAAAACGCGGGTTTGGTGCGCGGGCGAGCTCGCTTAAGACCGCTTTGGTAACATCGGCTTCATTTCCAATAATCATCTGTGGCTCCCGCAAAGATCTGCGCGCCCTGCCAACGCCCGCAGTGGCCGGGATTATGGCTTTGCAACGACTTTGACGGCAAGGGCGGCGTCGCCGGCGCCGGCTTACATCAGGCCGAGTTCGCGCAACTCCCGCCGCATTTTTTCCGGCATGGCGGCGGCGCCCGGCGCGGCCTTCGCCAAGTCGCGGGGCGCGTCTTTTACAACGAGGTAGCGCCAGCCTTGAAACGCGCGATGCAGCCGCGGCTCAACCAGCACGACCTTGGGATCAAGCGCGAGCGCGCAGCGCCCTACCCCATTCTTGTCGCGGAATGGCCGGACGTCGAGTATTCGCTGACGGCATGAGATTTCGCCGCGGATCACCCAATAAAGAGACCCGCCGTCGGTAAGTTCCGCGGCACGCTTCGGCACCATCCGTGTGCGGTGGATGTGTTCCGGCTTGCCGCTGCGCTTGCGCTTCTCCTTCCGCTTTTGTCTGATCCAATCTTCAAGATCGCGCACGGAATCGCAGCCGACGCACAGCTTTATGAGATGCAGTGTCATAGATTCTGGCTTACTCGTCCTTGTCCGGCGCTATCAGCATGATCTTCGCGGCTTCCGCAACTTGCGAGCCCTCGCTGACCACGACTTCCTTCACAATACCGGCAACCGGCGCACGCAGCGTGTGCTCCATCTTCATGGCTTCAAGCACCGCAAGGCGCTGGCCGCGGGCGACGGAATCGCCGGCGCCGAACAAAGAGCGCCAGCACCTTGCCGTGCATCGGCGCTCGGACGGTACCGTCGCCGCTTGCCGAATCGGTGACGGCGGCGGAAAAATCCTGCAGACGCACCCGCGTCTGGCGCCCGCACCGCACGACATAGGCTTCGCCATGCGCTGCGAACGCTTTCGCGTCAGCCGCGGGCACGAAGCCGTCGACGACAACCTTCATGCCGTCTTGGCCGTAAGTGACGACCGCATCCTTGCGCTCGCCGTCGACCGCAATCGGAACCGTGAGTGAGCGGATGCCGGTGAGCTGAAATCCGTCCCGGGCGGCCCAGGGCGACGCGTCGCCCGGTGCCTCGTCTTCCGCCGGGTTTTGGCGCTGTTGCTGAGCCAGCAAGCGTGCAGCGCCGAGCGCAGCCGCGCCAACGTCCGCACCCCGGCGGGGCACGGCGCCGAGCGCGGCAAGATTGCGATCGATGTAACCGGTATCGAACCGGCCCTGGCGAAAATCGGCTGAGCGCGCACAAAGCCCGGAGAAAGGCGACGTTGGTGCGCACGCCGGCGACCAACGTGGCGTCAAGCGCATGCGTCATCCGGTCAAGGGCCGCTTCACGGGTCGCTGCGTGCGCGACGAGCTTGGCGATCATCGGATCGTAGAACGGACTGACCTCGCCGCCAGCCTCTACGCCGCTTTCCACCCGTATTGCGGCGGGTAGCTCGAGCCCCACGATCCTTCCGGTCGACGGCAAAAACCCGTTTTCCGGATCTTCGGCATAAACCCGCGCTTCAACGGCATGGCCCTCGAAGTGAACTTCGGACTGCGCGAGCGGCAGCCGCTCGCCCGCAGCAACGCGGAACTGCCAAGCCACCAGATCGAGCCCGGTGACTTCTTCGGTCACCGGATGCTCGACCTGCAGCCGCGTATTCATTTCGATGAACCAGAAGCCGTCTTCCCGCAATCCGCTGCTGCCGTCGGCAACGAACTCGACCGTGCCGGCGCCGGCGTAACCCACGGCGCGTGCAGCCTCTACCGCCGCGGCGCCCATCTTCGCCCGCAGGCGATCCGTCATGCCGGGCGCCGGCGTTTCCTCGATGACCTTCTGGTGACGGCGCTGCAGCGAGCAATCGCGCTCGCCGAGATGAATGGTGTTGCCGTGATTGTCGGCGAAAACCTGGATTTCAATGTGGCGCGGCGCGTTCACGTATTTCTCGATGAGCACACGGCTTGAGCCAAATGCCGACGCGGTCTCGCGAACCGCAGCCTTAAGCGCGTCGGCAAAATCGGCGGCGCGCTCGACGCGGCGCATGCCGCGTCCGCCGCCACCGGCCGCAGGCTTGATCAAAACCGGATATCCGATGGCCTCGGCCGCGTCCTTGAGAAACGCAGGCTCTTGTCGCTCACCGTGGTAACCGGGCACGACCGGTACTCCGGCCTTCTCCATCAACGCCTTGGCGCGATCCTTCAATCCCATCGCCCGGATGGCCGCCGCCGGAGGCCCGACAAACACCAGTCCCGCGTGCGCACACGCTTCGGCAAAATCGCCGCTTTCGGACAGGAAGCCGTATCCTGGATGAACGCATTCTGCGCCGGCCAATTTCGCCGCTTCGATCAAGCGCTCAATGGAGAGATAGCTCTCGCGCGGTTCGGCCGGCCCGATGAAGTAGCTTTCGTCGCACAGCCGGCGATGCAGCGCATGCTCGTCCGCGGCCGAATAGACCGCGATGGTTCGCATGCCAAGAGCTTTGGCGGTGCGCGCAATCCGGCAGGCGATCTCGCCGCGATTGGCAATGAGAACGGATTTAAACATTGCGATGAAGTGGCGTGGCCGCGCGAAGTGCCGTCAATTCATTGCGCCCGCGACGCCGGTGCGAGCCGCACCGGCCCGTTAGCCGCAGCGCCGCTCGCCGGAGGCGGCGGAACTGGTTCCGGCCAGATCGGCTCGGTCGGCCCCGCATTCGCGCCCACCGGCTGCGCCTGCGCTTGCGGCGGCGCGGCACTCGCTGCGGACTTGCGCGCACGTCGGGCGCCCGGCGCGTTTGCCGGCTGCGGATTGGGATTGGCCGCCGCGGCGGCCGCCACTCCGGCCAAGACCGGTCCCGTCGGCTCGGGATTCATAATGCTGACCGGAGGGATTGAGTCGGCCGTCGGAAAATCAATATTGACGAACTTGTGCGGCGGTTGTCCGCTCGGTTGAAGGGCCCCAACGACCGCGCCTTCAGGGGACTTCGCCCAGATTTCCGCATAATGCTCGACGTAGTGGTCAAAGGTTTTGGCGCTTAGGTTCGCGCGCACGTGCGCCGGATCGTCGAGCAGCGCTAGCGCTTTGCAATTCGCGCTGGTGCAGCCGTCGCGGAGCGCCAGCACATGCGCCAAAAACCCAAAGCGATCCGCCTCGAGTGAGCGGCGCAGCGGCCGCAGCAAATTGTCAATGTCCGCCGCGCCGCGTTTGCCATAAGCAAGCATGGCTGTGAACAATTCAAGCCGATGCGCGACGAAAGCTGTAGCGGCGGCCACGTTTGCCGGCGAGGTGAACACTACCTTCTCGCACGCGGTTTCGACCGCCGCCCCCGCTACGGCGTCAAGACACGCAAGCGAGGAGCCGGGAGCAAGCGCTTGCGCGTCCAGTTGCTCAGCGCGAACGACCAGCGCGCGCCGCTCGGAGCTGCGATCGCTGGAAAAAGTGGAGTCAAGGAGCGCCCACGCCATGACCGCGCCGAGCCCGGCGCCGACGACAACAAATCCTGCGCGTAACGCCCGGCCGATCACATATTCCGGCAGCGAGTATGCAAGCAGATAGAAACCGATCAGAAAAGCGGCCGATCCGGCCAACAGCCACAACTTCAATGCCGAGGTGACGATCTCGCCGCCAGCGCCGAACATCCATCAACTCCGCCTCGACCGGGCAGGCCGGATTAGTCGAGAATTATGACCGACTGACCGGAAAGATGCCAGCGGCCTTTCGGCCGCGACTCACTGGCGGCACGTGAACGAGCCGCGCGTCAATGATCGAGTTCGAGCTGACTTTCTTTCGCCACGCGCTCAAACGCTTCGCCGGGATTTTTGATGCGGTATTGATAGTCATCGCCGTCGGACGGCAACAACTTGACGACCTTGTAGGTACCGCTTGCACCGGGACGGCTTATGGGACTGGAGGTGTACAGGACCGTTTGGCCGACGCGGAATTTGTGCGCTCGTAACAGCGGCGGGCGTACTGCGACTTGGGACGGCATCGTTATGGCGGCAATATGTACGCCGTTATTCGGCTCAGGTTTGTCAGAAACCGGCCGCGAAACCGCCTTACGAACATGGCCTGCGTCGCGCTCCTTGACGACGCGGCTCTTTACTGAACGCTTATTCATGGAACAACACTATATAGCTTACGGTGAACGCTTTAAGCAAAAAATATAGTATCAGAAAAACGATTTCGCGATGGTCTCTTTGCGCAAATGATTAAGACAGAAAAACCATTTATCTTCAGGATGTTATGGCAAAAAATTGCAAATGACCTGCAAAGGGTCAATCAGGCCTGACGGCGCCAGGTGCCCTTTTCGTCGGCCCGCCAATAAGTCGCCTCCAAACCGGCCGCTTTGGCGCTCGTCCAATGCGCCCGCGCGGCGTCAAGCGCCTCATCGTCGTCACCGTCAAAAATGAGGACGACGCGCTCATAGGCTGCCACATTTGCCGGCATGTCGGCCCCTTCGACAAGGAACCGGATGACGGCATTGTTTAAATTTTTATCGTCGATGGTCAGCAAGATCGGATGTTCGGCAGCCTCCGCATCGCGCCAAGTCCCGTGCGGAAGAAACGAGTCATCGCGCCACGTCCAAAGGTGAGCATCAAGCGCTTCCATGCGCTCTTCCGTGGTGCCTTGGACCACGACCCGCCAGCCGCGATCGAGCGATTTGTGCAGGAGCGTGGGCAGGACCTGTTCGGGGGTTTGCCCTTTCAGATGATAGAAGAGAATCTCGGTCACGACAGCGATATTGATCCGCGGTGAAATCAACGCTCGTAATAACTTTCGCTCAGACGATCGAGCAAGCGCACGCCCCAGCCGGCACTCCAGCTCCGGTTGATTTCATTTTGCGGCGAACCGAGCGCGGTTCCGGCAATGTCGAGGTGGGCCCAAGGTGTTTCACCGACAAAGCGCTTAAGTAGCTGCGCGGCGGTGATCGAGCCCGCCCAGCGTCCGCCGGTGTTCTTCATGTCGGCAAATTTCGAGTCGATGATCTTGTCGTATTCCGGGCCAAGCGGCATTCGCCACACGCGCTCCCCCGTCGCCTCGCCGGCCTTGATCAGCCGTTCCGAGAGCTTGTCGTCATTGCAGAACAGCCCGGCATACTCTTGTCCAAGCGCCACCATGATCGCCCCGGTCAGCGTGGCCAGATCGATCATGAAGCGCGGCTTGAAGCGTTTGTTGACGTAGTGCAGCACGTCGGCAAGCACGAGGCGGCCTTCGGCATCGGTGTTGATGACTTCGATGGTCTGCCCGGACATGGTGGTAACGATATCGCCGGGCCGTTGCGCGCGGCCGCCCGGCATGTTCTCGACCAGGCCGATGGCGCCGATGGCGTTGACTTTGGCCTTCCGCGAGGCAAGCGCGTGGATAACGCCGACCACACACGCGGCTCCCGCCATGTCGCCCTTCATGTCCTCCATGCCTTGCGCCGGCTTGATCGAGATACCGCCGGAGTCGAAGCACACGCCTTTGCCGATGAAGGCAATCGGATCGGCGGCGCGCTTGCCGCCGTTCCAGCGCATGACGACGAGCTTCGGTTCGTGCGACGAGCCCTGGCCGACACCGAGCAAGGCGCCCATGCCGAGCTTTTTCATCGCGGGAACGTCGAGAACCTCGATGATCACGCCGAGTTTGCGCAAAGCCGATGCGCGCCGGGCGAACTCGGCTGGGTAGAGCACATTGGCGGGCTCGTTGATCAGGTCGCGCGCCAACACGACCCCTTCGGCGACGCCCGAGGTATTGGCCCAAGCCTTCTCGGCGGCGGCGGCGTTGGCGCATGCGAAACTCACCTCCACGTTTGCGGCACCTTCGTCGTCTTCTTTCTTTTTGGTTTTGTACCGATCAAACGCGTAGGCGCGCAGGCGCGCTCCGAGGACGAGATCGGCAATCTGCTCGCCTTTGAGGGATCCCGACGCAAACTCGGCCAGGATGGTTGCCTGCGGCGCGCCCTTGGGCACCGCGCCCATGGCGCTACCGCCAAGTTTGACGAGATCGCGGCCCTTGAGATCGCGCTCCTTGCCGGTGCCGATCACCACAAGGCGTGGAACGTCGAGACCGCCGGGGGCAATGATATCGAGTGTGGATCCGTTCTTTGCGGTAAAACGGTCAGCGGCGGCCGCCCGGCGGAAAAGATCGCCAATCGGCGCCAGGAGTTGCTGGGTTTTCGGGCCGAACTTCAGTCCTTCTCCACAGAACACAACAAGAACGCCGCGCGGCCGATCGAAACCACGAAAACCGATTTTAAGCGAAACGGGCATCGAAAATCCTTCTTGGTCAAAAAGCGCAAGTTTCCAGCCCTTCATATGGACCGGACGACTGGCCTGTTGCAAAGCGGCATCCTGTCAAATGCGGCAGAGCCGCCCACGCGTGTGGATAGAATCCCTTAACCCTTAGCAATCCTTAGCTTAGGAATTTCAACGGCTTTGCCTTGGCAGGGCCATTATGTGAAAGCATCAATCGCAGTCGTGAGGGGAACTCGGCTAAACGGGGCGTACGCGCCGCGCGGCCGGAGCGGCCTTAGGGGCCCATCTGCGGGGGTGTCTAGTCCGATGGGGTCAATCGGCCGCTGCGTTTGTGGCTTGCTTTTTGGTGGCTTTGCGATCACCCGCGTCGGCTTGGTCCGTGTAAGGTGGTTGGCGGGGGTGTCCCGCACATGGACCGCTATCACCGGCGGCGGCCAATTCGTTTTCATTTTGTTCGCTACCAAGGGATGGTTCGTCCGCTCCCTGACCGAAGGCCGTGCCAATCGCGCCCCGGCAGCAATTGGCGAGCGTATCGCCAATGCCGCGGCGCGCTGAGGGGCAGCGATGATTGTCGGCACCCTCGCTCGTTACTTCGCGATGCGCTTTCTCACATCGGTCGTCGGCACGTTTGCCGGCGTCGTCACGCTGGCGGCGATGATCGATTATCTTGAACTGCTGCGGCGCGCGTCGGATTGGCCCAAGGCCACCGCGCTCCTGCTCGCGCAGATATCGGCATTTCGCGTTCCCCAGCTTTCGGAACGTATTCTGCCGTTTGCAGTGCTGGTGGGCGCGATGTCGTGTTATCTCACGCTATCGCGCCGGCTTGAGCTCGTCGTCGCACGCGCGGCGGGGGTGTCTGCCTGGCAATTCGTCGCCCCCTCGATGGTCATGGCATTCGTTTTGGGCATCGCCGCGACGGCGCTCTACAACCCGCTCGCCGCAATCATGCACGAGCGCTCGAAACGCCTCGAAGCGGAAATGATGGGTGAGGTTCCGGCGTCGGCGCTGCAAGAAAACACCGGGGGCTTCTGGGTACGTCAGCGCAGCGCCGACGGCGCCTCCATCATCAACGCCACCTCCAGCCGAGAGCAGGGCTCCCGGCTCGGCGGCGTGAGCGTTTACACCTTCGATGGCTCCGGAACCTTCAAGAATCGGATCGAGGCGAAGAGCGCCACGCTCGACGAAGGATATTGGCGATTGGCGGACGCGCGAATTTACGCGAGCGACAAGCCGCCGATAACCGAGGACACCTATCGCGTCCCGACGAACTTGACGATCGAGCAGGTCAGAGAAAGCTTCGCGACGCCGGAAACGGTGCCGTTCTGGAAGCTGCCGTCATACATTGAGTTGGCCGATCGGGCCGGATTAGGCGCGGCCGGTTACCGCCTGCAATATCAGCAATTGCTCTCGCGCCCCTTCCTGCTGACCGCCATGGTTCTGCTTGCCGCCTCGGTGAGTTTGCGGCTGTTCCGCTTCGGCGGCGTGCAAAAGATGGTACTCAGCGGCATCGCCGCCGGCTTTATGCTATTCGTGCTGTCGAAATTCACCGAAGACATGGCCAAAGCGGAGTTGCTCTCTCCGGTGCTGGCGGCATGGATTCCAGTGCTCGTCGGCAGTCTTACCGGATTCGTCGCGCTGCTGCACCAGGAGGACGGATAGTGACGCGTCCGCCTCGCCTGGTGTCAGTATCGTTTGGTCGTCGAGCGTTCAGCGCGCTGAGCATCGCAATCGCCGCGGCGCTGTTGGCGTTTGCCGCCGATTGCCTGTTGGTGTCGCCGCAAGCTTCGGCGCAGCAAGCCGTCAACAACTTGCTGCATTTTCCGGAGCGGCCGGTGCCGCCGAAGCCGCCGGCGCAGCCACCCGACGCGCCGATGCTCGTCCAGGCCACCGAAATAAGATACGACTACAACAACAACACGGTCTCAGCCGTCGGCAACGTCCAATTATATTACGACGGTTCAACCGTTGAGGCCGACGAGGTCACCTACGATCAAAAAACGAAGCGTCTGCAAGCGCGCGGCAACGTCCGGATAACCGAGCCGGACGGCAAGATCACCTATGGGCAGTTCATCGATTTGACGCAGGATTACCGCGACGGCTTCGTCAACTCCCTGCGACTTGAAACGGAAAACGATACTCGGTTTGCCGCGACGCGCGCTGACCGCGTCAGCGGCAGGTATACGGTGATGCAGAACGGCGTTTATACCGCCTGTGAGCCGTGTAAAGACGACCCGAAGAAGCCCCCGCTCTGGCAGATCCAGGCTGCCCGGATCATCCACGACAACAACGAGAAGATGATCTATTTCGAGGATGCGCGGGTCGAATTCTTCGGCATGCCGCTCCTGTATTTTCCGTTCATGTCGGCGCCCGATCCGTCAGTGGCGCGCAAGAGCGGACTTTTGTATCCGGTCTTGACATATTCGACGATCTACGGCGGCGGCATCGAGATACCCTATTTCTGGGCTGTAACGCCCAGCTCCGACCTGACGCTTTCGTCAATGCTCACGACAAAGGAAGGGCCATTATTCCAAGGAATATGGCGCCAGCGCCTGATCGACGGCTCCTACTCCGTCAAAGCCGCCGGCGTTTTCCAGACCGATCCGAGTGCCTTCAACAACGAGGGCGTCGGTAGCCCATCTACCAAAGACTTTCGCGGCGCCTTCGAGACCGCCGGACAATTCACCCTGAACGACAAATGGGTGTGGGGTTGGAACGGCCTGTTGATGACGGACAGATACTTTCTCTCCGATTATCAGCGAGGCGAATTCCTTTCAGGTTTCGATCCGTTTCACTCCGGAATCGCCGCGGAAGGCGTCTCTCAGGTGTATCTGACCGGTTCCGGCGAGCGCAGCTACTTCGATATCCGCTCCATCTACTATTACGGCTTCTCCGGATTCGACAATCAGGCCCAGATACCCGTCATTGCGCCGGTTATCGACTATTCAAACGTACTGCCGCAATCCGTTTTCGGCGGCGAGCTGAGCTACAAGTTCAACCTCACCAGCTTGACGCGGCAGCAGGCGGAATTCGACGCCATCACCCAGGCCGCCAATACCAGCAGTTTATGCACGTCGCAAAACGCGGCGCTGATAAACAGGAGCAGTTGCCTGTTGCGCGGCATGCCCGGCATCTACACGCGCGCCTCCGCCGAAGTGGATTGGCGGCGTACCTTCGTGACCGACAGCGGCATGATGATCACGCCGTTTGCCGGGGTCCACGGCGACATCGCCCAGCTCGACATCGACAATCAGCCGGGCGTCTCCAATTACATCAATCCCGGCAGCAGCGAACTTGCCCGCGTCATGCCCGATGTCGGGGTCGAGTACCGCTATCCTTTCGTCAACGTACAACCGTGGGGCACGCAGACCATCGAACCGATCGCGCAGCTTATTTTGCGCCCGAATGAGACCCAGCTCGGAAAGTTCCCCAATGAAGACGCGCAAAGCGTCGTGTTCAGCGACAGCAATCTGTTCTCGATCGACAAATTCTCCGGCTATGACCGGGTCGAAGGCGGCGGCCGGGTGAACGCCGGCGTTCAGTATACCGCCCAGGTCAACAATGCCGGTTCGTTCAACGTGCTCTTTGGCCAGTCCTATCAAATTTACGGTTTGAACTCCTACACGGTCGACCGATCTCACCAATACCGGCCTCGAGAGCGGCCTGGACAAGACTTACTCCGATTATGTCGGGCGGGTCATGTATCAGCCGAACGACGTCTTTTCCTTCACCGCGCGCGGGCGTTTCTCTTCGGGCGGATTTGATCCGGGCCTCGGCCAAGATGTCGCGCCCTGGACGCCGCAACGCCTCGAATTCGAAAGCCGCGCCAATTTCGATCGCTGGACAATACAGCTGATGTACGGCGACTACGCCCCGCAACCGGAAATCGGTTTCCTGTTCCGGCGCGAAGAACTTCTCACCGGCGCCGCAGTCAAGGTAAATCAAAACTGGGTGCTGCTCGGCTCGGTACGCTACGATCTGGCAGTCAATCAGTTCGACCAGACCCGGTTTGGCATAG
The DNA here is from genome assembly GCA_963835195.1 of uncultured Alphaproteobacteria bacterium. GTDB lineage: Bacteria > Pseudomonadota > Alphaproteobacteria > Rhizobiales > Xanthobacteraceae > BOG-931. The sequence goes on from CAWIEY010000020.1 coordinate 189,829, forward strand.
GCTATACCGACGATTGTCTGCTCGTCTCGCTCAACTTCATCACCGGCTTTATTTACACCGGGACGACGCCGACGCCGAACAATGCGGTGATGTTCCAGATGAGCTTGCGCACCTTGGGACCGGACGTGCTGACGCCGATCTCTTCCGCTTTTTAAATCGCGCGACGAACGTGCTAATGTCAATTCTGGGGAACTGGGTGGCCGAGGTTGAAAGGATCGCCTCGTTTGTTGAAGGGAGGAGTAAGGTAATGCCAGGAATCCCGCCCCATGCCCGGAAAATGGCGCTCGTCGCCGGCATTCTCGCGGCACTGGCAACGTTGACGGCTTCCCCGGAAGCGCGCGCCCAGCAGGTCGTTGCGTTCGTCAACGGGCAACCGGTCACGACGCTCGATGTCGAGCATCGCAGCAAATTCATCCAACTGAGCACCAAAAAAGCGCCCACGCGCAAGGAAGCGCTCGACAGCCTCATTGACGAGATTTTGGAGGTGACCGAAGCCAAGCGCTTCAGCATCGACATCCCGGATGCGGAAGTTGAAAGTTCCTACAAGAATGTCGCGCGGCACATGGGTATCGACGCGGATAAGCTGACGCAGATTTTAGTCGGTGCGGGCGCCAGCGGCGATACGCTTAAGCGGCGGCTGCGCGCGCAGCTTGCCTGGAACAACCTCGTGCGCGGCCGCTACAAGGCGAGCCTGGAAATCAGGGACAAGGACGTCCAGGCGCAAATTCAAGCGCACAAAGCCGACGAAAAGAAGAACGACGACGTCGGCTACGAATACATCCTGCGTCCGGTCGTCCTTATCGTGCCGCGCGGCTCCGCCGACGCCGCTTACGAAGCGCGCAAGCGTGATGCTGAGGCGCTGCGTTCGCGCTTTCAGAACTGCAACGATGGCATCGCTTTTGCCCGGGCGCTTAGCGACGTGGCCGTGCGCGATCAGGTATCCAAATATTCCGCCGATTTGGCGCAGCAATTGCGCGAAATCCTCGATCACACCGCTGTCGGCCATCTGACGCCGCCGGAAACGACGTCGGAAGGGGTCCAGATGTTTGCGATCTGCGACAAGAGAGAGACAAAATCCGATACTCCCGAGATGCATGAGATCCGCGACCAGATGCTCCAGCAAAAATTCGGCGCGCAAGCCAAACGCTACCTGGACAATTTGCGTCGTGCGGCCATGATCGAATACAAGATGCCGGAATACAGATAGCTCATCAGCCAAAGCACAATCGTGCAGCCGTTGGCATTGACGCTGGGCGAGCCCGCAGGGATCGGCCCCGATCTTGCGTTGGCGATCTGGCATCGGCGCGCAGAATTCGACATTCCGCAGTTTTACGTCGTCGGCGATCCTGCGTTCCTCGCCCGTCGCGCGGCCGCACTTGGCCTGCAAGTTCCCGTTGCCGCCGTCAGCGCAAAGGAAGCCGCGGCGGCTTTTCCCTCCGCACTGCCGGTGGTCGCCCTGGGCATCGACGTGAGCACCGAGCCCGGGCGTCCGGACCAGGCAAGCGCCCCCGCCGCCATCGCCTCTATTCGCCGGGCGGTCGCGGACGTGCTTGGCGGCCTGGCGGCGGCGATCGTCACCAATCCGGTGGCCAAAAATATTCTCTACAATTCCGGATTTGCCGAGCCCGGCCACACCGAGTTTCTCGCCGTCCTGTTACGCGAAGCGACCGGCAAGACGCAAAAGCCGGTGATGATGCTGTGGTCGCCGGAGCTTGCCGTCGTACCGGTGACCATCCATTTGCCGCTGCGCGAAGTGTTCGGACAGCTATCCAGCAGCCTCATTGTCGAGACGGGCCGCATTGTCGCGCGCGACCTGGCCAGGAGATTTTGCATTGCGCGGCCGCGGCTGATCGTTGCCGGGCTCAATCCTCACGCCGGCGAAGGCGGCGCGCTCGGCGAAGAGGACCGCGCCATTGTTGCGCCGGCAGTCGCGCAGCTCGCGGCCGAAGGCATTGATGCGCGCGGCCCTTTGCCGGCCGATTCTCTTTTCAACGAGCGGGCGCGCGCCTCCTATGACGCCGCTTTGTGCATGTACCACGACCAGGCGCTGATCCCGATCAAAACGCTTGCCTTCGACCACGCCGTCAATGTCACGCTTGGTCTTCCTTTTGTCCGCACCTCGCCCGACCACGGCACCGCTTTCGACATTGCCGGCACCGGAACAGCCGATCCGACGAGCCTGGTCGCGGCGCTACGTCTGGCGGCGCGGCTCGCCGCCGCCGACCGCGCCTCGCCGCTTCCCCGGTCGTGACTGCGATTGACGACGGCCTGCCGCCGCTGCGTGACGTCATTCGTCGCCACGGGCTCGCCGCTAAAAAATCGCTCGGCCAAAACTTTCTGCTCGACCTCAATCTGGCGGCGCGCATTGCCCGGGCGGGAGGCCCGCTCGCCGGCGTAACCGTCGTCGAAGTCGGCGCCGGGCCCGGTGGACTGACCCGCGCGCTATTGGCGCTCGGCGCCGAGCGGGTCCTTGCGGTTGAGCGCGACGCGCGCGCCATCGCCGCGCTGCGAGGAGATTGCCGATCACTATCCCGGCCGGCTCGAAATCATCGCCGGCGACGCGCTCGAACTCGATCTGCGCCCCCATCTCGGCGCCGGCCAAGTGCGCATCGTCGCCAACCTGCCCTACAATATCGCCACGGCGTTGCTGATCGGCTGGATGTCCATCGAGCCATGGCCGCCTTGGTATGACGTTGCCGTGCTCATGTTCCAGCGCGAGGTCGCCGAACGCCTTGTCGCGCCGACAGGCTCGAAGAGTTACGGACGCTTGTCGGTTCTGGTCCAATGGCGATGCGAAGCGCGCATCTTGTTCGACATCAACCGATCGGCGTTCGTGCCGCCGCCGCAAGTCACCTCTTCGCTGGTGCTGCTGTCGCCGCGGCCGGCACCGCTCCCCTGCGAGCGCAGATTGCTCGAGCGCGTGACCGCGGCCGCCTTCGGCCAACGACGCAAAATGCTGCGGCAAAGCTTGCGGGCGTTGGGGGTCGACGTCGGGCAAGTGCTGGCGGGCGCCGGGCTCGAGCCGACGGCGCGAGCGGAAGACGTTACGGTCGCCGGATTTGCCGCGCTGGCGCGGGCTCTCGCCGCGCAACATAATGGCGCTCCCGCCGAGACCGGAGGCTAAACCAATGAACACAATGCGCCGTCAGTCGCTCGTGGCCTATGGCCAGCCGCTCTGCGAAACCGTCGCCGATTGTCCGATCCCGCGCGGCAGCGAAGTGCTCGTGCGCATCGAGCGGTGCGGCGTCTGCCATTCCGATTTGCACATGCAGGATGGTTATTTTTCCCTCGGCGGGGACAAGCAGCTCGACGTCACCGCGGGCCGTACGCTGCCGTTCACGCTGGGGCATGAGATTGCCGGCGTTATCGAACAGGCGGGCGAAGATGCGACCGGCGCGATCGCCGGCCGGCGGGTCGCGGTCTATCCGTGGATCGGCTGCGGCACGTGCGGCGCCTGCCTCGCCGGCGAGGAAAATCTGTGCGCCAAGCCGCGTCATCTCGGCATCGCGGTCGATGGCGGATATGCAAGCCACGTCCTCGTGCCGCATCCGCGTTACCTGCTCGACTACGCGCCATTGGCCGCGCAATTTGCCGGACCGCTCATGTGCTCCGGATTGACGGCCTATTCGGCGCTCAAACGTTTGGCCGTGCGGCCGGAGCGCGGCCCGGTCTTGTTGGTCGGCTTGGGCGGCGTCGGCATGATGGGCCTTGCCATCGCCAAGGCCCTGTTTCGTGAGCCGCCGATTGTCGCCGATATCGACGCCGCCAAACGCGAGGCCGCCATCAAGGCGGGCGCCGCGCAAGCCTACGATCCCGCCGACCCGCAAACTCGCAAGGCGGTGATGACGGCGACCGGCGGCGGCGTATTCGCCGTCTGCGATTTTGTCGGCTCGGACAAATCCTTGCAGTTTGCCACCGGTTTACTCGCGCGCGGCGGCAAGGTCGTGGTGACGGGACTTCTCGGCGGCCAATTTTCCATCGCCGCCGCGATGTTTGCGCTCAAAGCCATGACCATCGAGGGCACGCTGACCGGAACCCTCGCTGAGGCGCGCGAACTTCTCGATCTGGTCCGCGAGAAGAAGATTGCGCCCATTCCGACCCGCGAACGTCCGCTCGGCGAAGCGCAGGCGGCTCTCGACGATTTGCGCAACGGACGCGTGGTGGGCCGCACGGTGCTTACCACATAGGGGCGGACACGACGCGAACCGGTCAAGCGGGAAACGAGCCGCGGGCTTTTTACGCTGTCGCCGGCTCCGGTTCGCGCCGGCTCAGCCAGCCGTTCAAAAGAAGCACAAACACCGCGGCGATCAAGCCGCCGCCCGCAATCACCATCATGATGCGATCGGCCGTCCAACCGGCGCCGAGCAGCGCTCCCGCGATCAAAGGACCGACGATTTGCCCGAACCGGCCCATGGCCATTCCCCAGCCGACTCCCGTCGAGCGGATCGGCGTGGGGTAGATCATTGCAGCCAGAGCGATCGCGGCCCCGGTCCCAAGGCCAAGGAACAGCCCGACCAATCCGATGAACGTCGCCGCCAGCATCACCGAGGACGCGCCATACCCCAATCCCACCGTCGCTGCCGTCCCGAGCACGAAGGCAGGAAACAGGACGACCAAAACGCCGAAGCGCTCCATCAGCCGGCCGGCGGTGGATTGGCCGATGAACCCGCCGAGACCGTTAAAGGCGATCACGAAGGCGGTCGCGGCCGGCGCAATACCGTTCAAGCGCAGCAAAGCCGGCGTCCACAGCGTCGCCACGGTCAAGATGCCGAAGCCCATGAAGAACGGCACCCATAACAAGAGCGTGCCAAGCGCGCGGCCTTCCGTGAACAAATGTTTGATCGGGGCTCCCGGCAGCTGTTTTTCGTCCACAACAAAGCGCTGTGCCGGCCACGACCGGAACGCGCAGACGCGCAACGATCGCGGCGACAGCCGCAGAGTCGTTGCGCCGCAGCAGCAGAAACTTTATCGATTCCGGAAGGTACCACAGCAGAAACACGCCGAATAACAGCGGAGCTATGCCGCCGATAAAGAAGATGGCGTGCCAGCCGATCGCAATGAGCAAATAAGAATTCAACAGCCCACCAAGCATGCCGCCCAGCGGGAAATGCCGACCACATCAGCGTCACTAGCGTCGCCCGCAAGCGCGCCGGCGCATATTCCGACGTCAGCGCGATGTAACAGGGCGTTGCCCCGCCGAGGCCAAGCCCGGCCAGCATTCGGAATAACATCAGCGTCCCAACTGAATTGGCCAATGCCGTCAACACGGTGAAGACGCCGATCAGCGCTATCGCGATCAACAGCAGCGTTTTGCGACCGAGACGATCGGCCAACGGACCAAAGGATGCGGCGCCGATCGTCGCTCCCACGAGCGTGGATGAGAAAATCGGACCGAAGGCGGCAATCTTTATCCCCAGCGTGTCGGCAATGAATGGAGCAGCGACCCCAATCGACTGCGTGTCGATGCCATCGAACATGCTGACGAGGGCGCAACAGCACAATGGTGCCGATTTGGAAGGACGTCAGCGGCGCCTCGTCGATTAATCGCGTGACGCTGACCGCAGCAGCCGGATGGGTTTGTTCGTCTATTCCGGCGGAGCTCACAACTTGGCCTGCAGCGCGCGCACGAAGCTGGAAAGGCCGATTTGACGCTCGCGCTTGAGACGCTCGGCCGCGAGAATGGCCCGCACCTGACCAAATGCTTCGTCTTTATCGCGATTGACAATAACGTAGTCGTATTCAGGCCAATGACTCATTTCGTCCGCAGCCTTGGCCATGCGGGACACGATGATCGCGCGGCTGTCTTGCGCGCGCCGCTGCAATCTACGGTGCAGTTCCTTGATCGTCGGCGGCAGGATGAAGACGCTCACCAGATCGTCGCGGGCCTTCTCGCGCAGCTGCTGGGTTCCTTGCCAATCGATATCGAACAGGATGTCGCGCCCGGCGCCCAGGGCTTTCTCCACCGGCCGGCGCGGGGTGCCGTAACGGTAGCCGAACACTTCGGCCCATTCCAGAAGCTTGTCCGTTCTCACCATGGCCTCGAAGCGCGCGAGCTCGATGAAATGATAATCGCGCCCCTCGACTTCGCTTGGTCGGCGCGGCCGTGTCGTTACCGACACCGAAAGCTCGACGTTGCGATCGGCTTTGAGCAACATGCGCGAGAGCGTGGTCTTGCCGGCGCCCGAAGGCGAGGACAGAACGAACATCATGCCGCGCCGCGCGATGCTCGTTCGATTTCGTTTTCCCCCGGCCATTTTCTTTATTCCACGTTTTGGACCTGCTCGCGGAATTGCTCCACCGCCGCCTTCAGTTCCAGGCCAATATTGGTGAGCTCCAGGTCGCCGGCCTTGGCGCACAACGTATTGGCCTCGCGGTTGAGCTCTTGAGCGAGAAAATCGAGCCGGCGGCCGACCGACCCGCCCTGCGTCATCAGCGTGCGTGCTTGCTCGAGATGGGCCGTCAATCGGTCGAGCTCCTCGCGCACGTCCGCCTTCGTCGCGATCAGGATGGCTTCCTGGTGCAGGCGACCGGCATCGAAACGTTCCGATTGCTCCAAAAGGGCGGCGACCTGTTCGGCAAGACGCTTGCGTATGGCCTCGGGCCGGCGGCCGGGCGCGGCTTCCGCGCGCTGCGCCAGCGCGGCTATTTCGGCAAGCCGCGCCGTCAACACGCGCGCAAGTGCGAGACCCTCGTGCCGGCGCATGGAGGCGAGAGCGGCGAGCACCTCAGCAAAGCCCGCCGTCGCCGCAGCCTCGGCAGCCCGCCTTTCTTCCTCGTCCTCGCCGGCATCGCCGACTTCCATGACCCCCTTGAGCGCAAGCAATCCGTCAAGCGACGGCGGCGCCGCCTCGATTCGTCCGGAGAGTTCGCGCATTGCAGCCAAGACCGCGTCGAGCACGGCCGCATTGATCCGCACGGACGGGCGCTGCGCCGGTCCGATCCACAATCAAATTGGCCTGCAAGGAACCGCGCGCGAACTTCTCAGCAGCCGCGGCCCGCACCGCCGCCTCGATCGCGTCCCAGCCAGGCGGCAGACGAAGGCGCAGGTCGAGACCCTTGCCGTTGACCGACTTGATTTCCCAGGCCCAAGCATAGGAGCCGCTGGTGCCGTGGCCGCGAGCAAATCCCGTCATGCTCGACAGCGCCATGAAACGCGATCTCCCGGGCCGCAAAATTGCGAATAAAAATCGCCGCCGAACTTAGCGGCGGCCTTCGCGGCGTCACAAGGTCGTTATGCGCAGATATCAGTGGGTTAGCTGCGCGCAGATCAATGCGTGGTCGAATGCGACCGGCGGCTCGAGCTGCGGCGTTGCGGTGCGGGGGGAGCCGGCGGCGGCGTACGCTGATGGCTGTGCAGCGGCCGGCGGCTGGGCCGCCGCTTGCGGATCGGCGCTTGCCTGGTCCTTCTGCTCGGATTCGAGTTGACGCAGGCGCGCAACGTTTTTCTGGTGTTGCTCGTAGGTTTCCGCAAACAGGTGGCCGCCCGTACCGTCGGCCACGAAATAAAGCTCGCGCGTGCGCGCCGGATTTGCGGCGGCCTCGAGCGACGCGCGGCCGGGATTCGTGATCGGTCCCGGCGGCAGTCCGTCGATCTGGTAGGTGTTGTACGGCGTCGGCTGATCGATCTCGCTCTTCATGATCGGCCGCCCAAGCGTTCCTTTGCCACCGACCAAGCCGTAAATGATGGTCGGATCCGATTGCAACCGCATTTTCTGTTTCAGCCGGTTGACAAACACGGCGGCGACACGGGTGCGCTCGTCGGGCTTTGCGGTCTCTTTCTCGACCAGCGACGCGAGGATCACAAGCTGATCGGGAGTTTTGATCGGCAGATCGGGTGAGTGGTGGTCCCAGATTTCCTTGATCACCCGCTGTTGCGCTTGCTGCATGCGCTGGATCATCTGCTCGCGCGTCACGCCGCGGGCGAAATTGTAGGTGTCGGGCAAAAGGCTGCCTTCACGCGGGATTTCTTTGACGTTTCCGGTCAGCACATCGTCATCCATGAGCCGCGCGACGATCTGCTCCGACGTCAAGCCTTCCGGCAAAGTGAACTGGTGCATGACCACGCGTCCGTCGACGATTGTGGCGACGACGTCGCGCACGCTGGCATGGGCTTTGAACTCGTATTCGCCGGCCTTAAGGCCCTCGCGTGCTTTGAGTACGAAGACGCCGCCGACGAACACCCAAGGCTGGTCGATCACACCTTCCCGCACCAGGACGTCGGCGATGTCGCGAATTCCAACGCCGCGCGGGATATTGACCACCCGATCTTCGGACAACGGACCCGGGGCGTCGAAGCGCTGCTTGCCGGCGACGAGCGCGATGCCGCCGGCCACGACAAGCAGGATGAAAATGCTGATGATGGCGTTGCCGACGACAACAAAAGGATGGCGGGCGCGTTTCGACCGCGGACTGGGCATATCAACCTTATCCGGCTCCAAGGCCGTGCGTGGACTGCGTGGTGCGATGAGCTGGGAGTTTTTTGCCGGACCCGACGAAGCGCCCGTTGCGTTCGCCGGCCGGCCGGAAAGCGCCGGATAGGGCTCGCCCGCACCGGCGCCCAAGCGGAGCGCCGCGCGCGGCGACGCTTTGGCGGCGGGACGCACCGCTGCAGAAGATCCGGCTTTAGCTTTGCTCGCCCGTTCGGTTACACGTTTGCCTATGCGCGCGTCGCCGACTGCCGCCGCGCGCGCATTTGGCACGATCGAGGCACTTTTCGCTGACGGGATGGCCGCGGGGATGCCTGACGCTCGCGGCGTTTCTTCCGATTGTCCGGCTCGCTTCGTTGCCAGCTTACGATCCGCAGCCGCGCCGTCCCGCAGAAGTCTCGGAGTGATTCGCGACGAGGTGGGCGGTTGATCCGACCCGTTCTGATCGCGCCCGTCCGGCGGAGGTTTCGACTCGGTCACTAGCAATGTCCACGGTTAGATGAATGAGGTGCGCGAGCCACTCTGCCAGCGAAACGGCGCCACCGCCGATACTCCCGCATCACCCCCGAACTAGCAATGGGCTTACTTCGCATTGCAGGGGACTGCGGAACAAATATGGCGAAAGTGGTGACCGCCTATTGCGAGAGGCGGCGGAATAAAAGGGAAGCATTCGTGCCGCCAAAGCCGAATGAGTTCGAAAGCACAATGTTCACCGCGCGCGCGCGCGGCTTGTGGGGGACGAGATCGAGAGCCGTGGTGACGGAAGGATTGTCGAGATTGATCGTCGGCGGCACGATCTGATCGCGCAGCGCGAGTAAGCAAAAGATCGCCTCCACGGTTCCGGCCGCTCCGAGCAAGTGACCGATGGATGATTTCGTGGAGGACATGCTGATATTGCCGGCCGCATTGCCGACCAGGCGCTCAACGGCTTTGAGTTCAATCTCGTCGCCGACCGGCGTCGAGGTTCCGTGGGCATTGATGTAGTCGATGTCACCCGGCGTTATTTCCGCGCGGCTGACTGCCGCTTTCATGCAGCGCAATGCGCCGTCGCCGTCTTCGGCAGGCGCCGTGATGTGAAAAGCATCGCCGGAAAGTCCGTAGCCGATCAACTCGCCATAGATGCGGGCGCCGCGCCGGCGGGCGTGCTCGTATTCCTCCAGCACCACGACGCCCGCTCCTTCTCCCATCACGAACCCGTCGCGATCACGGTCGTACGGGCGCGACGCGCGCGCCGGCTCGTCGTTGTAGCCGGTCGACAGCGCACGGCAGGCGGCAAATCCGGCAAGCGAAATACGGCAGACCGGCGATTCGGTTCCGCCCGCGACCATCACATCGGCATCACCCAGCGCGATGAGCCTGCCGGCGTCGCCGATGGCGTGCGCCCCGGTCGAACACGCCGTCACCACGGACGAATTTGGTCCTTTGAGCGAATGCGCGATGGACACGTAGCCGGCCGCAAGATTGATGATCCGGCCGGGAATGAAAAATGGCGAGACGCGGCGCGGGCCGCGCTCCTGCAACAGCAGCGCGGTTTCGGCGATGCCCTCGATACCGCCGATGCCGGAGCCGATCAGGACTCCGGTGGAAATCTGGTCTTCGTAGGTTTGCGGATGCCAACCGGCATCGTTGAGCGCCTGCGTGGCCGCGCTCATGGCAAAGAGGATGAAGTCATCCACCTTGCGCCGTTCCTTCGGCTCCATCCATTGATCCGGATCGAAGGTGCCGTTCGAGCCATCGCCGCGAGGAATCTGGCCGGCAATCTTGCATGGCAGATCGGAGACTTCGAAGTCGGCGACGCGATCAATTCCGCTTTTGCACGCCAATAGACGTTGCCAAGTTTCCTCGACCCCGCAGGCGAGCGGCGTCAGCATGCCAAGACCGGTAACGACCACGCGCCTCACCGGCGGCACTCCGCAAAAGCGCCGTGGCGCGCGGACGCACGGTCAAATCGCAAGCCGTAGATCAGGGACAAAAGCGGCACGCCGAACCTGCGCCGTAACGCATGCTTCATGTCGTGCCGAGCCGCATGCGCGATCAGCTCTTCGCGTTTTTTTCCAGGAACTTGATCGCGTCGCCTACGGTGAGGATGGTCTCGGCGGCGTCGTCCGGTATTTCGCAACCAAACTCCTCCTCGAAGGCCATGACGAGCTCGACGGTATCAAGGCTATCGGCGCCGAGATCGTCGATGAAACTGGCGTTTTCGGTCACTTTGTCGGGCTCAACGCCGAGATGCTCCACAACGATCTTCTTCACCCGCTCGCCAATATCGCTCATCGTTTCCAACCTCTTCTTTCAACGCGACCCGGTGGACTAAAAACTCCGGTCTCGTCGTGGGCGACGGCCGCGGTCGAAAGCAAACAGAGGCGGACGTTCACTCCCCGCTCTCCGGCTTCTCGGCTCCCCCCGCCAATCACGGTCCGGTTACCACACTTCCAATCCGTTGACCAGCGCAGCCGCACCGCCTCACGAGAACCTCTATCGTCTTCAAATCATGGCCATTCCGCCGTTGAGATGCAATGTTTGACCGGTGACATAGCCTGCCTCGCTCGAGGCGAGGAAGACGACCGCGGCGGCGACCTCCTCGACCGTCCCGGCGCGGGCTGCCGGAATCTTTGCAAGTATAGTGTCGCGCTGTTTTTCATTAAGCTTCTCGGTCATCGGCGTAACGATGAACCCCGGCGCGACGCAATTCGCGGTCACCCCGCGCTTGGCGTATTCGGCGGCGATTGACTTGATCATTCCGGTCAGCCCCGCTTTGGCGGCCACATAGTTGGCCTGTCCGGGATTTCCGGTACTTCCCACAACCGAGGTGATGGCAATGACGCGACCGAAGCGGCGGCGCATCATTCCGCGGACCGCGCTCCGCGCCAGCCGAAAGGTGGCGGACAGGTTGACGGCGATGACCTGGTCCCAGTCCTCGTCGCGCAATTGCACGAAAAGATTGTCGCGGGTGACGCCGGCATTGGCCACCAGCACGTCGAGTTGTCCCATCGCAGCTTCGGCTTGCGGCACCAGGGCGTCGGTTTGAACCGCATCGGCCAAATCGCAGGGCAATACGTGCACCCGGCTGCCGAGATCTGCGGCCAGCGCGTCGAGAGCATCGCGGCGGGTGCCCGATATGCCGACGGTTGCGCCTTGACGATGCAGAACGCGAGCAATGCCGCCGCCAATCGCGCCGCTGGCTCCGGTGATCAAGGCCGTCTTGCCGTCGAGTTCAAACATGAGCTTTCCGTTAAATGCCGGGACTAGCTACGCGCAATCTTGAAAGTAGCGATATCCTCAGGAGTGCCAATCGGTGAAGCAATCGCGCGTTCGGCAATCCGCTTGATCAAACCGGTGAGCACCCTCCCCGCTCCGATCTCATAGAATATCCTCACCCCAGCTTCGGCCATGAAAAGCACCGATTCCCGCCAGCGCACTGTGCCGGTGACCTGCTGGACGAGAGCGCGCACAATCGTAGCCGGATCGCTGACCGGCTTCGCCAGCACATTGGCGACAAGCGGCACGCGCGGACGCCGCACCTCGACTTGTGACAATGCTTCGGCCATGACATCGGCCGCCGGTTGCATGAGCGAGCAATGAAACGGCGCGGACACCGGCAAAATCATCGCCCTCTTCACCCCCCGCTCCTTGGCCATTTCGACCGCCCGCTCGACCGCCGATTTTGCACCGGACAGGACGACCTGACCACCACCATTGTCGTTGGCCGCCGCGCAGACACCGGCATCCGCGGCGTCTTGCGCCAATCCCTTGGCTTGGTCGAGCGTGGTGCCGACCAGGGCCGCCATCGCGCCCACGCCAACCGGTACGGCCTTCTGCATGGCGCGACCGCGCGTGCGAAGAAGGCGCGCGGCGTCGGCGATGGTCAGAGCCTGTGCGGCCGCCAGAGCCGAATATTCGCCGAGTGAATGACCGGCCACAAAGGCCGTGTCACGCGGCAGATCAAGACCGGCTTCGGTCTCGAGCACCCGCAAAGCGGCAAGCGAAACGGCCATCAGTGCAGGCTGCGCATTTTCTGTAAGCATTAGCTTATCGGCCGGCCCCTCCCACATGGTCGCGCTTAACTTCTCGGCAAGCGCGGCATCGACTTCTTCGAAAACTGAGCGCGCAACCGCAAACTCTTCGGCCAATCTTTTGCCCATGCCGACCGCCTGGCTACCTTGGCCGGGGAACACCAGTGCGGTCGACATGCGAACCCTCCAGAAAGGGGCGAAAGATACTGCCATTCCCGGGGTGTCAAGCGCTGCCGGCAGCCGACCGGGACGCTTGCGTTTCCGGACGGCACGCGTATAAGGCCGTCTTTCCGCTCGACCCCGGCCGGGGGCTGAACGGACGGCCGCGATGCCCGATGTGTGTTCGACGCACATTTAAGTCGCGGTAGGACCCTTCGAAGGTCCGGCGTCCGGTGTTCCCGCCTTCAGAGCATTCGAGCCTTTCCCGAAGGGCTCGAGGGGCTTGGCGCCGGAGCGAGCGAAGCGAAGGAAAGGGAGCCCATGCCGCTCTATGAGCACGTCTACCTTGCGCGTCAGGATGCGAGCGCGCAGCAGGTCGAAGAATTAACGACGCATCTTAAAGGTGTGATCGAAGGCCTCGGCGGTTCCGTCGCCAAGACCGAGTCTTGGGGCGTCAAATCGCTGTCCTATCGGCTGCGCAAGAACCGCAAAGCGCATTTTACCTTGATGAACATCGATGCGCCGCCGGCGGCGATCAATGAGATCGAACGCCTGGAGCGCCTCAACGAGGATGTGCTTCGCTATCTGACCATCCGGGTTGAGGAGCACGAAGAAGGTCCGTCGGCCATGATGCGCCGCGCGGAACGTGACCGGGATCGCGACGACCGTCGCGGCGACCGTGGCGATCGCTTCGACCGGGGAGATCGCGGCGACCGTCCGCCGCGCGCGATCGCGATCGCGACCGCCGTCCGCGCGAGGACGCGGAAGCAACCCGAAGCACCGGCGGAGGAATAATCATGGCCTTTGCACCGCAAGCCGGAGGGGCACGCCGCCCGTTTTTCCGCCGCCGCAAGAGCTGTCCATTTTCGGGCGCCAACGCTCCGAAGATCGACTACAAGGACGTCAAGCTCCTGCAGCGGTTCGTTTCAGAGCGCGGCAAAATCGTTCCAAGCCGCATCACGGCCGTCTCGGCAAAGAGGCAACGCGAACTGGCAAAAGCCATCAAACGCGCGCGCTTTCTTGGTCTGTTGCCGTATGTGATCCGCTAAAGCACGGGAACACGACCATGGAAGTCATCCTGCTCGAACGAGTGCCAAGATTAGGCCAAATGGGCGAAGTCGTGCGCGTTCGCGATGGCTTCGCGCGGAATTTCCTCTTGCCGCGCGGCAAGGCGCTACGCGCCACGGCAGAGAACCGCTCCCGCTTTGATAGCATGAAGGTCGAACTTGAGGCCCGCTCGCTGAAGCTCAAAGGTGAGGCAAGTCAGGTCGGCGACAAGCTCAACGGCAAGAGCTTTACAGTGCTTCGTCAGGCCTCCGAAGCCGGCCAGCTGTTCGGCTCGGTGTCGCCCCGCGACCTCGTCGCCTTGCTTGACACCGGCCGGGTACAAGGTCAATCGCAACCAGATCGCGCTCAACACGCCGATCAAGAGCATCGGCCAGCACAAGGTGCAAATCGCGCTGCATCCCGACATCGAGACCGCGATCAATATCATTGTTGCGCGCAACAATGAGGAGGCGGCGCGCATCGAGCGCGGCGAGGATGTGACGCAATTGCGCGAAGAGCCGTCGGCGGAAGAAGCCGCCGTGCTCGCCGCCGAAGCGTTTTTCGAGCCGGAGGCGGCGCAATCGCAAGGCAATGCAGAAAGCGCGGAATCCGAGACTGCACCTGCGGACGATAAGAGCTGAACTAACGCGCTGAAGTAAGCCGCGTCAGTCAGGGATATGGTCGCGCGGGACGGGCGCGCTGTCACCGGACGCAGCGGGCGCGGCACCCACCGGCGCAGCTTCAGCCGGAGCACTGGCCGATGCAGCCGCCGGTGCGGCCGCAGCTGCTGGGCGCGCGCTCTGTTCGCTGAGGTGGCGGCTCACTGGCAGGTGCCGGCTCGGCAGCCGCTGCAGCCGGCTCGTGCGCCCGGCCATCGGGCTCGGCCGTCGTCGTGGTTGGCGCAGGCGTCTTTGGTTCTTTACGCCGGCTGTGCGCGGTCGGGGGCGGCATCAGAACCGGCCGCGTGATCGTCGGCTGCTCGTCCGAACTTTCTTGTTCCCCGGGCCTTGCCGCCTGGTTCGCAGAATTGCGCCTCGAGCGCTCTTCAGGTTTAGCGGATAGCCTGCCTTGCCGGTTCGGCTTAGGTTCCTCGGCGGTGGCACGCTGTGGTTTTGCTCCGCGTCCTTGCGTCGCGGCCCCCGGAGCGGCGCTACGGCCACCTAGCACGTAAGCGGCGAGCGCGGCCGCCTGCTGGCCGTTCGTCGTGTAATGCTCCTGCAGAAACTCTGCGAGTGCCGCACCACTCCTGCCTTTGGCCAGTGCGCGCGGCTCCTTGTGGCATTCGACACAAACGGTGGCAAAGATCTGCGCGGCCGATTTGCCCTGGTCGAGATTGGTTTGCGCCTTGGCCAACGCGGGACAAAGCAACGCCACCGACGCGATTATGAGGGCGAGACGCCAGGCCACCCGAAACTCCCCGATACTTGCGAAAGCCGCCCCTCTTTACCCCAAAAGCCGGCCGAACGTGAGAGGCGCCATCAGCAGCGGATATGTTCACCTGCATTGCTGGTCCACGATGATTTTGTTTTAATGACGGCAAGCCAGAAAGCCCACACACCGCAGCGGTTGCAGGCAAGGCTTGTGTCAATAGTTTCGATTGGGCGATCGGCGGACGTGTTTTGCGGCCGCGGCCCGAACTAAGGTGGAGACGCTGGTGGATTGGTTGCTCTCTATTTTTTTAAAGCGGTTCATCCGCCAAGGCTCCTTTACCGTCACCACGGCCGCGGGCAAGCGGTATACGTTCGGCGATGGTACCGGTCCGGCAGTCGCCGTGCGTTTCACCAGCGCCAAAGCCCAGCGCTCCGGTACTCTTAAATCCCGAACTGCGATTAGGCGAAGCCTACATGGACGGCACTTTTGTCGTCGAGCAAGGCTCGATTGCGGATGTGCTGGCGCTTCTCCTTCGGCAAGAGCGCATCGCCGTTCCGAAGTGGGCCCTGCCGTGGCGGCTGGTACGTCACTTGTTCCGACGGCTGCAGCAGTTCAACCCGCGCTCGCGGTCGCTTCGCAACGTTGCTCACCATTATGACCTCGACGGTCGGCTGTACTCGCTCTTCCTCGACGCCGACCAACAGTATAGCTGCGCCTATTTCGACAGCCCGGACGCCTCTCTTGACGACGCGCAACTCGCCAAGAAGCGCCACCTCGCCGCCAAGCTTTTCGTTCCGCCCGGCGCCAACGTGCTCGACATTGGCTGCGGCTGGGGCGGCCTTGCCCTTTATCTGGCTTCGGTCGCCGGCGCCCACGTAACCGGCATTACGCTTTCACGCGAGCAGCACGCCCGCGCCAGCCAGCGGGCGCTGGAACACGGCCGCGCAAAGGACGCGATCTTTCGCCTCGAGGACTATCGCGACGTCGCCGGCCGCTTCGATCGCATCATTTCCGTCGGCATGTTCGAGCATGTCGGCGTCGGGTTCTATGACACGTACTTTCGCAAGTGCGCAGAGCTTCTCGACGACGACGGCATCTTCCTCCTGCACAGCATCGGCCGTAGTGGGCCGCCGAGCGTCACCAATCCCTGGATTGCCAAGTACATTTTTCCGGGAGGCTATATCCCCGCGCTTTCGGAGATTGTGCCGCGCGCCCAGCGCGCCGGACTCATGGTCACCGACGTTGAAGTGCTGCAACTCCACTATGCGTTTACGCTAAAAGCCTGGCGCCAGCGCTTCCTTGCCCATCGCGAGGAGGTGGAACGGCTTTACGATGCGCGCTTTGTGCGCATGTGGGAGTTCTACTTGGCGTCGTCGGAGATGGCCTTTCGCGAGAGCGATATGGTGGTGTTCCAGGTGCAAATGGCCAAGCGCAAGGGCGTGGTGCCGCAAACGCGTGACTATATCGCGCGCGAAGAAGCGCGATTGCGCGCCGCGGAATCGGCGGCGGCGGCGCCGTTGCGCCTTGCCGGCGAGTAGCGCGGACGTCGTGGTGCCGGAAACGCGGCGGTCAAGTATTATCGAATGAGCGCCGGCGGAGGCCGGTGGTTATCGGGGAAAGCCGAAACGAGGGTTTCCCATCGCCCCGCCGCTCGACTATCGACGGTGTCCGCGGCGGGTGGGTCGTCGCGGTGTTCGCGCGTTAAAACCGTATTGAGTAATTTGCGATGTTGAGTGACCCAAAAACGGCCACAGGCAAATCCCCTGATTGGGACAATGGCAATATTCGATTCGACCGCACGCAAGCAGCTTCCGGCGGAGCCCATTTACCGCACGCCGCCGCACAATATCGAGGCGGAGCAGGCGTTGCTCGGCGCCATCCTCGTCAATAACGAGGCGTTTTATCGCGTTTCCGACTTCCTCGAGCCCAAGCACTTCCTCGAAACCATTCACCAGCGCATTTTCGAGCTGGGGGGAAGCCTGATCCGGGCCGGGAAATTAGCGACGCCGGTGACGTTGAAGACTTTTTTGCCGGCGGATCTCGATATCGCCGGGCTGTCGGTCAACCAATACTTGGCGCGGCTTGCGGCCGAAGCGACCACCATCATCAATGCCGAGGACTACGGCCGCACGGTCTACGATTTGGCGATTCGCCGCGACCTCATCACCATCGGCGAGGACATGGTCAACCTCGCCTACGACGCGCCGATCGATACCACCCCGCAGAGCCACATCGAAGATGCCGAACGCAAGCTCTACGACCTCGCGGAAACCGGGCGTTATGGTAGCGGCTTCCAGCGTTTTGCCCAGGCTCTCACCACCGCCGTCGACATGGCGGCGCAGGCCTACCAGCGTGACGGCAACCTGTCCGGATTGGCCACCGGCCTGACCGACATGGACTCGCGCATGGGCGGCTTGCAGTCCTCCGACTTGGTCATACTCGCCGGTCGGCCAGGCATGGGCAAAACCGCGCTGGCGACGAATATCGCCTACAACGTTGCCAAGGCATGGTCCGGCGAAGTCCGCACTGACGGACATATGGCAACCGTCAACGGCGGCATTGTCGGCTTTTTCTCACTGGAAATGTCGGCCGAGCAACTCGCCACGCGCATCATTTCCGAGCAGACCGGAATCCCGTCGAACAAGATACGCCGCGGCGCCATCGACGAATCCGACTTCGAAAAAATCAAGGACGTTTCGATCGAACTGCAGAACCTGCCGTTCTATGTCGACGAAACCGGCGGCCTTTCAATCGGCCAATTGGCCGCCCGCGCACGGCGGCTCAAACGGCAACGCGGTTTGGACCTCGTGGTGATCGACTATATCCAGCTCCTGCAAGGAACGACGCGCCGCTCAAGCGAAAATCGGGTGCAGGAAGTCACGGAAATTACCACCCGGCTAAAGGCCTTGGCGAAGGAACTTAACGTCCCGATCCTCGCGCTTTCGCAATTGTCACGCCAAGTGGAAACCCGCGACGACAAACGCCCGCAGTTAGCCGACTTGCGCGAGTCGGGTTCGATCGAACAGGACGCCGACGTGGTGCTGTTCGTCTTTCGCGAGGAATATTATCACCAAATGCGCAAGCCGACCGAAGCGAATCGGGAAAAATTCGCCGAATGGTTGGCCGAAGGCGAGCGCGTCGAGGGCAAAGCCGAAGTCATCATCGGCAAGCAGCGCCACGGCCCGACGGGCACGATTGAATTGCAGTTCGACGCCGCAGTCACGCGTTTTGCCAACCTCGATTCCGCGCACCGGCCGAGCTTTTGAGCGCGTGCAATCGCCGCGCTTTACCACCGCCCCGTTGCCGGTTCATAACGCGGCATGACCCGAAGCGAGACCGCCCCCGCGGCGGAAAGCCGATTGGGCGACCCCGAGACCGGCGGCACACTGATTATCGATCTTGATGCCGTCGAAGAGAACTTCCGCGCGCTCACGCGTCTGCTGCGGCCTTCCGAGTGCGCCGCCGTCGTCAAGGCCAATGCCTACGGGCTCGGGCTCGAACATGTCACCGCCAAACTCGCCAAAGCGGGTTGCCGGACCTTTTTCGTCGCCGATATCGCCGAGGCGCGGCGCGTGCGCGCGTGTGCAGGCGATGTCACCGTATACCTGCTCAACGGATTTTCGTCGCAAGCGGCCGCCGCTTTTGCCGAGCTCAACGTTCAGCCGGTGATCAATACACTGCCCGAGTTGGCCGAGTGGGATAGCTTCGTCGCCGCCAGCGGGTGGCGCGGAGGCGCCGCCATACACGTCGACACCGGGATGAACCGTCTCGGGATTTCCGTGTCCGAGGCCGCGGCGCTCGCCTCGCGGCTTAAAAATGAAGCGCACGGCTTCACGCTATTGATGAGCCATCTTGCGTGCGCCGAACTTCCCGACCACCCGCTGACCGCGAGCCAAGTCCGGCAATTTCGCGAGCTGCGCCTGTTGTACCAGGACCTTCCCGCTTCACTGGCGAATTCGTCCGGGATTTTTCTCGGCGAACGCGTGCATTTCGACATGGCGCGCCCGGGCGCGGCGCTGTACGGCATCAACCCGACGCCAGGCCGGCCCAATCCGATGCGCAACACGGTGCAGTTGATGGGGCGTATCTTGCAGCTGCGCAAGCTGGTGCAAGGCGATAAGGTCGGATATGGCGGCGCCTGGACGGCGCGCCGCGCCTCGCGTATCGCGGTTGTGTCCCTGGGTTACGCCGACGGTCTTTTGCGCTCCGCCAGCGGCACCGATGCCAAGCGTGGCGGATCGGCCATCGTCGCCGGCAAACGCTGTCCGATCGCCGGTAACATTTCAATGGACCTGGTTTGCATAGATGTGAGCGAGGTTGCCGACGATGCGGTTCACCGCGGCGATTTCGCGACTTTCATCGGCGAACACATTCCCCTGCAAGAGGTCGCCGAATCGGCCGGTACCATAGGCTACGAGATTCTCACCCGCCTCGCCCCGCGCTGCCACCTGGTCTATCGCGGCCTTTAGGAGAGAAGGCATGGTGGCGCGCGCAAAAACGTTTGTTTGCCAGAATTGCGGGGCTGCCTCGGCGCGTTGGACCGGACGCTGCGAGGCCTGCGGCGTTTGGAATGCGCTCGTCGAGGAAGGCGTCACCGCTTCCGGCCGAGGCTCGCGCAAAGGACGCCTGTTCGTCGTCGAGCCGCTCAAAGGCGAACCGCTGCAGATGCCGCGGCTCGCCGCCGGAATGGCCGAGTTCGACCGGGTAACCGGCGGCGGTCTGGTGCGCGGGTCGGTGCTGCTTCTTGGCGGCGACCCCGGCATTGGCAAGTCGACGCTCCTCATCGAGGTCGCCGCCGCTTATGCCGGCGCCGGCCAGCGCGCCGTCTATATTTCGGGCGAGGAAGCGGTCGCGCAGGTCCGGCTGCGCGCCGAACGCCTCGGCCTCGGCGAAGCCCCCGTCGAGCTCGCGGCCGAGACTTCGGTGGAGGATATCGTCGCCACGCTGTCGCAGGGACGAGCGCCGGCGCTGACGGTGATCGATTCCATCCAGACCATGTGGACGCAAACCGTCGAGGCCGCGCCCGGAACAGTGACGCAGGTGCGCGGCTCGGCCGCCGAACTCATCCGCTTTGCCAAGCGCAGCGGCGGCGTGGTCATTCTGGTGGGCCACGTCGACCAAGGATGGACAAATCGCCGGACCCCGGGTCGTCGAGCATATGGTCGACGCCGTGCTCTCGTTCGAGGGCGAAGGCTCGCAACACTTTCGCATTTTGCGCGCCATCAAGAATCGCTTCGGACCAACCGACGAAATCGGCGTGTTCGAGATGACCGGCACCGGACTGCGCGAAGTGCCGAATCCTTCCGAATTGTTCCTGTCCGAGCGCGACCTTGGCAGCGCCGGCACCGCGGTGTTTGCCGGCATCGAAGGAACGCGGCCGTTGCTGGTTGAAATCCAAGCGCTGGTCGCGCCTTCGTCGCTCGGCACGCCGCGCCGCGCCGTTGTCGGCTGGGATTCCAACAGATTGTCCATGGTGCTCGCGGTACTCGAAGCCCATTGCGGCGTCCGCCTCTCCGGCCATGACGTGTACCTCAACGTCGCCGGCGGCCTGCGCATTACCGAGCCGGCGGCGGACCTTGCCGCGGCGGCGGCATTGCTGTCGTCGCTGGCGCAAGCCCCGCTGCCTGCGGACGCGGTCTATTTCGGCGAAGTGTCACTGTCGGGCGCGGTGCGGCCCGTGGCGCAGACGACGGCACGGCTCAAAGAAGCGCAGAAGCTCGGCTTTACCAAAGCGATCGCACCCGAGGCGGCGCGCATGGAGGCCACCGAAGGGTTTGCCGTGGCGCCGATCTCAAGCGTGGCGAACCTTGTTGCCGATATTGCCCAGGGGGGCTCATTGTCGCGCCGGCCGTCCGGTGGACGCGAGCGCTGATTGCGCGCGTCATTTACCATCTCCGCCGCAATGATTGGCTCAGGCCGGCCGGCCCCAGCGGCGAAAAGGCGGATGACGGCGCATGCGGGCCCGGCTATATACGCCGCGAACCTGGTGTCCCGATTCCGAAGTTCGCATGATGATGCGGCGCCTTGGTTTGCGAGCTTCGGAATCAAACGGAGCCGGATTGGCGGGCGGACCAGCCGAAAATGCCGATAACGCTGCTCGACATCGTCCTGATTGCCGTGATGCTGGTATCGGGCTTTTTGGCCATGGTGCGCGGCTTCATGCGCGAAGTGCTCTCCATCATCGCCTGGATACTTGCCGCCGTAGCGACCCTTTATTCCTATTCGAAGCTCCTCCCCTATGCGAAGCAATACTTCAATAACGACGTCGTGGCCGCGGTCGCCGTCATTGGCGGCGTCTTTCTCCTCACGCTCATTGTGGTGTCGATCCTGACGGTGCGGATATCCGACATGGTGCTCGATAGCCGGGTCGGCGCCCTCGATCGGACGCTCGGCTTTTTGTTCGGCCTCGGCCGCGGATTGGTCATCGTCGTGGTGGCCTTTTTGTTCTTCACCTGGCTCGTTCCGGACCGCAGCCAGCCGGATTGGGTCAAAAGCGCGAAATCCCGGGTGGTTCTCGCCGGGACCGGGCAATGGCTGATATCGATGTTGCCGGAAGACCCGGAAAGCACCATTTTAAAGAGGTTGAAGCGGCCCAAACCGGAAGACAGTGAAACGCCGGACAATACATCCGATCGGCACGGCGAGCTTGAGACAAATCCCAACGCGGCGGCCCAAACCGGTTATGACCGCCCGAGCCGGATTGGAATGCAGCAATTGGTCGGCGCCAAAGGAACGCTGCACTGACATGACGACACCCGGCCTTCTGGATCTGGACGAGGATCGGCTGCGCGAAGAATGCGGCGTGTTCGGCATTTTCGGCCACCCGGATGCCGCCGCCATCACGGCGCTCGGCCTGCATGCGCTGCAGCATCGCGGCCAGGAGGCCGCCGGCATCGTCACCTTCGACGGCAGGCGATTTCATTCCGAGCGCCGCCTCGGCCTGGTCGGCGACGCCTTCTCCAAGCGTGAAGTGATCGACCGGCTGCCCGGCAACGCGGCCGTCGGCCATGTGCGCTACTCGACCACCGGCGAGACTATTTTGCGCAACGTGCAGCCGCTATTCGCCGAACTCAACGCCGGCGGCTTCGCGATCGGCCACAACGGCAACCTGACCAATGGCCGGACGCTTCGCCGCCAGCTCGTGCGCGAAGGCGCCATGATGCAGTCGACGACCGACACGGAAGTCATTCTGCATCTGGTCGCGCGCTCGCACCGCAACCGTTTCGTCGATCGCTTTATCGAGGGCTTACGGCTGCTCGAAGGGTCTTATGCCTTCGTCGGCATGACCAACAAGAAATTGATCGGCGCGCGCGATCCTTTGGGCATCCGGCCGCTGGTGCTCGGCACGCTGGATGGTTGTCCGATCCTCGCCTCCGAGACCTGCGCGCTCGATATTATCGGCGCGCACTATGTGCGCGACGTGGACAACGGCGAGGTGCTCATTCTCGACGAAGACGGCGCGCATTCGCATAAGCCGTTCCCGGCGATGGCGCCGCGGCCCTGCATCTTCGAATACATCTACTTTTCCCGTCCGGACTCGGTCATCGGCGGCCGCAGCGTCTACGACGTGCGCAAGACCTGCGGCGCCGAGCTTGCCCGCGAAGCTCCGGCGAGCGCCGACGTGGTCATTCCGGTGCCGGACTCGGGCGTGCCGGCGGCGATCGGTTACGCGCAGGCCTCCGGCATCCCCTACGAGCTCGGCATTATCCGCAACCACTATGTCGGCCGCACCTTCATCGAGCCGACGCAGCAAATCCGCCAGCTCGGCGTTCGCTTAAAGCACAGCGCCAACCGCGCCGTGGTGAACGGCAAACGCATCGTGCTCATCGACAACTCGATCGTGCGCGGCACGACATCGGTCAAGATCGTGAAGATGATGCGCGACGCCGGCGCCCGCGAGATCCATTTCCGCATTGCCTCGCCGCCGATCACCCACCCCGATTATTACGGCATCGACACACCCGAGCAGGACAAGCTTCTGGCCGCGAGCCACGATCTGGAAGGCATGCGGCAGTTCATCGGGGCCGATTCGCTGGCGTTCTTGTCGGTCGACGGCATCTATCGCGCCATGGGCGAGAAGGGCCGCGATCCGGCGCGTCCGCAATTCACCGACCATTGCTTCACCGGCGAATATCCCACGCCGCTGACCGACCGCACCGCGCACGACGCGCCGCCCCGGCAACTCTCGCTGCTCGCCGAGGCGAGCTAAAGAATGCCAACCTTTTGCCGATCGGATCGCGCTCGTCACCGGCGCCTCGCGCGGCATCGGCTATGCGACCGCGCTGGCGCTCGCACGCGCCGGCGCCCACGTGGTGGCTCTGGGGCGCACGGTCGGCGGTCTTGAGGAGCTCGACGACGCGGTGCGTGCCGCCGGCGGCTCGGCCACGCTTACGCCGCTCGACATGCGCGATTATCCGGCGCTCTACCGGCTCGCCGCTGCGCTCAACGAACGCTACGGGCGGCTTGATGTGCTGGTAGGCAATGCCGCCGTCGCCGGCGTGCCCTCGCCGCTCGATCACATCGAGCCGAAAGCCTGGGACGAATCGATTGCCGTCAACCTGACCGCCAATTGGCACCTCATCCGCGCCATGGACCCTTTGCTCAAGCGCTCCGCTGCCGGCCGCGCCGTGTTCCTCACCTCCGGTGTCGCCACCTCCGCGCGCGCCTACTGGGCGCCGTATTCGGTATCGAAGGCGGCGCTCGATGTGCTGGTGCGGACCTATGCGGAGGAGACGAGTTCGACGAACGTCCGGGTCAATCTGTTCAATCCGGGGCCCACGCGCACCCGCATGCGCGCTTTGGCCATGCCGGGCGAGGATCCTGCGACCTTGCCCGCGCCGGACGAGGTGGCGGCGAAAATCATCGAGCTTTGCCTGCCGAGTGTCACCGATAGCGGCAAGCTTTACGATTTTCGCTCCGGCAAATTATTGGAATTCGCGCGTCCGGCCTGATCGTCCGATCGCATTTTTTGCGTCGTGAACCACGCTGCGACCGCAGCTACGGCAACGATCAACGCGGAAATCAGAAACGGCGCGCCGGGAAGATGCAAGGCGCGGCCGCCGCCGATGGCGAAGGCGAACGTCAGCGTGAACAGCCCAGGGCCGAAGAGATGTGCAATCCCTGCGACGCTGGCGTTGGCGCCCTGCAATCGACCCTGCTCCGACGCGCCGACCAGCCGGCTCATCAACGCCATGCAGGCCGGACCCTCGAGTCCCCAGAGCGCCATGACCGGAATGGCGAGCCAGAAGACGGTACCCGTACGGCGCCAGAGCGCAGATCAGAAATCCCGCGACCCCGAAGAGGAGGCCGCACATCAACGCCGCTCGCTCGCCAATCCACCGCGTCACCGGCGAAACGACGAAGCCTTGCACAATGATCGAGGCGAAGCCGACGCCGGCGAGGGTGAGCCCGACGATGCCCTCGTTCCAGCCATAGCGGTACATCATGTACAGCACGCTGATGCTCGGCAGCACCTCGTGCGCCAGGTTGCCGAGGAAGTTGACGATCGCGAGCCGAAACAACACCGCCTGCGAGCGCAGCAGCGCCAACGCGCCCAATGGATTGGCGCGCCGCCACAAAAAGAGCGCGCGCCGCGCCGGCGGCAACGATTCCGGCAAGATCGCAAGTCCGTAACAGTGCGTTGGCCAAGCTCAAGCCGGCCGCGATCCAGAATGGCAGCCGCGGCGAAATCGTCCCGGCGAGCCCGCCGAGCGCCGGCCCCAGCACAAAGCCGGCGCCGAACGCCGCGCCGAGAAGCCCGAAGCGCGCGGCGCGCTTGTCCGGCGGCGTGACGTCGGCGACGTAGGCATAAGCGGTTGAAATGCTGGCGGTCGTAATGCCGGAAATCACCCTGCCGACGAACAGCCAGCTCAGCGTCGGCGCCAGCGCCATCAGCACGTAATCAAGGCCGGCGCCGAAATTCGAAATAAGGATCATCGAGCGCCGGCCGAAGCTGTCCGACAGCGCGCCTTGCAGCGGCGAGAACAGGAACTGCATCAACGCCCATGCCGTGCCGAACAATCCCAGTATCTGCGCCGTTGCTCGGCATTGCCGCCAATAAAATCCAACACCAGCTTGGGCAAGACCGGAATGACGATGCCGATGGCGAGCATGTCCAACAGCACGGTCGCGAAAATGAAAACGAACGCGGCCTCACGCCGCACCGCGCCGATTTTATTCGGAGTTCTGATTTCGCGTCCGGTTGCGAACGGGATCAGGACCTGCTATCATCTAGCGGCGCTTTCGGGCTTCGGCGATAGCGGATTGGCCCTTTGGCCGCAATGCGCGAACGTTAAGGCGAATCGGCGTGCCCGGCAGTGAAAACGCCTCACGCAGCCCATTGACCAGATAGCGGCGGTAGGTGTCCGGCAACGCCAGCGCGCGTGCCGCGAACAAAACGAAAGTCGGCGGACGCGATTTTGGCTGGGTCATGTAGTCGAGGCGCAGCGGCCGGCCTTTAATGGCGGGCGGCGGATGACTGCCGACAGCCTCGCTGAGAAAGCGATTGAGCGCAGCCGTCGGCACGCGCCAATTCCAGACCGCGTGACTTTCCAATGCGGCTTGCCATCAGGTGGTCGAGCCCTTCGCCGGTCAGTGCCGACACCAGAACGACCGGCACGCCCTTGATCTGCGGCAACAAACGGTCGGCGTCCTTACGCAGCCGCTGGCGCACGTTCGGCTGCCGCGCGATCAGGTCCATTTTGTTGATGGCAATGACAATGGCGCGGCCTTCGCTCTCCACCAGGTCGGCGATGCGAATGTCCTGCTCGACGAACGGCGCTTGCGCGTCCATGAGCACGACGACCACTTCGGCAAAGCGGACGGAATCGCGGGCGTCGGCGGCCGCGAGTTTTTCGATCTTCTCGACAATGCGTGAACGGCGGCGCAGGCCGGCGGTATCGTAGATGCGCAGCGGCCTCCCGCGCCATGCGAAATCGACCGCAATCGCATCGCGCGTGGTGCCGCTTTCCGGACCTGTCAGCAATCGCTCTTGCCCGAGCAGCCGATTGATCAGTGTCGACTTCCCGGTGTTGGGACGCCCGACGACGGCGATGCGGATGGGCTTCTCACCGACCGCCGCCTCATCGGGCTCACTCTCGGCGGTCGCTTCGGGTAGCGCGGTACGCAGCGCGTCATACAGCGCGGCCATGCCTTCGCCATGCTCGGCGCTGATGGCGACGGGGTCGCCGAAGCCCAGCGCGTAGGATTCAAGGACGGCGGCGTCACCCGCCCGCCCTTCGCTTTTGTTGGCAATGAGAATGATGGGCTTGCCGGATTTGCGCGCGAGATCGGCAAAGCTGCGATCGGCGGAGGTTATTCCGCCGCGCGCGTCGACGAGAAAGAGCACGGCGTCGGCTTGCGCCATGGCCGCCATCGTCTGCGCCTGCATTTTGCTGGAAAGGCCGGTCTTGCCGGCGTGCTCCAACCCCGCGGTGTCGATCACCTTGAACGACAAATCGCCGAGACGTGCTTGAGCCTCCCGGCGATCGCGGGTGACTGCCGGCCGATTGTCGACAAGCGCGCGCCGCGCGCCGATGAGGCGGTTAAAGAGCGTCGATTTACCCACATTGGGCCGACCGACAAGAGCAACTGTAAAGGGCATGGCGCGGGCCGTCGGCATGGATCGCGGCACCGCAACGCGCAAGCGCCGGGCGCCGGTTTTTTAAGCCCGCTTCTTTATCACGAAGCCGTCAGTGGGAAGATGTGGCCGCCGCCGGGCGGATTTGGCCAGACCGTTTGTCCGGACTGTGCGCCCTGCTGGGTTTGCGCGCCCGGGGGCGGCGGCCAATTGGTTTGCGCCGGCCCCGAAGCTTGGGTGGAGCCAGGCGGGGGCGGCCAGTTGGTTTGTGCCGGCCCGGAAGCTTGGGTGGACGCCAGGCGGAGCCGGCCAGTTGGTCTGCGCCGCCGGTTGCGGCGGCGCCGGCCACGCCGAATTTGCAGCTGCGAGGCTTTTGCGGCAGCGGCCGGCGAAGCCTTCGCGAGAGCGGGCTTGGGTTTCGGCTTCGCTCTTGGCTTTGGTTTGGGCTTCTCCTCGGCCGCAGGCTACCGGCTTTGGCGCCGCTTCTGGGCTGGTCGCCGCCTGCTCCGCCGGCGGCTGATAGCCTTTGACCAAATCCGGCGGCACGCCGGTTTCGGCACCGGGCACGCCATTCGGAAACAGCGGCTCGCGGTCGCCCGGAAGGGGTTTTTTGGTGTCGAAAATTTTATTGGAAAAAACCTCGGTCGGATCGAATTGACCGCCCGGCGTGCAACTTCCCAGCGCAATTCCCAGCGCACAGACTGCGCCGGCCCAAACGAAGTTCGGAAAACGCCGCTTCCCCATTCGTTCAGCCCTTGCCGCTTGCCGAGATGAGTTCGCTCAAGACTTCAGCGCGACTGCGCATACCGGGTGGAGATTGCGGGTCGGTCAGGATCGTATCGGCCCATTGCCGGGCTGCGCCCATATCGCCCTCCCTCCATGCGGACAACGCCAGCAATTCACGGGCGCTGTGCCGGAACGGCCGGTTCGCTTCGGTCAACGGCTGGAGCCTCGCCCGCATGTCCCCGTACGACGACGTGTCAACCAAAAGATAGGCCGCGCGCAGCGTCGCCAGGTCCCGCATGGTCTGGTCAAAGCTGTGATCGGCGGCAATGTCGTCATAGGCTTTGACCGCAGCTTTGTGATCGGTCCGCGCGATGAGGGCCGCTTCGCGCAAACGCGCCAGCACGCGGTAGCCGGCCGTGCCATCGGTCGCGAGCTTGGCAAAAGCGGCCTCGGCTTCCTCATGTTTGCCGGAGGCCTCCAAGGTGACCGCCTGCTCGAACGCGGCGCCGGCTTCGGCGGCCTTCTTGCCCTGCCACCACTCGTAGCCGCGCCAAGCCGCCGACCGCCAAGACGACGACGATACACGCCGCGACGATGTAGTTGCCGTAACGCTGCCACAGCTTCTTGAGCTGTTCGCGACGAACTTCCTCGTCGACTTCTTGGAAAATATCGGCCACGGAATCTGCCCAGCACCCGATTAAATTCGCGCGATCTCCTGCGCGCCTTTCCCGGCGGCAGGCTCAGTTCCCTCGCGACGACGACAAATCCAGGAATTTCCGGCGGTTAGGCCCGGAAAGTCCGGCGCCAGCTAAAATACTCATGTGGCATCAGCAAGGCAAAGCCTTTGCCCGGGCCTGCGACGATTGCGCCGGAACATCTCGCACGCGCGCGGCGAAGTTACGGTTTTTTCTTGCGCATGGCGTACACGTTATCCGGGCCGGGAAACGTGCGCGCCCGCACCTCCTCGGCGTAACCCTTAACGGCCCGCTCGATCGAAGGCCCAAGCTCGCCAAAACGCTTCACGAATTTCGGCACGCGCGGCGACAGCCCGAGCATGTCTTCGAGCACCAGAATCTGGCCATCGCACGCGACGCTGGCGCCGATGCCGATCGTCGGAATCGCCACCGCCCCGGCGATGCGGCGCGCCAGCGGCTCGGCGATGGCTTCGAGCACGACGGCAAAGGCGCCGGAATCGGCAACGGCGTGCGCATCCGCTTCGATCGGCGCCCAATCGCTTTCGTCGCGGCCTTGCGCGCGAAACGAGCCGATGGTGTTGATCGCCTGCGGGGTCAAACCGACATGGCCCATGACCGGCACCCCGCGCTCGACCAGGAACGCGATAGTCTCCGCCATGCGCCGGCCGCCTTCAAGCTTCACCGCGCCGCAGCCGGTTTCCTTCAGCACCCGCGAGGCCGAAGCAAACGCCTGCTCCTTGGACGCTTCATACGAGCCAAATGGCAGGTCGACAATGACCAGCGCGCGCTTGGAGCCGCGCATGACCGCATGCCCTTGCAGGATCATCATGTCGAGCGTGACGGGCACCGTCGTTTCCAGCCCGTGCATCACCATCCCGAGCGAATCGCCGACCAGGATGACGTCGCAATAGCGATCGACGATACCCGCGGTGTGCGCGTGATAGGACGTCAGGCAGACGATCGGTTCCCCGCCTTTGCGCGCGCGGATGTCGGGTGCGGTCAGCCGCTTGATGTCGTCGTGGACTGACATGAATCAGACAGACATGAATCGGACTGACATGAATCGAACAGTCATGAATCGGATAGACATGATCGGTCAGGTACCCGAAAGCCGGCAAGCGCACGACGAGAGGATGGAACAGGAAGCCAAGCGCCAGATAGAGAGCGGTACCGACGACGATGGCGATGATGTCGTTGCGCCAGCCGCCGACCGGAATCGCCGGGGCTCCGGCATCGCTGCGATATTTCAGCGTCATCCGATCGTAGCCCGCCCAGACCAGCACCGCCCCGAAGAGAATTATGCCGCCGAGATCGCCGTTCGCACAGAGATGTGCGATCGCCCAAAGCTTGACGCCGACCAGCATCGGATGCTTCAGCACCCGCTTGATGTTGCCGGGAATATAAGCGGCAACCACCGCAATGCTCGCCGGCCACATCAGCGCGACGACGATGTGGCGCGTCCACGGCGGCGGATCCCAGAGCGGAATTAACCCTTCGGCGCGATAGCGCGCAAAGCCGAAACCGATCAGGACGATGCCCACAATCGAAACCAGCGAAAACACTCCCAGATAGGGCCCATGACCCAATCCGGAAATCAGCGCCGCCCGGTTCTTGCGCAAGGAAACAAACACATGCGCGCCGAGAAAGAGGACGAGGCCGAGTGATTTCTATTCCGAGGCCCATATTTGCCTGCTCTTGGGCTTGCGAACGAGCGATCGCGGGCGGCGATCATGACCGCAGTCCCGCCCTTGTCAATGACCCGATCGGCCCGCTTGCCATGCCGGGCGAGCATGGTTTTCGAACGCGGTAAATCATAAGAAACAGGCGGCCGCGCAAGCGGGCCTGCGCGCACGTCTACGTCGGCAAAGATTCGGCGGTAAATTTCCGGGGAAAATCCCACCACGAGTTTACCGCCGTGGAAGTTCGAGAACCGGCCGTTTGATCATCGACGGCTGCGCCAGCATCAAGCTCAACGCCTTGCCGGCGTTGATGCCGCTTTTGTCTTTGTCGGAGAGCTTGCGGAACGTCGTGCCGGCGCGATTGAGCAACGTCTCCCAGCCGACCTTCTTCTCCCAGCGCGCAAGACGCTCGCGGGCAATGCCGTCGGTTTTATAGTCGTGGAAGGCGTAGGCGACGCCATGCTTGTCGAGCCAGGCCCGCGCCTTCTTCATGGTGTCGCAGTTCTTGATGCCGTAAATGGTGATCGACAAAGGCCCCTCCCCGAAATGCCAGCGTTCATGCGCGCGCTTTGATCATCGCCTGGATCTTCAGAACGCTGTTCCAATTACGGCCGGTTGTCGGCGAACCGCAAGCTTTGTCGATCAGCGCCGGCATAAGTTTCGATCCGGCTACGCCGCTCGCGCCGTAGTCGATCCACAGCGCCGCGCCGGCCGCGCGGATGCGCTCGCCGCTTTGCGCGCGTTGCTCCAATATTTTCGCCGCGGCGGCAGAAAGCCGATCCCGCGACAGATAGAGATGAAGCTTGTTCGGCGCAGCATCGGCTATCGTCGGCGAATGGGATTCGCCGCGACATGTTTTCCCCACGCGCTAACGGTGCGGACAACAACATCAACGGCGAAGCCGAATTGCGCCTTGATAGCCCGCTCCAAAAGAACGCGCAGCCGCCTCGGCGTCGCCGTCGGCGTCAACAATGAGATTGCCGCTTTGAATGTACGTCTCCGGCCGCTGGAGACCACGCTTCACGCACAGTTCCCGCAGCGCTGCCATCGGCACCTTGCGCGCCGACCCGACGTTGATGCCGCGCAAGAGTGCGACGAAGGTCGGCATATCAGCCCCTGGCGGTTCGCAGATCGTCCGAGTATCCGGCTTTCACGCGCGGCCATTGCACAATGGGTCGTCCGTCGTCGCGGTAAGGGTGCATGCCGTTGGGCCGCTGCGGCCAGCCGTCAGGCGAGTCCTCCCATGCCTCCTGCCGTCCATAGACGGTCGCGTCGAGCAACGCATAGCTGTTGCCCAGCGGCTCGACGCCGCGCCGCGTCGTCCAATATGTTTCAAACACCTTGTCGCCCTGGCGCAGGTAGCAAACGAGATGAAACAGGCCCACGTGGCGTCCAACCAACAGCGATGTCGAGCGACCGCGCGAGGAGCCGAGTACCAAGGCAGGTCCCAGCCCATGAAGTCGCGATACCGGGCGCTCTCTTGGTACGGACCTTGGCAGATCGTGGCGTAGGTGACATCGCGGGAATGCAGGAACGACAGCTCGCGGACCTGCGCCGTATAGAGCGTGCAGCCTTCGCACTGCTCTGCCGCCGGTGCGCCGGCGTGCCACATGAAGTAGTACGCAATCAGTATCCGGCGCCCTTCGAACGCGTCCAAGAGTATCACCGCGCCATGTTCGCCAACGAGCGGCGTAGCGCCGTCGACTTCGACCATGGGCAGCCGCCGGCGGGCCGCGGCGATCGCGTCGCCTTCTCGTGTGTGCGCCTTCTCGCGGACGCGCAATGCGTCAAGCTCCGCCTGGAAGGTCGCCCGGTCGACGATTTTTGGCGCTCCTGGTTGTGTTGCGCTCGCTTTCATCGATGTCTCCTTTTCAGTGCTCGCCAATAGCTTTTTTGAGCATGATCTTTTCGAAAAACCGGTTTCCATTTTTCCGGATCATGCTCGGTTGCCACGAACCGCCCTTAGCTATTCCCAGCTGTCGAGCTTGATCTCGTTCGGCCAGGGCCCGCCTTTGCCGGTTTCAAGGAGCGATTTGAGGCTCAGCAGGAACACCGCCCATTTGGTGCTGCAATGGTGCATGAACTCCACGGGCTCCTTCCAGCCCTGATGCTTGAACAAAACAACGGTCCAGTCGCCGTTCCGTTTGATGTCGAAGCTTATTTTTGTGCCGAGCCATTCCGGCGGCCCGTCGATGACTTCCCAGAGAACCCGCTTGCCGGGCGCAAGCTCGAGCACCTTCATATCGAAACCGCCGTCGCCAAAGCGGAATTGCAGCGCGCCGCCGACCTTGCTTTCTCCGCGCGTGTCGCTCGTCCACCAGCGCGAAAGACCTTCGACGGTCGCCAAGGCTTTGTAGACATCGTCCGGCGATGACGATTTGATTCCGACCTTGTGCAAAATGTCAGGCATATCCGTTTCTCCGTTCCGCAATGTCGATCTTGCGGTACACTTAGGCCGGATGGGGAAACGGCGGGAGTTACAAGTGTGGCGGGATTGCCATGGATTCACTGATCACCGCCGCGGCGCACGCGATTGCCAGGGGTGATGTCCTTGGCGCGCTGAAGCTCGTCGCGCTGCGTGACGACGCGCCCGCGCTCGCGCTTCGCGGCATCGCCATGGCGCAGCTTGGCGACTTCGCGCGCGCCAAGACGCTCCTGAAAAAAGCCGCCCGCACCTTCGGTGCAAGAGAGGCCGCCGCGCGGGCGAGATGCGTCGTTGCCGAGGCCGAAGTCGCGCTGGTTTCGCGCGACCTCAGCTTTCCTGCGAAGGCTCTCGAGGCGGCGCGGATCGCGCTCGAAGCCCACGGGGACCGCCTCAATGCCGCGCATGCGCGCTACCTCGAGGCCCGGCGTTTCCTCCTGATCGGCCGCCTCGACGAGGCCGAGCGAGCGCTCGGCGAGCTTGATCCGACGCCCTTGCCGGCAGCCTCGAGGACCGCCCACGAGCTGGTTTTGGCGGGCATCGCCATCCGCCGCGTCCAGGCGAAAGCGGCGCGTGCGCGCGCTCAGCCGCGCCGAGCGCGCCGCGCGCCAGGCCGGCATCCCGGCGCTGACGGCGGAAGTGGAAAGCGCGCAGCGCCGTTCTCAACACGCCGGCGGCGCGGCTACTGACGCGCGATGCCGAGCGGTCGCTTTTGCTCGAAGACGTCGAAGCGGTGATGAACTCGAAGGCCCTTATCGTCGATGCCTGCCGTCACGTCGTGCGCCAGCAAGGCACGATGATCTCGCTGGCGACGCGCCCCGTGCTGTTCGCGCTCGCGCGTGCTTTGGCCGAAGCGTGGCCGCAGGACGTATCGCGGAGCACGCTGATCGCGCGCGCGTTTCGCGCAAAGTTCACCGACGAATCGCATCGCGCGCGGTTGCGGGTCGAGGTCGGGCGGCTACGCAAAAAGCTTGGCGCGCTGGCGGAGGTGAATGCGCACGGAGCAGGGATTCGCCCTGGCGCCGCGCCGTGCGCGCGAGGTCGTCGTGCTGGCGCGGCCGGTCGAAGAGCACACACGCCGACGTGCTCGCCTTTCTCACCGACGGTGAATCATGGTCGAGTTCCGCGCTGGCGCTGGCGCTGGGCGAAAGCCAGCGCAGCGTTCAGCGGGCGCTCGACGCGCTCGCGGCTGCCGGCAAGGTGCAGTCGTTCGGACGCGCGCGCGCCCGCCGTTGGGTGACGCCGCCGATCCCGGGTTTCACGACAACATTGTTACTCCCAGGTCCGCTGCCGCGCGGTTAGAGCATCATCCGGCAAGTGGATGCCGGTTTTCCGCAAAGGTCATGCTCAGATGAAGAACCCAGCCACGAAACGAGCTAAAGCCGAAATCGTTCGCGAGTACGGACCCTTTCCCGGCATCGAACACGTCGCCGGCGTCACCTATGATGGCGAGCGCGTCTGGTTTGCTTCAGGCGACAAGCTGAACGCACTCGACCCCAAGACCGGCAAGAGCGTCCGCGCGATCGATGTTGCGGCGCATGCGGGAACGGCATTCGACGGCCGCCACTTGTTCCAACTTTCCGGCGATCGCATTCAGAAAATCGAACCGGCGACCGGGCGCGTGCTCTCAACTATTCCCGCGCCTGGCGGCGCAGGATCGGGACTTGCCTGGGCCGACGGCACGCTGTGGATGGGGCAATATCGCAACCGGAAAATCCACCAAATCGATCCCGAAACAGGCGCGGTTCTGCGCACCATTGAATCCAACCGCTTCGTCACCGGCGTGACTTGGGTGGACGGGGAGCTTTGGCACGCCACGTTCGAAGGTGACGAAAGCGATTTGCGCCGGGTCGATCCGCAAACCGGAGCGGTTTTGGAGAGGCTTGACATGCCGCCGCGGGTGAGCGTCTCGGGGCTCGAATCCGATGGCGGCGATCAGTTCTTCTGCGGCGGCGAAGGTAGCGGCAAAGTGCGGGTCGTTCGCCGGCCGAAGCGGCGTTCAGACAACAAAAGTGACCGATAGCTTCGGGCCGCTCTCGCGCGGACGTCGGTTTCTCACTCCGCCGGCGCAGCCTGCCGGATGTAGCCGTGCGTGATGCCGCTCATGAAATCGCGCTTGCCGAGCGGCACGCCGAGGTGGCGCAAAATGTCGTAGGCGGTGACGACATGAAAATAAAAGTGCGGGATCGACCAGTGCTGGACGAATTCAAGCGCGTTCGACTGGTAGACGCGGCCGCCGGAGAGCGACAGTTCGACCTGGCGTTTTGCCGCGTCGCTGAAGGCCGCGGGCTTGATCGCCGCCAGCGCGTCCAGCGTACTCGCGATCAACGCCTTCGCCTGGTCGAATGTCAGCTCCTTGATGTCGATTTTGGGCGCCTCCTGGCCGGCGGCGCGCGCGCTGCCATCCTTGGCGTGATGACAGGCAAGCTGGATCTGCGAGCTCAGCGGAAACATGTCCGGCGCCAGCCGCTCCTTCAACAGCGCTTCCGGATCGGCGCCCCGCTCGCGCGCATGCGCGGCGCCCTTGTCGAGCACGGCCTCTAACGTGCGCAGCGCCGGCACAAAGGTGTCGATGACCAATGTTTGCTCATTCATCACACATCCTCACTGTTCAATGGTGCAAGAGGCACTCTAACCTTAAGGGCGTCGCGGCCCCAGTTCATTTCCGCTGCATCGTTCCGAGCGACGGTAACGCATTGACCTCGCGAGGCAAATTTTTTCTACCCTGCGCGACTTTCGCGAGACACCTCAGCCCCTCACCAGCGGTATCCAACATCATCGCCGAAGCAGCATACCGACCCGCGCCAACATGAGCTTGGCCATGAGCTTCAAAGAGAATGTGGAGTACGCCGGTATGTCATTTGGGATCTCAGTGCCGGTGGGTGCAAATCGGGTCTGAATACGCACCTGCGGAGGTGGTGGGTTTACAAATCTTGCACGATACACGGAGAACCAATGACCTTTTTCGAAGTCTAAAAGCATCGCGGAGTTGCAGCAGCCGGCGATAACCCGCTTCGTCGGTGAGTTCTCCCGCAGCCGAAGATTCTGCAGAAGCTGATCGCCCCTGATACAGTAGAAGCGATCTTTTCGGTAAAGCAGATAGCCGGTTCCCCCATCCTGCTCGCGCGCGCACGGAGCGCTTGGAAGCGCTTCAATCCGCCGCGCGGCCTCCTGGCAGTCATCGCAATAACAGATAGCGCTCACAATCGGCGGGCCGATCGCTCCGAACGCGACGTTCCCGCATGTGCACGATGCGTGCGCCGTCGCCGTCATTTGCTGCCGATCATCTTGCGATGGCCTTCGCTATCCCTGAATTTGCCGCTGCGTGAGCGACTGGTTGGAAGCAGCGAGTTCCTGTCGCGAGACTTGCACACGGAACCCGGCGATCTGCCTGACGTTGAAATCGCGACCTAGAACGACACACGCGAAGGTTCGCAATGGATTTGGCAGGCGGCGAGGCGATTAAACGGCTGCCTTACCCCCTACAAAAATCACATATCACAGTATTCTGGACTCGTCCGAATGGTTGAATGGGTGCGAAGCGGAGGGACAAGACGAAGCTTGTTTGGATTTTTAACAGTCCCTCATGGGTGCTACCTTGACGGCCCAAGAGTTCGCCGCACCCTTCGAAGAGGACACCGATGGGGATGAGCTTCGAGTTATCGATGCTGACAGCCGCAGTTGTTTGGGGCTTCATTCAGCTTGTCGCCGCGGCGCAAACCACAAACGCACAGTACGGCCTTAGATGGGCTGCGAGCCCGCGCGACGCCGAGATGCCGCCGCGCAATCCCATCCCCGACCGCATCAACCGAAATTTCCTCAATTATATGGAGACGTTTCCATTCTTTGCCGCCACGATCCTCATCGCTCAGGCAGCAGGCGTTCACAACGAGCTAACCCATTGGGGATCGATCGCCTATGTCGGCGGGCGCATCGCTTACACCGCACTTTATATCTCCGGAATACCGCTCGTCCGCTCGCTGTTCTGGAACATCGCCGCCTTTGGCATGCTCGCTGTTCTGGCGGCACCCTTCGCGCCTCGCTGAGGCGAGCACGGCTGCACCCGCATTCCCACTCGATCATTTTGGATAATGGTAACGTACTGATTTTTCAGTGCAAATTTTTTCTGCACACCGCGAAGAACCGCCTCGCCGATCCGTCAGAAATCTGCGCTCCTGATTTCCAACACGAATTTCGACGATCCGCGATTTGCTCGGTTTCAGGGACTATCGGCATCAATCGGTCGATTTTCGAGATAGCCCCAGATAACGAGTGTCGGCTCGGCGGCGGAAAAAGACCGTCACTCATGCTACTTGAGTGGCCACACCTCCACGACGCCGTGGGCGACGGCGCACGGAACGCGTGAGACCTTTTCGATGGCCTCGGCCAAATCAATAGCCTCGATCACGGCGAACCCGGCGATCGGCAGAGCCGACGACATGAACGGACCATCGCGAGTTTCAACATGAGCCGCGTCCGGATTGCGCACCTGCACGGGTCTGCCGGCGATACCCATCAGAACGCCCTCCAAACGCAGTTTGGCATCCTGCTCGTGGGCCGCATCTCTGACAGCCTGGGGGGTGCGGTCGTATCCGGCTTGATCGCCATATCCGATCGTGACGAACTTAGGCATTGTCTGGTCTCCGTTCCGCTATCCGCTTCCAGAGCAATCTGCTTGCCATGAAGCAGCGGATCGCGCCGCGCCGCAGCCATATTCATTTGCGTCGGTAGCGGAGAATAACAGAGCCGATATCCAGGGGCCGGCCCTCAATAAGCTCCAGGGCGCTGCTCGGAAGCTCACTGTCGAAGAGCCGTTTGCCATTGCCCAGCAAGTTTGGTGTTACCATGAGGCAGTACTCGTCGACCAGACCTGCGGCGATGAGACTCCCGGCTAAACTGGCGCCGCCGAAACTGTAGATGTCACCCTCGGTGACTGACTTCTTGAGCCCGCGCACCGCTGCCGGAAGATCATCCGCGACGAGGGCGGCGTTCCATCCGGGATCGGCGGACAGCGATGCGGGAAACCACCGTCTTGGGCAGCCGGTTCATCGCCTCGGTCTCGGGCTGGCCTGCCGCCGCCGGCGATGTCCAGTGTGCCTTGTTGAACGCGAAGTTGGCCCGGCCGTAGATCAGGTGGCCAGCGTTCTTCAGATTATGGCTGGCCCAGGCCTCCCCTACCTCAGTCGACCACGGCGGAGGCACGAACTCGCCGTTCGGGCCCGCGACATAGCCATCGAGGCTCATGAACATTGCCAAGACAAGTTTAGCCACGATGTATTCTCCTTCCTTGTACCGCTTGCAACATGCAACCGGTTGCGGCTTAGACCATCTGCTCTCATATTGCAATCAGTATCTTTGGAACCCACTATGAACGCCCATCGCTCGGGATGCCCGATCAACCTGACGCTCGAGACCCTCGGGGACCGATGGAGCCTCATCGTCATCCGTGACCTCATGTTTGGAAATCGCCGCCACTTCCGGCAGCTGCTCGCGCAGTCGGAGGAAGGGATTGCTTCGAACGTCCTCGCCGACCGGCTACGGCGCCTTGAGGGAGCGGGCCTTGTCTCTCGCCGTGATGATCCCAGCCACAAGCAAAAAGCAATCTACAGCCTGACCGAAGCCGCTATCGAGCTCGTCCCGTTGCTCGCGCACATGGGGGCTTGGGGGCGACGCCACACACCGGTCTCGAAAGAGCTGTCTGTGCGCGCGCAGATCCTGGAAGAAGGCGGCGCAAGGCTGTGGTCGAAGTTCATGGACGAATTGCGGCACATCCATTTAGGCGCGCCGCGACCCAAGGTCTCTGTCTTTGCTCAGCTTCAGTCGGCCTATGAGGCTGCAACGGCGAAAGTGGTATCGCATAGATGACGTTCTGTGCACCAATCGGAAATATAGCAGCGATCCTCGTGCTCGCTTCGGCGAACATGCCCGGGTTTGGTTTCGTCGAGAATGGATGAGTGTCTTGCACAAACTATCTGGAACCTTCGAAGACGCTCGAAGACTATCATTTGATCTCGCCTCGCAGCCCTATCCCCGGCTATCCCAGACCCACCCTTTTCTACGCCCCTCACTCCCACTCGATCGTGCCCGGCGGCTTCGAGGTGATGTCGTAGACGACGCGATTGACGCCTTTGACCTCGTTGACAAAGCGGGTGCCGACCGTGCCGAGAAAGCCCATGTCGAACGGATAAAAATCCGCCGTCATCGCAGAACTGACTTCAACCACTCCTACTGCATCCAATGTCCACAGCCGGGCGTCATCTGAATGACGGATTACCCCCCGCCGACCTTGTCCTGCGTTCTGGTCGCGAAATCGCTGGCGTCATGTCGTTCGTGCAATTGTTCTTCAAGTGGCCCGCTGGCGCGATTGACCATTCGCCCGCGCTTGACCGCCGGGCGTTCCCCGATTTCTTTCGTCCAGCGCGTCAGGTTTTTATATTCGTGCGTCTGCAGGAACTTGCGCGGATCGTTGTACGAGGCGCCGTTCAACATGCCGTTACCGTACCACGGCCAGATCGCCATGTCGGCGATCGTATATTCGTCGCCGGCGACAAACTGATTGTCTGCAAGCTGCCGGTCGAGCACGTCGAGCTGGCGCTTCACCTCCATCGTAAAACGGTCGATGGCGTATTTGATCTTCACCGGAGCGTAGGCATAGAAATGCCCGAAGCCGCCGCCGAGGTAGGGCGTTGAACCCATCTGCCAGAACAGCCAGTTCAGCGCCTCGGTGCGCTTGCCGCGATCCTTCGGCAGGAAGGCGCCGAATTTATCCGCCAGGTAGAGCAGGATCGCGCCGGATTCGAACACGCGTTGCGGCGGCTCTTGGCTATAGTCCATAAGCGCCGGGATTTTGGAATTCGGGTTCACCCCGACAAATCCGCTGCCAAACTGGTCGCCCTCACCGATCCGGATGAGCCAAGCGTCGTATTCCGCTCCGCTGTGACCGGCGGCCAGCAATTCCTCCAGCATGATGGTAATCTTGACGCCATTGGGCGTCGCCAGTGAATAGAGCTGCAGCGGATGCTTTCCGCGCGGCAACACCTTCTCATGTGTCGCACCCGCGATCGGGCGATTGGTGTTGCTATAGCGCCAGTTGAGAGTTTCGTTCTTCTCCCAGACCCAGACGTCCGGCGGCGTGTACTCAGCTGTGTCAGTCATGTCCGGCTCGCGTTTGTCGCTGGATAGGTTGGCCGAATGGATAGAGCGGCGAGCACGGGCTGTCCAATCCGCCTACTCCCACTCGATCGTGCCCGGCGGCTTCGAGGTGATGTCGTAGACGACGCGGTTGACGCCTTTGACCTCGTTGACAATGCGGGTGGCGACCGTGCCGAGAAAGTCCATGTCGAACGGATAAAAGTCCGCCGTCATGCCGTCGGTCGAGGTGACCGCGCGCAGCGCCACCACGTAATCGTAGGTGCGGCCGTCGCCCATCACGCCGACGCTTTTCACCGGCAAGAGCAGCGCGAAGGCCTGCCAGATATCGTCGTAAAGGCCGGCGCGGCGGATTTCCTCGATATAGATTTCGTCGGCCACGCGCAGAATATCGAGCTTCTCGCGGGTGATCGGGCCGGGACAGCGAATGGCGAGGCCGGGCCCGGGAAACGGATGACGGCCGACGAACACTTCGGGCAGACCAAGCTCGCGGCCGAGCGCGCGCACCTCGTCTTTAAACAACTCGCGCAACGGTTCGATCAGCTTCATATGCATGCGCGCCGGCAGCCCGCCGACATTATGATGCGACTTGATGGTGACCGACGGGCCGCCGGTAAACGATACGCTCTCGATCACATCGGGGTAGAGCGTGCCCTGGGCGAGAAAATCGGCGCCGCCGAGTTTCTTGGCTTCCGCCTCGAACGTGTCGATGAACAGCTTGCCGATGGTTTTGCGTTTCTCTTCCGGGTCTTCGATTCCGGCCAGCGCTTTGAGAAAAACCTCCTCGGCGGCGGCGTGCACGAGCGGAATGTTGTAATGATTGCGAAACAGCGCCACCACGCGCTCGCCTTCGCCGAGGCGCAAGAGGCCGTGATCGACGAACACGCACGTCAGCTGGTGCCCGATCGCCTCGTGGATCAGCACGGCGGCGACCGCGGAGTCGACCCCGCCCGACAGCGCGCACAAAACCTTGCCGTTGCCGACCTCTTTGCGGATGCGCTCGATGGCCTCGTCCTTGAACGCGCGCATGGTCCAATCGGGAGCGCAGCCGGCAATGTTGCGGACGAAATTGCGCAACAGCGCCGCGCCGTGCGGCGTATGCATGACCTCGAGATGGAATTGGGTGGCGTAGAAGCGCCGCGTCTCGTCGGCGATCATGGCGATCGGCGCATTCGCTGACGTGCCGACCGCGGAAAAACCGGACGGCGGTTTGGTCACGCGATCGCCGTGGCTCATCCATACCGGATAGCGCTGGCCGACCTCCCAGACGCCCTCGTAGAGCGCCGAAGGCTTCGTCACCTCTACTTCGGCGCGGCCGAACTCGCGATGATGACCGCCCTCGACCTTGCCGCCGAGCTGGTGCGCCATCGCCTGCTCGCCGTAGCAAATGCCGAGCACCGGCACGCCGGCGGTAAAGACTTCCGGCGGCGCCAGCGGCGCATCCTTGTCGAGCACCGAGGCCGGGCCGCCGGAGAGAATGATGCCTTTCGGACGCAAGCTGCGCAGCGCCGCCGCGGCCGATTGAAACGGGACCAGCTCGCAATAAACGTGCTCCTCACGCACCCGGCGCGCGATGAGCTTGGTCACCTGGGAGCCGAAATCGACAATGAGAATGCTGTCGTGCATGGCAATGAAAGCGTGCGATTGAGGAGGGTATGTGCGGCCGTACTCGCGTCCGGTCAAGGCCGCCCTGGCCGCTTCTCCCCAGTCAGCCCGGCGCGCGCATGAGCGCGACGAAAAATCCGTCGGTGTCGGTCCGCCGCGGGGTCATCAACACGCCCTCCGGCGACACTAATGCGGCCGCGCAGAACGATTGCGGCCTTTTCGCCCAAAACCGCCGTGGCCGACCTCGCGCGGCGGCAAAATGGAAAACCCCGGATGCCGCTGCAGAAAATCGCGCACCTGGGCGCCGTTTTCCTCCCCGAGAACCGAACACGTCACATAGGCGATACGGCCTCCCGGTTTTGCAAGTTCGGACGCGCGGTCGAGAAGCGTTCTTTGTTGCGCCAGGCGCTCCTCCAGCGCGCCAGGGCGCACCCGCCACTTGGCGTCGGGATTGCGCCGCCAGGCCCCGGTTCCGGTACAGGGCGCGTCGATCAGGACGAGATCGATGCGGCCGTCAAGATCGGTCAGCGCATCCTTGCTGCCGCGCGGGGTGCGGACTTGCACATTGCGCACGCCGGCGCGCGCGATCCGGTCGTGAATCGGCGCGAGCTGCCGCTTGCTGATGTCGGTTGCGTAAATCTGCCCGCGATTGTCCATCGCCGCCGCCAGCGCCAAGGTCTTGCCGCCGGCGCCGGCCGCGAGATCGACGACCTGTTCGCCGGGTCTGGCGCCGGCGAACAGGGAGGCGAGCTGCGAGGCCTCATCCTGAACGTCCACCATCCCCTTGCGAAACGCCGGCTCGGCGTGAAGCGCCGGATTTTTTGCGTCCGCCGAAAGCCGGATGCGCAAACCGATCGGCGACCATGGGGTGGGTTCGGCGCCAAGATGCGCGAGCTTTGGCAAAACCGTTTCGCGCTCGCCGCGCAGCGTATTGACCCGCAGATCGAGCGGCGCCCGGCGCGCAAGCGCGGCACCTTCGGCGGCGCGGTCGTCGCCGAAAACCCGGGAAAAATACGGATCGAGCCACTCGGGATAATCGCCCACCACGAAAACCGGCGCGCCTTCGAGACTATCGGCCGAAAGCGCCGCCCGCTCCGCTTGGCTCAGCGGCGGTGGGGAAAACCGCTCGCCGCTGCATAATTTTTCCAGTTCGTCGACGGCAAGCCCGCGTTCCTGGCGCAGCATCCCAAGCAGCACCGCGCGCGGACTATTGTCGCCCATGAGCCACGCCGAGGACGATTTGCGCCGGAGCGCGTCATAGACAAGGCCGGCGATGGCCGCGCGATCCGACGAGCCGGCGAAACGGTGATTGAGGCCCCAATCTTTGAGCACATCGTTCGCCGGCCGCCGGCGCGCTTCGATATCGGCGACCACCTCGACCGCGGCCGCAAGGCGGGCAGCCGGAATCATGCGCTACCACGCTTCCAGACGAACGAGACTCATATGATGATGCCGGTCAGCACTTCGATGATGTAGAGCGCCCACATGATCATCAGCACAATTGCGGCGACGGAGAAGAACGAGGTCCTGAGCCGCACCACGTTGCTGGTGACATGTACATAGGCCTGCAGCACGCGGAAAATGACGAAGATCCAAGCCAGCACCACGAAAACGACGCCGGCGTGCCGCGTCACCCATTCAAGAATGGTCAGGACGTAAAACAACACCGGAAGTTCGAACTGATTGGCATAGGCGTTGGCCGCCTGGGCAGTGGACCGCGGCCAGAGCGGCTCGCGCAGCGCTATGTCCCGGTCCTTGACCGTCCCTGAACTGATATCGGCGCGCCGCAATGCGCCCATGCGCAACATCAGCACGAAAGTCAGGATCACCTCGACAAACAGCGGCAGCAGCACGGCTTGCAGCGACATCGGCTTACCCCCTCACAATTTGACGCTGATGGCGGTTTCGCCCTGCGGGTCAATGAGCGCGCTTCGCCAAGCCTTGCCGTCGAACAGAGTTTTCCATACCGCGTCGGCGGTGCCGCCGTGGTTTAAGTTCGCGGTTATCAACAATCCGCCGGTCCGCAGCAGATGGCGCAAGGCGGTGTGCAGCGCGGAGACCGGCGCGTTGCCGTCAAAAAACGCGACGTCGTAACCCGGATCGAGGCCAGGCAGCACGGTTGCGAACTCGCCCTCATGGATGGTGATGCGATGATCGAGCCCGGCCGCCATGATGTATTCGCGGGCCAGCGCCGCATGATCGGGATCACGCTCGATGCTGTCGACGACGGAGTTCGGCGCGCCGTGCGCGAACGAGAGCGCCGTATAACCGAGCGCCGTGCCCAGCTCGAGAATGCGCCGCGATTGCACCGCACCGGCCAACGCCGCGAGCAGCGGACCGTTGTGATAGGGGTAGGCGCCGCAGCCATGGCGCGCCCGATGCCGGTCCGTGGCCTTGCGGATTTCCGCGAACGGATCGGTCGGCGCCTTCTTCACGGCCCTACTCGCGGCTCGGATAATTCGGGCTCTCGCGCGTGATCGTTACGTCGTGCACGTGGCTCTCGCGCAGGCCCGCGCCGGAAATGCGCATGAACTCGGCCTTGTCGTGAAACTCCGCGAGCGTCCTGGCCCCGACATACCCCATCGCCGCCCGTAACCCGCCGGTCAGCTGATGCAAGACGTTCCCGACCGGCCCTTTATAGGGCACTTGTCCCTCCACGCCTTCGGGCACGAGCTTGAGCGTATCCTTGATCTCCTGCTGAAAGTAGCGGTCGGCCGAACCGCGGGCCATCGCGCCGACCGAACCCATGCCCCGATACGTTTTGTAGGAGCGGCCCTGGTAGAGGAACACCTCGCCCGGCGTCTCGTCGGTACCGGCGAGCAACGAGCCGACCATGGCGCAATCGGCGCCCGCCGCCAGCGCCTTGGCGAGGTCGCCGGAATATTTGATGCCGCCGTCGGCGATCACCGGCGTGTTGGTACGCTGGGCGGCTTCAACGGCGTCGGCAATCGCGGTGAGCTGGGGAACACCGACGCCGGCGATCACGCGCGTGGTGCAGATCGAGCCCGGGCCGATGCCGACCTTGATGGCGTCGGCGCCGGCCTTGATCAACGCTTCGGCGCCTTCGGCCGTGGCAATGTTGCCGGCGACGACTTGCACCGCATTGGATAAGCGCTTGATGCGGGTCACGGCCTCAAGCACGCGTTGCGAGTGGCCGTGCGCGGTATCGACGACGACGAGGTCGACGCCGGCCTCGATCAGCGCCTGACTGCGGGCAAATCCACCTTCGCCGACGCTGGTCGCTGCGCCGACGCGCAGCCGGCCCTGTTCGTCCTTGCAGGCGTGCGGATTCGCCACCGCCTTCTCGATGTCCTTCACCGTAATCAGGCCGACGCAGCGATATTCGCCATCGACCACGAGAAGCTTTTCGATGCGATGCTGATGTAGAAGACGCTTGGCCTCGTCGTGGCCGACGCTTTCGCGCACCGTGACCAGCGAGTCCTTGGTCATCAACTCGGAGACTTTTTGCTCGGATCGGTGGCAAAGCGGACGTCGCGGTTGGTGAGAATGCCGACGAGCTTGCCGGCGCGGCCATTGCCGCCGCCTTCGACCACCGGGATGCCGGAGATGCGATTCTCCTCCATCAGCGCCAGCGCGTCGGCGAGCGTTGCGTCGGGATGAATGGTGACCGGATTGACCACCATGCCCGACTCGAATTTCTTGACCTGGCGGACCTGCGCCGCCTGCACGCGCGGGATCGAGATTGCGGTGAATGATGCCGATGCCGCCCGCCTGCGCCATGGCAATCGCCATATGCGCCTCGGTCACGGTGTCCATGGCCGAAGCGATGATCGGGATGTTCAG
Organism: uncultured Alphaproteobacteria bacterium; assembly: GCA_963835195.1. Taxonomy (GTDB): domain Bacteria; phylum Pseudomonadota; class Alphaproteobacteria; order Rhizobiales; family Xanthobacteraceae; genus BOG-931. Next base: position 234,503 of record CAWIEY010000020.1, read on the forward strand.
CGAAATGCTGCGGGTAATGCGGGTGCGAACGTCAGCTTCCGAAGGCAGCACATCCGACAGGCCGGGCCTGATCAGCACGTCATCGAAGGTCAAACCTTCGCGCGGACTATTCTCCGCGCCGTTTTTTGAGCCGTTATTGACCAGCATTGCCAACTCCGCTTGCGCGGCCCGCGATTAGTCGGGCCGCTGATGGCGGGCTTGCCGGAAGCGTTGTGAGGGACAAAACTCCGCGCACGGCACAGACATTCGCCTGTGCGTGCCCCCTCCTCGACCGCAAAGGGCCCGCTTTTGGGTTGGCGGCGGTTCCTAGCATGTCCGCGTCGTGATTCATAGATGGTGGTACGCCGCTTGGTCGGCCAGTGCACAAGAAGTAAAGTGGACTGCAAGCGTAATGAAGGGATGCAAGACAGAACAGGTTTTGCCCATTTACCGGGCAAAACCGCCGCGCGCCTATTGCGGGCAATCGCCCTCGCCTGCGCTGTGCTCGTCATGGTCGCCGCGGCGGCTCACGCCCAGGATTCGGCGGATGAGCGGCGCTGCACCGGGCCGGGGCGTGCCGGCAGTGAGGAGCGAATCGCCGCCTGCACGACGCTTATTGCATCCGGCAAATATCAGGGCGCCAATCTGGCGGTGCTGCATCAGGACCGCGGGCTCACCGAGCGCGCCAAAGGCGACCTTGCCGCCGCCGCCAACGACTTTAGCGAAGCCATCAAATTAAATCCCGACTATGCCCGCGCCTTCGCCGAACGCGGCAGCGTCCGCTTGGCTTTGCATCAGCTTGACGACGCCATTACCGACCTCAACACCGCCATCAGCCTCGATGCCACCGACGCGAAATCTTTCATGACTCGCGGAAACGCTTTCGACGAGAAGAAAGACTTCGACAGCGCCATCGCCGATTACAACGAAGCCATCCGGCTATCGCCGAATTATGCCGCTGCCTATTTCAATCGCGCGCTCGCGTTTCGCCGCAAAGGAGACTTCGAACATGCGCTGGCCGACTACAATCAAGCCATCAAACTCGATCCGAGAAACGCTTCCGCTTTAAACAATCGCGGCATCGCCTAGTTCGAAAGTGGCGAGACCGACCGTGCCTTCGCCGACTACAATGCGGCGATCCGCGTCGACACCAATTTCGCCCCCGCCTACAACAATCGCGGCGAGGCATGGCGCGCCAAAGGCGACAGCGCACGCGCGCTTGCCGATTTCGACCGCGCCATCCAGCTGTCGCCGCAATTCGCTCTCGCTTATGACAATCGCGGCCTGGTCTACTATCAAAAGCACGATATCGATCACGCCATCGCCGATTTCGACACCGCCATCCGCCTCGATCCGAACAATGCCGCCGCCTACAGCAATCGCGGCAATGCCCGCGACGACAAAGGCGATCGCGACGGCGCGATCGCCGACTATGATTCGAAGCGATCCGGCTCGATCCGAATAACGCGCGCTTTTATTACGATCGCGGCATCGCCTATCGCCGCAAGGGCGATATCGAACGCGCCATGACCGATTTGAGCGAAGCAATCCGCCTCGATCCGCGTCATGCCGGCGCTTACAACGAGCGCGGCTACGCCTACTATCAGAAGCACGATTTCGATCGTGCCATCGCCGACTACGATCAGGCCATCAGGCTCAATCCAAAATTCGCGGTCGCCTACAACAATCGCGGCAATGCTTACGACGACAAGGGCGACACCGATCGGGCCATCGCCGATTACAATGAAGCGCTGCGCGCCGACCCGAATTATGCCGCCGCCTTCTATAACCGCGGCATCGCCTTTCGCCACAAGGGCGAGCTCGACAGCGCCATCGCCGATTACGATCAGGCGATCAAGCTCAATCCCACGGCGGCCGCCTACAACAATCGCGGCAGCGCCTTGCTGGCCAAGGGCGAAAACGAGCGCGCCACCGCCGACTTCGAGCAGGCCATCAAGCTCGATCCGCGCTTCGCCGACGCTTACATCAATCGCGGCAATGCCGAACGGGACCGGCTCGCGCTCAGCGACGCGATCGCCGATTACACGCGCGCGATCGAGCTGTCGCCGAATGCGGCGCTGGCGTTCTACAATCGCGCCTGGGCGCATTATCTCGGCGGCGACAACCGCCTGGCGCTGGCCGACGTCGATCAAGCGATCAAGCTCAATCCCAATTCGGCGAGCGCGTTCTCGACCCGCGGGCTGATTCGCGAGCGGCTCGCCGATTCTGCCGGCGCAATCGCCGATTTCCGCAAAGCGCTGGCGATCGATCCGTCATTCCAGCAGCCGGCGGAAGGCTTGCGGCGGCTCCGGTCCGGCGCCGCGCCCAGCCGCTAGTGGAGCTTTGGATTTGACATTCGCTGCACGACATAGCCGTTTGCCGGCTGGCGCATGTCAAATCCGCTTCGCTCGCCGCTGATGTCGTTCAACGAGCCGCCGCGTCCGTATAATCGCGCTGTCCCGCTGATCGTCGCGGTCGCGCTGTTCATGGAAAACATGGACTCGACCGTCATCGCGACCTCGCTGCCGGCCATTGCGCGGGCGCTGGGCACCAGCCCGCTGGCGCTGAAACTTGCCGTTACCTCCTATTTGCTGGCGCTCGCCATTTTCATCCCGGCGAGCGGATGGACGGCCGACCGCTTCGGCGCGCGCAATGTTTTCCGTCTTGCCATTTTCGTCTTCATGCTCGGTTCAATCGGCTGCGCGCTGTCGCGCTCGCTCGACGAATTCGTGCTCGCGCGCATCATTCAGGGCATCGGTGGAGCGATGATGACGCCGGTGGGCCGGCTTATTCTCGTCCGCAGCATCGACAAGCGGCTGCTCGTTCAATGCCATGTCGCTCGTCACCATCCCGGCGCTGGTCGGCCCGATTTGCGGACCGCCGCTCGGCGGCTTCATCACCACCTACGCGTCCTGGCATTGGATATTCCTCATCAACATACCGATCGGCCTTGCTCGGCCTGGCGATGGCGACGCGCTATCATGCCGAAGATCCCCACCGAGCCGACCGCGCCGTTTGATTTCGTCGGCTTTATTTTATCGGGGCTTGGCGTCGGCGGGCTCGCGTTCGGTTTGTCGGTATTGGGGCTTGAGTTCTTGCCGGTCGGCGCAATCGCCGCGCTGCTCGGAGTCGGCGTAACGGCGACCGCGGCTTACATCGTGCACGCGCGCCGCAAGGCTTCGCCAATCATCGATCTCCGCTTACTCGACACTTCCGACCTTCCGCGCCAGCATTTTCGGCGGCTTCATGTTCCGGCTCGGTATCGGCGCGCTGCCGTTTCTGCTGCCTTTGCTGCTGCAGATCGGCTTTAAGCTCACGCCATTCCAGTCCGGCCTCATCACCTTTACCGCCGCGCTCGGCGCATTGTTTATGAAAGCGGCCGTCGCCAGCGTGCTTCGCCACTTCGGCTATCGGCCGGTGCTGATCTACAACAGTCTGATCAGCGCCGGGTTTCTCGCGGCATGCGCAAGTTTCATACCCGGAATGCCGTTCGCCGCCATGGTGGCGATATTGCTGGTCGGCGGCTTTTTCCGTTCGCTGCAATTCACCGCCATCAACACGCTCGCCTATGCCGAAATCGAACCGGCGCTGACCAGCCGCGCGACGACGCTGGTCGCCGTCGCCCAGCAACTGGCCTTATCGACGGGCGTGGCGATCGGCGCGCTCATCGTCGAATTCACGGTGCGGCTCAAGCATGGGACGGCAATTGGCGCTGCGGATTTTCCCCCGGCCTTTCTGGTGGTTGGGATGCTGACCGCCTCCTCCGCGCTGATCTTCGCGCGGCTCCCAGGCGAGGCCGGCGCCGAGCTCGCCGGGCGCAAGGCGCGCCTCGCTGCCACCACCCTCGAGGAAAAGCGCTAGCTCCGTCCGCCGCCGCGAAAGCCGCGCGCGAGCAAGATAAAGTTCAGCCGAAATCGCTCCGGCTTGCCGGCGGCTTGACGTGCTTGACGCTGGCAAAGTCGCGCTTGAGCGCGGCGAGGAAGTTGGCCTCGCTGCCGCCTTGCAGGACTTTGCAGAGAAAATTCCCGCCCGGGCCGAGCACCTCGCGGGCGAAATCCGCTGCGGCTTCGGCAAGCGCCATGGTGCGCAGGTGATCGGTCTGACGATGGCCCGTGGCATTGGCGGCCATGTCGGAGAGAACCACATCGGCGGTTTCGTCGGTCTCGCGCCGGAGCACGGACTTGAGCCGGTCCGGCGCGCCCGCATCGAGGAAATCCATTTCGAGGAATTCCACGCCCGCGATCGGCTTCATGGCCAGCACGTCGAGCGCGATCACGCGGCCGTTTCGGCCGACCCGCTCCGCCGCGACGGCGCTCCAGCCGCCCGGCGCGGCGCCGAGATCGACGACGCGGGCGCCCGGCTTGAGCAGGCGATACTTATCGTCGATTTCCGCAAGTTTATAGGCAGCGCGGGAGCGAAAACCCTCGCGCTTGGCGCGCGCCACATACGGATCGCTGAGTTGGCGCTCGAGCCACGCGCGCGAGGATGGCGTGCGGCGCTTTTCACTTTTGAGCCGCCCCTTCATGCGTCAGGCTTCACCCCACACGCCGTCGGCCCGCATCATCTCGACCAGCATGCCTTCGCGCAGGCCGCGGTCGGCGACGCGCAGCCGTCCGCACGGAAAAAACTGGCGAATGGCATCGAGAATGGCGCAGCCGGCGAGCACCAGATCGGCGCGCTCCGCGCCGATGCAAGGATTGGCGGCACGCTCGTCAAAACTCATGGCCATGAGCTGCGCGACCACCCGCGACACTTCATCGTGGGAGAGCCAACAGCCGTCAACACGGCGGCGGTCATAGCGCTTTAATTTCAAGAATACGCCCGCAATCGTCGTCACCGTGCCGGAAGTGCCGAGCATGTGGTAGCCGTCGAGGTCGCCACGATGGGCGGCCGCGAACGTGTGGATGAAACCGGCGACCTCCTGGACCATGGCATCATAGATGTCTTGCGGCACCACGGTTCCGCCGTAGCGTTCGGCAAGAGTGACAACGCCGACCGGCAGCGATACCCAGCCGGCAATCTCAGGAAGCGGCGGTCCGCGGCGAACACCGTTCGGCGGGCCGAGGCGCACCAACTCCGACGATCCGCCGCCGATATCAAAGAGAATCACGCCCTCGGCGGCTGGGTCAAACAGCTCAGTGCAGCCGGCCGCCGCCAGTCGCGCCTCGGTCGCCGAATCGACGATTTCGAGATCGAGTCCGGCTTGTTCAGCGACGCGCTGGCGAAACGCTTCGCCGTTCTCGGCGGCGCGGCAGGCTTCCGTCGCTATCAGCCGCGCGCGGGCCGCGCTCACGCCGCGCGCGCGCATTTTGTCGCGACACACCAGCAACGCGTCGACCGCACGCTTAATCGCCGCTTCGCTGATTCGCCGCGAGGCGGCAACGCCCTCGCCGAGCCGGATGATGCGTGAGAACGCGTCGACGACGCGAAATCCGTCCGCGGTCGGCCGCGCAATCAAGAGCCGGCAATTGTTGGTGCCGAGATCGAGCGCCGCATAGGTTTGATCGGAATGTTCGTCCACAAACCCGTGCGCATCATTCCATCTGGGGCCGTCGCGGCGGAGCCCATAAGGCGTGCGACGCGGCCAGCGCGGTCGGCGATGGCGCCCATTCTGGCCGAGCCCGCCGGCTGGCGGGGCCTCTTCATTCATACGGTACCTGCCTGCCGCACCGGATGTTTTGCTCGACGGTTGCGGACCATTTTCACAAATCTCTCAGTCGATAGGAAATGTATCAGCCGAGCCCGCCAGGGCCAATACTGCGCCTTTACGGTCTATGAGGCATGTTTGCGGCAAGCTTGTCGCGCTGCGGCAACTCCACTATCTGACCGTGGAGCGGATTTGACATTCGCTACTCACCGCACCGCGAACCGGCGAAGCGAATGTCAAATCCAAAGCTCCACTAGCACTTAGACTTGCTAGTGGTCCTTTTGATTCTAACATTCGCATGATAGGCAGCCGAACCGGGATGCGAATGTTAGAATCGGACCACTAGGGCCAGGTACGGGATTGTCCAAGCGATGAATTTGCACCAGCGCGCGAGCGAGCAAGCCGATCAAGAGGCCACGGAAAGGCTGACGATTGAGAGATTTGCGGTCGGGCAATCGGTGCCGCGCGCCGAAGATCCGATGCTGTTGCGCGGCCAAGGGCGCTACACCGACGACGTCTCATTGCCCGGACAAGTCTATGCGGTGATGGTGCGCAGCCGCCAGGCGCATGGCCAAATCCGCAAAATCGAGGTGGATGCGGCGCGAAAAATGCCGGGCGTGCTCGCGGTTTACACCGCGGCGGACCTCGCAGCCTACGGCGCGCTCAAATGCGTCGTTCCGCTCAAGAATCGCGACGGCTCGCCGATGAAGAAGCCGTGGCGTGGTGCGCTCGCCAAAGACAAGGTCCGCTATGTCGGCGATCCGGTTGCCTGCGTCATCGCCGAAAGCGTCAACGCCGCCAAGGATGCCGCAGAAGCGGTCGAGATCGAGATCGATTCGCTGCCGGTGGTCACTGCCCCCACGGACGCCGTCCGCGACGGCGCGCCGATCCTTTATGAGGACGTGCCGCTGAACGTTCCGCTCGACTTCCACTACGGCGACTCGGCCGCGGTCGAAGCGGCCTTCGCCAAGGCCGCCCACATCACCCGCATCGACCTCGTGAACAGCCGCGTGGTCGTCAATGCCGATGGAGCCGCGGGCAGCCGTCGCGGCCTATGACGGCGCCCGCTTTACATTTTATGTCTGTTCGCAAGGCGTCAGCGGAATGCGTGCCAACATCGCCGAGGCGATGGGCGTCGATGGCAAGGCCGTCCAGGTCATCTCCGGACAGGTCGGCGGCTCCTTCGGCATGAAGGGCGGCGTGTTTCCCGAATATATCTGCATCCTGCATGGCGCGCGCGCGCTCGGCCGGCCGGTGAAATGGACCGACGAACGCTCGGGCAGCTTTTTCTCCGACCATCACGGCCGCGATCACGGCGTCACCGCCGAACTCGCACTCGATAAGGACGGCAATTTCCTTGCCGTCCGCATCAACTGCCTCGCCGACATGGGCGCATTTCTTTCGCCGATGGGGCCCTATCCCGGCACCGTCAACATCGTGAAAAACGTGCAAAACATGTACCGCACGCCGCTGATCGAAGTCGCCTCGCGGTGCGTCTTTACCAATACCTCGCAGACCGGTCCCTATCGCGGCGCCGGCCGCCCCGAGGGCAACTATTTCATGGAGCGGCTGATCGATGTCGCGGCCGCCGAGACCGGCATCGACCGGCTGGCCTTGCGCAAGCGCAATCAGATCAAGCCGCAGGACCTCCCCTACAAGACTGCCTCCGCCGTGACTTACGACAGCGGCGATTTCGCCGCGCTGACCAAGCACGCGCTCGAACTCGCCGACGTCAAAGGCTTTGCCGCGCGCAAGCGCGAAAGCCGCAAGCGCGGCAAGCTGCGCGGGCTGGGCATCGGCAACTTTCTGGAAGTCACCGCGCCGCCCTCGAAAGAACTGGCGCAGATCGAGTTCAACGCCGACGGTACGGTAACGCTTACGACCGGGACGCTGGATTTCGGCATGGGCCATGCCACACCGTTTGCCCAAGTGTTGAGTGAAAAACTCGGCGTGCCGTTCGACAAGATCAAGCTCATTCAGGGCGACAGCGATCGCCTGGTCGCGGGCGGCGGCAGCGGCGGCTCGAAATCGCTCATGCATTCCGGCACGGCGATCGTCGAAGCTGCGGCCAAGATCATCGAAAAAGGCAAGGAGGCGGCAAGCCACGTGCTCGAAGCCGCGCCTGCCGATATCGAATTCCAGCAAGGCCGCTTCGTCATTGCCGGCACCGATCGCGCAATCTCGGTCATGGAGCTCGCGCAAACGCTGCGCAACGGCCGCGCGACGCTGCCGCCGGGCGCGCCAGCCTCGCTTGACGTCACACACATCAGTGACGGGCCGGGCGCGGCGACCTTTCCCAACGGCTGCCATGTCGCCGAAGTCGAGGTCGATCCCGACACCGGCGTCGTCGCGGTCGTGAAATACACCTGCGTCAACGACTTCGGCGTCGTCGTCAATCCGCTGGTGGTCGCCGGCCAACTGCACGGCGGGGTCGTGCAGGGTATCGGCCAGGCGCTTATGGAAATGACGGTCTATGACGACGACGGGCAATTGCTGACCGGATCGTTCATGGACTACGCCTGCCGCGGGCGACGGATGCGCCCCTCCTTCGTGCTCGCCGATCATCCGGTGCCGGCAAAGACCAATCCGCTCGGCGTCAAAGGCTGCGGCGAAGCCGGGTGTGCCGGCGCGCTGACCTCGGTGATGAACGCGGTGGTGAACGCGCTTGCCGACCGCGGCATTCGCCATGTCGACATGCCGTTGACGCCGTTTCGGATATGGCAGGCGCTGCAAAAAGCCGAAGGATCGGGCACAGAGAACGCCAAACGATGACGCAGGCTGTTTCCGTCGCAGCGCCGCGCTTTCCTGGAATGCGCGTCGTCGTGCCGATTTGCGCCGCGCATTTCCTCAGCCATTATTACATGATCATCCTGGCGCCGCTGTTCGCGTTCATCCGCGCCGATTATGGCGTGAGCTATACTGATCTGGCGCTGGCGCTGACCGCCTTCAATCTGGTTTCGGCCGTGCTGCAGACTCCGGCCGGCTTTCTGGTCGATCGGATCGGCGCGCGCACGGTTCTGCTCGCCGGAGTTGCGCTTGGCGCCGCCGCCTTTGCCGTGGCCGGACTTGTCCATTCCTTTACGGTGTTCGTCGCCATGTTTGCGGTTGCGGGTCTTGGCAACACGGCCTACCACCCGGCCGATTACTCGTTGTTGTCTCATCATGGCTCGGCGGCGCGCGTCGGCCAGATTTTCTCTTTCCACACCTTTGCGGGAATTCTCGGCGGCGCGGTGGCTCCGGTAACGCTGTTGGCGATGCACCGCTTCTTCGGCTGGCGTGGCGCATTTATTGGCGCCGCAATTCTCGGCATGGTCGTGCTTGCGTTCCTGATAATCCACTGGCCCGCGCTCGCCGATCATACGGTCGCAAGAAAGCGGCGCGCGGCGGCCCAAGCCGGCGGCGGCCCTGCGGGGCAACACGACCGCGGCTGGCGGCTCCTGCTCTCGCCGCCCATGCTTCTCAGTCTTTGTTTCTTCGTCCTGATCTCGCTCATGGGCGGGCTCGAGCAACTTTCTGGTCGTGGCGCTGGCGGCGCTTTACGGCACGCCCGGTGCGCTGGCGAACGTCGCGCTGACCGGAGCGCTGTTGATGAGCGCGCTCGGCGTCTTTGTCGGCGGCGTGCTCGCCGTCCGCACCACGCCGCCATGCCGCCGTCGCCGCGCTCGGCCTGGCTTTGGCCGGCATCGCGACCGCGCTCGTCGGCTTGATCGACTTTTCCTCTTATCTGCTCGTCCTGATGATGTCGCTTTCGGGCTTGTTCGGCGGAATTGTCAGCCCGTCCCGCGACATGCTGGTGCGCGCGGTGACGCCCGTTGGCGCATTCGGCCGCGTATTCGGCTTCGTGTCTTCCGGCTTCAACATCGGCGCCATGATCGCGCCGACGATTTACGGCATGATGCTCGATCACGGTATGCCGCGCGCGGCTTTTTTGTTCTCGGCGGCTTGCAGCATCGTTTGCATCGCAACGGTGGTGTTTGGGTTCTCCGGACGCGAACAGGAGTTTTCGCGCTAGCGCGGGCGGCCAACCGACGATTGGTCTGCCGTGGACGGCGAAGCATCCTCTGGCATCAAGAAGTCCTCTCGGATCGGCACGGCAAGTCAGCCCGATCTCAAAACTCTTCTGCGCAAAATCACGTTGGAAATCGATGGGCGGCTCACCTGTTGCTTTGCCGACGCAACCGCTCCAAAACCTCGTCGCCGGTCATCACGTCGCCGAATTGCTGGATGACGTTTTCCAGAGCGGCGCGATGCTCATCGTCCGATAATGCCGCGCAGCAATCGGACACCATGACGACCTTGAAATCCAGCATCATGGCGTCGCGCGCCGTTGCTTCACAGCAAATGTTCGTCTTGGTGCCGGCAATCAATAGCGTGTCGATTCCAAGGCTCCGCAACAATCGCTCCAGACCGGATGCGCCCGCCACCATGGCGCTGTAGCGGTTCTTGATGATCGTCATGTCGTTGGGACCGACGGTGAGACCGGACCAGACCTTTTGCTTGCCCGGGCTAAGGCTTTCCATTGTCCTTTGCCGCACCTCGTCTGCCACTATGTAATTGAAGAACAACTCCCAATCGCTGCGGCCCGACGATTGCACGTTGGCGTGCAGCACCCAAATCACCGGTACGCCGATCTTGCGCAGCTCCTCGGTGAGGCTGTTGATGGGCGCAACGATTTCGCGTGAATTCTCGACCTCGGCCGGCGCACCCGGCGCACAGAATAGTTCTTGCATGTCGATTATGGCCAAGGCCGTGCGCCGAGGATCAAGCTCTTCGAACCAGTGATATCTTCCGCGCCTTGCGAGCACGCGATCGATGATTTCTTGACGTATGGCAATCTTGTGCATCGTCTCCTCGTCAGAAGAAAAGCCGGTCAGAGAGAACCCAAGGGACTTTCGTCTCCCCGGCGATCGGCGTTTTCCCATAAATGGGCTTTTTTTGCCGTCGAAGAACTGATTGGCATTGCTAAACCTCGACCACGTCCTCAAGAAACGGATCTTCCGGCAGCGCCGTTTCGGTATCGAGCAACAGCCCGCAATGCGGGCAGGAGAAATGCCTCAACAGCACGCGTGATTCGATGTTGCTACCCGCACCCGGCAGGCGCGACACCGGAACGGTCACCAGCGCGGCTTTTTCCTTCCAGCTTGCGTTAGCTTGCGCAAACGCGGCTGAACAGGCCGCGCAGCAAATTCGCCCGTCCCTCAACGTAAAGTCTCGGAGCAATCCGCGTTCTCACTGTGCAGCCAGTCGAGTTTGGCGAAGCGCTGATCGCTTCGCGCGTGTTGCAGCCTCATCCAGCGCCCGCCCGTTGCGAACAACGCCGTAAATTTCCGCCGCGGCGCGTTCCGAAATGAGGCCGGCGTCTATATCGGCCGCCACTTTCGCCGCCGGCCGGTCAAGAGGATCACCGATGCCGCCGCCCCCATTCCACCGCACGTAAAGCGCGTCATCCCCCATGAGCGGAAACACGCCCCAAGAGATCGGCTCCGCGTCGCCCGGTATGGTATCCAAGCTTTCGGCAAAGCGATCAACGTTATGCGTCTCGCGCGGCGCATGAACCCAGACGTAATCGTTGGCACTGCCCGGGAAGCCCCCGGCAAGCCCTTCGCTCTGTGGAAACTTGCTACCCTTGCCGGAAAGAACGTAGTGAATGCCGCCGTCCGGAGCATCGTGCGCCACTATGGCCATCTCGCCGCCGGCGCCGCCGCGGTATTCGCCAGGTCCACCCAAATCCTTCAGCCTGCGCCGAAACAAATAGCGGATGGGAAACTGCGCCTCGAGCGTCTCGACATTGGCCATGCGCGAAATCGGATTCGGCATTTCTCCGCCAATATCGACGCCGTCGCCAAAGGTGCGCGCGCCGCCGGCCCCGGCGAAGGTCTCGGTTAAAATGCCGATGGCCAGTCGCCCGCGCTGGTTGTTGCCAAACATAAAGATGGCGAAATGATTGGCGTGCCAAACTGCGGTCGCTTCTTCGGCATACTTCTCACTCGACGCCAGCATTTTCCCGATTACCGAACAAGCCGCGTTATTCACCGACTGAATGGCACCGACCGTCGCGACTGACACCGGCGCCGGGCGCGTGCAATTCACAATGGTACCCGCCGGCGCGATCATCTTGATCGGCTTGATCACACCTTCATTCCACACGATGTCATAGCACAACAGCGGAAAAAGCGGTGCGAACAGCCCACCAAGCGACGCCCACTTCGAGCAATTCACACCGTACTTCGATTGCAATGAGGAGCCGGTGAAGTCGAATGTGAGCGTGTCCCCGCGTTTGCTCATGGTGAGCAACACCCGGTAGGTTTCCCCCTTGACCTCGAGATATTGCCGCGTTTGCCATCTGCCATCCGGCAACTCGCGCAAACGCGCGCGCAGGCGCGTCTCCGACTGATCAATCAGCATCTGCGACGCCGCATCAACCGTTTGCGCGCCGTATTTCTCGATCAGCGCCAACATGCGTGCGCGCGCGACATTATTGCAGGCGATCATCGAACGCAGATCCAAGGCAACCATTTCCGGACTGCGGACCATATTGAGAATGGTATCCCAAACATCTTGCCGTAACTCGCCACCCTCAATCAGTTTGATGCCGGGAGAAGAGAAGCCTTCGGTGAAGATGTCCTGGGCGTCCGGTGCGAAGCCCCCCGGATTCATGGCGCCGATGTCGGACACGTGCACGAAACATGCACTCCATGCCACGAGCTTGCCGCCGTGATGGATCGGCGAAACGAGATAAATGTCGGAAGTATGCAATGCGGCAGTATAGGGATCGTTGAGCAGGAATATGTCGCCCTCGCCGATGCGGTCCTTGAATTTGCGGATGATCGCCTTGCACGCCTCCGCTGCACTGGTCAGATGATGCAGAAAGCCGACGCCGCCCATCAACAGTGAGCCATCCGCTTGATACAGCGAGACCATGAGGTCGTGGCCCTCATTGGTGATGGCGCTGCCCGAGACGTGCTTGAGCGTGATCACCGCTTCATCGACGACGCGGAACAGGCGATGCCGGATGATTGAGAAGGTAACCGGATCCATCAGCTTACCTTGAATTTTGTTGGCGTCTTACGCATCGAAGTCGATCAGTACGTTACGATAAGGGTCCATGGTGCCGCGCTGTTTGTCCTGCAGGACGATGGTCGTTATCGGGGTGTGAATGACCGCCGGTCCCTTGACAATGTTGCCGGGCGAAAGCCTGCCGAAATCGTATATTTCGGCTTCCGTCATGCCATTCCTCGCATCTACGAAGATCGGGCGACGGTCTATTTTGGCGCCGGAGCAATCCTTGCCGGCGAGTGGCAAGGGCTCAAGCCGCGGCCGTTCGAAGAGGCCGCGCGCGGTCAGGCGAAACATGGTCATCTCAATTCCAGCTTCGCGAAAGGCCGAGCCCTTCCCGTACTTGCGTTCGTATAACGCTTCGAAATCGGCAACGAGTTTTGTTGCACCTGTTTCGTCGAGGGGCGTGGCACCGCGCACGGTCGTGGTCACTTCGTGCACCTGCCGCGAGTAGCGAAGGTCGATCGACCATTCGAGCTTTACTTTATCGCCGTCGAAGCCTTCTTCCTTGAGTTGTTTGCGCGCGTTCTCGATCATCGGCGCGTAAATTTGGTTGATCTCCTCCGGCGGCGCCGGCACCGGCAGCAACTTGCTTACCGCGTATTCATGCACGATGTCCGCCGATACCAAACCAAACGCACAGTTCACCGAGGCGGTGTATGGAATAATCATCCTCTTCACCCCGAGCTCGGCGCCGAACATGCCGGCGACGATCCCGCATGAGCCGCCAAAGCAATGCAACACGAAATCGCGCGGATCGAGCCCACGCTCAACCGTAATCTCGTGAATGAGGTCGCTGATCTGGGCGGTCGCAACCCGATAAACGCCGAACGCCGCTTCCTCGACGCCTAGACCGAGCGGACGCGCGATCTTTTCCTCGAAGATTCGCCGCGCACCGGCTGCGTCGAGGCGCATGGTTCCACCGAGAAAAACATTGGGATCCATGTAACCGATCAGCATAAACACGTCGGTCAAAGTCGGCTCGGTGCCGCCGAATCCGTAGCAAACCGGACCCGGGTTGGCGCCCGCCGAACGCGGCCCGACGCGCGGCACCTTGGTACTTTCCTCGAGCCAAACGATCGAGCCGCCGCCGGAACCGATCGACACCACCTCGATCTTGGGCTGCGTATAGTGAAAGCGATCGACCATGGGCTCGCGCGCATATTCGATCTCGCCGTTCTGAATGACACTGACCTTGAACGTGGTGCCGCCCATATCGGTGGCGATCACGTTGGTTTGACCAAGCACCTCGCCGAGGACGCGGCTGCCGATCACCCCGGCAGCGGGACCGCATTCCAGCATGCCGATCGAGCGATCGGCCGCCTCTTGCGCCGGAAGAAGACCGCCATAGCCCTGCATGACCATGACCGGGCCGCGATACCCGCCCTTTTGCAGGAGGTTTTGCAGGCTATGCAGGTAATCGCTCGCGATCCGGCCGGCATAAGCATTGATCACCGTCGTCGAAGAGCGTTCGTATTCACCTGGAATAGGCGCGATCTCGCTCGACAGCGTGCAATACACGTCCGGCGCGATACGCTTAATGATGCTGCGGACTTTGCGCTCGTTCTCAGGATTGTAGAACGACCAAAGAAATGCGACGGCCAGCGCTTCCACCTGCTTTTCGCCGATCAGGAAGCGAATGGCCCGTTCGGCCTCGACTTCATCCAATTCGCGCAACACCGCGCCCTTGTAATCGGCTCGCTCGGCGACCCCGACGATACAGTCAGCGTCTACGAGCGGCAACGCTCGCTCGGTTTTGACCGGATGCTTGACGCGATCTTCCGACAAGCCGCCCCAACGGCCGTAGGCGCCGCGAGTCGTCAGCACCGTGTCCTCGAAACCGCGCGTCGTGATCAGGCCGGTCCGCGCGCCGTCACGGGTGAGGATCGTGTTGTCGACGACGGTAGAGCCGTGCATGAACAACGCCGTCTGCGCCAGCAGATCGCTCAACGAGATTCCCATGGCCTTTGCGGCGGCGCCGATGGAATCCATCACCCCGATCGAAAAGTCAGGCGGAGTGGACAGCGTTTTGCCGATCTGCACCGGCTCTCCGGCGGCAAACACAATGGTGTCGGTACATGTGCCGCCAACGTCGGTGGCGACGAGGTATTTACGGTTAGGCGCCGTCATAGCGCGGTGATCCCAAAGCCCGACAAGTCCGGGCGGCGGTCGGCAACACATAGCGCGACGCTGCGCCCGGTCTGTGCGGCGCGGGCTACGCACATTGCGCACAAATGCCGTCGTCCGATATTGTCGCTTATTCGAGCCAAGACGCTATCCTTGTTACGTTTTGAGACCTGTTAGATCGAAATCTCGCTGATGGCCGGCCTATTGTTAAATCCTTTTGCACGAATTGGCATGTGCAGCGTGCTAATAGACCACAACACTACGGATGCTTTTTCCGGCATGCATCAGGTCGAACGCCGTGTTGATGTCGTTGAGCGGCATGGTGTGGGTAATCATCGGATCGATTTCAATTTTTCCTTGCATGTACCAATCGACGATTTTCGGCACGTCGGAACGGCCGCGCGCGCCGCCGAAAGCGGTGCCGCGCCACACCCGGCCGGTGACGAGCTGAAACGGCCGCGTCGCGATCTCCTGACCTGAGCCGGCAACGCCGATAATAATGCTTTGGCCCCAACCGCGATGGCAGCTTTCCAGCGCCGCGCGCATCAAATTGACGTTGCCGACGCACTCGAACGTGTAATCGGCGCCGCCGATTTGGTCAGCGCCGCTCTTAGTCATGTTGACGAGGTGGGCCACGAGGTCGCCGCCGAGGTCCCGCGGATTGACGAAGTGCGTCATGCCGAAGCGCTCGCCCCAGGCTTTCTTATCCGGGTTGGTGTCGACGCCGATGATCATGTCGGCGCCGACCAGACGCAGGCCCTGGATCACATTGAGGCCGATGCCGCCCAGGCCGAAGACGACGCACTTCGCGCCCGGCTCGACCTTGGCGGTGTTGATGACGGCGCCGACACCGGTAGTGACGCCGCAGCCGATGTAGCAGACCTTGTCGAACGGCGCGTCCTTGCGGATTTTCGCCACCGCGATTTCCGGCAGCACCGTGAAATTCGCAAAGGTCGAACAGCCCATATAGTGGTGGACTTTTTGGCCACCGATGGAAAAGCGCGACGTGCCATCGGGCATGACCCCTTGCCCCTGGGTGGCGCGGATGGCGGTACAGAGATTGGTTTTGCGCGACAAGCAGGACGGGCAGGCGCGGCACTCCGGCGTGTAGAGCGGGATGACGTGGTCGCCTTTAGCAACCGACGTGACCCCGGCTCCGATGTCGACGACGACGCCGGCTCCCTCGTGTCCGAGCACCGCCGGAAACAAGCCCTCCGGATCGGCCCCCGACAACGTAAACTCGTCGGTGTGGCAAATGCCCGTGGCCTTGAGCTCGACCAGCACCTCGCCGGCCCGCGGGCCCTCGAGTGTCAACGTGGTCACTTCCAGCGGTTTGCCGGGCGCAAACGCTACTGCCGCACGGACTTCCATATCCCTTCCTTTGTTTTTCCAGCGGCGCACCTCACCCCGCGCCCTAGGTCAATCGTATGCCATTCGTAATACGAAGGGCTCTCGAAGCCAAACAAGCCTGATGGATTTTAAAGCAGATGATTATCGAAGTGCGCCGCCGGTAACAAGCGATCTCGCTCGTTCCGAGGAATGAAGAAGCAGCGCGCGACGAGGCGTCGACGGCGCATTCTTTTACGGGTTGATAGCGCTTAAGGCGTTTTGCGTTATTTCATCGCCTTCGTCGCGTCGACGACGGGTTGCTGGCCGGCGGTCGAGATGCGCAGGATCGCCTTCGCGTTTGGGTCGAGCGCTTTGAGGCTGACAGACCGGATCGTCTGATCGTCGTAGGTCTTCCAGTAATATTTCAGCGCCTGCGGATCGCGGGCGGTCGTCAGCATCGTGTAGTCGCTATGAATCACGCCGTCATGCTCCTCGCGCGCGACGCCGACGGGAATGTCGAAATTGTTGAGGATATGGAAGAGCTGGAAGACAGCCTCACCGGCGGTCTTCGAAGGGATCGCCGTTGCGCTGAACACGGCCGCGCGCACGAAGCGTGACGGCGGCGTAAAGTCGCCGGGCAGGCCAAGCATGCCGGAGCCCTGCCCCAGCTGACGAATGGTCGTTCCGTCTATGGTCACCGGCGGCACGTTGCGTGGATTGAGCGCGACATAGTTGCGCAGGTTGATCATGTGCCAGTCGAAAGTCGGCGAGTTGGTGAAGACGCCGAGCGGATTGTCGGAGACCTTGAGCTGTCCATCGAGCGGCTCAATCACAATGCTCGCGCCGGTCTTGTCGTAGACGACGAAATGAACCGGCTGCGGCTCGGGCGGGAAGCCCGGGGCGAGGGCCGGCGCAATGACCACGCCGTCCGGCCCCACGGCCGCGCGCACTTCGTCGAGGGTGGCGAAGTTGGTCAGGAGCCACGTTCCGAAGTCAACGATGGCAACCGACCGGGCCTGATCGTCTTTGGTCGTCTCTGCGTAACTGGCGAAGCTCGGAAAATAGAAGAGCCCGACAGCGAGCCCCTTCTCGTTCATGCCGTCGATCAGGTAGTCGGTGCCTTGAAGCGCGGCGCCCACAGTCGCATATTTGGCCGCCCAAGCGAGGCCCGGCCCGATCTTCGTCTTGCTCGCGAACGCCTGGCCGCGCGGGATGGCGACGATGTCGGTCGGGATGACGAAACCGAATTCGAGCGTGCGGCCTGTGACGACGCCGCCGTCCGCCGCCTTGAGGCGAATGCCGGTGCACGCCGATGCCGGCGCCGACGCCGCGAGGACGCCCGCCAGCCCCGCAGCGATCATTCGATTCAGAGATTGGCCACGCATGAGGATCTCTTCTCTCCGTACCCGCTCGCCGTGCGCCCTGGTCTTATTATTGTCGTAGCGCGACCACCCTCTATCTCCGCTTAAGTCGGCTGCTAGAGATTTCTCCTTGTTTATCGCAATTAAGATGGCGCCGTCGGCGCGGAGCCAGATCGCCAATGTCTTGGCGCGGTGCAGGGAATGCCAACCGGTAAAATCTGCGACTGCCCGTGGCTCGCAAGCGGATGACTTCCCACACAGCTTCTGCTTGCGCACTGCCGCTCACCCAGTGCGCGATACATGAAAAATGCCCGTTTATCTTCTCACAGAACACGCCTTGCCTTGGAGGCTAGAGAGAGGCTAAGAACTTTCACAAAACGCAGAAAGCTGTGATTGCTCAATCGTTTTGGGGAATAGTTCAACGGTAGAACATCGGACTCTGACTCCGAGAATCTAGGTTCAAATCCTAGTTCCCCAGCCAGCTCAATAACTTGCATCAAACAAAAGTCTTGAGAGCACCGGAGCGTATCGGGCTATTCTCGAATTCACATCAAGTAATTTCAGCAGTTTTTTAAGGCACCAATTGAACAGAAGTACCTAAGACGTACCAAAGAAGACCATCGGAGTCTTGTCCCCAGCGCTCGCTTGCGCGTTCGCCGTTTCATGATTCAATGAACGTATATCAGCTTGCCCGTTCGAGTGTGCAGGTTGCGGCTAGCGCCTGCACGTTCGAGCGAAATTACAATGAATAAAGAAAAGGGAATTGTTATCGAAGCCCTCCGAAACGGACAGGTTATGTACACCCAGTTTCTTTTATCGAGTTCGGCCAAAAGAGTTCGAGTGCATAACCGCCAAAGTCATGCGCAATATCTACGAGAACTCAGAACTTCTCACTTCAAATACGGAACAAGAGCATTCATAGCTTCCTGAACCACGCCAGCTCTTGCTCGATTGAACTCACTGACGAAGTCGGCGTGGTTCGCGTCTAGGTACACCAGTTGACGACTCTCCTGCATATTCGGTGTCAAATCGCATCGAACTGCGACCCCCATTTCGCGTGCAAAAGCGACCCCTTCGGCGCAGCCGAGACCGGCGGCGCGAAGCCTTACATAGCGGAGCAGAGCCGGTCTCGGCGGGCGGTTAGTGGCGAGCGAGAGGTTATGCGCGGTTCTTGAAGCGCCAGCTGTCGTTGCCGGTTTCGATGATGTCGCAATGGTGCGTCAGCCGATCCAGCATGGCGGTTGTCATTTTGGCGTCGCCAAAAAGTTGCGGCCAATCGGCGAAGGCGAGATTGGTGGTGATCAGCAGCGAGGTGTTCTCATAGAGCTTGCTGATCAAGTGGAACAACAACTGGCCGCCGGATTAACTGAACGGCAGGTAGCCGAGTTCGTCGATGACTATGAGGTCGTGGCGGAGCAGCTTCTCGGACAGCCGGCCACTACGACCGGCGGCCTTTTCCTGTTCCAGTTGATTGACCAGATCAACCAGGTTGAAGAAGCGCCCCCTGGCGCGGGCGCGAATGACCGCCGCGGCCACGGCGATGCATAGATGGGTTTTCCCGGTTCCGGTGCCGCCGATAAAGATCGCGTTGCGCTTGGCGTCAATGAAGGTACCGGTAGCGAGTTCGCGAACTTGCCCTTCATCGATCGGCGTCTCGGCAAAGACAAAGCTGTCGATATCTTTGAGGACCGGGAACTTGGCGCCGCCGATACGATAGCTGATCGATCGAGCCTGCCGGTGGATGCGTTCGGCGCGGATCAGGCTGGCGATGAGAGGATAGATCTCGTCGCGCCGGGCAAGACCTTTGCCGGCAATCTCATCGAAGCTGGCGCGCATGCCGTAAAGCTTCAGTTCGCTGATGGCTTCCAGAATCTCATGGCGTTCCATCAGGCGATCTTCCTTATGCGGTCGTAGCGGCCACAATCGGCCGCGAGTTCGATTTGAGGCGAAGCGCGTCGGGCGTTGTGATGCTGGGTGGCACCACGGGTTGCCGGCGGCGCGCCAGCACGGTTAGGATCACATCGCCGCTGGCGATGCCCGCCTCCAGCACTTCCTCACAGGCGGCCTCGACAGCGGCCAACCCGTGATCGAGCACCGCGGCCAGGACTTTGACGAACTGTGGGTCCGCATCAGCGTGTTGCTTCAGCCTGGCGCGAACCTGGGTCAGAGCGTGTGGCAGGTCCCAGTCCTTGAACGGCGCGCCGTTGCGCAAGGCACCGGGCTTCTTCATCAGGACCGGCAGATAATGCCAGGGATCGTAGATGATCTGGTCGCGCCGGAAGTGGCGTGGATGATCGGCCACCACCTCCTCACCCAACAGCACGACGATGCGTTCGGCGTGGGAACGCACCAGCACCATCCGGCCGGCGGCGCGGGCATCGACGCTGTAGCGATTATGATCGGCCATGATCAGGCAAGTGGTGCTGGCCCGCACGGCTTTCTCGACAAATCCATCGAAGGGACCGCGCAGCTCCATCAGGCTGGCGCGTTCCTCCTGGAATACATCCCAGATGGTCCGGTCCTTGAACTCCGGATGTTTGGTGCGCTTTGCATAGGCTATGCACTGATCTTCCAGCCACGCATTCAGCTCGGTGAGGCTCTTCACCCGCGGCTTCGGCCGGAACATCTGGTCGCGCAGATTGCCGACCTGGTTCTCGACCTGACCCTTCTCCCATCCCGAGGCGGGGCTGCAGGCCACAGGCTCGATCAGATGGTGTGAACACATCTGCAGAAAGCGGCGATTGTACTGACGCGCCTTGCCGACGAAGATCGCTTCGACCGCCGTCTTCATGTTGTCGTAAATGCCGCGCCGGCAGACCCCGCCGTAAAATTGGAACGCCTTGTCGTGGGCGTCGAACACCAGCTCCTGGGTCTCGCGAAGGTAGCCGCGCACAAACGGCATGCGGCTGTGCGACAGCTTCATGTGCGCCGCTTTGATCGTCAGCGGCAACCCCGCAAGCGTGATCGTCTCGTGGCTCCAGTCGAACTGATAGGCTTCCCCGGGCGCAAAGCTCATCGGCACATAAGCATGGACCGGAACTCGACCACGTTCGTCACGCCAAGCCTTGACGAACCGATGCACACTGTCGTGGGCGCCGTCATATCCGCGCCCGCGCAGTTCTTCGAACAGCCGCTGGGTCGAGCGCCGCTCCCGCTTCGGCAGCTTAACTTCCCGCTCCAGGATCTCCGTTAAAATATCGACCCAGACGCCAAGCTTGGGCGTGGGCTGGACCGTGCGCTCATACTTGAACTCGGTCCGCTGGCTGCGGATGACTTTGCGTACTGTCGCGCGTGCCGACAGCGTCCGCACGATCTCCTTGATCGCTCGGTGCTGCTCAAAATAGGCTCGCCGTATCTGGCCGATCAGGTCCACGCCAATCATCCCCCAGAGTCCCTCCCAGCCCATCGGGCCTAAAGGAAAGGACGCTGACATAAGACGTCAGCAGGGGTCGGACTTGGACGCGAAAATCACCCCGCCGGGGGTCGTTATTGCGCGCGAATTTACATATTCGGTCGGAGCGTTCCGCCCAACAGCAATAATTGCCCGAGATACCCCTCTGCCAGACCGTAGGCATCCATCACTTTCCGTATCGTGTCTGACCGCAACAGCCCCATCTTTGGTAGGGTCGCCGGCAGCAATTTCATTGGAAGTTCCGGCACCAGAAAGCCGGCATCTTTGTCAGGTGGCCTTTTCTTCAAGTGCTCGGCGTTTTCTACTAGCGCGCGGTGAATGCCTTGAAGTTCGGCATAGAGAGTGGAAGCGAGAGCTATCCGGTCTTCTTCTCTCAGTCGGTCATCGCGCTTGCGGTTGAGATGGGCGTTGTAAAGCGCGCCGAGCAATATCGCAATCAGTCCAACCGCCGATCCCGTAAAAGACCCCACAAAACTCGCGCTCCCTTGCGGGAGGTTGGCAAGCCAGCCCCAGAACGACGCCCACATTTCCGTCAATCATCGCTTTCGTTCTTAAGTATCTTTTCCGCTCTGGGCAGGTCGCGGTATGCGAGACACTCTGCACCAACCGAATGATTTCGCAACCTGCATGATTCAGGCAGTCGTGGGAGCTTTCCTCCGCTTGTGTCTACTACTCCTCCGCACAACGGGCAGTCCCAAATATTACTCATGACTTCAACCCGCGAACCCAAGGGGTGTCTGCCCATGAATGAGGACTGACCTATCGACCTCAATTTCAGTTCCCTCGATAGGAAGGCACTTCATCTCTTCGATGCGCTCGCGCGTCGCTTTGCGCTTGGCCTCTCGTTCGTAATCCGTGCCGCTGTCATAAGGCTGCTTGTAACTCATCACTTTCACCTTCATCGAACTCTCCGGTACGCGATCGCGCGATATATGACTATGGTTGCGTTCACGGATTGTTCTGTCAAGCGATGCACCACGTGCACCGACATTTTTCACAAATCCTGCGTGCCTAAGGCGGACCTAACGACTGCGAGATATAAATAAAATCAATGAGTTAGCTCCATAGACTCACCGTCTCTGACTTCGAGAATCTAGGTTCGAATCCTAGTTCCCCAGCCAACCCGAAGGGGACCCGTGCAGGTTACGGCAAGCGCAGAAAAGCCGGCGATTTCGGCGCTTTCTGCGTCGACGGCTAAATCTCTGTGTTCTCCATTGCCGGAAACGGCGAAAGCACCACACACATTCTCCGGCGTTGATTTGAAATATTCCCAAATTTCGGAGACGCGCCGTGGAGAATGGTTCGACATTCGAACTGGCGTGCAGCGCGTTGAGCAGGGGTTAGCCTCCCTCAGGGGTTATTATGGCCACCGAAGCCGCCGGCTCTGCGCGGACCACGGGATCTGACGATCCACCACCACATCTTGTCTCGAAATCTGGACGAACCTTTTCCAGCTGCGCGCGAACCACGGCAAGGTCAGCAATTTCGGCTTCACGGCGACAAACAGCCAGTGCGTGACAAACAGACTGATAAGGTAGGCAAACACCAACACAACGCCGCTTGCGATCCAATGGCCTTCTCCAGCAATCAAAACCGTTGTCAGCTTCAAGGGCTCAACCACCGCCAGCGGTATCACCAAAATGAGAAGAGCTGGATACGGACGAAGGCGCTCGACCCGCCGCCGCAGGCGCCCCAAGAACGCTTTGGGAATGGACAAAAGTCGCCGCATCGACAGACAACGCGGCGGTTTTGTAAATGTTCATTCCTAATCGCGTCATCGCGTTGCCTTTCCCTAAGTCAGATTTGCCCCAGGGATTCGCAGCCGGATTATGCTGAAAGGTCCGGAATGTGCACGCGCCGCGCCGCCGCCTCAATCATTTCAAAGGCGCCAAAAGCGCAGAAACCGATGGCCGCGAACGCAAGCAGCAGCCCGCCATACGGCTGTTCTTGCAACGTCCGCAGCGCACCTGACAGACCAAGCGCCTCGCGCGACCGCGCGTCGTAAGCCGCGAACGCCAGGAACGCGCCAATCATAAGAAAGACGACGGCCCGGGTGAGGATACCAACTGAGCCGAGCGCCACCGCTGCTTCGCGCGTGAAATGTCGAGCCTGCAGACGGCGGCGGTAAGGAGCACGAACCACCTTCACAATCAGCGCAATCGCAACCGAGACAAACCCGATTGCAATCGCCGCGACGAGTAACCGTCCAAGCGGCTGGGTCAGCGCCCAATGGGTCCAGTCTCGTGCTGCCTGATCATCATTGGCTGCGCGGAATGTCGTTTGCGCGCTAGCCAATGCGAGGCCAAAATAAAATATGCCGCTTGCCGCAAAGCACGTCCGACGTATTAGCCCGTAAAGACTGGAACCGAGCTGATCCGCATCGAAGAAGGCCTCCACCAAGCGCCAACCGGCAAAGCACGCCAGTCCCGCGGCGACGATCCACAGCAACACGCCCCCCGCAGCATTGCCCAATAAGTTCTGCAGGGCGCCGCGAATACCCTGAGGGCGTGCACCGGTGCCAAGCGCTGCAAGAAGGGCAAAACCGCCTACAATCAAGAACACAATGCCACGCGCTACATAGCCGATCCGCGCCATGCCGGCGAGCAACCGCTTGTCTGCAGCAAACCCTGCAAGGCGAGCAGCATCGATGTGACGTGACATACGCTAAGAAGTAAAACACGGAGCTCTAAGTTCCCGAAGCGGGCACATCCAACATCCCGCTCTCGCCAGGCAGGCGCAACGGACGGTCCGCTTACCTTCGATTGCGGCCGTCGATGCGACTGGCCGGGCGGTTGGTTCGCGCCCATCTTTTGCCGTGGGCAGATGTCAGCAAGCGATGCGCCCCCCTGACACGCGGACTTCGTTCTCAAGCCATCGTTCACTTGCTGGAAAGCGGACTTGCGATTTGTTCAAGCGATCGACCCTCTGAGTTGATCCCCAAAAACGCTTCGACCACGGCGGCGGCTAACATCAGTGCTGCCGCAATCATGTAGCCGCCAGCGACCATCCAATTTGAATGTTTGGCGATCAACATGCCAAAGAGTAACGGTGCGATAACGCCGCCGATGCCGGTTCCGACCGCGTAGAACACTGCGATGGCCAACGCCCGAGTTTCCAAAGGAAAGATCTCACTGGCGGTTAAATAGGCTGAGCTTGCTCCGGCCGACGCAAAGAAGAAGATCGCCATCCAGGCAAACGTCTGCGTCCAGGCGGTGAACACGTCGAAGCCAAAAGCGCCGGCCGCCGCAAAGAGAAGAAGACCGCCGACGCCATAGGTCATGGTGATCATGATCCGGCGCCCGACGGTATCGAACAGTTGCCCCAGCAGTAACGGTCCCAAAAAATTACTAACCGCCATAAGCAGGAGGTAGAGACCCGTCCCGCGGTCGGGAACTTGATAGAAGGTCGTAAGCACTAATCCATAAGAGAAGAACACCGCGTTGAACAGAAACGCCTGCGCTATCATGAGTGCAAGCGCCAAAATGCTGCGACTACGATATTCGTGCAGCATTGCGTGCGCGATCAGCGCAAATCCAAAGCTTTTGCGCGGGCGGACTTCGAGCTGTTCGTTTGCTTTGGGTAATTGGCGCCTCGTATCTTCCGATACGCGGCGCTCGATGTCGGCCATCGTTTCTTCGGCTTGACGTTCGTAGCCGTGGGTCACGAGCCAGCGCGGACTTTCGGGGACATATTTACGCAACAACAAAATGCCGAGGCCAAGGATGCCGCCGATTGCAAAGCCGAGGCGCCAGCCAAGGTTGATCGATAGCAAGTTCGGGTCAAGAAATAGCAACGACGCGCCAGATCCTGCGGCGGCGCCCATCCAAAAGCTGCCGTTTACGACGATGTCGACCCGCCCGCGGTATTTCGCCGGAATGAGTTCGTCGATTGCCGAATTGATGGCCGCGTATTCTCCGCCGATGCCAAAGCCTGTCACGCCACGGAATAGCGCAAAGCTCAAGAAACTCCACGAGGTGGCGGTTAAGAGTACCCCAGCCAAGTAGACGATAAGCGTCAGGTAGAACACCAAACGTCGGCCAAACCGATCGGTAAGCCAGCCGAAAAGGAGTGCGCCGACGACTGCGCTCGCAACATAAACTGATGCGGCACCGCCAATTTGCCCTGCGGAAAGCCCAAGCGTCGCTCGGTCGCGCAGTACAGGCGCGATGGCCCCGACAATAGTGACCTCTAATCCGTCGAGGATCCATGTAATACCCAAACCGAACACAATGAGCACATGGAATCGGCTCCAAGGTAAGCGGTCGAGCCGCGCCGGAATGAACGTTTTTATTTTGGCGTGACCAGGCTCGAGCTCGTCAGAGCCGGCCTTTAGAGCAAACGCCTGCATAGGTTCTCCGCGAGCGCGCCGGTTCAGGCCCAATCCTCGCCCCTTGATCGCAAACCAAGCAGGCGCGCCAGGGTTCCGGAAGGCATGATGGTTCGGCGCCAGAAGTGATCCATCCTCGCGAAAAATGGACTGCTCGACTTCCGGAAGGGGGCATAAGCGACCAGTGCCGCGTGATCGCGCGATGTCCGTTATGACGCCCTTCGCGACCGAACAGCGGACATTCAAAAATGGATGCTAAGTGCCAAATCCCGACGTCGACCGCGCTCGCACGGGTGCTACGCGCAACGTGCTGGGTGCAATAGCCGCAGCACTCAGGCAACCGCGTGAACAGCGCGTCGTGATGTTTTCAGCCGTTCGATCGCCAGCGCGGCACCTTCAGGACCGGGCGAGGCGGCAAAGGCCTGGGCGATGCGCTGGGCACCGGCCTGGCAGGTTACGGTTCGGTCGAGAGCAGCGCGCAGCGTCTCAACATTGAGGTCGGCTGCCAGAAGCTTCACGCCTGCGCCCGCAACTTCGACGCGGCAGGCTACTTCAAGCTGATCCCGTCCAAACGGGACGGCGCAGACCGGGACACCCGCTGCGAGTGCTTTCTGCGTGATACCCATGCCAGCGTGGCACACCACCGCGACGGCACGCGGGAGCACGTGCGCGTGCGGCACAAATTGGTGGATGCGTGCATTTGCGGACCGTTCGTAAAGGCCGGGGTCGCCGGCGGGAACGGTCGCAACAACAAAGATATCGTCGCGGTCGCGGAGGGCCGAGAGCGCGATGCTGACGAGTCGTCCGTCGTCCTGGAATTCAGAGCTTGTGGAGACAAGGACGATGGGCCGACGATCTTCGCTGAGCCATGCCGGAGCGGGCGCAGGTGGCTCCCAGGGGCATGGCCCCACCAAAAGGAACGAGCGTGGCCATGATTGGCGATGGTATTCGAACGGCTCCGCCGTCATGGACAGGAGAAGAGGTGGCCGTAGCAACACATCATCGGGCTTGCTGATGGGTTGAAGACCCATGGCCGTACGCCCGACATTTACCGCAGCAGTGACATTACGCGCCGCCCCCTCCGTGGCACGCGCAACCGCCTCGTCACGAGCACGGCCTTCTGGGCCGGCCAAAGGCGGCAGACCAGGCCCATAAGGGGGCAGGCCATCGCCGCCGAGCCATGGCGGTGAGGCAATCCAGCTCGCCCATGGCAGCCCCGATGCCTCCGCCGCAGCCAGCGCTCCGAAAGCCATGACGTTGACGAGCAACGCGTCCGGGTGCTCTGCCGCGATAGCCGAGTGCAGATCCGCAGCATCGAAGGGCGCACGGCGGGCGAACCCCTGCATGGCGCGAGCTTGCGCTTCATGCGGGGAGCGCGCCTTCCAGTCTTCTAGGGCAACCGAAACGACCTCGGGAGCGAGGGGCTTAGCCTCAAGTCCGAGCGCAGCGAGATCGCCCAAGTGCTCACTAAGCGTGCGTACCGTGACCTCATGGCCTCGGAGCTTCAGGTGTTGCAGGATCGGAACGGCAGGGAACAGCTCGCCACGCGCGGGGCTTGTGTACGCCAATAATTTCATCGGAACGCCTCCAGGAGTTCGAGCACGGAGCGCTGGTAGTCGCGTTGGCTCAGCCCTTGTTCAATCCTTAAAATCCTCCACATCAACACGTCAGTAGCACCGATCAGCATGGCGAGCCGACGGCGACGTTCCGGTCCTTCAGTCTGCTTGAGCAACGGCGCCAAGACCCGCTGGACCCACGTTCGGTGCAGCTCCCGACCCCGCTGAATGATGCGAGCCACCTCCGGCACTTCGTGTTCGACGGTGAGCATCCTCAACACCATCGGCCCCATTTCCTCGTAGTGCCGCACGAGATAGGCGACGATCGCTTCTAGGTCGCCGACCGGCACTTCATCGCGGCCACTCTTCACCTCCTCGAAACCGCGACGAGCCGCCGCCTCGATTAATCCAGCCTTGCTGTCGAAATGCCGAAGCACAGTCTGCACGGTCGTGCCCGCCCGCTCGGCCACTGCCTCGAGCGAAAGCGCGCGCCCAGGATGGGGAAGAAAGATCGCGTCGACCGCGTCCAGGATCGCTGTTCGCGTTTCCTCAGTGGAAATTGCCCTCGCCACTTGGCGGTATGCCCGCACTTTCATGTTAGTATTACTAACGCGAAATTGCGTGAGCAGTCAAATCCGAGGGGGCGCCCAGACTTGACGAAAACGACTTGCCGCCAAAGTAAATCGCACGAATTTCCCTGTTAGCAGGGAATTTGACGCGGAGACTGGCTCGAAATGGGCCGGCACATCAGCCAGTCGATCCCATCGAGAACCCGCAAAAGCGCGCTATGAGCGTGCATTCGCGCGATGCCATACATCAGCATCACGGCCCTCACTTAAAAACGATCTCGTGACGCAATACGAACGGGGCGAGCGCTTTGTGCACCTCCTCGGCGATGGCAGTTTGCTTACCCGCCGGCACGTGCGCGAGGCTGATCGTCGCAAGGCTGCCATGGCTGCCGTGCGGTCCGACATGAACGCTGCAGTCGATGCCATTTTCTCGGAGCGGCGAGACAATTGCGGTGAACACGCGCGTGGCGGCATCCCATCGCAGCTGCGGCTTGAACACCTTGCCGACGCCGGTCAACGGCATGGGGTTGATCTGCAAAATCTGCACCGGGACCGCCGCGCGCTCCGGGGTGCGCTGGCGCACCCAGTCTTCCAGTTCGCCGGGCGCAACGCTGGCGCCTGATTTTAATTGCACATAACCCACCGGAACTTCTCCGGCATAGGCGTCCGGCTGGCCGACGACGGCGGCCAGCCCGACGGCGGGATGCTGGAACAAGATTTCTTCGATGGGGGCGGGATCGATGTTATGGCCGCCGCGGATCACCAAATCTTTGGCGCGCCCGGTGATCCAGAGAAAGCCGTCCTTATCAAGACGGCCCAGATCACCGGAATTGACCCAGTTGCCGTCGACGAACGCGCTCTTGTTGTGCACGTCGTTGACATAACCGCTGAAAACTCCGGGGCCTGCCATAATCACGACGCCGATCTCGTCGACGGCGCAGTCGCGCTCGAACCGGCCGGCATTGTCGAGCTTGACGACGCGAACACGCGCGTATGGCAAGGGCTGACCGGCAGAACCCAGCCGGATCGGCCGGTCCGGATAGGCCATGGTATGCACGCTCGACGTCTCGGTCATGCCGTAGACCTCGATGACCGTAAGCCCAAACTTGTCTTCAATCGCCTTGCCCACGGCCACGGGAATTGCCGACCCGCCGGCAGCCGCGTAGCGAAGGCTCGATATGTCCGCAGCACCGGGCGGAATGGCAAAAGCTGCCGCCAGGACCGTCGGGACGCTCGAAACCGTTTCCGGTTTAAAGCGCTCAACCAGACCCCAGATATTTTTGATGCTGGCCGGATTGCGCCATCCGGCCGGCGACAACACCACAAGACAGCCGCCGCGTGAGAGCGTGGTGAGCGCCTGGGTGAGCGAACCGCCCACGTGATAGAGCGGCATGCCGAACAGCAGGTTGCCGCCGGGTGTTGCTTTGAGGAGTAAATTGACGCCCCAGGCCTGGTAGACCTGATTGGCATGGGAGTGGCGGACAAGTTTCGGCGTTCCGGTGGTCCCGCCGGTGTGAAAGTAAGCCGCGGTCTGCTCGCTGGAAATTTTTCTGCCGCTGACAAGCCGGTCGCGCGGCTGCGATCCGACGAGGTCGTCGAACGCATAAATTTTGCGCGATGGATCGCCGGGGCCATGGACCTGAACAATTGCCCGGAGAGACGTTAAACGTCCGCGCACCTGCTCGACTTTCTGCCAAATGTCGGTGCCCGGCATTGGACCGAGAGCGACCAGTACGCTGGTGCGCGCGGCTTCCAGAATCTCGACGATTTGATGCGGCTCGAGCAGCGGATTTACCGGATTGGCAATTCCCGCCGCTTCGGCGGCGAACAGGGTTATGAAGGCTTCCGGCAGCAGCGGCAGCAAAAAACTCACCACGTCGTCGCTGCCGATGCCGAGCGCATGAAACATGTTGGCAGCCTGGGTAACGCGCTCGAAAAAATCGCGGTGGCTGATCACTATCGGAGTGTCGGCCGGGTCGGCGTTGCGGAGAAACTGGATCGCCGGGGCGTCGGGATTGTGGGCCGCACCCAGCCTGATGGCGTCATAGGTATTTTGCGCCGCGATTCGATCTGCGTAAGGAATATTCTCAAAAGCGCGCACGTCGGCATCGCTCGCAAACGCCGGATATTCGTTGCCGATGTACCGGTCCAGCACATGTAAGCCGGTCATCATGTCGCGCCCTCCCCAGGCACCCCGCTTCGGTGTGATTTTGACGTTATCGGGGAACGTTTCCTACTTCGACCTCAACTTATCCCGCCACTATACCTCTTTCTCCGGACGGATTATCCCTTCGCGCGGCGCACAAAGCCCGCACACATTCAATAATGTCGTCGCTGCCGGTTGACTTGGTGAATACCGCGGCAACGCCCGACCTGCGCATGCTCTCGCCGTCCTCCGGCGTGATCACGGATCCGCCGATAACGACGGGGATATCCGAGCCGCGTGCGCGCAATTCCTCCAGCAAGGCGGGAACCAGACGCAAATATTCCCAGGAATGACAGCTTATGCCGATAACGTGCGTGCCTTCCTTGATGGCCTTTTCCGCAACCGAAGCCGGCGTCTGCAGCTTGCCGAAATAATCGACTTTCATTTGCGCCTCGCGCAGGACGCGCGCCACCGCGATCGCGCCATTTTCGTGCTGGTCGATCCCCATGATCGCGAGTGCGACGATCTCACGCGACATGCCGTTCACCTGCCCGGCGGCTCGGCAACTGATGATCAAACACATCCGGCGGCATGCCCAGCGCCGCGCGCATCACTGTCACGATCTCTCCGGTTGTCGCCGAGCCATCGAGTGCGTCGATGATCGGCGGGATGAGGTTCCCGGAACCATTAGTGACCGCCGCAATTTCGTCGAGCGCGTTGCATGTCCTGACGCCGTCACGCTCGCATTTGAAGCGCTCGATCTCCTGCGTATGCTGGCGCCAGGTCTCGATCTTGGACGTGGCAACGTCGCGCAGCAGCTTGTCGTCTTTTTCCTCCGCCGTGTGCACGTTGACGCCCACCACCGGCACGCTGCCCTTCTCAATGCCGCGCTGCGCCTCCTCCATGGCTTGATGAAATACCTCGCGGAAGAAGCCGCTGCGCGCCAGCGCCTCCGGATCGCCCCTCCCCTCGATTTCGTCGATTCGCGCGCGAATTCTTTTTTCAAGCTCGTCGGTGAGGTTTTCCAGGAGATAAGAGCCTCCGAGCGGATCGAGAACTCTGCCGACACCCAATTCGAGATCGATGATCTGCTGGGTGCGAAGCGCCACAATGTGGGCGTCCTTGCTTGGGGTGCGGAAGGCTTCGTCGAAGGCGGAAATTTCCAGGGCCTGAACGCCGGCGAGCACGAGCGCAAGCGCTTGAATGGTGCCGCGCACGACATTGTTCACCGGCTGCTGCGAGGTCAGCGACAGGCCGGACGTATGGCTGGTGATGACGACCGAGAGTGAGCGCGGATCGGCCGCGCCGAATTCCTCCCGCATCATTTTCGCGTAAAGACGCCTGGTCGCGCGAACCTTCGCAATCTCTTCGAAAAAATCCATGCCGCAGTTCACCAGAAAGGCAATGCGCGGAGCAACGGCGTCGACGGCGACGCCGCGGGCGAGAAGTTTACGCAGCAGGTGTCTTAGCTGGACAAAGCCCAACGCCATTTCCTCGACCGGCGTAATGCCGGATTCGCTGAAAAAATAGGTATCTTCGAGGTAGGCGTGAAACTTCGGCATGTGCTGCGTGCAATATTCGATCGCGTCGAGGGCGAGGCGCACGCGAAATTCGACCGGTAGATGCTGGGCGTAGGAGCAGTCCTCGGAATAAAGCGGCCCGTGCAGAATTGAGCCGCGCAAACGCTCCAGGGGAAAATTGACTTCGCGTGCGGCCAAAACCAGCCCAGGCAGCGCGAAGAACGCCGGGACCGAGCTGGAAATGGAGACTTGGTCGAACCGCACGTCCTTGAACAGATCGAGAAAGTCTTGTTTTCGGCAGAGCGAAACACCCTGCGTGCCGACGGCTTCGCGCGCCAGCGGGTGGTCAGGATCGAGTAGCGACTGCGTCGGCGCATCGCCGATCACGTCGATCCCTGTTTGCCCATGTTCGAGAAGATAACGTATTTGCTCGTTCGATCTTTTGCCGTCGCCTTCCCCCGATAATTCCCGCTGAATCCAGGTGGTGTGGTTCTTGGCGTTGGTCAGCCGGCCGCGGGTGAAGGGAAATTCCCCCGGCCGCTCGCCGCCGCCATCGCGTGCGCCATAAACCCGCTCTAACGGTATTCCCGACATTGTCATCATACTGTGTCGTCTTTCCGCGCCGCCGATGCTCGTTGAATGGCGGTCAACGCGCCAGTCCGCCGCTGACCTCCAGGATCTGTCCGGTGACGTAATCGGATTCCGGAATACAGAACAGAAAGATGCCGCCGGCGGCTTCGTCCGGGCTGCCCGCTCGCCCAAGCGCCGTTCGCTCCTTGACCGCGTCGATCATCGGACGCGTCAGTCCGACCCGCCGCGCCGCGCCTTCGATCATCACCGTGGTCTCGCCTTTGATTTCTTGCGTCAGGCGGGTCTCGATGTAGCCGAACGCGACGCAGTTGACGTTGACGGCAAGCGGGCCCCATTCCCTAGCCAACGAGCGGGTAAGACCGTGCAGGCCGGCTTTTGCCGCCGCATAGTTTGCCTGCCCGGCAGCGCCGCCGGTGGCCGAGACCGAGGAGACGTTGACGATCTTGCGGTGAATGACCTTGCCGCTTTTGCGCTCTTCGGCCACGCGTGCATCCAAAAAGCTGCGCAACTCGCGGAGAATGCGGAACGGCGCGTTAAGATGCACATCCTGGATGGCCTGCCATTGCTCATCACTGATCTTGTGCAACGGGCCGTTCCATATGTAGCCGGCATTGTTGACCAGGATATGGATGTCGCCG
This sequence comes from uncultured Alphaproteobacteria bacterium, assembly GCA_963835195.1. Lineage (GTDB taxonomy): Bacteria > Pseudomonadota > Alphaproteobacteria > Rhizobiales > Xanthobacteraceae > BOG-931. The sequence continues at coordinate 266,761 of CAWIEY010000020.1, forward strand.
AACTCGCGCAGCGCCGCGCCGATAAAGCGACCCGGAAAGTCGGCCGCAGTGACATTGCCAGGAAGGGCGATGGCCGTACCACCGGCGTCGGTGATGGCGCGCGCGGCCGCCTCAGCTTCGCCGGCGTCGAGGTCGTTGACCAGGACATGCGCGCCCTCGGCGGCGAGTTTACGCGTGAGGCTAAGGCCGATGCCGCGGCCTCCGCCCGTCACAAGCGCAACTCTGCCACTGAGCCGGTTCATGTTCTCATTCAGGTTCTGCGATTGTCAGTTTCGGCGTCGAGACGCTTCCTCGCCAAATGACACCCGTCTCGGAGATCCCTCAACTCAAATCGGTGCAGTCCACCGGGGGAAGGAAGCGCCAAGGGCGCGGAAGACGCCGGCAAGCTCACGCGTTTCCCCTTCCCTTTTTGTGCGCCGCTCGCGGGCGACAATTCTACTTGCAAAATTGTATCATTTGTTCCATTTTACTGTCAACGGCCGCCCGCGAGCGGACCAGCGGGCGCATCGATGTTTTTACTTTTTGTTCGACGGATGATCGTCGGACGGGAGCGGTTCGTTGGCATCGAAGAGCGACTTGAAGGCCAGCGCCCATGTCCGGCTGGCGGCGAAATCGGGCAGTTCGCCCAATCGTGGCGATGAGAGTGCGCTGCTCACCGCCGGCGAGACGCGCTACCGGATCGGCGCGGAAATCGTCGGACCGATCACACCGCCTCCGCTCCGCTACAAGAAGTCCGCCGACATCCAAAAGAAATTGCTCGACAGCGCCGAATATCTGTTCGCGCGCTGGGGTTATGCCGCGGTTTCCATCCGCGACGTCACCTCGCTGCTCAAAATGCGGGTGGCGAATGTCAGCTACTATTTCGGCAACAAACAGAATCTTTATTATGAAGTCTTGCGCCGGCGCGCCGAGCCGCTGTCGCGCATGCGCCTGAAACGCTTAAGGGGTGCGCGGACGCAGCGGGGGAGCGGCATCGCCAAGCTGCGCGCGCTGGTCGCGGCCTATGCCGATCCACCGCTCGAGCTCAGTCAAAGCGGTGACGTCGGCTGGAAAAACTTTTTTTCGCTCATCGGGCAGCTCACCTTCACCGGCTTCGGTGTGCGCGAGATCGTCGAACTTTTCAACGAGCCGGCACGCGAGTTCATGGCCGGTTTGTACGATCTGTATCCTTCCGCCTCCCCGGTCAAAATTCAGACCGCGGCCATGCTGTTGATCGGGCCTTACATCATGGTGATTTCCGAGCCGGGCCGCATCGAAACCTTCGCCGAGCGTGCCTTTTCCTCGGGAGATCTGCCGCTGCTCGGCCCGTTGATGAAGGATTTCATCGTCGGCGGTATTCGCGAATTGCTGGGCAGGCCTGGGGCGCCCAAAGCGCGACCCCGGAAGGCCGCGACGCGGCGGCGCAAACGCAAAGGCGCGGCGCCGGCGATTGACAAAATTGGAACGGTCGATACGGTTTTGGCGCCGCTTAGTGAGGCAACGCGCCGCTTTCGACAGCGGCGGCGCAGGTTAAGATAACCGCATAAAAGCCCGGATCAACCGGGCAGCTTTCATCAAGGGAGGAACGCAATGAGCAGACTTTCGTGGACGGGCATCGCCTTATCGCTCGCGGCCCTCGGCCTGTTTGGCCTGCAGGGCGCCGCGCGTGCGCAGGACGAGACCAAGACGGCGCATGAGTTGCGCGCCGACTATGATAAGGACCTCAAAGGCAAGACCATTGCATTTTCTGCCGATCGCCACCGGCGTTCCGCTGATGGATGAGTGGGGCCGGGTCATCAAGAACGAAGCCGAATGGCGCGGCATGAAGTTCATTATCCGTGACCCGGCGCTGAATATGTCGGCAATGCAGCAGGCGCTCACCGCGCTGGTTGACCAGAAACCGGACGTGATCGTCGTGCAGAATCCGAGCGTTACGCTTTTGATGAAAGAGCTCAAACGCGCGGAAGCGGCAGGCATCCACGTTATCCAGATGAACATGTCGTCCAACTACAAGTCGGACGCTTTCGTCGGTGCCGACTGGTACGAGGTCGGACGGATACTCGCCGAGGACGTGGTCAAAGCCTGCGGAACCGGCAGCAACACCTCGGGTGAAGTGCAGATTGTTCAGGGCGAACTTGCCGCCGCGGCGAGCGTCGATCAGATCGCCGGGGTGATGGATACGCTGAAGAAAGATCCGGCCATCAAGGTCGTCTCCAACCAGGCGGCGAACTGGGACGCCAACAAGGCGCTGGAAATTACCTCGACCGTCATCCAGCAGCACCCGAACCTGTGCGCCAGCATCGGCTTCTGGGGCATCATGCAGTCAGGTGCCGCGCAAGCCATCCGCAATGCCGGCAAGATCGACAAGGTCAAGGTTTACGCGTCCGGCGAAGGTTCGCAGCTCGACTGCGATCAGGTCATGCAAGGGAATTTCTACAAGTTCCTGAGCTACACCGCGACCGAACAGGGTCACGACGCCTTCGTCGCTGCCGAGACCTTGCTGGAAAGCGGCGAACAAGCCCGGCACGTCGCACAAAGAGTACTACACGCGGCCGATCTGGCTCGATAAGAGCAACGCCAGCGGCGCGAATTGCTATCCGGTGCCGAAGCCGCCGACCTCGACGGCCTCGAACTGACCGCGAGCGACCTTCGCTGACGAAATCACGCCCCCGCCAACTCGGCGGGAGCGGCCGTTGCTGCGGAGTAAGGCCGATGTCGACATCCGCGTTACAGGCGCCAAGCCGTCGGGCGCCGACTTGCGCATTCGTTCTCGCCGCGACTGTTCCTTTCCGAGCTCCTGCTCAAGCAGTGGTTCGAGCCGGTCGTCCCGTTCACGGTGATGATTCTGCTCGCCCTCTACTTCTCGCTGACGATCCCGGACTACGGTACGCTCTCCAATGCACTGTCGCTGATGCGGCTGTTTGCCGAATTCGGTTTCGTCGCGCTCGGCCATGGCGTTCAGTCTGATTTCCGGTGGCATCGACCTAAGCGTCGGCGCGATCTTCGCCTTCTGTAATTTCGCCGCGTTGTTTTGCCTGTTCGTCCTCGGGCTTCCGGTCGGGCTGGTGATCGTCGTCACGCTTTTGGTCGGCGCTGCGATCGGCGCCTGTAATGGCATTCTCATCGGTTATCTCAAGGCGCGGCCGTTCCTCACCACGCTGGTGACGCTGATCATCGTGCGCGCTGGCGTCAACTTGTTGAACGAACGCTTCGCGACGGTGTTCGCGACCAATTCGGTGGAAAGCGACGCCTGGGATTTTCTCGGCGAAGGTAGCGTGCTCGGCATCCCGATCAACGCCGCGACGCTGGTCGTGGTGCTGCTGATTGGCCACATTTTTCTCAGCCGCTCGCGCTATGGCTGGCACCTGACGGCGATCGGTGCGAGCCGCAAGGCGGCGCGCCACGCCGGCATCCGCGTGCAGCGGATGCTGTTCATGACTTATGTGCTCTCGGGCCTGCTGTGCGCCGCCAGCGGAATTTTCTATGCGGCGCGCCAAGGCAGTACCAACTCGACCACCGGCGTAGGCTGGGAGTTTCAGGCGCTGACCGCCGTCATCATCGGCGGCGCTTCGGTGCTCGGCGGCCGCGGGACGGTATGGCGGGCAATGCTTGGCGCCATCATCATCTTCATGATGGCCAACGGGCTCGTCCGGATCGGTATCCCGGGCTATATCACCCAGTCGCTGACTGGAGTGATCTTGCTGGTTGCCATCGGCTTCGACGTGAAGTGGGCGAAGAACCGCGGCAAGGTCATTCAGAAAGATCTACGTCAATCCGGCCGTGCTGTGCGTTGTCGCCTTCGCCATCGATTCGCGCGCGGCGGCACATCGCCTTATGCGCAAAACGACCGGCTGGTTGGCGCTGAGGCGATCGGACTCGACCGAGTCGAAGGCCCGGAAGATGTCATTCTCGATCGGCAGGACCGTCTCTACGGCTGCACGCGCGACGGCAACATCATCCGCTTCTCCGGCGACCGAATTTCGAAAAGCGTGAGGTGTTTGCTCATATCGGCGGGCGCCCGCTACGGCATGCAATTCGACGAGAACGAAAATCTGATCGTCTGCGTCGGCGGCATGGGCGTCTACGGCATGAAGCCGAGACGGCGAAGTGTTCAAGGTCACTGACGAGACGAGCCGCACCTGGACCAAGCTCAACGACGATTCACGCGTACGGATGGCGGACGATCTCGATATCGCGCCGGACGGCAAAGATTTATTTCAGCGATTGCACGACCCGCTACGAGAGTGACGACTTACCCGCTCGAAGTCGTCGAGGGCCGGCCGAACGGCCGCGTGTTCTGCTATGATCCAGCGACGAAAACGACACACAAGGTGATCAAGAGTTTTTACTTTCCGAACGGGATGTGCGTGACCCACGACGGCCGCTCGGTGCTGATCGCCTCGACCACCGATTGCCGCGTTTACCGCCACTGGCTTGCACGGTCCGAAGACCGGCACCACGGAAATCCTGATCGACGAAATTCCCGGCCATCCCGACAACCTCAATCGCGCGTCCGACGGGAATTATTGGCTCGCGCTGGTCGGCGTGCGCACGCCGAGCTTTGATCTTTCGATGCGCAAGGCGGCATTCCGGCGGCGCATGGCGAAGCAGGTCCCCACCGACGAATGGCTCGGGCCGAACCTGAATTACGGCTGTGTCATCAAGTTCGACGACATCCGGCAACGTTCTCGAGTCCTATTGGGACCCGACCGGTGTCTCGCATGCGACATGTGACCTCGATGCGCGAGCACAAGGGTTACCTTTATCTCGGCGGGCTTGGAAAACAATCGTATCGGCCGCATCAAGCTCGACCCGGCGCATTGCGATCCGACCTGGACCGGCTACGAAGCCTATTGGGGCAATAAGCGCCAGGCATGAAGCGATGAGCTTTCTCACCTATCTGCGCCGCGACCTCGAGCAGATCTTCTTCAAGGATCGCGACCCGCATGCCATTCCCTCAATGGACGGCGCGTTCAGCCCGAACGATCGGCTGGAGCACACCATGCCGATCGGCGAACCTCTTCCCGAAGCCGATGCGGTCGCTGAAGCCTCTGACGGTTCGCTCTGCGTATCCGCCGGCAACAGGGTGTGGCGGCTGCAGCGGGGCGGGCTATGCAAACCGCTCGGTGTATCACGAGTTCGACTGCGAAGTCGGTGCTCTGGCGTCCATCCGGATGGCCGGTTGCTTGCCTGTACGGCGCGCGGGCTTGCGGCCATCGACAGCGCGGGGCGCAAGACGTTGCTCGCCGAAGCGGAGGGCGAAGCCGCTGGACTGCCTGACAGCGGTTGCCGTTTCGCCCCGGACGGAACGATTTTTGTCACCGATGGCAGCACGCGTCACCCGCCGCCGACTGGTGCGTCGATCTGATGGAGCTCACTGTACGTGGGCCGGATCGTCTGTTGCGGGCGCGGCGTTGGATAAGCGCGCAAGGTGCTGCGTCGCGGGCTCAAATATCCCGGCGGATTGGCGGTCGCGCCTGACGGCTACTCTCTGGTTCAGCGAAAGCTTTGCCCATTCGTTGAGCCGCGCGCGCGTGACCGTGCCGGGCGCATGTCGGTCCTGACTGAGCCCGTCATCCGTAACATGCCGGGCTATCCCTCCCGCCTTGCCCCCGCCGCGGCCGGCGGTCTTTTGGCTGAGCTTGTTCGCAGTGCGCACCCATCTCGTCGAATTCGTCCTGAAGGAGGATGATTTCCGCTACGAGATGATGCGGACCATTCCCAGGCATTATTGGATCGCGCCGATCATGCAGAGCAGAGCGCAATTGCTTCGAGCCGCATGCAACTCGGCGGCCTGCGGCGCATCGGGCATCGAAAAGCCTTGGGCGCCGCCGCGATCATACGGCCTTTTGGCGCGTCTCGACGCCGACGGCGAAGTTGTCGAGAGCCTGCACAGCCGTGTCGGTGGCGAAAAATCATGGCATCACCTCCGCCATCGAGACCGCGCAGGGCATTGTCATCGTCGTCAAAAGGCAGCGGTCGGCTGCTGCTGCAGCCAGCGGGGATGCACCAATGAATGAGATGGCCGTCATTGATCGTTCCGCAGACAAGGCGTCGCCTCAAGGTCTCGCGAACCGATATTGAGCGTCAGTAAGGGCAGCAAGATCTATGGCGGCGTGCACGCGATTGAAGGCGTGGACTTCGACCTTTTCCCCGGCGAAGTGCATGCGCTCGTCGGTGAGAATGGCGCCGGCAAATCGACGCTGTGCAAAGCGATCGCCGGTGCGATCCGGCTTACTTCAGGCACTTACCACGTCGACGGCAAGCCGGTCGATTTCCATTCGCCGCGCGATGCGCTCGCTGCCGGCATCTGCATGGTTTACCAGGAAACCAGCCTGGTCCCGACCATGACGGCGGCGCAGAATATCGAGCTCGGCAACGAGAAGCTGCTCACGCGCTTTCGCACGCTCAACATTCAGGCGCAGCAGCTGCTGCAATCCCTGAATTTCCACGTCGATCCGGCGCTTCCGGTCGCGCTGCTCGGCACCGCCAAGCGGCAAATGGTCGAGATCGCCCGCGCCATCTACAATAAGGCCCGCATCATCATCTTCGACGAGCCCACCGCGAGCCTCACGCCCGAGGAGATCATCCATTTCTTCAATTTGGTGCGCGATCTCCGCGCTCGCGGCGTCGCCATTATTTACATCTCGCATGCGCTGGAGGAGTCGCTGAAGATTTCCGACCGCATAACCGTGCTGCGCGACGGCAAGCTGGTAATTACCGCCAAAACACGGGGAGATGACGCGCGAGAAGCTCGTGCAGCTACATGGTCGGCCGCGACATCACGCAGACCCATTATGCCGCGCAGCGCGAGAAACAAGCTGCGGCATAAGGGAACTGAAAAAGTGCTCACTGTTGAGAATGTGACCATGGGGGCCGTCGTCAAGAACATGTCGTTCTCGGTTTATGCCGGCGAGGTCGTCGGCATTGCCGGCTTGATCGGCTCGGGCCGCACGGAGATCGCCAAGATCATCTTCGGCGCGTTGAAGCGAAATTTGATAAACGGCGGCATGATCTATCTGCGCGGCAAACCGATCCGCTATCGCGTGCCGAAGCAGGCGATCAATGACGGCATTTGCTACATCACCGAAGACCGCAAGCTCAACGGCTTCTTCGAAACGATGCGCATCGACGACAACATTTATGTCAGCAAGCTGGTCGACGCGGGCGGGCTGGAGCTTTCTGCTGTCGGCGTTCAAGCGCAGCAAGATCGCAAACTACTGGGTCGACCGGCTGAAAATCGCCGCGCTGCAGCGCAAGGCCCGCATCGTCGAACTGTCCGGCGGCAACCAACAGAAGGTCGTGATCGCCAAATCGCTCGGCCAGGATCCCTCGATCATCATCTTCGATGAACCGACGCGCGGCGTTGACGTCGGCACCATTCCGGAAATCCACGCGCAAATTCGCCGCCTTGCCGATGAGGGCAAGGCAATGGTGGTTATTTCATCCTATCTGCCGGAAATCCTCGCCGTTTCCGATCGCATTTTGGTTGCCCGGCTCGGCCGCATCGTCGCCGAGTTCGATGCCGCGTCGGCGACGGAGGATAAAATCATGTACGCCGCCATCCATTGACCGGGAGTCCGGCGAAAGGAACGGAAATCAGCATGGCACTCGATCACGACAGGTTCACCGCAGAAGGCGACGCCCTGGTGGCGCGGGCTGAATAAGCTGACCCAGGAGCAGGTGGTCGCTGCCATCGTCATGCTTGCTGCTGATCGTATTCGCACTCGCGCTGCCCGGGTTTGCCACCGCCCGCAACATCCTCGGCCTGATCCGCAGCATTTCTGATTCTCGGCATACTTGGTCTCGGGATGGGACTGATCATCATCAGCCGCAGTATCGATTTGAGTGAGATTGCGCTGATGGCCTGTCCGTGGGGCGTCGCGCTGATTGCCAACGCGCACGGCCTGCCGACGTTCTGGACGGCCGTGTTGGCGCTTGTGATTGCGGTTGCGGTCGGATGCATCAATGGGGTGATGGTCGCTTTTGTCGAGGCGCCGGCGCTGTTCGTGACGCTTGCGACCACGCTGGTGGTTTACGGCGCCGCATATTGGGTTGCGCCGGTCTATGTGGTCTACGCGCCGCAGGACGCAGATGCGCTTTTGTTTGCCGGCCGCGGGTCGCTGTTCGGCATACCCGATGCCGATCATCGTATTTGCCGGCGCCGCCCTGGTCATGCACGGCTTCCTGTCGCGGACCTCGATTGGCCGCTTTATCTACGCGCAGGGCGACAATCCGGAGGCGGCGCGGCTGTCGGGAATCGCACTTCGCCCGCTGACCGTGCTCGAACACGTGCTCGTCGCCGCGTTCGCCTGGCTGGCCGGTCTGGTCTGGATCGGCCAAACCGGCAGCATGCAGACCAACATCGTCATCGTCGGCACGCAAATTTTCGACGTCATCTTGGTCGTCGTGCTCGGCGGCATCAGCCTCGTCGGCGGCCGCGGCGGCGTATTCAGTGTCGTGGTCGGCTGTGCGCTCATCGGTACGCTGCTTAACGCCTTCACCATCATGGACGTGAACAGCGAGGTGCAAAATATCATCCGCGGCGTGGTGCTGCTTGCAGCGATCATTGTCGACAACTGGCTGCATCCGCGCGATGAGGAGACCGCCCGTCAGGGCGACTAGCCGATCAGCGCGTTGATCCATCCCGCCACTGCGGTCGAAGCGGCGTCGAGCGAGGAGCCCCCTCCCCCAAAAACGGCAGGGCGTGGCGGAGGTCTCTTTCCAATGCTACAGATAATCTTAGGCGTGCAATCGAGCCGAGCGCGTAGTGTGGGCGACCATGACCGCGCATCCACCAGACAGTGCGCAGGCCAGCGCAGCAATTGCTGGTCAAAAATCCGTTAATCTGGCGCTGCAAGGCGTTGGCAGCCACGGCGCCTTCACCTGGGGCGTGCTCGACCGCCTGCTTGAGGAGGAACGGCTCGCCATCGAAGGCATCACTGCAACCAGCGCCGGCGCCGTCAATGCCGTCGTCCTCGCCTACGGCTTGGCTATTGGCGGACGTGAAGGAGCGAAGCGATCCCTCGATCGCTATTGGCGGCGATTATCCGAGATGGCGTCCGCCAGCGTCTTTCAACCTTCTTTCCTCGACAAGATGTCCGGAATTTATGATCTCGATCATTCGCCGGGCTACTTGTTTATCGATAGTCTCAGCCAGGTTTTTTCGCCCTATCAGCTTAATCCACTGAACTACAATCCATTCAAGAAACTACTCGACGAAGTTATCGATTTCGGGGTTTTGCGCCGGCAGACGGCGGTCAAGGTGTTTCTATGCGCGACCAACGTGCGCAGCGGCAAGGTCAAGATTTTCGAGTCCAAGGAACTGCGGTCGGATCATGTCGTCGCATCGTCGTGCCAACCGCTCATGATGCACGCCGTCGAGATCGACGGCGAATATTATTGGGACGGCGGCTTTATTGGCAATCCCGCGCTGTTTCCCGTCATCTATGCCTGCCAGACCCGCGATATTGTCCTTGTTCGCCTGACGCCCACCGAACGGCCGGAAAACCCGACCACCTCGCGCGCCATTCTCAGCCGCATGCAGGAGGTCACTTTCAATTCGTCGGTCATGCGGGAAATGCGGGTCGTCGCGTTTGTCAGCAAGCTCATTGATGATGGCAAAATAGCCGACGGCAAGCGAATGCTCCTCCATGCCATCGACGGCGAGGACATCATCGGCAGCCTGTCAAATTCCAGCAAGTTGAACGGTGACTGGGATTTCCTGCAACATCTTTATAAGATTGGTCGCGAACGCGCCGACAAGTGGCTGAAGTCCAACTTCGATCGCCTTGGCGTCGAAACGACCATCGATCTGCAATCCAAGTATTTGTAGGGGCGGCCGCAAAACCCGCTCCGGCCTTGCGCCGGATCGCAGCGACGCGGCACGCGATCGCGCTGTGCTCGCTTGCAAGTTATCGTTTCGATTCGTGCGGCCTGAGCACGCCACGGGCTATATAAAAATCCTCAATGAATTTCTCCGCCGCATCGGCGTTGGCAAAGCCCGCCTGAACGGTGTGAAGATCCCGTAATGCGTCGACCACAGCGTACGTACCATCGGGCATGTGCCGAGTTATCAGGACCTCGAGCGGCTCGTTGGCCATTTGAACCTCCTGGCTTGGTCGTCAATATCGGCCTTTTTATATCAGTTTACCGCGGCCCTGTGTCCGGCTCGTTGCAGCCGGCGATTAAACAGCGTGACGGCAGTGCCGCGCGTATCGTTAAAATGCAAACTGAACCGCCTGACACTACAGCCTGCCCTGCCTTCGTTGCCCTTCACTTAAAACAATGTATACTTTTCCGGGGGTTCTTTTGGCGCCGTCCGCCAACTCTCCAAGCGATTGATCACATTCAAGGAGCTGACCGTGCCAAAATCACGTGCGAGCTTGTTGTTCGTTGGCCTCGTCGCCGTGCTGACGGCTGTGTCGACCATGCAGGCTCGGAGCCAGGGCACCAAAGTCGGGCTCTTGACCTGTCGGACTTCCGCCCGGCTTGGTTTGGTCTTCACGTCGCATCAGCGCATGAACTGCCGCTTCGATCCCGACAATGGCGGACCACCCGAACTGTACACCGGCGAAATACTCCGTCTCGGTGTCGATCTTGGCTTCACCGCCGGCGGTGTGATGGTGTGGGGTGTCTTTGCTCCGACCAGCGGATTGCCGCACGGGGCACTCGCCGGCAACTATGGCGGCGCCCATGGCAGCGCGTCATTCGGTGTCGGTCTCGGCGCCAAGGTTTTGGTCGGCGGATCGCATCGCTCGATCGCTCTGCAGCCGGTCGCGGTCGAGGCGAATACCGGCGTAAATCTAGCTGCCGGGATTGCCAGCCTCAGGCTGCGGGCGGTTCACTAAACAAAGTTTGCGGTCTGATCGCTTGCTCCGTCCCGGCGGGTGCCGGGACGGAGGCGACGCCATTTGCCCGCTAAGCGACGGCAATTGTCGCGCACACTTTTCTTGCTTTCAGCAAAAAATTGAAATGCCAATCTGCCGGGCTTGTCCGCCGCAATATCAATTTTCTTTTCTTTCGTAGGTCATTGGCGCGATTGGAGTTTCGGTCTATGTCCGAGAACCGAGTGGGGTTCTGAGGACGGTTGCGAATGTCCGAAGTTTTAAATTTGCGCCGGTCCCCGCGTGCCGCGCGTCTCGACCGACCTGCCCCAGAGGCGGCGCGGATCAGGGCGGCGGCGGAGCGGCGCGAAAGCGCGAGTTCATTGGCCGCCGAATTTCGTCCGCTGGATCTGTTCGAGCGCGTCGCCATCCTGCGTCGGCGTTTGCCGGGTCGCGTTGTCTTCACCACCGGTTTCGGCCTTGACGGCCAGGCCATCGCACACGCGATTTTCTCCCAAGCGCTCGACATCGACGTGGTCACTCTCGACACCGGACGCCTGTTTCCCGAAACGTTTGATGTTTGGGCCGCGACCGAGCGGCGTTATGCGACGCGCATCGTCGCCATTGCCCCCGATGCCAACGACGTTGAGGCCTTGCTCGCGCGCCAGGGCATCAGTGGATTTCGCGATTTAGTTGGCGCCCGGCTCGAATGCTGCGCGATCCGCAAAGTGGCGCCGCTGGCCCGGGCGCTCAAAGGCGCCGACGCCTGGATCGCCGGTATCCGCGCCGATCAATCATCGAGCCGCGCGCATTTCGCCGCGGTTTCCTTCGACGAACAACGCCTCTTGATCAAGGCGCATCCCCTCTTCGACTGGACGAGAGATCAGGTGCTGGCCTTCGTGCGCACGCATGGCGTTCCCTACAACGCGCTGCATGATCGCGGCTTTGCTTCGGTCGGGTGCGCACCGTGCACGCGCGCCGTAGCGCCCGGCGAGCCTGAGCGTGCCGGGCGCTGGTGGTGGGAACAGGCGGAGCACAAAGAATGCGGCCTGCATCTGAGCGGCGACGGCCGCTTTGCCCACCCGGGCGCAGCGCCGGCCTAAGCCGCCCATTGGCGCCAGCGCCGGACATCACCCTAGCGGCTGGATCGAGCGCGCAGTCGTTGCCGGCGCGACGAGTGCCCCATCATGTCCGCCAGCGTCATTCGGTCGAGGACGTCCGACATGGCGTCGCGCACCTTTGCCATTGCCAGCCGAACGGTGCAGGCCTCGACGCTTCTGCAATCGGCACACGGCCGATAGGCGGTACGGCTGGCGCAGGCAATCGGGGCAAGCGGCCCATCAATCGCTCTTATGACATGCCCGATTTTTATCTGACTTGGCTCGCGAGCGAGCCGATAACCGCCGCTCGGGCCCTTGCGGCTATAGACGAAGCCGGCATTGCGCAGCTCGCCCAGAATGGCGTCGAGAAATTTTTTCGGAATCTCATTCGTCGCGGCGATGTCGGCGGCTTGCGCCAGCTCCTCCGGCTTCAATTTGGCCAGGTGCGCGAGCGCTTTGAGGCTGTATTTTCCCTTGGCGGTGAGCATCCGAGGCCCCGGTGGCGCGAGATCAATAATCTATAAATACCATAGATAATAAAAATTTCGAGCCGGCGGGCCGCTTCCGCGGAAACATTCGCGTCGAATTGCGCAGTTGCGCCCGCAGTTAATTGACAAATTCTATAGACTAAGTTCCACTCGAATCGTGTTACCAGTCCGGGCGGGGCGGCTGATGCTACTCGATAAGCATAAACGCATTGCTCTGGTTGCTGCGGTACTCCTCGCGGCGCTTTCGGTCGCGACCACCGCTAGTTTCGCCGACGACATCATGGTGACCAAGGCGCCGCCGGCGGCTTTGCCCGCCGCCTCCGGAGCCTGCAGCAGTATCTCCGCGTATTTTCTCACCGACTGTCCGCTGAGCTGGTACGGCGTCAGGGTCTACGGCACGATCGACGTCGGCGGCGGTTACGAGACGCATGGCGCGCCGTTTAATCCGCAATACCAGGCGGGCGTCTCCTACGGCATTCAGAAAATGAATCGGGCGCCGATGTGGTTGCCGTCGCCCAGCGCTTTGAGCGCCTCATCGGTCGGTGTGCTGGTCGACGAGCCGTTCGCTCCGGGTTGGGCGTTCATCGGCCAGATCGAAGCCGGCTTCGACCCGTACTCGCTGCATTTTTCCAACGGGCCGGCGTCGATTGCCGAAAACCGGGGTGTGCCGCTCGACTTGCAGAGCTCGAGCAACGATTCGAGCCGCGCCGGCCAAGTCTACAATTCGGTCGGGTACCTCGGTGTCAATTCCGATACGCTCGGAACGCTCACCGTCTTCCGGGTCAATGCGCTCACCGTCGACGCCATTGCCGCGTATGACCCGATGGGCGGCTCGTATGCCTTTTCTGCTCTCGGGTTTTCCAGTTCGAACTGCGGCGCCGGCGCCACCGAAACCTGCCGCATAACGACCGCGATCAAATATCGCGTCAATATCGGGTCGATCCGCCTCGCTGCGCTCGCGCAAGTCGGGGGCTACAACGAAGGCAATAGTTCAAACGGAGATTACGAAGGCCAGATCGGCACCGATCTACCGATCGGCGACTTCGCTTGGGGTACCGGCGCGCTGTCGCTCGATGCAATCTACAAATGGGAAAAGGACGCGGTGAACCTCTCGCTAACCGGCGCTCCCATCAACGCTAACGGTCTGCCGATCGCGCCTTTTCTGCCGCAAACGCTGACCGCAACGATCTCCAATAATCAAAGTTTGATGCTGGTTTCAAAGTACCGCGTCGGACCGCTGCAGCTCTATGCCGGTTACGAATGGTATCAGTTGGCGCCGCCCAGCGATCCGGTGAATACCATTAGCGGTTTCACCAACATTGGCGGGCTGCCGATGGGAACCGCTTACGGCAACATGACGGCCATCTCCAACGTTGCTTATTCAGCCGGCTGCGCGGCGGGCACGACCTGCAGCGATAAGGTCATGCAAGTCATGTGGACCGGCGCGAAATATGCCGTCACCAGAGATCTTGATGTCATCGGCGCCTATTACCATTACATCCAGAACGACTACACGTCGGCGAGCTGCGCCAATCCAGCGGCGCACGCGCAGTGCGCCGGAACATTCGACGCTGTCTCCGCCGTGATCGATTGGCGCTTTGCGCCCAAGTGGGATGCTTATTTCGGCATGATGTTCCAGCAGGTCAATGCCGGCCTATCGAACGGCTACTTGGCGCGCAATAACTTCGATCCCACCGTCGGCGTGCGTTTTCGGTTCTAAAATGCGAGGCTTGCAGTTGGAGTTACACAGGAGAGGCTCATGCCAACGGGAGTGCGCACGATAGCGTGGCTCCGTCATGCGGCGATCACAGCGGTCGCGGCGGGAGCGCTCGCCTTGCCGCTGCGGTCAGCGGCGCATGCCGGTGAGCAAATTCCTGCCAAGGGTTGGCAACACCCCCCTGCTCCCGCCGCCACAAACGCCTGGGCGGGGACGTCATTCGAGCAAAGATGCAAGTGGCCGTATCGCAACCAGTTTCCGCCCTGCATGTCGACGTGGCCTGAAGGCGATCCAAACTATCACGGCTCCAGGCCTGGAACGACGTTCACCCGCTAGTGTGGCGGTTCAGAGCCTTAGCACGGTCGCGCGGCGCCCGGTGGCAGACCGCCGTCCGAGGGCTTTCTTCGCCCTAAGACCGACTTGCAGTTAAATGAAACGCGGGATACAGCCATCCTCCTTGCCGCTGCATCGAAACCGCCTGTGCCAAGAAAATTACCCTCATTCAGCTCCTCGTTGATCGCGACCCTCAAGGAGCGCATCATTACCTGGCGCTATCCTCCCGATTATCGATTGACCGAAGAGGCGCTGTGCAAGGAGTTCGGCGTGAGCCGCAGCCCCGTGCGCGAAGCGTTGCGGGTGCTGGCCGCCAACGGCTTCGTGCGGCGGACTGAAAATCAAGGTTACGTCGTGCGGCAGGTGAAGGCGAAGGACGTGCAGGAAATGTACGAAGTTCGCCTGGCGCTCGAACTCTACGCGGTGGAGACGCTGGCGACCCGCGGCATACCGGCGGATAAGCTGCGCGCCATGATCGAGACCTGGGAAAATGTGCGCCGGCATCCGCATTCCGACGTGGAGGAGCTGGCGGAGCTCGACGCACAATTCCACGAAGGCTTGGCGGCGCTGCTCGACAATGCAACACTGATGCGTCAGTTGCGGGCGATCAACGAGCGGCTGTATTTATTCCGCACCATGGATTTTGCGCATCCCAATCGCGTTGCCAACACCTGCGAACAGCATCTCGCGATCCTCGATCGTATCGGCGCGCGTGACGCCGCCGGCGCCAGAAACGCGCTGCGGCGAAACGTCGAGGAGGCGCAAACCGTCGTCAACAACTCGATCAAAGAAGCGCTGGCGCGCGCCTACGCCAGCGCCTGAAGGCGAAAACCTATGCGGATCGCCGCGCTCGCGATCGGGACTGGAGTGCCGGCGCACGACTTTGCCGGCCGGGTCGAGCGAGGTTCATGCGCGTGCCGCGCTCATTAAGCTTGACGATGGCTGGTGCATGACTCTCCTCGGCAGCGAACTCGGACGGCAGCCGCGCGGCGTAAGCCTCGAGCTCGCCGCCGACATCTCGTTGCGCGAGCTTCTTGCCGCGAATACCGAGCTCGCCAAGCGCGGCGGCGTCATGCGATTCGCCGCGAGCCCGCTTGTGATCGACCTGCGGCAAGCGCAGCACTGGAGCAGCGGCGTCGCCGCGCTGCAATTCGATGGCCGCCGGCCCGCGGTGGCAAGCGCCTATCGGACGGCCTCCTTGGCATTGGAACGCGACGGCCGCGCCAAGCCTTTCGCGACATGGCCGGCGTCAAACTCGACAACCTGAGCAAATCCATCGGGGATCGCGATCTGGGCGCGGCGGAGCGCGCCATGGCCGAGTTGGTTGGTCTCGGTGAGGGTAAAACGCCGGCCGGCGACGATTATTTGGTCGGCATCTGTGCCGCGCTCTGGTCTTGCTCCGCCGCAAAAGCCTTTGCGGCGGCGCTGCGCCCGAAGCTTCATGGCCTTGACCGCACGCACCAGCGCGTTGAGCGGCCTCTATCTGCACGAAGCGGCGCACGGCGAAGTATCGGAGCGGCTCTCCGACGTCGCCGCCGGCATTTGCGCCGGCGGCTCCGCTGAGGTTGTCGGCAACGCCGTTAAGCGGGCGCTCTCCGTCGGGCACAGTTCGGGCGCAGCCGGAATTTTCGGCCTATTGAACGGCTACGCCGCCTGCGCCCCGTCGTCGTTTTACGCCAGCGCCGACCCCGCTTTGGCGCCAACCTTCTGAGGCTGCTCGTTCATCGCCACGCCGAGACAGATCGCGGCGAGCAACACATAGCCAACCGCCACCATCGGCGAGGCCATCCAAGCAAGCTGCGCGCCGTGGATGAAGCCGAAGAACGAGAGCACGGCCGCCACCAGCGAATACGCTGCCGCCTTCATGAACTCGCGATCGATGATGAAAGCGGCGATGGCGCCCAGCATCAGGCCGGCAAGCACTGCGCCGCCGCCCAAGAGCTCCATGCCGTGATAGACGACGCCGGTCGCTCCAAGCTTGGCCATACCGAGATCGGCCGCACTGGTGCCGGCGGCGTGGAGTGCGCCGTCGATTTGGGTCTGGCCCCAAGCCGCGATGTTTGGAATGAGCGCCAGCACCACCGCCGGCGCGTGCTTGGCCGGCACCGCCTGGAAGGCCTGCGCGCCGATCACCAGGCCGATGTAGAGCAGGATCGGCAGGATGGCGACCAGCGGCACCACCGCTAACAATAGCGCGGTGAGACCGAGGAAGCAGACCAGCGCAATCACCACACCGGTCGCGAGCGAGTAGCCGATGCGGCCGCCCACCGCCTTCCAACCCGGATGGCCGATATAGACGGCCGGCGGGAACGGGCTGCCCAGGATCGAGCCAACCACCGCGCCGATGCCGTCGGCAAGGAGGATATGGCGCAAGTTGTAATTGTCGCCCGCCGCCGACGCGCTTTCGACGTTGTTCATCCCCTCGGTGAAGTTATAGATGCCGAGCGGGATCGCGGTGACGAGTAGCGGGGCGATGTTGGCGAGGCCGGCAATCACGTCGCCGCTTGGCAGCGGCAGATGAATGCCGAACTTGCTGAACGACGCCGTCACCTGAGCGCCGCTGACGATGTCGCTCCAGCCGAGCACGACGGCCACCCACGCAATCACCGTGCCGACGATGACGGCCGCCAGTCCACCCGGTATCCCGAAGGGCAAGCGCACATTCGCCGTCCAGGCAATCAGCACGATGCCGAGCGAGATGAAGGAAATCCACGGCACCTCCCACATCTGGAAGGCGGGCCGCAGCGAAATGAACGCGATCGAGATGCCGGCAAGGGTACCGAGCATCGCCGCGCGCGGCGTAAGCCGGCGAATGGTCGGACCGATAAAGGCGCCGATCAAGACGATGATGCCGATGATGAAGGCCCAGGCCAGACCCTCCTGCCACGCGAGCAGCGCATTTTGCGTCTTCAGATAAACCGGCAGCATGATGACGAACACCACGATGAACATATGCGGCACGCTCGGCCCATACGGCATTGCGGTGACGTCGTTGCGCCCTTCGGCTTTGGCGAGCCGGTAGGCAAGGTAGGCGTAATACAGATTGCCGAGCGGCAGCGCGATGCCGAGCGCCGGCAGAATGCGGCCGAACACGATGTCGTCGGGCATCTTGACCACGCCGAGGCACAGCCCGGTCAAGACGATGACGTTGAGCACGACGTTGGTGAAGAGACCGAAGAAGCCGTTCCAGTCGCCCGGCACCCACCAGCGTATCTGTTTATCTGCGACCTGTTGTGTCGACATTTGTCCCCTCCCCTTAGTTAGCCACCCTTTGCCGTGTCGGATTGCTTTGCTTTACTTCGCCCCGTTCGCGTGAAGTGGACTCCTTTAAGCAGCCGCGCGCTTGGTCTCCGCCAACGCCGGCAGGAGATCGGCGGAATTGCCGACCCAACCGAAGATGCCGCCCTGCGCCTTGATCATTTCCAGCGCGACCCGCTGGAATTCCGGAAAATAGGAAGCGACGCAGTCGGCCAGCACCAGACAGTCGTAGCCGCGATCGTTGGCCTCGCGCACCGTGGTATTGACGCACACTTCCGTGGTGACGCCGCAGACAATGAGCTGGCGGATGTCGCGGGTGCGCAGAATCGTATCGAGATCGGTGGCGTAGAACGCGCCTTTGCCGGGCTTGTCCACCACCGGTTCTCCGGGCCCGGGCTTCAAGTCATCGATGATGTCGTGGCCGTATTCGCCTTGCACGAGGATGCGGCCCATCGGCCCCGGATCGCCGATGCCGCTCTTGAGCCGGCCGCGCGCCTTCTTGGCGGGCGCGAGATCGGTAAGGTCGGGACGATGTCCCTCGCGGGTATGAATGACGAGAATTCCGGCTTTGCGCGCCGCTTCCAGCACACGCGCCGTCGGCGCAATGGCCTTGCGCAGCAAAGAGACGTCATTGCCCAGCGCTTCGCCAAATCCGCCGGGATCGACGAAGTCGCGCTGCATGTCGATGATGAGGAGGGCAACGTGCTCTGACTGGAAATCAAAGTCGTATGGCTCAGCGCGTACACTCGGCATTGACTCCCCTCCTTCAACGAGCGCCGCTTAATGCG
Organism: uncultured Alphaproteobacteria bacterium; assembly: GCA_963835195.1. GTDB lineage: Bacteria > Pseudomonadota > Alphaproteobacteria > Rhizobiales > Xanthobacteraceae > BOG-931. The sequence goes on from CAWIEY010000020.1 coordinate 285,250, forward strand.
GCGTGTTGTCTGGCAAGATATCTGCGCCAACCGCCGAACTCGGTGATGTCGCGGGCTTCTTTGGTCGCATGCGACTCACACAAAAAGCCCTTCACGCGCACGCCATCCTCCAACTCGATGCTGCCGATGGCAAGTGGTGCGGGTATTCCGGCGACAAAACTACCGAAAGAAACCACAGGAATTTCCCAGACTTCGACCTCGATTGCGGCGCCGGTTTCACTGCGCAAAAGACCGGGACGCTCCGGCGGCCCGCCGGGCAGTGCAAAGAGACGGTAGTCTGGAGCGGTGCGGCAAGCGCGCACCAAGCGGCCGCCGCGCTCGGTCAATTCCTTGTTGAGCGGCAGCCCCGACATGTGCGCGCCGCAGACCAAGACTTGGATGAGACCGCCCGCGGCTTTACTGATCTCAAGCTTCGGTGTTGCGGCAATCCGCTTTTGTGTCGCGCCGAGCGGAAGATCTTGCGAGCGGTGCAATGCATCGGCAAGCGCGCAAAGCGCCTCATCCTGCCAGGCCGGCGCGATCAGCGTCACGCCAAACGCCAGTCCGTCCGGCTGCAGTCCCGCGGGAACGGCGATGGCGCATAAGTCGAGCAGATTGACGTAATTGGTGTAATAGCCGAGCGCGGTGTTGAGTTTGATTGGATCGGCCAGCATTTCCTTGATGGCGTATTGCCGGCCGGCCGTCGGCGTTATCAAAACGTCCATCGACTGCCAGATGGCTTGTGTGACCGCCTGAAGCTCCTTGAGCCGGTAATAGGCGCTGAACGCCTCAGCGGCGCTCGGCCGCCGTCCGCCTTCGATGATCTGCCGGGTCACCGGGTGGATGTCGTTCGCCTGGCGATCGAAGAAATCGCGTATGGCGACGTAGCGTTCGGCGATCCACGGGCCATGATAGAGCAGCTGCGCCGTCTCCAGGAATGGCGCAAAATCGATCTCGACAAGCATGCCGCCCAACCGCTCGATGGTGCGGAGCATGGATGTGAACAATTTTTCGCCGTGGGTATTGCCGAAGAATTCCAGCTGATCGGGCCGCGGCACGCCGAAACGGCAGCCCGCGATTTCATGCGGCGCGATCGCGCCGGCCGTTTCGTCCGCTTGGCGCGAGAACGGATCGGCGGCATCGAAACCGGCCATGGATCGTAAAACCGTCACAGCGTCACTCGCGGTCAAAGCAAAAACAGAAGCGCAGTCGAGCGAGCGACATGCAGGGACCATGCCACGCGCGCTGACGAAGACCGCGCGTCGGCTTCAAACCGATCAAATTGTTGAACGCCGCCGGCACCCGGCCCGAGCCCGCGGTGTCGGTGCCCAAGGCGAAGCTGACGAGGCCGGCGCCAACGGCCACGGCTGAGCCGGAACTGGAGCCACCGGAAATGTACTCGGGCCGAAATACGCAAGACGGCGCGCCGTATGGCGAGCGTGTACCGTTAAGCCGGTTGCGAACTGGTCGAGATTGGTTTTGCCGATGGGGAGCGCGCCTGCGTTGATCAGGCGCCGGACGATTTCCGCCGATTGCGCGGCTTGATAGCCGAAAGCCGGGCAGGCCGCAGTAGTCGGATGTCCGGCAAGATCTATATTGTCCTTGATGGCGAAGGGAATGCCGTAAAGCGGCTTCCCTGCGGGACCGTCCGCTTCGAGCCGCCGCGCCAATGCGAGCAACTCGTCACGGCCGACGCGTTCGATCCAAACGTGGTCGTCGCCACGCGCGGCAATACGCGCGAGCACACGCTCGACCAGCGCGGAAGGTGTAAAGTCCCGCTGCGATAAGCAGGCGGCTAATGTCGGAAATATCGAGAGACTCACCCATTGGCAGCACAGCATCGGCTGCTTCGTTCCCGAGAAGATCAGGCAAATTTCATACCTGCTTGCTCTAATGTGGTATCCAACTTAGTATACAATACCGTACGCACAAACCAAAGGCAACGTGCCGCTGTTTTGGGCTGATTGGCTGAAGGTAGCGGGGGAGCGGTGAAATGGCGCAAGCCGCCAAAATAATTCGCAACTTTTATCGCGACTCGGTTGCGCTGATGCAGCTCTCGGCGCGCATCGCCAAACTGCCCGGCGTGCGCCAAGCCTCGGCGGTGATGGCGTCGGCCAACAATTTGGCGCTGCTGCGCGAAGCGGGCTTCTCGAGGGCGCCGTGGAAGCGAGTCCGAACGACTCTGTTGATCGCGCTTGATGGCGATGACGAAAAGGCGCTTTCCGCGCGCGCTCGGCGACGCCGAGCGGGTGCTCAACGAGCAGCCGGCGGCAAGCGGCGGCGACGGCGCACGCGACGAGCCGCCGCGCAGCCTCGAAATGGGCTTGGCCGCGATGCCGGCGGCCAATCTCGCGCTGATTTCCACGCCCGGCGATTACGCCGCCGCCGAGGCGATCAAAGCGCTGCACCTCGGACTGAACGTGATGCTGTTCAGCGACAACGTGCCGGTCGCCGACGAGGTGGCGCTCAAGCGCTACGCACAGGCTCACGATCTCATCGTCATGGGCCCCGATTGCGGCACCGCGATCGTCAACGGCATTCCGCTTGGCTTCGCCAATGCGGTGCGCCGCGGCGACATCGGCCTGGTCGGTGCGTCGGGCACCGGCTTGCAGCAGGTGACCTGCCTGATCGACCGTTTCGGCGCCGGCGTGAGCCAGGCGCTCGGCACCGGCGGACACGACCTGTCGCAGAAAGTCGGCGGCATCACCATGCTGCAAGGATTGTCGGCGCTCGCCGCCGATCACGCCACCAAGGCGATCGTTCTGATCTCAAAGCCGCCGGCGGAGGAAATCGCCGAGCTGGTACTCGCGAAGGCGCAGGCCTGCGGCAAACCGGTGATCGTCAATTTCCTCGGCGCCGATCCGGAGCTGATTACCGCGCCGGGAATTACCGCGGTCAAGACCTTGGAGGATACGGCGATCGCCGCCGCGCGGCTTGTCGACCGGCCGACAACCCGACTGCAGCGCGCGCTCGGGCCAAGCGATCGACACGCCGGCATTTGCCCGCGAGCAGCGTTATGTGCGCGGCCTCTTCAGCGGCGGCACGCTCTGCTTCGAGGCGACCATGCTGCTGTCCGAAGCATTTCCGGAAGTCTATTCGAATACGCCGGTTGGCTCCGCGCGTTCCCTCGACAATGTTTGGCAGAGCCGCGCGCACACGCTGATCGATCTCGGCGATGACGTGTTTACCCGCGGGCGGCCGCATCCGATGATCGATCATCGGCTCCGCAATGAGCGCATTGCGCAGGAGGCGCAGGATCCGCAGACCGCGATCATCTTGCTCGACGTGGTGCTCGGCTACGGCTCGCATCCCGATCCGGCAGGCGTGATCGCGCCGGTGATCAAAGCCGCGATCGATCAGGCCGCCGCCGCCGGGCGGCAGCTCATCGTGCTCGGCTCGGTCTGTGGGACGGCGGCCGATCCGCAAAACCTGACAACGCAGGAAAATCGGCTGCGCGAAGCCGGAATGCGGCTCGCCGGCAGCAACGCCGCCGCGGTTCGGCATTGCGGCCGACCTTCTCGCCAAGACGAAAGTACACTGATCATGCGCCTTTTCCAGGAAGAGCTTGCGGTCCTCAACGTCGGTCTTGGCTCATTCGCCGACGAGATCGTGCAAGCCGGCGGCAAGGCGGCGAAGATAACCTGGGCGCCGCCTGGCGGCGGCGATCCGGCAGCCGGCAAAGCGCTCGCCCGCCTCGTCAACGATGCAAAAATTGAAGCGGCGAACCAGAAGGCCTTTGCCGCCTATCTCGGCGCCGATCCAACGCTGGTGGGAATTGCGCTCGCGCGCGAGGCCATCGCCGGCATGAGCGAGCGGCGGATTCTGCATTCCGGACCGCCGATTGCGTGGGAGAAGATGTGCGGCCCGGTGCAGGGCGCCATCATCGGCGCCATCATCTTCGAGGGCTGGGCGAAGGACCAGGCGGCGGCCAAACGGCTGGCGGAGAGCGGCGAGATCGCGTTTGCGCCCTGCCACCATCACGGCGCCGTCGGACCGATGGCCGGCATCACCAGCCCGTCCATGCCGGTATGGATCATTCGCGATCCGGCAACCGGGCGGCAGACTTTCAGCAATCTCAACGAAGGATTGGGGAAAGTGCTGCGCTACGGGGCCAACAGCCCCGAGGTCCTCGAGCGCCTGACCTGGATGTCGACCACGTTATATCGCGTGCTGCAGATGGCTCTTGCCGAGGGCGACGGCATCCAGGTCAAGCCGCTGATCGCGCAAGCGCTCGCCATGGGCGACGAGGTGCATAACCGCAACGCCGCCGCCAGCATGCTGCTGCTACGGCGCTTGGTGCAGCAAATGCTCGCCTCGCAAGCGAGCCGTGAGGACGTCGCAGCCGCGATCGCCTTCATCGCCGGCAACGATCATTTCTTTCTCAATATCTCGATGGCGTCCTGCAAGCTGATGCTGGATGCGGCGCGCAATATCCCCGGCAGCAGCATGGTCACCGCCATGGCGCGCAACGGCGTGATGTTCGGCATTCAGGTGAGCGGGACCGGCGACCGCTGGTTCACCGCGCCTTCGCCGGTGGTCGATGGTTTGTACTTTCCCGGCTACTCGATCGCCGACGCCGCGCCGGACCTCGGCGACAGCGCCATTACCGAGACCTCGGGCCTGGGCGGATTTGCCATGGCCGCCGCGCCGGCGATCGTCAAGTTCGTCGGCGGCACGCTGGCTGACGCCATCGCCAATACGAAAGCCATGGGCCACGTTACAATCGGCCACAACGGCGGCTTTCCGCTGCCGAGCATGGACTTCTCCGGCACGCCCGCGGGCATCGATATCCGCAAGGTGATCGACACCGGAATTTTGCCGGTCATCAACACCGGCATCGCGCATCGCGAGGCCGGCATCGGCCAAATCGGCGCCGGCATCACGCGCGCGCCGCTCGAGTTGTTTTTCTCAGGCCGTCACCGCGCTGGCGTCGCTGCTGTTCGAGGCGATAGCGCCGCCGGAAGGGAGGGACAAGCATGGGATCGGACAAAAAGCTCGCAGTGGTGGCGGTCGGCGGCAACGCGCTGATCCGCGATCCGGATCATCAGACCATTCCCCATCAATATGAAGCGGCGCTGCTCACCGTCCAGGGCATCACCGACATGATCGAAGCCGGGTGGAACGTCATTGTCACCCACGGCAATGGACCGCAGATGGGTTACATCCTGCGGCGCTCGGAGCTCGCGATCCATGAAGTCGCGCCGGTGCCGATGGATTATGCCGGCGCCGATTTACAGGGCGCGCTCGGCTACATGTTCGTGCGCGCGTTTCGCAATGAATTCCGCAAGCGCGGAATTTCGCGCGAACCGGTTGCCGTCGTCACCGAGATGCTGGTCGACGCCGACGATCCGGCGTTTCGCGAACCGACGAAGCCGATCGGTTCGCACATGGATGAAGCGACAGCCAAGAAGCTTGCCGCGGCGCAAGGCTGGACGGTGAAGGACGATGCCGGCCGCGGCTGGCGGCGCGTGGTGCCCTCCCCGCAGGCCGCAGAAAATCATCGACTACGACGCCATCGCCCATTTGGCGCGCTCAGGCTTTGTGGTCATCGGTTGCGGCGGCGGCGGCATCCCGGTGGTCGAGGAAGCAGACGGCATGTTGCGCGGCGTCGAGGCGGTCATCGACAAGGACCTCGCCTCGAGCCTGCTGGCGCGTTCGATCGGGGCCGACCTGTTCGTGCTGGCGACGGGAGTTGAGCGGGTCGCGCTCGGCTTCAATACGCCGCGCCAGCGCTGGCTCGACCGCATGACGCTTGAAGAAGCCAAGCGCTACGACGCCGCCGACGAATTCGACCGCGGCAGCATGGGACCGAAAATCAAGGCGCTGATTGAATTTCTTGACGGCGGCGGCACGCGCGGCCTGATCACCGCCCCGGCAAGTCTGTGCCGCGCGCTTTCCGGCGAAACCGGCACCATGGTGGTGCCCTAACGCAGCGAGTTTCCGCGGCCGGCGCCAGGCTTCGCTGACGCGACCCCTGCCCTCCCGGCAATGCCTTGAATTTGCCGGCCTTTGCCGCCGCACTCCGGCGCAGCACTTTGCGGCGGCAATCCTGCTATAATCGGGTTTGCGTCATCCGACGTAGAGGCGCCCATGAGCGCAGTCGATACCGGTCGATTTCCCAGGCTTGCCACGCCGCGCCCGCCGCAAGGTCGCACGAGCTTGCGGCAATCGCTGCGCGACATGCGCGACAACGCGCTGAGCGCCCACGGTCCGGAAAATTTCAGCGCCGACATTATTGCCGAGCGCATCCTCTGGCGCCGCATGTTCATTCTCAACGAGCCGGGCGCCATCCGCCACATCCTCCTCGATAACGCCGCCAACTACACCAAAACCGAAGTCGGCCGCCGCATTCTCGAGCCCGGGCTCGGCCGCGGGCTCCTCACCAGCGAAGGCGAGACCTGGCGCCGCCATCGCCGCATCATGGCGCCGGCCTTCGATCCGCGCAGCGTCGCCGGCTATGCGCCGATCATGACCGGCGTAACCGAGGAACTGCTCGGCAAATGGGATGCGCTGGCCGAGCCGCGCGAACTCGACGTCGCGGCGGCGATGATGCACGCGACGCTGCATATCATCTCGAAGCGCGATGTTCTCCTCCGATTCCGACGAGATCGTCGATTCCGTCGAGAAGGGCGTGAACACCGTATCAGACTCTCGGTGCGGCCAAGCTTCTTCGACTTCTTGCACGTGCCGCTGTGGCTCGACCCGGCTGATCGCGCCGCTTGCCGACCGAGAATTTTCGATGAGTTCGACAGCAAGGTCGACAAGCTTTTGACTGAGCGCGGCCGCGCGCCCGATGCGGAGCCGAAGGATTTACTGGCGCGTCTGCTCGCCGCGCGCGACGCCGAGACCGGCGGCGGCATGACGGCGAAAGAAGTGCGCGACCAAGTCGTGACCATCTTCATGGCCGGTCACGAGACCACGTCGCAGGCGCTGTCGTGGACCTGGTATCTCCTCTCGCAACATCCGGCGGTCGAAGCGAGGCTGCACGACGAGCTCGCCGCCGTGCTCGGCGGCCGCCCGCCGCGCTACGAAGACATCGCCAACCTGCCCTATGCGCGCATGGTGATCGAGGAATCCATGCGGCTTTATCCGCCGGCGCACACCTTCGGCCGCGAGCCGATCGCCGATGACGAAATTCTCGGCCATCGCATTCCGGCCGGCGCCGACGTGTTGGTGTTGCCTTGGCTCCTACACCGCAAGCCGCAATTGTGGGAGAACCCGGAGCGCTTCGATCCGGAGCGGTTTTTGCCCGAGCGCACCGCCGAGCGGCCGCGCTTCGCCTATCTGCCGTTCGGCGGCGGCCCGCGCATCTGCATCGGCGCGGCCTTCGCGATGACCGAGGCGATGCTCATCCTCGCCACCATCGCGCAACGCTATCGGCTGCACCTCAAACCCGGCCATCCGGTCGAGCCGCAAGGCTTGATCACGCTCCGCCCGCGCTACGGCATGCAGATGATTCTGGAGCGGCGGTAGATTGGTGCGAGCGCGGGCTTTTACCTTCAACTCCTAACGCGCAGCCCCGGATCGGCATGTCAATCGCACAGGCTTTCTGCCATTGCGCGTTGTTTAGAAGCGCCGCCGACGTCTAAAAGCGGACTATCAGGACAACGTTTTCGGACGCGAATAACTCGAAACAGACGTCGGCTCCAGCATCAAATCAACACGCTATACGGGGAGTTCTCAACGAGACAAGTCGATGAAAGTTCGTCATAATTTTATAGTCGGATCCTGACGCCGCTTCAAATAGAGGTCCAGTCAATTGGGATGATGGAGCGAGCCAGGAGTCCACAGTGGAATTTTACCTCAGCTTTTCCGATCTCTTTGAGAAACTACCCAACAAGATTGCGGTGATCTTTTTCCCAATCTTCCTGTTCACGATCCTGGCTGAGGCCCTCCTGATCCAGGCTCGTCATGGCGGTTACCCGTGGAAGAATGCGGGAGTATCAACCCTGATCGCCGTGGGACACCTGCTGACTCAAGCAGCGGCTCACGGAGTCATATTTGGGCTCATTGCCGCGGCCATCTATGAAGTTCGACTAACCACTATCCCAGTTTCCTGGGGGAATTGGCCGAGCTTGATCGCGCTGTTCCTGCTGACTGACCTGGCCTTTTACGTTGAGCATCGCTGCTCACACCGCATTCGGCTGCTGTGGGCCTCGCACAGCGTCCATCACAGCACCGAGCGAATGGTGGTTACGGCCGCCTTTCGTCTTTCCTGGACGCCGCTTCTGTCGGGAATATTCCTGTTCTATCTGCCGATTGTCTGGATCGGCTACGATCCAGTCTGGGTGTTCGGCATGGTCTCAGCCAGCCTGACGTATCAGTTTTTCATTCACACCGAACTGATCAAACGGATTGGATGGCTGGATTGGGTTATTAATACGCCATCCGCCCACCGCGTCCACCACGCGAGCAATTCCGAATATATCGATAAGAATTTTGGCGGTGTCCTGATGATCTGGGATCACCTGTTCGGCACGTATCAGGCGGAGCTTCCAAACATCAAGATACGTTATGGACTTTCGCACCCGCGATCGTCGCCCAGCAATCCCTTTGTCATAGCTTACGAGGATTTCTGGCGAATGCTGCGCGAGTTAGCGAGCGGCCGGGGATGGCATACTTGGCTCCGCACCGTGTTCGGGCCGCCAGCTTGACCAGGGCGCCGCGCTTTCTTTGGCCGAAATTGCGCTCAACGGACTGCTGGAATGTCTGGTGTCACGGCGGCTTTCGGGGAGCTAAGCAGTCGTCCAAGCTCGTGATTACATCATCTCAATAAACATCCGCCTGATAGCGGCCGGTTGCTTTCAGTTCGCCCACGAATCTAATCGCCTCGGCCGGCGTGCGGCCGCCATGCGCGGCGACGATGTCGGTCAGCGCCGTCTCCACGTCTTTCGCCATGCACAGCGCTTCGCCGCAGACATAAATATGCGCGCCGTCGCTGCAACGGCCGGCCATTCTACTTTTTAATCCACTGAATAACCGGCGCCATCTTGCTCAACGCAGGCAATGGTGACGCCAATTGCGGCCGCCCCTCTTCGTTATGATTGGTTTTCAGTACAGGTGATTAGCGTCTCCGCAAGGATTCGCGCTCGTTTCGCGTGTTCTGGATTCATCGGGTCAAGCCGTTCCGTTGTAGCGCTCATCAGCAGCCCGCCGTCGGGTGTGCGTTCGGTCAGAATTTCGCGCGTCAGCGTCACACCGGCGGCGTGCGGCGCGGCAAGGTAAACAATCCACGGAATGTGAAAAGCCGATTTAGGGAACGTCGGGTCAAGCGGGACTTGAGCAGCGGTATCTATTCTGAAGGCGGGAACGCCGGGCGCGAAGTTAACGGGAACCTTGACAGCGTCATTGCGAAATGCCTGCGCGTACGACCACTGTGCGTCCCAAGCCTCGCTGATCGCCGGCAGCGCCGCCTTGAACAGCGGATAAGTCACGATCGTCAAATCGGACGCGATATTGTGCTCTCCGAACGAAAGCTCAAAGAACTGAAGGCCCGTCCGTGCGACAAAGGCTACCTGACTTGGACCTCTCGCCCCAGCCATGGCGCGGGCCTTATACCCGGATCCCGGTGCGGGTTTACCAAAGTCATCGTGGGCGACACCTTGCTCGACAATCTCTGCAATCCGGTGGCGCGCGATGTCGAGCGGGACCAGGCGCGGCTGGTCGTCCTCGGCGACTTTCCAATTTCTGTTGATCTTCCAACCTGAAAAAAGCGGATCGATCCTACTGAGCGAATCCAGCGTCTGCAAAAATTTCGCTCCGGTGACCGCAGGCTTTTCGTCTGCGGGCCCGGCCCACTGGCCACGCACAAAATAGCGATAACTAATCGGCGTCATTATTGTCCGCTCCCGATCCAGGGGAATATATCCGACAATAATCCGGTCAAGGCCTGAGTTAGAGTCAAACAATTTTCGAGCAAAAAGCGCCGCCTCCTCTTCGGCAAAAATCCAGACGAGCGGCCGCCCGCCACTGGCTGCAAGTTGTCGGGTCGCTTGTTTCCAAAAATCATCCGCCATCATCTCAGGAAGATCGTTTGTGAGTTTGGCGTACCAGTGGGGGGAGTGGGAATTTGGAGGGGCTTTCGCTCATTCGCCGCCATCGGCGGGCCGGGCGCCGAAGAGCGATCGGACGGCCTTGGCGACCGCCGACCAGACGCGATTCTTCGCTTCGACCAGCGGCGGGTTGGCGAGTTCGGTCGTCGTCGCGGTACGCTCCGAACAGCCGTCGACCAGCACCGAGAATTTGATGTCGCCGTCGGTGTAGTAAATGTCGCCCCCGCCGTTATGCGCATCGAAGGTCGGGCCGATGCCGCTGGTCTCGTAGACGCTTTCCACGACATTCGCGGCCTTCAGATCGTCGCTCAGCACATCCCGCTCGTCATCGATGTCGGGCGCAATGTGGTGCGTGATCTTCGCGTCGCGATGACTAAAACCCACGCCGCGGTCGAAGGTCACCGCGCCGAGCCAAACGGGCCGCCCCTCCTGCCCGCTGTCGAGCGCCTGCCAAAACCGGACATGGTGACGCTTGTCCGCGCTTTTGCCCGCCGGTTTTTCAAAAGCCAGATCTTCGCGTCTGCCGTCATAATATAAATGACTCACCGGCGCGTCCCGGTAGGGCCGGTCCAACACGACGCTGCCGACGATCTTCAGGCTCGAGCGCAGCGTGACCGGGTCGGCGGGAAACCAGCCGGCGGCGTGCATGGCGCAGAGCACATCGTCCTTCGACCCGATGAGCCCGACATTGATCGGATCGCCCGGTATGCCCTCATGCGTGCGCGTGACCATGCTGATGCCGGCCAGCCCCTTTTGGTGCTCGTAGTGCTTCCAGGCGAGCGGCAGAAAAAAATAGGCCAGCGTGCCATAAACGACGAGCATCGCGACGACGGCGACGAACGCAAGCTTGTATTCGCGGTGAAGGGCCAAACGCATCGCAGATACCGTACGCGTATCTGGCGAATGCGAAAGAGGGTGGCAACCGGCCCCGCAAGGCGTGAGAAATTTTTTCTTACTGGAAGTGCTCGAAGAAGGCGCCCGGCCGCCCACTTCACCACCGCTTCCACAATCCAGCCGAACACCACCACACCGGCAAAGCCGAGCGAGGCCAGGGCAACAAGCCGCGACCGCGATACTTCGAGCGCGGCCACGGCGGGCCGGAGCATTTCGACCGCGGCGGCGTGCGCATCGAGTTTGTGGGTCAACGTAGCGATAGCGGCGCGGTTTTCCGCGTGCCAGCGGTCCCTGATCTCGCGATCTTCATCGGCCCTTCGGCGAAGTTCCTTGATTGCGGTTTCGATCGCCCCGATCGTGCGGCTGATCTCGTCCAATTTGCCGGGCATTTTGCTTTATTCCCGTTCGAGCCTGAACTTCACCGAATAAATGCCGTTGCCGTCGTGATGGACGTTCAGATAACGCGCCGAGAACAGCCGGCCGCGCCAAGGGATTTGCCTGGGCAGCCGATCTCCGGGATGCACGTGGAATTCATCCTGCAGGACGGCGACTGGCGGGAAGTCATCTGCCGGTTTCCGTTCCGCCGCTTGCGCGGCGCCGATGGCGTACGCAAGAACAATAAGGAGGAGGATGAGAGAGCCGCAGATTGCCGCGATGATTCCGATATAAGCGGCGGGTGGCGAGCGGCCGTAGCGCATGGCGAAGATGCCGGAGCCGAGCAGCAAAAACCCCAACGCAAGCAAGAGCCAAACGCACCCGTGCATCACGCCGCCTCCGCAAACAGGCCCGCATTTCGATCGCTTGCATCGTGCAGGTAGGCGATCGCTTCTCGGCAGTTTTGTTGAAAGAAATCTTCGCTCAGCCAGCAGCCGGACCAGTCTGGCCCCCTGCCCCACGTCACAATGCCGAGGCCTTGCCGGCCGCGCGCGACCACCGGCACGAAGTGATAGGCGTTGGCATTGCCATCCGGCGTCCAGGTCGCGCCGCGCTCGAATTGATCCTCGTTGGCCGCCGATAGCGCAATGCCGATGCCGCAGGCGCCGAACAGATAGGCGCTGCGATAGACATGATCGAGATCGGGATTGCCGCGGTCCGATCCTGCGATGGAGGCGAAATCGGCAATTTTGTAACGCGTGTCGACGCAATCGCGCAGGCCGGTCTTTGTTGCGTATTGCGCGACCGTTACCATGTCGCAGCCGGTGTCGGTCGCCGGCTTGGCCGGCATATAGCCTTGTGGCTGCCCTGAGAGTTTCAGGACGGCGCTGTAATCGTCGAGCGCGTCGAGTTCGGTAAAGTGCACCGTCCGCCCGGCGCGCTTTTGCCAATCCATGATGGCGTGCATCAGCCCGGCAATGGTGCAATCGCCCGCCGCGGCATTGCCGAGCATGCCCCAGCCGGCGGGGAAAAGATCGCCGCCGAACTCTGCCGGCACGATCGGCAGCGCCGCCGGCGGCACCGCGCGCGCGAAAAAGCGCGTGTGGGCTTGCGGCGGCGCGCGCTTGAGCCCCGTGCGATGGCGAAGAAGCGGCATTTTAGTTCGCGCGCCAGCCTTGCACGCTCACGCCATGCGTGGTCGTCCCGATGGTCGCAGCCGCCGCCGCGCGCATGCGCGGCAGCGCCCGGTAACGGGCGGACGCCGGCGGCGGCGCGGCGCTGCAGATATCCTGCTCGATGGCTTGTTCGCCCGCCGCCGCGATGCTCGTGATACCCGCGGCGCCGGGGAAGAGAATCGGCGGCAACCGCCGTGATCGTCTGCAGCGTCGGCACAATGCCGCATGCCGCGGCCGTGCCGGCCTGGATATCGCCCTCGATGGTGTTCGAAGCCTGTTCGATCTGCGCAGCCGTGCAGCCGCCGAGCGCAACGCACGCCGCCATTGCGGCGCCAATCATGATCTTGCGCATGCGTATCTCCTTTTTCGATTGTGAGGAAAGCGAGTGAAGTGGCGGCGCTACTTGCCGCCGATGACCTTGCCGGTGCGGTTGGTAAGAACGCTCCAGCCCGCGGCCGCCACCGCTACCGCCGCGGAAATGATCGCGTCTGCCGATCCGGCCGGAATGATGTTCTTGGCCACCAGCCACGTCACCAATGGCGGTACGACGGCGCGAACAACGCCGCCAAGCTGATCTTGATTCACGATGTCGTCTCCTTCGGTTGCGGTTGAGCTTCGCTGGCGCGCAACGCGTCGAGCGTGTCGATCGCGGTTTTGGCGCATTGATCCGCCAGGGCCGTCGCCATTCCGGCGGGAATCATGCCTTGCGCCCAGCCGGGCACCTCGGCTGCGATCTCGCCGTTGATGATTTTGAGAATGGCGCCGGCGACGGCGATGTATTCGGCCTGCGTGGCCATGTTTGTTTGCTCCGTGTTTTGAGCGAACACCGGGACGTAATCGCCGATGTCGCCTGCGCAGCATCGGTATCGACATCGAGGCCGGTGAGAATCTCTGCCGGTCCCTGGACCAGGTTGGCTTTGGCGAGCCATGCGCTGTAGCCGAGCCAGCCGCGCGATTGTGCGAGCCAGGACAGATCGGCGGCGCCCGCCGCGATAACGGCGGAGCAAACAGCGCCGGAGCCGTAAACGCCGACACGATAGAATCTGTCGGCGAATGCCGCGCGGATCGCGGCGAAGTAAGGCAGCACCAGCGTGCGGATCTGCTGCAGCGTGAAATCCTGATCGCAGGCGAAGTAGACGCACGCGCCCTTGGGCGCGCCGAGTACGCGCGCTCGAACGCGGCAATAGCGGCCGTCACGCGTGCCGTCGGCGGCGGAAATGCCCTTGCCGCCGACGCCACCCCAGCCTTCATGCACGAGACCGACGCGCATCCCGGCAGCGGCGATGGCGCGCACGCGCGACGGCGTCAGGCACTTCCCGCCGTTCGGATTGATCGAGGACAGGTAGCCGAAAATCGTCCTGATGCCGGAGGCTTTCAGCGCCCCAAGCTTTGCCGTCACATCTTCGGCAACGTCGATGATGAGGGCGGTCATGTCCCCGCCCCCGGCATGAAGCAGCGGATTTGTGTGACGCCGCTTGTGTCCTTGTATGGCCACACCACCGCGCGGCCGTAGCGGTTCGGCTCGGTTACGACCGCGTCATCCGGCACGTCCAGCCAATCGCCATCGACGCGCACCCGGTAGCGGCATTGCTCGACGCCGGCGACGGTTGCGCATTGCACGTCCCAATCGACGTCGGCGAGAGAGAAGCCGTCGGCAAAGGAACAGCACAGCCCTCTTTGTGATGCGAGCTGGTCGAACCAGGCTTTCAGCGGCGAATTGGCGTACCTTCCATCGTCAAACGCATGCGCCGGACGCAGCGGCCACAACGACAGAAGCATCCAGCACACACACAAGGCGAGCGCCATCAACAGAACAAGCAGCACCCTGCATTTGAGCGCGGCGAACATGTTACGCGCGCGCATGGCGGCGCCGCACCCGAATGAGCCGCAGGCCGCGGCGCGGATCGACAAACACCAGCCCGGCAGCGCGCACACGGTGGATTGCCCAGGAGTCGCGGACCATTACGGTGCCGTCGCCGTTTGCGGCGAGCACCGCGGCGACGTGACGATTGGGCCAGACCGCCGCCGTCCCGGGCGCCGGCGCGACGTGCGGGAACGCCAGCCAGGCATTGGCGAGCCAGAGCCGGCGCACCGAATGGCCAAAAAAATATTCCGACGCGAAGCATCCGCACGGACCGCCGAGCGCGCGGGCGATCTCGCAGGCGGCGGACAAAATATCCGACAAAGGCGTCGAGCGCCGCGCCTGCCCGAAACTTAAATTCGCTGCGCGGACGTGCGCGTCATGCCGCCCAACTTGCCGGCGCGCGGCGTAATGATGATGCCGCACCGCCGCGTGATGCCCCGGCGCGACGTGCGGGATGAGCCACGAGGCGCGCGCCGGGATGGCGAGCACGCAAAAGATCAGCGCCGCGAAAAGTGTTCGCATCAATTTCCCCTCACGTGAAAGAGAGACCTTAGAGCTCGGCGCTGGCAGACCAGCTACCGGCCACTTCGTAAGGTGCGAACGACGTGAGACCGCTGGTCGTGACGTTGACGCCGATGGAATTGACGGAGGTAAGCGCAGCGGCTGTCGAGGTCACCGTAGTGGCCGTCCACGTTCCGCTGATTTCGACCGACCAGAAGCCATTTGATGGCGTACCGACTGACGGCGAGTAGAACGTCAATGACGGCGTCGCCCGCATCTGCACCGGCAACGGGATGCCTGCCACCTGCAGGGTCGTCGTGCTGGTCGAGAATCCCACAAAGGCCTGAATTATGGCGTCGTTCGCCGGCGTCGCCCCATTGGCAAAGTTCGTCGCGAAATATCGCTGGCAGAACGAAAGCTCCGCCTGCACGTAGCGCAATTCAGGCGGCGGCGAATTGTTGTTTGTTTGTCCAGCCGTTGCTCCCGGCGTTACCCGGATGTCGCACTCGGTGATCTGAATGGACTTCGCGTTCGACGAAAAATTGTTGCCGAAGTCGAGGATGATTTCGAGGCCATTGTACGCGTTCGCATTGGCGCAGAAAGTATAAGCGATTGGCATCCATTCATTCAGAAAAATGGTCGCGTATTCCTTGCCGAGGATTTTTTCGACGCGATCCTGATCGTCAAGCCCGGCGAGCCAGATCTCCGATTCGTTCTCGAGCGAAAAGTAGCCTTCGGTGCGATGGCGCTTGAGCGGCGCGTTCGGGAAGCACAGCCGGAAAATCTTCGGCAAGGTGTCCTGGGCGATCGAAGGCCGCACCGCATTGGCGCGAAAGCGCAGAATGGCGTGACGCGATCCGTCGGCGCAAATGGCGCGATAAGCGATGCTGCGTACGATCAGCGAGGTTTTTCCCGAGCGGGCGCCCCCGACCAACAGCGTATGGCGCTGCGGTCCGCACAAAAGCTTCTCCGCCTCGCTCTGCCGCACGGTGGGCGTGAAGCCCTCCGTCGGCGGCACCAATGGCAAATCGCACCATTTCGTCTTCATTCGCGTGCGGATGGTTGAACTTTTGTTTGGTCATGGTTGCAAGACCTAAGCCACGGACGAATAAAGGGTGAGAACGGACAAGCCGCCGGCAGCCACCTCAGCCGACTTTGATATTGACCGCGCGCAGCCCGCGCGCCGTCTTTTCGATATCGAAGCTCACCGGCTGGCCCTCATAAAGAAACTTCACCTCGGCCGGGAGCTCGGAGCGATGCACAAACACATCGCCGCTGCCGTCGTCGCGGACCAGGAAGCCAAAGCCTTTACTCTCGTTGAAGAATTTCACTTTCCCCGTGACGCTCACCTGCGCACCTTTCTTGAAAAAATGACCAAAGGGCCGCTCAAACACCCCTGCGCTGCGGCGCGCTTCGCGCGCACGCGCGCAACAGAGCACCGCTCAGGGCCGCGATTTAATTTGCGATCTTGGTTTGTCGGAAGCGGCGGGCGCAGTTCTGCAAGGCCCGCATGCGCGCGAGAGATGAAGCAAAAACGCCGGGCTGTCAAAAGCGCGGAACCGAGAGAAAAAGCCAACGCGCCGATCATCATATTGAGTTTGCACGACAAAAATTTTTTCGCGGCGCGAGGTAAAAAAAGCACCATGGGACGCCGGATGCGCACTCACTCAAATGATTCTCAGTAACATCGCAATTCGGCCGCGAGCTGGCGAATGAGATTCTGCTTATATTTGCGAAGCCATTGCGCGTACGGGACGATCTTTTCGCCGCGCGCCGAAGAGTCTTCCCGATAGGTTCGGTAAGACCGGTTGACCGATTTCAGGCCGCTGGCGCGCTGCAGGCTTGCCAGCTCCTCTTCCATGCGGGCGATGGCCGCCACGGCTTGCCCGGTAATCTCCTCATCGGAGTACAAGACCACATGAAGTCGCGCAGCGGCAGCGATGAGCGCTTGCTCGATCTCGCGTGGAAACGGGGATGCCGCACCTGGCGCGGCGCGTGGCGCGACATCGGCTGAGGGCCGCCGCATTTTTGAGCCGGCGCTAGCAACAATGCGCTCGGCGTCCGCGGCGCGCCGGCACCAAAAGCGAACCGCGCCGGTCTCGTCCGCCGCAAGTGCGCCGACCCCGTCCGGGCCCACGACGGCAACGCGAATTCGCTGCGGACTTTGGACGATGGCGAGGCCGGCGAGCCCAAAACCTTGACGAAAAGCGGCGATCAACGCCGCGTCGTCGTCGGCTTTGCGGTGTAACGTCTGCGGCACGGCGCTGTTCGGGCGTTCAGCGGACCGGAACGCGATGGCGCGCGAGCTCGCGGGCGATGACGTGCAGGCCTTGCAGCTTGCGCGCATGAAAGGCACGGCGCGTGATATTCAGGGGTTTGAGGCGCGCATCGATATCGGCGTCGAACGCCGCCCACAGCGAACCGAGATTGACGGCGCGGGCGACGTGATGGAATTCGGCGCCCGACAAATATGCGATCGGCCAGCGCAACGCCTCCTCCATGCGTTCGACCTCGGCCGGCGACGGCGGGATGCGCACGCGGTTTCGTAACCGCGTCATGCGCTCGAGCTCCTGCGTCTCCATCTGCGCGTTGAGATCGCCGCGATCGTAGAGGTAGAACGGCATGGAATTGATGTAGCCGCGCGGCCGCACCGCAATCGGCACGCGCGCCAGGGTGCGGAAAGCCTCTTCCATTCGCTCCATGACCGCAATCACCGACCAGCGCTCGGGCACCGTGCGCCGCCGCAAGCCGCGTGGCGCCAGCGCCGTTCGTCCGGTGGCGCCAAGGATGCCTGTCCGCTCGCCGCGCAGTTCCGCGCGCGCCGCAACCGCGGCGCGTTCGGCAAGCGGCGGCTGTTCATCACCTGAAGTCCCGCCAGTGTTGGGATTTGTTTCATTTTCGCTCATGCAAGCGCGCCCACGCTCGACGATTTCGGGCCGCCCCTGAAATCCCCGCGCCGCGTTTTCGCGAAACTGACCGCTGCCGAATACGCGCGCCGCATGTGGCGCGGGCAGTACGGTATGCCGCGCTGCAAGTCCGCTTCGGCGGCGCCGCAAAAGAAGAACCTTCCGGCGCGGCCCGACGGCCACCGACAGCTCTGGTTATTAAGCTCCAACAAAGTCAGGCGTTGGGCGGCTTGCGGTGGCGGCGCCGCGAGGCGTTGGCGCAGCTGTCGGCTGCGCCGCCTCCCCGGCGCGTTCCTTTCGCCAGGTACTGTCTCGATCCGGTAAGCCGCGCCGCTTTCGCCGTTGCGCCGCAGCCGAAAAACCTTTCCCAGCACCGCTGACCGCGACAGGCCGCCGAGGCGGGCGCCGATGGCGGCGGCCGTGGCCCCTTCCGCCCACAACTTCTGCAGCAAGGCGACGCCGTCATCGGTCCACGCGTCCGCGCGCATGCCGCCTCCCCCATAGAATGCCCTGTCGTGCGCCAATCGATGCGCGCGATGGTGCGAAGCCGGTTTGTGTTCTGCCGAACGCGCCGCGTGTGACTGGCGCGGCGTCACTATTTATGACGTATAGTCCTTGATAGAGGGACAGTCAAGTCACCATTTTAGATGCTTGGCGCCCAGCACCGATTTGGTGACAATGCTTCGCATGCCACGCCGTGCCAAACAGCCGCCGCCCCGCAGCGGGCTCTATTACGCGCGCGAAGCGCGGCGCATGTCGCGCTCGGAATTGGTGCGGCTCTCCGGCGTGTCCAAGCAGCAATTGTCGCGGCTCGAAAACGGCCTGATCCGGCTGCGGCTCGATCACTTAAAGCCATTCGCCGCTCCGCTCGGCTACAGCGCCGAGCAGATTTTGCTGTGGGGGCGCTATCCCGGTACGCCGGGCGGCCACATCGAATCAAGCGACGTGTTGCGCGAAGAGCCGGCGCACGACGAGCCGCTCGGTCCGGCGCCCGGCCAGGTGCCGGAACTCGACACCCGCGCCGGCCTCGGCGGCGGCGGCCTTCCCGCCCGCGAGGTGCGCAAGGACGGCCGCCATGCCGATGCGCTGAAGGGCGAAGGATGGCTGTTTCCGACGAGTTTCGTGCGCGAGCAATTGCACACCTCGCCGTCTCGCCTTCTCGTGCTCGACACGACCGGCGACAGCATGGCGCCGACCATCGTTTCCGGCGAGCGGGTCATTGTCGACACCGGCCACAAGACGCCGACGCCTGACGGGCTTTACGCCATCCGCGACACCTTCAACTGCATTGTCGTCAAGCGCCTGCAGGTGCTGCGCTCGGCACGGCCGCCGCGGGTGAAGATCATTTCCGACAATGCGAATCATCCGAGTGAAGAGGCTCCGCTCGGCGAACTCGAGATCGTCGGCAAAGTGCTCTGCTGCCTCAAGCTGTTCTGAAAACGCGACCTGCTGCCGGCGGCTCGCCCGCTTAAAAGCGCTGCAAATCCTTTGCCTGTGCGCGCCCGGCGTGGGTGACACCGCTGCACTGGCGTTCGCCGCGCCGTCACTCTTTGTCGCTCATTCATTGACACTGTGTCACCCTTGATGTTACTCGACCGCGCATCTTATTGTCTGCGCGAGACACCCGATTTGCTCCCGGAGCGGCAAGATAGTGCAGCGACAGGCTCGCTCCGCCTTGAGCGCGAGCGGCGCCGCATCGACCGCGCGGTAGCGAGCGCCCGCAACGAACGGGCACCGGCCATGGCGGTCGCGCTTGCGCACATCGGCTCGGCCTTCGACGAAGCCGCACTCATCCACGCCTTCAAATTGCGCATCGAGCGCGTCATCGCGCTTGGTCCCGATCATCCCGCCGTGCAGGCGCGGTACGGTGCACGCGCCGCCATGCTGGAAGGCTTGACGCTCGACGCGGCGATTGTGCGCACCGAGCGCTGGTGGCGCGACGAGCGCAAGGCGTTTCAGATCGCCAGCGTATTCGGCTGCGCCCCGCGGCTGTCGCTCGACGTTTTAGGCGAGCTTCGCCTCATCCTGCGGCTGATGCGCAAGAAAGGCATGCACACGGAGTATGCAACGACCCGCGCGGCGGTAGCGTCGCGGCGCTCCTCGCAATGACGGAGACTCGACCGCCAGCGCCGCTCAGCCCGCGGTCGGCTTGACCACGCGGATATGCAATTCGCGCAATTGCTTCGGGCGTTGCTTCCGACGGCGCGCCCATCATCAAATCCTCGGCGCGCTGATTCATCGGGAACAGCACGACCTCGCGCAAATTCTCCTCGCCGCACAACAGCATGACAATGCGGTCGATGCCGGGCGCAATGCCGCCGTGCGGCGGCGCGCCGAGCGAGAGCGCATGCAGCATGCCGCCGAATCTTCTGCTCCAATACGCTTTCGTCGTAACCGGCGATGGCGAACGCCTTCTTCATGACGTCGGGGCGATGGTTGCGGATGGCGCCGGAGGACAGTTCCACGCCGTTGCAGACGATGTCGTATTGGATCGCTTTCAATCCGAGAATCTTGTCGCGATCGGACGCATCAAGCGCAATGAATTCCTCGGCCGGCAAGTTCGGCATGGAGAACGGATTATGGGAGAAGTCGATTTTCTTGTCCTCTTCGTTCCATTCGTACATCGGAAAATCGACAATCCAGCACAGCTCGAAGCGATCCTTGTCGATGAGGTTAAGCTCTTCGCCGATCTTGGTGCGCGCGGCGCCGGCGAATTTGTAGAAAGCCTGCGGATCGCCGGCGACAAAGAACACCGCATCGCCGGCGCCAAGATGAAGCTTCGCGCGCAGCGTCTCGGTGCGCTCCGGGCCAAGATTGTTGGCGACGGGGCCGCGGCCAACAATGGCGCCAGCGTCTTCTGCAAAGAAAATATAGCCCAACCCCGGCTGCCCTTCGCCTTGCGCCCAGGAATTCATGCGGTCGCAGAAGGCGCGCGAGCCGCCGCCTTTCGCCGGGATCGCCCATACCTGCGCCTTCGCGTTCGTTTCGAGAATACGCGCGAAAATCTTGAAACCCGAGCCGCGAAAAATCTCGGAGACGTCCTGCATGACAATCGGGTTGCGCAAATCCGGCTTGTCGGTGCCGTATTTGCCAATCGCCTCGCCGTAAGGAATGCGCGGAAATTTTTGCGTCACCGGCTTGCCGCCGGAAAACTCCTCGAACACGCCGCGCATCACCGGCTCGACCGCCGCGAACACATCCTCCTGGGTGACGAAGCTCATTTCCAGATCGAGCTGATAGAACTCGCCGGGCGAGCGGTCGGCGCGCGCGTCCTCGTCGCGAAAGCACGGCGCGATCTGGAAATAACGGTCGAAGCCGGAAATCATGATCAGCTGCTTGAACTGCTGCGGCGCCTGCGGCAGCGCGTAGAATTTTCCGGGATGCAGCCGCGACGGCACGAGATAATCGCGCGCGCCTTCCGGCGACGAGGCGGTCAGGATCGGCGTCTGAAACTCGAAAAAGCCCTGCTCCCTCATGCGGCGGCGGATCGAACTCGATGATCTGGCCGCGCTTCATGATGTTGCCGTGCAGCCGCTCGCGGCGCAGATCGAGAAAGCGATATTTCAGGCGGATATCTTCGGGATATTCCTGGTCCCCGAACACCGGCATCGGCAGTTCGGCGGCGCGCCCCAGCACCTCGATCTCGCTGACGTAAACCTCGACCTCGCCCGTCGGCAATTCGGGATTTTCGGTATCGCCGGGCCGCCGCCGCACCTTGCCGTCGACGCGCACCACCCATTCCGCGCGCAGCGTCTCCGCCACCTTGAAGGCGGAGCTGTCCGGATCGGCGACCACCTGAGTGAGGCCGTAATGGTCGCGCAAGTCGATGAACAAGCACGCCGCCATGGTCGCGGATGCGATGGCACCAGCCGGACAGGCGCACCTCGCGGCCGATGTCGCCCGCGCGCAGTTCGCCGCAGGTATGGGTGCGATAGCGGTGCATGATGATCGTGTACTTACTTCCAAATGCTGCGTTGTGGCCGGAAGGGCGGAAAGCACATGCAGGGCCCGTTTTGTCAAGGCAGGCATGCCGGCAATGCCCTTTCGTCCGAAAGTGCAAGCGTGCCGCTTCACCTGAGAGCCGAAGACTGGCATTTAACCTTTGCGTTCGCCCACATCGGGCCAAGTCCAAAAATAATCCTCCCCTCCAGGGGAGGTTTAAGAAAAAGCGTCTCGCAGTTCCGATATCAAATGCAAGTAAGTGCCCATGACCAAGCTTGCCCATAAGAAAAAAGTCGCAGCCGCGCAGCCGATGACCACCGCGGACGCGGTGGTCGGCACGCTCGTTACCCACGGCATCGACACCATTTACGCGCTGCCAGGCGTGCAGAACGATCAGCTGTTCGATGCGCTGTTTCGCGCCGCGGAGGAGCTGCGCACCGTTTCCATGCCCGCCACGAGCAGGGCGCGGCGCTGATGGCGCTGGGCGCGGCGCTCGCCACCGGCCGGCCGCAGGCCTTTGCCGTCGTGCCGGGTCCCGGCTTCCTCAACGCCGCGACCGGCCTCCTCACCGCCTATGCCGCGAACGCGCCGGTGCTCGGCTTGGTCGGACAAATAACCCAAGCCGATATCGGCCGCGGGCTCGGCCATCTGCATGAGATTCGCGACCAGGACGGCATTATCGAACGCATCGTCGATCACGCGGCGCTGCTGCGCGGGCCGGAGCAGGCTTCGCGGCAAACGGCGCTCGCGCTGCGCGCCATGCGCACCGGCCGCCCCGGACCGGCAGTGCTCGAATGCGCCATCGACGTGTGGGGCAAAAGCTGGGCCGGTGACGCTGCAGGCGCCGCTGCCGCTGCCGGCATCGAAAATCGACGCCGACGCCGTACGCCGGGCGGCGAAAATCCTCGGCGCCGCCAAGCGGCCGATGATCGTCTGCGGCGGCGGCGCGCAGGATGCGTCCGCGGAAGTGACCGCGTTGTCGGACATGCTGCAGGCGCCGGTGCTCGCCTATCGCCGCGGCCGCGGCGTGCTCGACAGCCGCAATCCTCTGAGCGTCACGCTGCCGCTCGGGCACGAATTGTGGGGCGAAGCGGATGCGGTGCTGGCGGTGGGCACGCGGCTCCTGATCCCATTGCGCGAATGGGCCGAGCGCGATGTCGCGATCGTACGCATCGACGCCAATGCCGAGGAGCATGGCCGCTGGCGGCGGCCGAAAGTGGCGCTCACCGGCGAGGCCAAACCGATCCTGCAAAGCTCTGCTGGCGGAATTGCCGGCGCAAAACTTAAAGCGCGCCTCGCGGCGCAGCGAAATGGAGGAGCGGCAGGCGAAGTGGGCGGAAGCGATTGGCCAAGATGGGGCCGCAGATCGCCTTCCTCGAAGCGATCCGCACCGAATTGCCCGAGGACGGCATTCTCGTCGACGAGGTGACCCAGCTCGGCTTTGCCGCGCGCCTGGTCTTTCCGGTCTACAAGCCGCGCACCTTTCTGTCGCCGGGCTACCAGGATCCGTTGGGCTGGGGCTTTGCCACTGCGCTCGGCGCGCAAGATGCGCGCCGCGACGTTCCCGTCATCTCCATTACCGGCGACGGCGGCTTTTTGTACACGGCCACCGAACTGGCGACGGCGATGCGGCACCGCATCCCGCTGGTGACGGTGGTGTTCAACGACGGCGCATTCGGCAACGTCCGGCGCATCCAGCGCGAGCACTATGGCAACCGGCTGATCGCCTCCGATCTGACCAATCCGGATTTTGTCGCCTTCGGCAAGAGTTTTGGCGCCGAAGCGGAGCGCGTGCACTCCTCGGAGGAATTGCGCCACGCCTTGCGCCGGGCGTTTGCCCATCGCGACGGCCCAACCCTGATCGAGGTGCCGGTCGGCGAGCTGCCGAGCCCGTGGGAGTTCATCCATTTGGGGCGGGTGCACGGGGCTTAAGGCCTGCGTCCGGCGCCGACGACAAGCGCACCCGATTCCGCTATCACAGTCCCAATGCATCCGATTAAGACAACGTCCGAGCTTGCCGCCGTTTGCCGGCGGATGGCGTCCCACCCCTTCATCACCGTCGACACCGAGTTCCTGCGCGAGACCACCTATTATCCGCTGCTCTGCGTTGCGCAGATGGCCTCGGCCGAAGAGGCCGTTGTCGTCGATGCCTTGGCGGATATCGACCTTGCCCCGTTCTTCGCGCTCATGGCCGACCAAAAGGTGATGAAGGTGTTTCATGCCGCGCGCCAGGACATCGAAATTGTCTGGCACCAGGCGAAGCTCATCCCGCAGCCGATCTTCGACACCCAAGTCGCCGCCATGGTGCTCGGCTATGGCGATTCGATTTCCTATGATCAGCTGGTCCAACGCATCACCGGCGACACTCTCGACAAATCCTATCGCTTCACCGATTGGACGCGGCGGCCGCTGTCGGAGGCGCAGCTGTCCTACGCCGTTTCCGACGTGACGCACCTGCGCCAAGTCTATACCGCCCTCGTCGACGACCTCGGCCGGCGCGGGCGCGTCGACTGGGTGCAGGAGGAGATGCAGATTCTGACCTCCGCCGACACCTATCGCATGGATCCGGAAAACGCCTGGCGCCGGCTGAAGACACGTGTGCGTAAGCCGAGAGAGCTTGGGGTACTCGTCGAGATTGCGGCCTGGCGCGAGCGCGAGGCGCAGGCGCGCGACGTGCCGCGCTCGCGCGTACTCAAGGACGAAGTCATTGCCGACATTGCCGTGCAAGCTCCTACCACGCTGGAGAAACTCAAGCACCTGCGCTCGCTGCCGAAAGGTTTTGAACGCTCGCGCTGGGGGGAAGCGATCATCGCGGCGGTCGCGCGCGGGCTTGAGCGCGACGTAAAGACGCTGCCGCACCAGGAGCGGCTGCCGCCTTCGGTCAACGGCACCGCCGTTCTCGAATTGCTCAAGGTGCTGTTGCGCATGGTTTCCGAGCGTCACCACGTCGCCGCCAAAATCATCGCCACCGTCGACGATCTCGAGCGCATCGCCGCGGACGACGGCGCCGCGGTACCGGCGTTGAACGGCTGGCGCAGAGAGCTGTTTGGCGAACAAGCGCTGGCGCTCAAGCGCGGCCAGCTGGCGCTGGCCATCGAGCGCGGCAAGGTCGCCGCACTTGAGCGCAAATAAGCCAGGGCGCTCGTTCATTGAACCCCTCCTTCCATCCGAAAACGCCCCATTGCGGAAGTCTTCGTCGCACGCTGCAAGTGCAAAAGGCGGACAATTCGCCGGTGGGTAACCACGATGCCATCGTGGCCGCTTGGTGCAGTCAGTCAGCCGAAATGCTAACCACGGCCTCTACTTTGCCGCCGGGTGGCGAGGCTTGAGAATGTTCGGTTGGTTCCAGGCGCTGATGCCCAGAGAGGAGCGCTTTTTCCCGCTCTTCGAGAAACATGCGACCATTGTCGTCGCCGGTGCCGAGGCATTGCGCGGACTGTTGCAGGGCGGCGACACGATTGAGAGCTACTGCAAGCAAGTTTTCCAGCGCGAGGCCGAAGCCGACGATGTTACCCGCGAGGTTCTGATCGCGGTCAGGCGAACGTTCATCACGCCGTTTGACCGGCCGGACATTCAGCATCTCATTACCTCGATGGATGACGCCATCGATCAGATGAACAAGACCGCCAAAACTATCGTGTTGTTCGAAATCAAGAGCTTTGAGCCGCAGATGCAGCAGATGGGCGATATCATCCTGCAATCGGCGAAGATCGTGCTGGAAGCCGTGCCTTTGTTGAGTTCGATCGGCACCAATGCCGGCCGTCTTGGGGCGTTGACGACGAAACTTATTGCGATCGAAGAAGTGGCCGACGACCTTTACAACCGCGGACTGAAAGCGCTGTTTCTGGCCAGCCGCTCGAACGGCGGCGAGGGCAACGCGATGAAATTCGTCGTTGGCTCCGAGCTCTACGATCACCTGGAAAAGGTCGTCGACCGCTTCGAGGATGTCGCCAAAGAGATAAGTTCAATTGTCGTCGATCAGCTCTAGGGCGGCTTCGCGATGAATGCTCAGCTGGCTCTGCCGGTCTTGATCGGTCTTATCCTCGTCGCCCTTTCGTTTGATTTCCTCAACGGCTTGCATGACACGGCCAACTCGATCGCCACGTTGGTGTCGACTCGCATGCTGCGGCCGCGCTACGCGGTGATTTGGGCGGCATTCTTCAATTTCATCGCCTTTCTCATTTTTGGCGTCCACGTGGCGCGCACGGTCGGCGTCGGCATCGTCTCCGCCGACGTGATGGACGCTCACGTGATCTTCGGCGCCCTGGTCGGGGCCATCTTCTGGAACCTCGTCACCTGGTGGGCCGGTATTCCCTCGAGCAGCTCGCACGCGCTGATCGGCGGGCTGGTCGGAGCGGGCGTAGCCAAGGCCGGCTTGAGCTCGATCGTTTGGCCGGGGCTGCTGACGACCGGCGCCTTCATTGTCCTGTCTCCGCTATTCGGCTTTTTTCTCGCCTTGCTGCTGGTGCTCTCGGTGTCGTGGGCGTTCGTGCGCGCCAATCCGAATACCGTGGAACCGACGTTTCATTGGCTGCAATTCGGCGCCGCTTCGCTGATTTCACTCGGCCATGGCGGCAATGATGCGCAAAAGACGATGGGCATCATTGCCGTGCTGTTGTTCTCGCAAGGCCATCTCGGCACTGAGTTTTATGTGCCGTTCTGGGTCGTCGTCACCTGTCAGGCCGCTTTGGGGCTGGGCACCCTGGTGGGCGGCTGGCGTATTGTGCGTACCGTGGGCTCGAAGATTACCCGAATGACCCCGGTCCAGGGTTGTTGCGCATCCGCCGGCGGCGCTATCATGCTGTTTGCGGCCACCTATCTCGGCATACCGGTATCCACCACGCACACCGTGACCGGCGCCATTATCGGGGTCGGTGCGGCCAGAAAGGTATCGGCGGTGCGCTGGAACATTGCCGGCAATATCGTCCTGGCATGGATCATCACGCTGCCCGCGACAGCGCTCGTGGCGGCTTTATGCTACCTTTTGTCGGAATTTTTCAGCTGAGACAAATCTGAACACAGTGGCGCATTCCGAGCTTGATGTGCGTCGGCCTGCGAGCAGGATGGAATTGGAGACGTCATGTTTGCGATAATTGCCGGCGTGATCCTGGCCTTAAGCTTTCTCGGACTGCCGCTGGCGATCATCGGATTGTTCATTATGAGCATCGTTGACCAACGAAGCCCGAAGACCGGCCGCGGGACCGCGACATCAGCGAACCCCAGTGGGGATATCGTCGTCAGCCACGCGCAACGGAGCGCGGAACGGGCAGCAGCAAAACGCCGGGAAGAGCGAGTCGCCGCTTAATCTCGCTGACAGCGGGAATAACCATGCGAAACAGCGAAGTCAGTGTCCACGCGAGCGGCAAGTAAGATGAACCGCGGTACGGACAATGCGCTCATTGAACCGGGAATGAAGGTGTCGGTGCGGCGCAGCAACCGCAAGCTCATCGGGGTCGTCATCAGGCTCGAAGGAGACTACGTAATCGTTCGCTGGACGAACTCCGACTTCGGCGAGACTGCCGAATATGCCGCCCACCGCGCCGACGTCACACCGTTGGCAGGCTGGCTCTGAGCAACCGTCAAAGCCGGTGATTTCTCGGCCGCTCGGCGCGGGGGAACCGCGCCTAAAACTATTTGCCGCCGAATTTTTTCGTGCCCCGATAAAGCGAGAAGAGATAACCAAGGAGCAGAATTCCGTAGGTCCCCACCAGGACCCAGCCGGCCTGATTGGTGATATGCGACACCGTCGCCCAGATCGAGACGATGAAGCCTAGCGCGTAGCCGACCGTACCGCCGAGCAACAGACCGCGCAGCGCGACCCAATCGTGCGAGGCGCGCACGAACCAGTTGATGAGACCAAACTCTATCAACGTCAGGCCGAGCAGTCTGAAGCCTAAGATCGCGCTGGCGTTTGTTTGGTCGAGCCCGTAGGACTGAAGGACAGCGGTTGGCGCCAAAAGAAGCAGTATGCCGTTGAGCACCGAAATTACGGCAATAACCACGAAGAAGCGTTTCAGATTTTCCATGATGTCCCCCCGATAGGCCTCGCCGCCAGCGCGGGTCGTCGTCGCCTTAGGCCCGGCGGCATTGAACCGCACTGTCGCCAGCTTGGCAACTTTCTTTGCCCACAGCCTTATCCGAGCAGCGTCACCGGCTCTCGCCCGATCAAGCGTGCCAGTGAGCGCAACCGCTGCGTCACGCGCTCGCCGTTGAGCGCGGCGTAATCGCCGGGAAGGTGCAGCGCCAGCCGGTGCCGTTCCACGGCGAGTTTGGTTTTCGGCAGAACTCCGGGCATCGCCCCCGATACGACATAGGCAAGCCGCATGGCCGCGCCGAGCACGCGGGCGCGATCGATCATGCGCGTCGACGCAAGTTCGCGGAGCCGCGGCGAGAGTTCGTCGTCGATCACCAAGCCGACATGGCGGTAAAAAACCGCCAGCGCCAAGTAAGCACGGCCGGGATGATCGATGGCGGTGAAACCACCGTGCGCGATGATATTGAGCGACTGCTCGCCGCGGTAATCCGGGTGCGCCCGCCAGCCGATATCGGCCAACAGACAGGCAGCGTGGCGCAGCCGGCGTTCTTCCGCGAGTTCGTCGAGCCCGGATGAGGCCATGAACCGATCGGTCCATTCGATCAGCTCTTCGCCGTGGCGGGGCGAACGCGACCGCAGATGGTTGAGGTTGCGCGCCGCCTCGATCAGCGCGTCCTTTTCTTTGTCTTTCTGCTTGAGCAGCGAAAAGAGCAAACCTTCGCGCACGCCGAGCGCGGAAAACATCACCCGATCCGGCTTGCCGATACGCAAGATATATTCGAGCACCAGCGCCGCGTAAGGGAGCAGCGGACGCCGGGCGCTGGCGACCACCTCGATATTCGACAAGGTCTCGACGTTGACCCGGTGCACCAGCCGGGCGAATTCGAGCGCTTCGTCGGCAGGGATGGCGTAGCCGTGCATCACGTGCAGCGGATATCCGGTCTGCCACATGTGCAGCCGCGCCAGCGCCCGCCAGGTGCCGCCGACCGCATAGAAGGTGCGGTCCTCGCAATCGCGCAACACCGGTAACGTGCCGAGCGTCTTCTTGACGAACTTCTCGGCCTTTTTCACCGATTTCGCCGAAATGTCGGCCAGGGCGAGACCGCCGAGCGGGCGCGTCAGGCCGCGCCGCGCGCGGGTGCCGCGCACGTCGACGAGTTCGAGCGAGCCGCCGCCGAGGTCGCCGACCACGCCGTCGGCCTGATGGACGCCCGACATGACGCCGAGCGCGGTAAGTTCCGCTTCGCGCGCGCCGGACAGAACGTCGATGTCCGCCCTGATGGTCCGCTCAGCAAGCTTGATGAATGCGCGGCCGTTCTTGGCGTCCCGGCAGGCCGCCGTGGCAATCGCCAAAACCGGCTTTGCGCCCATGGTCGCGCACAGCGCGCGGTAGCGCTTGAGCGCGGCCAAGGCTTGCTCGACGGCGTCCGCCGGCAGCAAGCCGGTCGTCTGCACCTCGCGGCCCAAGCCGCACAACGCTTTCTCGTTGAACAGCGCCGTCGGGCTGCGCGAGAGCCTCTCGTAGACCACCAAGCGCACCGAGTTCGATCCGATATCGACGACGGCAAGCGGCGGCCCGTTGTAGAGGCGTCCGGGTGATTCGATTTTCGCGCGGCTCATCTCTGTTGAAATCGGCGCCGCACAGCGTTGCGCCGGCGCCTTTTATTCAGCCCCGTTCCGAGCGCGGCGGCAATCGCGCAATTGTATCCTTCGGCGATTTTCCGCGGCCGGAAAGGCTTGGATTGGTCATGAAGTAGGTGTGCGCATTGAATACTTCTTCGCCGGGGGCGACTTTGATCCGGGCCGAGGAGCCGTCCGGAAGAAACTGCCAGCTCTGCTCATTGTCCTTGAAATTGGCGACCATGATCTGGTCGAGCACCTGCTCGTGCACGGTGGGATTGAGAATCGGGCAAAGCACTTCAACCCGGCGGTCGAGATTGCGCGGCATCAAATCGGCCGAGGAGATATAAACCGCGGCCTTTGGATGCGGCAAACCGTGTCCGGAGCCGAAGCAATAGATGCGGCCGTGTTCGAGGAAGCGGCCGATGATCGATTTGACGCGAATGTTCTCCGACAGCTCCGGCACGCCCGGCCGCAGGCAGCAAATGCCGCGCACCACGAGTTCGATCGCCACTCCCGCGCTCGATGCCCGGTAGAGCGCGTCGATGATGTCGGCGTCGACCAGAGCGTTCATCTTCATCCAGATGGCGGCGGGACGGCCGGCTTTGGCGTGCCCAATCTCCTGCTCGATGTGCTCGACGATGCTTTTGCGCAAAGTGAGCGGCGACACCGCCATGCGTTCGAGCCCAACGGGCTCGGCATAGCCGGTGACGAAGTTGAACACGCGCGCCACGTCGCGGGCGATCACCGGATCGGCGGTGAAGAACGACAGATCGGTATAAATGCGCGCCGTCACCGGGTGATAGTTGCCGGTACCGACGTGGACATAGGAGGCGAGCGCCGAGCCTTCGCGGCGCACTACGAGGGAAAGCTTGGCGTGAGTCTTCAGCTCAATGAAGCCGTACACTACTTGCACGCCGGCGCGTTCGAGATCGCGCGCCCAGCGGATGTTGGCCTCCTCGTCGAAGCGCGCTTTGAGCTCGACGACGGCGGTGACCGATTTGCCGGCTTCGGCTGCCTCGGCGAGCGTCCGCACGATCGGCGAGTCCGCCGAAGTGCGATAAAGCGTCTGCTTGATGGCGACGACGTCGGGATCGCGCGTCGCCTGATGCAGGAAATCGACCACCACATCGAACAATTCGTAAGGGTGATGAACGATGAGGTCCTTCTGCCGGATGGCCGCGAAGCAATCGCCGCCGTGATCGCGGATGCGGCCGGGATAACGCGGCGTGTAAGGCACGAATTCCAGATCCGGGCGGTCGAGGCTGGTCAGTTGCGCCATTTCGTTCAGCGCCAGCACGCCGTCGACCTTGAAAACGCCGTCGTCGGCGGCGCCAAGCGCGCGTTGTACGAAGCGCTGGAGTTCGGCGGGCATGTCCGCCTCGATGTCGAGGCGGATCACCGAACCGCGGCGGCGGCGCTTGAGCGCGGTCTCGAACAACCGCACCAGGTCTTCGGCTTCTTCGAGGATCTCGAGTTCCGAGTCGCGAATGACGCGGAACGCGCCCACCCCCTTGACCGAATAGCCGGGGAACAGCTTGCCGATGAACAGGCTGGTGGCGCCTTCGATGGAAATCAGCCGAACCTCTCCGCCCTTCCCCGGCCTGCGGCAGCCGTACGAAACGCTCAAGGCGGTTGGGCATGCGGATCAGCGCATTCATCGCCCTGCCATCCTTGGCGCGCGCCAACTGCAGAGCGATGGAGAAACCGAGGTTAGGGATGAACGGGAATGGGTGCGCCGGATCGACCGCGAGCGGCGTCAGCAGCGGGAAGATGTGAGAGAGGAAGTAATCTTCGAGCCAGGACTTTTCCGCCTTGGTGACGTCGGCGCCGTCGATCAGCACGATACCGGCCTTGGCGAGCGCTGCACGCAATTCGCGCCACTGCGTTTGCTGATCATCGACCAGGAGCACCACGGCTTCGGCGATGCGCGCGAGCTGTTCGGCCGGCGTAAGACCTTCGGGGCTTTTGCTGGCGATGCCGGCGCGCACTTGCGCGCGAAGGCCGGCAACGCGCACCATGAAGAATTCGTCGAGATTGTTCGCGGAGATCGACAAGAACCGCAAACGCTCGAGCAGCGGATGCCCGCGTTTGGCCAACTCTTCAAGAACGCGACGATTGAAATTCAGCCACGACAGTTCGCGGTTGATGAAGCGTTCGGGGCTCGAGGCCAGAGCCGAGGCAGCATGCCGCTCCGCCCGTTCGGCAAGCCGCACGGGCGTCGTCAGGCGATGGGTTTGCACGGTATCCAGTGCGACGGCAGTTGCGAGGCCACGGTCGGCCATAGCTATTCCTTGCTCCTTAAACCTCACCCTGAAGGTTCCCAGTTACAATTCAATGACCTGCCCCAATCTGAAATAAGGCGGCGCGCCGTCCGCGCGTCAAGCCCGCCCTCATGGTTCATAAGCTTGCCGAGGGACAGCCCATGGCGCCCCAGCAGGATCAAAGGCTTACGGGCATTTAATGCTTGACGGGCTCAACAATGAAGCCTATCTGCCGCGGGCTGGCCGAGGAAGTGCTGTCGTTGCGAAGCGACATTAACTTGCGACAGGCGTTCGCCGCACCGGCGCGTCGGTCCGGGCAGGCCGGCAACGATCGAACTGGATGAGACAAACGTGCGCGACGGCAAGGGACTGCATGCGGCAATCTTTTGCCATCGCTCACCCCCTAACCATCTCGGTAAGGAGGTCAGCCATGGACGCAAGACTGACAAAAGCCAAAGGCGAGCGCCGCCGCGTGGTGCCGATGGCGGCAGCGCAACTTGAACTGAACCGTTTGGCCGAACTGGAAGCGCGGGCTGTGTCCATAGCGCCGTGCGACACGGAGACCACCGCGACGGCCGCGGCGAATGAGGTCGACCGCCTCTACGCGGCTTTATCGGCGGTAGCGGAAAGCGAGCATCCGCGTACCGCCAGACTGCTTGCCTCGAGCAAGCGCAAAGTCGCGCAAAAGGTGATCGAGGAAGCCGGCGAAGTCGCTCTTGCGGCGGTCAAAAATAATAATAACGGCATTATCCGCGAGAGCGCCGATCTGCTCTATCACCTCGCCGTTCTTTGGCGGCGGGCGAGCATCGATTCCGGTGCGGTGTGGGCCGAGATGCGCCGCCGCGCCGATGCCATGGGCATTGCGGAAAAATTGCCGAAGGCGCGGCCTTAGCGCGCTCGAAGCGCGTGCCGTTGAACACAAGAGCGGCCGGAGAAAACCGCCGGCCGCTCATTTTCCTTGTCGCTCTGTTCAAGCCGCGCGCTTTTGCGCGGCGACGAGGTCGAAGCGATCAGCGTTCATCACCTTGGTCCACGCGGCCACGAAGTCTTTTACGAACTTCTCTTTCGCGTCCGTAGAGGCATAAACCTCCGCCAGCGCGCGCAGCTGTGAGTGCGAACCGAAGATCAGATCGACCCGCGTGCCGGTCCACTTCGCCGCTTTGGTTTTCCGATCCTGCCCTTCGTAAATGCCGTCCGAACCGGCCTCCTGCCATTCCGTGCGCATGTCGAGCAGGTTGACGAAGAAGTCATTGCTCAGCGTCCCCGGCTTTTTGGTGAAGACGCCAT
Source organism: uncultured Alphaproteobacteria bacterium (assembly GCA_963835195.1). Taxonomy (GTDB): domain Bacteria; phylum Pseudomonadota; class Alphaproteobacteria; order Rhizobiales; family Xanthobacteraceae; genus BOG-931. The sequence continues at coordinate 318,143 of CAWIEY010000020.1, forward strand.
GCTTGGAGTCTGCCGGCATTGGCGCCGAGTACGCGCAGGCCGCCGACGAGGACGGTCATTTCCGGGGCCGTCAGCGTCAGCAATTGCGCCTTGTCGACCAGCGCCTCCTCCGGCGTCATCAGGTGATTGCTGTGGTGGTAGTTGCGGAAACCGTCAGCCAGCGGTTCAAGCGGCGTGAAGGATTCGACGTCGGTCTGCTCCTGCGCGGCGTCTGTGCGTCCCGGCGAGAACGGAACCTTCACGTTATGTCCGGCCTTTTCCGCCGCTTTCTCGATCGCTGCGCCGCCGCCCAAGACGATGAGATCGGCGAGCGAGACCTTCTTCTTGGCGTTGTTGAAGCCTTTTTGGATCGCTTCGAGTTTTTGCAGGACTTTGCCCAGCTGCGCCGGCTGGTTGACGTCCCAATCCTTCTGCGGTGCCAGGCGAATGCGCGCGCCGTTGGCGCCGCCGCGCTTGTCGGAACCGCGGAACGTCGACGCCGAAGCCCAGGCCGTCGAGACGAGCTCGGCGACCGACAAGCCGGAGCGCGAGGATCTTCTTCTTCAAGGCGGCGATGTCCGCATTCCCGATCGGCGGATGCGTCGCCTTTGGGATCGGGTCCTGCCAGATCAGCTCTTCTTTCGGCACGAGCGGGCCGAGATAGCGCACGCGCGGACCCATGTCGCGGTGCGTCAGCTTGAACCACGAGCGCGCGAACGCATCGGCAAACTCATCCGGATGCTCGTAGAAGCGCCTTGAGACCTTTTCGTAAGCGGGATCGAAGCGCAGCGCCAGGTCGGTGGTGAGCATGGTCGGCACGCGCTTCTTCGACTTGTCGAAGGGATCGGGAACCGAGGCCTCCGCGCCCTTCGCCGTCCACTGATAGGCGCCGGCCGGACTCTTCGTCAGCTCCCATTCGTATTTGAACAGGTTGTCGAAGAAGTGATTGCTCCACTTGGTCGGCGTCTGCGACCAGATGACTTCCGGGCCGCCGGTGATGGCGTCGGCTCCGGCGCCGGTGCCAAACTTGCTCTTCCAGCCGAGGCCCTGCTCCTCGAGAGCCGCGCCTTCCGGCGCCGGCCCGATGAGCGACGGATCGCCGGCGCCGTGGGTCTTGCCGAAAGTATGGCCGCCGGCAATCAGCGCGACGGTCTCCTCGTCATTCATCGCCATGCGGAAGAACGTCTCGCGAATGTCTTTTGCCGCTGCGATGGGATCCGGCTTGCCATTTGGGCCTTCGGGATTGACGTAGATCAGGCCCATCTGCACGGCGGCGAGCGGATTCTGCAGTTGGCGTTCGCCGCTGTAGCGTTCGTCGCCGAGCCAAGTCCCTTCCGGGCCCCAGTAAAGCTCCTCGGGCTCCCAGGCATCGGCGCGGCCGCCCCCGAAACCGAACGACTTAAAGCCCATCGACTCCAGCGCGACGTTGCCGGCGAGAATGATCAAGTCGGCCCAGGAGATTTTTCGGCCGTGTTTCTGCTTGATCGGCCACAACAGGCGGCGCGCCTTGTCGAGGCTTGCGTTATCCGGCCAGCTATTGAGCGGCGCAAAGCGCTGCTGACCGGAGCCGGCGCCGCCGCGGCCGTCGGCGATGCGGTAGGTGCCCGCACTGTGCCACGCCATGCGGATCATCAGCCCGCCGTAATGGCCGAAGTCGGCAGGCCACCACTCCTGCGAGTTCGTCATCAGCCGCACGGAGATCTTTGATCACGGCGTTCAGATCGAGGCTTTTGAATTCTTTGGCATAGTCGAAGTCCGCGCCCATCGGGTCGGACGAGCGATGGGTTGCGACGGAGCACCTGAAGATTGAGCTGGTCGGGCCACCAGTCGCGATTGGTAAAGTTCTTATGCATGACCGGGCATTTGCCGGTGCTTTTGTCGTCAGTCTTCGCATCCATGTTGCTCTCCGATCAGGTTGGAAGTTTGCTGTTTCTTTCCGCTGTTCTGAGTTCCGGGGGTGCGGCCGGGGCGCGCGCGCTGGCCGAAGTCCGCTCGATCGCCCGGTCTCTGCTCTCCGGGCTTCGAGCAATGGCGCGGTTACGAGAATTAGATGTCTGATCTAGGCCGATCCGTGCCATCAGGTCTAATCGTATTGATTGCGGTTGTTGATAAGACTAGCTTATTGCCGTGATTACCTTGCGCCAGCTTCGCTATTTGACGTCGCTGGCCCGCCACCGCCATTTCGGCCGGGCCGCCGACGAATGCGCCGTAACCCAACCGGCTTTATCCATGCAGGTGCGCGAACTCGAACGCGAGATCGGCGCGGAACTGGTGGAACGGCGGCCGGGCGAAATCGCGCTGACCGAAACCGGTCTGGAAGTGGCGCAGCGCGCCGAGCGCATTCTCGCCGCCACCCGCGACCTCATCGATTATGCGCGCCATCGCGACGTGCTCACCGGTCAGCTGCGGCTCGGCATCATCCCGACAGTGGCGCCATATGTGTTGCCGCGCTTGCTGCCACGACTGCAAAGCCGCTACCCGCTGCTGCGGATCGAGGTGCGCGAGACCCAGACCAAAGCCCTGCTCGAAGAGCTTGCCGGCGGAGATCTCGACACGGTGATGCTGGCGCTGCCCGCCGAGCGGCGCCGACGTGGAGACACTGCCGCTGTTCGCGGACCCGTTCTTGCTTGCGGTGCCGGCAGCCGATCCGCGGCCGGCAAGCCGGCGCGTGGCGGCATCCGAGGTCGAACAGCAACGCCTCATCCTGTTGGAGGAAGGTCATTGCCTGCGCGATCAGGCGCTCGCATTTTGCCGGCCGCCGCGCGGCGGCCTGCCGGCAAGTCTCGGCGCCACCTCGCTCGCGACCGTGATGCAAATGGTGGCCAACGGCTACGGGGTCACCCTGCTGCCGGAAATCGCCGCCGGCGTCGAGGTGCGCGACCACCGCGTCAAAATTCTGCGCTTCGTCGAGCCGCAGCCGGCGCGCACCGTGGGCCTTGCCTGGCGTCGCACCTCGCCGCGCAAGCGCGATTTTGCCGCGCTGGGCGAAATCGCCGTTGAAGCACTCAAATTACCGCAAATGCGCAGCGCTATTCGCGAAACAGCTCGGCAGCGAGCGCGCGCGTAGGCGGGCGCTTCTGCCGCAATGCCTCGTTATCCAGCGCGTTGATCGCGGCGCGCGCCGCGCGCGAAAGAGCGCTCGATATGGCTCGATAAGTAGGCGACCGCGCTCTCGTCGAGCGGAAGCTGCCGATCGGCGGCAAGCTTGACAATCACGGCGCGCAACATGGCGTCGTCTGGCGCCGTCAAGGTCGCGAGCGGCATCGCCCGCAACCGCGAGACGCAGGTCGGGGATTGCGACCGGCCAAGTCGCGGGCGGCGTGCGCGCGGTCAGCAGGAGAAAAGCTTTTTCCTCACGCGCGAGGTTGATCAAATGAAACAGCGGCCGCTGCTCCGCCGCCGCGGCATCCTCGACCAGGAGCGCTCCGGTCGCCAGCGCAGCGGGCAATTCGGCTTCGCCGAGGCTGCGGCCGGCAATGACGCGGGCGCCCGCCGCCTCGGCCCAGATCATCGCCAAATGGGTTTTTCCGGCACCGGGGGGTCCGATCAAACCGACGGCATTGGCCGGCCAGTCCGGCCAGCAGTCGATCAGCCGAAACGCCGCTTCGTTGCAGGGGCCGGGCAGAAAATCCTCGCGCGCAAAACTTTCGCCGTGATCGAGCACAAGCGCTAGCTGGCGCGGGCGGGTGGACATGTCGCGTTTTAAATCGGCCGGCTTTGCGGAGTTGCCGACATCGGCGTCAGTGATGACCGCTTCCGAATGAATTCATGTGCTTGAGCCACTCGGCGAGATAAAAGCCGATTGACAGCAAGGTCAAGATTGCAACCAGCACAACCAAAATCAGCGACGAGCAGATCGGCGCCGAAACCCAAACCATGTTCGGCGAGGACGAAAGCGGCGAGCACGATCTGCGCAACCGTGTTGAGCTTTGATACCGGCAGCGGCCGCACCGGCATCGGTTTGCCCACGAGCCACGCCAGCATGAAGCCGGAGATGATCATAATGTCGCGGGAGACGACGAGAATGACCAATGAGATCGGCAACGCAGCGGCGATGCCCAGCGCGACATAGATGGAAACAATAAGAGCTTTGTCGGCGAGCGGGTCGAGATAGGCACCCAACTCGCTCGTCATGTGAAATCGCTTGGCAAGAAAGCCGTCGACCGCGTCGCTAATTCCCGCGGCCAGGAACAGCGCAAACGCCGCCAGCATTTGTCCGGACGTGATCGCCCAGACCACGATAGGCACCAGGATGATGCGTCCCAGTGTGATGAGATTTGGAATACTCAACCCGCGCCCCGGCTCGTGCGCCCCGCCCCAGTCCCAACGCGCACGCCGCTCGTCGGTACTTGCGATACCGCCGGCAGCGAAATTCTAGTTCGGCGCACCGCGCTTTTCCAACAATATATATCCCCACCGCGGCTTGCACACCCACGGATTCCAACGTAGGAGGCGCGAAGTTCGCTGACCATGCGAGCACAGGTTAAGCGTCAAAGGTTACGTTCGTGAAAAAAGGACGCTACGCAGCCGCAGGCGTCGACATCGATGCCGGCAATCGCCTGGTCGACGTGATCAGGCCGATGTTGCGCCTGACCGCGCGGCCGGGCGCCGATGCCGAAATCGGCGGATTCGGCGGCCTGTTTGATTTGAAGGCCGCGGGATTTACCGATCCGATATTGGTCGCCGCCACCGACGGGGTCGGAACCAAAGTCAAAATCGCCATCGACACCGGCCGCCACGACACAATCGGCATCGATTTGGTGGCGATGTCGGTGAACGATCTCGTGGTGCAAGGCGCGGAGCCCCTGTTCTTCCTCGACTATTTTGCTTGCGGCAAGCTCGACTCCGATGTGGCAGCGAAAGTGGTCGGCGGCATTGCCGCGGCCTGCCGCGAGGTGCGCTGCGCGCTGATCGGCGGCGAGACCGCGGAAATGCCGGGTCTCTATGCCGCCGGCGATTACGATCTCGCCGGCTTTGCCGTCGGCGCCGCATCGCGCGCGGCCTTGCTGCCGCGCGCCGACATCGCAGCCGGGTGACGTGGTGCTCGGGCTTGCCGCTTCGGGCCTGCACTCCAACGGTTTTTCTTTGGTGCGCCGCATCGTCGCCAGCTCGGGACATAGCCTGACTGCGCCCGCGCCGTTTGACGGCTCGCGGACGCTCGGCGAAGCGCTACTGACGCCGACGCGGCTTTATGTGCGCTCGTGCCTCGCCGCGATCCGCGAAACGAAGGCGGTGAAAGCGCTCGCACATGTCACCGGGGGCGGTTTCATTGACAATATTCCGCGCGTGATCCCGCCAGGATTTTGCGCCGTTATTGGACTTGGACCGCGTGCCCGTTCTTCCGGTGTTCAAGTGGCTCGCGATGGCAGGCGAAATCGACCAAGAGGAGATGCTGCGAACCTTCAACTGCGGCATCGGCATGATCGCCGTCGTCGATGCGAACGAAGAAGCGGCGGCGCGCGAGGTCTTCAGCGCGCACGGCGAGAGCGTCGTGCGGTTGGGCGAGGTGATCGCCGCGCGCGGCGAGGCGCGTGTCGATTTTCGCGGCCGCCTCGATCTTACCCGGTGAGCGATGGCCAAGAAGCGGGTCGCCGTCCTTATTTCCGGCCGTGGCTCGAACATGGCGGCGCTGATCGAAGCCGCCAAGGCCGATGATTATCCGGCCGAGATCGCACTTGTCGTTTCCAACCGCGCCGACGCCGCCGGTCTCGTGCACGCCCGTGAACAAGGCATCGCGACGGCGCTGATCGACCACCGCAAGTTCGGTGAAGACCGCGAAGCGTTTGAACGCGCGCTCGACGAGACGCTGCGAGCAGATCGGATCGATCTCGTATGCCTCGCCGGCTTTATGCGGATTCTGACGCCATGGTTTGTCGGCCGCTGGAGCGGGCGCCTGCTCAACATCCACCCGGCTCTGCTGCCGCAGTTCAAGGGACTAGATACCCACCGCCGCGCGATCGCAGCCGGCGCCAAACAGCACGGCGCCACGGTGCATTTCGTTGTCGCGGAGATCGACGCCGGCCCCATCATTGCGCAGGAGTCGATCGAGGTGCGGAAGCGATGACAGTGAAGCCGCGCTCGCCCAGCGCGTGCTCGAGGTCGAGCACCGGCTCTACCCGCGCGCGTTGCGGGCAGTCGCGGAAGGCCGGGCAAAACTGCACGCGCCCGCCGCCGACAACAGCTAGGCCCGGGCTCGGCGGCCCGCCGCCGCAGCCTTAGCGATGCGCACTCTTGCGACTGATCCCTTTTGATTCAATCCCGTTCACTGGGACAAACTCACCGCTAAGTCGGCCGCCCGACAATGGATGCAACACGCGTTTCGTGTTATTCGTGGATAGGCAGGACGCATAGCATTGGCGTGAGTGGGCGGCGCATCTTTTCGCTCGCAGCAGCGCGCCTAACTGCCCCTGCTACTCGTCGACCTAGCATCTTCCGATTTCAGGCCGCTGCAAAACTTTCATGAGCCGCCCGCGCAAGAAAATCAGCGCCGTGCGGTGTGGGAGAAAGGCAATGAACGAAGAGCGCGATATTCGCGTGGCTCTGGATCGCCACTGGACAGCCTCGGACGCGAATGATTTCGCGGCCGAGCACGATATCTATCACGACGATGCCGTGCTTGAATACCCGCAGTCCGGAGAGCGCATTCGCGGCCGCCGGAATATTCAAGCCTCGCGTTTTGCTCAGCCAAACAAAAAGCGCTTTGACGTGCGGCGCATACTCGGTGCTGGCGAGCTTTGGGTCACTGAACTTGTTCTTACGTATGATGGCGTCCCGTCTTACACCGTGAGTATCATGGAGTTCAGAGACGGAAAGGTTGCCCGTGAGACCCAATACTTCGGCGATCCCTTCGAGCCCGGGCCTTCGCGCGCGCAATGGGTCGAGCGCATGCGCTGAAATGTGCGGCTCGGAATGGCGAAAATCGATTCGTGACGGTTTGCCGATTCGGTAATCCTTTGCCCGCGGGAGTGTCCCTGTGATTGTCACGACTTTCCCCAGAGCGGTGCGGGTCATCGAGCATACGTTGATACCGTTGAAAGACGGCACCAAGCTCGCGGCGCGCATCTGGCTGCCGGAGGATGCCGAGCAGAATCCGGTTCCGGCAATCCTTGAGTATCTCCCCTATCGCAAGCGCGACGGGACCTACGAACGCGACGCGCTGACCCATCCTTATCTCGCCGGTCACGGCTATGCCGGCGTCCGCGTCGACATTCGCGGCAGCGGCGAATCGACGGGTTTGCTGTTCGACGAGTACGCCCAGCAGGAACAGGACGATGGCGTGGAGCTGATCGCCTGGCTGGCGGCACAATCCTGGTGCAACGGCTCCGTTGGGATGATGGGAATCTCCTGGGGCGGGTTCAACGGACTGCAGATCGCGGCGCGCCGTCCTCCGGCACTCAAAGCCATCGTCACCCTTTGTTCAACCGACGATCGCTACGCCGACGACGCGCACTACATGGGCGGCACGCTTCTCACGACCGCCGCGCTTGAATGGGCCTTTTTCTTTTTCGGCTTGATGTGCCTGCCGCCCGATCCGGCGCTGGTCGGCGATAGCTGGCGCGCGATGTGGCTGGAGCGCCTGCAGAACATCCCGCTGTTCTTCGAGAAATGGCTGCAGCACCAGCGGCGCGACGCGTATTGGAAGCACGGGTCGGTGTGCGAAGACTATGCGGCGATCCAATGCCCGGTTTATGCCGTCGGTGGTTGGACTGACGGCTATAAGAATGCCATCCCGCGCCTGCTCGAGGGACTGAAGGTGCCGCGCAAAGGGCTGATCGGCCCATGGGCGCACGCCTATCCGCACTTTGCATTTCCCGGCCCGCAGATCGGATTTCTGCAAGAAATGCTGCGCTGGTGGGATCATTGGCTGAAGGGCATCGATACCGGCGTCATGGATGAACCGATGCTGCGGGCATGGATGACGGAAAGCGTGAAGCCCGCAAGCCATCACGACACGTTGCCGGGCCGCTGGATTGCAGAAGCTGCGTGGCCGTCACCGGCAATAAAATCCCGGCGACTGTTCTTGACCGATACCGGACTGCAAGAGGCAAGCGCGCCTTTGACGGCGCGGTCCGTATGCTCGCCGCAGACGCTTGGCAAGTCTTCGGGCGATTGGGTGCCGTTCGGCCGCGGGCATGATCAGGCGGGAGATCAGCAGGACGACGACGCCCGGTCGCTTATTTTCGAGACGCCGCCACTCGATACGCCGATCGAAATCCTCGGTGCCCCGATGGTCACGCTCGATCTCGCGTCCGACCGGCCGATGGCGAATTTGGTGGTGCGGTTATGCGATGTGCACCCGTCGGGTGAATCGCTGCGCGTCAGCTACGGCGTGCTCAACCTTACGCATCGCGAAAGCCACGAAAACCCAACGCTGCTGACGCCAGGGGAGCGCAACCGCATTCGCATGAAGCTCAACGATGCCGGGTCTGTGTTTCCCGCCGGCCACAAGCTGAGGCTTGCGATATCTACCGCGTACTGGCCGATGATCTGGCCTGCTCCGGAGACGGCGACGTTGATGATCTTTGCCGGCACGATCGAGCTGCCGCAACGGTCGCCGAACGCCGCAGACGGCAAACTGTCGCCTTTTGCCGAACCGGAGACGGCGCCGCCCGAAAAGCCAACCATCGTTCATCGCGATGGCATGCGGTTTGAACGCATCGACCGCCTCGATCTGGAATTGGGCACCCAGTGGAAGACGCAATATAACGTCGAGGACAACGATCCGCTCAGCGCGCTTGCCGAACTGCACCAGACCCAGACGCTTTCGCGCGGGGATTGGCAAATCCGGGTCGAGACGGAGCTGCGGCTGTCATCCACGGGCCATGCCTTTTTGGTACAGGCGGGCTTGCGCGCCTTTGCGGGCGAAAAGGAAGTGTGCCGCCGCGACTGGGACCGGTCCATTCCTCGCGATTTCTTGTGATCGATCTGGATTGTGCCTGGCTCGATGAGCGCGGACTTTGACGCTGCCCGGCAAGCGCGAGGTTTTTTGCACGGCATATTGAAACCCAAATCTTCGGATATGAACCTTCAGATTTCGCACCGGGTCATAGATCGGGTGGGCTGAACGCAAAAAATCGGAGGTCCATCATGGCGAACTACGACGCCATCGTCATCGGCACCGGACAATCCGGCCCGGCCTTGGCGCGGCGCTTGGTGGCAGCCGGCCGGAAGGTCGCCATCATCGAACGCCAGCGGTTCGGCGGCACGTGCGTGAACACAGGCTGTACTCCGACCAAGACGCTGGCCGCGAGCGCCTACGTCGCACATGTCGCCCGCCGCGCCGCTGATTACGGCGTCCGCATCGAAGGTTCGGTCAACATCGACATGAAAGCGGTTAAGGCGCGAAAGGACGCCGTGGTGGCTACGTTCCGCGATGGCCTCGAGCGATCGCTGAAGAGCTTACGCGGATGCACAGTTTATCAAGGCCATGGCCGCTTTGTTGCGGAAAAGAAAGTGGCGGTGAACGGTTCCGAACTCGCGGCCGATCAGATTTTCATCAATGTCGGCGCGAGAGCCGCAATCCCGCCGATACCCGGCCTCGACCGAGTTCCCTACCTGACCAACAGTTCCATGATGGACATCGATTTCCTCCCCTCACATCTCCTGATCCTCGGGGGCAGTTACGTCGGACTTGAATTTGCCCAGATCTATCGCCGTTTCGGAAGCGAGGTGACCGTGATCGAAGCCGGCCCCCGCTTGATCGCGCGTGAGGATGCGGACGTCTCGCGCGCTGTCGCCGATTTCCTCAAGGAAGAAGGTATCGACGTGCGGGTCGCCAGCAAGATCATCGGTGTGGAGAAGCAGGGAGACTCGCTCGCGGCGAAAATCGAACTCGGCGGGGAAGATCACGCAGATCACCGCCGATCATTTGCTGGTTGCCACCGGTCGGCGGCCGAACACCGACGACCTTGGTCTCGACAACGCGGGTATCGCTACAGACCCGCGGGGCTACATCCAAGTCGACGATCAGTTGCGCACCAACATTTCCGGCATCTGGGCGATGGGCGACTGCAATGGCCGGGGCGCGTTCACCCACACGTCGTATAATGATTTCGAGATCGTGGCAGCGAATCTTCTCGACAACGAGCGCAGAGGAGTGAGCGACCGCATCACCGCTTATGCGCTCTACACCGATCCGCCGCTTGGCCGCGCCGGCATGACCGAAGCGGAAGTCCGCAAGACCGGCAAGTCTGCACTGATCTCGACCATGGCAATGAAGGACGTCATGCGCGCATACGAGAAAGGCGAAACCAAGGGTTTTATGAAAATTATTGTGGATCGGGATGACAAACAAATACTGGGGGCCTCGTTCCTGGGGGTCGAAGCTGACGAGGTCATCCATTGCGTACTCGATACTATGTACGCCAAGGCGCCCTATACAGTGATACAACGCGCGATGCATATCCATCCCACGGTGTCGGAGTTTATTCCAACCATGATGGATAACCTCAAGCCGTTGCAGTAATCGCGCAGGTGGTGTGGCGTGGTCGTACGCCATCGGCTTTGCTTATGTTTTTTGTACACGCTGGTATCCGAATGGAGCCGTCCATGAGCCAAGTACAAGTCGACCAAAAAAACTATCAGATGCCGCCGCAGGATGGGATCAGCATCGCGCACTTTATCACTGTCGCCGACATCGAACGCTCGGCGCGGTTTTACGAGAAGGTGTTCGGAGGCCGCGTTCTCAGCCGAGGCGACAGCAAAGGCGCGCCGGGATACATCCAGATCGCGAACACGTGGCTCATTGTCAACGTCGGCGGCGGTCCGACTCCCGACAAGCCGACGGTGACGCTCAGCGTCCCCGCCAATCCCGATCAGGTCAGCAGCTTTTTGAATATCCGCGTCGCTGATATTCAAGCGTGCTACCAACTGTGGCGCAGCCGGGGAGCCGAGTTCATCACCGAGCCGAAAAAGAAGTACGGCGAGACGCGCTGCTACATCCGCGATCCTGACGGGTATATTATCGAAGTCGGGCAAAGCGAGCCGGGCGTCGCTTACGGCTAAACGGTACGAACATGAAGCCCGCGAAGAGTGGTATCAACCCGGGGGTCAAGCCAAGCGGAACAGGCTGCGTTGAATGCCTGGCCGCGGGCGGATGGTGGCTGCATCTTCGCCGCTGCGCGCAGTGCGGTCACATCGGCTGCTGCGACAGCTCGCCAAATCAGCATGCCTCGGCACATTATGCCGCTACCGGTCACCCGGTCATCATGAGCTTCGAGCCGGGTGAGGATTGGCTCTACGACTATCGCTCAGAAGAAACCTTCAGCGGCGTGAGGCTGCGCGACCCTCAATCGCATCCGCTGGATCAACCGGTGCCCGGGCCGGCGGGAGCGGTGCCGGCAAACTGGCAAACCCTGCTTCATGAATAAGCGGCCGCGCTTTGCTTCGAGCACCAGGGCGCGCCGACAAGCAAGGTCATTTGCGCGCTCCGACGTTCATCAATGGTTGGGAGCCCGGAACGCATGCTCAACAAAGGTCGTGAGTTATGCCTGCTAGCTTAACGTTAGCGGAAGCAAACTCGATTGTTGCAGCCGCCATTGCCAAGGCGCGAGATTCGACATTTTGGTCAGCGTGACGGTATGCGATACCCAAGGCCACTTGATCGCACTCAACCGCATGGACGGAGCTTTTTCGGAATCCGACCGCGCCTCCATAGGAAAGGCGATCGCCTCGGCCGCAACCGGACTGCCGAGCGGTCAGATTGAAGGCACGGTTGAGCACCCCTCCGCTCAGGTCATCGTTGCGGAGGGCATGCCGGTCTTTCGCGTTCGCGGCGGACTGCCCATTTTTCGCGATGGCCAAGTCAGCGGAGGCTGTGGCGTCGGCGGAGCATCGTCGCACGAGCAAGAGGAAGAATGCGCGCGGGCGGGAATAGCTTGCCTTCCCGGCTAGAACGAAAGCTGCATCGGTCAGCGAATTTAAAAATCCCTATCCGGCAGACAGAGGCCGGAGCAACTCGCACCGCACGGCGCAAGGCAAAACAAAAAAGCGCACAGGCCCGCAACACGCGAGCCTCGCGACGCAGACTTCGTTTCCGCTGCTTTAGGCTACTTTGAGATTTTCCGCGGACGTTCTGCCGCGATTGGTGACGAGCTCGTACTCGACCTCTTGGCCTTCATTGAGCGTACGCAGCCCGGCGCGCTCCACCGCCGAAATATGTACGAACACGTCCTTGTCGCCGGTGGTCGGCCTGATGAAGCCATAGCCCTTGGTCGAATTAAACCATTTGACGGTGCCCTTTTGCATCGTCTGTCTCCTAGTCAGTCCAGATGCGGAATAGACGCGACGTCGCAGCCGCACGCGCGCCTGCTGCACTCCACGCCACAAGCCAGATTTTGGGGGGAAGTCCGAAACGATCGCGTCGCCAAGACAGCACCGGCCGGAAGGCCAAAATCCGATTGCACGATCAGGCAAGCCGAAAAATGCGGCGCAACCATGGCTGCAATCGTGGACTGATATCTCACAAACCGCGCGGCAACGGCATGGTAACGGAAATCTTTACGGCAAGCACGCCGCTGCGGAGCGCTTCTGAAAAACAGTTCACACCGCCCTTGGCTCCAGCAAGTTTCACTAGCGGTGCAGAAAGAACGCGATCGCCATGATGACGTAGGCGGCCAACAGCTGCAGGCCTTCGAGCCAATTGCTCTCGCCGTCCTGGACGATGAAGTTGACGATAACCACCGCCAGCACGGTCGCAACCAGCTCGAAGGCGTTGAAGATCAGGTTCATCGGCTGCGCGAAGAGGACGCCGAGCAGCACCAACACCGGAGCGACGATCAGCACCATCTGCGTCGCCGAGCCGATGGCTATTTGGAGCGCAAGATCCATTCTGTTCTTGCGCGCCGCCGAAATTGCCGAAAGGTGCTCGGCGGCGTTGCCGATCACGGCGACAAAAATGACCCCGACAAAGAGCTGCGACCAGCCGAGACGCGCCAGCAAAGGCTCGATTGAATTGACCAGAATGTCGCTGACCCAGGCGACCGCGGCCGTAGCCACAAGCAGCGTTGCCACCGCCCGCCCGGTACTCCAGCGCGGCTGGAATTTGCCGGCCTCTTCCCGATAGAGATGCTTGTGCGTGTACAGCGAAAAGCAAAGGCTGGCGCCGTACATGAAGACGAGCACCAGCGAGACGAGCAGGCTCAGGTTCTGCACTGCGGCCCCTGCGGTCTCGCCTCCGGTCGCGAAAAAGATCGCGGGCACGATCAGGGCGATGGTGGCAAGGAAGAGCGTAGAACTCTGGGCGAGAATGCCGGTCTTGTTGAAGGTCTGCTTCTCGCGCCGCCATCCGCCGCAAAACATCGCCAGACCCAGAACCAAGAGCAGACTGCTGAGCACCGAGCCCGCAATCGACGCCTTGACCACGTCGATGAGCCCGGCCTTGAGCGCGAATATGCCGATGATGAGTTCGGGCGCATTGCCAAAAGTCGCGCTCAAAACTCCGCCGACGGCAGGCGATGTCCGGCTGGCCAATTCCTCCGTCGATTCGCCGATGAACTTGGCCAGCGGCACCACGGCAAGCGCCGAGAGAAAAAAGACAATCACCGGCGAGACGCCGGCGAAAGAGGCGCCTATCGCCAGCGGCACGAAAACAAGAAGCGCGATAAACAAAGTGCCCATTCGCATCACAGCGCCGCGCTGAACCCGCCTCACGTGCGGCCGCTCAAATAGCGATCCGCCGCAACGCTAATCCCGCGTCGAACGCGAATAGCCTATTCCCACGCGACCGGCTCCGCGACCACGCGGCACGCCGCCCGAGATATCGGCTCGGATCAACCGACGATTTCGCTGCCGCCAAAGAACTGCGCAATTTCCTTCTGCGCCGTATCGGCGGCATCGGAGCCGTGAACCGAGTTTTCGCTGATCGATTTGGCGAGTTCCTTGCGAATGGTGCCCGGCGCCGCCTTGGCGGGATCGGTTGCGCCCATCAAATCGCGGTAGGCTGCAATCGCGTTCTCGCCTTCGAGGACCTGAACCACCACCGGGCCCGAGATCATAAAGTCGACGAGTTCGCCGAAGAAAGGCCGCTGGCGATGAACGGCGTAAAACGTCTCGGCCTGCGCCCGGCTCATCTTCAAGCGCTTCTGCGCGATAATGCGCAGTCCCGCTTTCTCGATCATTGCATTGATCGCGCCGGTGACGTTACGAGCCGTTGCATCGGGTTTGATGATCGAAAATGTACGCTCGATCGCCATCAAATCTTCCTTTGAAATTTTCCGCAGGCGGCGGGCGGTTGCCGAAGTGCGCGGCTTATAACCGTCGCCCGTCGTCCCGGCAAGCGGCGCAGCCGCCGAGGCCGTCGCCGCGTGGTGACGCTCTTACAATTGACGAATAAATTCGATCATTGCGGCACTGACCTCGGAAGCGCGCTCCTGCTGAGTCCAATGACCGCAGCCCGGCAAGATGATCGTGTTACGCAGGTGCGGCACGAAATTCTTCAAGTTCGGAACGAGCTTATCCATGCCGCGAAACGCAACCACCAGATCGCGGTCGCCGGCCATATAAAGCGCCGGGACGTTGACCTTGGCGCCCGCGAACGGCGCCAACAGCTCCCAATTGCGGTCGATGTTGCGATACCAGTTAAGACCGCCACGAAAGCCGGTGCGTGCGAATTCGGCGGCGTAAAAATCAACGTCAGCCTTGGTGAGCCACCGCGGCAGGGCGGCGGGGCTCGGCATGCGCGTGAGAAAGCCGCCGTTTCGCGGCACCAAGCCGACATCTCCATGACCCGTCCCGCGGCGCGGCACGTCGCCCGAGGCGGCAAATAACAGCTTGACGATGGTTTCACGCGGATCGCGCTCCAGTTCGGCCTCGGCGATGCCCGGCGTTTGGAAATAGAGCTGATAGAATTGGGCATCGTCGCGCTGCGGCATCACCGAAGTGGGCGCCGCATGACCCCGCGGCCGAAAAGGTACGCTTAAGCCGATGACGGCGCGGAAGCGATCGGGGCGCAGCAAAGCTGCATGCCACGCAACCGGGGCGCCCCAATCGTGTCCGGCAATCACCGCTTGCTCGGCGCCGAGGGCGTCCAGCAAGCCGACCATATCGCCGACGAGATGCAGCAATGTGTATTGGTCGATCGAGTCCGGCCGGTCGGATTGGCCGTAGCCGCGCATGTCGGGCGCCACCGCATGAAATCCTGCCGCCGCCAGCGCCGCGAGCTGATGCCGCCACGAGTACCAGGATTCGGGAAAGCCGTGGCATAACACCACGAGCGGACCCTCGCCCTGCTCGGCGATGTGAAGCTTGATGCTATTGGCCGTGACAGTCCGATGCGCGACGTTCGCTGTCATTCGCCCCTCCTCGGCGCGCGCCGATCTACCATAGGGGGACGGCAAGGTGCCTATGACCGTCCGTTGTCCGCTGCGAGCGTTAAGCTCGGTCACGAGGATAGCAAGGCGGCGCCGCGGGAACCATCAAGGGAAGACGGCGCGTTACCCGTTGCCGTTGCCTTTCGTGGGCGGCTCCGGCCGGGCCGGTTTTTTCTTCACCATCTTTTTCTTCGCTGGAGCCTTTTGCTCGGCTTGCGCCGGCGCTTGCGCGCCGCGGTCCATCTCCGTCAATCGGCCGGCCTCGAAGCGATAAACGCCCGGACGCGAGCCGCCGCTAAAGGTCAAGACCGCGCCGCGCAAGCCGTTGGGATTTGTGCCGAGGTTGACGCTCGTGGGCTGGCCCAAGCGTTCCACCACGTCGCATTCGCTCATGCCGATCGCGACCCCGCCGCCAAGGAGCCCGCCGGCATCGTTCCCCGCAGCAGCCGTGTTGCCGGGCGCGCCAGCGCTCGGTGCGGACGCCGCAACCGACCGCGGGCAGCTTCCGTTCTTATCGACCAGATCGTTGGCCGTGATCGGACGGTCTCGCCTGGTAGCGCCGAGATCGGAGTAGCTGTAACCGCTGCTGGTTCCGAACAAGTCGATGGGCTTTGGAAACCACTCTGTACCGGACGACGAGCAGCCGCACAGGGCGACCATGGTGCCCAGTGTGGCGGGAAGCGCGATAAAGCGGTTGAGCCGAGCGAACACTTTAGAAATAGTACCTCGGTTTCGGGAGTTGTACTACAAGGCCACAATGCGCGCGTTTGTGTTGCGATCGTGGCGCCGGCCGGTCTTTTCCTATTGGGCGGCTCGGAAGGAGATCGCGTAAAGGTGAAAAAACCATGAGATGCCAGCGACTTGAGCTTGTCCCCAGCCGATGCGGAAAGGCAAGCTACTTGTGATCTTCATCACGGCTTGACCATCTGCCGCGCCGCAAACTCGCGAAGGCCGCACCGCAACCTTTGAGATCATTTCGGAGAACATGATGCGCCTGCAATTCGTCGGCTGCGGCGACGCCTTCGGCTCAGGCGGACGATTTAATACCTGCCTGCATCTGACCGGCCGCGACACCAACATGCTCATCGATTGCGGGGCGAGCTCGCTGATTGCGATGAACAAGCTTGGCATCCGCCACAACGACATTGACGCGATCTTTCTCACCCACTTTCACGGCGACCATGTCGGCGGAGTGCCGTTCTTTTTGCTCGAGGCGAACTACGTCAGCAAACGCAAGCGGCCGCTAAGCATCGTCGGACCGGCGAGCCTCAAAAACCGCTTTGCCGGAATTATGGAAGTCGCCTTTGCAGGCACCAAAGCGCTCGACTTTAAATTTCCGCTCCGTCTGGTCGAACTGGATATCGGCAAGCGCTGTAAGGCGGCAGGGGTCGCGGTCACTGCATTTCATGTGGTGCACGACGACCGCGCCGGGCCCTGCCTAGGTTTGCGTTTTGAGATCGAAGGCAAGGTCATCGCCTTTTCCGGCGACACCGAATGGACCGAGGCACTGATCGATATCGGCTACGAGGCCGACCTGTTCATCTGCGAGGCCTACACCTACGACAAGCCGGTGGCGACCCACATGGCGCTGTCATTGCTCGAAAGCCATCTCGGGCAGATCCGCCCGAAACGGCTGATACTCACCCATATGAGCAATGACATGCTGTCGCGCCGCGCCGAGATTCCTTACGAAACGGCCGAAGACGGAATGGTCGTCGAAATCTAACGGCGCATCAGGCGCCGAGCGCGGCCGCGATCGCCTCCAAGGCGGCGGCGGCTTTGGCCCCGTCCGGTCCGCCGGCCTGCGCCATGTCCGGCCGGCCGCCCCCACCCTTGCCGCCAAGCGCTTCCGCGCCCTTGCGCACGAGGTCGACGGCGTTGAACCGCGACACGAGATCGTTGGTGACGCCGACGACAATGCCGGCTTTGCCTTCGCCGGTTATCCCGACGATGGCAACGATGCCGGACCCGAGCTTTTTCTTCCCCTCATCGGCCAGGCTGCGCAGATCTTTCAGGTCGATGCCTTCGACCGCGCGCGCAATCAATTTGATGTCTTTGACGACGCGCACGCCGTCTTCGCCGGCGCTCTTGCCGCCGCCGAGCGCGAGCTTCTTCCTCGCCTCCGACAGGTCGCGCTCGAGACGCTTACGCTCGTCAAGCAATGCGCCGATCCGCGACGGCATTTCGTCGAGCGGCACGCGCAACTCCGCGGCAGAGTCCTTGGCCAACTGCCCGACATGATTGGCATGCTTGCGCGCCGCATTGCCGGTCAACGCTTCGATCCGGCGCACGCCGGCGGCTACGCCGCTTTCGCCGGCGAGGGAAACGAAGCCGATATCGCCGGTGCGTTTGACGTGGGTGCCGCCGCAGAGCTCCACCGACCAGCCCATGGCATTGCCGGCGCCTTCGCCCATGGCGACCACGCGCACTTCGTCGCCGTATTTTTCGCCGAACAACGCCCGGGCGCCCGACGCTATGGCGTCGTCGACCGCCATCACCCGCGTCGTGACCGGGGCGTTCTGCAGCACGACGGCATTGGCGATGTCTTCGACGCGCTCCAGCTCCTCGCCGCTGACCGGCTTGGGGTGCGAGAAATCAAAGCGCAGCCGATCGGGCGCGACCAGCGAACCTTTCTGCGCCACATGATTGCCGAGCACTTGGCGCAGCGCCTCATGCAAGAGGTGTGTGGCCGAATGGTTCTGCCGGATGGCGCTGCGCCGGCCGTGATCGACGGCAAGTTCAAGCGCCGCGCCGACCTTGAGCGTTCCCGCCTCGACCGTGCCGAAATGCACATAAAGGTCGCCGGCGCGTTTTTGCGTGTCGCTCACGGAAAACTTCACGCCGTCCCCGGTCAGCTCGCCGGTGTCGCCGACCTGGCCGCCAGATTCGGCATAGAACGGCGTTTGATTAAGAACGACCGCGCCGCTTTCGCCGCGATGAAGCGCGGCGACCTCCTTGCCCTCGCGCAGCAGCGCCAGAACAACTCCCGCCGCGGTCTCGGCTTCGTAGCCGAGGAAGTCGGTCGGACCGGCTTTCTCGCGCAAGGAAAACCACACCGCCTCGTCCGCCGCTTCCCCCGACCCCACCCAGGAGGCGCGCGCCTGCTCGCGCTGCCGCTCCATGGCGTCCGTAAACGCCGCAATGTCGACGCCGATGCCGCGCGGCTTCAACGCATCCTGCGTCAGATCGAGCGGGAAGCCGTAGGTGTCGTACAGCGTGAACGCGGTCACGCCGTCGAACATGTCGCCGTGCTTGAGGCTCTTGCTTTCCTCGTCGAGGATGGCAAGCCCCCGTTCCAGCGTCTTGCGGAAACGGATTTCCTCAAGCTTGAGGGTTTCACCGATCAGTCCCTCGGCGCGATGCAATTCCGGATACGCTTGCCCCATTTCGCGGACCAGCACGGGCACCAGCCGCCACATCAGCGGCTCTTTGGCGCCAAGAAGTTCCGCGTGACGCATGGCGCGGCGCATGATCCGGCGCAGCACGTAGCCGCGGCCCTCATTCGAGGGGAGTACGCCGTCGGCGATCAGGAATGAACTTGCGCGTAAATGGTCGGCAATGACCCGATGCGAGGCCTTGCGCGCGCCGTTGGGATCGACGTGGGTGAGGTCGGCGACTGCCTCGATCAGGGCGCCGAACAGATCGATCTTGTAATTGTCGTGCGTGCCTTGCAGCACCGCCGCCATACGCTCGATCCCCATGCCGGTATCGATCGACGGCCGCGGCAGGTTAAGCCGCTTGCCGTCGGCAAGCTGCTCGTACTGCATGAACACCAGGTTCCAGATTTCGACGAAGCGATCGCCATCGGCATCGGCGCTGCCGGGCGGACCGCCGGGAATGTGCGGGCCGTGATCGTAAAATATCTCCGAGCAGGGGCCGCATGGGCCGGTGTCGCCCATCGCCCAGAAATTATCGCTGCCGGCAATACGCAGGATTTTCTTTTCCGGTAGACTGGAGATTTTCTTCCAGAGATCGAACGCCTCATCGTCGTCGATGTAGACGGTGGCCAAGAGCTTCTCGGCGGGGACGCCGAATTCTTTGGTTATGAGCCGCCAGGCAAGCTCGATGGCGCGCTCCTTGAAGTAGTCGCCGAACGAGAAATTGCCGAGCATCTCGAAAAAGGTGTGGTGGCGGGCCGTATAGCCGACATTGTCGAGATCGTTATGCTTGCCGCCGGCGCGCACGCATTTTTGCGCCGTCACAGCGCGCGCGTAGGGCCGCTTCTCCAGGCCGGTAAAGACGTTCTTGAACTGCACCATCCCGGCATTGGTGAACATCAATGTCGGATCGTTGCGCGGCACCAGCGGCGACGACGGCACGACCTCGTGGCCTTCGCGCGCGAAGAACCCGAGGAAATTCGACCTGATCTCGTTAACGCCGCTCATTTCGCGCAACTCTCTAGCGGGACGGGTGTTTTCTGTCCAGAAAAGCGGCCTGAAATCGGCGTGATTGCCGAAAAGCCGCAAAACATATAAGCGCTCCATCACGGAAGCGCTTGCAACGAGTGGATGATGAACGATCGAGGTACTCCCCTGCCCCGCACCTTTGCCGAGCGGGTGCGGACACACCGCTTTGTCATGACCGCGGAGGTGGCCCCGCCGGTGTCCTGCGACGCGCGCGAGCTGTTGCGGAAAGCGACCCCGCTCCGGGGTCTTGCCGACGCGGTTAACGTCACCGACGGTGCCGGCGCCCGCGCCCACATGAGCGCGCTGGCCGCGGCGAAGCTTTTGCTCGACGCCGGCATCGAGCCCATTCTGCAAATGACCTGCCGCGACCGCAATCGCATTGCGCTGCAGAGCGACTTGATGGGGGCTGCCGCGCTCGACATTCACAACATCCTTATTCTCACCGGCGACGACCCCAAGGCCGGCGATCAACCCGACACCAAGCCGGTCTTCGACGTCAACTCAAGAACGCTCTTGGACACCGCGCGCCGCCTGCGCGACGAAGGCCAGTTGCCGACCGGGCGCGAGGTCATTGGCAAGGCCGCATTCTTCCTCGGCGCCGCCGATATGCCGATCGATCCGCCGGCCGACTGGCAGCCGAATGGGCTGCGCGCGAAGCTCGCCGCCGGCGCGCAATTCGTCCAGACGCAATTCTGCATGGATGCGGACATCGTGCGCCGCTATGTCGGGGTGCTGGCGCAAGCCGGACTGACCAAAGAGCTTGCCATCCTGATCGGCATCAATCCGCTGCGTTCGGCAAAATCCGCCCAGTGGATGAAGAGCCACCTCTACGGCACCATCATTCCCGATGCGCTGATTGCGCGCATGGAGAAGGCGGCCGACCCGGCGCGCGAGGGTATTCGCATCTGCGTCGACTTGATCGCCGAGCTTTCCACCATTCCCGGCGTTGCCGGCGTGCATATCATGGCACCGGGCAATGACGCCGCCATCCCGCAGGTCATCGCCGAAGCGCGCGGCCGCGTGCAACAAGCGGCGATCTAGGACCGCCGCCGAAAAGCATCACGGCGCAAACGCGACCTGTTTAAGCGGCGGGCCATTCGACGGTGTGAATGCGCACCTCCGATGTCAGCGTCCGGTGCACGGGACATTTATCGGCGATCTCCAGGAGCCGCGCGCGTTCTCTGGCATCAAGATCGCCCTCGAGCGTGATCACCCGCTCGATATGATCGAGCAAGCCTTCCTTGGTCTCACACTCCGCGCAATCGGCGGCGTAGATGCGGTCGTGGCGAAGCCGCACCTCGACGCGGGACAGCGGCAGCTTCTTCTGGTCAGCGTAGAGCCGTATTGTCATTGACGTGCAGGCACCGAGCGCCGCAAGCAGAAGATCGTACGGGCCCGGCCCGCTATCGAGACCACCGACATCGACCGGCTCGTCGGCGATCAGATGATGCCGGCCGGAGCGGATCTCCTGCTGGAATTTTCCCTTGCCGGTCTCGCGGACAATGACGACGTTGCGCGGGGTGTCGGCCGAAAATGTTTCTGCCGCCATGAGCATCTCCTCTAGTGCTTCTCCCCACATACGCCGCGCACGCGCATAAAACAAAGAAGGGCCGCCCCGAGGGGCAGCCCTTCCATTGTCAGGCCGTGGCCCGGTTGCGTAGGCGTTCGTCTGCCTTACGCGCGTGAGCCCGGTGGTGGATTAGACCACCTAGGCAAGGACCTCGGCAGAGGCGAGGATCCAGTTCACGAATGCCGGCGACCGCGGCGATAGACAATGAGACACTGGATCACCTCCTTTCGGTTGTTGACGATGGCTCCAATATAACGCTGCCGCCGCAATTCGGAAGGTCTGGTCCAAACTGCGCCGCAAAGCCGCATCTTGATCCGCATAACGTTATGCGTTATAGTTGAACATGATCGTCGGTTTCCGCGACGCCGAGACCGAAAAAATCTGGGCCGGCCTGCGCGGCCGAAAGCTTCCACCCGCGATTCAGGCCGGTGCGTTGCGCAAGTTGCGTCTCATCGCCGCCGCACGACGGATCGACGATTTGCGCGTGCCACCCGGCAACCGCCTTGAACCGCTGCGGGGCGATCGCGCCGGACAATGGAGCATTCGTATCAATGACCAGTGGCGCATTTGCTTCCACTGGACCGAAGGAGGCGCGGACGATGTCGAGATCGTCGACTATCACGGCTGAGCTTTTGCCCAACCCGCATCCGGGCGAAATCTTGCTCAAGGAATTTCTGCAGCCTATGATGCTGTCGCAAACCGCGCTCGCGCGTGCCATCGGCGTGCCGCCGCGGCGCATCAACGAGATCGTCCTCGGCAAGCGCACCATTACCGCGGATACCGATCTGCGGCTCGCCCGCTATTTCGGCTTGAGCGATGGCTTTTTCCTGCAATTGCAGACCGATCACGACCTGATGGCGCGGCGGCGGCAGATCGGGGAGAAGCTCAAGTCGATCAAGCCAAGACGCAAGGCGGCTTGAACCGCATCTCTATTCATCTTTGGTCTCACCTCCCCAGCTCGCGCATCGCCGCGTCGAGCCCTTCCAGCGTAAGCGGATACATCCGCCCGCCGAGCAGTTGCCGCACCATGCGAATGGACTCGGTGAAGTCCCAATCGCGCTCGGGCACCGGATTGAGCCAAACGCACGACGGGTACGTGGAGAGAAGCCGCTGCATCCACACGCTGCCGGGCTCGTCGTTGAAATGCTCGACCGAGCCGCCGGGCGCTGCGATCTCGTAAGGCGACATCGAAGCATCGCCGACGAAAATCACCTTGTAATCGTGCGGATAGGTGTGCAGCACGTCCCAGGTCGGCGTCGTCTCGTTCCAGCGGCGTCGGTTTTCCTTCCACACTCTCTCGTAGAGGCAATTGTGGAAGTAGAGATGCACCATGTGCTTGAACTCGGCCCGCGCCGCGGAAAAAAGTTCTTCCGTCGCCTTGATGTGCCAATCCATCGAGCCGCCGATATCGAAGAGGAGCAGCACCTTGATGGTGTTGTGCCGCTCCGGCCGCATCAGAATGTCGAGATAGCCTTTTTGCGCGGTGCCTTTGACGGTGCCGTCAAGATCAAGTTCGTCGGCGGCGCCGGTGCGGGCAAATTTGCGCAAGCGGCGCAGCGCCAGTTTGATGTTGCGGGTGCCGAGCTCGACGTCGCCGTCGAGATCCTTGAACTCGCGCTTGTCCCACACCTTTGCCGCGCGGAAATTGCGGTTGCCATCCTGACCGATGCGCACGCCTTCGGGATTGTAGCCGTAGGCGCCGAACGGCGAGGTGCCGGCGGTCCCGATCCATTTCTTGCCGCCCTGGTGGCGGCCTTTTTGCTCGGCCAGGCGCTGGCGCAACGTCTCCAGAAGCTTGTCGAGGCCGCCCAGCGCCTCGATTTGTTTCTTCTCTTCCTCGGTGAGGTATTTTTCCGCGAGTTTTTTCAGCCATTCCGTCGGAATATCGGCGGTCAGCGCCTGTTCGATCAACTCCAGCCCCTTGAACACGTGCCCGAACACGCGGTCGAACTTGTCGAGATTGCGCTCGTCCTTCACCAGCGCCGACCGGGACAGATAGTAGAAATCCTCCACCCGCCGGCCGGCGAGGTCGCGCTCCATGGCCTCGATCAGGGTGAGGTATTCGCGCAGCGTCACCGGGACGCCGGCGGTCTTGAGCTCATGAAAGAAGGTCGCGAACATTGCCGCTAATGTAGTCGTCCGGCCGGCGGCCGTCGAGCGAGCGCCCTTCGTGATTGCGGCGGTATACGTTCAAGCAAATCTGGCGAGTTCTATCACCCACACCAGCAAACACAGCGCACAGGCGTTGATCAGCAGTGTACGCAGCCAATGGGTCGCCAGAATTCTCGCGAGGTAAGGGCTCTGTGCGCCGCGCGGATCGCGCGCGAGACATCCTTGCCAGCGTCCCCACCAGATCGCCGTCAGCACGAGAGACAGCGCTTGGCATCCAAGATTACCCCAGATCGCCCAAGCCGGCGATCCGGTCGGATGATACCAAACGAGGGCAACCGATCCCGCCAGCGCAAGTCCAACCGGTGCGAATATCCAATAGGGCAGCTTTTTAAAATGCATCGTTTGTAGACGGCGAAAGTTGCTGAGGTCGAGCACCTGCCAATTGCGGAAGATGTCTACCTCGTGCGCCCAGATCGCGCCGACCAGATAGAACGCAAGCGCAAGATTGGCGACGAGAAACGTACCAGGACCGTTCATTGTCCTGTCATCCCTGGTTTGCGCAGCCAAAGCTCGAAGGCGATGTCATCGAGCCGCACATCGCCTTGACCGAATTGCGATTGCACGACCAGTCGCCTGATGCTGTCCGCGGTGTAAGCGCGCCTCTTCAGCATGGCGTTGAATGTCCACCTGATGATGGTGCCGTTGATAAGGCCTTTGCCTTTCGTGTAGTCGCGAATGGCGTGCGGCGAAAAATCCTTGCGCAGATCGATGATCAGCGCGGTGCCGCCTGGCTTGAGCACGCGGTGCATTTCGTCGAGCGCCGCCAGCGGACGCGTGAAGTTCTTAAAGGCAGCGGTGCAGACGACAAAATCGAAGCCGTTCGCCGGCAGCGGCAGGTAGGCGGCGTCACCCTCCTCGAACGCAATATCGAGGCCGGCTTTCGCGCTATTTTCGTTGGCGATGCGGACAAAAGTGCGGCTGATATCGACGCCGACCACGCGGCAGCCGATACGCTTGGCGATTTCGATGGCCAGGTAGCCTGGGCCCGGCGCGATTTCCAGGACACAGGCCCGAGGCCCGACATGCGCTGCAACGTGCCGGGCCGTCTCTTCGAACCTCTCCCTGTCCTTGGCGGTCTGCCGCGCATACCAATTGGCAATGAACCCTTCCATGCCGACGCCCCTGTGGGCCTTCGGCGGTCGCGGCGCTTTTGTTGTTGCTGGCATCTTGACTGTCTCCGTTCGAAAAAGCCGATGGTTCCGGCCGAGTGGCGGCGCGGCTGTTCTCGCGGAGTGCCGGCTGATAAGGTGGATTCGCGTGCCCGAAGCCAGCGCGCTCCGCGCGTTCCGTTTTGGGTCGGGCCCCGGCGATGTTCCCGCATCGTCGGGGCTGACCGTTTTTGTTTGCTCACGTCAGCTCATCGGCGTCCCTCCGAATTCCCGGTACAATTTCGCCATCGTTGCTTCGCGGTTCTCGTGAAAGCCGCGCCAGAGAGCGAGCGGACCCCAGCCCTTTTCGATCCGAGAAATCAATCCGGCGACGAAATCCCGCTCCGCCCTGATCATCGCGAGCCTATATTCGCCTTCGACCAGAAACAGCGGCGGGAAGTTCGCCAACGTGAGCTGCTCGATTTGACGGCCGAGCATCGCGGCATTGTCGTCGATCAGTTCGAGCCGCCGGCGCAGCAGTGAAAGCGTTTCGTCGGGCGGCAAAACCGGCAACAAACACAGCGCCGCTTCGAACTGCGGATATTCCTTGCTCGGCTGCCCGACGAGATCGACCATCCAGGCATGCAGCTCCTCGCTTCCCGCGACTGTCAGCTCATAGACGGTGCGCTCCGGCCGCCTGCCCTCACGTGCCGTTTCACGCGCGGCGATGTAGCCGCGCTTAAGCAAGAGATCGATGACTGTGTAGAGCGAGCCGTAGCGGAATTTGATGCTCTCTTCCTTGTTTCTTTGTTTGAGCAGCACGCCCATTTCGTACGGATGCATAGGCCGCTCGAACAACAGCGCGAGCACGGCCAACGCCAGCGGATTTGAAGGGTGGGGTTTGCGAGCCATTTGACGAATATCCGTATACGAATATACGCCTACTTATACTGAATAACCAACCATCCATGAAAAGATATATCTTGTGTTATATCTTTATCACGATCTATCTAAGATACATCGAAACGCATGGAGGAGAAGAAAATGCGTGGACATTGCGAGGGTTATGGCGAACGCGAGGCCGCCGGCCGGCGCCGTCATAGCCATTTCAGCCGACACAGCCACTCCGGCACGGCCGCGGCCACGGAATGGATTCCGATGATATGCGCGCCGGGCGAATTCTGGCGCAGGGCGACCTGCGGCTGATTGCGCTTGCGCTCATCGAGCAGGAGCCGCGGCACGGCTACGAGATCATCAAGCTGGTCGAGGAAAAGACCGCCGACTGGTATTCGCCCAGCCCCGGTATCGTCTATCCGACGCTCACCTATTTGGAGGAAGCCGGTTATGTCACCGCCGCGGCCGAAGGGTCGAAGAAGCTCTACACCATCACCGAGGAAGGCCGCGCCTATCTGAAGGCGAACCGCGAACTCGTCGACGTGGTGCTCGCGCGTCTGACGGCGCTCGGCGAGCGCGCCAGCCGCTGGCGGCGCGATACGCGCGGCGAGCGTCGCGAGCACCGCGGGCTGCCGCCGCTCACTCAGGCGGCGCTTGATCATTTGCGCGAGACGGTCGGCAAGCGGCTTGCGGGCGACGCCGAGGCCGAGGCGCATCTGGTGGAGATTCTCGCTCGCGCCGCCGCCGACGTGCAGCGCAAGTAGCGCTTCGCGTCAGACCGGCACGCGGACGCTGGCTCGCAATCCGCCAAGCGGTGAATCGCCAAGCGTGATGTCGCCGCCATGCGCGCGGGCGATATCGCGGGCAATGGCCAAGCCGAGACCGGAGCCGCCCTCGTCCTGGTTGCGCGCATCGTCAAGCCGCAGGAACGGCTTGAACACCTCCTCGCGCAGCGTCGCCGGAATGCCCGGCCCGTCGTCATCCACGGTGACGGTCAGCCAGCGGTGGTCGCGATGGCCGGCAATCGCCACGGCAGAAGCAAACCGCGCCGCATTGGAGACGAGATTGGCAAGGCAGCGCTTGAACGCCGCCGGCCGCACGGTGACTTCGGCCCGCCCGTGAAATGCGACGGTCGCCCGATGACCGTGGCGCTCGCTATCGGCTTTGAGTTCTTCGAGCATGGCGGCCATGTCGGTCGGCGCCGGCTGCTCGCCCAGATCGCCGCGCGCGAAGGCGAGATAAGCCTCGAGCATGCCCGCCATTTCGTCGACGTCTTTCTGGATCGCCTCGACCTCGGCGCTGTCGCCGAGGAAGGCAAGTTCAAGCTTAAATCGCGTCAGGATGGTGCGCAGATCGTGCGACACGCCGGCCAGCATGGTCGTGCGCTGCTCGATGGCGCGCTCAATGCGGCTCTTCATTTCCAGAAACGCGGCCGCCGCGCGGCGAACCTCGCGCGCGCCGCGCGGACGGAAATTCGCCACCTCGCGGCCCTTGCCGAACGCCTCCGCGGCGTCGGCAAGCCGCACGATCGGCCGATCTGGTTGCGCAGGAACAGAATTGCGATTGCCAGCACCACCAGCGAAGTCGCCACCATCCACAGCAAAAATATCCACGAATCGAAATCGTAAGCATCGGCGCGCGGAGCAAAAACCCGCATGATGGTGTCATCGAGCTTGATGCGCACTTCCAGGATCGAAGAGCGGCCCACGGTGTCGATCCAAAACGGCAAGCCGATCTGCCGGCGAATTTCATCCGACAAAGCCGAGTCGAGTTTCGAGAAAAACGGCTTCGGCCCGGGCGGCGGCAGTTGCGTCTCGGGAAGAAAATCGACCGCCAAACCGAGCCGGTCCTGGGCGATGCGGCGCAGTTGCGCGCGGTCGGCGCCCTGCGGGTAGCTCTTATAGACGTCGATCAGGGTGGCGATTTCCTGGGTCACGGCGGAAGAAAGGTAGTAGTTGACCAGGCTCCACTGCCGCTCCACGAACATCAAGGCGACGACCGATTGCAGCACCACCATCGGCAGGATGATGATGAGCAGGGCGCGGGCATAAAGGCCCTTCGGCAGCACCAGTTTGAGCCATTGAGCGAAGCGATCGAGCGGCCCGGTGACCGGCGCGGCGATCGATGCCGCGGTCGCCCTGGCGCTGTTGGCGGCGCTCAAAAGATGCGCCGCCGCGTTGCGCAAGCGGCCGACGCCATCGTCGAAACTGGTCATGGTGCCGCTCACGACGCGGCCACCAGACGATAGCCGAAGCCCGCGGACCGTCTGCACGATCAGCGGATTTCCCGGGTCGTTCTCGATCTTGCGGCGCAGACGATTGACCTGCACGTCGACCGTGCGCTCGCTGACGGCATCACCGTTGCCGGCCAGCGCCTGCCGCGGAACGGTTTCACCGATGTTGGCGGCGAGCACGCGCAACATGTCGCGCTCGCGGTCGGTCAGGCGGACCATCTCCTCGCCGCGGCGCAATTCGCCGCGCGCGAAGTGGAACACGAATGGGCCGAAGCGCGCCGATTCCGCAGGCGGCGCACTCGGCGGCCGCGCCCGGCGCAGGATGCTGGCCACACGCAGCGACAGTTCGCGCGGCTCAAACGGCTTCGCCAGATAATCGTCGGCGCCGATTTCAAGGCCTTCGATGCGGCTTTCCGTTTCGTCGCGGGCGGTGAGCATGAGAATCGGCACCGTCGAGCCGGCGCGAATGGCGCGCGCGAACTCGAAGCCATTCTCTCCCGGCATCATGACGTCGAGAATGAACAGGTCGAAGTGCAGGCTTTCGAGCTTGGCACGCGCCTCGCGCGCGCTCGCCGCGGTGGTGACGCGGTAGCCTTCGCTAATCAAGAAACGCAGCAGCAGCGCGCGGATTCGGCGATCATCGTCGACAACGAGCAGATGCGGCGCGTCGTCGGCTGGGTTCGCGGCCGGCGATGTCATGAGGGTCCGTCGCGGCCGTGCGCTCGCCCGCGGTCGGCGGCGCCGATCAAATGCAGGACCCGATCACGGTCCTCGGCGTCGATCATGCCGGCAAGAAAACGCCTGGCGCTTTCCCGCGCCCCCGGTCCGAGCTCATCGAGCACGCGGCTGATGCGCGCCGTTTGCAGACCGGCGAGTTTCATCGCCAACGCGGCGCCGGCAGGGGTGACATAAAGAAGCCGCTGCCGGCGATCGTCGGGGCCGGCTTTTTGCAGGATATAGCCTTCATCGATCAGCTGCTTGAGTACGCGGCCAAGCGATTGTTTGGTGATCTTGAGGACGTCGAGAAGCTCCGCAACCTTCATGCCGGGATTGCGGTTGACGAAATGAAGAACGCGATGATGCGCGCGCCCGAAGCGGAGCTTTTCCAGCACCTGGTCGGGATCGCCCACAAAATCGCGGTACGCGAAGAAGAGAAGCTCAATGAGATCCCAGCACGGTTCGCGCGTTTCGACGGCCGTCTCCAGCGCATTGGCGGCGGGGCGGCTTTTACTGGGGGTGGTCAGACTTATATCGGCCATTAGGTCAGCTATATTGACATATTTGCGGTTGATTGATACCCCAAAAGCGCAATGTCATGGCAGAACTGTGCTTTGGTTCGCGCCTTGGATATTGCTGCCAGGGCGCCAAACGGCGCTCTCATAGGCCAAAGGCGACCATATCGGGAGTCTTTTCCCGAAGCAAAAGCCGAGTTCGGCCACGCGCAAGGCCCCCGCAGCGCGTTACAATTCCGGCACGGAACGGGCCGTCCATGCCTCAGGGAGGCGAAACTATGCCCGTTCCCTTCGATCAGCGGCCGGATTTGATCTGGCTTGACGGCAAGCTCATTCCCACCGCCGATTGCAAGATCAGCGTGCTCACGCACGGCCTGCATTACGCCAGTACCGTGTTCGAGGGCGAACGCGCCTATGGCGGGGAGATTTTCCGCGGCACCGAGCATTCCGAGCGGCTGCAGCGTTCGGCGCAGCTGATGGATTTCCAAATTCCGTTCAATGTCGCCGAGATTGACGCCGCCAAGCGCCTTGTTCTCGAAAAGAACAATCAAAAGAACGCTTATGTGCGGGCCATCGCCTGGCGCGGCTCCGAGCAGCTCGGCGTCTCCGCGCAGAACAATACCATCCATCTCGCGATCGCCACCTGGGAATGGCCGAGCTATTTCGATCCGGCGCAGCGCCTGAAGGGCATCAAGCTCGACATTTCCGAGTTCCGGCGGCCGGACCCGAAGACGGCGCCGGCGCATGCCAAGGCTGCATGCCTCTATGCCATCTGCACCATCTCAAAGCATCGCGCCGAACGGCGCGGCTTCGCCGACGCGCTGATGCTCGACTGGCAGGGTCGCGTCGCCGAATGCACGGGCGCCAACATTTTCTTCGTCAAGGACGGCAAAATCCACACCCCGATCGCCGATTGCTTCTTGGCCGGCATCACCCGCGCCACCGCCATGACGCTGGCGCAGCGGCACAATGTCGAGGTGATCGAGCGCCGCATCATGCCCGACGAACTCGCCGGCTTCTCCGAGTGCTTCATCACCGGCACCGCCGCAGAGGTCACCGCGGTGTCGCAGATCGGCGACTTCACCTTCACTCCCGGCCGCATCACCCAGCAATTGATGAGCGACTACACCGCCGAAGTTCAGCCCAAGGGCAAAGCCGCGGCGGCTTAGGCCCCTCGATCTGTCGCGTGGTCGCTGCGCGTTCTGCGCGATTGTCCGGGGCGGCACGATCGCGCTAAGGTGCGATGCCGATGAACCAGGCCGTCCGCCCGCGCATTGCCGCTTCCGCCTGCCCGCACGACTGTCCGTCGACCTGCGCGCTCGAGGTTGAGATATTCGGTAACGGCACGATCGGCCGCCTGCGCGGCGCCGAGGACAATGCCTACACCGCCGGCGTGATCTGCGCCAAAGTCGCGCGTTACGCCGAGCGCGTTTATCACCCCGATCGCCTTAAGCATCCGCTCCGCCGCAAAGGCGCCAAAGGCAGCGGCGAATTCGTTCCGATCGCCTGGGACGAGGCGCTCGATCTCGTTGCCGAGCAATTTGTTCGCGCCGAGCAAAAGCACGGCTCGGAAGCGGTGTGGCCGTATCTCTACGCCGGCACCATGGGCTATGTGATGCGCGACGGCATCCACCGCCTGCGCCACGCCAAGAAATATTCCGGCTTCTTCTCCACCATTTGCGTCAATCCGGCGTGGACCGGCTTCATCGCCGGCACCGGAAAGCTCGCCGGCCCTGATCCGCGGGAAATGGCGAAATCCGATCTGGTCGTGATCTGGGGCACCAATGCGGCGAACACCCAGGTCAACGTCATGACGCACGCGACCCGCGCGCGCAAAGAGCGCAGCGCCAAGATCGCGGTCGTCGACGTCTACATGAACGCGACCATGCGACAGGCCGATGTGCCGGTGCTGATCCGTCCGGGCACCGACGGCGCGCTGGCTTGCGCGGTGATGCATTGCCTGTTCCGCGACGGCAAGGCCGACTGGGATTATCTCGAGCGCTACACCGACGCGCCGCACGATCTCGCCGCGCACGTGCGCAGCCGCGATCCGCACTGGGCGTCGCGCATTACCGGCTGCCCGGTCGAGACCATCGAGGCGTTCGCGCGGCTGATCGGCGAAACCAAGCGCACCTACTTTCGCCTCGGCTACGGCTTTTCCCGTTCGCGCAACGGCGCCATCAACATGCACGCGGCAAGCTGCATCGCCGCAGTCACCGGCGCCTGGCGCTACGAAGGCGGCGGCGCTTTTCACAATAACGGCGCGGTTTTCCACCTCGACCCTAGTCTGATTGAAGGCACCGACATGCGCGATCCGTCGATCCGCATGCTCGATCAATCGCGCATCAGCGCCATCCTCACCGGCGACGAAGACGCGCTGCGCGGCGGCCCGCCGGTCGACGCGATGCTGATCCAGAACACCAATCCGGTTTCGGTCGCGCCCGACCAGGAAGTGGTCAAGCGCGGTTTTGCCCGCGAGGATTTGTTCGTGTGCGTGCACGAACAATTCATGACCGACACCGCGAAAATGGCCGACGTCGTGCTGCCGGCGACCATGTTCGTCGAGCACGACGATTTTTACACCGCCGGCGGCAGCCAATATCTCCTGCTCGGGCCGAAACTGATCGATCCGCCCGGCGAATGCCGCTCCAATCACGAGGTCATCTGCGGGCTGGCGAAACGGCTCGGCGCGGAGCATCCGGGCTTTGCCATGACGCCGCGGCAGTTGATCGACGCCACTTTGCAAAAATCCGGATGGGGAACGCTGGCCGAGCTGGAAGCAGAAGCGCTGGATCGACTGCCAGCCGGATTTTGCCACCGCGCATTATCTCAACGGCTTCGCCTATGCGGACGGCAAATTCCGCTTCAAGCCGGACTGGCCGATGGTGCCGTTTAGACGCTGGCACCGCACGCACGACGCGCCGTCCATTCCGCTTTTGCCCGACCACTGGGACGTCATTGAAGAGGCCGATGCCGAGCATCCCTTCCGGCTCGCCACCTCGCCGGCCCGCGGCTTTCTCAACTCGACCTTCACTGAAACGCGGACCTCGCGCAGCAAAGAAGGACGCCCGGAGGTGATGATCCATCCCGACGACGCCAACGGGCTTGGTATTGCTGACGGTGAACTGGTCACGCTCGGCAACCGCCGCGGCGCCGTGCGCCTGCACGCGCGATTGTTCGACGGCGTTCGCCGCGGGGTATTGATTGCAGAATCGGTGTGGCCCAATTCGGCCTATGCGGACGGCCGCGGCATCAACACGCTGACCGGCGCCGACCCGGTAGCGCCGTTCGGCGGCGCCGCCTTTCATGACAACAAGGTCTGGCTGCGCAAAGCCGCCAATTGATCATTCGATCGGCGCGACTTCTATGCCCGCCAAAACGGCTTGTTGACCTCGAGATAAGCGTCATAGGGGCTGAGCCCGATATCCTGCAGCGACCGGCCGGACATCTGCGCCAGTTCGCGGCGTCCTCGGGACCTATCGCGCCATTTTCTCAGCAAAGCGATCAGGCTTTCCCGCCGTCGGCGAGGGGTTCTTCTTGCTGTGAGGGCAAGTGCGCTCATTGTGTTGATCCTTCAAATTTCAGTCGCGGCAACAAAGCCGCGAGCAGCGCGCCGAAATCAGGTGACCGTGGCGCTGATACTCATCTCGATCGGTACCGGCGCCGCGGCGGCGATGAGCAGCGCCTCTATCAGCACGACCGCGACGAACAGCGCCGCAGCGGGCAAAGTGCCGCGATCGGCGGCGAAATCCTGTCGCGCGCCGCACCGGGCGGAATTCCAATATCTGCGCTGAAGTCATCGCCATTCTCCGGCCGTCTCGGAGGCAAGCGGCGTTGTAAACCGTGCCTCAAGGGAGGCCACCCGTTTCGTGCCTGGCGATGTAGCGCTTTTCGCTCGCAGAATAATCGAGCCATTTGGTAATGTGATCCATCACTGCAAGTGATGGATCAATCGATGCCCGATCTGCGCACCTTGGCGATATTCGTGAAAGTGGCCGAGCGCCGCAGCTTCGTGCGCGCCGCGATCGACCTCGGCATCACCCAGTCCGGGGTCAGCAACGCCATCAAGCGGCTTGAAGAGCAGACCGGGACGCGGCTCCTGGCGCGCACCACCCGGCGCGTCGGCCTCACCGACGACGGCGCGGCGTTTTTTGAGCGATGCCGTCAGGCGCTCGCCGAAATCGAAGAAGCCGAACTGGTGCTCAAAGAGGCGCGGCTCAGACCGTCAGGAAATTTGCGGATCGATCTGCCGGTTTCTTTCGGCCGCCTCAAAATGGTGCCGCTGCTCGGTTCGTTCCAGGCGCAATATCCGAACGTGCAGGCTGAGCGTCACCTTCACCGATCGCTTCATTGATCTGGTCGAGGAAGGCGTCGACGTCAGCGTGCGATTTGGGCTGCTGCAGGATTCCAGCCTGATTGCGCGCCGGCTGACGCAGGCGGAGTTCAAAGTCGTCGCGACGCCGAGCTATTTCGCCCGGTACGGCCGGCCCAAGACGCCGGACGATTTGGCCAAGCACAATTGTTTGGCATTCACGTTCCGCGACACCCGGCTGGTGCGGCCGTGGCGGTTTGCGTCGGCAGCGGGCGAATCCAGGCTCATTCCTCGCGGCAATATGAGCTTTAGCGACGGCGCCGCTTTATTTGAGGCGGCCTGCGCCGGCTATGGATTGGCGCAAATCCACGACTTCTATCCGGAGCCCGAGATTGCCCGCGGCAAATTGGTGCCGGTGCTCGACAAATTCAGGCCGAAGGCGGACCCGGTTTGGCTTGTCTATCCGCCGACGCGGCACCTCACGCCGAAAGTGCGGGCGTTCGTCGAATTCATGACCGCGCAATTTCGTCCTTCGCATGCGCCAAAGGCGGCGCGCTGAACGACATCACCGCGGCTGCTCGACCTCGTGGCGGCGCGCCGGACCAGCGTTTCGCCGCGGCTTCGTCCTCGGCCTTCGCCTCCACCCAATCGGTGCCCGGCGCCCGTCTCCACCTGCTTCCAGAACGGCGCCCGCGTTTTCAGGTAGTCCATGAGGAACGACGCGGCGGAAAACGCCGCCTCGCGATGGCTCGACGCGGTGACGACCAGCACGATCATCTCGCCGGGCTCGATGCGCCCGTAGCGATGGATCACGGTGACGCCAAGGAGCGGCCAGCGCGCGTTGGCCTCCTCCACATGCCGGACAATCTCGGCTTCGGCCATGCCGGGATAATGCTCGAGCGTCAACGCCTCGATCGGCGCACCATTTTCATCGGCGCGGCAAATGCCGGTGAAGGTCACGACCGCGCCGATGTCGGTCCGGCCACGCGTCATCGCCGCCGTCTCGGCGCCGACGTCGAAGGCTTCGCGCTGCAAGCGGATGGTCGTGGTCATCTCGCTTGCTCGATCGGCAAGCCGCACTGCAAATCTTTATGTTGGCGCATGTCCTTTGCGGAAAACCGGCTGTCCACTTTTCCAGGACTAGCCGCCGGTCATGGGCGGAAAGAAAGCGATCTCGCCGGCGCCGGCAATCGGCGCATCCGCCCGCACGTGGCGATGGTCGATGGCCGCGCGGATCACTTTCGCATTCTCGAAGGCGTGAGCGTATTGTTCGTCGCGTCCGGCCAGCCAGTTCATCAGCTCACCGACGGTAGCGACTTCCGCCGGCGGATCGAGCCGTTCTTCCGCCTTGCCCAGCCGCTCGCGCACCCAGGCAAAATACAGAAGCCTCACGCATCCTCCTGGGTCAAATGATGCAGTCCGGCCTGCAGATAATCCCATCCCGTATAGATGGTCAGCAATGCGGACAGCCACAAAAGCATAATGCCGATCTTGGTCACAGCCGGTAACACGGCGTCGCCGGCATCGCCGGCGATGAGAAAACCGACGGCGATGAGTTGCAGCGTCGTCTTCCACTTGGCCAGCCGCGTGACCGGAACGCTGACGCGCAATTCGGCGAGATATTCGCGCAAGCCGGAGACGAGAATTTCACGGCAGAGGATGACGATCGCCGCAAACAACGACCAGCCGTGGATGGTGTCCTCCGCCGCAAGCATCAACAGGCAGGACGAGACCAGGAGCTTGTCGGCGATCGGATCGAGCATGCGGCCGAGCGACGATTGTTGGGCCCACGCACGCGCCAGATAACCGTCGAGAAAATCGCTGATGCCGGCGACAATAAAGACGGCGAGCGCCAGCCAGCGCAGCCACAACCCGCCCTCAAGGATGCTCTGCCCGAACATGCAGCCGATGACGATCGGGATGGCGACGATGCGGCCATAGGTCAGGATGTTGGGCAGCGTCAATGGACGCGCGCGCAGCCGGCCGCTGGGGGTTGTCGTGGTGGTCGTCGAGTTCATGGCCCTAACATAGCGCTGCGGTGCCGATCCTGACAGATGCCTCGCCCGCAAAGCCAGCGCGCATGGCTTACGCTCATTGGGCGCTCAAATCGAGGCTCGCTTACGCCATTCCCTCATGAAAAAATTCATAAATGCGGCGCGCTGTTTCGGCGCTGATGCCATCGACCTGCAACAGATCGGTCACCGAGGCCCGCTCGATGGCTTTGAGCGTGCCGAAATGGTGGAGCAAAGCACGCTTACGCGTTGGGCCAATGCCCGAAATCTCCTGCAGGCCGCCCTCCCGCATCTGCCGCGCGCGCCGGGTCCGATGCGAACCCACGGCAAAGCGATGCGCTTCATCGCGAAGCCGCTCGACGAAGTAGAGGACCGGATCCCGGGGCGGCAACTTGAACGGATCGCGGCCGGGAATGAAGAACGTCTCGCGGCCGGCGTCGCGATCCGGCCCCTTGGCAATAGCGACGAGCGCCATGTCGATGCCGAGCGCAGCGAGCACCTCCCGCGCGGCTGTGAGCTGCCCCTGGCCGCCGTCGATCAGCACGAGGTCCGGCCAGGGAGACTCGTCCGGCTCTTCGGACTGGGCGCGCAAGATGTCCGTCTCTTCAGGCGGCAAAGCAGTGCTGTCATCACCTTCTTTTGATGTACGGACATCGCCAAGCGAAGCTTGCCGGGCGCCGGTCACATCGGCGGATGACGCCGTCTCGGATCGTTTTCGGCCATCCGCCGCGCACTGTTCAGCAGCGGAAAGATCCTCGCGCGGCGCCTCGGCGATGAGCCGCTTGAACCGCCGCGTCAGAACCTCACGCATCATGGCGAAATCGTCGCCGGGTGAAAGATCGGCCGAGCGGATATTGAACTTGCGATAGTCGTTTTTGCGAAAGCCCTCCGCACCCGCCACGATCATTGCGCCGACCGCGTTCGCGCCTTGAATGTGGCTGTTGTCGTAGACCTCAATGCGCCGCGGCACCCGCGGCAGGCCGAATGTTTCGGTCAGCTGGCGCAAAAGGCGCTGTTGCGAAGACGTTTCAGCGAGCTTGCGCCCAAGCGCCTCGCGGGCATTGGCGAGCGCATGCTCAATCAAATCCTTCCGCTCTCCGCGCCGCGGTATGGCGACTTCGACCTTATGGCCGCTTTTGGTGCCCAGCGCTTCGGCAAGCAGCGCGCGGTCGTCGATGTCGTGGGAAATGAGGATCAACCGCGGGCACGGTTTGTCGTCATAAAACTGAGCGAGGAAGGCGGCCAGAATTTCGTCCGGCGAAACCGAGCGATCGGCCTTGGGAAAATAGGCGCGGTTGCCCCAGTTTTGTCCGGTGCGGAAGAAGAATACCTCGACGCAGGCAAACCCGCCTTGTTGATGCAGGGCAAAAACGTCGGCCTCCTCGACGCCGCGCGGATTGACGCCCTGATGCGCCTGAATGGCCGACAAGCGCGGCCAAGCGGTCCCGGTAAACGGCCGCGCGCTCGTAGTCGAGCGCAGTCGCGGCGTTTTCCATTTCCGCCGCAAGCTCGTCCTTCACCGCCTTGCTGCGGCCGGACAAGAACGCGTTCGCTTCGCGCACCAGCGCGCCGTATTCGGCGAAACCGATTTCGTTGGTGCACGGCGCCGAGCAACGCTTGATCTGATGCAGCAGGCACGGCCGGGTGCGGCTCTCGAAAAATGGATCGCTGCACGAGCGCAGGAGAAATGCGCGCTGCAGCGCATTGATGGTGCGGTTGACCGCCCACACCGACGCGAACGGCCCGTAATATTGGCCCGGCCGCGAACGGGCGCCGCGATGTTTGAGGATTTGCGGCGCCCAGTGATCCGACGTGATCAGGATGTAGGGAAACGATTTATCGTCACGCAACAGGACGTTGAAGCGCGGGCGCAGCCGTTTGATCAGGTTCGCTTCGAGGAGCAGCGCCTCGGTTTCGGTGCGGGTGACGACGAACTCAAGCGCGCGGGTCGCGCCGATCATGCGCTCGATGCGGGTGTCGAGGCCGGCGGGACGGGCGTAGGCGCGGACCCGGTTCCTGACATTCTTGGCTTTGCCGACATAAAGCACGTCGCCGCGTGCATCGATCATCCGGTAGACGCCGGGCTGGGCCGGAGCGAGCTTGGCGTAATGCAGGACGGCGGCGCGCCCAAGCGCCAGCGATCGCCCTTCTCCGCCGACATCTTCGCCGACCGAATCCCCTTCGTCGGCGAGCGGGAGAGACGCCTCCTCGTCGTCCTCGGTGTCTTCGAGGTCGGGATCGGGCCCTTTTTTCGGAACGTTCATGCCTTTGACGAATTCCCCGCATGCGGGACCCGCGCCCGCCCGGTCCGGCCGTCTTACGAACGTAAGAGCGGCGCGCGAACCGGAGCCAGAGCCGAGATTGTCCGAGCATGCCGGCCGCGCTGGCGGCAATGGGCCGGAAGAGGCTGCACCGACAGCGCCGAATTACAGTCGTGTGATGGAATTTAGTAGTTACTTAACCATATTTAAGGCGGAGTTAAAACATAATTAGGTATAATAATGGCGCGGCCAAGATTAATCTCGCCGCAATATTGTCCATAAAGAGCTGAGAGCTGTGTCTTCTGCGCACTAGACGCTCGGAATACTAAGTCTACTATTTGACCATCCAGCGAAAATTGGAGGTCAAAAAGATGAAACGTCTGACTTGCGCAGGGCTTGCTTTGCTCGCGCTCACCGGGGCTGCTTGGTCGGCCGATTTGGCGCCCGCTCCCTATTACAAGGCCCCGCCCTATCTCCCACCACCGGTCTACACCTGGACCGGTTTCTACCTTGGCGTGAACGGCGGTGGCGGCTTTGGCTGGTCGAAGTGGGATACGACGACCAGTTCGCTTAAATCCAACCGGCGGGGTCTTCGGCGGGACGCTCGGATACAATTATCAGATCGGCCCCGCTGTGCTGGGCGTCGAAGGCGACATCGACTGGGCCGGGCTCAGCGGATCGACCACGAGCGGCTGCCCGGCCGGCTGTAAAACCAGCGATTCCTGGCTGTCGACGGTGCGCGGGCGGCTCGGCTACGCCGCCGGCCGCTTCATGCCCTACATCACCGCTGGCGGTGCTTTCGGCAACATCAATGCCTCAACTCCGGGCCTTGCCGGCAGCAGCGCGACCAATGCCGGCTGGACCGCAGGTGCAGGCATCGAATTCGCGTTCCTCCCGCGCTGGACGCTGAAGGCGGAGTACCTGTACGTCGACCTCGGCAAGTTCAATTGCGGCGCCGGCTGCGGCGCGCCAGTCGACAACGTCTCCTTCACCACGAACCTCATCCGCGGCGGCGTCAATTATCGCTTCTGATCTGTTCGGCGGCCGAACAGAAAACCAAAACCCCGGGCGGCACCGCCCGGGGTTTTTGTTTGCAGGCAAACTTGCGATGAATTTGCGCGTTACGCTTTCGGCGTCGTCGCCGCGAAGGCCGGCACCCGCGCCGCGAAGCTTTCGAGCCAGGCGACAAGGCGCGGATGGTCACTGCGCCAGGAGCCGGCAAAGCGGAAATCGCGATAGCCAAGCACACAGGCCAGCGCGATATGGCCGACATGCGGAAGTTGCGGGCTTGCCGCCAGCGCCGGCGGCGCGCTCTCCAGCATGCTCAGTGCGCGCGCCACCTTCCCGGCCTGATGATCGAGCCATTTCTGTTCGTGTTTTTCCGCCGCGCGCCAGCGGCCTTCATAAACCTGCAGGATGGAGGCATCGAGAATACCGTCGCAGAGCGATTGCAGGCGGAGCGCGGCAAAGCGCTGATCGCCTTCGCGCGGAATGATCTTGCCGCCGCCGGCGCGATGATCGAGATATTCAAGGATCACGCGCGAGTCATAAAAGCTCGTGCCATCCTCAGCGATGAGCACCGGAATTTTTCCCAGCGGATTTTGCGCGCGCACGCTGTCGCCGGGATCCATCGTGTCGGCAGGCTGAAGTTTCACATCGTCCATGCCGAGCAGCGAGAGCGCGATATGCACCTTCCGCCCAAACGGCGAAGGTGCTGCAGAGCGCAGGATCATCATGGCCGGACCATCGTGTTGTGAGTGGGGTCAGCGCAATTGAAGAGCAAAATCACCAGGCGGGCAACTCCCTTAGCCAAATAGCGCTCACGCGCTGCGCGCAACGCTGCCGGCACCTTCTTTCCTCACGATCCGAGCAAAGAACGGCGGCCGAACCGCTGCGGCCGCGACTTACATGCTCGGCAATGCCGCTAGCCGGTGACGACGAGATTGACCGCTTTGGGACCCTTGCCCTTCTTGTCGGGCTCGACATCGAAACTGATGCGCTGCCCCTCAAGCAGCGATTTCAGTCCGGCGCGCTCTACGGCCGTGATGTGCACG
Source organism: uncultured Alphaproteobacteria bacterium (assembly GCA_963835195.1). GTDB lineage: Bacteria > Pseudomonadota > Alphaproteobacteria > Rhizobiales > Xanthobacteraceae > BOG-931. Next base: position 357,664 of record CAWIEY010000020.1, read on the forward strand.
AACACGTCGCGTCCACCGTCGTCCGGTTTAATGAAGCCGTAGCCACGCTCGCCGTTGAAAAATTTGACCGTACCGGTCATTGCCATCGAGCAACTCCCTTCCCCGCGGTTGCTTCGCCGCCGGCCCTCGCGGCGCGACGGCTTGGCTGGACATCCACACGGGCAAGGCTTCAGCCGCAGGACGGCCTCAGTCACTCCGCCGGCCCCCCACAGGAGGCGGAACGTCAAAGCCAGCGCCAGAAAATTAGCCCAATTTTAACGTGTGGAAAAGTGGGGAACTACCTGAGCGGCTTTTTTGCAAGGGATGTTGTGGACCGCTCCGCAGCGGTGCGAAGGTTAGCCACTAAGGTGGGCAGCGGCCGCGCTTGCGGACAATAACTCGCCGAGCGCCGGCAAAAATACGCGCAACTGCCGCTCGAGCGTGAATGGCGGATTGATCACAATGAGCCCGGATCCGCGCAGACCGCCCGGCCGCCGCGCCTCCGCCAATATCAATTCACTGCGCAACACTTTCGCACCCGCAAACCGGCGTACCCGGCGCGCCAGCGCATCGGGTTCCTTGGGCTCTTTGATCGGATACCAGAGCCAGGTAAATTCCGCTCGGCCATTTGCGATAGGCGGTAGCGAGCCCGTCCGACAACCGATGAAATTCGTGCGGCTCTTCGAATGGCGGATCGATCAACGACGAGGCCGCGCCGTTCCTTCGGCGGCACATAGGCGCCGAGCGCGGTCCAGCCATCGATGGCGAGGGCTTTGGCGCGGCGCTCGCCGCGAAGCGCCGCGGCGAGCAGGGCCGCCGAACGCGGCTCCAGTTCGCAGGCGATGAGGCGGTCCTGCGGCCGCAATAAGCTCGCGCAGATCAGCGGCGAGCCCGGATAGATGCGCAGCTCGCCGCCGGGATTAAACGCGGCAACAACATCGAGATAGGGCGCCAGAAACGCGTATGGCGCCCGGCGCATGGGCGCGCAGTTTCCAGACCGCGCCCGATGCCGTCGCGCCATTCACCGCTGCGGCAGGCATCGCGGGAAAAAAGATCGTAACGGCCCGCCCCGGCGTGCGTATCGATGACGCGGAAGGCCGCCGGCTTGCCGCGCAGATAGGTGAGTATCCACGCCAAGACGGCGTGCTTGTGCACGTCGGCGAAATTACCGGCGTGAAACGCGTGGCGATAGTTCATCGGCTGCGAGGTCCGCTGCCAAGGCTTCGCGCCGGAAAACTCGCGCGAACGCGCAAGGCGCGCACATTAGCAAACTCGCGCCGGCGACGTCGTGCGAAAAACTTCGCACCGCGAGCCGGTGCGAAGGCGAAGCAAATTAATTCGCCGCACCGCGCACCGGCGGCATCAGCAATTGATCACGCCGGCAGCTGCGCCGCGCGATCTGCGCACAGTCGCGAAACTGCAGATCTTTGGACAGGCAGATCCTGACTTCGGTCAGGCGCTTGTGGTCGCAACCGATGGCCATGCCGTTTGCGGCTAAGTCCGGGATTGGCCTTGGTGAACGCGTCCTCCACCGCCGCCGGCGTGACATTCAAGCGGCGCTTGCAGGTCAACGTATTGCGGCGCGGGATTTTCACGGCCGCGCGGGCTTTGCGCACGAGCATCGAAATAAGCCCGCGGCGAGAGCCCGGAACAGGTGCCGTGCCGGTCCCACTCGTTGAAGATCAGGCGCGGCGCCGGCATCAGATCAAGCATGGAATCGACAATTCCGCGATAAAGCCGCGGCGCCGGGACTTGGCAATATTCGGGAAAGCCGCGCTCGTATTGAGGCCACAGTCCATGGACGACAAACGAGAAGGGCCGCGCGCCGCACTGACCGCCGGCGACGCGCGCGCCATCGCGCTCGTGCGGCGGCCGCGCAATACGACGGCGACCACGACAGCGACAGACACATAGAAGTCGAACTGCCCAGCCTCGTTCTGGCGCGCATCCTGGGACAGCGCGCCGCTTAAGTCCGCGAAGGAAAAAACGCGCGCCCGCAAGCGCCGAGATGACCGGCTTCCGCATGAAAGCCTTCCGCGACGGCAAACCGCGAGGCTCGACCGCGCTTTAGAACAAAGAAAGAACGCCGATGCCCTTGGACGCGCAGCGGCAGGCGCTGGTTCAAAGCAGAAGGCGGGCCAAACATTGCCTGATTTTTGCGCGATGGTATCGTATAATCAAATGTATTCGAGTCATGCTGCGCGCGGTTTATTCAATCGCAGTCGGCAGCCGCGAAAGGGAGTGCATCAATGAGATGGCTTATGGCTGGGCTGGCGTTGGCCTTCTGGTATCATCGAGCGCACAAGCCCAAATGACGAGCTCAACGCAGCCGACATTGAACGCCACCAGTGGCGATGGTCAGCATACAACCGGGCGTGAAGAAAAAGACAAAAGCCTAAGGCCAACGACAAGGCCTATAATGCAGCGCTGCGTAATCTGCCCGACAAGCAATACGATCCCTGGCACGGCGTACGCTGAGGGACGCGCCTTTTAGGGCTTGGCAGAGCGGCAGGCCGGACCGTAAGCCATGTTGCGGTCGAGGCCGACGACACAGAAGTTGACCCCGAAATCCATGCCAATCATGCCGGTATCTTCGCCGATTGAATAATAAATCGGGCGGCGCTTTCCATCACTGATGAGCGCGACGCCGTGGCAGAAGCGTTGCGGAATGGATTGCGCCGCCCACGGCATGACCGCGGTTTCGCGGATGTTTTCAATCCCCACAATCTCCAGCTCGGAATTCCAGAACCGGATCTCTTTGGTGCGGAAATCGCCGATAATACGGTCCAGCGCCGCGGGATAGTTACACGCCGGCATCTCACGGTCATAGTCGGGGCCGGGAAGCCAGAAATTCTTTTCCAGCGCATTGGCCGCAAGTGACGGCGAAGCAGAAGCGGCGCTCAACGCCAGCGCAAACCCCAAAGAGACGATACGGCCCAGCATTGCCCTTCCACTCCGCCCCTTCACGTGGGGAGGTAGCGTGCCGTGCCGGCATTTGCCGGTCAAGGGCCAGGCAGGCCGCGCCGGCGAAGGTCGCTGACAACCGATGCAGCCGGGTGACAGTCGATTCCAACGAAAACATTTCCATTCGGGGGACAACGTCAAACTGTGGTCATCATGCTATTTTTCCCAACGTGGCGTCTGATTCGGTCGCGAGTGCGGATGCCGGGGCAGGCCCGGCGAGAAAAGGTCTGGCTCTGCGGAGGAATTGGACATGGGCGAGGTCCATCACCTCGTAACGAACGAACCCTCGTTTGGCGTGCAGGCGGCGGGACGCCTGATAACCAAGGTTTTTGCCTCCTTGGGTGCACGACCTGGCCTTGTTGGTGGAAAGCGTTGAGGCCGTTCGCCCGGCCGGGGCGTTGCCGGACTGGCAGCCCGGGGCCGTGGTGCGATTGCCGTTTTCCAAAAGCATCTGCGCCGACGGCGAGGCGGTTTGCAGCCAAGCGTTGATGGCGCTTGCCGACAGCGCCATGGTCATCGCCTGCTCCGCAGCCTGGAACGGCTACCGTGCGATGAGCACCATCGACCAGACGACGCATTTCCTGCGGCCGGCAACATTCGACGTGATCGCCGATGCGCGCGTGGTGCGCATCGGACGCAACACCAGCTTCGGCCGGGTGATGATGCTCGATGCCGCCGAGAAGCGGCCGGTTGGCATGGTGGCCAGCGCTTATTCAATGCTGTGACACCACGCGCTGGCGGAGCGGATTTGACATTCGCTACGCCCAAACCGCTAGTTCGTGAAGCGAATGTCAAATCCAAAAGCTCCACCAGCACTTATATTTGCTAGTGGTCCTTTGATTCCAACATTCGCATGAGAGCGTGCCGAGACGGGAAGCGAATGTTAGAATTGGACCACTAGAACGCTTTCCATCGGTATTGCCTGCCTCTAAGATCGAACCCTCCAGCGGAGATCGCACGCCATGCTGAGGAGCGGCTTGATCAAGTTGGTGCTCGCCACGGTCTTGAGCACATGCGCAGGCGGCGCCGCGCTCGCCGGCCTGCTGGGTCCTGGGCCGTGGTTCGGCCGCGAGTGGGTCTGGGGCAACGACACCGGCGGCATCCTGCCCTACTCCCCGCAGATCAGACACACATATCGCGCAATGGCCGCCGAATATTGCGCGCGCTTGCACCGCCTTTCCCATGTCACCAGCGTGCACCCAAAATACGGCGACTACATCGCCTTCGTCTGCATCGACCGCCCTGGCGTCATCCACTAGGTTCTGCCGCCAGTCGCCGACGACAGCTTGCATGACGGCAAGCGCCGCGACCGCGGCGGTATCGGCGCGCAAGATGCGCGGCCCGAGCGACAGGCGCACGACATGCGGACGCTTTAGGAGCATCGCGCGTTCCTCGGCGCTAAATCCGCCTTCGGGGCCTATCAGCAAGGCAAGCGGGGCCGGCGGGAAGACTGGCCAAGCGCCGCCAGCGGGCTTTTTACTTCGGCATCCTCATCGCAGAAGACCAGGCGCCGCTCCGGATCCCAGGCGGCGAGCACGTCGGTCAACGCGGCCAGCGGCTCGATTTCCGGGAGCGAAAGCAAGCCGCATTGCTCCGCGGCCTCGATGGCGTTGGCAAGCATGCGCTCGGAATTGACGCGCGTGACCTGTCCGTGCCGGGTAAGTACCGGGTGCAGCACCGATACTCCCATTTCGACCGCTTTCTGCACCATATAATCGAGCCGCGCGGCCTTCATCGGGGCGAACAGGTAATGCAGGTCCCCTGGCGCGGGCTGAGGACGGGTTTTGCCCTCGACCCTCAGGGCAGCTGTGCGCTTCTGCACGTGGAGCGTGGCGCTCCACTCCCCGTCACGGCCATTGAAAACGAGGACGCGCTCGCCCGGACTTCAGCCGCAAGACGGTACCCGAGATAATGGGCCTGGGCCCTATCCAGCGGCACCGTGGCGCCGGCTGCAAGCGGTTCCCGGACGTAAAGTCGCGGAGCCACGGAAATCATAGCGGGGCATAGGAAATTATAAGCAATTGGCGCAAGATTGGCGCGCAGGTGCCGCGACTCGCCGGCGGGCCTGCCGCCTTATCGCCGAAATCGAGCGGGCCATTTATGCCAGACCAAGCAGCTGATACCCCTCGAGCACAATGAGCATTGGAACCGGGAGAGGACAAAGGATGAAGTGGAGCGTTGCGATGACGCTTGCTCGCCGTGCTCGGCACCGCCGCTCCGGTGCGGCCTGGGCGCAATCGGCGCCGCCCGAATGCAGCGCTTTCGGCAGCTGCGCGACGACGCGCAGCAAAAGGCGTGGCGGTGCGCACTGCGCTCGAGAACAAGGCCGAGCGCAAGGACATTTGCACGTTGGTGCAGCGCTTCTATGCTGCGGAAGGGATAGTCTGAAGTTCCTCGAAGAAAATAAGACTTGGTGCAACATTCCCGACCAAGCCATTACCGTATCCAAGGCCAATCACGAACGCACTTTGAAATTCCGCACCGCGGCCTGTACCGACGCCCCGGCGGTCAAGCCGAGACCGCCCTCGCTCAGCGACGCTATTGGTACGCCATCCGTCGATACTGGCGACAACACCAAAACCGGCCACGGCACGCTCGATTCGCTTACCGGTAATCCGCTGGCAAAATGAACGGGCCGGCAGGCTCGGTCGCCGACGCGACGGGCAATTGGGTCGATACGCTCGCTCCGGCCTGGTCGCGTCCTTATCTGCGGCTCGCCCGTTTCGACCGGCCAATCGGCGCGTGGCTCTTGCTGCTGCCATGCTGGTGGTCTTGTGCGATCGCCGCAATCGCGGCTCACAAGGCGACGCCGAGCATGGCTCAGCTTGCGTTGTTTTTCATCGGCGCGTTCGCCATGCGCGGCGCCGGCTGCACTTGGAACGACATTGTCGATCGCGATCTCGACGCCAGCGTCGAGCGCACCCGCTCCCGTCCAATTCCGTCGGGCCAAGTCAGCGTAGTTGCCGCAGCGATTTTTCTCGTCGCGCAGGCGCTGATCGGCCTTGCTGTACTTATGTCGTTCAATCTCTTCACCATCGGACTTGGCATCGCATCGCTGGCCATTGTCGCGGTGTACCCATTCATGAAGCGGATCACCTACTGGCCGCAAATCGTGCTCGGCCTGGCGTTCTCCTGGGGTGCGCTCATGGGTTGGGCGGCGGCGTTCGCGCGGCTCGATGCATCGCCGCTGTTGCTCTACGCCGGGTCAATCGCCTGGGTCATCGGCTACGACACCATTTATGCGCACCAGGATCGCGAGGATGATGCGCTTATCGGCATCAAATCGACGGCGCTGTTGTTTGCCGAGCGCACCAAACCGATGCTCGGTCTATTTTACGGATTGGCCGTCATTCTCATCGGTGCGGCGGGCTTTGCCGCCAGCGCCAGCATTATCTTCGCGATCGGCCTGCTCGTTTTTGCCGCGCATCTCGGCTGGCAGATTGTTCGGCTTGACATCGCCGATCCCGATCGCTGCCTCGCGCTGTTCAAATCCAATCGCGACGCCGGATTGATTCTATTTGCCGGCTTGCTGTTGGATGCCGCGTTGCCGCGTCTGATCTGAAGGTCGCAGGCGTGCCGCGCACGCGATCGCGCACGAGGGTCGCTCGCTGCCAAGCCGCGGCGCCGCATATTTAATCTCTGGCGATGATCTCGCGCTCGCCCTGGATGCGAGGCCGGCATCTGCGGCCACGTGCCGGCGCGACGCCGCAACAAGATAGCGAGGCCGGCGGCGCGCAATGGCGCTGCGCCGCCGGCGGCGCCAAGTCGGGGGCCTCGACGCGCAAAGCACCGATGCGCGCGAATGGCTCGCGCAAGCTGCCGTCGCGCTCGCTCGACCAGAAGCGGCAGGCCGAGCACGCGGCCCCAGGATTGCCATTCGGCGACGATCTCGTCGTTTTCGCTCGACGAAAACAGCGGCAGCGACAGCGCCGGATCGCTGTGTTCGAGCACAACGGCAATTGCCGTCGGCGGCTCGTTCGGCTCGCCCTGCAGACGAATGGACGACGCCACGGAAGGCGGCGACCGGCACATTGATGGCCATGCGCATGCCGCGAACGGAGCGGCGCACCACCACGCGCCGGGAATAAAGATCGACGACGCGCACGCGACCGTCGGCGGCATCATCGACAGCTTCAAACCGCGCGGGCAAAGAAAAAGGGTCGAGCCGCAACGCGCGGCTCGACCCGGCAGCAAACCTGCCGGCTTCCATTCGACGCCCCGAACTTTAGCTCCCGCCGGGCTGTTGCCGCCCGGTTGCCGCGAGAATGCCAGAGCGCGGTCGCAATCGGCTTAAAAAGCCTGGTTAAAAGCTCGTATCGCAGCAGCCAATCGCGCGCATGATTGACGAGCCCTTGCCATGGCCTCTGCAATTTACACTTAGGCAAGGTTCTGCGGCTTGAAGCGGGCGGCCCGCAGTTACATCTTCGGCTTGTGTTTTATTCTATTGGCACTTAATTCCAGCCGCTCATGCCTTCTTCCCTGCTCGATCAATCCGACCTTGCCGTGCGCGCCGAGCGCCTCGTTGCGGCCGCGCGCCGCGCCGGCGCCGATCAAGCCGACGCGCTTGCCGTCCGCTACGTGTCGCTTTCGGTCGACGTGCGCGACGGCGCCGTCGAGGAGTCCCAGCGTTCGGAAGGTGACGATTTGGGACTTCGCGTTCTCGTCGGTCGCCGGCAGGCGGTCGTTTCGACCAATGATCTCAAAGCCGACGGCTTTGCCGCTCTGGCGGAACGTGCCGTCGCCATGGCGCGGGCGGCCCCCGAAGACCGCTTCGCCGGCCTGGCGGACGCAAGCATGCTGGCCAAGGAGCTCCCCGCGCTCGATCTGATCGATCCCGACATTCCGGAAGTCGACACGCTCGAAACGCGCGCGCGCGAAGCAGAGGCTGCCGGACTGGCGGTCGCCGGCGTCACCAAATCCGGCGGCGCGTCCGCATCGGCGGGCATATCCGGCGTTGTGCTGGTGACCAGCCATGGCTTCCACGGCACGACCCTCGCGTCACGGCACGGCGTCGCCATGACGGCCATCGCCGGCGAGGGCACCGGCATGGAACGCGACTACGATTTTTCCTCGACGTTGCACGCCGGCGATCTCGAACCCGCACAACTCATCGGCCGCCGGGCCGGCGAGCGCGCAACCAAGCGCCTGAATCCGCGTAAAGTCGCCACGCGGCGCGTCCCGGTCGTATTCGATTCCCGGGTTTCCGGCTCCCTCGTCGGCCATCTCGCCAGCGCGGCCAATGGCGGCGCGATTGCCCGCAAGACGAGCTTCCTCCGCGAAAAGCTCGGGGCGCAGATTTTTCCTGCCGGCATCACCATCATTGACGATCCGCTGCGGCCGCGGGGATTGCGCTCCCGGCCGTTCGACGCCGAGGGCATCGCCGGGCGGCGGCTGACTTTGGTGCAGGGAGGCGTGCTTGCGACTTGGCTTCTCGACTGCGCCACCGCGCGCGAGCTCGATATGAAGACCACCGGTCACGCCCAGCGCGGGGTGTCGTCGACCCCTTCGCCGGGAGCGAGTAATCTCCATCTCGCCGCGGGGACGAAAACTCCGGACGAACTGATCGCCGATATCGACGAGGGGCTGTACGTCACCGACCTGATCGGCATGGGCGTCAATCTCGTCAGCGGAGATTACAGCCGCGGCGCCTCCGGCTTCTGGATCGAGAAGGGCAAATGCACTTTCCCGGTCAGCGAGGTCACAATTGCCGGCCATCTTTCGGAGATGTTTGCCAGCCTCGAGCCGGCGAACGATCTTGTAGTTCCGCTACGGGACAAACGCGCCGAGCCTGCGTGTTGAGGGCCTGACCGTTGCCGGTCACTGACGTCGTCGATCCAGCAGCTGCGGTCCTCGACTTGGCTGCATGCGTACGCGATGCGGGCCGCCTCGCGCTCTCGATGTTTCGCACGACGGTAAAGCAGTGGGAAAAAGACGGCGCTTCGCCGGTCTGCGAAGCCGACATCGCCGTCGATCGATTATTGCCGGACCGACTGACCGCGGCGTATCCCGGTGTTGGGTGGTTGTCCGAGGAAAGCCCCGACGACGGCTCACGGCTCGCGTCGCGTTACGTTTGGATCATCGACCCGATCGACGGAACCCGCGCCTTTCTGGCCGGCTTGCCCGATTGGACGGTTTCAGCGGCCTTGGTGGAAGACGGCCGTCCGATTTCGCCGCTTGTCTTTTTGCCCCGGCAACTGACGAGTTTTTCATGGCATCGGCCAATCACGGCGCCACGTGCAACGGCGCCGCAATTATGGTCACGCGCGGTGCTTCGCTCGCGCAGGCGCGCGTCGCCGGACCGAAAAGTTTCGTTCACCGACTTCCTCGGTCGGCGCTCGAAGTCATCGTATCATGCCGCGCATCCATTCGCTTGCGCTGCGGCTCGCCCGCGTCGCGCAGGGAACTGTTGACATCGCGATTGCCGGAGCCGACAGCCATGACTGGGACCTTGCGGCGGCCGATCTTTTGGTGCACGAAGCTGGCGGAGCGCTGACACATGTCGGAGGTGGCACGGTGCTCTATAATCGACCTGAGCTGCGGCACGGAATTCTGCTGGCCGCCAACCGTGACCGGCTCGCGCTTCTCAACGAACATCTTGGGGATGAACGCCTCGCATCTTCATAAATCGCGAAAGTCTCACGCGGATCGAGTACCATGGCGGACATTCCCGAGCAGCGTTCGAAACAATTGCTTCATCTCGTCTTCGGCGGCGAGCTGAACAACTTGACGAGCATGGAGTTCAAAGATCTCAACAAACTCGATATCGTCGGAATTTATCCGAACTATGCGAGCGCCTACGTGGCGTGGAAGGAAAAAGCGCAGCGCACGGTCGACAACGCCGAGATGCGATATTTCATCGTGCATTTGCACCGGCTGCTCGACCCGAACACCGCCCGACGCAGCACTAAAAGGAAGTGGATGGGGCGGAATCGGGCCTTCGAACCGGGCCAAAGCCGGTCTATACTTGCGCTGACGCCGAAAGCCGCGCGCAGCACTTCGCACGCGCCATGGAGTATAATGCGTGCGTGATCGTGTTCCCCTGGTGCTGCAACTCTATCGATTGGCGTCGAACGCCGCGGCGAAGCCTTTGGCGTCATGGCTGCTGACGCAGCGCATCAAGCGCGGCAAGGAAGATCCGGCGCGCATTGGCGAGCGCTACGGCCAGGCAAGCCTGCCTCGCCCCGCGGGCCGTTGATTTGGCTCCATGGCGCGAGCGTCGGCGAGTTTCTCGCGGTCGTTCCTCTGATCGAACGCTTGCGCGCCATGAATTTCGCCGTGCTCGTGACCTCGGGTACCGTCACGTCCGCGGCGCTCGCCGCGCAGCGGCTGCCGGCCGGCGCCGTGCATCAGTTCATTCCCCTTGATGCGCCCAAGTTCGTCGCCCAATTCCTCGATCATTGGCATCCCGATCTCGCGCTGTTCGTCGAATCCGATTTGTGGCCCAATCTCATTTTGGCCTTCGTCCGATCGTGACATACCCATCATCCTGGTGAACGGCCGCGTCTCCGAGCGTTCCTTTCAACGCTGGCGCCTGGTATCCGGCGGGATCGGCGCGCTGCTTGAGCGCTTCGATCTGTGCCTGACCCAATCCAAAGCCGATACTCAACGCTATGCCCGCCTCGGCGCGTCCCACATCACCAGCATCGGCAATTTGAAGCTCGACGTGCCGCCGCCGCCGGTCGATCGCGCTATTTTGCGCGATTTGAAGAGCGTCGATCGGCGTGCGGCTCGTGATCGCCGCGGCGTCCACGCACGCCGGCGAGGAAATCGCCGTCATCGGCGCCCACAAGCGGCTTGCGCACCAAACATTCCTCGCTGCTGACCGTCATCGCGCCCCGCCATCCGGAACGCGGCCGGGCGGTTGCGGAAATGGCGAAGGCGGCGGGGTTGTCGGTGGCGCAGCGTTCGCTCGGCGAACTGCCCAAGTCCGACGTCGACATTTTTGTCGCCGACACCCTCGGCGAACTCGGCCTGGTCTATCGTCTGGCGCCGATCGTGTTCATGGGTGGCTCGCTCGCCAGCCACGGCGGTCAAAATCCGATCGAACCGATCCGGCTCGGCGCCGCGGTTGTCCACGGCCCGCATGTCTGGAATTTCGCGGAAATATACGACGCCCTCGATGCGGCGCGGGGCGCGCAGGCGATCGCCGACGAGGAGACATTGACGACTTGTCTCTCCGCCTGGCTCACCGATCCGACCTCGCGCACCGCCGTGGCCGACGCCGCCATGACCACCGTGCGGACGCTGAGCGGCGCGCTCGAGCGTACTCTTACCGCGCTCGAGCCGTATTTGATGCAGTTGCGGCTTGAACAGCAGGCCTCCTAGTGGAGCGGATTTGACATTCGCTACCCACCGCGCCGGGAACTCGCGAAGCGAATGTCAAATCCAAAGCTCCACTAGCACTTATATTTGCTAGTGGTCCTTTGATTCTAACATTCGCATGATAGCCTGCCGAACCGGGATGCGAATGTTAGAATCGGACCACTAGCTTGCCATGAGCGCACGCAGCAGACGGTGGCGGCGCTGCAACGCGCGGGCGGCCTGCGGCGGGATTGAGCGCTGATGCGCGAGCCGGCATTTCTGGTGGCAACGCAAGCGGCGGCCGCCTGCTTGCCCCAATCGCCGGCATTTACGGCGCAGTCGCGGCGTGGCGGCTGAAGTCGCCGGGAAAAAAGCCGGCATCCCTGTCGATTTGTGTCGGCAATCTCACCATCGGCGGCGCCGGTAAGACGCCCGCGGCACTTACGCTCGGCCGGCTTTTGCTCGCCGAGCGCAAGCGTCCCTTTTTCCTCACGCGCGGCTACGGCGGCCGCCTTCGCCGGTCCGGTACGGGTCGATCCTGCCATCCATAGTGCCGCGGACGTCGGCGACGAGCCTTGCTCCTGGCCGAACTCGCGCCGACCATCGTCGCCCGCGACCGCGTGGCGGGGGCCAGGGCCGCGCGACGTGGCGGAGCCAATGTGATCGTGATGGACGACGGATTCCAAAATCCGGCGCTCGCCAAAGACCTCGCGATATTGGTGATCGATGGACGTCGCGGTATCGGCAACGGCCGTGTCTTCCCGGCGGGCCCGTTGCGTGCGCCCTTGGCGGTGCAAGTCGCACGCGCCCAAGCCGTGCTCGTCGTCGGCACCTCCGGCGCCGGCATGAGTTCTATATCGGAGAGCGCCCGGCGCCATGGCGTGGCAATCTTCCACGGCCGGCTCGAGCCCGACCGCGCGAGCCTGGAGGCGCTCGGCGACGCCGCGTTCTGGCTTTCGCCGGCATCGCCGATCCGGAAAAGTTCTACTCAACCCTGAGGGAAGCCGGCGTCGCCGTAGCCGAGCACGCAAGTTTTCCCGACCATCACCGCTACACGGCGGCCGATGCGCGCGCGCTTATGCGCGGGCCGACGCCGCGAGCCTCCTCTTATCACCACCGAGAAGGACTACGCACGGTTTGCCGGCGACCCGGCACTCGCTGCGCTTGCCGCCCGCGCCAACGTGCTGCGCGTTCAGCTCAAGGTGGAGGAGGAATCCGAGTTCCGCCGGCTGATATTGAGTGCCGCCGATCAACGCTAGCGCTGATCAGGCGCGAGTGGCCGTACGAATTAGCCGTGCCGGTGCAAAACTATATCCGGCGTCGCATAAGCTTCCTGCAGATCCACACTCCAGTAGCGGAGTTCTTCGAGCGGAATCGCAACGCCGGTAACCGCGCAGCGGACGAAAGTTCCCGGCCGCACGACGCGGAAATCGCCATCGAGATATTTGACTTCGGCCTCTCCTGGCATGGGAAAAGACCGATCAGTACGATTGAGCAAATCGACCTCCGCAAAGCGAGGCCGTGCGGCAGCAGCAACATAGTCGCTCTGCTGGCTAAATAAAGGCCGTTGCGGCTGCCAATCTGCAAGGCTGATCAATCGAACCGGGAACGATATGCCGCGCCGATCTGTCTTCGGCGCGGCGTCAACTCAAGCCTTCCCGCACGCGACGCAATGAACAAGCGTCGTACGATGATGCGTCACGGCTTCGCGTCTCACCATCCGCAGCGACGCGGATGCCACCGGCACCAATGCCAGCGCGGATGCCATCCCCAACGGTGACGCCAACCCCAACCGCAGCGGCCCCAGCGGCACCACACATGCGTGATGTGGCCGGACGATGCGTCACTGGCGACGCCCGCCGGCAAAGGTGCGATAGGTGCCGCGCGCGAGACCCCGACACCGGCCGCAAAGATGAAAGCCGCGACCGCGATCGCGAACGCCGTTCGAATCATGCTTCTTCCTCCTATGGACGAACTGCAAGGTGATAATACCAAAGCAAGTTCGCAGTTCCACAACGTCGCGTTTCCACAACGTCGCGCTTTTCGAAAACGTCAATGAACAAATTTTCAGATTAGGTCGCGCAGCGAAACGAACAAACACTCATTCGCAGGCAAATTAAAAAAGATCGCCTTGCCCGGAATCAACGGTCTGCCGGCGGCGCCGCCGCGGCGGCTCGACGCGTGCCCCTGATGAAGTCTGCACGCTTTCAGCACGCGCGCCGACGCTGCCATCAGAAAATTCAATGTCGATTCGCGCGCCGATCGCCACGGCTGCCGCCGCACGCAGCGGGCGGCCGTTGCGGTCGCGCACCAGCGCAAAGCCCCGTGCCAAAACGCCGCGGTAGGAAAAAGCCGCGAGCAATTGCGAATTCCTCTCCCATCGCGCCCAGCGCGCGTCGAGGAGATTATCGAGGGCGCGGTCCGGCGCGTCTGCCCAAGACCCCGACGCGTTCCCGGCCACGCGCAACATTGGTGCGGTGCGCGGCGAGATTGGCGGCGGCGCTGGCGCGCAGGCGCAGCGTGATATTGTTGTAGCGGTCGCGGCGGCGTTCGACATGGCTGCGCAGGAGGTGCGTGCTCAGCCTGCCGCCGATCCGCGACAAGCTCATGCGATGAATATGGGCGTTGGCCCGCAGCGCCCGCCCAAGAATGTGCGCCGCGTGATCGAGACGCTGCCGCGGCGAGGCGAAGAGATCGTCGGCATTCGGCAAGACGCGAGACGCCGAGCGCAAGCGCGTTGCGCCGCGCCTCTTGCGCCCGCAGCCAGCCGGCGAGCGCCCGCCGTTCGAGCCCTTCGACATCGATGATCAGTTCGGAGCGGACCGGGACGGCCATTTCAGCGGCGGCGCTCGGTGTCGGCGCCCGCCGGTCGGCGACAAAATCCAGGAGCGTGACGTCGGTCTCGTGCCCGACCGCGGAGATGAGCGGAATGAGGCTTTCCGCCGCCGCGCGCACCACGATCTCCTCATTGAACGACCATAAATCCTCGAGCGAGCCGCCGCCGCGAGCGACAATCAGGAGATCGGGCCGCGGCGGCGCGCCCCTTTCGGCGAACCTGTTGAATCCGGCAATGGCGGCGGCGACTTCGCGTGCCGAATCCTCACCCTGGACCTTGACCGGCCATACCAAGAACTGGCGCGGAAAGCGGTCGCCGAGCCGATGCAGAATATCGCGAATGACCGCGCCGGTCGGCGAAGTGATGACGCCGATCACGGCGGGCAAATATGGCAGCAGCTGCTTTCGCGCCTCGTCGAACAATCCTTCCGCGTTCAGCTGGCGTTTTCGCTCCTCCAGCAGCGCCATCAGCGCGCCGAGACCTGCGGGTTCAAGCGTTTCGGCGACGATCTGGTATTGCGAGCGGCCGGGATAGGTGGTGATCCGGCCGGTGACGACCACTTCGAGACCGGCTTCAAGTTTGAGCTTTATTCGCGCGGCCGTGCTTCGCCAAATAATTCCGGCGATGCAGGCGCGATCGTCTTTCAGATCGAAGTAAACATGACCGTTGGAGTGGTAGCTGACTTTACCGAGCTCGCCGCGCACGCGGACATAACCATAGGCGTCCTCGATGGTGCGTTTGAGCGCAGCAGAGAGCTCGGAGACCGTCAGTTCCGGCAAATTCAGGCGCGGTTCGTTCATGGACTTAAAAACAGTCAGCTACGGTTCAGTCCGTGCGGACTTAGCCGGCAAAATAAGGCCGCAATAGTCTGTGCATGCCTGTCGGGTCAAGGCCGCGAGGTCCCGCGCCTTTGATGTCCTGACCGGTTTCGCCGTGCTAAAGGGGCGGCGGCAAGGATCAAGATGAATATTCTGCTCCTCGGCTCCGGCGGGCGAGAGCACGCGCTCGCCTGGAAAATGGCGGCAAGCCCCCTCACCGATCGGCTTTTTTGCGCGCCCGGCAATGCCGGCATTGCGCGCGAGGCCGAATGCGTGGCGCTCGACCTCAACGATCACGCGTCGGTCATTGCGTTTTGCAAATCTCATAATGTTGATTTCGTCGTCGTCGGGCCGGAGGGGCCATTATGCGCCGGCATCGTCGATGATCTTGAGGCGTGCCGGAATTAAGGCGTTCGGGCCGAGCCGCTCCGCCGCGCGACTCGAAGGGTCCAAGGGTTTACCAAGGACCTTTGCCGCGCCAACGGCATACCCACTGCGAGCTACGCCCGCTTTCGGGCGGCCGAGCCGGCCAAAGATTATGTGCGCGGCCACGGCGCGCCGATCGTCGTCAAGGCTGACGGCCTGGCTGCCGGCAAAGGCGTCATTGTCGCAGAAAATCTCGCCGAGGCCGAGGCCGCCATTGACGCCATCCTCGGCGGCGGCTTGGGCGAAGCCGGCGCCGAGTTGGTGATCGAAGAGTTTCTCGAGGGCGAGGAGGCCTCGTTCTTCGCGCTATGCGACGGCGAGACCGCGATTGCGTTGGCGTCGGCGCAAGATCACAAACGCGCGTTTGACGGCGACAAGGGACCAAATACCGGAGGCATGGGCGCCTATTCGCCCGCGCCGATCGTCGACGCCGCGCATCACGCATCGCGTCATGAACGAAATCATCTTCCCGACCCTGCGGGCGATGCGGGCGATGGGAGCGCCTTACAAGGGGATTCTCTATGCCGGCTTGATGATCACCGCCCAAGGTCCCAAGCTCATCGAATATAATGTCCGCTTTCGGCGATCCGGAGTGCCAAGTCCTGATGCTGCGGTTGATGTCCGATCTCATCCCGGCGTTGCTCGCAAGTTGCGACGGCATGCTCAAATCAATTGATCTGCGCTGGTATCGGCCGCGGCGCTGACCGTAGTGATGGCCGCCCGCGGCTATCCCGGCAAGTATGCCAAGGGCTCGGTCATCGAGGGCCTTAAGAAGCCGCGGCCGTCGAAGGGGTCGAGATCTTTCATGCCGGCACCAGGCTGAAGGGGACCGCATTGTCGCCAATGGCGGCCGCGTGCTCGACGTTTCCGCTCTCGGGGAGAGCGTCGGGCGAGGCGCGGGCGCGCGCTTACGAAGCCGTTTCCCGCATCCGCTGGCCGGACGGATTCTGCCGGCACGACATCGGCTGGCGCGCCTTGGCGGGCACAACTGGCGGCGGGCGCTGATTGGCGATATGCGAAAACCATGAGCGCAGCGAACGTCAGAGCACCTTTTCCGGCACCAAGGAGGTCTCGGAGCGGCTGCAAGTTCGATGCCGGGGCCTCGAAAGCTATCTCCGCGCGCATTTGCCCGGATTTCGCCGGCCCGGTCGCGGTCAGCCAGTTCAAGGGCGGCCAGTCAAACCCAACCTATCTCATTGGAAACGCCGCGACGACGATACGTGCTCCGCCGCAAGCCGCCGGGCAAGCTGTTGCCGTCGGCGCACGCGGTCGACCGCGAATACCGCGTGATCTCCGCGCTGCACGCGCAGGGTTTCCCGGTGGCCGAGCCGCTTCTCTACTGCGCCGATGAGGCCGTCATCGGCACCGCGTTCTTCCTGATGGCTTACGTCGAGCGGGCGCGTGTTCTGGGAAGCGGAGATGCCTTCCTCCAATCCCGCCGAACGCGCGCAGGTCTATGATGCAATGAATGCCGCGCTGGCGCGCCTGCACAGTTTCGATCCCGCCGCAATCGGGTTGGGCGATTTCGGCCGCGGCGAAAATTACGTGGCGCGACAAGTCGAACGCTGGTCGAAGCAATACCGCGCGTCCGAGACCGAGAAGATCGAGGACATGGAGCGGCTCATGGCCTGGCTCCCTGCGCATCTACCGCCGGCGCAAGCGCCGCGCCTGGTGCACGGCGATTACCGGCTCGACAACATGATAATCGCGCCGGATGCGCCGAAGATTCTCGCCGTGCTCGATTGGGAGCTTATCCACGCTCGGCGATCCGCTTGCCGATTTCTCCTACCATCTGATGCAATGGCACATGCCGCCGTCCGAGGCGGGAACGGGTTCGCTGCTCGGCCATGATCTTGCTGCGCTGGGAATTCCCTCGCTTGCAGATTACGTCGATGCCTATGTGAGGCGCACGGGCCTCGATCCCCGCCCCTATCTTGCGGTCTATTCCGCCTACAATTTCTTCCGCATCGCCGCGATTCTGCAAGGCATCGTCGGACGCGTGCGCGACGGCACCGCCACAAGCGCATTTGCCGCGTCAAAAGCCGGCCTCGTCCGCCCGCTGGTGCACCGCGCGGGCCGGCGCCAAATACGATCCCCTCCCCGTGGGAGGTTAGGGGCGGCGGCAAGCGCGAATCGCGCAACGTGACCGACCGCTTCCTCCCACGGGGAGGGATACGGTATGAAGACGTTCGCGCTCGCGCTGGGCGCCGGAGGCGCGCGCGGTCTTGCCCACATTGCCGTCATCGAGGCCCTCGACGAGATGGGAGTAAAGCCGGTCGGCGATCGCCGGCACCTCGATCGGCGCGCTGATCGGCGCCGGCTATGCGGCGGGAATGCGCGGCAAGGACATCCACCACCACGTCATCGGTTTCGCCCACGACCGCGGCGAGACCATGCGCCGCCTCATTGCCGCCCGCGCCGGTTCGCTCGCCGATGTTTTCGCCGGCGCATTCGGTCAAGCGGCACAATCGACGCGGAGAAGATTTGCACGCAGTTCCTGCCCGAAGCCGTGCCGCAAGGATTTCCCGAGCTGGCCATTCCGCTCACGGTCATGACAACCGACCTGCATCGTCGCGAAGAAGCGGCGCTTACCTCCGGGCCGCTTCCCGCAGCGCTCGCCGCCTCCATCGCCATTCCCGGGCTGTTGCGGCCGGTCGCACTCGGCGAGCGCGTTCTCATTGACGGCGGCACGACCAATCCCCTTCCCTTCGACCGGCTGCGCGGCCTGGCCGACGTCATCGTTGCGATTGACGTGCTGCGCCAGCCGCCCTCCGAGCGCGCCGATATCCCAGGTCCGTGGGCGAGCGTGATCGCCACCCTCAACATCATGGGCAGCGCAATCGTCGCCGCGAAGCTCGCGCTCGATCCGCCGGATCATCGTGATCCGGCCAAATGTCGGCATTTTCCGCACCCTCGATTTTTATCAGGCGACCTCCATTTTGCGCGCCGGCAAACGCCACCAAGACCGAGGTCAAGGAGACAGCTCGAACGTTTGCTCGCCTGAACTAACGCCTTGCCTGAAAAAAATTCTTCAGAAGCTCGGACGTTTCCGCTTCAGCCAATCCGCCATAGACTTCCGGCCGGTGATGGCAGGACGGCGAAGCAAAGAATTTGACCCCATTGTCTACGGCGCCGCCCTTGGGATCGGCCGCGCCGTAATAAAGGCGGCGAATGCGGGCGAACGAGACGGCGCCGGCGCACATGACGCAGGGCTCGAGCGTGACGTAAAGATCGCAATCGGCGAGGCGCTCGCTGCCGAGCGCGGCGGAGGCGGCGCGGATGGCGATAATCTCGGCATGCGCGGTCGGATCGCGGTCGGCGAGCGTGCGGTTACCGGCGCGGGCCACGACCGGCCCCGCTGGACGATGACGCAACCGATTGGGACCTCGCCGCCTACGGCCGGCGGCGCGGGCTTCCTCAAGCGCAATGTCCATGAACGACGTCATCGCAATTCGAACCGTCAGGCTGCGGCTAGCGCCGGGCATGCAAGCCCTTATACCGGCAGTCAATATGGTCCGTATAGGCCTAGGCAAACGAATGAATGAGCGCAGCGACGAAGCCGGCGAGCGCATCGCCAAGGTCATAGCCCGCGCCGGGCTGGCGTCGCGCCGCGAGGCGGAGGACTGGATCGCCGCCGGGCGGGTCGACGGTGAACGGCGTCGTCATCGATTCGCCCGCCCGCAACGTCACCGCACGCGATGACGATCAGCATCGACGGCCAAGCAGCTGCCGGCGCGCGAGCGTACGCGGCTGTTCCTGTTCCATAAGCCGCGCGGCCTTCTGACCACGCGCGTCGACCCGAAGGGACGGCCGACGGTATTCGAGCGCTTGCCGAACAATTTGCCTCGGCTCATCAGTGTCGGCCGGCTCGATTTTAATACCGAGGGGCTTTTGCTGCTGACCAACGACGGCGAGCTGGCGCGGCTATTGGAGTTGCCGGCGACCGGATGGCTGCGGCGCTATCGGGTGCGCGCGCACGGCTCGGTGAGCCAGCCGCAAACTCGACGCGTTGCGCGGCGGCGTCGACATCGACGGGATGCATTACGGCAGCGTCGAAGCCACGCTCGATCGCATTCAGGGCTCGAACCTGTGGCTCACCTTTGCCATACGCGAAGGTAAGAACCGCGAGGTGCGCAACGTCCTCGGCCATCTCGGGCTGACCGTCGCGCGCTTGATCCGCGTGTCCTTCGGGCCGTTTGCGCTCGGCGAGCTTGCCGAAGGCGCCGTCGAGGAAGTCGCCGACGCGGGTGTTGCGCGAGCAGCTTGGCGAGCGCCTTGTCGCGCTTTCGGGCGCCGACTTTTCGGCGCCGCTTTCGCCGCGCCGGAGCGAGGGCAAAGAGAGCAGGAGCAGACGCGGCCGCAACGCCAGCGCCTGGGCCGCGGCGTCGCAATCGCATTCCTGGCGCGGGCGCGAAGAGGACCGCCCGGCAAAAAAGCTTAAGCGAAAATTTCACGGCACGCGAAGGAACGACAATACGCCGCGCGGGCGCAGCGCCGCCTGAGGCGAAGCGCGAGCGAATTCTTCGATCGCAAGGGCCGCAAGCGTGGTCGTCGAGCAATACGGCACGCCGCCCGCACCAACGCCGCCGAGCTCCGCGGAAGCCGGCACGGCGCGCGCCACGAGCAACGCCCGCGCTTCGGCAAGGGTCGCGGAAGACCGCGCCGGCCGCTGATGAGGGTGGTCGGGGGCAGCTTGCGCGGACGGGCGCTTGCCGGCCCGAATTCGGCGGCGATCCGGCCCACCGCCGATCGCTTGCGGGAATCGCTGTTCAATATTCTGGCGCATGCCTATGGCGACCCGGTCAGTGGCGCGCGCGTGCTCGATCTCTTTGCCGGCACCGGCGCGCTCGGCATCGAGGCGCTCTCCCGCGGCGCCGATTTCGTGCTGTTTGTCGACCAAAGCGCCGAGGCGCGCGCGCTGCTGCGCGAGAACGTCACCGCGCTCGGGCTTGGCGGCCGGTCGCGTATTTTTCGGCGCGACGCCACCAAGCTCGGCCCCGTGCATCCGCTGGAGCCGTTCTCGCTTGCCTTTCTTGACCCACCCTACGGCCAGGCCCTGGCAGACGCGGCCCTTGCCTCCGCGCGTGCCGGCGGCTGGCTTCGTCCCGGCGCGCTCGTCGTCGTCGAAGAGGAAGCCAAGGCGCAGTTCACCGCGCCGCAAGGATTCCACGAACGCGAGCGGCGCCGTTACGACGATACCGAATTTGTTTTTCTCCAAGCAGATTAGCGCCGGCCGAACAGACGCTCCACGTCGGCGAGCTTGAGTTCCACATAGGTCGGCCGGCCATGGTTGCATTGCCCGGAATTGGGAGTGGCCTCCATCTCGCGCAGCAGCGCATTCATTTCCGCCGGCTTGAGCCGGCGTCCGGCGCGCACCGAGCCGTGGCAGGCCATGGTGGCAGCGACATGCATCAGCCGGCGTTCGAGCGGCAAGGCTTCGTCCCATTCTTCGAGATGCTGGGCGAGGTCGCGCACGAGACCGGCGCCGTCGATCTCGCCGAGCAAGGCCGGCGTTTCGCGCAGCGCGACCGCCCCCGGCCCGAACGACTCCAGGATGAGGCCGTAGCGCGCGAGCTCTTGGCCTTGGGCCAGCAGCCGCTCCACCGCCGGCTCGTCGAGCTCGACGATTTCCGGGATGAGCAAGATCTGCCGCGCCACGCCGTCCTGCCCCAACGCTGACTTCAACCTTTCATAGACGATGCGCTCGTGGGCGGCGTGCTGGTCGACGATGATCAAGCCGTCGCGCGTCTGCGCCACGATGTAGGTCTCGTGCACCTGCGCGCGCGCCGCTCCGAGCGGATGATCGAGCGCCTCGGTATCTGCCGGCGCCAACGCGCTCGCCTCGCCGCTCAAATCCACGCCGCCCGATACTGTCGCGTTTGCCGCAGGGGCACCGACGTCAAACGAAGCTTGCGCGCCATCGGCGAAGCCGCCGCGGAGCGGCCATGACTGGCGGCCGGAAGCGGCAAACGAGCCGCAGCCGCAGCGCCGCGACGGCCGCGTCGCCACCGGTCGTGGCGGCGTTTCTGGCTTCGCGTGCCAGCGCGGCTTTCAGTGCGTGGACGATCAGTGCGCGCACCAGGCCGCCATCGCGGAAGCGCACCTCGGCCTTGGCCGGATGCACGTTGACGTCGACTTCGCGCGCCGGCAGCGTGACGAACAGCGCCACCAACGGATGCCGGTCGCGCGGCAGATAATCCGCATAGGCCGCGCGAACCGCGCCGATCAGCAGCTTGTCGCGCACCGCCCGGCCGTTGACGAAGAGGTATTGGCCGAGCGTGTTCGCCCGGGACAGCGTCGGCAATGCGGCGAAGCCTTCGACCGTCACGCCTTCGCGCTCGGCATGGACCTCCACGGCGTTGGCGCGAAAATCCGCGCCGAGTACGTCTCCGAGCCGCGCCAGGCGCCCGGCGGCGCCGGGCAGCGCCGCCGCAAATTGAGCGGAGCGCGCTCCTCGCCGGCGAGCGTGAAAGGCAACTTCGGGACGGCTCATGGCGAGCCGGCGCACCGCCTCGCGAATGGCATCCGCTTCAGTGCGGTCGGTCTTGAGAAATTTCAGGCGCGCGGGCGTGGCGTAGAACAGGTCGCGCACCTCGACGCGCGTTCCTCCGCCAGCGCCGCCGGTTTGCGATCGGATTTGTTCGCCGGCATCGACCTCGATCGACCAGGCGTGCGGCTCGTCGCGGTGACGGCTGGTGATGGCGAGCCGCGCCACGGCGCCGATCGACGGCAACGCCTCGCCGCGAAACCCGAGCGTATTGATGGTGACGAGGTCGTCTCCGTCAAGCTTCGAGGTGGCGTGACGCTCGACCGCCATGTGCGAGATCGCCCGCCGCATGCCCTCGCCGTCGTCGCTCACGGAAATAAGCCGCCGCCCGCCCCCATCGGTGAAAACGTCAACGCGCGTGGCGCCGGCGTCGAGCGCGTTTTCGACGAGCTCTTTGACCACGCTCGCCGGGCGCTCGACCACCTCGCCGGCGGCGATGCGGTTGACGATTGACTTCGGGTAGCTGGCGGATGGGCATCGGCGATTCGCACCTGGCCCAAGTCTTAGCCGCGCAATTGCGCGATGGCGAGCCGCCAAGCGGCGGACTGCCCGCTATGCGCAGTTCCCACAACCGCCGTGGCGGCAGACTGCTACGTCCATCCAGCCGCGATGCACGTCGAATATGCGCGCGGCCTCGGTCACGTCGGGTAGCTCGAACACCGCCGGCTCGCCGAGCGCGATCTTGGTATCGTCGTAGCCCGCCTGCCAGTGCTCCTCCATCGCCCGTCTGGAGAACTCGAACATCTTGCCGGCGGTCTCGAACTTGTTGGACTGATACTTCAACTGCACAATGGTCGCGACTTTCCCGCGCGCCTGTTCGGAGAGGAATTGCACGTCCGGGTCGTTCTGGCATTGTTCAGGCAGCTCATCCAGGAAGCGGCGCAGCGCCATTCGGAATTTCTGCATCCGCTTATATTGATCGAGCGAGATGTTGATGCGGCTGGCACTGTGGATTTCCAGGGCGCGCAGATTGGCCGAAGGAATATCGAGCGGCACCTCGCCGTTCTCGTCCCAGAGGTCGACCTGAAAAACCAGCGCGGTATGGCGGCCACGGTTATCGATCACGAACTGCATCGGCGAATTCGAGATGACGCCGCCATCCCAAAAATACTCGCCGTCGATTTCCATGGGCGGAAAACTCGGCGGCAACGAAGCGCTGGCCAGATATGTGCGCCGGGCCGATCTCTTGCTCGCGATTTTCGAAATAGGCGCGCGCGCCGCTGCGCACATTGGTAGCGAGCACGGTAAAGCGCATCGAATCGTCATTGATCAGGTCGAAATCGACCAGCCGCGCCAGCGTCTGTTTCAGCGGCGAGATGTCGTAATAGCTCACTGCATCCGGGCTGTCGGCGGTCGAGTGCAACGGCGGCAATGGCCGCGGCGAAAAGAAGCCCGGTGCGCCGTGCAGCATGGTGGAGAATGCGCTCATCCGGCTCGCCCAGTAGCGCGCGTGCGTGTTGCCGTTCCACGGCGAGTTCGGTAAACCACGGCATGTTGGGAATGCGCACCGGCGGTTTGCTGACCGTCTCCCAGAAATCGCGCAGCCGCTCGACCCGCTTTTCCGGCGGGTTGCCGGCAATGATCGCGCCGTTGATCGCGCCGATTGACGTGCCACACAGCCAATCGACCCCGATATTGGCTTCATGCAGCGCATGGTAAACGCCGGCCTGGTATGCCCCCAGCGCACCGCCGCCCTGCAAGCACGAGTGCCACGCGCTCGAACGGCAAAATGCGCGTCGCGCCCTTGACCATGCGTTCGGGGGAAGGTGCCTGATTCATTTACGTCTCCTGCACAAGCGAATCATAATTGTTGCGCGCGGACACTTTCGCCGCCCGCCGCCGATCCTTGAGAGCCCTGAATTTCTCGCTGTGATTGTTAATGTTGACGTTCGGCGAGAGCCGTCATGTGCCGTGGCATTTCCCTTGCGTGCACGTAAGCGCAACGTGCAAGGTGCGCAAGTGTTCGCAGCGTGAAACGCATATTTGATCTGCGCCGAATAAAATTGATCAGCGCAGTCACAAATAAATTGATACGCCCGTCACGCGGCCAATTGGACAGCCGCACAGACGCCGGCATTCACTCACGAAATGAAATTCCGCGCAGCGCGCAATGGACTTAGCCGAAGCGGCGCAAGCCGTCGGTGATTAATCATGATGCAACGAGCCGCGGCGCAACTTTTTTAATCCGCTCCGGCGCTTTTTGACTTCAATGCGCCGCTCGCGCGACGCCTTGGTCGGTTTAGTCGCCCGCCGCGGACGCGGCGCGATCGCCGCCTGGCGGATCAGATCAACCAGGCGGTCGAGGGCCTCTGCGCGGTTGCGCGCCTGGGTACGATGGCGTTGAGCGTTAATAACCAAAATCCCATCGCGGGTAAGGCGGCTGCCGGCGAGTCGCATCAGGCGGCTTCGCACGTCCTCGGGCAGCGACGGCGACCGGCCCGCGTCGAAACGAAGCTGGACGGCACTGGAAACCTTGTTGACGTTCTGCCCGCCCGGTCCTGATGCGCGGATGAAGCTCTCTTCGATCTCGCCTTCGTCGATGGCGATAGCGGCGTTAATGCGGATCATGACGGCTCACTCCCGCAAAAGCCGCCGAGATGGATCAATCCGCGCCGGTAGCCACTACGCCTTCGGGGCTGACCGACAACGGTGACAAGCAGGCCGCCATCGAGCAAGCGCTTGGCCACGCGGCGCGCGTCGTCGAGCGTCACCGCGTTGATCATTTCCCTTCGGTGGATGAAATAATCGACGTCGAGGCCGTCAAGCTGCAATTGCACCAGCAACGCCGCGATCTTGGTCGAGGTGTCGAGATTAAGCGCGAACGAGCCGTTGAGGTGCGCCTTGGCGTCGGCCAATTCTTGCGCCGTCGGCCCGTCGTTCGGCCAAGCGCCGGATTTCTTTCTGAATCACGTCAAGGGTTTCGCCCGCGCGATCGGCGCGCGTCGCCGTGCCGCCAAGAAACAAGGCCGTGTGATTGAGCCACACCAGACTGTCGTAGACCGAATAGGCCAGGCCGCGCTTCTCGCGCACTTCCTGGTACAGCCGTGAGGAAAATGAGCCGCCGCCGAGAATGTGATTGACGAGATAGGCCGCCATGAAATCCGGGTCCATGCGCGCGATGCCCGGACCGCCGAAGGTCACGACCGCCTGCGGCACGTTCAGTTTGACCACAATGCGCTTGCCTAATCCCTGCGGTGCCGCCGTCCCAACCGCCTTCAGCTGGGGCTGAGCTGGAAGCGCACCGAATATGCGATCGAGCGCGGACTTCACGGTCTCGGCATCAATATCGCCGACCACGGCGACCTTGAGATTGCCGCGCGCCATAACGCGGTGAGCATAACCTCGAATATCGTCGGCGCTCACCGCCGGAACGCTGTCCAGCGTTCCCATGACCGGATGGCCGTAGGGATGGCCGGGGAATGCGGTTTGCCACCAGCGCTGACTGGAGATTTCGTTGGGGCTGGTCGCGGCGCGACGCAACAACGAAATGACCTGCCCGCGGATGATCTCGACGTCGGCGGGGTCGAAGCGCGGCGCATTGAGCGAAAGGCGTAAGTCTTCGAACGCTTCGTCGCTGATTTTCCGAAAGCGTACGCAACGATCCGTGCAACGTGTCACGCTCGGCCTGGAAGCTTAACTCGATTGCTTTGCGCTCGAGACGATCATGAAACGCTTTCGAATCGAATTCGCCCGCGCCTTCGTCAAGCAGCGAAGCGACCAGGTTCGCCGTGCCCCCCTTGCCAGCCGGATCTTGGGCGGCGCCGCCGGTAAAAGCGAAGTCGATGGCGATCAACGGCACGGCGGGCTCGCGCACCAGCCACGCTTCGATACCGCCAGGACTGACCACGCGTTCGATCGTGGTGGCGAATGCCGGTGTGGCGACAACCAGCATGGCCGCGATGGGGAGCGCGGCAAGCCAAGCCGGCGCTGCGGGGAAAAATACGCGGGCGCGCGATGTCGGGGTTCACGTGTGTTTTTCCTCCGCCTGCACGGCGTGCACGAGATAACCCGTAACCGAGGCGCGGCTATCGAGCCAGATCCGCGCGGCGTCGCGCACTGCATCCGCGCTCACGGCGCGAATGTCTTCGGGCCAGCGGCGAACCATTTCCACCGTTTCCCCAGTCGCCAATGCCGCACCGTACCAGCGGGCGAGCGTGGCCTGATTGTCTTGCGCGTAGACGGCATCGGCGATGAGCCTGTTCTTGGCGACACTCAATTCGTCCGCCGTCACGCCGTGATCGCGGATATCCGCGATCGCGACGTCAATGGCTGCCTCGACATCGTGCAGGGTCTTGCCGGATCGGGGCGTGGCATAAACTGCCGAATTTCCCGTAGTCGACTGCGGTCGCCGAATAATAGGCGCCGGTGCTGACGGCGACGCCTTGCTCGACGACCAGAGACCGGTAGAGGCGGCTGTTCTCTCCGCCGCCGAGGATGTGCGCCAAGACTTCAAGCGCTTCGCTTGTCGCCGGCCTTGGCGCTGGTCCGCGACGGAACGAGATAAGCCCGGCTCAAACTCGGCTGTTCGACGCGCGGGTCGGCAAGCGTGACGGTCCGTGACGCATCCTGCATGGGCTCCTGCGGGCGCTTGCGCGGGGCGATTTCCGCGCGCGGCGCAATCTTGCCGTAGGTATCCTCCGCATCCTCCTTGACCTCGGCAGCAGTCACGTCGCCTGCGACAACCACGATGGCGTTGTTTGGCGTGTAGAAGCGCCGATAGAAAGCAAGTGCCTCGTCACGCGTCAGCTGTTCGATCTCAGGGCGCCAGCCAATCACCGGGCGGCCATAGGGATGATTAAGGTATAGCGCCGCATCAATTTGCTCGGCCAAGCGGCTGTTCGGGTTGTTGGCCACCCGCATGTTCTGTTCTTCCAGCACAACATTAAGTTCTGGCCGCACGACATCATCGGTCAGCACCAGTCCGGTGATCCGGTCGGCCTCGAACGCCATCATTTCCTTGAGATGCTCGCGCGGAACGCGCTGAAAGAAGCCGGTGTAGTCACTTGAGGTGAATGCATTTTCCTGGCCGCCAATGTCGGCCACGGCCCGCGAGAAACGATTTCCGGGATTCTGCGCAGTCCCTTTGAACATCAGGTGTTCAAGGAAGTGGGCCAACCCCGATTTTCCCGGCGTCTCATCCGCGGCGCCCACTTTGTACCAGATCATGTGCGTGACCACCGGGGCGCGATGATCGGGCAACACCACGACCTCGAGACCGTTTGCGAGCTTCAAATGACGTGACGCTTTGCTCATCCGCGGCCAGCGCGGCGCGGCAAAACGCCCCGAGAATTACGAGCACGAGCATCAGGCTTCTTGCCACGAACCGATCTCCCACCCTTGCCGGTCAACGGCCGCGGGGGCGGCCCAACCGCGGCAGCCATTCTTCATACACGGCGATCTCAACTGCAACCACGGAAAACGCGGGGGCGGCCTTCCCGCATCTGCCGCATTAGTGTGCCGTCTGCGGCCCCAGCATGACCGGCGCACCCGGTTG
>CAWIEY010000021.1:0-52189 GCA_963835195.1 uncultured Alphaproteobacteria bacterium
CTGGATGGATACCTATCGGACCAACGCCACTCCGCAGGCCATGGCGGCGCAAGGTAAGATCGCGCTCGGCGAAATCGCGGAGTTTAAGCCTGAGATCGTGTTTGCACTCGATGATGCCGCTGTTGCGCAGGTGATGCTGCCGCTGATCGGCCAGCCCAACATCTCGGTCGTCTTCTCCGGTATGAATGGCCAGCCCGAAATGTACAATGCCAGGGTGCACTATATGGACAGCCGGGCGCGGCCCGGCAGCAACGTGACGGGCGCCTACGAGAAACTTTATGCCGCACAATCGCTGAAGGTTATGGAGCTTGCGGTGCCGGGATTGCGCGGCGCAAAGGCGGTGATGATCACCGATTTTTCTCCCACAGGTAACGGTCTGACCAAACAATTCGAGCTTGAACTCAAAGACGTGAATGACGTCAAATGGGAGGTCCGCCGCGTCAAAGATTGGGCCGAATATACGAGCCTGATTGAATCCCTTAACAACGACCCCGAAGTGAAAGCCATCTATCCCGTCGCCTTGACGCTGCCGGTAGACCAAGACAAGCGTTATTCGGCGGCACAAATCTACGACTGGACATTGGCGCATTCGCGCAAGCCCGAAATGGCGATCAACTATTTCTTCTCGCGGATGGGGCTGTTCGGCGGGGCGGTCGTCAATTTCAGCGCTATGGGCAAGATGGCCGGCGAGAAGGGGCTCAAGATTCTCAATGGCACCAAAGCCGGCGATCTGCCGATCGAGGACGCACCTGATTACGCGATTGTTTTCAACGTGAAACGGGCGAAAGATCTCGGGATTACTATTCCGTCCCGCGTGCTTGCGGCGGCAAGTGCGGTGTATCGCGATGATTTGCTGCCGCTGGAAGGGCGGCCGCTGCTTTATGATCCGACGGTAAAGTCGTTTTGAGACGATGCCCTGTGTGGCGTAAAGGGCATCTATAACTGGAGGTCGTCTTCCTTGAAGATGGAAGAGCGTCCGAACGCCAAAAGTGGCCGCCGGTTTCGATCATTCAAAACCAAGCTGATGTGGTTGGTGGCACTCGCGGTCTCAGTGCCGGCACTCCTCACCTGTCTCATCCTCGGCTTTCAGCTTGACCGTCATGCGCGCGCACTGTTTGCGAATGGACTTAAGGCCAATTTGGAGACGTTCTCGCTCGTCCTCAGCAGCGCCGAGCAGAATCTATTCGAGGGAGTGCGCCGGGCGGCCGCCGACAACACCCTGCAGATAACACTGGACCTCGAGATTGGCCCGCAGCTTACGAAGTATATCGAAGCGCAACGCGAGGTCATGGGAATCGACACGGTTAGCATCTATGGGACGAAGGGAAATGTCATTGCCGCCGCTGATGGCGGGCAGACCGGCGACGCACGGTGGCGCCTGACCGACGATGTGACGGGCGCTGCCCCGACAGAGTGCGTCGCGTCGCGGCAAAGCGAAAAGCAGCTGGTGACGTGTAATGACGTCGCCTATCTGGTTTCGGTGGCGCCGGTGTTTCGGTCCCACGATACGAACCTCGGCGACGCAACGACGCCATCGGCGCAGAGCACCCTCATCGGATACCTTCTGGGCGCAACCCGCATAGCAAATCCATCGTTGCTGGCTTCGCTGAAAGATCGAAAGATCACAAATCCGATCATCTGGCTTGACAAGGCGGTGGTGTACTCGAGCATCCCCGGCATCGGGGCTTGGCGGCCCGAAGTCATCGATGGTGAGGCCCGCGACTACGTGATCGACGGTACGAGCTATTTGGCGTCTGCCAGAACTGAGACGGTCGGCGCACGTAAGCTCGTGTATGCCGTCGTTTCGCCGCTGGCGCCCTTGCAGCTCGCGCTTCGCCGCTCGTTGCTGACGGTCATGGGCCTTGGTCTCCTTCTGGTCGCCGCCACGCTGATCGCCGCAAGGCTCATCGCCAACCGGTTACTGCGGCCGATCGAGCAGCTTCGCATCGGCGCAGCACGGATCGGCAGGGGCGATTTGAGCCAACGCATCGCCATTAACACAGGGGATGAGGTCGAGGCACTCGCCGATCAGTTCAACGACATGGCGGGCCGCCTGCAGGAATCGTATTCCGATCTCGAGAATAAAGTCGAGCAGCGCACGCGGCAGTTGGCGGCTTCGTTGCAAGACCTGCGCACCGCGCAGGACCGGCTCATTCAAACCGAGAAGCTCGCCTCGCTCGGCCAATTAACTGCCGGCATCGCCCACGAGATCAAAAACCCGCTCAACTTCGTCAACAATTTCTCGTTGCTGTCGGCCGAGCTGATCGACGAGTTAGAGCAGATCATGGCGAACGTCGAGGTAGGAGACGCCAAGCGCGCCGAAGTCGCGGAACTGGCCGGCATGCTGCGCGGCAATCTCGAAAAGGTAGTTTTGCACGGCAAACGCGCCGAACTCGATCGTCAAGAACATGTTGCTGCACTCGCGCCAAGGTTCCGGCGAGCGGCAGCCGGCTGACATTAACGCGATCGTCGAAGAGAGTCTCAATCTCGCCTACCACGGCGCCCGCGCCGAGAAGCACGACTTCAACATTACACTCGAGCGCTCGTTCGACCCGACGGCGGGCAAAGTCGATCTGTTCCCGCAAGAGATCACGCGGGTGCTGCTCAACCTCATCTCGAACGGTTTTTATGCGGCTGCTAAGCGCAAGGCAGAGATGAATGGCGGCAAATACGAGCCCACATTGTCCGCCGCCACGAAGAATCTCGGCGAGAGCGTGGAAATTCGCATCCGCGACAACGGAACCGGCATCCCGCCCGAGGTCAAAGAGAAAATGTTCAATCCCTTTTTCACGACCAAGCCGGCGGGCGAAGGGACCGGGCTCGGTCTGTCGCTGAGCTACGATATCATCGTCAAGCAACATTCCGGGTCTATCGAGGTCGATACGGCCCCCGGCGAGTTTACGGAGTTTCGCATCGTGCTGCCGCGCGGAGACCCCGGAATTGGCAAAGCGGGAGACCGATAGACTTTATTTCGCTACGAAATGAGATCGAGTTGCGGGTTGGGCGTGCGGCATGACTGCGCATCAAGTAAAACGACCCGCACGCGGTAACGTCCTCGACAGCGAATTTTCGCTTTTGGTCCTAAGCGGACTCCCAAGGATCCGCTGCATGTTCGCTTTCGGCAAGGCAATATTCGGGCGATTTACTGCCGGCTTCGTCTGTGACAAGACGCGCGGAGTCGCACCGTACGCAAATCGACCTATTTATTGCATAACGAGGCAAGCCCGGAGTAGGCCATGACCAAAGGAAACGGCTCGCAGCAATCGCGGCGTCTGCGCTCGCAATTGTGGTTCGATAATCCGGACAATCCGGGAATGACGGCGGTTTACCTCGAGCGCTACCTCAATTACGGGCTGACCCGCGCTGAACTGACCTCGGGCAAGCCGATCATCGGCATCGCGCAAACCGGCTCGGACTTGAGCCCTTGCAACCGTCACCATTTGGAACTTGCCAAACGCGTCCGCGACGGAATCCGCGATGCCGGCGGTATCGCGTTTGAGTTTCCGGTTCATCCGATTCAGGAAACCGGCAAACGCCCGACGGCGGCGCTTGATCGCAACCTCGCCTATCTCGGATTGGTCGAAGTGCTCTACGGCTATCCGCTTGATGGCGTGGTCCTGACCACGGGCTGTGACAAGACCGTGCCGGCCGGCATCATGGCCGCCGCAACCGTCAACACGCCGGCAATCGTACTCTCCGGCGGACCGATGCTCGACGGCTATCATAACGGCAAGCTTGCCGGCTCGGGCACCGCCGTCTGGCAGGCGCGGGAGGACATTGCCGCCGGCAAGATCGACTACAAGGAATTTCTCGACCTGGTCGCATCTTCCGCACCTTCAATCGGCCACTGCAACACCATGGGGACGGCCTCGACCATGAACGCCATGGCCGAGGCGCTCGGCCTGTCGCTGCCCGGCTGCGCCGCCATCCCGGCCCCCTATCGCCAACGCGGGCAGATCGCTTACGAAACCGGCGTGCGCGCCGTCGAGATCGTGCGCGAGGATCTCAAGCCTTCCGACATTCTGACCCGCGCCGCATTCGAGAACGCGATCGTCGCTTGTTCGGCGATCGGCGGCTCGACCAACGCGCCTATTCACTTGAATGCCATCGCCCGCCACATCGGCGTTGAACTATCGATCGAGGATTGGGAACGGCTCGGCTACGACGTGCCGCTGCTCGTCAATATGCAGCCGGCGGGAGAGTATCTGGGCGAAGATTATTATCGTGCCGGGGGTTTGCCGGCAGTGATGCACGAACTCCTGGCGGCGAAGCGCATTCATGGCGATGCGCTGACCATCAACGGCAAGAGCATGGCCGAAAATGTGGCGCAAGCTCAAGCAACCAATCGTGCCGTCATTCGCCCGTACAAGGATCCGCTGAAGGCGCAGGCCGGATTCAAAGTGCTGCACGGGAACCTGTTCGATTCGGCGATCATGAAGACGAGCGTGATCTCCGAGGAGTTCCGCAACCGCTACCTGTGCCGGCCGAACGATCTCAATGCCTTCGAGGGACGCGCCGCGGTTTTTGACGGGCCCGAAGATTATCATCGGCGGATCGACGATCCTGCGCTGAAGATCGACGAGAACACGATCTTGTTCATGCGCGGCGTGGGGCCGATCGGCTATCCGGGCTCAGCCGAAGTCGTCAACATGCAGCCGCCGGCGGCGCTGATCAAACGTGGAGTGACGTCGCTTCCGTGCATCGGCGATGGCCGGCAATCGGGAACGTCGGGTTCGCCGTCGATCCTCAACGCCTCGCCCGAGGCGGCCGACGGCGGCGGCCTTGCGCTACTGCAAACCGGCGACCGGGTGCGCATCGACCTGAACAAAGGCACGGCCGACATGCTGATCACGCCTGCGGAACTGGCCGAGCGCCGCGCGGCACTCAAACAAAACGGCGGCTACCATTATCCGCCAAGCCAGACGCCGTGGCAGGAAATCCAACGCGCCATAGTTGACCAGTTGGCCCTCGGCATGGTTCTGGAGCCGGCGGTGAAATATCAGCGGGTGGCGCAGAAATTCGTGCCGCGCGACAATCATTGATCTGCTGTTGTTGGTTCGCCGAATCCGGGGCCGAACATGCCATCACGTCCGACAATCGCCGAGAGGCGCAAGGCTTTCCGCAAGCTGCATGAGACCGGTTGCTTCGTCATTCCCAACCCGTGGAACGTAGGGACGGCGCGTTACCTGCAGGGATTGGGATTTAAGGCGTTGGCGACGACGAGTGCCGGTCACGCGCATTCATTGGGCTACCCCGATGGCGGGCAGAGCCGCGACGTCGTGCTGGCGCATTACCGGGAGCTGGTCGAAGCCACCGACGTGCCGCTCAATGCCGATTTCGAGAACGGCTTCGCCGACCATCCGGACGGCGTGGCCGACAGCGTGACGCACTGCATCGCGACCGGCGTCGCCGGTCTTTCGATCGAAGACTCGCCAAAGACCGGAACGCCCCTTTATGATTTCGAATTATCGGTTGCGCGGGTCAAAGCTGCACGCGCGGCGGTCGATCGCGCCGGCGGTGAGGTCGTCTTCACCGCCCGCGCCGAAAACTTCATCCGCGGCGTACCCGATCTGGAAGACGTCATTCGCAGGCTCAAGGCTTACGCCGCGGCGGGCGCCGACTGCGTTTATGCGCCCGGCATCAAGACGCGAGATCAAATCGAGGCGGTGGTGAAGGCGGTCGCGCCGAAACCGGTAAATTTCCTCAACGGCGGCGACTTCGGCTTCACGGTCGGCAATCTGGCGGCGATGGGCGTACGCCGCATCAGCGTCGGCGCATCGCTCGCTCGCGTCGCCATGCAGGCCTTCGTCAAAACCGCCACGCAGATTGCCAAAGAAGGCAAATTCGACGGCTTTGCCGGTCTTATGGCAAACCAGGAGCTGAATAAGTTTTTCGGCGAAGATCGCGAGAAGCTATCGTCGTGACCGCTTCTGAACATGCATTTGAGCACGCGTGAGGCCAAAATGAGCGACAGACTAAAGGGCAAAGTCGCCCTGGTAACGGCTGCGGCCCAGGGGATCGGGCGCGCCATCGCCGAGAAATTTGCCGGCGAGGGCGCGAAGTTGATCGCGACCGATCTCGACGCCAACAAGCTGCAAGGACTGCGCGGCAGTCTGCACAAGCTCGACGTGCGCGCCCAGAACGAAATCGAGGCGCTCGGTCGCGATGTTGCGCGCGAGTTCGGCGCGCTCGACATTCTGGTCAACTGCGCCGGCTATGTGCACCAGGGCACCGTGCTCGATTGCTCGGACCGCGATTGGGATTTTTCGTTCGATCTCAATGTCAAATCCATGCACCGCACCATCAAGACATTCCTGCCGCCGATGTTGGAAAAAAAATCGGGCGCGATTATCAACGTCTCCTCGGCAGTTTCATCGATCCGGGGCGTGCCCAACCGCTATGTCTATGGTGCCACAAAGGCGGCAGTGATCGGCCTGACCAAGGCCGTCGCCGCCGATTTCATCAAGCACGGCATCCGTTGCAATGCCATTTGTCCGGGCACCATCGAATCGCCGTCGCTTGGGGAACGCATTACCGCCGTCTCGCGCGAAACCGGACGCCCGCCCGAAGCCGTGCGGCAGGATTTCATCGGCCGCCAGCCCATGGGGCGGCTCGGCACGCCCGAGGAGGTCGCTTGGCTCGCGCTCTTTCTCGCCAGCGATGAAGCAAGTTACATCACCGGGCAGGCCCATCTCGTTGACGGCGGCATGGCGCTATAAAGCAACGCCGCCCGCGCCGGCATAGATGAGCTGCGCATAAAATCCTTTTCCGAATCTCGCCGCTCGTTTAACTGCGGCTATGCGTTTCGCCTCACCCCTCATCCCGGCAACACTGGCCCGCCGTTACAAGCGCTTCCTTGCGGATGTCGTGCTTGAAACCGGCGACGTGACCACCGTTCACGTCGCCAATCCGGGCGCCATGACCGGGCTCGATCGCCCGTTCTCGCGGGTGTGGCTTTCCGATTCCGCCAATCCGCTGCGCAAGCTTCGCTACACTTGGGAGCTGGTCGAGACCGACCTCGGCAACGGCCTCGAACTCGTCGGCGTGAATACCGGCATGCCGCATCAATTGGTCGCTGAAGCGCTTGAGCAGCGACTGATCCCCGAACTGCACGATTACTCCTCGGTACGGCGCGAAGTCAGATACGGCGTATCATCGCGGGTCGATTTTCTTCTGACCGCGCCGCAACGGCCGCCCTGTTATCTGGAAATCAAGAACGTTCATCTCATGCGCCGGCCGCGGCTGGCCGAATTTCCCGACTGCGTGACCGAGCGCGGCGCCAAGCATCTGCGCGAACTTGTCGCCATGCGCGTGACCGGCGCGCGCACCGTGCTTCTCTTTGTCATCCAGATCGCCTCGGCCGACAGCTTCGCCGTCGCCCGCGACATCGACAAGGTTTACGCTGCAGGGTTCCGGCAGGCGCGCGAGCAAGGGGTGGAAATGCTGGCGTGGCGCTGCAATATCGACCTCGACGGCGTCACCATCACAGCCCGGGTTCCCATTGCGCTGAGCTGAAACCCGCCGGGCGGCGGCAGATCGCTTGCGCTCGGCGCGCGTATGCTTACATTCTATGACGGCGAGCGGCTTGCGGCCGCTTTGAATGCGGCTAACGCTCCAGACCATGACCTATGTCGATGCGGCCGTCGCGCCGCTGCGTAAAACCGGACAGATCAAGATCCACGGCCCTGCGGCCTTCAAGGGCATGCGCGAAGCGGGCCGGCTTGGCCGCGTTCATGCCTCGACATGCTCGCGAGCGAAATCAAACCGGGCGTCACCACCGACCGACATTGACCGGCTGGTTTACGAATTCGGCCACGACTCACGGCGCCGCTCCGGCGACGCTGATGTATCGGGGTTATCGCAAGGCCACCTGCACGTCGGTCAATCACGTGGTCTGCCACGGCATCCCGTCGGAAAAGCCACTGCGCGAGGGCGATATTGTCAATGTCGATGTCACGCTGATCCTCGACGGCTGGCACGGCGATTCCAGCCGTATGTATGCCATCGGCGAAATTCCCCGGCGCGCGGAGCGGCTCATCGACGTCACCTATGAAGCGATGATGCGCGGCATTGCCGCCATCCGTCCGGGCGCCGCCACCGGCGACATCGGGTATGCCATCCAAACCTATGTCGAAGCCCAGCACATGAGCGTGGTACGCGACTTCTGCGGCCACGGCCTCGGCCGGCTGTTCCATGACGAACCGAACATCGTCCACGTCGGCCGCCCCGGCGAAGGCATCGTGCTCAAGCCCGGAATGTTTTTTACCGTCGAGCCGATGATCAATCTTGGCCGCCCGCACGTAAAGGTCTTGTCCGACGGCTGGACCGCGGTGACCCGCGACCGCTCATTGTCGGCGCAATTCGAGCACTCCGTCGGCGTCACCGAGACCGGCGTCGAGATCTTCACGCTTTCGCCGAAGGGATACACCAAGCCGCCCTATCGGGCGTGATTGGAACGCCGCTCACCACGCCGCCTCGAGGATCTGCATCACGTCGTCAGGCGAGCTATCGGCCGCGGATTTGTTCTCACCCAGAAATTGCGCATCGCCGCCTCGGCGATTTGGCGGAGTTGCTCGCGCTTGACGCCGACGTCGCGCAGCGTCGCCGGCATTTTTAGCGCCGCGATAAGCTCGGCAACAGCATCGGCCGCCGGCGACGCCCGGACGTCCGAGCGCCTCGGCGATCAGGCGCTGCTTGTCCGCCGTGGCGCGCTCGTTGTAGCGCAGCACGTGCGGCAGCATCACGCACGAGGTGTGGCCGTGCGGCACGTCGGCAAACGCGCCCAGCACGTGGCCAATGCCGTGGCTTGCACCATAATTGACGCGCGCAATCGAGGATGCGGCAAGCCAGGATGCTTGCTGGCACTGCAAGCGGGCCGCGAGGTCGTCGGGCCGCGGCAGGGCCTGGGCAAACAGCCGCAGTGCGTGCAAAGCAAGGCCGTCGCAATAAGGATGCGCCTCGATCGAGCAAAGGGCTTCGACCGCATGATCGACGCCGCGCACGCCGGTCGAAAGCCACAGCCATTCCGGCGTGTAGATCGTCGCTTCCGGGTCGAGAATGACGGCGCGGGCGCCAATGTCGGGACCGATGAAGGAGTGCTTTTGGCGGACGCGCTCGTCGGTGATGCCGGCGAGGTTCGAAAATTCGGCGCCGGACAGCGTGGTCGGCACGACGATTTGGCGGATCGGCGAGGGCCGAATGTCGGGACGTGGCGCTTGCCGTCGGCGTCCACCGTGGCATGCAATCCGTCCAGCGCTTCCGCGGAGTCGACGTTATGCGCAAGGCAGATTTGCAGGACCTTGACGGTGTCGACCGCCGTCCCGCCGCCGACGGTCAATATCAGGTCGGGCGCCGCGGCGCGGACCGCGCGCGCCGCGGCGATGACGCTTTCCGCGGTGAATGCTGGACACAACCGTCGAACAGCCCGGCATAGTGGTGGAACCGAGGGCGTCCGCGATGGCGGACACGACCGGCGTATTCCGCGCCACGCTCTTGGCGGCGACGATGAAGACTTTCGTCGCGCCCGACCCGCGCCATTTCCTCGACCGCCGCGTCCGCGGCCGGACGGCCAAAAACAACCCGCTCCAGCGGAAGATAGGCGTAATTGCCGGCCTGTTGCACTTTCCATTCCTCCTTGGTCCGGCGCAGCCGAAATGGCGCAGCCGGAATTTTCTCTCACCCGATTGCAAAATACCGCAATCAGCGTCATCCTTGGAGCCGCCAAACGGCGGACGGGGGCTTGTCGCCGGCTGGCTGTGCTTGGACCTTCGATGTTGGAGAAGAAGCGCGAGCGCGAGGGCGGGTTGGCCGAGGGCTCGCCGCATTATTATCGGGCATCGGGAGCGCTTGCGCGAGCGCTTTCGCGAGGCGGGCGCCGATGCGCTGTCGGATTATGAATTGCTGGAAGCGGTGCTGTTCCGCGCCCAGCCCCGACGCGACGTCAAACCGTTGGCCAAGACGTTGATTGCCACGTTCGGCTCGTTCGCCGAAGTCATTTCCGCGCCGATCGCCCGCCTCGAAAAGGTCAAGGGGCTCGGGGACGCTACCATTACCGAACTGAAACTCGTGCAGGCCGCGGCGAGCCGGTTGCTGCGCGGCGAAGTAAAAAAGCGTCCGGTGCTCTCATCGTGGTCGGCCGTGCTCGATTATTGCCGCACGGCCCAGGCTTTTGCCGACCGCGAGGAGTTTCGCGTGCTCTTCCTCGACAAGCGCAATCAGCTCATCGCCGACGAAACGCAGCAGATCGGGACGGTGGATCACACGCCGGTCTATCCCCGCGAGGTGGTCAAGCGGGCGCTCGAGCTGTCGGCAACGGCGATTATTTTAGTGCACAACCATCCCTCCGGCGATCCGACGCCGTCGCGCGCCGACATCCAGATGACCCAGCAAATCATCGCCGTGGCCAATCCGCTGGGCATCTCGGTGCACGACCACATCATTGTCGGCAAGGAAGGCCACGCGAGCCTGAAGGGGCTGAAGCTGATCTAATCGAGCGACGCGTTCGTCAAACCGCCCCGTTTCGCTTTGGCGAAGCAGTCGCCTGACCATATGGCAGCCGACACCGTTGTTCTTTATATTGATATTGATCAATGCGGCTATCGGACGGACGCTGTCAAATAGCCGTTGGTATGGCTTTCGTCGGAGAGCGAACGTGCGGGTTGAAGAGTTCATGACGCGTCGACGTGATTACGATCACGCCCGACACGACTTTACTCGCCGCGGCCAAGCTGATGCTGGAACATCGCGTCGGCGGCTTTCCGGTGGTGGACGCGTCAGGCCGCATCATCGGCGTTTTCAGCGAGAGCGATCTGCTGCGCGAGGAGAGCACGGAAGAGGACCGCTCGCCGTGGCTGAAAATGATCATTGGCCCGGACGGGAAGCCTGGCGCGCCGCCCCGGCTCGACGCGCTGAAGGTCGGCGACTTCATGACGCCACGGCCGATCGGCATCGCGCCTGATGCATCGATCGCCAAAGCCTGCCGGCTGCTGCACGAGCATCGGCTGAGGCGATTGCCGGTGGTCGCGGGCGATAAGCTTGTCGGCATGATCGCGCGCGCCGATCTCGTGCGCGCCGTGGCCGTGTCGGCCGAAAAAGCTTCGCCGCGCGCCGGTGCACGATGTCAGCGTCGACGCGCGCCTGGCCGAAATGGAGCGGCAGATCTGGCTACAACCGCGCGCGAGTTGTACGGCCGTTTTGACTATTTTCGTTCGCTGCTAACGATGCGGCGTCCGCCGCATCGCAACCCTCGGTCCACGATCAGGTCGCGCCATGAACACCGGCTCCGCTTCCGGCAAAAGACTCCGCCCGGCTTCCTGTGGGGCGTCTCCACTTCGAGCTATCAGATCGAAGGCGCCGCCCATGAGGACGGGAGGGGCTTGAGCATCTGGGACACCTATTCGCGGATCCCCGGCAAGATCAAAAATAACGATACCGGCGACGTCGCCTGCGACCACTATCATCGCTATCGCGAAGATGTGGCGCTGATGCAGGACTTCGGGGTGCAGGCCTACCGCTTTTCGGTGGCGTGGCCGCGGATCATGCCGGAGGGCCGCGGCGCGATCAATAAAGCCGGACTGGCGTTCTACGATCGCCTCATCGATGCCGTCATCGCCGCCGGCATCGAGCCGTGGCTTTGCCTCTATCACTGGGACCTGCCGCAGGCGCTGGGTGACAAAGGTGGCTGGACCAATCGCGATTGCGCGCAATGGTTCGCCGACTACACCGATGTGGTCGCGCAGCATTACGGCGACCGGGTGAAGCGCTTTGCGACCGTCAACGAGCCGAGCGTATTCACGCTGTTCGGCTTCGCCCTTGGCGGCCAGGCGCCCGGCATTGTCGACCGCAGCATGCTCCTTGCGCGCCATTCATCACGTCAATCTCGGTCACGGCGCCGCAATCGACCGGCTGCGTGCCAAAGTGAAGGACGCGTCGCTCGGCGCCATTCACAATTGCCAGCCGTGCCGGCCGGCGACCGACACGCCGGAAAATCGCGTCGCCGCTGAAACGCTCGACGCCTACTGGAACCTCGCTTTTCCCGATCCGCAATTGCGCGGCGTTTATCCGCCGCAAATTGCCGAGTTGATGACGCCTTATCTGAAGTCCGACGACCTTAAGCACATCAACCGGCCGGTGGATTGGTTCGGCTTGAACCACTATTCGCCGAATTACGTCGTCGCGAGCGACAAGACTCCGCTCGGATTGTGGTTCGGTGACGCGCCGGCGAATGTACCGCGCTCCACCATGGGCTGGCCGGTCGAGCCGGACGCATTCCGTGAAATTCTGACGAGGATGCATAAGCGCTACGGCTTGCCGATCTACGTGACGGAAAACGGCACGGCTTACGCCGACAAGCCTACGCCCGACGGCAAGGTGCACGACGAACCGCGCATCTCATATCTTAAGGCTTATACCGCGGCGATGTACGAGGCGATGGCGGCCGGCGTTGACGTGCGCGGCTATTTCGTCTGGGCGTTGTTGGATAATTTCGAGTGGAGCTCGGGCTATAGCGAGCGCTTCGGACTTGTCTACGTGGACTATCCGACCCAGCGCCGGCTGCCGAAGGATTCGTTCCGCTGGTTCGCGGACCAGATCAAGGCAGAGTTCGGCTTCGGCGGTTCCGACTGTCTGACCTGATCGAGCGCGAACAGCAGCACGGCGACACGGTCGGCGGCGGAACGCCATTCCGAAACGCGCTGATAATTGTCGACCAGCCAGTTGAATGCCACCTGAACCGTGACGAAGGCGGCGGAAGCTTGCGTCAAATCGCCGAGCGTCATGCTGCCGGCGAGATATTTCGGCACGCACAAAAACCAGCCGAAGACCGGCGCGAATAGAAGGTCGGTCTGCGAGACGAATGTCGTGCCCATCAACTGCCAGAGCAGTTGGCGCCAGCGCAACAGCACCTCCGACAGCGCCTCCCAAACGGTGCTCTGCCGTTTCAGATCTTGATCGTTCGCCGGATGGCTGGCGGACTCGCGGATATCATTGGCTGATGCCAGAAACTCTGCCTCGGCCTGGCTCTGCATCTGAATGACGGACGGCAGGTTGCGGCCGATCACCAGCATGATGCCGGTAAACAGGATTGCATAAAGGACCGCGCCGATAACGAGGTATCCCGGAATGGTCACCGTCGCGCCGCCCGCGGAAATTTTCAGCGCGCCGCCGACCGACCAGAGCACGCCGGTGAAGACGGCTGCAGTCATCGCCGAATTAACCAGCCCCAGCGTCAAATCGACCGGTGAATCGGTCGCCGTTTTCACGTCATAGGAGATGCGGTATTCGGCGTTCTTGTATTCGCCGCCGACCGTTTCGACTTTGCGATAATGCTCGTCCGCGAACCAGTCGCCGAGAATATAGGTGGCCAGCCATTGACGCCATTTGCGCTGCGTCGTCATGCGCGCCCATACCGAAATAACGGACAGACCGACGCTCATGATCGCGAGAGGCGCAAACACGCCGACCTGGTGCCACAGCGTGTCGCCGTCATGCAGGGCGAGCGCATTGAAGAAATCGCGATTCCAGTAATTGAGGCGGTACTGCACGGCGAGCTGCAATACCGCGATCACCACAAGGCCGACCGTCAACGGCCATGCGATCATGGCGGATTTGTCACGCCAAAATCCGCGCGCGCTCGCCCAGAACCGGACGAGCTTCGCACGATCCGAATGTTTGGCGTCCGCCATTGCTCCCCCTTAGCGGCCGGCGATCGTGGGCGTACCACGCCGCCGCCACCGCCGATTACAGGATCATTTCACGGCGGTGCCGCGTCTGTCGAGCAAGCGCCACCCACCCCCGCGGCAGGTGACTGGCGTTCTAAACCACCAATAATGCCATCGGTCAGAGCGGCCGCTCCGCTAACGGACCCTCTAATTGCCGCCGGTGTGGGCTTTCACACGGCCGTCACGCGCGGCATTCACCATCGGGGGAGAAGGCAAACGTGTCGCATGGCGGAGTACCTTGACGAGGCGCCGATTAACTTGCTCAATTACCTAGGGTTGCGGAAGGCCTGGGGGCGCGTCGAAGCTTCACATTGGCGTTTCGGGACATCAGCTGCGCGGTGCAAACTTAGCGCAAGGGGGAGGGTATTATGTCATGGACAACAACATTATCGCCTGGGACTTATGGTCCGCAGACGATCAGCCCAGGCGAAACACTAATATCAACTGGTGAGTCCAAGCGTCACGATCGATCACGTCTCCAGCGGCGAGCAACCGGAGACAGAAAACATCCGCTGTCATAATGCCCAGATCGGAGACCTGTCCGGCGACGGCTTTACGATATCGGCTACCGGTGACGGCGGCGTGGCGGTTCAAATCCTTGGATCGAACGCACGCTTTGGAAGGAAACATTCTATCGGCAAATAGTCCAACCCAGTTGGGAGCCGACGTCGTCACCGGACTTGGCGCCGACAATCTTACCATTGAGGCAAACACCTTTGCCGGGACGGTTTCGCGCTCGCTTACGCGAATCGGCGCACTCGATGCATATAACGGTCTCCACCCAACGTCAACTTCATCAACAATACTTTCACTGGCACAGCAACGGCAAACGGGAGACCGACATTATCCGACGACGCTGCAAGCGGCACCATCTCCGGAAATTCGTTTATTCCGGCTCCGGAAACCAGGCGATCTTTCTCGGCACGGTTTCGAGCGCTGTCGCCGATTACTACAATTCCCATTATGGAACGGCTTACGTTCCAGTACCGGGAACGTATCACGGTCTCCAACAACAATTTCAGCGGCTGGACGGGAGCGGACGTCTGACATTGGATGCCAATTACACCTTCGCCCATGGCGGTTCCGGTGTAACGCTCACCGATACCGTGACCGCGAGCGGGCAGGAAATCGACACGATAGCCGGTTGGACCGGGGGGACGATCACGCTCGACCCGGGCTTCGACACAGCGCTCTACGCGCTGCAGAACGGCAACAACGAGGTCGACGTCTATCTTTCGACCGGCGACGAGATCGTCATTCAAGGCAACGACGTCAACGTCAACACCATCGGCGCGATGCTTCACGCGCCTGCGCTCGAGGCATCGGTTACGATCGGGTCCCACACATTCGGCTTCGTCGGCAACGAAAACGATCTGGTAACGATCGGGTCTTACGACCTCGTCGGCATCGGCAACGGCAACGATGTGATATCGATGGGGTCTTTCGACCTCGTCGGGATCGGCAACGGCAACGATCAGATCTCGATCGGCTCTCACGACGCCGTTTTCATCGGCAACGGCACCGATCTCATTACCAGCGGCGCCGGCGGCAACCTCAGCGACGACGTCATCGTCATCGGCAATGGCGCGAACGACTTTTTGCATGCTGCCAACAACATCGACGACAGCCTTATCACCTTCGGTAACGGCGCCGAGGACCATATGACCGCCGACAACGGCATGAGCAACGACACCATCATCTTCGGCAACGGCGCCGAGGACTCGGTGATCACCGCACCGTCACCTCCGGGTAACGGGGGCAGCATCAGCGACAGCACCATCACCCTCGGCAGTGGCGCCGGTGACTTTGTCATAGCGAATGTGGACCTGAGCGGCGACACAATCACCCTCGGCCATGGCGCCGGGGACCATGTGGATGCCTTCGGCAGCATAAATGACAGCACCATCACGTTCGGCGATGTCGCAGGGAACAGCACCGCCGACAATGTCCTTGCCGTGGACAACATAAACGGTAGCACTATCAGCTTTGGCAATAGCGCGGGCGACAGCGTGCTTGCGTTCGCCAGCCTCAGCGGCGACAGCTTCACCTTCGGCAATGGCAACGGCGATAGCGTCACCGGCGGCGACGGCGGCGGCAATACCATTACCCTCGGCAATGGCAATAATGACCAGGTCGCTTTGTCCGGTTCCGGCCCGGGCGGCGATTTTATCGCCACCGGGACAGGTTCCGGCGACATGGTGACCGTCGGCACTCACACCAATCCCGACACGTTTGCTTTCGCTCTCGGGACCGACGGCACGCATTTCACGACGGTAACCGGCGCCGCGACGGGCGATGAGGTCGTGGTCTCTGGCAACCAATTGGGCAACACGCTCGCGGTGAATGAGCCGACGACGGACACGAGCTTATCGTCCTTTATTGGTTCGCTGGGACACCTGACGAAGGGCGATACGTATGTCGGCTACAACGCCAGCGACACGTTTGTTGTGACGGACACCGGTGGACATACTGGCGCGATTGAAATAGCAGAGCAGTTCCAGCACAGCACCTTGGCCAACCACATACTGCACCTGGCGTGACGAGAAGTTTTCGTCCGCAACCTCCCCGGCTGCGTTCGGCGCATCGCTAAAATGCCATGGCGATGCGCCGGCAGGTCGCGAACGTCCCTATACTCCCGGATGTCCGCCCTCGACCAGGCGGACATCTACGCCGATGACAATCGGTTCGCCTCCGTTACAATTGAGGTGAG
This sequence comes from uncultured Alphaproteobacteria bacterium, assembly GCA_963835195.1. GTDB lineage: Bacteria > Pseudomonadota > Alphaproteobacteria > Rhizobiales > Xanthobacteraceae > BOG-931. The sequence goes on from CAWIEY010000021.1 coordinate 16,429, forward strand.
GCGCGTTTTCCGCTGCGGATTCGCCGGAATACGCCCCGTTCGCTCATCGCAAGAGCAAAGGGAGACGAGCCATGAAGCTGAGCGCCCACGGGAAATGGTCGTTTCGCGGTTGTAGCTGCTGCGACGGGACGGGTATCGCTGCGGCATCGAAGGTGAGCCGGCGCAGCATGCTCGGCGGCGCCGCGGCGCTTGCGCTGGGCGGACTTGCCCCGCGGCGCGCGCAGGCGGAGACGCCGGCAAAGCCGGCTTTGATCGACGTGCATCATCATCTGGCGCCGCCGGCTTATATCGCCGACCTGAAGAAGCAGCATCTCGGCGCACCGCCAACGCTCGAATGGACCCCGGAGAAATCGCTCGCCGACATGGACTCCTCCGGCATCGCCACCGCCATCCTGTCCATCACCACGCCCGGCGTCTGGTTCGGCGAGGGCGATGCTGCCGGCACCGCGGACTTGGCGCGCGCCTGTAACGACTATGGTGCCAAGCTCATCACCGACCACGGGCGCCGTTTCGGCATGTTCGCGGCGCTGCCGTTGCCGGCCGTCGACGCCACACTCAAGGAAATCGAATATGCGCTCGACACCCTCAAATTCGACGGCGTGGGCATGTTCACGAGCTATGGCAACAAATGGCTCGGCGATCCCGCGTTCGCGCCGGTTATGGACGAGCTCAATCGCCGCAAGGCGGTGGTTTATACCCATCCCACGGATGCGAGCTGTTGCCGCAATTTGATCGCCGAGGTTCCGGAGCCGATCATCGAATTCGGCACCGACACGACGCGCACCATCGCGAGTCTGATGTTCACCGGCACCGCCTCGCGCTGCCCCGACATCAAGTTCATCTTCTCGCATGCCGGCGGCACCATGCCGTTCCTCATCGAACGCTTCGTGCGCCTGCCGCTCATCAGCAAAGTCGCCGCCGCCAACGCCCGCGAAGGCGTCATGCCGCTCATCCAGCGCTTTCATTACGACACCGCACAGGTCGCCAACCCGGCGGCAATGGCGGCGCTGACCAAGGTCGTCGCCACCTCGCAAATTCTGTTTGGTACGGATTTTCCCTACCGCCACGGCACCGATCAGATCGAAGGCCTGCAGAAAATCTTCGCCGCCGACGATTTACGCAAAATCGGCACGGCGAACGCCAAGGCGCTGATGCCGCGGCTACAATCGATCTAAGCCGCGCCGCGACAGCCGCCTTCGCCGACGCCGACGTCGATTTTAGAACGAGGACGGCCGCGACCGGCGAGACTTTAATCAGCGCCAGCCGAGGCCGGGGGCGACGTGTTTGAGGATGGCCTCAATGACGTGGGCGTTGTAGTCGACGCCAAGCTGGTTGGGGACCGTCAAGAGCAACGTGTCGGCCTCGGCGATGGCTTCGTCCTTGGCGAGCTGCTCGATGAGCGCGTCCGGTTCGGCGGCATAGCTGCGGCCGAAAATGGCGCGTTCGTTGCCGCCGAGATAGCCGATCGTATCGTCGTTCTCGTTTCCGTAGCCGAAATAGGCGCGGTCGCGGTCGTCGACGAGGGCGAAGATGCTCCGGCTGACCGACACCCGCGGCTCGCGCGTGTGACCGGCGGCTTTCCATGCTTCGCGGAATTTCCGGATCTGCTCGGCTTGCTGGACATGGAATGGGCGTCCGCTCTCGTCGATTTTGAGGGTCGAGCTCTGCAGGTTCATGCCCAGCTTGGCCGCCCATTCGCCCGTGGCATCGGTGGCGGCGCCCCACCAGATGCGATCGCGCAGGCCCTCCGAATACGGCTCGAGGCGCAGAAGTCCCGGAGGATTGGCGAACATCGGCCGCGGGTTCGGTTTGGCAAAGCCGTTGCCACGCAGCACCTCGAGCAAGACCTCGGTATGGTGTCTTGCCATATCGGCATCGGTCATTCCTTCGGGCGGGGCGTAACCGAAATAGCGCCAGCCATCGATCACTTGCTCGGGTGAACCGCGGCTGATGCCGAGTTGCAGGCGTCCGCCGGCGATGACGTCGGCCGCGCCGGCGTCCTCGACCATGTAAAGCGGGTTCTCATAGCGCATATCGATGACGGCCGTGCCGATCTCGATCCGCTTGGTCCTCGCGCCGACTGCCGCGAGCAACGGAAACGGCGAGCCGAGCTGGCGGGCGAAGTGATGGACGCGGAAATAAGCGCCGTCGGCACCGAGCTCTTCGGCAGCGACGGCCAAGTCAATGGATTGCAAAAGCGCATCGGACGCCGATCGCGTCTGCGACTGCGGCGAAGGGGTCCAGTGGCCAAACGACAGGAAACCAATCTTTTTCATGGATGCGCGCGCTGTAGAATGCGTTCCGCTTTCGCGGTTCTAATCTGCTGAACGTAAGGTCAGGGATATCGTGCTCGCGATATCCCTAAACAAGTGCAGCACGGCGCCGGGCCGCAAATGCAAGCGAGGTAAGCGAAATGCGAGCGCCAACCTGGCCCCTGAAGGCCAGGAAAAGCGCTCGTCCAGTAATAACCCAGCATTCCCCGCGGATACGCCGGGGCATCCCAGCTTTGATTGATGCGACGGAAGTGGAAATCGTCGCCTTACAGCGGGCCGCTCTATAGCTCTTTGCCGATCATACGATCGACCGAATAAGGACCGCCGCCTCGGATCGCAATGGCGAACAACACGACCCCAAGCAGGAGCACATATTCCGTGCCGCCGTTGTTGAAGAAAAACCCGCCGGCGATATGCGCGAAGAGAAGAGCGATCAACATCTCTATGGCTAGCGCCGCGGCGAAAACGCGGGTGAACAGCCCGATGATAATGCAAATGGCGCCGATCGTTTCCAGAAGCATCGCGACAACGGCAAAGCCGGTGGCCGGCTCCAACCCCAGTTTCGCCATGTAACCACTCACGCCGGCAACCCCGAAGCTGGTGACTTTCTGCCAGCCGTGCATAAACAGATTAAATCCGATGATCACCCGGACAATCGTATAGGCGATGTCCCGCCACGACACGTAAAATCCCTCGAGCGCGGGAAAGATCAATTTCGTGCCTGCTGTCATGATTCACTCCCCTTCTCCTGGCCACTGCGTGGGCGGCTGGAGCCATCCCTCGACCACGCCATAATAGCACTCGCTGTCGGCAAAGCGCTTCAAAAGTTCGCGTTGTTGCAGCGCGGCAAGCGCGCGGCGTAAAATGGAGCGATCATGTCTGGTCGCCAGAATGGGCGCGCGGAGATTGGCGACCTGAAAATCGATGACAGGAGATGCATCCATGGCGCGCGAAATTAGCGAGGCGGCGGGAAATTCCCCCCGCCGCAAGACTGTTGGCGCTCGCCATAGGGGCGGCGGCGGTCGGAGCGTTGGCTATCGGCGCGCTTGCGATCGGCCGCATGGCAATTGGACGTCTGGCTATCGGCCGGGCACGTTTCCGTTCGCTTGAGGTCGATGAACTGACCGTCCGCAAACTCCGCGTCCTTGAACGGTCCAGCGCGGAGCGGTGAAGGCCGGCAGCGCAAAGCAAGCTAAACGATCGCTGAGCAAGCACGACAATCGAGGGCAGCCGTCACTGCGCGCCGCGCGCCTTGGAAAGAAGCATCTGGGTGCAGCGAAACAGCGCAATGGTTTTGCCGGTCGCTTCGCTCTTGACCTCCGCGTCCCAGACTTGCGTGGTCCGCCCGCCGTGCAGCAGACGCGCTTCGCAGCTCACGCCGCCCGAGAGCGCGGTGCCGAGAAAGTTGGCCTTTAACTCGATCGTGGTGAAACCGGCCGCGTCTTCCGGCAACGACACGATGCAGCCATAGCCGCACGCGGTGTCGGCCAGCGCCACGACAGCCGCGGCATGCAGGTAGCCGTTTGGCGCCAGATGCTGTTTGACGACCTCGAAACGGCCGCGGGCAAAACCATGCCGCAGCTCCGTCCAATCAAGACCGAGAATGTCGGGCAGAAATCCGCTTTGCTTGGCGCGAAAAATCGCCGGTGCATCGTCCATGTCGCCACTCGATTATCGAAGCTTGCCGTTATTGCCGGACCAGCAGCACCGGATCCGAACCTTCCGGGACGCGCTGCCAAGTATTGGCGTCATTTTCTTCGAAGCGCCAATTCTGCCCGCGCGCCGAGAGCACAACCAGTTCGCCCTGGTCCATGCGCCAGGACGTCGGCGCGAAGCGGGTTACGCCCGCATCGCAGCCGGGCTTGATCGTGACAGCCATGGCGTCGGCGCCAGCGGGCGTGCGCGCCAGCGTGAGCGTGCAGATCGGTTTGCCGGTCCCGCGCGCTATCGCCCAATCGCCGATCATATCCTCTGCCGAGAGGATCGGCGCAGCGGCGGCGCTTTGCAGTATGTAACGGCCCTGCGTCGGCTCAAAGCCGTCATAGAGGCCGGCTTCCGCCTCCGTGAGTTCAATCGCCGCCTTGCCCGTGGCGTCGCGCAGCTGCAAACCGCCGAAGTTATCGACCGTCCAGGCGACAAGATCGCGCGTCGCCGGAAAAACCGTCGGGCAGTCTTTATCGATGTCGAGCTTGTAGCCGTTGGGCACCTGGTCGGCCCGGAAAATGAAGCGGCAGGTTTTGTCGTGATCGGCGTTGGAGAATTCCCAGGTGCCGAGCATGGCGCTGGCCCCGTCGCTCAGCGCCGGGGCATCTTCGGCCATCGCTCCGTCACAAATGCCGGCGAGGACTCCCACTCCGACCAACAGGCCGATTGCGACGCCATGCCTCATGCTTATTCGACACCCGCTCATGATGCGACGCTAGCATGCGGACAGGACGCCGTCATGGGAACGGCGCGCCGCCGCGAAGGTGCTTGTTAATACCGGGATGAATTGACATATCCCAGGCACGACGACTTTGGTGATCGCAAGATGAGCGACGATATCAACCGGCCGCGGCGTCCGGCGGTAGAGCCGGAAATCCTCCCGCCCGAAAGACCGCAGTCCTTTGGGTGGCCGCATAGCCGCGTCTATGTCTCCTCCAGCGCGAGGCACCGGATCTATGTAAGCCCGCTTGGACCGATCGGCCTCGTCCTGATCTTTCTCATCCTCGGCTTGCTGGCCGCCGTTTTTCTGCTCGCGTTGGTGGGAGCGGTCCTGATTTGGATCCCGCTGTTGGCGGGGCTCTTCCTCGCCGGCGCGGTGGCGCGGCGGCTGTTGCGCCGCTGAAATGCACCGCACGGGCAGCAGCATAGACAGCCTTGCGGCAAAGCCCGTACACTAAGCGTTAACCCTGGCTCTTTATGAATTTTTAACCATGCTGCGCCGCTTGGGCCGGTGGTATGGGCTGTAAGTGCGCGTGCGCCAAATTTCGGCGCCCAAAAAAGACGCCGTTCGCAACCATCAGCGCGGCCGGCACCCGGGCTGACAACGAGTTTCGGCAATGTTCGAAGCGCCGCGCCAATTTCACACGGTTCTCGCCGGCCGGCGGAACCGTCCCTTCGTCTCGGCGCCCGCATCCGGCTTCGATCTGCAAGGCGCGATGCGCCAAATCTGGCGCGGCAAGATCACCATCCTGATGACGACGGCGGCGGCTCTGCTTCTCGCCGTCCTTTTCGTGCTGTTGGTGCCGGCCAAATACACCGCCGTAACCCAGATACTCATCGACCCCACCGATTTGCACGCCGTGGGAAGCGACCTCACCCCCGCCAATCCCGCAAATGACGCCGCCGCGCTGCAAGTGGAGAGCCAAGTGCGCGTGCTCACATCCGACAGCGTGCTGCGGCGGGTCGTCAGCGCCGAAGGCCTCGCCCATGATCCGGAATTTACCAGCTCCCCGTCATGGTTCAGGCGCAACGCTCATCTCGACCCTGCGATCGCCGCATTGAACGCGCTCAAACGCAGCGTTGCGGCCAAACGCGCGGAGCGCACCTATGTGGTCGACGTCAGCGTCACCAGCCGCGATCCGGCAAAGGCGGCGCGCATCGCCAACGCGGTCACGCGCGCCTATCTCGCCGAACAGACCGACGTGAGGTCCGAAGCCGCCCGGCAAGTGTCGCAGTCGCTGTCCTCGCGCCTCAACGAGCTCAAGGAGCGGGTGCACGAGGCGGAAAATCGGGTCGAGAACTTCAAAGTCAACAACAATATTTTCAGCGCCGGCGGTCAACTCATCAACGACCAGCAGCTCTCCGACCTGAATAATCAGCTGAGCGCGGCGCGAGCGCGGACCGCTGCGGCAAAGGCGCGGCTCGACCAGGTCGAGCGTTTGCAGGCGTCTACGAACGAAACCGGCGCCTTTCCCGAGGCGGTGCAATGGCAGACCGTCGCCATGCTGCGCACCCAATATGCCGAGGTGATGCGCCGCCTGGCCGAACAAATGACCACGCTCGGGCCGCGCCATCCGGCGGTGATCGAAATAAAGGCCGAAGCCGACCGGCTGCGGCGGAATATCGACGACGAAATCCATCGCATCGCGCTTTCGGCGCGAAAGGATTACGAGAGCGCGCGCGACAATGATGAATTACTGGCGGCCAATCTGGAACGGCTCAAGCGCAATGCGATCGCGACCAACGAAGCCATGGTGACGCTGCGCGAACTCGAGCGCGACGTGGTGACAAACCGCGCGGTTTACGAGGCATTTCTGGTGCGCGCGCGGGAGACCCGCGAACAGGAGCGGATCGACACCAAGAACATTCGCGTCATTTCGCCGGCCGATACGCCGCTGCACCGCAGTTTCCCGCCGTCGAATTTGCTGCTGGGGATCGCCGCGCTTTTCATCGGCGCCGGCGCAGGTACCGGACTCGTGCTGACGCGGCCGCCGCCAGCCGAAATCAAGCCGCCGCGGAGCGGGCTCGGTTCCTTGTTCGATCGCCTGAAGGCGGCGACCGCAAAGCTGCGCCCGGCCGCATCGGACACCGCCGCGCTGCCGATTCTCGCGGTGTTGCCCAACGTCGACGTCAGCTACGGACTAAGCGCGGCGGAGGATCCCAAATCGCGTTTTGCATCGGAAATCGAAAAGGTGCACGACGCGGTGCGCGAGGCTCATAAGGGTCCCGGCAATCCCAGCGTGCTGGTAATCACCTCCACCGATGAAGATGATACGGTAGCGGTCGCGCTGATGTTCGCCGCGGCGGCGACCGTCAAGCACCGCGTTTTGCTGATCGATGCTGACGTCGAGCGGCGAACCCTTTCGGCGCTTGATGCCGATCACACCAATGCCGGCCTGGTCGACGTCGCCGCCGGACGCCGCAATCTCGACGAGGTCGTCGTCCGCGACGCCGATACGAACATCAACCTGTTGCCGTTCGTCGCCCCAGGCAGCCGCCGCAACGGTTCGCTGCGCGAAGCGGACGTCAAGAAGGCATTCGAGCAGGCCAAGCGCTTCGACATGGTGATTGTCGCCGCCATTCGCCTGAACGGCGATCCCTGCAACGCGCCTGTTCGCGAGCCTCGTCGATCACATCATCCTGGTCGCCAGAGCCGACGAACAAAACACCGAGGCGATCGAACGCCTCATCGCCGATCTTGGGCGGGACGCGCGGAAAGTTCGCGGCGCGGTGCTGACCGGCGTCGGCGCGGCGTGAGCGCGCGCCACGGCGGACGAAGCCCTGCGCGCCGGCGCAAGAAAGCGTAGCAGTGGCCCAGCTCGGGCGTTTGCATACGGACAATTCGCCAGCCGCCGCGCGTAGTGATGCGGCAACGGCTCTGCGCAGCATCTTGCTCGCAGCCGTCTTTCTGCTGTTGTGGAACGCATCGCGCTAAATCGCTGCGCTCTTAAGACTAATAGCTGAATTGACTTTGTTTGCCGGCGCCCGCCGCCTAGAGCTTGGCGAAAGGAGCGTGCCGTCCGCAGCCTGATGTGGACCGCCCGCGGTGCCGGACGCATCGCGGCCGAGTTCGGAATTTCTTACGAGGAATACCGCTAGCATGTCAGCCGCACCTCTGGAGGATCCCAACGCAGCCTCGCTGTCGATGCGTGTGAGCGGCATGGCCGCTCGCTTTCTGGCGCGCAATAGCCGCAGCAAGCTCCTCGACTTGCGCGGCATGCCGCCGCTGGTCACTTTCACCTTCGACGATGTGCCCGTTTCGGCTTGCGAACTCGGAGCCGGCATTCTCGAGAGTTACGGCGCTCGGGGTACCTTTTACGTCGCCGGCCGAGGATGCGGCACGACCAGCCCGGACGGTCCGGCATGCGCTTCAATAGATCAATTGCGGCCGATCTGGGCAAACGGGCACGAGATCGGATGCCATACCTACTCGCATCCCGCCGTCCGTCATATGACGCTCGGCGAGCTCAAGTCCGAACTCGACCGAAACCAGGCGGTGCTTGCCGGCATCAACAGCAATATCGTGCTGCGCAATTTCGCCTATCCCTACGGCGATCTTTCGGTGCGTACCAAACGCTATCTCGAAAGCCGCTTTCATTCGTGCCGATCGAGTCACGCCGGCATCAATACCGGCCTCGCCGACCTCGGCGCGCTCAAGGCCTGGCCGCTGCAGAATGCCGCGCTCGATCGCGACAAAATTGCCCGGCTGGTTGCCGAAACCGTGCAACGGCGCGGCTGGCTCATTTTCTACAGCCATGACGTCGCCGACCAGCCCGGCAGATTTGGCGTCTCGCCCGGTCTGCTTGAATGGGGGCTGAGCACGGCGAAGCGCGCCGGATGCCTCCTCGCCAATGTCGCCGAAACGCTCAAGTTCATCAGCGCGGCCCACGAGCGGCATCCCGCGGCGGCGGTGTCCTGACATGGAAAAATCGGCCGCTCCGAAAAACACTGTGGTGATCACCTGAAGAGCCCGGAGGCCGTCAAGCGGCGCGAGGAGACCGTCGTCTGCGAGACGTTGTGCCTGTTCGCGTGTCTGTCGCAGAAAAACCTGACCGACAAGATCGGCATGGGCATGAAGCTCCTGGTCAAACCGAAAATGGCGGCTTCGACACATAACGGCTGAATCTCGCCGGTGCGCTTGTAAGTTATTCGACCAAGTTACCCGACGCCGTTTTTCATCCGACTGTCACACCGGACGCGCAAGCTGGACCCCTTCTGGACGCAGAGGGATCCCAATGAGTGACGTCGCCCTACCCGGTTCGATCGAACCGGCAGCCCGCAAGGGACCGGATCTTACCGGCACCATCAATCCGCTCACCGGCATAATTTTCGGCGGCGTGGTTGCCGCGGTCGTTTTGTTCGTCGCCTACAGCATCTATTCCGATATCGATGCGACCGGCACCAAAGTCACCAACTATGCGCCCTTCCTTCTGCTCTTTGTCGCGCTTTTGATTGCGCTGGGCTTTGAATTCGTCAACGGCTTTCACGACACCGCCAACGCGGTCGCTACCGTCATTTATACGCGTTCGTTGCCGGCCAACTTCGCGGTGGTGTGGTCGGGAATGTTCAATCTCGCCGGTGTGCTCGCCTCCAGCGGGGCCGTCGCCTTCGGCATCATTTCGCTGCTTCCGGTCGAACTCATTCTGCAGGTCGGCAGTCACGCCGGCTTTGCGATGGTGTTTGCGTTGTTGATCGCCGCGATCATCTGGAATCTCGGCACTTGGGCGTTCGGCCTGCCGGCATCGAGTTCGCATACCTTGGTCGGATCGATCGTTGGCGTCGGCGTCACCAATGCGCTGTTGCATGGCCGCACCGGTACGTCGGGGGTGGATTGGAGCAAGGCCAAGGAAGTTGGCGAGGCGCTGCTGCTTTCGCCGTTGTTCGGATTTGCCCTTGCCGCCGCCTTGCTGCTCCTGCTGAAATCGGTCATCCGCATCCCCGCGCTCTATGCCGAGCCGAAGGGCGAACAGCCCGCCGTGGTGGATTCGCGGCATCCTCATTCTGACCTGCACGCTGGTGAGCTTCTTCCACGGCTCAAATGATGGCCAGAAGGGCATGGGTTTGATCATGCTCATCCTGATCGGCACCGTGCCGACCGCCTATGCTCTCAATCGCGCCCTGCCGGACAATCAGCTGCAAATCTTTGCCGCCAGGTCGCAGGCGGCAAGCGCGATCATCGAGCAGAAAGCGGCAGGCTATAACGTGCTCGGCAATCCGCGTCCGGCAGTTACGGCTTTTGTCGCCGGCCACGAGACTCAGCGAAGGGACCTTTCCGTCGTTGGCCGCGCTGGTGCGCGACATCGCCAGCCAGGTCACGAAATATGGTTCGCTGGCCCGCATGCCGTCGGACGCTATCGGCAATACCCGCAACGACATGTATCTGGCCTCGGAAGCCATTCGCTTTCTTATCAAAGACAAGGCCAGCGATCTCTCTGCCGACGAGATCAAGGCGCTGAACGCCTATAAGGCTTCGCTCGATGGGGCGACCAAATTCATTCCGACCTGGGTGAAGGTTGCGGTGGCCATCGCGCTTGGCCTGGGAACGATGATTGGCTGGAAACGCATCGTCATCACCGTCGGCGAGAAAATTGGCAAGACGCATTTGACCTACGCGCAAGGCGCGTGTGCCGAAATCACCGCGGCGGCGACCATCGCCGCCGCCGACATGTACGGATTGCCGGTCTCGACCACGCACGTGCTGTCGTCCGGCATTGCCGGCACTATGGCGGCGAACGGCTCGGGGCTGCAGCTTTCGACCGTGCGCAACATCGCACTCGCCTGGGTGCTCACGCTGCCGGCAGCCATGGCCATTTCCGGCATTCTCTACTGGGCGTTCGCGACGCTGTTTGGCTAAGAGACGCGGCTGCGGCGGCGCGCAGCGAGAAGGGCGACGGACGCATGCGGCGCCCTTTTCTGCTGACTTGTTTCGCGCTGGGACAAAGACGCTTTACGCTGGTACGAAATCGGCAGAGCGCGCCGGGCCTTCCATTCATTTGTTTGTCATCGCACGGCAAAAGCCTATCATGAGCGGGAGACGACCAGGGGCCGGTTCTCCATGCTCGACGATCTGCTGCAGCGTAAGCCGTACAACGCTGCGGAAGATTTTATCGACGCCGCCGTTGCGCGCGGCCTTGCACAGAAGCCCGCTTTTATCGATCCGGACCGCGCGCTGACTTACGGCGGGCTGCAGGCGTGCAGTTGCCGATTCGCCGCCGCTCTTGCCGATCTCGGGCTGCGGCGCGAAGAACGTCTCGCGCTTTTACTTTACGACACGGTCGATTTTCCGATCGCCTTCTGGGGCAGCGTGCGGGCGGGAATCATCGCGCTGCCGCTCAACACACTGCTCACGGCAGAACAGTACGCCTACATCCTCGCCGACAGCCGCGCCGCGGCGATTGTCGTCGCCGCCCCGCTGGCGAAAACACTGGCGCCTATTCTCGATCGCCTGCCGCATTTGCGCGCCATCATTCTGGTCGGCGGTGAGGCAAAGGTGGAGCCCGCTTTACTCGGGCGGGCGATCTATCACTTCGCCGAGCTGACGAGCCACGGCACGCCGCCGGCATTCGCCGCGCCGACCCTGTCCGACGAAGTCGCTTTCTGGATGTATACGTCGGGCTCGACCGGCGAACCGAAGGGCGTCAAGCACGTGCACACCACGCTGATGGCAGCGGCCCGATTGATGGGCCGGCAAGTCATCGGCATTCGCGAAGACGACGTAGTGTTCTCGGTGGCAAAATTGTTTTTCTCCTATGGCATGGGAAACGCGATGGCGTTCCCGATGGCCGCCGGCGCCACCACAATATTGCTGCCGGACCGGCCGACCGCGAATGCTGTCTTCGAGGTCATGCGCCGGTACCGGCCGACAATTTTTTTTGGCGTCCCTACCCTTTACGCCCTGCTGCTCGCGCACAAAGCCATGTGCCGCGGCGCCGGTTCCGACCGTCTGCGGCTCGCCATCTCGGCGGGCGAGGCGCTGCCCGCGCATCTCGGCGAGCGCTGGCGCGCCGTCGCCGGCACCGACGTGCTCGACGGTATCGGTTCGACGGAAATGTTCCAGACTTTCCTCAGCAATCAGCCCGGCGACGTGCGTTTCGGCACCACGGGCAAGCCGGTACCGGGCTACGAGCTCAAGATCGTCGACGACCAAGGAAACGATGTTGCCGATGGCGAGATCGGCGAAATCATTGTGCGCGGGCCGACGGCCGGCGAGGGTTATTGGAATCAACGCGCAAAGAGCCGGCGCACGTTCGCCGGTGAGTGGACCTACACCGGCGACAAATTTTTCCGCGATGCCGACGGCTACTATCATTATTGCGGCCGCACCGACGACATGTTCAAGGTCAGCGGCATGTGGGTTTCGCCGTTCGAGGTCGAGGCCGCGCTCGCCTCGCATGAGGCGGTGCTCGAAGCCGCGGTGATCGGCAAGCAAGACGCCGACGGACTGGTCAAGCCGAAGGCGTTTATCGTGCTGCGCGAGGGCTACGCGATCGACGCGGTTTTGCTTGAAGCGTTACGCGGCCACGTCAAGGCGTGCGCCGGTCCGTGGAAATATCCACGCTGGATCGACGTGCGGCCGGACTTGCCGCGAACGGCGACGGGAAAAATTCAGCGCTTCAAACTGCGCGAATTGGAACGATAGACGCCCGGTGCGGCGATCAAGCAGAGCCGGAGCACTAGCTCGGGCCGGCGTCGCGCACAACGCTTTGGTAAAGCCGCTTCGGATCGCGCTCGCCGCGCCGCGCAAGCTCGACAATCTTGACGGCGACGCTTTCGCGCTCGCGCCCCGCGGTCTCTGGAAGTTTAAGGACCTGACAAGCTTGGTCGAATGCAGCCGACATCGCGCCCAACATTTCGGGATCGAACACCGGCTGCCCTCTGAGAAATGGAAGGATCGTGCCCATCAACCGCATCCGTACCGATACCCAATTAATTGCTGCGCTTCGTTAATTTCAAGTCTCTGGTAACGCGATGATTCGCTTTGTCTTTTTCCTTTTTCCCCGGAAAGACCGTTAAAGCTTGAAAGCCAAGTGGCGCCGGTGGGACGGCGATCGAAGGATTTTGGCGTCGCCGCCAATCGTCGGGGACCCAGATATTAATCGGCGAAAAGCCGCTCAACCAGCCGCCGCGCCAGAACGCCGGCCACGCGGCGGCGGTAATGGCCGGGCGTGAATGTCGTCTTCATGGCCATGATCTGGTCGCGCACCAGTGCGTCCAGACCAGAAAACACCTGCGCGTCGAGGGCGCCGCCGCACAGTTCGGCGGTGCCACGAAGCCGCACCGGCCGTGGATTGGTTCCGGTGAACGCCACCCGCAGGTCGGCGAGCGCGTTGCCTTCGCGGCGCAGCGCCACCGCCACCCCCGTGACCGGATATTCGATGGAGCGGCGAATGCGGATCTTGTCGTAGGCCGAACGCAAGGCGGGCGTATTGCGCGCCCGCACCGCGGTGATGATTTCGCTCGGGCGCAGCGACAAAAAATATTTGCCGTCGCCGCGCGTCTCGGTCACCGGCTCATCTTGCCGGGCATAGCCGATATAAAGATCGGCAAGCGGCAGCGTGCGTGTCCCGGAGGGCGCGGAAACATCGATCTCGGCATCGAGCGTGAGCAGCGCCGGCGCCAGGTCGCCGCTGAAGGTGGCAAAGCAGACGCCGCGGCTCTTCGGCGCAACATGACAGATTTCGCCTGTCGTTTTCAGACAATGATGGTTGGCCGCGCGCCACCATTCGCTCTGATTGTAGAAGATGCAGCGCGTATCGAGCGCGAGGTTGCCGCCGACGGTGCCCATATTGCGCTGGGTGGGGCCGGCGACATGGCCGGCGGCCTGCGCCACCACCGGATAATGCGCCGCGACTTGCGGATGGGCCGCGAGTTCGTTCAGCGTTACCGCGGCGCCAACCTCAAATGTCTGCGCGTCCACCTTGATGTGGCGCAACTCGCCGACGCCATTGACGTCGACGAGCACCGGCGGCGCGACGATGCCGCGGCGGATGTTGACCATCAGGTCGGTGCCGCCGCCGAGCAGCCCGCTGTCGGGGTGCGCGCGGCGCGCCTCCATCAGCTCATTGAGCGTGCGCGGGCGCACAAGTTCAAAGTCGGGCAGTGCATCCATTTAGTATCACCCTGCCCTGGAGGGTGGAGGCGAATTGCGCGCCCGCTTCTCGCCTGCGGCGAAGACGCGGTCCGGCGTCACCGGCAAGTCGTTGAAGCGCAGTCCGGTCGCGTCGGCGATCGCGTTGGTGAGCGCGGGCAGAAATGCCGCCAGCGAGCCCTCGCCCGCTTCCTTGGCGCCGAACGGTCCGTGCGGATCGTTGCTTTCGACGATGCCAACCTCGATCGGCGGCGAGTTCTCGATGGTCGGCACGCGATAATCGAGCATGTTGGCGGTGAGCATGAGACCCTCGTGATAGGCGGCCTCCTCGCTCATCGCCTGTCCCATGCCCATCCACACCGAACCCTGCACTTGGCCCTCGACGGCAAGCCGGTTCAGCGCCTTGCCGCAATCGTGCGCGACCCAAACCTTGTCGACGGTCACCACGCCGGTATCCTCGTCGACGCTGACCTCGACCACCTGCGCCGAATAGGAATAGCCCATGGTCCCGCCGATGGCAGAGCCGCGGTATTTCTTGCCGCCATGCGAGTCCGGAATGGTGGAGTAGTTGCCGGTGACGGTTATCGTGCCGGTGTCTTTGAGCGCTTCAATCACGACTTCGTCGAAGGTCAGTCCCTTGTCTTGGGCGCCGGCGCGATAAAGCTCGCCGAGGCATTCGATCTCATCCGGCTTGGCCTCGAGCTTGCGCGCCGCCGCGTGCACCAGCACGGCCTTCAAGTTATTGGCGGCATCAATGGCGGCATTGCCGACCATGAAGGTGACGCGCGAGGAATAGGAGCCATTGTCCTTGGGCACCACCTCGCTGTCGCCGCTGACAATGCGGATGCGCGAGAGTTCGAGCCCGAGAATTTCGGCAACGCTCTGCACCAGAATCGTCGAGGAGCCTTGGCCGATCTCGGCGGCGCCGGTCAGGAGCACGATCGAGCCGTCGAAATCGAGCTTGAGCTTGACCGTCGCGTGCGGCTCGCCGGTCCAATTCACCGGCTTTGAGGCGCCGCTGATATAGTGCGAGCAGGCCATGCCGAGGCCTTTGCCCTTGCGGCAATTTTCCCTTGCGCGCCTTCCAGCCGCTTTCCCGCTCCACCCAGTCGAGGCATTCGGGCAGACCGTAGCTGTTCACCATCAGATCGTTGTCGGTGAAGGTCGGCACTTTTGGCAACAAATTGGCGCGGCGCACGGCGAACGGATCAAGCCCAAGTGCGCGCGCCATGTCGTCGAGCAGGCTTTCGAAAGCAAAGCGGACGTCGACCGTGCCATGGCCGCGGAATGCGCCGCACGGCGGCGTGTTGGTGAGCACGCGCTTGCCGAGGTATTTCACGTTGTGCAGATCGTAGATCGCGTACAGCATCGAGCCGGCGTAGAGGATGGTGACGACACCGTAGCCCGAGTGAGCGCCGCCGCGCTGGATCGCTTCGCATTCGACGCCGGTGATGCGGCCGTCCTTGCGCATGCCGATCTTCAGACGGATGTCGGTTTCCGGCCGGCCGCGATGGGTGATGAACGTCTCCTCGCGGTTGACCACGATCCGCACGCAGCCGCCGGCCTTGCGCGCCAAAAGCGCGGCGATCAGTTCGACGTTGAGCGTTTCGGTGCGGCAGCCGAAGCCGCCGCCGACATGCGGCTTGACCACGCGGATGCGCGACATGTCCATGCCGAGGATTTGCGCCAGCATGAGGTGCACGTAATACGGCACCTGCGTCGAGGCGTGCACCGTCATGCGATTGCGCTCGACATCGTAATCGGCGATCGCGGCGTGCATCTCCATTTGGTTCTGGCAAACCTCGGCGCAGTTGTAGACGCCTTCGCGTACGAGGTCGGCGGCGGCAAACGCCGCGGCAACGTCGCCGAGCTCGAAATAAACGTCGCGCTCGATGTTTTGCGGCCGGTGCTCGTGAAGCTCGATGGCGCCGGGCGCCATGGCCGCCTGCGCGGTGTGGTAGGCGGGAAGTTCGCGGACCTGCAATTTGATGCGCCGCAGCGCTTCCTTGGCGGTCGCATCGTCGACGGCGGCGATGGCGGCAATCGGCTCGCCGCGGTAGCGCACGCGATCCCGCGCCAGCGGAAATTCGGTGCGGGCGATCGGCAGCACGCCAAATGCCTTGTCGCAATCGGCGCCGGTGACGATCGCTTTCACGCCCGGCAGTTTCGCGGCTTCGGAAATATCGACGTTGAGGATTTCGGCGTGCGAATAGGGACTGCGGAAAATGCGCCCGGCCAGCATGCCCGCCGTCACGAGATCGGCGGTGTATTTTGCGCGGCCGGAAACCTTTTCCGGCCCGTCGACCATCGGCACGTAGTCGCCGATATTGTGGGCCGCCACGATCTCGTTCATTTTGTGTTTTGCGTCCCGCTTTTGTTTTGTTTGTTACGGCCGTTGGCCGCGGTCGCTCTCTTATGGCGAAGCGCCGGCCGCGTGTAACTCGATGGCATATTTCACCGCCTCGATAATTTTGACGTAGCCGGTGCAGCGGCAAATATTGCTGCCGAGCGCTTCGCGAATGTCATCTTCGGTCGGACGCGGGTTGCGCCGCAGGAGCCCGGCCGACGCCATGATGTATCCCGGCGTGCAATAGCCGCATTGCGAGCCGAGCTTTTCATGGAATCCGCGTTGCACGGCGGAAAGGCGGCCGTCGGTCATCAGCGATTCGATGGTGTCGACGCGCCGGCCGTCGACCGTCGCGGCGAGCGTCAGGCAAGACAGCCGCGGCTGATCATCGACCAACACCGTGCAGGCGCCGCATTCGCCGCCGTCGCAGCCCGTTTTAGTTCCGGTCAGACCGACGCTTTCCCGCAAATAATCCAGCAGCAGCACGTTGTCGGATATCGCGTCGCTGCGGGCGCGGCCGTTAAGCGTGAGTTGAAGAATGCGCGCCATGCCGGACCTATCGACCGCTTATCTATCGGTCCGCTTCATATCAGCATCGGGCAGCGCCTTCAAACCGGCTTGGCCTCGAACCGCTTGATGACTTCGGCAGGGACGGGCAGCGCTTTGATGATCGAAGGATCGGCCCGGTCGCGCATGACCCAAACGCGCTTTTCGTGCCCGATCACCGCAAGCTCGTCGCCGACGGTGAGCCGGTGCTCGACCTCGAAGCTCGAGCGGCGGAATTCGCGGACCTGTGACGTCAACTCCACGAGCGTCGCCGAAGCGTACCGGAAGCAGAAATCGGCGCCGACCTCGACCAAAGGAATAATGAACGGGGCGCCGACTTCGGTTATGGCAACAGTCTCGTTGCCGCTGGCAGCGGCAAGTTCGGCCGGCTTCACACCCAAGCGCCGCCTCGAACAGCGCCCACGTGCCCCAATCGAAGAATTCGAAAAAGCGGCTGTTGAAGACAATTCCGGCCGGGTCGCAGTGACCCCATTCGATGGAGAATTGCCGGCGGCTGATCAGATTGGCCATGTCTGGGATTGCCGCCGGAGATCAAGTCGCCGCCGCGTCGCCGGGTTGCTCCCAGCATGTACGGTTTTTTGTCTGGTCCATTTTTACTCCTCAACCATTGCCTAAAAAATCGGCAATGAACAAAATCCGGGCGGAATCAAATTGGGCGCCATTTCACTCGTCGTCCACGATTTCGAAAATCGCGCACCTAAACAATAACTTAACATCGCCGCTCGCTTGGCACGCTCCTTGCGATTTTGCCGGGGCGTGACGGCGCCGGGCCGGTCGCGCGCGTCTAACAGAGGACATCGCGATGCTCAACCCGATAGACGCGGTCGCTTGGCGGCCGCGAGGTCGCCGCTGGCTTGCCGCCGCGGCTGGACTTGCCCTTGGGCTCACGGCGGCTTTGCCCGCCAGCGCCGAGGATACGATCAAAGTCGGCGTTCTCCATTCCCTTTCCGGCACCATGGCCATCAGCGAGACCACGCTGAAGGACGTCGTGCTCATGCTCATCGACGAGCAGAACAAGAAAGGCGGCGTGCTCGGCAAGAAGCTTGAGGCCGTCGTTGTCGACCCCGCTTCGAACTGGCCGCTGTTCGCGGAGAAGGCCCGCGAGCTGATCAGCAAGGACAAAGTCTCCGTGGTGTTCGGCTGCTGGACCTCGGTGTCGCGCAAATCGGTGCTGCCGGTGTTCAAGGAGCTGAACAACCTTCTGTTCTATCCGGTGCAATACGAGGGCGAGGAAAGCGAGCGCAACGTGATCTACACCGGCGCCGCGCCGAACCAGCAAGCCATTCCGGCCGTCGATTATCTTGCCAGCGCGGACGGCGGCAGCGTGAAGCGCTGGGTGCTGGAAGGCACCGACTACGTCTATCCGCGCACCACCAACAAAATCCTCGAAGCCTACCTGACGGATGTGCTGAAAGTCGCGCCCGAGGACATCATGATCAACTACACGCCGTTCGGCTTCTCCGACTGGCAGACCGAAGTGTCCAAGATCAAGGCCTTCGGCTCGGCCGGCAAGAAGACGGCGGTGGTGTCCACCATCAACGGCGACGCCAACGTTCCGTTCTACAAGGAGCTCGGCAACCAGGGCGTCAAGGCGACCGACATTCCGGTCGTCGCGTTCTCGGTCGGCGAAGAAGAACTCGCCGGTCTCGATACCAAGCCGCTGGTCGGCCACCTCGCCGCCTGGAACTATTTCGAGTTGATCAAGACTCCGGCGAATGAAGCCTTCATCAAGGAATGGCACGAGTTCATCAAGAACCCGAAGCGCACCACCAACGACCCGATGGAGGCGCACTACATCGGCTTCAACATGTGGGTGAAGGCGGTGGAGAAAGCCGGCAGCACCGATCCCGACAAGGTGATCGAGGCGCTTCCCGGCACCCAGGCGCCGAACCTGACCGGCGGCGTGTCCACGCTGTTGCCGAACCATCACATCACCAAGCCGGTCTTCATCGGCGAGATCAGGCCGGACGGCCAATTCGACGTGGTGTGGAAGACGAAGGAGCTCGTGCCCGGTGCGGCTTGGTCGCCTTACATCGCGACCTCCAAGGACTTGATCGGCGACTGGGTGAAGCTCAAGTGCGGCAACTACAATACCGTGACGAAGAAGTGCGGCGGCGGCGCCTCGTAGCGACGCCGTGACAGTGAGTGTGCGGGAAGGCGGCGTATCGCCTTCCCGCAGCATCAAGGCCGGGAACCTTGCCATGCGTTTGAGCCGAGCTTGCCTCGTCGCTTTGCTATTGGCCTTGAGCTTTTTGCTGCTCGGGCCAGCCGCCGCTTGCGCCGCAAGCCTCGACGAGGCGCTCGCTCATTTCACCGCCGACGATTTCAGCGAGACCAGCACCGGCATCAACGATGTCGCGGCGAGCGGCAGCCCGCGCGCGGAGATCATCCTTCGTGCACTGCAGGACGGCAGGCTGATGTTCAGCGCCGAGCGAAAGGCGGTCTACGTCAAGGACGAATCCGGCAAGCTGACCGACGCCGCGACCGGGCAGCCGCTCGCCGGCGATGCGCCGTCCGATATCGACAACGTGCGCATCAACAATCGGCTGCGTGGCGCGCTCGAAGCGCGCGCTCGGCGGACTGACGCTGCTCGCCAAGAACCCGGGCGCCCGCTACGAGGCGGCGCAGGCGGTGTTCAAGTCGCGCAAGATAAGCGCGTTGCCGACGCTCGAGCGCGCGATCGCCAAGGAGCAGGACGCCTCCGTGCGCCGCGCCATGATCGAGGCGCGCGCGGCGCTCGTCCTCTCTGGCGACAAAGGCAGCGACGCAGAAAAGCTCGCCGCGGTCGACGTCATTCGCGATCGGGGCGACCAGGAGGCGCTGGCCCTGCTCGCGAGTCTGCCTCCGACCACGTCGGCCCCGGTCGGCAAAAGCGCCGCGGCCGCCATTGCGGCGATCAAGAATCGGCTGGCGCTGTGGGAGGCGGTGCAGAACGCCTGGTACGGGCTTTCGCTCGGCTCGGTGCTTTTGCTCGCCGCCATCGGCCTTGCCATCACCTTCGGCGTCATGGGCGTCATCAACATGGCGCACGGCGAAATGGTGATGCTCGGCGCCTATGTCACCTTCGTCGTGCAGGAGATCATCCGCGCCAACAATCCCGGACTGTTCGATTATTCTCTGGCGATCGCCATCCCGGCGTCGTTCCTGGTCGCCGGCGGCGTCGGCATCCTGATCGAGCGAACCATCATCCGCTTCCTTTACGGACGGCCGCTCGAAACTTTGCTCGCCACGTGGGGGCTGTCGTTGATCCTCCAGCAGGCGGTACGCACCGCCTTCGGGCCGAACAATCGCGATGTCGGCAATCCCTCGTGGATGAGCGGCGCGTTCGATGTCGGCGGCATCACCATCACCTACAACCGCTTGTGGATCATCTGTTTCGCGCTCGCCGTGTTCATCGCGCTTTTGGCGTTACTGCGCTTCACCCGCTTCGGGCTGGAAATGCGCGCGGTGACCCAGAACCGTCCCATGGCGGCCTCGATGGGTATTCGCACCAGCCGGGTTGACGCGCTGACCTTCGGGCTCGGCTCCGGCATCGCCGGGATGGCCGGCGTGGCGCTTTCCCAGATCGACAACGTCAGTCCCAATCTCGGCCAGGGCTACATCATCGACAGCTTCATGGTCGTGGTGTTCGGCGGGGTCGGCAATCTGTGGGGCACGCTTGTCGGTTCGTTCGTGCTTGGCATCGCCAACAAGTTTCTCGAGCCCTATGCCGGCGCCGTCCTCGGCAAGATTGCGATTCTCGTGCTGATCATTCTGTTCATCCAGAAGCGCCCGCGCGGATTGTTCGCGCTCAAGGGCCGCGCGGTGGAAGCATGACGCGCACATCCTCATTCGCTCGATCGACCGCGGCGCGGCGGTCTTTGTGATCGTGGTCGCCGTGATCGCGATCATGGTGCCGGTACTCAATCTCGCTGTTCGCAGCTTCGTCCAATTTCTACGTTCCGACGTATCTGGTGGCGCTGTTCGGCAAATATGCCTGCTACGCGCTGCTCGCGTTGTCGATCGATCTGATCTGGGGCTTTGCCGGCATTCTCTCGCTCGGCCACGGCGCGTTCTTCGCGCTCGGCGGCTACGCCATGGGCATGTATCTGATGCGCCAGATCGGCACGCGCGGCGTCTATGCCAATCCGATCCTGCCGGATTTCATGGTGTTCCTGAACTGGAAGGAGCTGCCGCTCTCCTGGTACGGCTTCCACTTCTTCCCCTACGCACTCCTGATGGTCGGTGCTGGTGCCGGGCGTGCTCGCCTTCGTGTTCGGCTGGTTTGCGTTTCGCAGCCGCGTCACCGGCGTCTATTTTTCGATCATCACCCAGGCGCTGACGTTCGCGCTGATGCTCGGCTTCTTCCGCAACAATTTCGGCTTCGGCGGCAACAACGGCTTGACCGATTTCAAGGACATTCTCGGCTTCAACGTGCAGGCGGAAACGACCCGCAACGCGCTGTTCTCGATTTCCTGCGTGGCGCTGATCCTGGCGTTTCTCGTCTGCCGGGCGATCGTCACCTCGAAATTCGGCAAGGTGCTTGATCGCCATCCGCGACGCCGAGGCGCGCACGCGGTTTCTCGGCTATCGCGTGGAATCCTACAAGCTCTTCGTCTTCACACTGTCGGCGTGCATGGCGGGCGTCGCCGGCGCGCTCTACGTGCCGCAGGTCGGCATCATCAATCCCAGCGAATTCGCGCCGGGCAATTCGATCGAGGCGGTGATCTGGGTCGCGGTCGGCGGCCGCGGCACGCTCACGGGCGCAGTGGTCGGCGCCGTGCTCGTCAACTACGCCAAGACTTACTTCACGTCGGGATTCCTGGCGCCGTACTGGCTGTTCATGCTGGGCGGCCTGTTCATTGCCGTCACGCTGCTTCTGCCGCGCGGCATCGTCGGCACGCTCTATCACTGGAGCGGGCTTTGGCGCGACCGCGCATCCGCCGCAGCCGAGGACGGCGTGACCGAACCGCTGCCGGCGGAATGAAAACAAGCTGAAGGACCGCACCATGGAAGCGCTCACGTCCGCACTTCTTTACCTGAACGGCGTCAGCGTCTCGTTCGATGGCTTCAAGGCGCTCAACAATCTGTCGCTTGCCATCGAACCGGGCGAAATGCGCGCCATCATCGGCCCGAACGGCGCCGGCAAGACCACGATGATGGACGTGGTGACCGGCAAGACCCGCCCGGATGCCGGCGATGTCATGTTCGACGGGTCTTACGACCTGACGCGGCTCGACGAGGCCGAAATCGCCGAACTCGGCATCGGCCGCAAATTTCAGAAACCGACCGTATTCGAAAGCCATACCGTCAACGACAACCTCGAACTCGCGCTCAAGTCCGACCGCCGCGCGCGCGCCGCCTTGTGGTGGCGCGAAGGCGACGAGGAACGGCGCCGGATCGATGAATTGCTCGGCATCGTCCGTCTGACCGGCGGTCCGCGACCGCTTGGCCGGCAGCCTCTCGCACGGGCAGCGGCAGTGGCTGGAAATCGGCATGCTGCTCGCGCAGGAGCCAAAACTTCTTCTGGTCGACGAGCCGGTCGCCGGCATGACCGACGTCGAAACGCAGCAGACCGCCGATCTCCTCAAACACATCAATCGCGATCGCACCGTCGTCGTCGTCGAGCACGACATGGCCTTCGTGCGCGAACTCGGCGTCAAGGTCACGTGCCTGCACGAAGGTTCGGTGCTGGCCGAAGGCAGCATCGAGCAAGTGTCGGCCAATGCGCGCGTCGTCGAAGTCTATTTGGGAAGATAAACGGCCATGCTCGAAGTCAACGCCATCGATCTGCATTACGGCGCGGCGCAGGCGCTGCGCGCGGTTTCGCTCCAAGGCCGAGCCCGGCAAGGTGACCTGCGTGCTGGGCCGCAACGGCGTCGGCAAGACCAGCTTGCTTGATGCGCTGGCCGGCCAGCATTCCGTCAGCCGCGGCACCATCACCTGGGAGGGACAAGACATCACGGCGCTGCGGCCGCCGGAGCGCGCCCGGCGCGGGATTTCCTACGTGCCGCAGGGCCGCGAGATCTTTCCGCTGCTGACGCGTCGAGGAGAACCTGCGCACCGGCTTTGCCCCGCTCAAACGCGACAGAGCGGAGCGTACCGCCCGACGTGTTTCAGCTCTTTCCCGTGCTCAAGGACATGCTGCGCCGCCGCGGCGGCGATCTCTCCGGCGGCCAGCAGCAACAGCTGGCCATCGGCCGCGCGCTGGTGATGCGGCCGCGGCTTGTTGCTGCTCGACGAGCCGACCGAGGGCATTCAGCCGTCGATCATCAAGGACATCGGCCGCGCCATCGGCTATTTGCGCTCGCTCGGCAAAATCGCCATTGTGCTGGTCGAACAGTATCTCGACTTTGCCCGCGAACTCGGCGACCATTTCGCGGTGATGGAGCGCGGCGCCATCGTTTATTCCTGCGACCGCAACACGCTCGATGAAGGCGCGCTGCTGCGGGCGATGGCGATTTGACGTTCGGCTGAAATTTGATCTAAAGTCCCCTGTGGGGGAGGTCGCCGAGCACTGCGAGGCGGGAGGGGGGTAGCTTTGGCCGCCGTGCAAGCATGCACCGGCGCGCGACGAGCGCCCGGTGGGGAAATGGCTCCGCCATTTCCGAAACTTTTGCCGGCAACCGCGCGGTCGGACGCATCGAGCTTTCGGTCGGTGCCGCCGCGCGCGGAAGCTGCCGCCGCGTGCTGCGCGAAGAGGGCTCGCTCCGGCTGCGCTTCCCGAATGTCGCTCCCGGCGGCGCGCTCGAAGCGGTCATTATCAATACCGCGGGCGGCATGACCGGCGGCGATCGCTTCGAACTCAACATTGAGGTCGGCGAAGGCGCCCGCCTGACCGTCAGCACCGCCGCGGCGGAAAAAATCTACCGCTCGCTCGGAGCGGATACGGCCGTGAACGTGAAGCTCAAGGTCGGCGCCGGCGCAACACTGGCCTGGCTGCCGCAAGAGACCATCCTGTTCGACCGGATGCGGCTTCGGCGGACCATCGAGGCCGATCTCGCGCCGGACGCTAGTCTCATTATCGCGGAGATGCTCGTGTTCGGCCGTTCGGCCATGGGCGAGAGGGTCGCGCGCGGACACCTCTTCGACCGCTGGCGCATCCGCGTTGGATGGGGCGCTCGCTTTTGCCGAGAGCCTCCGCCTCGACGGCG
Source organism: uncultured Alphaproteobacteria bacterium (assembly GCA_963835195.1). GTDB lineage: Bacteria > Pseudomonadota > Alphaproteobacteria > Rhizobiales > Xanthobacteraceae > BOG-931. Next base: position 40,261 of record CAWIEY010000021.1, read on the forward strand.
CGATCGCCGAACATCTGCAAGCGCGCGCGACCGCAGCCGGCGGCGGCGCCATCGCCAGCGTGCTTAAAATCCCCGCGGGTGACGCCGACCTTACAGCAGTCCGCAAAAGCGACTTTGCCGGTGAGGTCGGCGCCTCGGCCTTCAATGGGCTTGCGCTTGCCCGTCTGGTCGCCGCCGATGGAGCTACGCTCCGCCGCGATCTTATCGGCGTATTGACGGCATTGGCTGGTGTGCCGCTGCCGCGCTTGTGGTTAAACTAAGTCCCTCATTATGAACCTCACTCCGCGCGAAAAGGACAAACTGTTGATCGCCATGGCGGCGCTGGTGGCGCGCCGCCGGCTCGAGCGCGGCGTCAAGCTCAACCACCCGGAAGCGGTCGCGCTCATTTCCGATTTCATTCTCGAAGGGGCGCGCGACGGCAAGAGTGTGGCCGACTTGATGGAGCGCGGCGCCCACGTCATCAGCCGCGCGCAAGTTATGGACGGCATCGCCGAAATGATTCCGGAGATTCAGGTCGAGGCGACGTTTCCCGACGGCACCAAGCTTGTCACCGTGCACGAGCCGATCAGATAGTTTCGAGTTTCCCCTCTCCCCTTGCGGGAGAGGGTTCCGAGGACCGAAGGTCCGAGGCGGGTGAGGGGTCATTCTCATCCGACTGAGCGAAGCGAGCCCCCTCACCCGGCTCGCTTCGCTCGCCACCCTCTCCCGCGGAGGGGAGAGGGTTTTGTGAAAGAGCGCGCTATGATCCCCGGCGAATATTTCATCAAAGGCGGCGAGATCGAGCTGAACAAGGGCCGTAAGGGTGTCACGCTGACCGTCGCCAATTCGGGCGACCGGCCGATCCAGGTGGGTTCACACTATCATTTCTTTGAAACCAACCCGGCGCTGAAATTCGAGCGGAAAAAAGCGCGCGGCATGCGGCTCGATATTTCCGCCGGCACCGCGGTGCGCTTCGAGCCCGGCCAGACGCGCGAGGTGAAACTCGTGGCGCTTGCCGGGACGCGCACGGTTTACGGCTTCCGCCAAGACGTGATGGGGAAGCTCGAAGGAAAAGGCGCCAAGCGGTCACAAAAAAAGCGGCCGCAAAAATCATGACGGGCCGGCTTGCGCAAGCCCGCCCGTCACGTTCTCAGCGCTGCTACCGCGGCTGGGACCAAAATCTATCGGCAGCTTGGCGCGATGCTGGTAGCCGCTTCTACGCCCCGGTCCGACCCGATCTTGGCGACCTCTCTCATTTGGCAGAACCAAACGCGAGTGATCTGGAACAAAGAATACCGCCGGGGCGCCAGGATGCAAGCAAAAGCGTTCACCGTCGCGCCAGTGCAATGCAATGGGGATAACGTTGGGGATTTGTTGAAACCGGAGGATGGGACGATGACCGGTGCAACGAATGGACGCTCAATGACGAACACCGAAATCGGTCTCGTTTTGCAAGGCGGCGGCGCACTCGGCGCTTACGAATGGGGCGGCATCGAAGCGCTGTTCGATCTGATGGACGCCGCCGAGAAAGCAGGAAAGAAGATCGACTTGCGCATCGTTACCGGTGTGTCCATCGGCGCCATCAACGCGGCCTGCGTTGTCGGGTCTAAAAATCGCAACGACGCGCGCGCGCGGCTTAGCGCGGTCTGGGACGAGTTCAAGATCAAGGCGCCCGCCTTCGTGCCGGCCGCGATAACCTCGAACCTCGCGCTTCTTGAAGTGCCGCACTTTTACCGGTTCTCGCCGGGCTGGAACTTCACCTATCTGTATGACACGCGCGAACTGTTGACGACGCTGTCCAACCACGTGGATTTTGCCGCGCTCAACGCCAGCACGACCGCTTTTGTCGTTACTGCGGCGGACGTGACGAGCGGCAAACTCACTTGGTTCGCCAACCAGCCGGTCGGTGAGATCAAGCCGACAACAATCGGGGCAAAACACGTGCTCGCCAGCGCGAGCCTGGCGCCGCAGTTTCCGGCAACGCAGATCGGCGACGGCACGAACGTTTCCTGTTATTGGGACGGTGGCCTCATCGACAACACGCCGCTAGGCGCCGCGATCGACGCGTTCGATTCCGACCCGAATGTCGACAAACTGTTGGTCGTGATGAACCTGTTTCCATTGCAGTCGAGGCCGCCGCAAAGTTACGCCGAGGTCAGCGAACGCGTCGATCAACTTCGCTTCGGCAATCGCCTGCGCCAAGATGCCAGCGTCGCCAGACAGTTCAATAAGCTGATCAGCGCAATCAAGGAACATATCCCCGATTTGCCGCCTGGCCTGCAGACCCTTCTCAAGGACTACAAGATCGTCGACCCGGTCGAAATTTCGCTCAACGAGAAGGACTCCTTGGACGACCCCTACGGCTTCCGCGATTTTTCACCGCAAGGACTCCAAAGCCGCCGTGAACGCGGCAAAGCCATCACCTACGACACGCTTAAACAGCACTTTGCCGACAAAATTGCCGCCTGACAGGAGCTGGCCGATGCCTGCAAAACTTTCGCGTTCAGTCTATGCCGACATGTTCGGTCCGACGACGGGCGATCGTGTGCGGCTTGCCGACACCGATCTCATCATCGAGGTCGAGAAGGATTTCACCACCTACGGCGAAGAAGTGAAATTCGGCGGCGGCAAGGTCATCCGCGACGGCATGGGGCAAAGCCAGATCAGCAACAAGCAAGGCGCCGTCGATACCGTCATCACCAATGCGCTCATTCTCGATCATTGGGGCATCGTCAAAGCCGACGTCGGCCTCAAGGAGGGAAAAATCTCCGCCATCGGCAAAGCCGGCAATCCCGACATCCAGCCCGGCGTGAGCATCATCATCGGCCCCGGCACCGAAGTGATCGCCGGCGAAGGAAAAATCCTCACCGCCGGCGGCTTCGACAGCCACATTCACTTCATCTGTCCGCAACAGGTCGACGAGGCGCTGATGTCGGGCGTCACCTCGATGCTCGGCGGCGGCACCGGACCGGCGCACGGCACCTTCGCCACCACCTGCACGCCGGGACCATGGCATCTCGCGCGCATGCTCCAGGCGGCCGACGCCTTTCCGGTCAATCTCGGCTTTGCCGGCAAAGGCAACGCATCGCGGCCGGCGGCGCTGGAAGAAATGATCAAGGCCGGCGCCTGCGCGCTCAAGCTGCACGAAGACTGGGGCACGACGCCGGCGGCGATCGATTGCTGTCTCGCGGTCGCCGACGATTACGACATCCAGGTGATGATCCATACCGACACGCTGAACGAGTCCGGCTTTGTCGAGGACACCATCAAGGCCTTCAAGGGCCGGACCATTCATGCCTTCCACACCGAAGGCGCCGGCGGCGGCCACGCGCCCGACATCATCAAGGTCGCCGGCTTGAAGAACGTACTGCCATCCTCCACCAACCCGACGCGGCCCTACACCAAGAACACAATCGACGAACACCTCGACATGCTGATGGTGTGCCACCACCTCGATCCGTCGATCGCCGAGGACCTCGCCTTTGCCGAAAGCCGCATCCGCAAGGAGACCATCGCCGCCGAGGATATTCTGCATGACATCGGCGCGCTCTCGATGATGTCGTCGGACTCGCAAGCCATGGGCCGGCTCGGCGAAGTCATCATCCGCACCTGGCAGACCGCCGACAAAATGAAGAAGCAGCGCGGGCGGCTCTCCGAGGAACAGGGCGACAACGATAATGTGCGGGTGAAGCGTTACGTCGCCAAATACACCATCAATCCGGCGATCACTCACGGCGTCTCGAAGCTGATCGGCTCGGTGGAGCAGGGCAAGCTCGCCGATCTCGTTCTCTGGTCGCCGGCCTTCTTCGGCGTCAAGCCCGACTGCATCATCAAGGGCGGCTCGATTGTCGCCGCGCCGATGGGCGATCCGAATGCCTCGATCCCCACCCCGCAGCCGATCCACTACCGGCCGATGTTCGGCGCTTTCGGCCGCGCCCGCACCGCGTCGTCGGTCGTGTTCGCCTCGAAGGCGGCGGTGCAGTCCGGCCTCGGCAAAAAGCTCGGCGTTGAGAAAGAACTTGTCGCCGTGGCGAATACGCGCGGCAAAATCTCGAAGAAGAGCATGATCCACAATGACGCGACGCCCACGATCGAGGTCGATCCGGAGACCTACGAGGTGCGCGCCGACGGCGAACTTCTGACCTGCGCGCCGGCCGAGGTCTTGCCCATGGCGCAGCGCTATTTTTTGTTTTGACCTATATCCAGTCCCGCCCAAGCGGAAAGCTTCACGGCGCTCGTTTGATCTCGCTGCAGCTCACGACGCTGGACGGCGTCTTGCCGCCGGCCTGCGTGTAGCAAAAGGTCAGCGCGTTTTTGCCGACCAGCTGACCGTTCAGGTAGCCGTCCGTGTCGACGATGACGACAGTTCTGTTGCCCTTGCCCGTCAGCTCGCCGATCATGCGTTCTTGCGTGCTCTCGCCCATGCCGGAAATGGTCTGATTGCCCCAAAAACGGCGGCCCTCCTGTCCGGTTATCTCGATCACCAGATCTTTCTCGAACAACCCTGGTTTTTCGAAGGTCCCCTTGTTTGACGGCCAATGGCCGCCGCTGCCGGCTACGATGGTGTGGGTCTTGCCGACCCATTTTCCTTTCATATCCGGAGTTTGGTCGGCCGCAAATGCGGACGATGAAACAATTACCCCAAATATCAGCCCAACAGGTATCAGCCCAACAAGAGCCGGCGCTTTGCAAAATAGATTTGGTGTCACGTCTGCCTCCATGAAATGCGCTCCGGATGCCGGAGCTGGAAGAACTTATCAGACTACCACGTAGTTCCCCCCCGCGTTTACCGCACCGATCGGGCTTTTTCAGACCTCTCTTCTTCCGCATGGATTGCCGGATCAAGTGACGCCAAGACGGCGCTCCGCGCCTTTTGTCCGGCAATGATGAAACAGAAATTATTTTGCCGAAATTTCGCGTAAAGTCGGGACCGTGAGCGAAACCCCAAAACTGTTCGCCGCGTTGCGCGAGCGCGCCGATCCGGCAGCCGCGGCGGCGATCGAGCGCCTGGTCACCGCGGGCGCCGATCGCGATCTTGCCCGCATCAATGTGCTGGCGTTCGCCGCCGCGCACGGGCTCGACGAAGAAAAGACCATCGCCGCATTCCTGCACGCGGCGCAGCTCGGCATTTTCGAACTGTCCTGGGACGTGCTCTGCCCGACCTGCCGCGGCGTGCTCGACGTGACGACGACGCTCCAGGACGTCCACAACGAGCCTTATGACTGCGCGCTGTGCGGCCGCTCGTTCGAAGTTTCGCTCGATGAGCTGGTGGAGATCGTGTTCACCGTAAGCCCGCGCGTGCGCAGGATCCCCGCGCATGATCCGGCTACGCTGCCGTTCTGGGACTACTACCGGCAGGTGTTTTGGAGCTCCGCCGTCGATCTGTCCGACGCCGGGCTGCAAAAGCTGATCGGCGAATTCACCCTCTTCGCGCGCGAGCTCAAACCCGGCGAAGCCGCAACCGTCACCATCGACGCGCCGGCGGGGTGGGTGCTCATTTTCGATCCGGTCTCGCATTTCGGCCACTATCTGAAAGTCGCGCCGGAGCGCACCGACACTGTGCAGAAAGTCTCGTTTACGCTCGAGGGCGCGCACGCCCCCACCAAGACGACGGAGCTAAAATCCGGGCCGGTCGAACTGACGCTGGCCAACCGCACGGCGGCGCGCGCTCTGCCGGTGGTCTGGCTCGAGACCAAGGAGTATGACGCGCTCGTCGGCCAGCGCCGGCCGAACCTCACCGCCAAACGCATCTTCACCAATCAGACGTTTCGCGACCTCTACCGGACCGACACGCTCGCGGTCGATCAAGGCCTGAAGATCCTCAACCTCACGTTCCTGTTCACCGACCTCAAAGGTTCGACCGAGCTTTACGCACGCGTCGGCGATCTGGTCGCCTACGAGCTGGTGCGCGGGCATTTTCGCCTGCTCACCGACATCGTCGCCGCCGAGGGCGGCGCCGTGGTCAAGACCATCGGCGACGCGGTGATGGCGACGTTCCCGTCACCGGAACGCGCACTTTCCGCGGCCTTGCGCATGCGCGCCTCGATCGGCGCCGTCGGGCAAGAGACCCGCCGCGAAGACCTCATTCTCAAAATCGGCATCCATGAGGGACCGTGTCTGGCGGTGATGCTCAATGACCGGCTCGATTATTTCGGCCAGACCGTGAACATCGCCGCTCGCGTGCAGGGGCTTGCGGTCTCCGACGCGATCTTCGCCACCAAGCCCGTGGTCGAGCATCCGCCAGCGGCGGCGCTCCTGGCCAGGGCCGGGATCACGCCGCAGCCGCAGCGCGCCATGCTCAAAGGCGTCGCCGGCGAGGTGCCGGTCTACGAAATCCCGTAAATGTGACGGGAAAATTCGCCCGAAATGGCAGGGCAATCCGGCGGCGGACGCAAGCGCCGGGTTTTGCCATGATTGTGCCAAAGGGACGGCAATATGGTCTAATGGGTCGGCGCGGGGCGCGGTACGGAGGGGCTTTCTTTGTTTCCAGCCTTGAAATTTGCTCCTGCTCGGATTCTGCAGATTGCAGTGTTCGGCTGCGTTTGTTTGCTCGCGGCATCTCCGGCGCGGGCCGCCCCGGCTTGCGAAGAAAGCGCCCAGGTCGCGGTCCTGCCCTCGCCGCTGGCGCCATGGAAGGGCGCGCCCTTGCACGTTCTCTTTGCCGCGGAGAAGCCGTTCGCGGGCGAGCTGTCATTGATTGCACCGAACGGCAGCGTGGCCGCCACGACGCGCAACCGCCAAGGCGGGCCGCCTTATTTCTGGTTTGCCGAGGTCGCCGCGCCGGCCGCGGGAACGTGGCACGCGCGGCTTGTGCGCGCCGGCGCTTCGGGCGAATGCGCGACCATCACCCGCGACATCGTGGTGAGCGAGACCAAGCCGCCGGCGCTGCACGGAGCTGCGGGCAGTATGTGGCCGATCCGCGCCGCCTGGGATCGCGGCATGGAAAACCTCTATTCGGCCTGGATCGAAAAGCTGTTCGACGCGCCGCTCGATGCCGAGCCGTCGTGGAAAGCGTGGCACGAAGTGCTGCGCGACCGCTCGCGCAATTTCCTGTTCGATTATCTCGGCGCCGGCGAAGACAGCGCTGTGTCGAGAGTGCGGCCCGATTGCGCCGACTTTGTCTATTTCTTGCGCGCCTATTTTGCCTTCAAGATGGGCTTGCCGTTCGGCTATTCGAATTGCTCGCGCGGTTTCGGCGGCTCGCCGCCGAGGTGCTATCAGTGGTTCGACATCGAGCACCCCGGGCGAACGCGTCCCGCGCCGCCGCCGGAACAAAAGCCCGAAGCGACCAACGCCGCCGCGCCGCCGCCGCCCTCCAATCTGCTGCAGCAGATGTTTGCGCAGGGCGCGGCACCGGACCCCGCATCCGCTCCGGCGGTTGCCGCCACGCCGGCGCCGAAACGGTCCGCGCCGGCTTCCTTCGGCGCCTATTTGCGCGATGTCGGCGACGTCGTCCAATCCGGAGCGGTGCGCGTCTCGGCGACCGACAACAATACCGATTTTTACACGGTGCCGCTGACGCAGGAGGCGCTGCGCCCCGGCACGGTTTACGCCGATCCCTACGGTCACGTGCTGATGCTGGTGCAGCGCGTGCCGGAGGCCAACGGTGCGCCCGGCGTCTTCCTCGCCGTCGACGCGGAGCCCGATGGCACGGTGACACGCAAGCGCTTCTGGCGCGGTAATTTCCTGTTTGTGCACGAGCCCGCGCTGGGCAGCCCCGGCTTCAAGCGCTTTCGGCCGATCGTGCGCGAGGCGAATGGCGGTTTGCGGCGGCTGACCAACGCCGAAATCGCCAAGAATCCGCAATACGGCGACTTTTCGCTTGAACAATCGAAGCTCGACACCGAAGGCTTTTACGATCGCATGGATGAGGTGATGTCGCCGGAGCCGCTCGATCCGATGCGCGCCATGACCGACGTCATCACGTCGCTGCAGGAACAAGTGCGGACGCGTGTGGTCGCGGTGGAAAACGGGCGCAAGTATCAGAACAGCGGGCGCGGCGAGGCCGCAATGCCGAACGGCGCGGCGATTTTCGAAACCACCGGCGCCTGGGAAGATTTCTCCACCCCGGCGCGCGATTTCCGGCTGCTGATCGCCATTGACGTGGTGCGCGGATTTCCCGACCGCGTGGCACGGCGGCCCGAACGCTACGCCATCCCGGCTGGCAAAAGCGTGGCCGGGGTGAAGGCCGAGTTGCAGAGCGCGCTCGCGTCCGAACTTTCTTCGCGCAAGTTCTCCTACACGCGCAGCGACGGCTCGGCCTGGACGTTGACTCTCAAGGACGTCGTCGAGCGCGAGCCTAGTCTGGAAATGGCCTACAACCCGAACGACTGCGTCGAGCTGCGCTGGGCCGCGCCCGCGGGCGGCGACGAAGCATCGACCTGCAAGCGGCACGCGCCGGAGGCGCAGCGCGCGAAGATGACGGTGTACCGGCCCTGGTTCCACGAGCGCCACTGGCCCTCCCACGCTTAGCGTCGTCTTTCCGTTTTCATTCCGGGCCGAGCGCATGCGGGCTCTTCGATCCGCTCATTCCCGCGCAAGCGGGAATCCAGTGCTGGGTCCCTGCTTTCGCGGGGACGAGCGGCGCGCGGCCGCCTCTCTCGTTCTCGCGGCGCTCTCCGCTCCTTCCCTCTCCCGCCAGGGAGGGGAGAAGATCACCGCAAATCCGCCCGAGCGAAGGGCCGATGCGTGGCTTGCGCGGCGGCGTTCAGATATTTGGCGCAATGCGCAGACAGCGCGATGGCGATGCCCAGCGCAATGAGCCCGGTGAATTTGGCGGTCGCGTCGCCGGCGACGATCAACGCGATGCCCACGGCGCTCAAACCGAGCGCGCACAGCGAGCGTCCCCAAACGGCGCGCCAATGCATGGGCGGCAGCCGCTTCGTCGCCAACGCAGTCCTTTGCCGGTGCGCAATCCGCAGCGCCAGCCGCACGGCAAGCGCGATCGAGCCAAATCCGACGACGAGCCAGGCCAGCAGGATCAGGGGAATAACACCGCGGGCGCCCGAGGCCGGCGCCGCTGCGGCCTGCTTGGCCAGAACGCCGACCGAAAATACACACCAATCGAATAGCCAATGCAGCACCACTGGGATGAGGAAGGCCAGCCCGAACCGGCGGGTGCGCGGCCAGCCGTACCCCTTGTGCGCGCCGAGCGCGCCGCCAAACCGGGCGCTGGCAATGTAGGCGCCGGCGATGGCGCCGAGCGCGCCGTGAAACGGCACGCTGAGCACGCCGCGCAATCCCGCCACCATGGCGAGGTGCGCGTTTCCTCTCACGTAGAGAAAGTTCTCCACCGCCGCGAAGCCAAGGCCGACCGCGGTGCCATAGACCACGCCGTCCATCGGCTCATCGAATGCGCGCGACTTGAGCGCAATGGCGGCGATGATCGCAATTTTGGCGGCTTCCTCGGGAAGGGCCGCGATCAGAAGCGCTTTCTCGCCGGCCGCCCATAACGGATCGGCGGAGAGCGGCAGATGATGCAGTAGCCAGAATTCCAATACTGCGACCGGCAACACGCTCACTGCGCCGAGCGCAACGCAGGCCCACACCACCCGCGGCGGTTCGGGACGGCTGTCGGCGGCGACCACGAGCCACAACAGCAGCAAGGCCGGCGCGATGGCGCAGGCGGTGACAAGCCCGGGGGCGAGATCGGCGGCAAACATCAGGGTTGCTCTTACCTCATCCCAAGGCGCGAGTGTGCCCGCTCCATCCACCTCTCCCTGCAGGGGGAACGATTGAAAACGCTAACTTCGTTTTGTGGAAACAGACCCTCGCGCTTTTAAAGAGGGTATCTTGGCGCCGGCTCAACGCGCAAACTCCCCGAAATGAACTCAATATTGGACCGCCTCTTTTACAAGCGCCTAAAGCATTTGCCGGACCTGGCGTTGGGCAAGCCGAAGCTCAGCGACATCATGATCGCATTGTTTGTTTGTCTGAGCATTCCGATTCTGATTTTTATTCTGGCGTTCAACTACTATCGAGCTTCGCAAGCAACTTTGGCCACACTGCAAGAAGAGGTTGCCAAGACCGGGCAGGCGAGTGTCGATGCCGTTGACAACATGATTTTCGGCGTTGCCGGCACCCTTGGCATACTCGCGCAGGTCGCCGCATCCGACCCGGGCTTTTTTCGTACCGAAAACAGCCGGGACGTCCTCTATCGCGCCGTCACTTCGGCTGAGGAGATCGATGCCGCTTATGTCAGTTTCGAGAACGGCTACCACCGTGTGGTGACGCGGATAGACGAGGATCGCCGGCGTTCGGATCCCAAGATTCCCTCGACGGCCAAGTGGCACTCCAGTTTCATCGACGACTTTTCTGCCGGCGAAAAGCGCGCCCGCCATCGAACCTTTTTCGACGACTGGGAACACGAGGTTGGCGGCTACGACATTCCGAGCAGTTTGGACATCAGGACGCTGCCCGGATACGCGGAAGCAAAGCAATCGGGGGGGCTGGTCGTGAGCGGTCCGACAATCAACCCCGACACCGGATATCCGATCCTTCTCGAAAGAGTTCCTATCGTCCGGCGCGGCGAATTCATCGGCTGCGCAAGCGCAAACCTGACGCTCAATGTCCTATCGAGTTTTCTGGCACGACATCGCGCGAGCCCGAATAGCACGACAATCATTGCCAATCCGGCCGATGGCGGCATCATTGCAACATCCGAGCGGGACGAAGGCATTAGGCTGACCGATGGCCGGCTGGAAGTCGCGCGCCTGGAAAATCTCGGCGACGACGACGTGCGCGAAGCTTATCGATTGCACGTGCAAACGAAGCAGGACGACATTCTGTTTGCCTCTCGTCGCGACGGTCGGGAGATCGTCGCGTCGTTTTCACCTGTTCCGCATGGCTTCGGAGCGCCGTGGGAAGCTCTCATTCTCACACCAACCGACGATTTCATCGGACAACTCAAGGCGACCAATCGTCAGATCGTTACCATCATCCTTGCGCTCGTGGCGGGAGAGTTGGCGCTGATCTACTTCTTCTCCAGGCGGCTGTCGAAGCCAATCGAAACAATCTCGGGAAACCTGAAATCGATCGAAAACCTGTCATTTGAACAGCCGATAAGCCGTGCTTCCAGAGTCAGGGAGATCGCCCAGCTGCAATCCGCCGCGGCGCTGTTGCGCAATTCGCTCCAATCATTTTCGGCTTTCGCGCCGGTGGAAGTCGTAAGGAACCTGATCAAATCCGGCATTCCGCTGAGGCTTGGCGTCGAAAAGCAGTTTCTGACCGTGTTCTTTTCCGATCTGGAAAACTTCTCGACACAGGCGGAGCGGCTGAGCCCGGATGACCTGCTCAGCCAGATGACGCTGTATTTCGAACAAGTCTCGGCGGCAATAGCCGACGAACACGGAACCGTCGACAAATTCATCGGCGATGGAGTCATGGCCTTTTGGGGCGCGCCACTTCCGTTGAGCGATGCAGCCCTGCACGCTTGCAAAGGCGCTTTGCGCGCCGCGAGGCGGATGGAACAAACCAATCGATCGTGGCGCGCCGAGGGCCGGCCGCTTTTCCACGTTCGCATCGGCTTGAACAGCGCCGATGTCCTGGTCGGCAATGTCGGCTCATCCAAACGCTTCAGCTATACGGTGATGGGCGACGGCGTGAATGTCGCGTCGCGGCTGGAGGGCCTCAACAAGACATTCGGCACCACAATTTGCATCAGTGACAGCGTATTTGATGCTGTCGCATCCGAAGTTGTCGCACGGCCGCTGCGCAAGGTTCAGGTCAAAGGCCGTCGTCGGGCCTTTATGGTCTACGAACTCCTTGGCATTACGGCTAGCGAAGACCCCGAACTGAAAGTGTCAGGCCAAGATAAGAAGCTGAGCGAGATGACGTGGGTCGCTTCCGCTGCGTTTGAACAAGCGGATTTCGCTAAAGCAGCCCGCCTCTATCGAGAAATATTGGCGATTTTCCCGGATGACGCCGTTGCTAAAGCCATGTCAACCGCCGC
>CAWIEY010000022.1:0-297612 GCA_963835195.1 uncultured Alphaproteobacteria bacterium
GAGTGGAACACGCGGGTTGAGATATACGTACCGGCGCCCGCCAGGTAAAACGTATTGCTGGTATAATCGCGTCAAACTTTCAATCGGCATGGCAAACATGAGAACAACTATTGAAAATACAGAAAAGATGATGTCGACGCAAAGGTGAAGGCTCGCCCAGGCGACGAGATATTGCGGTATCGATAAGATGCCGAGTAAAGCAAATGCCAGCCATTGTGCAAAAACGTTTTTCTCGAAGATCATAACTCCGCTAACAATAAACAGCAGAAAAAGCAGGCATTGCAAACAAGCGCAGACCAGCGCGACTCGATGAACAGTCGCATTTCTGAAATTGAATGCTTTCTGCACAGTGTCGACGATTTGGCGTGGCTTGTACCAAATCTCGGTCAGCAGGACATCCACCGGATCAAGCTCGATTGCCCGGATGACCGCATGCCGCATGCCGGCTTCGTAATCGGGTCCGAAGAATTTTTTGTCAATCTCGGCCTCAGGCCTGCCACGGTTCTCGGCGTACCAAATGCACGCCTTATTATCATCGTCAGTTCCGCGTTTGAGGCCTTCAGGAAATTTTTTACTGAAGGTACAGTCGAATTCGGCGCGCATGGCCGGTGAAGGCCAATGTGGACTTATGCCTAGGGATTCGGCGGCGCGATCCCAGAACGCGCCAAGAATTTGCCCTCGGTCCCAGTAATCGCGCGGCATCGATACTATGAGAAGCGTGACGAATACTGCTGCAGTGGTCGCGACCACACCCATCTTTCCCACATCGCGCCAGATACGAGCGCGATTGTGGCGATCAAGCCAAAGCGCAATCAGAGCGGCGGTCACAACGGCCGCCAAAAAGCCGCCAGCGCTCGCGCGAGCAAGATATGCAAAAACGAGAAGGCAAACCTGTATCATCAGTAGTATCAGCCGTGCGGCAAGGGGCCAGCGTCGATAGCCAAGCAAAGGCTGCACCGATGCAAATGTCTCTTTCCAGTTCGCGTCGAAAAATTCCATGATAAGATAGAGGGTTGGCATGATAGCTGCCACACTGAAGTAGCGAACGCCGCCGATTGGCAATTGATCAGCGACCGCCGGCACAGTTGCAAGCGGCGTGATCAGCATGAGGGTAAGAATTGTGAATGTGGCCGGCATCAGTAGCAATCTCTGATCGCGAAATCGCACGACGTAAATGATTGCCGACACGCCGACTAGGAGCAAAAAAAGAAGTATAGCCGAGTAGATGTGCGGTCCGAAGAGATTCATCGCCATTGTAGCAAAAATAACATAACCGATGCCGTTGCCGTCGAGTTGCAACGTGAGTTGCCTCGGGGTTGTAGCGATCTTTCGAACCCCAAGAGTGTTAATGCCCGCATTCTCCATAGGCGGGTCGTGGAGGGCGGTTAGGAAATTATCGATGGGACCGTAGATGAAGCCCAGCGGAGCGCCAGATACCACGTTGGACAACGCAGCAGTGAATCCCCCGTCGAGTTCAACATACCAGCGGTTCGATCGGTTCTGATGAAGGGAAAGGACCGCGAACGTATAAATCAATATTGATGCCAGAGCGAGCAAAGTGCGGGCGTTCAACAGACCGAGGCTCCGGCGCAGGGCGACCGACCAGTTCACTGAGGTGGGGGTGCGGATGGCGCTGTTCCGCGCGGCTCTCGGCAGATCAGTCGGTGAGACAAAAGGATTACCCCGCACTTTTTCCATAACGAGTGTCATTCCGGCGTCGCTGGCCTTAAAATCGAGGGTAGCCTCCGACGGATTGTTCGTATTGAGGAAATCGATGATAGAAACTGACGGGCCATACGGCACTTCGGACTGAGCCCAATCGGCATGCAAGAAGCGATATCCATTGCTCCGTGCCAATATCCAAAAGAACTTGAGATTGTAGTCGATTAGCCCGTGCGTCAGCCTTCCTCGCGCTGGCACTTGATGTATCATAATGCCGCCCGGCTTTGTCAGATCGTGGATTATTTTGAACGCGTTGAGCTGATTGACGACGTGGTTGGTGGTGCCGAAATTCGTCAGCAAATCGTATTTTCCCGCCACATAAGGGGGTGCGCCGTCATAATTCAGGTCGAGTGCGATCGAGCTCGGGCTCCCCATGACGGAGTAATCGAATCCAAGCCAAAGCCAAAAATCACGTCGATCGAACCGGACTGAGTTTGGATTTGCATCTAAGTCGATGGCGGCGTAATCAAATCCCAACCAAAGCCAGAAATCACGGGCCGGCGGAGCATCGGTGGCGAGGGGCGCCTGCTCGCCAGGCGGAACATGTGATGACTTAAGCGGCGATAGAACTAGCGGCGATTTGACGCCGAATGCCGCGCCGAGCTGCGCTAGTTTCTCTTGGTTCGCGAGAAAGTCTTCCGAAAGCCGCTGCGCGCCAATTTCCATTACGGCGGCATGCTCGCCGAGATGCCCGGATATCCGCAGTTTAATCAGAAGATCGATCGTATCCCTACCGACGCTCAACACACTGCTCCGCGGTGCGATGTGTATCCGCCGTGCAGCTCTGTTCGACAGCAGTAGTTCTGCATCACGGCAGCGGATGTTTTCAATCCAGCTCGTCCTATTTCAGGCAACGCGATTGGGAGGTCCGAAGACGCCTTGGTATCTTCGAAATGGAAAGATACAATGGATATCCTTGTGCGTTCAATGATTTTTTTGCCCAACGCAATGCTTGCCGCTTCAATGAGGCATGTTTTAGCGGAGCCATAAGCGGAAGGAACTGTAGCCCGGCATTTGGACCGCCACGCCTGAGCTTGGGAGCACTATTGCATTAGAGCAGGGCCATCGAGCACCTCGTGAGCTCATCGCAGCTCACGAAAGACCATAACCTTGTTCGGTCGTTCGGATTACAATTCTCCTCTGCCGCTAGCCCCTTCACCCGACAGCATGTCATTCCTTCTTGACGTTTAAGTGGCGATGGGTCATTCGGAATGGGCTTAGCAAGGGTACATCTCAACGAGATACTGGAGGATGGCGACGCGCAGGCCGCCCGTGCAGGCACGAGCTATGGGAGAGCTAGCGCATGAGCGAGGAGACGCCGCCCCGTGAAAATACAAAATCCAGCACTATTCTGCAGTTTGCTGCCAAGGTTTGTATTGCGGTAGTCGTTATCTCAGCGGCCACCATTTATGTTGCAGAGACGGTTATTGATAGTCTCGAATTCGCAATTAAACATGCTGTAACAAATGCATTGGGGAACGCCACTGGCGCGCCGTTCTGGGGGAAGGTCGAGCGTGAGTTGGACCGCGCCGCCGACCCGACGACTGATCTGCCACCTGAAAAGAAGCAGAAGCTTCTAAACGACGTTCATGTGATCGTTGCAAGGTGGCGTCCGCTAATCGATGCTATACAATACGAGCTGCAGAAACCTTCCAACGTCAAGTCATCCAGCAAACCATCCGACTCTGAAATGACTATCAGGCATCTCCGGAGGCTCCCGAGATGAGGTTCAGCGTCTCCGACACACCGCCTGATTAGATCGCCATGGTGCCTGCCCCGTTTACTGGTGCCATCAGGAATCCTCGACGGGCTGCGGTTCTATTCGGTCGGCGATGATGGTCAGGGGACCGCGCCTAACATTGCTGTAGATGCGCCCGACATATTCCCCAATGATGCCGATGAATAGTGTTTGTAGGCTCAGTGAGATCAGCATCAGCAGCACTAGCGTAGTGAAGCCGCGAACCCTCGCCCCATAGCCAATCGCGTAAGAAATTAAGTAGGCGAGGGCCAAGACCGCGCTGACTAATGACGTGAAGAAGCCGAATGTTGTGATGTATTGAATTGGCAGAGTGGATTGACTACAGACGCCGTCGATCGAAAGCCTCACGAGGGCCGGTAAATTGAACTTGGTGCGACCGCTGACCCGCGCTAGGCGATCGTACGGGATGCCGATCTGCGGATATCCCATCGACGCGATCATGCCCCGGATATAGGGCGCCTGATCGACTTGCTTGGCGAGCTCGTCGATGATCAAACGATCGATGAGGCGGAAGTCGCCAGCATCCAGCGGAATGGGCACGTCGCTTAATGCTTGGATTACGCGGTAATGGAGGCGCCGGCCCAGCTTGAGGAGTGGGTTTTCGATGCGGCGACGACGGATGCCGTACACAACCTTGTAGCCTTGCTGCCATCTCTTAAGAAATTCAGTGATCAATTCTGGGGGATCCTGAAGGTCAGCATCTATTTGAATTGCCGCTTCACCCCTCGCGTTAAGATAGTTGGTCAGAATCGAGCGTTGAAAGCCGAAATTTCGCGAGAAGCGCAATACCCGGATGCGACGGTCGCTGGCCGCTCGTTTCGCGAGGATGCCGAACGTGTCGTCTGTGCTGGCGTTGTCGGTGAAAAGAAACTCGAACTGATAATGCGCATTGGCGCGTGCGACATCGTCGAGCCGTTCGAGCAAGCGATCAATGTTGCCCTCTTCGTTGAGCACGGGAATTGAAATAGTGACCAACTTCGGCGGTGGCGACGTCTGGTTCACAGGATGGCTCATGCAGCTCCCACTAGACGGATTATCGCGGCTATTCGGCGTAAGCCGTATGCTTTTCCGCCGACTAAGTCTCAAGCGAGCGCCGGATTCCTTCCGCTAAGGCGACCGAGGGTTTCCAGCCGGTTAGCGCGCGCAGCCGCGCGGGGTCGCCGGAAAAAATCATCGGCTCATCGGAACGCATAGAAAGGTCGCCGAAGCCGAGCAGCGACTCCGGAACTTTGAGGGCGCGAGCGACGGCCCGCGCAAATTCGCGTACCTCAATCGGTCGACCTGTTGCGACGTTAAAGATCGATTGCTGAGGTTTGGCCTCCAGCGCGAATGCCGTGGCAATTAGGGCGTCGATCACATCGTCGACGAAAAGAAAGTCGCGCTGCTGCAGTCCTACTGATAATGGAACGCGCTGCTCTTGCCGAAGCCCCCTCAACAAGCAAGGCAGCAGGCGATGCGGTGCCTCGCCGGGTCCGTAGACCCCAAAAATACGGCATGCCGCGAACGGGAAGCGCTCCGCCGTCGCTATCGCAGTGGCGAACAGCGTTGCCGCGGCTTTGCTGGCGCCGTAAAGGTTATTTTGCTCCGAAGGATGATCTTCGGAAACCGGCGCGCTAACGCCCTCGAACTGGTATTCGGAACCCGAACCCGCGATTACCACAGCGCGCGGTCGCCAGGTGCCAGCGATGGCGATAAGGGCACTAGTCGCCTCGATATTGATGCGGAACAACGTGCCGATGTCGCGGTCATCCGGCCGCACCCCATAACTCGCAAGGTGAAAAAACCAGTCGAATTGGCGGCCCGCAAGCACGCGAGCGATCTCAGCGGGATCCAGCCGTTCGACCCGTAACAATTCGGTTCGGTGGTCGACGAAGTCGGCGGAACGCTGCAATAGCGCTACTGCGCAACCATCTGCGAGCAGTCGAGCAACCAGACGCCGTCCGAGAAAACCGTTACCGCCGGTCACAAGAACGAAGTGAGCAGGGGTCATCCCGCGCATCGCGGCAAATCCATTAGCTTCGCAAACGAATGAATTTGATTGCGTGTCGTAGCAGCCGCATTCGCTGGATTTTGATAATAATCCTTATACCAGCGGACGGTCCAGACTAGCGCTTCGCGCACGCCAAGCCGTGGCCGCCAAGACATCAACGAGCAAGCTTTGGCGATGTCGAGGCGCAAAACACCGGCCTCGTGCAGAGACGATGGCTCGATCTTGCAAGGATGCCGGGGCCGCTCCCAAATTTCGAGGATCGACTTAGTCAACTCTTTGACCGTCACCTGCTCCGAACTGTACGGGCCAAAATTGAAGGCTTGTGCGAAATCCACCCCGGTTACCAAAAGCCGCGTGCCGAGTTCTAAATAGGCCTCACAGAGTTCAAGGACGTGCTGCCACGGCCGCACCGCTTGCGGATTCCGCAACAAGATAGGCGTATCTGCTGTTATTGCCCGCACGATGTCCGGCACGATGCGGTCCTCTGACCAATCGCCTCCGCCTATCACATTTCCGCCGCGCGCGGTGGCGATAGCGATGCTGCCGCGACACAGATTTTTTTGATAGGCGGCGGCGATAAGCTCCGCCGCCGCCTTGCTTGCACTGTAAGGATCGACTCCTCCGAGCGGATCGGTCTCGCGGTAGGGCCAGGCCCATTCGCGGTTGTCGTAAACTTTGTCGGTCGTCACCACCACTACCGCGCGGACGGATGCGCAGGCGCGCGCAGCGTTGAGAAGGTGCGCAGTCCCCATTGCGTTTATGGAGAACGTCCCTAGTGGATCAGCATATGAGCGACGAACAAGGGGCTGGGCGGCGAGGTGAAAGACAATTTGCGGGCGAGACTCCCCAAGAATGGCGTGGATACCCGCTTGATCGCGAATATCGCAGATATGCGACGTCATACGGTCGCCTAGCTTTGTTGCCTCGAACAGCGACAGCGAACACTCGGGCTCTAGTGCAAGCCCGCTCACTTGCGCGCCCAGCTCAAGCAACCAGTTGCACAGCCAGCTTCCTTTGAAGCCGGTATGGCCGGTTACCAGAACGTGTCGGCCGCGATAGGTAGTAAACGGCTCGCGACGCGATTCCGTCATCTCAGCAGTAACTCTCACACCGACTGCTCAACGACTTGCAGGCGCTTCGCATTGGTAACGACTTGCAGGCGCTTCGCATTGGTGAAGTTATGGCCGTTTGCATAGGCATCTGTTATACGGCTGATGCATCCAGGGTGAAAGGTGATGAAAGCCGTTATTCTCGCCGGCGGATTTGGAACGCGTTTGTCAGAGGAAACCGACCTGCGGCCAAAGCCACTCATTGAAATTGGCGGTCGTCCAATCCTTTGGCACATCATGAAGATTTACGAAGCCGCAGGTATTACCGAGTTTGTGATCTGCGGCGGGTACAAGCTTTCGATGATCAAACGTTACTTCTCCGATTATTACCTCGATTCCAGCGACATTGAGGTCGACCTAACCGACGGTACGATTTGTTACCTGAATTCATCGCAGCGCGAGACATGGAAAGTCGTTATTGTAGACACCGGAATTGGCACTATGACTGGCGGTAGACTGAAGCGGATAGCGGCCTTGCTCGACAATCACACCTTTTGCCTGACCTACGGAGACGGTGTCGCCGATATCGATATCCGCAAGGTCGTCGATTTTCACAACGAACACGGCCGTCTGGCGACCGTTACGGCTGTTCCCTCGCCGGGTCGCTTCGGCATTCTAGATGTCGGCAGCGACAATCTAGTGAGCCGCTTTCACGAAAAGCCGGAGGGTCAAATGGGCTGGATCAACGGCGGCTTTTTCGTGCTTGACCCGCGCGCCATAAACTACGTCGAGGGTGACGCCACAATGTGGGAGCGTGAGCCTTTGGAACGGCTGGCGCATGAGGGACAGCTTGTGGCCTACCGGCACACGGGATTCTGGATGGCGATGGACACATTGCGGGACAGGCGCGAACTTGAGGCGCTGTGGGCTTCGCCGGAGGCGCCTTGGAAGATTTGGTGAATAAGCTGCCGCTGATCGCAAGGCCACAATAAATGTCTTCCAATGAGCCGACGGAATTCGACGCTTATGACCGCACCTACAGCGAAGCCGTCGATCGGGCGCTTGCGTTCTCGGGAATGCGAGTTGATTTTTTCACCCGAGTGAAAGTCGATTATCTACTCGACTTGATCGATCGGCTTCGCCCGCCGGCGGTGGCCGCAGAAGTAATCGATATCGGCTGCGGCGTTGGTAATTCACATGCGTTGCTTTCTGGGCGCGTCGCTAAACTTGCCGGTATCGATGTTTCGCGCGCTTGTGTCGCGCAAGCCGCGGCGCGCAATCCGCAGAACGACTATCGCACTTACGATGGATTGAACCTGCCTTATCCCGATTCCAGTTTCGACGTCGCCTCCGCGGTGTGCGTATTCCATCACATTCCCATCGTACAACGCATCGGACTCGCCAAGCAGGTACGCTGTGCCCTGCGGACAAGGGGGTTGTTTGTTATCTTTGAACACAATCCTATTAATCCGCTGACGCGACATGTGGTCAACAATTGCGAGTTTGACAAGCACGCCATCTTGCTGCGGAGCGTGGAAACTGAGTCCCTCCTCAGGGAGGCGGGCTTTCACGAAGTCGATACGAGGTTCATTCTGACGGTGCCGGCCGGCAACCGCACTTTGCGCTCGGTAGACCAACTATTTTCGCGCGTGCCCTTCGGGGCCCAGTATTTTACGGTCGGACGTGCTTAGCAGGCGGGGCAGTCTTATGTTACTGGTGCCTTCCGCGAAACCGCAACAAAAAATGTATAAGGAGCGCGTGCGAGATCTTCATGCACGTGCGCCTCTACACTCTCGAAGACTGTTTTGAGCAAGGCAATGTATTGTTCCGGCGTTCGGACGTGGCGCCCTCGGTCGTGATCAAGCATGTACCGCGACAACCAAGATTGCCCATTCGTGTAGGCGCCGTCGAGCGTAAATAACGTACCGCCTGGACGCAATGAGTTGTGCACAGCGAAGAGAATCGACGCAACTTCGGAATTTGGAATATGGTGGAGTACGCCGTTCATCATCGCGATGTCGACAGGTCCAAACCGGCGCGCCGCTGCATCGTCGAACTGGCAACAAAAAAACTGTCCTCGGGTGCCGAACCTGCGGTTGGCGTAGGCAATATAAGTCTCGTCCAGATCAAAGCCGAAATAGGTGACCCCCCTCGGAAGATCGCGCACCAGATAACCAGGGCCGCAGCCGATATCGATGATACGATCACCCGGTTTAGGACGCACATATTTCTCAATTGCGCTAAGGCGCGCACCATAAAAGCCGCCGATGCTCTGGAAGGCCTGGTAAAGAACTGGAACGGAGAGTAGGTCTATTAGAGGCATCCATATTCTCGATCTGTCCAGATCACGGAACTCGGGGTTAAGCTCCCGTTTATAGCGAATTTGAGCGACAATGATGGCGGCGTCCTAATCCGGCCGTGAGCAGTACCACGCCTTGCCAAGGGACACGCAACCCGCCACGATCACGGCGAGAAACGTCAGTCCGATTGACAGCAACGCCAGAAGTGGAACAACAAATTGCCAATCTTCGTCAGATTACATCGCCTTCAGCATACACTGCGCCAAAAACCTTTTGCCCGGAGTATAGGAGCAATCGTACCGCAGCCGTTAGTAGAGCGACCACGGCTACCGACAAAAGCGCTAGAAGGTAGAGGAACAAATCACCGGTGTTCCACGTATTGCTCCATGCGACGATATAGAGGCCACAGGTGCTGATCGCCCCAAGTGCTAGGCTGATAGCCACCGTCGCGAAACCCGTTAACGATTGCGCCTCGACGATCGCGAACGCGAACAAGACCAGAAACTGTGTCGCAACCAGCAAGGCCGCCCATCCCGGCATCGGGTTGGTGAAATCAAAGAGCGACAGCAACGTATCGCGCAGCATCAGGGGCTTATAGTAGACGAAAGTCAGCAGCATCTCGACCGGATATTGTCGCGCAACCTTCAAGAATACGTCTTTGAGGACTCGGTTGTATTGGTCATCGTACAAGTGCTGGGCCATGTCATCCCTAGAGATGTGGTGCCGCTCGGTGTATTCACTCCAGGCACAAGATAGGTTGAAATCTTGGATCCCTGGTCCGAGTGTTTTCTCCGGCTCTTCTGGCCAACACCCCTTGTATTCCTCGGCGAGAGTGCCGAAGGGCCAATGCGGGTTTGCCCCTAATGCGACGAAAAGTCTGCTCCAAATCATGTCGCCGCTGCGTCCGCTCTCTTTGTAGCCGTGCGGCGCTACGGCTCTGCTCGCCACCAGGGCGGCGCCGACGAGACCGATGATGACAATGATCTTGTGAAGCTGCATCTCCCGCGCTGCCTGGTCGTGGCGTAAATGATACACAGCGTAGGCGCTCCCCAAAGTGAACGGCCCGCATAGATAAATCGCAGCGATATTTACATAAAGAGCTATTGCAAAGATCCCGAGTTGGACGAGAAGCAGAAGCCAGCGAGTGGTCGTTTGACGCTCCGAGCTTGCTCTTTCATTGCTTATCAGCTCGAGAAAAACATGCATTCCGGGAATTGCCGCCAGTAAACTAAAATACCGATAACCGCCGACCGGAATCTGGGAAATGTTTTCCGCAGTAGTCCCAAGCCTCGAGGCAAACATGAGAATGAGCGCCGATAGGGCGGCGACCGCGACTAGTGCGCGATTGTCCGGAAAACGCACCAGAAAAGCCACAACCGCAATGGTCATGAGCGTAAGAAAGGACCATAAGACGGATGAAACGTGAACCCCAAAAATGCGCATTGAGACCGTAGCAAAAATGGCTTCACCGGCGCCTAGCCCATCGGGATTGTACGGGATAAGGTCCCCCGGTTTGATTTTTTTGCTTTTGACTTTGTCTACTATTTCTTCGAGGGAGCCCGTGGGTCGAAGGAACTCGTCGAGCACGCCCGAATAAACCGACGCCAGCGGAGCGCCATACACGATGTTCGAGGTGGCGGAAGCCATGGCACTACGCTCAATATCATATGCTAGCCATGTCCGCTCTGCATCATCGCTGTTTTGATTGTGCAGCAAACTCAATGCGAGATAGATCGCCAGTGATACCGCGCCCAAAGTGAGGCGTGCAAAGGTCGCTCTGCCGGGCCGGCGCCAGCTTGGGCGCCTTCCTTCAAATCGCATCGGTTTGAGCATAGTTTCCTAAGCTATTTCCTGTCCCACGGTGGACGCAAAAACGTGATGCTTTGCGGCGAATTTTCGGTTGGACCGTTGTCATCGAAGAAAGCGCCACGCCGTTGTGAAAATACTGCTACATGAGGGCAGCCAACTCCTCTCCGCAACGCTGGTAAATTCTTGCCGCGATTACTCCGATTGTTCAATCCTATTTCCCATGGATAAAGACAACTGGTGGCACGGAGTCACGCGGCAACTCCAATGGTCGTTATTAGCTGCTTCCTCGTTCCCATCCAAGGGTTGGCCCTTATTTGACCAATATCGAACAGCACGACGCCCAGTCGATCGTTCCGCAAGCGGCGAAAGCAATCTTGATTGATTGTGCTCGGCGGGTTTCGGGCTGCTGAGTTCCGGAAAGCGAATTTTAAAATTAATCGGCGGCCTATCCTCGATTTGTGTTTGAAACTGCTTCATGCTCTCCCTATAACGTCAGTGCGCCTCGGGCCGCGGCAAGATCTCTTGAGGGAACGGAATTGGGCGGCATCGATCTTATCACAGGCGGTGCCGGATTCATCGGCAGCCATCTCGTAGACCGCTTGATTGCTAAAGGTCGCACGGTGCGAATTCTCGACAACTTCGTGGTTGGTCGCCGGGTTAACCTCAAGCAGCATACGAGCAATTCGCGCCTTGAGGTTATCGAGGGCGATGTGGCCGATCCGGACGCGGTAACCGCGGCGACGAAGGATGCCGCCCGCATTTTCCATCTTGCGGCACGGGCTGACATTGTTCCGTCTATCCAAGAACCGGAAGCTTACTTTCGCTCAAATGTCGAGGGAACTTTTTGCCTGCTCGAAGCGGCGCGCCGCCGGGGCGTGAAGCGTTTCGTCTATGTCGCCTCGTCGTCCTGCTACGGCATCCCAGCGACTTACCCCACGGCGGAAACCGCGCCTGCCGATCCGCGCTATCCGTACGCTCTGACTAAATATCTTGGCGAACAGCTCGTTATGCACTGGGCGGAAGTCTATCGGCTCCCGGCGCTCTCAGTTCGCTTTTTCAATGTCTATGGTCCCCGCGCCCGCACGAGTGGGACGTACGGCGCGGTGTTCGGCGTTTTTCTCGCCCAACTTCTGGCCGGTGAGCCGCTCACCATCGTGGGCGATGGCGAGCAAACTCGGGACTTTACCTTCGTCAGCGATGCGGTCGATGCATTGATAGCGGTTGCCGAAAGTGACAAAATCGGCGAAATCTACAATGTCGGAAGCGGCCATTCGGTCAGCGTCAATGAGTTGGTCCGTCTGTTGGGATCTCCGCCCGCGGTGCATATCCCGAAGCGCCCCGGGGAGCCGGACTGCACGTGGGCCGATATCGGCAAGATTGGCCGGGAACTCGGGTGGCGGCCGAAAGTCAGCTTTGCCGAGGGGGTGCGCGTGATGCAGGACAATATCGACTATTGGCGCGATGCGCCGGTCTGGACCGCCTCCCGGATTGCCGAGGCCACAAGCGACTGGTTTCGTTTTTTGGGTAATGACCGCGGTAAGGGGGGACCGAAATGGAATCGAGCGTCACAAAATTGATCCGCCGGCCGCGTATCGGCCGGCCGACCAGCCCACGTGACAAGATCCGGACCCTCGCCGAAGTCGCGGCGGCTTGTGAACAGGGCCGTCGCGCTGGTCAGATTGTCGTCCAAGCGCATGGCACATTCGATCTCCTGCATCTCGGCCACGTCCGCCATCTCGAGGCAGCCAGTAAGCTCGGCGACGTGCTCATCGTAACCGTGACCGCAGACCGCTTCGTCAATAAAGGGCCGGGACGTCCGGTCTTTAATGCGGAGTTGCGGGCCGAAATGCTGGCAACGCTCGAGTATGTCGATTGGGTCGCAATCAACGATGCCGCCGACGCCGTCAGCGCCATCGAATGCATCCGCCCGTCGATTTATATCAAGGGCCAAGACTACCAAAACCCACAAGGCGACATCACCGGCAAGATCACGCTCGAGCGTGACGCGGTCGAGGCGCACGGTGGAAAAATTCATTTTACCGATGAAGTGACCTTTAGCTCGACCGAGCTGATCAACCGTCACCTCAACGTTTTCGAGCCCCACATCCGCGAACACTTAGATACACTGCGCGAAAATGGCGGGCTTGAGGAAATATGCGGTCTCATCGACAGCGTGGCTGATTACCGCGTGCTTATCGTCGGCGACGCCATTATTGACGAGTATCAGTACGTGCTGCCGATGCACAAGACGCCGAAGGAAAACATGATCGCGACCCGCTATCAGGATCGCGAGCTGTTCGCGGGGGGAGTTTTTGCCGCCGCCAATCATGTCGCCTCGTTCTGCAAGCGGGTGGACGTGATCACCTGCTTGGGCGATTTTGACCGACACGAAGATTTGGCACGGCAAAGCCTCAAGGCGAATGTCGCCTTGAAGGTTTTTACACGTTCCGGCGCTCCGACCACGATCAAGCGTCGCTTCGTCGATCCCTCTTACATGCGCAAGCTGTTCGAGGTCTATTTCATGAACGACGAGCCGCTACCGGCGGACGTGCAAAGTGAGGTGGACGGCGCGATCGCCGAGGTGGCAGGCGAATATGATGTGGTCATCGCCGCCGATTTCGGCCACGGCTTGATCGCCCGCTCATCGATCAATGCCCTTACTGAGAACGCACAGTTTTTGGCGGTGAATACCCAGAGCAACAGCGCCAATCTTGGCTACAATCTCATCACTAGGTACCGCCGTGCGGATTACATTTGCATCGATGCCCCCGAGGCGCGGCTTGCCGTCAGCGATCGGCTTTCGAACGTCGGCGACATTGCCCGCCAGTTGGCTGAAAATCATCTTGACTGCTCGAAAATTATAGTCACGCAAGGCAAGCACGGCTGCGTCACGTTCGAAGGCGGCGGCATTGTTCATACGATTCCGGCATTTGCCAAAAATGTGGTAGACACCGTGGGCGCCGGTGACGCATTTCTTGCGGTAACGGCTCCGCTGGTCGCGGCAGGCGCCCCGATGAGCCGCGTCGGATTCATCGGCAATGTGGTCGGGGCGCTCAAGGTGGAAATTGTCGGCCACCGGCGGTCAATCGAGAAGGCATCCCTCATCAAGGGCATCACCGGCCTTCTCAAATAAAGTGGATGGCAGGAGGCCATTTGGTGCGCGAGCAGCTGAATCGATATTTTGCTACCTTGACTGATCTACTTCAGGGCGCGGAGGTCACGGATCGCGCCGCGAAGAGTATGCCCTTGACGGAAGGATGCGAATGGGTACGCAGAGCCGCCCACGAAACGCATGGCGCTGGCAACAAGATTATTTTCGTCGGCAACGGCGGCAGCGCTGGGATCGCTAGCCACCTCGCGATTGATTTCTCCAAAAACGGCGGATTGCGATCGCTTGCTTTTAATGACGTGTCGGCGTTGACTTGCCTCGGCAACGATCTGGGATACGAAAACGTATTCGCCAAACAGCTCGATTTTCACGCCCGACCCGGCGACCTGTTGGTTGCCATTTCCAGTTCGGGAAAATCCCCGAATATTCTCAATGCCGTAAAAGCTGCGCGGGCGCATGATTGCAAGGTGGTGACATTTTCAGGTTTTACCGAGGAGAACGATCTGCGTAAAAGCGGCGACGTGAATTTCTACATCAGATCCCGCGAGTATGGCTTCGTCGAGGTTGCGCATCTCGCTCTGTGCCACGCGGTGCTCGATATCGACATGGGTTGGGGAAGGATGGCTTAAGCGGCGGTGCTCAAATAAGACAAGACAACGATCGGTAGGAACAATGGCGAAGCGATTCAAGCGCGTGCTGGTAACCGGTGGCGCTGGCTATGTCGGCTCTAATCTCGTCCCCAAACTGGTGGACGCCGGCTATGAGGTGGTGGTTCTCGACCTTTACATTTACGGCGACGTCTTTGCCGGGCTGTGCGGCAACCCGAATCTCACGCAGATCAAGGGTGACCTGCGCAATCCGGCCGACGTAAGCAAGGCCTTGCGCGGATGCGATGCGGTGATCCACCTCGCCTGCATTTCCAATGATCCGTCGTTCGATCTCAATCCTGACCTTGGTAAATCGATCAACTTCGATTGCTTTCGCCCCCTGGTGAAGGCCGCCAAGGACGCTGGCGCCAAGCGCTTTATCTATGCGTCCTCATCATCGGTGTACGGCATCAAGGACGAACTCGATGTGACTGAAAACCTGCCTTTGGTTCCGCTCACCGACTATTCAAAATACAAAGCAATGTGCGAAGAGGTGTTGGAGGAAGAGCGCGAGCGAGGGTTTGTTGCCATCACCTTGCGTCCGGCGACAGTTTGCGGTTATGCGCCGCGATTACGCCTAGACCTGACTGTCAATATCCTCACCAATCACGCCATCACTAACGGCCGTATCACCGTCTTCGGCGGCGACCAGTTACGTCCCAATATCCACGTCGAAGATATGACCGATCTTTATCTTTTGTTGCTGGATCGGCCCGACGAAGCGATTGACGGCAAGATTTGGAACGCCGGTTATCACAACCTTAAAGTTCGGGCTATAGCCGATATGGTCCGCGATGAGGTCGGGCCGGAGGTCGATATCGTCGTCACTCCAACAGATGATCACCGTTCCTATCATGTCTCGTCTGAGAAGATCCGGCGCGACATCGGATTTGTCGCCGAGCGCACCGTCAAGGATGCAATCATCGATCTGAAAGCGGCATTTTTGGCGGGCAAGGTTCCGGGCGCTATGACGGACGATCGCTATTACAACATCAAGCGGATGCAAGCCCTCAAATTGAGATGAACAAGGTCGAGGTCATAACGCCGGAGCGGGTAACCGGTCACGAACAGGAAACGCCGCCAAAACTGCGCCCGCCGCTGAAAGCGGTGAAATTTACTCTACCTGTGTGGGGTTACAGTTACGTCCGCGATTTTCTGGAATTTAGTCTGCCGACCCTGCTCGCACCCGGCAATGTTCCAGCTGTGGTCGCGGCTTTACCGACCGAATTCATCATTCAGACTAGCGCCGACGACGAGACATATATCCGCGAGCACCCTGCTTTTAAACAACTTGCCAGCGTGTGCCCGACGCAGATTCGGTTGATTGATCACCTCGTTACCGATCGCAATTATTCCACCACCATTACGCTCGCTTATACCGAGGCTGTGCGTGACGCAGGCGAAGGAATGGTCGACACCTGCTTTTTCTTTCTTGTAGCGGATTACATCGTGGCCGAGGGTTCGCTCGGCAACGCTTTCAGGCGAATGCAGCAAGGAGTTAGCGCTGTCGTTGTCGGCAACTTTCAGGTGGCACGCGAGGATGCGCTGCCCTGGTTGCTGGATGAGCTTGCCATTAGGAAGCACACCCTGACACTGCCACCTCGAGTGTTGATGCACTGGGCACTCAACCACCTGCATCCGGTGACGTTGGCGAATATCGTCAATATCCCATTCAGTCATAACTCGCATACCAACCGACTATTCTGGCGGGTCGATGGCAATACCATCCTCGGGCGCTTCTATCTCATGCACATGTTATGTGTGCGCCCGGAAACCACCGAATTCGTCATCGGTTCCTCTTGCGATTATTCCTTCGTGCCTGAGATGTGCCCATCGGGCAACGTCGAAGCATTGTGGACTCAGATGAATACCTGGTCGTTGAGCTGCAACCCGCGAGCACGAATCGGCTTTTCTGCGCCCCGGTCCTCTCTCCCCCGCGCTCTGGCCAAAAGTTTGAGCGCTGGACAACGGCAGTGTCACCGGCGAAAATGTACGCCACTCCCTATTTTTCATGCCGAGGAACTTCCGAGTGAAGATTAGACCGCAAATCGCTGAGGCGGATACATTCCTAGACAGTGTGGCCGGACACCTAGTCGCAAGCCGCAGCCGTATCGCGGCCATCCATATTGGCGCGGCGCCATGGCGGCATTTTACGAGGTCGGCGGCCGTAAACTCAACGACGAAGAGTGGCGCTATGCACTCGGCCTTCCCGACAGTCGATAATGGATCACCAATGGTTGATGTGTCAGTCGAAATTTATTCTGTATGGGTAGGCCGCCGCGCGTATTGCCGTGGCATCCCGCCTTGCCCGATTTCCGTGCCGTATTTCGCGAGTCGGCAGCCTTTTTCGCTGACCGGAAAGCACTGCTGTATGTTGTCGAACGAGCCTACCGCCTTTAGCGTGGCGCTCGCTGACAGTGGCGAGCGAACGCGTCGGCTGCGTTGCCGCCCGTTCCTGCGAAACTCCGCCCGAACGATTCTCGCAGTTGCACGGAAAATTTGATCTGTGCCTTCTTGAACTCAGCGAAACCGATATGGAGGATGGCGGGGAGTTGATCGACCGGATTGTGCCGCTCATGAAGAACGGCGGCCGCATCGTCCTCGTTGTCCGAAACAAATCGGCGCTGGTCGAGACGGCGGCGTTTTCGGTCACAGTGTGACATTGCAAAGCTCGCGATTCATACGCTCGGCCGCTGTGCCGACAGAAATTCATTTCGTCCCATCGAACGTCGCTCGACGGCTGGGGCCGTGGTCGGCATGTCGAGATTGCGCCGGCTCATGAACAAAGGTTTCTGGCTCACCGCCCCACTGACAGCGGTTGGCGGCAGGATTCTTTCTGTTGTGCTCGTTCGTCGGCAATCTGGATGCTTGGCGGTCTACGCGGCGCGTCGCCGGACGCGGCCACCAGTCGAGTTTCGTAATGCGACTGACCGTGGACGCGCCCGAATTGGCGCAAGTCCAAGGCCCTTCGTACGCCGCAAGAGCGCGTGCGCGGCGGCAAGGACTGGCGAAATCAGGCGGCGCAATACTAAGGTGCGGCGCCCAACGAGACCCGCGAGCCACATTACAATCGCTGCCTCGAATTGCGCGAGACTATCGGACTGGCTTCTCTTGGTCTCATGACCAACCAAGTCTGGTATGACGATCCGCGGCGCCTCACGTTTCTTACTTGCGCGCTACAAATTCGTCGCCAAAATGCTGGCGGGTTGTCGCAATGTCGGCGAGGTCGGTTGCGGTGACGCTTTCGGCACGCGCGTCGTCTGCAGGAGGTGCCGGACGTCACCGTCTACGATTTCGATCCGTTGTTCATCCAGGATATCCGCTACGCGCCTGGACGAGCAATGGCCGCTCAAGGCCGAGGTCCATGACATCGTCGCACGGCCCGCTTCCGCGCAAGCACGAAGCGCTGTTCAGCCTCGACGTCATCGAGCATATCGCGCCGCAAAACGAGCATGCCTATTCTGGCCAATCTGTGCGAGTCGCTCTGCCGAAAATGGCTTGCTCATGATCGGCACGCCGTCGCTGGAGTTGCAGGCTTATGCTTCGCCGCCGAGCAAGGCCGGTCACATCAATTGCAAGACCGGCAACCAGCTCAAAGCACTTCTCGAGAAATATTTCGAGCATGTTTTCATATTTTCCATGAACGATGAGGTTGTTCACACCGGCTTTTCGCCCATGGCGCATTATCTGTTTGCGCTTTGTGTACAATCAAAATGGGAGGCAAACGATAAGCCAATTTGGGAGCGGAGGCGAATCACGGGTGGACGACGCGAGAAATCGCCAACATTCCAGATTTACGAACTCAAGGATAACGGCACGTTTTACGTACTGATCACTGAAGTCGACAACGAGCCGCGGCGGAGTGGGAGGTTCAATACAGCGGCCGAGGCCGCTCGTTGGATCCGCGAGCAGACGCTCGATTGGCTACGGCTGATCGTCCGACATCGATACTGAGCCATGGTTTCGGGATTGCGAATCGGCATCGATTTCGACAACACCGATCATCGCCTATGATCGAGGTGTTCTGTGCGGCGCGCGAAGCTCGGCGGGTTGATCGCGCCCGACTTCGTGCGGCGGCAAGCAGGCGGTGCGCGATGCCATCCGGCTGTTGCCGGACGGCGAGCTAGCTTGGCAGCGACTGCAGGGCGAGGTCTATGGCAAGGGAATTGGCGGCGCGACCATTGTTCGCGGGCGTTGATGCTTTTCTGCGCCGTTGCCGGGCCGAAGGATGCGCGGTGTCGATGGTCAGCCACAAGACCGAATACGGCCACTACGATCCCGACCGCGTCAACTTGCGCGAGGCTGCGCTCGGCTGGATGACGGCGAGCAGGGACTTGTTGGACGGCGATTACGGCATCCCGTCGTCGAGACGTTTATTTTGAAGGCACGCGGTCCGAGAAGCTTGAGCGGATCGCGGCGTTGTCGCTGTACGCATTTCATCGACGATCTCGAGGAAGTGTTGACTCGACCCCGCTTCCCGCCGACGTGGAGCGCATTTTGTTCGCCGACGGCGCGCAGAGCCGACGTCGCCGCTCCTATATCGCTGTTTGCGCAACGCTGGCGTCGACATCGAGCGGCAGGATTTTTGCGCGGCGCAGGTCCTTGAGCCGAAGGCGTTCGCCGAAGCGGCCGAGGTGGCGCGCGCGCTGGTCGGCGAGCGCGGTCGAGTTGAACCGGCTCGTCACCGGCGGCCGCAACAGCCGCATCTGGCGCGTGCGCGAGCGGCGAGGGCGTCTTTCGCGCTGAAGCAATATCCGTCGCGGCGTGACGATCCCGCGCGACCGGCTTGTCGACCGAAGTCGGCGCGCTCCGGCTGATGGAGCGCCATCACATCGATGCCGTGCCGCGCGTGCTCGGCGTCGACGGTGAGCACGGCTATGCGCTGCTGAGCTGGATCGACGGCGGGGACGTGGCCGAAGTCGGCAATGCCGATATCGATGCGGCCATCGAATTCCTCGCTGCGATCCACGGTCTGCGCGCGCGCCCTGGGCGGCCGAGCAGCCGCTGGCGGCGGAAGCCTGCCTGTGCGGGCGCGAGATCTAGCGGCAGGTCAGCGAGCGTCTGGCGCGGCTTCGCAGAGCCGCATTCCGGTCGAGAAAGAACTGGTTGATTTCCTTGAGAATTCTTTCGCGCCCGCAATTCGCGGCGCAGAGCCGAGATCGGCGCGTGAAGCGGATCGGTCGCAGCCGGCCTTGCTTTTGACGGCGAACTCCCGCAGGAATGGCGCAGCCTCGTTCCGTCCGATTTCGGCTTCCACAACAGCTTGCGCGGCCGCGACGGGTCTCTGGCGTTCGTCGATTTCGAGTATTTTGGCTGGGACGATCCGGTGAAACTGACCGCGGATATCCTGCTGCATCCCGGCAGGACGCTTGCCGGCAGTCGCAGCGAGCAGCGCTTCCGCCGCGCGGCGACGCGGCTTTACGGCCGGGCGATCCGGCGTTTGCGAGCGCGGCTTGTCGGCCTATCTGCCGCTGTTCGGTTGCGCTGGGTGCTGATCCTGCTCAATGAGTTCATTCCCGAGCGCTGGCAGCGCCGCGTGCTGGCCGGGCGAGACGGCAGCTGGAGCGAAGCCAAGGCGCGGCAACTTGCCCAAGCGCGCGCGAGTTCCTCGCGTCGCTTGCCGGAAAAGGTGGAGGCTTAAGTATGGCGATGGCCGGAGCTCAAGCGACGCAGGCGCTCAACTCTCGCGGCGCCGCCGCTCGACGAGCGCTCGAAATATCTGCGCCGCCTGGTCGGTGCGCACGCTGCATGGCGGCGAGCGCGGCCATGTCGGCTCCTCGATGTCGCTGATCGAGATCATGCGCGTATTGTACGATGATGTTTTGCGCTATTCGCGCCGACGAACCGAAGTGGCGATCGCGCGACCGCATGATCCTCAGCAAAGGCCATGGTTGCATTGCGCAGTACGTGATGCTGGCCGAAAAAGGCTTCATTCCATACGAAGCGTTGGACACGTTCTGCCGCCGCGACTCCATTCTTGGCGGGCATCCCGAGGCCGCGAAAATTCCCGGCGTTGAAGCTTCTACCGGGTCGCTCGGTCATGGATTGTCCTACGGGGTGGGCATGGCGCTCGCGGCCCGCATCGATAAGCGCGACAGCCGTGTCATCGTGGTGATGGGCGACGGCGAGATCAACGAAGGGTCGGTTTGGGAAGCCGCGCTCTGCGCCGGCAAGCACAAGCTCGCCAACCTCACCGCGGTCATCGATTACAACAAGGTGCAATCGGCCGGGCCGACACGCGAAATTCAGGATCTAGAGCCGCTGCTCGACAAATGGCGCGCCTTTAATTTTTCCGCCGTCGAAGTCGACGGTCACGATGTGGATGCTTTGCGCAAGGTGTTTCGGCGCCTGCCGCTCGCGCCCGACCGGCCGAGCGCTATTATCTGTCACACGGTGAAGGGCAAGGGCATTGCTTTTGCCGAAAATGATGCCAACTGGCACCACAAATCGAAGATCGGTAAGGACGTGGTCGCCCGCCTCTATGCGGCCCTGGAGTAGGACATGCGCGCCACGTGCCTCAACATGGTCTACGACCTTGCCAAACGCGACAAGCGGGTCGTGTTCATTGGTTCCGATCTGAGCCCGGGCTTACTCGCCGAGATGCAGAAAGAGATGCCCGAGCGCTGGTATATGGAGGGGATTACCGAGGCGAACGTCGTCGGCATGGCGGCTGGCTTGGCAATGGAAGGATACATTCCATACGTCAACACGATTGCGACCTTCATTACCCGGCGCTGCTACGAGCAGGTAGCGATAGATCTTTGCTTGCATGACTTGCCGGTGCGGCTGATCGGTAATGGCGGCGGCCTGGTTTACGCCCCGCTCGGGCCTACCCATCTCGCCATCGAAGATATCTCTATTATGCGTGCCTTGCCGAACATGACGGTGACGGCAGTATGTGATGCCAAGGAGATGGTGCGGTTGATGAACTGCACGCTCGACTGGCCCCAGCCCATATACATCAGGCTCGCAAAAGGCGGCGATCCGATCGTTAGTCGAGAGGAGAACGGGTTCGCCATTGGCAAAGCCATTCCGATGCGGCGAGCGCGTGCGCGCCGCTCTCTGGTGCTTTTGGCAACCGGAGTGATGACCACAAACTGCCTCGCGGCGGCGGATTTGTTGTCCAAGGACGGCCACGACGTTTCGGTTGTGCACGTCCACACCATCAAGCCGCTTGATGAGGAAGCGGTGCTTGAATTCGCCGCTGGCGCCGAACTCGTGGTGACCGTCGAGGAGGGGACACGGATCGGCGGCTTCGGCAGTGCCGTAACCGACCTGCTGGTCGAAAAGCTCGGGGTAGCCATTCCACCTGTGTTGCGGATCGGATTACCAGATGCTTTCCCGCATAAGTATGGCCTGCAAGAAGAGTTGTTCGAGGTCCATGGTTTGACGCCGGCTCAAATCGCTGCCCGCACGGTCAAGTCGCTCGCGGTCAAAGACAAAGTTGCCTGACGCCCGCTGCAGCGGATTTGACATTCGCGTCCCAGCGGGCCGCGAACTCGTGAAGCGAATGTTAGAATCGGACCAACAGCGATTCGGCGTCGTAGCAAAGCCGTGCGGCCGCAGATGCTGGCGGGATGTTTGATATGTTCCTTATAGTCGG
Source organism: uncultured Alphaproteobacteria bacterium (assembly GCA_963835195.1). GTDB lineage: Bacteria > Pseudomonadota > Alphaproteobacteria > Rhizobiales > Xanthobacteraceae > BOG-931. The sequence continues at coordinate 21,989 of CAWIEY010000022.1, forward strand.
CGGAGATTCCGAAATCGGCGGAGCAGCCTTTGGGGCGCTCAAAGCGCAAAATTACGCCGCTGCTGCAACCACCCGCCGCCGCGATCGCGTGGCTCAGGATCGGCCATTTCTCGACCTTGCCGCCTCGTTGGACGGCTGGGAGCCACCGCAGGGCGCTGCATTGGCATGCGTTTGCGCGGCGGTCGCCCGGTTAGCGGATTGCGCCACCGATCCGCAGTCAAGCGCGCACATCAACGTCACCCAGACATTGGCGCTGGTGGACAAGCTTTTGAGCCGCGGCCTCTACGTGCTGTTCCTATCGACCAATCAGGTATTCGATGGCCGCATCCCGGAGGTGCCCCCCGAAGCGCCGCATTCCCCAGTCAGCGAATATGGGCGGCAAAAAGCACGGACTGAATCGGCGCTACGCGATTACATCGCGCGCGGGGCGCCGGTCGGCATTTTGCGCCTGGCAAAAGTGGTGTCGCCGCGCATGCCGCTGTTGCAGCGTTGGATCGCCGACCTGGCGAGCGGAAAGCCGATCAGCGCGTTTGCCGACATGACGCTCGCTCCTACGCTCATGGCTTCCGTTACCAGCGCCATGAGCTCCTTGCTCCGCGACCGGGCGAGCGGAATTTTTCAGCTCACCGGTCCCCGGGATGTCAGTTATGCTGACGTCGGACGCTTTCTTGCCGGGAAGCTGGGCGTGGAGTCTTCGCTCGTGCAGACGTCAACCGCACGCGGCGCGGGCCTACCCGATGGCGCAACGCCGCTTCACACCACGCTCGATTCCAGCGCACTACGTAATAGATTCGGTCTCAAGGTGCCGGATGTATGGCAAGTGATCGATAGCGTAACGACTTCCGATGTTGGCCAAAGGCGTATGATGCAAAATGCCGGATGATGGCGCTACTGGCAATGCTGCAGCCGGCTACGCCGGGGCGGCGGCTGGTGTTCTGAGCGTCGACGGCCCCTTAGCTCACCGTCGTGGGAGGAAAAGTCCAGGCCATTGCCCTGGGCGAGGGGACTTGCAAGCCTGTCGAAGCATTCGCCTGCGGGGCAGAAATACCATTTCGGCGATTAAGGGTCAGCAAGCCGACGACCCAGTAGAGCGCAGTAGCCGCAATAACCACGAAGTGTAAAAGCTCAACATCGGCAAAGTGCATTAACGGGTATCGACGACCAGCGCCACGTAGAAGCCGAAGATGATAAAGAAGCTCTTCACCGGCGCCGCCGAAAGCATGCAATGCGGGCCTAAGAAGAGCAGAGCGAGATAGTGCGCAAAGATCCCTAAAATGCGCCTCGAGTTCATTTGGTTAATAGCGCCACGCGATCCAGGGGAAAAAGCTAAGATGGCTGAGCCTATCGGTTTTACAAAGCTCCGGCCCGGGCCCGTCCGGCGGTTAAATGCGCCTCGCCCTCACTTGCGCGCACCGACCAAGGTACCGTACTCGTTCGCTTAGTGGACTTACACCAGGCTGGGGGATATTCCCGATGACCGCTGCTTGGCTCGAATTCTGGGATGGTTCGCACGCGATTTATGTAAACGCGCGCCACAAAGACGTGCACTATCGATTGATCGCCAAAGATATCGCAAAGCTTGTTCCTTTTCCCCAAGCGCGTGTCCTCGATTATGGCTGTGGGGAAGCGCTTTATGCGCGCGTTGTCGCCGCAGCAGCCGCCGAACTAGTTTTATGTGACGCAGCGCCGCGAGTTAGAGCCAAGCTAGCCGCACGGTTCGGCAGCAAGGAAGCAGGAAGCAACAATCTGAAAGTTCATGTACTTGCTCCTGAAGAAGTGGAACGCCTGCCGGAGCATTCAATTGACCTAATTGTGCTGCATTCGGTAATTCAGTACCTCGCATCGGACGAGACTGCGGCGCTGCTGTCACTGTTTTACAGATTGCTGACGCCCAGCGGTATCCTGATTATTGGTGACGTGATCCCGCCACATGGCCGGGCCTGGAGCGATGCCGTTGCCTTGCTCCGTTTGGCTGCTGTGAATGGATTTCTAATGGCCAGCCTTGTCGGCTTTGTCCGCCTTTTGCTTTCCGATTATCGAAGCTTGCGCGGGCGCCTTGGCCTCGCGCGCTATGAAGAAAACGAAATTATTCGGATGCTCGACGCCGCCGGATTTGCGTCACAGCGAGTGCATAGGAACATCGGCCACGATCAGGCGCGCCTGGCTTTCGTTGCGTCCCCACGCCACGCAGTTAGTCTGCAGAGTGAGGATTATATGTCCGTTCAGAGCCGCGGCTAGAATATCAGCTTGCTAAAGAAATTGCGGGCAACACAAATTCCGAATTGAACTAATCATACGATGGCAATAGCTCCCTACGTCGCCGAAGCAATCATTCGCGAGCACAAGTATCGTCCCATCCGTGGCGAGGTCGTGCTGCTCGGGCGACAGACCATGCAATTTTCGCCACAACACGCTGCCGACATGGTCAGGGCCGCCGGGCTCCTACCTGCCGCGGTACTTGACGATGATAGTGTCATTGACCGGCGGACCTGGAGGGCGCAGGGGCACAGATACATTCGTGACGATGCGTTCTTCCGTCTTTTGGGCGTGCCGGCGATACGCGCCCTGGACCATAGCAGCTATGAAGGCGCAGAGATTATTCACGATCTGAACAGGCCGGTACCGTCGGAGCTGGAAAACACCGCCGACTTTATTCTCGACGGCAGTACGCTCGATAACTTGTTCAGCCCCTCGACGGCAATCCATAACGTGGCCCGGATGCTGCGCCCGAAAGGGCGGTTTATTTCGGTCAACATGCAGAGCTTTCATGCGGATTCGTATTCGCTGACTAATCCATATTGGTTCTTGGATTTTTTCACCGTGAACGGGTTCGCGGACTGCCGCGTCTATGTGACGACGCACGGCGACCGCGGCGAGCTAAACGTCTATGCCGTGGACCCGACCGCACGTCGGGACCGGGCGTTCAGGCCGCTCGAGGTGACCGGCGTTCTCGTGTTTGCAGAAAAAGCCGCGAACTCGACTTGGGAGGGCATCCCTTCGCAACGTTATTACAGCGCTCCCGATGACGTTGAAGCGCGGATCGCAGCCGGCCGGCGTTTTGCTGCCAGCGGCCGACCCGAGCTTCTGTTTTCGATCCACCCGAAACCGTTCAGCCGCTTGCGGCATATACAGCAAGTGTTACTCGCAGAAAACAGAACGGTCGACGATTTTTGTTTGGTAGTCGGCGACGGGAAAAAGGTCAAAGTTCCGGCCTCCTTGATGCTCTCGATTGCCCGGTTATTTCGCCGCCCGGCCGAGAAATGGCGATCAGGTCGATAGTGGAGAGGCGTTCGCGGCGGCGCGGAGAGGCTCAGGGCGCGCCAATGTTGAGCACCACCCGCCCGGCAGTGCCGCTTCGTACAAGATCTAGCGCGTCATTGATTTTGTCGAGCGGAAATTCGTGGGTAATGATTCCGTCAAAAGAAAGCCGGCCGGCGCAGTTGAGGCGGATCAATCGCGGGATATCAACGTCCGGCACCGCTTCGCCGCCATGCGAGCCGGTCAGTACCTTGTTGAAGTGAATGGGCAGCGTGTAAATCGTGACCTTTTCGTTCGGCACCCCGACCAGTACGCAAGTGCCGTCAGCATGAGTGAGGTTGTAGGCGAGTTCGATGACCGATTTGACGCCGGTCGTCTCGATCACTTTGTCGGGCCCCTGTGGGCCGACAATTTTCTGATTTCGCTATCGAGGTCTGCTGTGTTGGCGGCGTTGAAGCAAGGACGTCGCCCCCCGCGCATTCGCCATCGCGAGTTTGCTGTCGATAAGATCGACGGCCACGATCGGATAAGCGCCGGCGAGCTGTGCGAATTGAACGACGTTGAGTCCGACGCCACCTACGCCAAATACCACGACGGACTCGCCGACCTTGACCTTGGCGTCGTTGTTGATAACGCCGGCCGCCGTAGTTACGGCGCAGCCGAGCAGGGGGGCGTTGCGCAGATCGTAGTCGGGAGGGATGACGGTCATGCGGTTTTCCGAAATTACCGCATAGTCGTTGAAAGTCGTCACCCAGCCGGCGTTGAGCTTTGCCCCCCGCCATTTATAGGCCGGCGGTTGACACTGGATCCCCTTACTCGGCCGCCAATGCAGCACGACGGTGTCGCCTGTCTTTGACCGCGGTCACGCCAGGTCCCGTTTCAAGGACGCGTGCCGAAGCCTCATGGCCGAGAAGGTGCGGAAGAAACTTGTCTGGCCCCTTGGCGGCGGCGATTTCGTTGAGTTGAGCACCGCAGATTGTCGAATAGAGCACTTTGACTAGCACTTGCCCGACGCCGAGCGCGTCCGGCAACGTCGATCTCGTCGACCACGAGCGGTTGGCGCGACCGCGCCAGAATTGCAGCGTGCGCTGTCTTTACCTGCATGCACGAGACCTATTCGAAATAGATGAATTCATAGTCGCCCGTATATCCGAAATGGTTATACAGCCAAATCCATTCCGACGTATGCAGAATTGATTCCGCGGTTAGCGCCCAGCACTCAAGATTGAACTGTTCCAGCTCATCGCGGTAGCCCTCGACCATGACATACTTGTTTTTGCCGACACGTTCGATCTCCTGCACCGCGGTTTCCAGCTCGAACAGCCGCAGATTGTGCAAGCATCCCAGAGAAATCACCAAGTCGAACGCGCAGTCGCCATAAGGGTAGCGATCCTGCGCCCGATAGCGGAATAGATGGGGCTTGATGTTGTCGCGGGCGTCAGCGAGCCCGTGCCTGGAAATATCAAAGCCGGCGATTTTCAGGTCCGGCAAGATCTTCTTCATCTCATAAAGAAGAAATGCCTTGCCGCAGCCGACATCGAGTACGCTTGAGCCATTTTTAAGGCTATAAACGTCGATGAGCGCCTGTGCCACTGGTTTCCAGCGACCTTCGATGAATTTATAGCCGCCATAGCCGTAACGGCGATCGCCGTCCCAATAATCGGATTCGTACTCTTTCGCCTTCTGCATGCAGTGAACTTTGTCGTCGTTCATGCGCGCGAGATAGTCGCGCTTGGTCGCCTTGTGCAGCGGCGTGACGATTTCGAGCATTCGCCCCATTTCGATCCTCTTAAATTTGCGTGATTGGCGAACTTCGCGACGGCGACGTCCATCGAAAAAGACAATGGAGCGCTCGGCCGGAGCAGAGCGGAGCGGATTTTGGCGCGGTTTTAACTAGCCAGCGGCGTTTTGACAAGGTACCCCTGATACAGTTGATTGATGGGTCGACCGCTAAACTCGACGAGGTCCGGCCTATGCAAACTGCATCGGGTCGGGAAGGGACATCGGAGGCATAACCGATCTTTGTGCTCGTTCAGTTCTTTTCAATAACATGCTGCACCCGTGTTCGATGCGGGAGCGGTGGCACTTATGCTCATGGACGACGCAGGTTTGTGGTGCCAGATCGAGTGCGCGACCGCCCACAACCGAGCAGCACTGTTTCTCGACCGGGACGGTGTCGTCGTCGCCGATACACGGTATCTGGGACGCGCCGAGGATTTGCGCATGCTAGAGGGGGCGGCGCTCGGCAATTGCGCGCTGCAATGCCCTGCAAATTCCGGTCGTGCTTGTCACCAATCAATCGGGGATCGCGCGCGGATATTATGATTGGGAGGGATTTCGGGCAGTGCAGGCAGCGCTATCGGCGGCGCTTGCTGCGGCTGGCGCCCACCTCGATGCGGTGCTGGCCTGCGCTTACCATGCTGAGGGCAAAACGCCTTTGCGCAAGGACAATCACCTCTGGCGCAAACCCAATCCGGGAATGATACTCGCTGCTGCGGAACGCATGAACCTTGATTTGTCGCGCTCGTGGATTGTTGGCGACAGCGTGTCGGACATTGCGGCGGGTGCGGCTGCGAGGCTTGCCGGAGGTACTTTGCTCGCAGCTACGGACGGCCTGATGCGCGAGGCGCTAACGTTGGCGAACGATAATTTCGCTAGTAGAAAGCGCGCCGGATCTTGCATCTGCGGTTGCGACGCTGATTGCCCACGGACAGCTGGCGCGCCGCCGATGACATTGAAAGATGCCACGACTGTTCTCGTGACCGGTGTTGCCGGTTTCATCGGCTTCCACCTGGCGCGCCGTTTCCTGGCGGACGGTTGGCATGTGCTCGGCATCGACAACCTTAATGACTATTACGATCCACGCCTGAAGCGTGCACGCGTCAGAGAACTAAAGCATCAGTCGAAATTTCGCTTCCAAAAGTGCGACATTGCCGACCGTTCGACCATGACGAAATTATTCGCTGCGCACCGGTTCGATTTTGTCGTGCATTTGGCGGCCCAGGCCGGGGTACGCTATTCCCTGGAACATCCGCATGCTTATGCGGATGCCAACCTCATCGGCTTCCTCAATGTGCTGGAAGGCTGTCGTCAACGGGGCTGCCAGCATCTCATTTATGCCTCCTCATCTTCCGTTTACGGTGCCAACAAACGCATGCCGCTGCGAACCTTGGATAATACCGATCATCCACTTAGCCTTTACGGGGCAAGCAAAAAGGCCAACGAGGCGATGGCGCATAGCTACGCCTGGCTGTTCGGTATCGCGGCCACTGGCTTGCGCTTTTTCACTGTCTATGGGCCCTGGGGGCGGCCCGATATGGCGATCTGGCTATTCACCGAGGCAATTCTCAACGGTACGCCGCTCAAGCTATTCAACAATGGCCGTATGCGCCGCGACTTCACCTACATTGACGACGTGACCGAAGCGGTGAGCCGCCTCCTGACGAAGCCGCCGCGCGGTGATCCGGAAACCTCCGACAGCCCGCCCGATCCCGCCAGCAGCCAAGCGCCCTGGCGGCTCTACAATGTCGGCAATAGTCAATCCGTGGAAGTGAACGAGGTGGTGCACTTAATTGAGGAGGCTGTTGGCCGCCGCGCGATCCGTGAATACCTGCCGCTGCAGCCCGGCGACGTCCTTGAAACGTGTGCCGATTGCGCGGACTTGGAGAATGCAGTCGGCTTTCGACCAAATACGTCGCTAAAGGACGGCGTCCGACTATTCGTCGACTGGTTTCAGGCATTTCGTCCCACGCAGCCCGCGCGACGAGTCGAGTTTGATTTTTATTGCCAACGGGCGTTTGACTTTTCTAGTGCCAACGGGCAAGACACCGGGCGCAATGGCTCTGGTTCTCAACGACCTCCGCGTCAAGCTGTTCACGGACGGCGCCGACAAAGCGCACATCCGCGAAATGGCCAAGCAGCCTTGGATCAGGGGCTTCACGACCAATCCATCGTTGATGAAAGCCGCGCACGTCGCAGATTACGCTTCTTACGCGCGCGAGCTCGTCGCCGCGGTGCCCGATCGGCACATTTCCTTCGAGGTATTTTCCGACGACATTCCGGAAATGATCAGCAGGCTCGGCTGATCGCCACGTGGGGGGCGAACGTGTACGTGAAGCTGCCGGTGACAACGACGCGCGGCGAACCGCTGTTCGGAGCAATTCGCGTTTTGTCGCGCGATGGGATCAAAGTCAATCTGACAGCCGTGTGTAGTGAAGAGCAGGTGGAGAAGGGCGTCCAGGCGCTGGCCGGCGGTGCCCCCGCTTGCGTGTCAGTTTTTGTCGGCCGGCTCGCCGATGCCGCCATCGATTATCGTCCGATCATGCGCGACGCGGTGGCTCGTGCGCGGCAGACCCCGAATGTGGAAATCATCTGGGCGTCGACGCGGGAAGTGTTCAACGTGATCGAAGCCGACGAAATGAGGTGCCACATCATTACCGTGCCTGCCGCCATACTGAAAAAGATTTCATTGGTCGGGAGCAAGAGCCGCCGCGGAGCTTTCACTGGATGCCATCAAACAATTCCGCCAGGATGCTCTTGCGGCAGGGCTGAGTTTGCCGCTAGCCTCGCCCCGCGCCGCCGAATGATACGCCGATAATCGATCACGAGCTATTCTCCGGTACATGCATCATGGCAAGGGCGGTCCTGGGAATTATCGGCGGCTCCGGCATCTACGACTTACCGGGGTTGACGAATGCGCAAACAAAGGTAATCGACGAGTCCCTGGGGCAAGCCTTCGGCCGCATTACTGTGCGGCGAGATCGCCGGATTGCCGGTCGTATTTTTGTCGCGGCATGACAAAGGCCACAGGCTGTCGCCGACCGACATCAATTACCGCGCCAACATCGACGCGCTCAAGCGCGTCGGCGTCACCGATCTTATATCGTTATCGGCTTGCGGGTCGTTCAAGGAGGAATTGCCTCCCGGTACTTTTGTGCTGATCGATCAATTTGTCGATCGCACCCATGCGCGCGCCAATTCGTTCTTCGGCACCGGTTGCGTCGCGCATGTTTCGATGGCCCATCCGGTGTCGCCGCGGCTTCGCATTCATCTCGCCGAGGCGGCGATGGCTGAAGAGATTCAGGTCGTGCGCGACGGCACCTATGTGTGCATCGAAGGTCCGCAATTCTCCAGTTTGGCCGAAAGCCTCACCTACAAAAATCTCGGCTATTCAGTGATCGGCATGACCAACATGCCCGAAGCCAAGCTCGCGCGCGAAGCCGAGATTTGCTACGCCACTGTCGCCATGGTCACCGATTTCGACTGCTGGCATCCCGACCACGACGCGGTGACGGTCCAGGACATCATCAAGGTGCTCAACGCCAACGCCGAAAACGGCCAAGCGCCTGGTTGCGCGCCTCGCTCGGGATTTTCCCCGCGAGCACGAGCCGTGTCCGATCGGGTCCGATCGCGCTCTCGACAATGCCTTGATAACGGCCCCGGAAGCGCGCGACCCGGAACTACTGAAGAAACTTGATGCTGTGGCCGGACGCGTGTTGCGGGACTGAAAAACTAGGCCGAGCGTTCCTCAACTGCGTGAGAAAAGAGTGTGGTGACGCTTTGAGGTTTCATTCGACTAAAATCTCGTAAGTTCCGGACTGGTAGATCCGGCAACTAGTCCCTCGCAAGTCGATGCTGGCGCATGCGGCACATTTTGACATTGTAGCTACTTGTAGCTGCATGCTAGCCATGAAGGCCGTATCGATCCGCGATGCAAAGAACCGCCTGACCCTGCTCGCCCGCGATGTTGAACGTGGCGAAACGGTTATCGTTACGCGCAATGGACGCCCAGCTTTCGACCTTGTGCCGCACCAGACGCGCAAGGGCCTGCGCCTTGAGGCGATCGACGAGTTCAAGCGGAAGCATCGCGTCAAGGCCATCGTATCCTACATGGCCGACGACTTCGATGAGCGGCTCCCCGAGGATTTTCTGCTTCGACCGTTGCCGGTCGACCGATGAGGCTACTGCTTGACACCCACATCCTGCTTTCCTCTCGAGCATCGGACGGCCGACCTGCCAACGGGCGTTCAGACCTTGCTGATAGATCCAGATAACGAGCATCATCTGAGCGCAGCCAGCCTTTAGGAGATTGCGATCAAGTCGCAATTGGACAAGCTACGCTTGAGGCCGAGCCTAAATGCTTTGCCTGAATTGATTGATAATCTTGGCATCGCAGTCGTTTCAATCAATGAGTACCATGCACTTGCGGCCGTCGCACCGGAGCCGACAACACGCGATCCGTTCGACAGGATGCTTTTAGCGCAATGCCAGATCGAGGGCCTGCGGCTTGTTACAACGGATCGCGTGCTCGTTTGTCATCCGGTGGCTGCCAGAACCTAGACTTAGCTGACTTATTTTCTCCTAGAACAGCAGCAGTGGAGAAGTACCCGGAATGTACTTCGATAATCGCGGTTGTCGGCGAGCCGGAATATTCCGTTGCCGATACGGCCGCCGCGTCGGTCCATTGCGATGTGCACTGAAGATCATCTTAACATGCGCAGGTGGTCGTTATGCTATCAAGCCAAAGAGCAATTCTTCTGTCGAGCAGAACAGCATGCGTCACCGTCCGATACTCGGCTCCGATACTCGGCTCCTTTTTGTCGTATTTCAGCATCGAGAACCAAGGGCCGGCCAAGTCGAAGCGAGCGCGCTGCCACAGGAGGCCCGCAAGCTAAGGCAAGCGCAGGAGGCGTTTCGAGCTGCCCATGGAGGACCGGAAATCCCTTTTTGGAGGCCGCGACCGTCAGACGTTCGTCGAGCGTCACAACGTCCAATAAGGCTGGCCGGTGCTCAGGCGCAGCATTGCGGTGGCGAGCTGCAGCGCATCGGCGGCCTGCGGCGGATGCACCCGAAGAAAGCGCACTGACGTGCCTGACGAACGAGATCACCCGGCTCGATTTTTTGCCATGCGCGGCTCAGCTGCCGTAGGCGATCGGAAAGCCCGGGCCGCGTCCCGTGGATCGAGAGCTCCGTCACGCTCAATCCGCGCGAGCGCCGAAGCGCGCTCGACCTCAGAGCGCCACCAAAGCATGATGGAATCTTGCTTCGCGAGCGCTTGCAGCGCCCGGCTCGAGGTTTCAGTTACGAGGAGAGGGACGATCGCCGAGGCGTCCCAAAATCTCATCGGCCTGCCCACCGCTCTCCAACAAGGAAAGCCACGGCCGAAGAGCCGTTTTTCAGGCGGGGCGGCTGTGCTGTGATCAGAGATTGCAATATGTGACCTTTGCCAGGCCGCAAAATAGCCGTCACGCATCAGCCGCGCAATCCGGCCCTCCTGCTACGCGGTTGACCTGGCGTTCGCTTTATTAGGAACATTGGCCGCTTCCCCTTTTGGCGACGAGGTGTCGCTCGTTGGTGCTGATAGCTTCAGCGTCGCCCCGTAGCCAGTCTCGGTTTCGAATGACGTGTAGGAAAAGCTCATTGCGCAAAGAGTTGCTAACCCCGTATGGTAAAGTATGAGCACGGCCGACGGTCAGTCATTTGCTATGCGTGTGCGCCTTGCTGAATGCGAGCGATACACGGTCGCAAACTCAAAGAGTTATGCCGAAAAAGAACCTATAGCCGCTGGCAGACAGATCCGGCTCCGCAACTGCACCATCGTTGAAACGAATTTTGAGCGAGTTGAGGATCGGGCGACTACCGATAATAAAATAGAGCTGTGGATTGACGAATTTTATGCGGGCCTCCTGGATATTGGCTCTTTCTCGTCGTTCCACGATATTCGTCTGAGGTTGCCGCCCACCACTTTTTCACACTTTTGGCACGCATGTGCGGCGTCGGACGGCGCGGCGCGCGATATTACGGTTTACTTCAAGGCCGAAACAGGGGCTTTCAAGGTCACAAGAGTGCTGCTTGTCGAGCAGGCAACGGACCACAACCGGACCCGCGAAAGGCGCGATATGAAACGGCCAAGTATACTGCTCGGGTTCCTTGTTGCCTTCGCCATTGGTGCCATTCTAGCGGTGATAGGCCACGAGTTTTTGCGTGGACTTGGTAATGGGTGAGGAGACGACTTCGATCTGTTGCATCATAGGCCTTAGGTACCCGCAGCCTTCAGCCTATTTGGCAACGAGCTGATCATCGCGATTTGTTGGAAGCGGACGCGTCTTTAGCCATAGCTCCCGCGCTTTGACCATCGGATCAATTCGCACCTTTAGCCACCACGCCGGTTCGTCATCGCAGCGACGAACCTCGTGGTGGTGCCCACGACACAACGGAACGGTGAACCCCCTGACCTTGCGGTCAAGCGTTGGCGCGTGCGCGAAGCGCACGTGGTGAGCATCTGAGGTTGCCGGCCGGAAATTAGGCCCGCCTGCTTGGCACCGAACCGACATAATCACGGTCGCGGATCCGACGTGGCTCCGGGAAGGCGAGCGTGGCGCCGGCGACTTAAAACAAGTCGAGGTGCTTGCGCGTCAAATCACCGGCGAAGCAAATAATCCGCTTATTCTTGAGAAGACTTGCCGCGCCGCCCAAGCCGCCTTTGATCTGGCGGCGGATTCGACGTGCCAAGGTCGAGTAGATCGAAAGTCATGCTGCAGAATTCACGAAGACTCCTTCGGTGCGGCCCTTTGGCGCGCCACAACCGAGTGAGCCAGAAGCTCCGACCGCGCGCCGTTCGGAAAGCCGTAGGGGCTTGCTTAAGTTCGATCGTTACGAAAAAGCGTGCCATTGCCCGCCGGGTCCCAAGAATTGCGCGCAATCATAGAGTTATCCAAGTAGCAGAGGTGTAGTGGGCAAAACGAACACAAAATTCGGTCCGAAGTAGAGTACGAGTGCTTGAGTGCGGCACGTTGCGGACTGCCGGCGTCTCCCCCAACGGCGGAGTATATGCACCTGAGAGGCGATCAACCGCATCCGTCGTGAACGGCCCCTGCGCTCCATGGCGGGCACTATGGAACGACTGCAATTGGGATGATTTCTGCCGAAAGGTGGCCGGGGACCTGTCGTCTTATGTTGTAGTGATAAATCCGATTCTCATTGGTGTTGGTGTACCAAGAGCTCAGGCTAGGAAAAGTTGTGAGGTGTGTCGGCGCTTAGTCATCACGCAGGAGATACGAATGTCTATATTGAGGTATCCGCTACACCGCGCAGCGCTCGCCGTGATCACCGCGTGCGCATGTTCGCCGTCTTCATTGTCCATTGCGCAGGCCCACGGCACGGACAACCCGCCAGCCAAAAGGCACATACACCGCGCGCCCTATTTCAGCCACCTGTCTGGCCCGGCGGAAGCGTGGGTTAATGGCAGATGCGATCGGCCTTTGCAGAGCGAGTTTCCGCCCTGCATATATCCGACGTTTCCCGGTTCACCGTATTTTTACGACGGCTGGCATCCAGGACCACGGAACTAAGCCGAGTTCTCAGACCGTGTACTGCAGCTTCCGAGAGCACGTCCTTTCAAGAAGGGCGGAAGCACCCAGGAGAAAGCGAACCGTTTCCTTTCGCTGGCGTGTCCGGGACGCTTGCTGGCGCGATTGCTATCGCGGCACGTGTCGATGACGTTGGCCCACTTCAGTCCGGTATTCAAAATTAGCACGGATGCAACGTGCGATGAGCACCATAAAAAAGCCAACTGATCCAAGCCGGCCACATAGGCCAACCAGCCAGCTTTCCTTGGGTTGTTCGAAGGGATCAAAGTCAAGCGTTCGCCATCCGTCTTCCGCAGTGCTGCGACTTGGTTCCATGCCAGCAGAAGGTATAGGGGGAAAAGGTCCCAGCACGCTAATGCCTCCCTAGTGGGCACCAGGAGATGATGTGGCGAATAAGCTCAGGTGAGCACAAAATAATCCAATCGCAAAGTGGAAGGACGGCCAATCTAATCTGATTGCGCGAGCGACCGCACCTCTTCGGCTATGTCCGAATTCAGAATTTCCTCTAAGCGTGTTAGAGCCCGCGCAACAGTTGTCCCGTCCATGACCCGGTGATCGTAAATGACTCGGACATCGAGCCCGCCATTTTCACTTATTACGCCGTAGTTGAGCAGCGTCGTAACCGGAGCAAGTGGATGCAATGACTCTGCTTTAAGCGCCGAGTATACCGAAATTCCGAAAGTCCCAAAAAAGTTGCCGCGCTGTCGGCCCCAATTCAGGCCAACCCACCACAAAGGGCGTCGCAAAAATCGCGGCAAGCGTGCTAATTTCATCCAGCGGCTGAAGTCCTTGATGTCCTCTACGGGGGCCGTCGTCGCATGTTCGATCAAACGGCCAATGTCACCCAAGGATTGATGTGCCGGATCCTTGATCGAAACCGGACAAACGGCGGATTTGCCCAAGTAGTCTCGCTCGATAATGATGTTGGCTCGGCTGGTCGGATATTCGTAGAGTTGCGGCCATGGAAGTTTGACGTAGGCCGTTCGCAGCTGTGGAAACTCGTCGGCGACCAACGCGTAACCCTTGGCGAAAAGCGACAGCCAGCGCGGCCGCTGTTTGCATCTCGCGCGAGCTTCTACCAGCCGGGTAACCGACATCCGTTTTTGTACCGGAACGGTTGGTAGGGCTCTGGCAAAATAAAGAAGATCAATCATCATCCGACGTTGAACGGATAGTCGGATGGCTCGCCCGCGCATTCGAACCTCCTTGTCTTGTCCGCTAGAAAATCCAAGGGATGAGGCGTTTCGTTTTCGTCATGTAGTGAGCGTAATCGCTGCCGAAGGTTTCACGCATCAGCCGTTCTTCGTTCCGAACGCGAAAAGCGTAAAGAACACCAACGCCGACGAGGCCAGCGACCCCCGCGACCCAATTTGGCAACAACAAAAATTGCGCCAACGCTAAAACGAAAAACGAAGCATACATGGGATGCCGGATGAATTGGTAAATCCCGGTCTGCACCAGCGCATGTCGCTCGCGGACTTCAAGCGAGATCGACCAGTTTCTCCCCAGATCGGCATGGCTCTGAAAAAATAGCCATAATCCTCCGCAAAGTACGAGCAGTCCAAGCCAGCCGATCGCGGGGATGAAAGGGCGATCCAAGGATCCTGGAAAGCCCGTTAACGCGTAGACCCCCGGGATTACGTACAAACATAGTCCAGCCAAGCCAAGGATGCTTCTTTCCCGGCGACCGTATCGAGATCTGACTACAGAATTTGTCTTTGCTTTTCGATGGAAAGGGTATCGGATGACGAGCCAACATACGATGCCGGCGGCCCAAATGATCTTGCAAACCAGCGGCGTCATCGTGACGGCATCTTTGCGGGAACTCACAATAGAATGGCGTATCCGCGCGTGGTCACGCTTCATCAAGGCGGAACCAATAGTATCTTAGCGAAGTCGGGTGCTCAAAGGCACTCCCGTCTCAGCAATAAAAACGGGTCGGTCCGATTTTTCGTCCGGCTTGCCGCGGGGTTCCTTAAAGGCGACGGTGGAGGTAATTGGCCGCCAGCCGCAGTGAAAAGCAGAACGCTTTTTGGTCACGAAGAGTATTCAGAAGTCACTCACTTCTGCCCACCTTGGAACTCCCAAGGCCGGCGAAAGGCGAGATCCACGGACTGAAAACTGTCACCCTATGCATTCGAACGTGTGCGGCGACGTGAGCTCTAGATGTGCGTGAGGGTCTAGTATTAGGTGCACGAGCGTCGAGCTCAAACTGGGCCGGCTTTGCCTCAAGGATGAAAGGGCATGATCGAAATAGCGTTGCATCCCTCTTGGCTGGTGTTGGCGGCTGCGGTGTTATCGACGCCGGCATCGGATGCGCCAGTTTGGTGGCAGTTCGTCATGAATGGCCCCAACGCCGAACGTCGAGTCTCGCCGCATTACCAGTCCGAACAGGAATGTAACGTCGCTCTTAAGGCGACCGAATCGTGGATGGCGAAGCAATTCCCAGGCCGCTACCCGCTGGTAGGAAGCTGCGAGGCTTACGCTAAGCCGCGCTCCTGAAGACGTTTCCTCAGCGCCGTTCCTTGCTAGCCCGTCCGCGCAATGCGCTAAGCTATTGTGAGGCCAGCAGATTTGGCTGCCGAGCTGCAGGAACGGATATTTAACCCGATGTGGCTTTTATGCACTAGTCGGTCGCGCTGGGCTGTGCGACCGTTTCAAACGCCAATTCTAGTTGAGGGGACCGCGATGAAAGTGCTTCTTGCAGTTGCCTGTTCAATGCTGCTGGCAATGGCAGTTGTTCAGGTCTCGAAAGTTCAAGCTTCGACAGGCATTTCCGTTGCGCAGCTGGGCAAGGGAAAAGGTAAGGGGAAGGCGCCGGTTCCACCGCCGGTCGTTACCAAGGGCTAGAGAAAGTCGGAACTGACGGCTGGGGACGCCGCCCAGCTTTGTCGCTTTCGATGAAGTTCTGTGGTTCGGGGGGGCTGGGTTCAGGGGGCCCTATGATTGATCGTTACCCGGGAGTCGCCAGGCTAGTCTCAGCACTGGGCGTAGCTGCGTTGCTCGGCTTACACACCTCTTCAGTAAACGCCCAGACCGCCCTGCGCGAAGCACCCGTTTCGTCGGCAACGGCTGCAGCCGGATACTCTGTTGAGTATAGTCCGGAACGGCCGTTTTTTGTCGAATTTCGCGCGCGCAATGCCGAGAGCTACGGCCATTTATACGTGATGTATGGCGAGGCGAATGATCGCCATGAAATTGTCAGGAGCCAAATTGCGGGCTTTTTTCCCGCCGGTGATTCCCAACACTGTGCGAACTGCAGTGTCTATTGGTGGACGGCCGGGCACGTCCTACCCGTGCCGTCCGAAATAGGCGCAAGCGACGGCGACCTCGAAGAGCAATACGTCCTTGCCCGTTTCCGGATTTGGATAGACCGCCAGCAGTACCAACGGCTTGTCGCATACATAAACGACCGTAAAGCTCATTTAGGGCCGTGGAACGCTTTGGTCGCGAATTGCGTCACGTTTGGGCGAGATGTCGCGGAATATTTGGGCGTGAAGATGCCGCTCATTTTCAAGCTATCGCCGAGCGTGGTGCTTTATCCGCAAACCGTCGTGGAGGCGCTTCGCGAGGCGAACGGAATTGACGAGGACCAGGGACCGTTGAAGGATGCGCCGGGGTCGCTTCCGCCCGAGGTGGCTGCGCAGCTTGCCGAGCATCCGCCAACGCTGACCGCTACGCCCCGCCACGCCGCTGCAAAGAAGTTGACCAAACGGCCGGCCGAAACGCGGAGCGACCTGAGAACGGCGGCCAGCGCTGCGCATTGAACTGGCTGTAAAAAACGCGCAGCGATTTGCTCATTTGCCGGTTAGCTCATTCAACGACCGCGCTGCATGTGTCTCGCCTCGTTCCTATGCAAAACCTTAAGCCGTTAGGATCGATTTGGTGTCCGGAGCCATTCGCCACGTTCAATGGTTGGCTGATAAAAGCCTGGCACGCTCCTTTGTCCGCCTCGTTTCAAGGTCTCTTCCCAATTTTTTGTTCGTACTTCCGCTTTGCTTAAATTCCGCCTCTACTCACGCCCTGGATCTAGGCGAGACCTTAAGCCCCTCTGCGGCCTGTCTGACTTTCAAATCCGGGCTGTCGCTCGGCGCGAGGCTGCCATTCACCAAAGAGAAACTGCGCCCGGGACAAACGTTCGTCATCGTGGCTCTTGGCTCATCGTCAACGACAGGCTTCTTGTCTTTCGGCGCTGCCTTTCCAGAGGTGACCAAACGGGAGCTTTCGCGGCTACATCCGTCAACTCGCATCGACATGATCAATAGCGGCCGTATTGGCGAGACTATTGGAGATAACATCGCGCGCATCGACCGTGACGTTCTTAGTCACAAGCCGGATCTGGTTGTATGGCAGATTGGAACCAATGACGTGGTTTGGCGCGGTATCGCTGAGGATGCAGAGCAGAGGCTAAGCGAGGCGGTCGCCCGTATTAAAGCGACCAGAGCTGACGTTATCTTATTCGACTTACAATATGCCCCGCTGGTACTGGCCAACGGCCAGTACGCCCGCATGGAAAACATGATCAACGAGGTTGCCGCTCAGCAAGGCGTCGGTCATTTCCCGCGTTTCACTCTGATGAAGAGGGCGATCGATGCGGGTACGCGCGGCCTCGTATCGTGGGATGGTCTTCACGACTCAAGCGAAGGGGACAAATGTTTTGGTGTCGCCCTTGCACAAATGATCGACGTTTCATCGCGATGATAGCGGCCCCGCCTCGTGCGTTGCGTTACTGCAAAAGCTTCTTGCGCAACGCGTGACCGGCAAGAATTGCCAAGGTTCGTTATCGACGGCGCAGGCTATTGAGCGGGTAACAGCCATTGGCTTGGGTTAGAACTGAGGGGAAGTGGTGACTTCCCTTGACTCGCCATTTAGGGAAAAAGTTCGGCCGACCAGCCGCCGGCCGAGATCCAATACGCTGCGCTGTATGCAGAGCTATCGCCGGGAGGACGCGCGGCGCGTCCCATAGCCTTCAGCCTATTCATGGGCAGCGGGATGCATCTTCAGCCACGGCTCCCGAGCGTTGACCATCGGTTTTATTCGCACCTTTAACCGGGCCGGGCGACAGCGAGTCCGTGGGTGAGGCATACAGGCATACAGGCGCAATAATTGTCATCGATTCCGCCTCAAGAAACCAAGCGTGAGCAAGACTTGGCCGATTTGGCGCCACAGTGCTGTTTCGTAACGGTTGGCCCGTTCAAAAGCGCCATTTCCGAGGTTGGCAAGACGCAGGAAGCAGCGCGCGACGGTGGAGGTATCGCCATTTAATGTCTCGTCTATCTGATCAGGATCAGGTCGGGTCATCGAGCTGACGGAGCAACATTGTGTGCCGAATGATTGGCTCTGCATCTTTAGCCCACAGTCACGCTCATCTATCGTATCGGCTTTGCGCGCAATTGGCAGCGCCTTCTTCTGGCACGGCTTTTTAGACGCGGCGAGAATGTCGTGCTGAAGCTGCAGTAGCCCGGTCTGGATCGCGGTAGCGCGGCGAAGCCGCCACAACAAGCTGGCCAACCGGAGAACGAGCTCGCGTTCGACTGCCGTCGGAGCATCGACGTCCGACGTCACCGCCAATTCGAAGGCTTTGTAGTCTTCGGCGTCTTCCAATTGCGCAATCACGGTTTCGGCAGTGAGTCCATGACGCACCGCGTTGCGACGCGAGCGTTGCTTTCCCGCGCCCGTCATGGGACCGGTGCTCTTGAGAGCATTGCGGCGGTTCGCTTCGATCTGCCTGATCGTAGTCATCCGGCCGCCGCTGAGCTGACTTCGTTTTCCAATTCTACCGGTTTGCCGGCATCGCGCTGCTCGATGACCGGCAGCGCCTGGTGTCGCTTCGGCAGTGGATGAGTACCGAGCCACAAAGAGCGGGCGGAGAGGGCTGGATCGATTCCAAGTTTCAGCCACCACCCTGCTTCGTCCGTGCAACGGTGAGCTTCGCGATGATGGCCCCGGCATAACGGAATGGTAAACTCATCGCTGACCTTCCGCCCCAGCGCGCGGCTCTGCATGAAACGTAGGTGGTGAGCATCCGCAGGCTGTCGGCCACAGATCAGGCAAGGACGCGTAGCTACAAACTTGACGTGTTCGCGATCGCGGATTCTGCGTGGCTCGGGGAGGGCGAGGGCGCTCTTGTCGATCCCGGCGCTTCGTTTCTGGCTTGCTTTTGCCTTTGAGCTCTTGCGTCCTGTCTTTGCGACCCGGGCATCCGCCGTGTGCGTCGGCGGTGCCGCGAGCGTGTTTATGCGGGCGTCAAAGGCTTCTTCCACTTGACGGCTATCGGCAGCCGTGAGGGTGTTCTTCTTTGCAAGGGAACGGTGCGCCCACAATGCGGCATCGTCGCAGGAGGAAAGGCCGCGGATTTCGTTCAACAGCCGATCCCGTAGATCAGCGGAGCCTTCGGCGCCGAGGACTTGCTTGAATGGTTGAAGCTTTCGATCTCGCCGACCCGGCACTCCCACGGCTGAAGCGTGATTGCCACCATTTAGCCTGCCGTTGCCCTCGCCGTTCGTCTGCTCCAAATCTTTGCCCGATTCGGCGGCGGCGGGCGTTATCAGGTCCGGCGCATCAACGTCATCTTCGCCCGCAATACCAACAAGCGTGAACAGCGCATAGCGCCGGGCATAGGTCAGCGCCGCGCCCATTCGGTGCGGGTTTGCTGTTTCGCTGACGGCACAAACCGGCCAATCCGACGCGATCCACTCTCCCGAAGCGTGCGCCAGCACCGTGGTGAGATTGATAATGCCGCCAGTTTGATCGACCGAAGTCGTCTGCACGGTAGCGATTTCATGCTGGCCCAATACTTTGCGCACGATATCGAGCCCGCTTGACTCCGACGCATAGCGAAAGGCCCTTTCAGCGCGCTTTGGGTCATCCGACGAGATGGTCCCCACCAGGGATTTTTCCGGGTTGACGAGTTCGATCTGTGCCTTGGCGAGAGCTGCCGCGAGACTCGCGATACATTCACTGGCTCGGTGCATGATTGTCCTCCACAACAACGACGTCGAAACTGATAGCCCCCGCTTTGGAGCGTTTGGCGCGGATACCGTGTCCGAACGCTTGTTGCGCATCCTCGGGCATCAAGCCCTTGAGCTCGGCCTTCGCTTGTTCATGCTCGGTGTGGGCCGCTTTGGTGCGGGCAAAAATGCCGGCGAATTCCGCCCAGGCGTTCGAGGAAGTCATATCGACAATCCGGACCGCCGCGATCCTGGGTTTCGGCGGCTCCAGACCGAATAGACGAGGCCGCTCGCCGCTCTCGACGCAACGCCAGAACTTCCTTTCCGCGCTGAGGATGAGATGCTGATAGAGCGGATCGGCGTGGGTCTTGATCTCCACCCATTTGCCGCCGCCGGTGATGACCGACAGTACGGCGGTCCGGGCCGCCACGACCCACATGTTATGCTGCAGCTGCGACATGTATTTCGCCGCCGCCGCCTCTTCCGAGAAATACCAGGGCAGCATGAATTTCGATTCGAACACCGCGCCATTGGACTGAACGCGCCCGTCTGGCGTGGCGGCGAGCCAGCGCACGGTCGGATGACGGACGTGCTTCTGTACGTCGGCAATGACCTCGCCGGTATTGGCCTCGTACCACCGCCGATTTAAGTCTTCGGTGACAAGGCCGAGTTGGACCGTGAGGTTTCGGGAGAGGTCCTCGGGTTCGACCTCGCCGCGCTTCTCCTGCCACAGCCGGATTAGCGCTGACTTCATCATCACCCATGATGATGCGGGCATCGGAGCCGCCGATGAAATAGCGTCGGTCTCGGTGGATGCAGACTTTTCCTGGAGTTTTCGACATGGCAACCTCTCACTACTCGCTGTTATGACAATAACACATGTGACAATAGCACAACGACTATGGCTGTGACAAGTGCACAAGTAAGGATGGCTCGGGCGGCTTTAAATTGGACCGTTCGGGATCTTGCGGAGGCGGCCCAGCTGCATCGCAATACGATCACGAATATTGAAACCGGAAGGTACGCAGGCGATGCGGTAACTTTGGCTGCAATTGAAGGCGTCTTCAGACGAGCCGGCGTCGAATTCATCGAGGAGAACGGAGGCGGCCCGGGTGTACGATTGCGAAAGCGGCAGCCAAGAAAAATGTAATGCTCGCACCCGGATTACTAGGTCGGGTTTCAGGCCGCACGAACTAGGCGGCGGCAAGCGGTCTACTTGAGGCGGCGACCGCGGCGACGACCTCGCCGTGATTGAGAGGTGACGATTTTGGAAGCGGGCGAGAGGCGGAGAGGTCACGAAGATCGAAAATGAAGTGGGTCACGCATTTTGTATGCGCGGGGGTAACGAACGGCGCTAGTTAACCTTGGAAGTAGCGTTTGTGTGTCGTGGTGGGTGTTGATGAGGCGGGCGTGGACGGCAACAGTTGATGGCCTGCTCGGGGACGTGCGACTGACCGCGCGCGGCGGGCGAGACGCTATCGACGGTGTCGCGCGCCTGGCCGACGGCCGCGTGGTGCTCGCCGCTCGGGTGCGCGCACCGCCGTTCGAAGGACAGGCAAATGCAGCGTTCTGCCGCTTGCTCGCCGATGCGCTTCACGTTGCACCTGGGGACGTCGTGCTCGCCGCCGGGGCGTCCGCGCGTTTAAAGCGAATCTGGATCGCGGGCGATGCAAGCGCACTCGCCGGGGCGCTTGAGCGGCTGATCGAGCGGGCGGCTTGGTGATAGCGCGGTAGTGGTTGCGGCGGCTCGACCTGGTTCTTCAATCATCCGCGAGTTGATGATCGCCACGGAACCGACTATCGCCGTCCGCGCCAAGCTCATCCGACTGACGGTGTTTTGGCAAAACGAACCCAATTTTTTCGACAATTCAATAGGTGCCCTGGCGTTGTGCGTCGGTCAGAGAGAGGGAACCGCTTGGGTTGCGGCTGCCGAGCGATCCTCCTTCCTCTACGCGGCGAGCGTGGTCCAGATCGGCCGGCGTACGCAAGCGCGGAACGCGGCACACGTCGCGTCGACTTGGTCGTCGTGCTTGTGCGCCATGTCAGGACGGAAGGCGCAGAACTCCTCGATGAAAGCGTCATTCCATCCGTCAGGACCGCTACTCTCGGCAAGCACGACGAATCGATGCTCCAAAGCCGCCACCAGAGGTGCTGCGCGCTGTGCCTTGTTGCCGAAGCCACCTTCGCGTTCCACGAACACGTCATAGCCGACCAGCTTTTTCGCCAACTGATACGACACGAATTTGCCAGCGCCGGGGTCTTCCGGCAATCGGACGCGACACAGCGGGCCGTCGATCGCCGCCATTTGCATCACCGCGTCCTCCAGCTTGCCGGGAGAGAGGCGGGCGCGGAACACATCGAGGACGTAATAGATTTCCTCCGGCGACACGCCCATCAGCACGGCGACCGTCCAGTCCGGGTCATTGCCCATAACCGGCTCAGTCCAGGCCAAGTCCCAGGCGCGCACGACTTTCAGCTTGCGTGCTTCAATGAAGGCGAGGCGGTCGCCGATCGGCTGGCGCGGCGAGAATAAGTCGCGCTTGAACATGCCGCCTTCCGCGGCAGTCGGGCGTTGTTGCAGTTGGCCCGCGGCCACATGGGAGGTCATCGACTCGCTCTTGGCGATGGTCTCCAGCGCTTCACGCGGAAATCTCTCCGGCCACAGCACCTCGCCCTCTTGGCGCGGGTCGGTCCAGATCTTCCCGGTCGATTTCCGTTTCACGGTGGTGCGGATCGGGAAGGGGTGTTTGGTCTCAAAGACCGCAGGCAAGCATAGGTGGGTCCAGCCCTGTTCTTTGGCGAGGATGTGGCCGGACAGATCGTTCTCGTGAACGCGCTGCATGATAACGATTAAGGCACCGTGCTTCTGGTCGTCTAAGCGCGACGGCAAGGCTTCGTCCCAAAACCGAAGGGTCGTCTCGCGCTTCACATTGCTGCCGCCGCCGATATCCCTGACATTGTGTGGATCATCGAAACAGATGATGTCGGCGCCTTCGCCGGTGATGACGCCTCCTTCCGAAGTGGCGAGACGGTGTCCGCCGCAAAGGTTATCGAAACGGGTCTTCTGGTTCTGATCATTGCGTAACTTGACGCGGTGCCCCCACAGCCGCTGATACCAGGGTGAGGTGATGATTTGCCGGCACTTGAGGCTATCTGTGGTCGACAGCGTGCGGTCATAAGACAGGTACATGAACCTCACGCCGGGACCCCTCCAGCTGTTCGGGCGTATCCAGTGGGGATAGTTCGGGTAGTTGTCCGGGTTCGGATCCTGCGCCCAGAGCCATGCGGGAAGAAAAACATTCGCGGCGAGCGACTTCATGTGCCGCGGCGGCATGTTGATGAGCAGCCTATTGATTTGCCAATCGGCGGCGGCCTCGAGGTGATCGCAGATCGCCTCGATGTGCCAGTTCGGTTTGAACTCCATCGGCTCGATCAGAGGCCAAGCGGCCTCGGTGAACTCCAGTAGCGAACT
The DNA here is from genome assembly GCA_963835195.1 of uncultured Alphaproteobacteria bacterium. Taxonomy (GTDB): domain Bacteria; phylum Pseudomonadota; class Alphaproteobacteria; order Rhizobiales; family Xanthobacteraceae; genus BOG-931. Next base: position 45,037 of record CAWIEY010000022.1, read on the forward strand.
CCTCATAGCGCACCGCATCGATGTAGTCGCGCACAGAGGGCACGTTGGCTGCGTCTAACGAAGTTGCGCGGATGATGGCGGACTTCATGCGGCTTCCTTCAGATTCTCGTCGACCTGCGGCCGGACGTTCTTTCCCCGGCCCTTGTCCAGGATCTTTTGCAGGCGAGCATAGTCACCGCCGCTTAGTACGGTAACCTCGCCCCCGGCATCAATTCGCTCCGCGATCTTGGAAAGCTCGATCTGCTCGTCCGAGGACAGCAGTTTGGGATCGACGCTCTCGACCAGCTTGTCGCTCGGGCGCGCCTCAGTGGCAGCGAGCACGACAGGCTCTCCTTCATTTTTAGTCGAGTCGTTCCGACCGCCGAGAATTCCCGCCCTCGCTGCGAGGTTAATGACGACACCGGCGGCCTTGGCGTCGCCCGCAACCGCTTTGAGGGCAAACGTCTCAGTTATCGCCTCCAGGTATGTCACGATGGAAGTCTTGTCGCCTCGCGGCACGGCAACCTTCCTATTGAGCGCCCGCAGGATGACGGTTTTCTGGTTGGCCGAGCCGCGCGGACGTCCCCGAGGATTGCGGCGCTCGCCAGGTTTGATTTGCGTCGCCTCCGGCGGTCGCTTGTAGCCGACTTTGTAGCTGGGCTCTCCCGGCTCACTTGCCTCGAGCGTCGCGTCCGACGTGGCCGCCGACTCAGTCGACGCGTCTTCCGTGCGCGGTTCTTCGATCTCCTCGGACGATAGGCCAGTAGGCACGTCGTCGATGGTTTGATTTCTCCCGTCCTCAGCCAAGACGGCCTCCCTCGCATAAATTGCGGATGGCCCAGCCACACGAGCAAGGCTCCGCCCGGGCGCGCGCAAGGCATCAGAGCCTCGTCCGCCCAAAACTTTGGATGTCGATGGATTAGCTGGTTGAGCGCGTGCAGCGGATCGTGAGTATTACGACGGCGCCGACGGCTCGCTTTAGCGAGTGGGCGGCCCGCGCTCAGTGAGTGGCGAGAAGAGCAGGGAAATATGCGGCGTGCTCGTTTCCAGCCACCGGCGGACCCTCGCCGGGTTCGGCGCCGACTTTCCCAGCTCCAGCTTTTCCCGGCCCCTGGACGAGCCGGTGAAGGGCGTCAGCCTGGCGCGAACCTCGGCGCCGCAAACCTTAAAATGGTTCTGCCGTGGGACGGAGCAAGACACGCGGCATTTCGTCGGCGCGAGCGAACCGCTCGATCCCATCGATAAAGGCTGAGGAACTTGCGACTAGCATAGGCTGCGAACGTAACAACAGAGTTTCGGGGCTTCGGAGGTATCGACTTCGGACTCGGATCCTGTTCGGAAACGAGTCGCCGAGTTAGGTTCGGACTTGCTCCAGACCTCGGTACTTGTCAAGTTGCCGCGCGAGTTTCCGGTTTTCGGCAATTCACCCACCCCTTTTTCGCGGGGGGCTTCCCAGTTCGCTGAGAAGCATTCCCAGTTAGCGCACAACCAGATTTAGGCTGTAAGCCCGCCAGAACAGCTATCCTTCAACGGCAAAAATCGTCGGCAAACATAGCGACCTCGACGAAATTCCCAGTAAATTTCCCAGTTTCCGGAATCCCATTTTCTTGGTTAGTTAGCGAGTAGTTCGGGCCTGAACTTGCTCCGCCGCGTAATCACCTTGCCTGCGACCATGAACTCGCCGTCACCTGTATAGTGGAGCGTCCGCGGGTGCCGCGGCGAGCGCGCCACATGCGCTTTCACGACTTCGAAAATGAAAAAGTTATATTGTTGCACCAAGGCGCCGTCGGCAAGCTTGCATTCGAAATTGGCATGGCATTCGCGGATCAGCGGCGCTTGCACACACTGCGCCTTTTCCGCCGTTAGCCCAAAGACCGCGAATTTGTCGGTTTCGGCGCCCGAACTATTACCGATGCCGACGACTTCCTCGGTGAGAGCTTCAGTGGGCACATTTATCACGCATTCCCTGCTGCGCCGAATCAGTTCGAAACTGTAATTGCTGGCGGCAATCACGCAGCCGACCAGCGCTGGCGCGAATTCCATCACCGTATGCCAACCCATGGTCATGATATTGCGGACGCCGCCATGCGCGGCCGTCACCAGGACGACCGGACCGGGTTCTAAATAGCGGCGTATTTTCGCGACCGGAAAATCAATCTTCTCGTGCCTCGACATGTGTAGGCCCGTCACTTTACGAGAAAGCCGAACAGCGCCTTGTGAAACTGGTCTGGCGCCTGGATTTGCGGGGAGTGGCCAAATTCCGGGAACTCGATCAACTGCGCATGAGGCATGCGCGCCACGGCCGATTTCGCCAGCGCGGGATAGTTGCCAAGCGTGGCACGAACGGCCGGCGGTGCCAGGTTTTTGCCGACCGCGGTCGTGTCTTTGTCTCCCACCATCAGCCGAACCGGCGGGGTAATGTGTTCGAACTCGTAATAAACCGGCTGGGTGAAGGCCATGTCGTCGATTAACGCTGCATTCCAGGCGACGATCTCGTGTCCGGGGCCGCGATAGAGGCCCGCTAGCATTTGCACCCAGCGTTCATATTTCTCGTCCCACGTGCCGGCGTAGTAGGTCGTGCGCTGATAGTCGCGAATGCTCGCGGCGGTCGTTTTGAGTTCCTGGTGATACCACGCATCGACGTTTTGCCAGGGCACGCCTTTCGCTTTCCAGTCTTCCAGGCCGATAGGATCGACGAAGCACCAGGAGCTTAACGTTCGCCGGGAAGGTGAGCGCATAGCGCATGCCCAGCATGCCACCGAGCGAATGACCGATAATCGTCACGTGGTCGATGCCAAGCGAAGCAAGCAGCGCCCGTGTATTCCCGGCAAGCTGCTGGAGGGTGTACTGGTAGTGTGATGGCTTGGTCGATTTGCAAAATCCGATCTGATCCGGGGCGATGACCCGGTAACCGCCGGCGGTCAAAGCCGCGATCGTGTCCTGCCAAGTCGCTGCGCAGAAGTTCTTGCCGTGCAACAGTACTACAGTTTCGCCGTTCGCCGCTCCCGCCGTCGGTTTCACGTCCATGTAGGCCATATCCAAGGCTTCGCCTTGCGAGGTGAAGGCAAAATGGGCGACTGGCCACGGATATTCGAATCCCTGCAGCTGCGGGCCATAGACTTGTTCGTCTTCCGCAGCGCTTGCCGTGGAAAGCGTGGCTCCCGGGCGCCAGGCCCAGGCATAGCATCGACACAAGGGTGGATAAGCGCATGGCTGCTCCTTCCTATGGCTATTTTATCGCACTTTCGCCCGAATGCCGTCGATCTCTGCTTTATCACCCACGACCAAGGCTATCGTTGCCGCATGTCGCCTCTTCGACTTAAGCCGCGCTGCCGAGTTCCCTGCCGCAATCGGCGTAAATTTTTGCAGCAAAACGTGTTCCGCCGCCGCCTCGATTGGGTCGCCAGTCGCCTGTGTCATGCTAGGGAAGATGCGGGCGAATCATGTCGTCGAGGGGCCCATTGAAATTATGATTGAGCGGGTCGGAGCGGGCGCCGCGCCCGTTGAGGGTTGGAGTGGTAGGCGTTGGCGTCATGGGCGGCAACCATGCGCGGGTTTTTTCCGATATGGCCGGCGTCGAGCTCGTCGGCGTCGCCGACCCTGACATCAAACAGCGGGAGTTCGTCGCTCGCACGCTTGGCTGCGCGGCATTCGCCGACATGGACGGATTGCTTCGCGAAGGGGATCGAAGCCATCACCATAGCTGCGCCCACCCATCTTCATCACGATCTAGCGCTTGAATGCATCTCGCGCGGCGTCAACGTGATGGTCGAGAAACCGATCGCTCCGACCGTGGAGGAGGGCCGCGCGATCGTTGCCGCCGCACGGCGCGCCGGCGTCACCCTGATGGTCGGCCACGTCGAGCGCTTTAATCCGGCGGTCGAGTCGATCAAACGCGCGATAAAGAATCAGGACATCCTCTCGATCGCAATAACCCGCGTCGGCCCGTTTCCGCCGCGCATGTCGAACGTTGGCGTCGTTATTGATTTGGCGGTCCACGACATCGATCTCATTCGCTGGTTCACCGATTCGGAAATCGTCGAAATCCAACCGCAATTGTCCAGCGCGGTCGCCGAACGCGAGGATATTGCGCTGTTGCAATTTCGCACGGCGTCGGGCGTGCTCGCCCACATCAATACCAATTGGCTGACGCCATTCAAGGCGCGCAACATCCACGTCGCCACGCGCGACAAGTATCTGATAGCGGACCTGCTGACGATGCAAGTCACGGAATGCTTTGGGTTTCAGGCGGACGGCAGCTATTCGATGCGTCACTTGTCGGTCGGCTATGCCGAGCCGCTGCGCGCCGAGCTGCTCGCGTTCGTCGACGCCATCCGCAGCGGTTGCATCCCCGCCGTGACCGGCGAGGAAGGAGTAGCCAGCCTGGAAATTGCGATTCGTTGCCTCAACGCGCGGCCACTGCAGTCAGGCTTGGCGCAGCGCAAGACGCCGCGCCGCGTCGCCGGCTGAACTGGTCCACGCAAGCTGATGAACAAGCCTACACGCGCGGCCGAGCATCCGATTCCCTTTATCGACGTAGCCGCCCAACGGCGCCGGTTGGGGCGGGCGATCGATGAAGCGGTTTCTCGCGTGCTTGAGCACTGCCAATTCGTCCAAGGGCCGGAGGTGCGGGCGCTGGAGGAGGAGCTCGCGGCGTTCTGCGGCGCGCGCCACGCGATCGCCTGCTCAAGCGGGACCGACGCACTCTTACTCGTGCTCATGGCATGGCGAATCGGGCCGGGCGACGCGGTTATTTGCCCGGCATTTACTTTTTGCGCGACAGCCGAAGTCGTCGCACTTTGCGGCGCCACGCCGATTTTTGCCGATGTTGAGGCAGAAACGTTCAACCTCGATCCGGCAAGTTGCGAACGCGCGGTCGCGGCCGCAAAGCGACTTGGATTGCGGCCACGAGCGATTATTGCCGTCGACTTGTTCGGCCTTCCCGCGGATCACGATGCTCTGGCTGCCGTCGCGGCCGCGCATGGCATGCAGGTGCTCGACGATGCGGCGCAAGCTTTTGGTGCAAATTATAAGGGCCGAAAGTTGGGCTCCGTGTGTGCGGTAACGGCGACAAGCTTTTTTCCGGCAAAGCCGCTCGGCTGTTATGGCGACGGTGGGGCGGTGCTTACCGCGGACGACGACTTGGCGACTTGCGTCAAAAGCCTGCGCGTGCACGGCCAAGGTGCCGACAAGTACGATGCCGAACGCATCGGCATGACCGGACGCCTGGATACGATTCAGGCGGCAATTCTGCTGGAGAAGCTCAAAATCTTTGACGAAGAAATCGCTGCCAGGAATACCATAGCGCGCGTTATGCGGCAGGCCTTGCAGATTGCGCCACGTTGCCGCGTACCGGCAGCGAATCAACCTCGGTTTGGGCGCAATATACAATTCGGCTGCCGGCGGGAAGCCGCAACGCGCTCGCTGCAAACCTTAAGGCCCAAGGAATCCCGACGGCGATATACTACGCCAAGCCGCTACACCGCCAAAATGCGTACCGCACTTTTCCGTTGGCCGACGGCGGACTTCCGGTAAGCGAACGCCTTTGCCAAGAGGTCATCAGCTTGCCGATGCACGCTTATCTTCAGGAATCGGTGCAGGCGCAAATCATCGGACGCCGTGCGCGGCGCGTTCGCGAGCTAGCGGCGAGGCTTGCCGACCGCGGGAGCGCTCCCGAAGCGGCGTATATATAGCGTGACGTTTTCGTTGAGCGATCGGGCTGCAGATGCCCCCTGCCTCGCGCGGCGGGGCAGGCTATAAACATCTCATGATAGAACGGATTCTCACCGTGGGCGGGCTGACGCTTGTCTCGCGCCTGAGCGGCTTTCTCCGCGATATCATGCTTGCCGCATTTCTCGGCGCCGGCCCGGTCGCTGACGCGTTCTTCGTCGCCTTCCGGCTGCCCAACCATTTTCGTGCTATCTTTGCCGAGGGGGCGTTTAACGCCGCCTTTATTCCGGCCTATGCGCGGGTGCGCACGCAAGGCGGCGCGGAATCTGCGCGCCTGTTCGGCGACCGCATCTTCACGCTGTTGCTGGCGACCCAGGTGATCCTCCTGGCGCTTGCCCTGCTTTTTACGCCGCAAGTGATTGATTTGCTGGCACCGGGCTTCTCGCGCGAGCCGCGCCAATTCGAGTTGGCCGTGTCGCTCACGCAAATCACGTTTCCCTATCTCCTGCTGATCACGCTCGTTACCCTTTGGGGTGGCATTCTCAATGCCTTGCACCGTTTTGCGGCGGCTGCAGCGGCGCCAATCCTGCTCAATTTGTCGATGATGGCGACGCTCACTGCTGCTGCATTGTTTGGCGGCGCCGGTTACGCCGCGGCGTGGGGAGTGCTCATTTCGGGCGTTCTTCAGGCTCTCCTCGTTGGCGGCGACACGTTGCGCGCCGGAGCGTTCACCGGCTTTCGCGCGCTGCGTCTTGAATGCCGATGTGCGGAAGTTTTTCAAGGCGCTGCTTCCTGCCACCATTGGCTCTGCCGGTACGCAGCTTGCGTTATTCGCGGACACCATTATCGCAAGTTTCTTGGCCACCGGCGCCATTTCCGCGCTTTATTACGCCGATCGCATTGATCAATTGCCGATCGGGGTGATTGGCATTGCGGTGGGTACGGTCCTGTTGCCGGAGATGACGAGGCGAATCGCCGCCGGCGACGAGGTCGGTGCGCATTCGGCGCAGAATCGCGCCATCGAATTCGCTCTGTTATTGGCCGTTCCCTGCATTGTCGCTTTTCTCATCGTGCCCGAACACATCATGCGCGGCTTGTTCATGCGCGGGCGTTTCACCGCGGCCGATGCGCATGCGGCGGCGCTGACGCTCATGGCCTACACCATAGGGCTCATTCCCTTCGTGCTTATCCGCAGCGTCGTTGCGCCCTTCCTCGCTCGCGGCGACACGCTGACTCCCATGACGGCCGCCTTGATCGGGACGGCGGTCAATATTGCATTCAAGGTGGTGCTGATGGGCGCCTTGGCGCAGGTCGGGTTGGCGCTGGCGACGTCGATCGGTGCGTGGATCAATTTCGTGATCATACTTTATCTGGCGGCCCGTAAAGGCTTTATCGCATCCGACTCCAGACTGAACTCTCCTCATCAAACTTGCTGCGGCGGGCGTGGTTTTGGCGTTGGTGCTTTTGCTGGCCGCCCCGTTTGTCGTCTCGCTGTTATCCTCTTTGTCCCGGTTCCGAAACGTGGCGGAGCTGCTCGTGTTGGTTCTGCTTGGCGGGGCCGTCTACGGCGCGCTTATCTTGCGCTATTCGGACGCCAATGGCTGCACCGCCATCCGTGGTCGCGCGGACCCGTCACCTAGCGCGTCGCTCGACGCTTTGAAGGGCGGTTCGCCGCCCGACGTGCCCGATTAGTTCGACCGGATACCCGCTTGGAATCCCAAGACGCAAGCGCGGCAGGCGCGACCTTCTCGCCCCATTCCTGCACGAAATGCCCTATCTCGGCGAACTCGAGTGGGGGCGGGCAGCCGCGAATATCCCGCATGCAGCGCGCGCATCACTGGCGGTCCGAGCACCGGGTCCGTCATTCCGATCGCCATGACGCTTCGCCCACGCCAGTCGTTGCGCCAGAACTCGCGCGCCGCGCGCCCGATCGCGGCGCCGTCGCTGTCGGGAAATTCCGGCACCAGGTTGGGAAAGCGGCGCACGCCGGCTTTATAGTCCGCGTCGGGATAAGGCGCGTCGTACGCCTGCGCTTCGGCGGGTGAAAGATGCGGACAGGCGCGTCCCAACAGGCGGCCGATGGCCATGTCCGGATGGCTGTTGGAAAATGCCCGCCAGTCCAAAAATCCTTGCGGCAGGGGCATGTCGCCGGTCGGCAGCGCGGTATTCATGACAATCAACCGGCTAAACCGCTCGGGCATTTCCATGCGGCAGAGTCAGGCCGAGCAGCCGCCCCAGTCTTGAACAACCAGAGATCACGTCGCTCAAATCGAGCGCGCGAACGAAGGCGAGAAGACTGTTACGATGGAAATCGAACGTGTAGATGCTCTCATCGGCCGGTTTGTCCGAACGGCCAAAACCGAAAAAGTCTGGTGCGACAACGCGGCTTCCTGTCGCCAGAAAAAACGGAATCATGCGGCGGTAGAGGTAGCTCCAAGTCGGCTGGCCGTGCAGGCAAAGGAACACCGGCGCCGCTTTCGGTCCCTCGTCGAGATAGGACATCGACAAGCCGGCAAATCCCGGCAGTGTCGCTGCAGCTGTGCGCGCAGCCACGGGAAGCCAGGCAGATCGGCGAAACGCTCAGGCGGGGTTTTCAGAATGTCGGTCATGATCCGCAGTTGATACGTTACCTCAGCGCGCATCTCACGGGGTATTCGACATCATGCTCTTGGACGCCTTAGGCGCGCTCACTCCGAAGCGGTGGCCAATATGGGCGCGGACGCCTCGGGATCGAAGCAAGCGTGGCGTTACTTGGCCGCAGCTTGGATCGCCTTCCAGTCGAACTTTTGGGCAAGCCCGAGCGCTTCATCATCGCCAATCCCGTTGAACGAGACGCTGAATACGCTGTTGTTGCCGAGGGCGACGAGGATTGCGCCGGACTTGTCCTTGAAGTTGAAAGTTCTCGTGACCTGAAACCCGCCGACTGCCGACGTATTCATTCGCCCTTCACTGGTTTCGATTTTCATGCCGGTCTGCGCGACGGCCAAGGCGCCTTTCGCCGCCGGCGCCGACCAGCACCTGAGCGTGAACGCGGGCCGCTCCGCGCTGGTATTCGCGGGTGGCGGTGATCATGCTGTTGCCTGGCATCTCCATGGAGATGCCGTCCGGTTTTTTGCCCTGCCAACCGTCAAGATCGACAAGAAAGGGAAAAAACCGCTGGAACGCCTGATCGGCACGGGCAGCTGAAATCGGCAGAAGAAAGCCGAGCAATAGCGGAAACAACAAAACGCTTAATGCGTACCGGCGGTTCATGATCCTCCCCCATTCATTCTAATTGGCGTGCGTCCGAGCATAGCAACGGCGGATCGGACAGGGAATGGCGATGCAACACGGAAGAGCGGCGGGTCGCCAGATAATTCGCGCCGGAACTCAGCCGGCAGACGGCATCATCCGCGAGTTTTTGCGCTCCTGCGGCACGACCGAAATTGTCAGCCGCTCGGCGCCGCGAAGCACGTCGAGTGCCACGCGCTTGCCGATTTTGTCGCCGGTCAGTAAGCGCACAAGATCATCCGCGCCGGTAATGGTGACTCCATCCAGCCCGAGCACAATGTCGCCAGGCTTTAGTCCGGCGCGGTCGACCGAACCGCCCGGTTCGATGGTGCTGACCATCACCGCGCTCTGCTGGTCGACGCCGGCGGCGCGACGTAGCCGCGGTGGCAGAGCGGTCTGCTGTGCGGACAAACCGATGAATGCGCGACGCACGCGGCCGTGACGCACCAACTCGCCAAGAACGAAGCTCGCGGTATTGGCGGCGACCGCAAAGCAAATTCCTTGCGCGCCCATGATGACGGCGGTGTTGACGCCGACGATCTCACCGCGGGACGAGACAAGCGGGCCGCCCGAATTGCCCGGATTGAGCGCGGCGTCGGTCTGGATCACATCGTCAATGAGACGACCGGTGCGCGCGCGCAGCGAGCGGCCGAGTGCCGAGACGACGCCGGTGGTTACCGTGGATTCGAACCCGAGCGGATTGCCGATTGCAATCACCAGCTGACCGCGCTTGAGACGCTTCGAATCGCCGAGCCGTGCGGCGGGCAGGGTGACCGGTTGATCCACACGCAAAAGCGCCAGATCCGTATCCGGATCATCGCCGACCCGGCGCGCGGTGAGCCGTTGGCCTTCGGGGGTCGTCACCTCGATCGTGGATACGGCCCCCCCGGCGCCGGCGACGTGGCTGTTGGTCAAAATAAGCCCGTCGGGCGCGACAATGACGCCCGAGCCCGTTCCACCCCGAGGCCCGCCACCGCGGCCCGAAGCACCTTGGACTGATTGGTCGCGCACCGAGAGGCCGACGACGGCCGGACCGACGCGATCAACCACGTCGATTACGGCGCGTGAATAGGCGTCAAGGAGCGCCTGGTCCTCAGGCGGCACCTCTGACGGAGTAGAGGCTGCCGGCCGCCCGCCGGCAAAGCCTGCGTCGTTGAGAGGCAGTATTCTCACTGAAATTAGCCATGTTTGGCCGGCGTCGAGCTACACGCAAGAGCCGGGCCGTATATATGGGGCGTTTCGCCGGCCGCGGGAAGGGTGGCGATTTTTACTGCCGCCGGAGGCGGCAATCGCATATGGTGCGGGCGCAGCGAAAGCGAAGGAGACCCATGGCCATAGTTGGACGCGAGTGGGCGGGGCCTTTACTGCTGTTGGCTAACCGCTTTGGCCGGGTGCGGTCAGGGGCAACAACAAACCGCGGCACCGCCCCCGCCGACCGTAACGGTGGCGAGGCCGGTCCAGCGCAGCGGTCATCGATCAGGACGAATACGTTGGCCGGTTCGTCGCCGTCGATTCGGTCGAGGTGCGCTCCCGGGTCTCCGGATATCTTTCGGAAATCCATTTCACTGACGGGCAGACTGGTCAAAAAGGGCGACCTCTTGTTTGTCATCGACCACCGGCCGTTCCAGATCGCGCTTGACCAAATGCGCGCCAATCTCGCTCAGGCCCGGGCCAACCTCGCCTTCACCGAAGCCGACCTCGCGCGCGGCAAGGAATTGGTGCAGAACAAGACAATCACCGAGCAAACCTTCGATCAGCGCAAGCAAGCAAGAAGCGTCGCCGAAGCGTCCGTCGCCGCTCAGGAAGCGATGGTCCACTCGGCCGAGCTCGACTTGAACCAATACTCGGAATTGCGCGCACCCATTGATGGACGCATCGGCGACCGGCGCGTCTCGGTCGGCAATTTGGTAACCGGCGGCAATGGCAGCAATACCACGCTCCTGGCGACCATTGTGTCGGTCGATCCCATTCGGTTCGAGTTTACGTTCGACGAGGCCGCATACCTGCGTTACCAGCGTTTCGCCGGATCCAACGGTCAGATGGGCAACAGCGAAGGTGGCCTTCCGGTCACGCTCAAGCTGATCGACGAGACGGACTTTGTCCACTCCGGCAAGATGGATTTCATCGACAACGCTATCGACCGGTCGTCGGGCACAATCCGTGGTCGCGCCGTCTTTCCTAATCCCGATGGCCTGTTGACGCCGGGCATGTTTGGCCGCATCCGCGTTCCGGGCTCTCCGCATGTACGTTGCGCTGCTGATTCCGGACGCGGCAATCGGAACCGAGCAATCGCGCAAATACGTGCTGGTCGTCGATGACAACGGCGTCGTGCGGCAAAAGTATATAACGTCCCGGTCAGCTCGACGATGATCTGCGCGTGATCAAGGAGGGACTGGCAGCCTCCGATCGCGTCATCGTCAACGGTCTGATGCGTGCTCGCCCTGGAATAAAAGTGACGGTAGAAGAAAAAGGCACGCCCGCAGCATCGTCTGCGCCCAAAGATGCGGCGCAAGCGAAGGCGAACTAGTGGTCCGATTCTAATGACATTCGCTTTGCGAGTTGCGGGCTGGGTGAGCGACGAATGTCAAATCCGCTCCACTAGCCGGATGCGGTACAAACAGCGGAACTCGACCCCCGCCATCACGGAAACGAGCGGGCCGTAATGCGCATTTCGCATTTCTTCATTGATCGGCCGATCTTCGCCGCCGTGATCTCGGTCATTTTCGTGATCCTCGGGGGCGTATCGTTCCATCGCCTGCCGATCGCCCAATACCCGGAAATCGCGCCGCCTTTGATCAGCGTCACCGGGCAGTACCCGGGAGCCAGCGCCGAAGTCGTGGCCTCGACCGTGGTTACGCCGATCGAGGAGCAGATCAACGGCGTCGAAAACATGATCTACATGGCGTCGAATTCGACGGCGGACGGGCGCTTCTCCATCGCGGTTAGTTTCGATCTCGGCACGAATCTCGACATCGCTCAGGTCCAGGTGCAGAATCGCGTGGCCATCGCCCAGCCGCGCCTGCCTGCCGACGTGCGCAACATCGGCGTGACCGTGCAGAAGAGCTCGCCCGACCTGATGATGGTCGTGCATCTCTACTCGCCGGACCATTCGCGCAGCTCTCTGTTCATTTCCAATTACGCGACGCTTGAGGTGACCGATGCGGTCACTCGCGTCGACGGCGTCGGATCGATCATCGTCTTCGGCGCGCGCGATTATTCGATGCGCGTGTGGCTTGATCCCGATCGGCTGCAATCGCTCGGGATGACCGCGACCGACGTGGTCAACGCGCTGCAGGGGCAGAACATTCAGGTCGCCTCCGGCATGCTCGATCAGCCGCCGACCGCGCATCAGGGTGCTTTCCAGATTGCGGTGCAAACACTTGGGCGCCTTGCCGATCCGGCGGAATTCGCGTCGATCGTGGTGAAGGAGACACCCGGAGCCGTCGTTCGTCTCAAAGACGTCGCCAAAGTGGAGCTGGCGGCGCTCGACTATTCGTCCAATTCCTATCTCGATCATGATCCGGCGGTGGCGCTGGCGATTTTCCAGCGACCCGGTTCGAATGCGCTGACCACCGCCGAGAGCGTCAAACGCTTGATGGATGAGCTGTCAAAGCGTTTTCCCCCTGGCGTTAAATACGACATTTTCTTCAATCCGACCCAGTTCATACAACAGTCCGTCGACGCGGTGATCGAAACGATCGGCGAGGCCACCATCCTCGTCGTTCTAGTGGTGATTTTGTTTCTGCAAACCTGGCGAGCGGCGATCATTCCGCTTGTCGCCATCCCGGTATCGCTGATCGGCACTTTTTTCTTCATGGCGGCGTTCGGCTTCACGCTCAACAATCTGTCGCTGTTCGGGCTGGTGCTGGCGATCGGGATCGTCGTCGACGACGCAATTGTCGTCGTGGAAAATGTCGAGCGCAACATCGCTGCCGGCCTGCCGCCAAAGGAAGCGGCGCGCAAGAGTATGGAAGAGGTTGGTTCGGCGCTCGTTGCCATCGCGCTCGTTCTTTGCGCCGTTTTCGTGCCGTCGGTGTTCATCACGGGAATATCGGGACAGTTCTATCGGCAATTCGCACTCACCATCACCGGCGCGACCATTATCTCCCTCATAATTTCGCTCACGCTGTCGCCGGCGATGTGTGCGCTACTGCTTAAACCGCACGATGTCGGCCGACGCGACCGCTGGTGGGAGCGGCCGATTCATGGCTTCTTCGCGATTTTCAACCGCGGCTTCAACGGATTGGGCGCCGGTGTCTCTTGGCTCGCCGGACGCACCGTGCGTCGTGCCGCAATCATGGTACTCGTGTACCTGGTCGTAATAGGGTTTGGGCTCAATCAATTCCGTCAGACGCCGGTAGGCTTCATCCCGCAGATCGACGCCGGCTACATGATCATAGTGGTTCAGCTGCCACCGGGCGCTTCGCTTGCGCGCACCGACGCGGCGCAACAGCGCGCGCTCGATATCGCGCTCAGCGTGCCGGGCGTGGCTCACGGGGTCAACGTCGTCGGCTTTTCCGGCGCCACATTTACCAATGCGCCGAACGCCGGCGCGATTTTTCTGGTGCTCGATTCCTTTGCCGAACGCGCCCGCGATCCACGTCAATCGGCCGCCGCCATTCAGGCGGAATTGAACCGACGGCTGTCGAAAATTCAGGATGGATTCTTCGTTGCCGTGTTGCCGCCGCCGGTCCGCGGCATCAGCAATTCCGGCGGTTTTCGCATGATCGTTGAAGACCGCGCCGGGCTTGGCTCCGCGGCGCTGCGGCAGGCGACGACCGATTTGATGGCGCGGGCGGCGCATACGCCGGGCCTGACAACCGTATTCACTTTGTTTGAGACCTCGACACCGCAGGTGTACCTCAACATCGATCGCACCAAGGCACAGCTTCTCGGTGTGAACGTGCAAGACGTGTTTAATGCCTTGCAGGTCTTTATTGGCTCGGCCTACGTCAACGACTTCAATCTGTTCGGGCGGACATTCCGCGTCACCGCGCAGGCGCGTGACGAAGACCGTCGCGACATCTCCGACGTGCTCAAGATCCGGGTGCGCAATTCCAACGGCGATACGGTGCCGCTTGGCTCCTTCACGACCGTGACCAACATTTCCGGTCCCTTCCGTGTGCCGCACTATAATCTTTATCCCTGCGCCGAGTTGGACGGGGCGGCCGCGCCCAGCTATTCACAGGGCCAGGCGATAGAGACTATGGACAAACTGGCGGCCGAGACTTTGCCGCAAGGTTTTGCCACCGAATGGACGTCGCTGGCCTACCAGCAGATCAAGGCCGGCAACACGGCGATGTTCGCCTTCGTGCTCGCCGTGGTGTTCGTGTTTCTCGTGCTCGCCGCGCAATACGAGAGCCTCACCCTTCCATTCGCCGTGATCTTGATCGTCCCGATGTGTCTTGTCGCGGCCATTACCGGCGTCATTCTGCGCGGACAGGACAACAATATCCTCACTCAGGTCGGCTTCGTCGTGCTGATCGGACTCGCCGCCAAGAACGCCATTCTTATTGTCGAATTTGCCCGCCATCTTGAAGATCAGGGCCGCGACAGGTGGCAAGCGGCGGTCGAAGCCACTCGGCTGCGGCTTCGGCCCATCCTGATGACGTCGTTCGCCTTTATCCTCGGCGTCACGCCTTTGGTGTGGGCGGTCGGCGCCGGCGCGGAACTGCGGCAGGCGTTGGGAACCGCGGTGTTTTCCGGAATGATCGGCGTGACCGCCTTCGGCCTTATCTTCACGCCGGTGTTCTACGTCATCGCCCGCTATATTGCGCAGGTTGGGCCACGGCGCGGAAAGCCGCGCCAGTCACGCGTGGAACCAGCCGAGTAGCCGCGCGGAAATTAAGGTTGACGCTCGATCTTGAGTTCGAGCCAGCCGGCGGCGTGGTACTTCCGACTGCGGCCGCGACTGCTGCTTGGCGGGCGGCCCATCAATCAGCACCCTTGCTCAGATCGCGAGCCGAGAAAACCGATGTCATTGATGCAGCATGCAAAGCTGACCAGACGGGTTCTGAACAAAGCTTTCAAAAACAATTACGGCCGGTGCATGCCGTACAGCGCGTTTTTCGATCAGGTGAACCGGCTGCCGCTGCTCGGCGCCTTCAGGCAAAGACACACAGACCTGCCGGCGTTTGCCACGCGTGAAGAGATGTGGTCGTTTGTCGCGGACCGTTGTGCGGGCGCGGTGGATTACCTGGAATTCGGCGTCCATCGCGGCCACAGCATTCTCTACTTCGCTGATCAGAACACATCCCCCGAGAGCCGGTTTTTCGGATTTGACTGCTTTACCGGCCTGCCGGAGGATTGGAATAGGAATTATCCGCGCGGGCATTTTGATACCGGCGGGCGCGCGCCGGAGACGAGCGATTCCCGCGTTCAATTCGTCGTCGGAATGTTTCAGGATACGCTTCCCAAGTTTGTCGCCCAGTTCACGTCGCGCAACAGGATTGTCGTCAACATCGACTGCGATCTCTATTCGTCGGCGCTTTACTGCCTGACCAAGCTCGATCCGATTCTTCCGAGCGGCACCATTCTGATGTTCGACGAATTTGGCTCGGTTCTGCACGAGTTCCGGGCGGTGCAGGATTATCTTTCAAGTTACCGGCGCGTCTTCGACGTATTTTGCTCGCACGACGATTTTTTCACCGTGGCCGGCGAGCTTTCATAGCCTTGCTGGCCGACCCTCGACGCGGACAAAACGCACCGGTTCGCTGAGGCCGCGCAGCGTCGCGCTGTCCTCGATAAGAGGTCGACCGGCGAGCATCTCGCGCGCTTCGGCGTCGGCGTAGACCGCCTCGGACACAATCACTTCTCCGCCGCGGCATTGGTGCTCGAGGCGCGAAGCGGTGTTCACGACCGAGCCGAAATAGTCGAGTACGCCGCCGGCGGTGACGGCAATGCACGATCCGCCGTGCAAGCCAAGCTTCAATACGACGCCTGCAGTCGCTGCGCCCCCGATTGAAGTTTTCGACTTCATCTTGGATGGACAGCGCAGCGCGGACGGCGTCGGCAGGATCGTGAAACGCGGCCATGACTGCGTCACCTACGGTCTTGACGATGAAACCGTGATGACGCTCCACCCGCTCGGACAGGAATGCAAAATGGTCGCGTACCAAACGGTAGGCGGAGGCGTCGCCAAGATCGTCATAAAGTCTGCGTCGATCCCTGAAGGTCGGTGAACATGATCGCGACGCGACCGATCTCAACTTCGTCGCCCGGGCGCAAAAGCTGTTCGGGACAGAGCCGCCGGAAAGCGGCCATGGCGATCACCCGTTCTCCGGTGAGTGCGTCCGCAGTCCAAGCTCGGCTCTCAACCACAAAGAACAGCGGCCGGTCGGTGTCGTTGTGGGCCACCAAAGCGCCAGCCTCGCCGCCATTCGCGAGGATGATGTCGGCGCCGCGGGCCGTGACCTCGGGGACGATAGCGTCTTCTCCAATGGCGGCATCAGCCTCGCCGCCGGACTCGACGGTACGGAAACGATAAGGACCGGGAGAAAGCTCTAACGGAAAGGTCCTAACCGAGCGGGCGGGGACTTCACCCTGGAATTTGACGTGGGGCGTGCGGCCTTGGCCGAGGAGGCAGAGCTCTCCTTTGGCGAGTGGCCGCAGCCATGGCTCCGGATGGAAAGTCAATTCCACGTTGCGCTTAAAGTCGCGGCCGTAATCGATATTGCAGGAGGAACAGTGCGCCCCCTCGGGCAATTCGTGCAGGTTCTTGACCGTCAATTTCGCGCCGCGGCAGCGCGGGCACAACAAATCCCAGCCCATCGCCAGGATGCCGCGCCGTTGGGCGGCAAGAAATAACTCGACCGCATCGTCCGCCGTGGCGCCCCAGGCGCGGCCCAGTGCGAGCGGCCGAATGCTGCGCAACGCCACCATGGGAGCGTGAAGGAGAAAGTCGGCAAGCTTCGACGCGAGCCCGTGGCTTGCCGGCTCTTTGTCAAGCTCGCCGATCAGCACGGCAAGACGGCGGCGCGCAGAGGGTTTTACCGCCTCGTGCGGATATGCGCCTGGCACATGACCGGGCACTTCCGCTTCGGCGATGAGCTTTTCGACGGCTGCCAGTCGTTTGTCGCCCTCGCGGCCGATTTGCCCGGAAAGCGTTGCCAGCCAGCCCAGCACGCCGACGCATTCGATGTCAGAGGAAAAAACCATCCTGGTGCCTGCGCCCTCGGGATAGAGTTCGACCGTGGCCTCGAAGCCGCGGATGGGGCCGTTGAGGAAATGGCGGGTTTGCACCATCCGCCGATTTTCCTGCCATTCGCTGAAGCCCTCCTGCCATCTGAGACGGAATGGGCCGACGCCCGCCGAGGCCAAGCGATTGACCCGTCCCTGCGCGTCGGTGCGTTCCTCTACTTCGTAGGCAGGCGAGCCGGACAGCTCATTGATGCGGGCGGTGTCGGCGACGCAGGGCCAGATCACTTCCGGCGGTTGGGGGTAATGCCGTTCCTTGCGATAGCGGTAAATCGTTTTCATCGATGGGTCGCGTGAGAAGGCCCGCTCG
This sequence comes from uncultured Alphaproteobacteria bacterium, assembly GCA_963835195.1. GTDB lineage: Bacteria > Pseudomonadota > Alphaproteobacteria > Rhizobiales > Xanthobacteraceae > BOG-931. The sequence continues at coordinate 62,462 of CAWIEY010000022.1, forward strand.
CCATTATACGCGCGAAACGGGGCACAGTTTCGTGATTTCTGCCTTTTCGTATTTGCCCATATTCTTGCAATGGCTGAATATTGAAATTCCGTCCGTTTATGTTTCGCAGCTTTCTCAAGAGCGGGAGACCATCACATGATCCGCGCCGTGCTCGCCATTACGGCGATTGCGTTAGGAGTAAGCGTCGCCGTCGCCCAGCAGGATGTCATCAAGGAGCGCAAGCAATTGATGAAGGGCAATGCCGATCAAGCCAAAATCGGCGCCGCCATGGCCAAGGGCGAGCAGCCGTTCGATTTGGCAAAAGCGCGAAAGATCTTTGCTACTTTCGAACAGACCGCGGCAAAGGCTCCCGCGCTGTTCCCGCCGAATTCCGACTGACGAACCGACGGCCGATGATCCATACAGCGCCAGTCCCAAAGATCTGGGAGGACATGGACGACTTCAAAGCAAGGTTGAGAAAATTCGGCGCCAATGCCAAAGCCGCGGCCACCAAGGTGACTGATCTCGACAGCTTCAAAGCGGCATTTGGCAATATCGGCAAGAACGATTGCGGCGCGATGCCACCAGGACTATCGCCTTAAGAAGGGATGACTTTCGGCCGCGCCTGCCAAGGCGGACGCGTAGTCCGAAATGAATAAGCTGGTGATCGGTGCGGCGCTCGGTGTTGTCTGCATTGCGCTGCTGCTATGGATTTTGACCATTCCGGCGATCGTGCCGGCTTCAGAGTTGCCGCCATACACGCCGAACATCAGCAACGGCAAGACGGTGTTTTACGTCGGCGGCTGCACGTCGTGTCACGCGACACCGAACAATGATCCGAAAAAAATAGACTCCACGCGGCTTGGCGGCGGGCTTGCTTTGACGCTCGCCATTCGGCACCTTTTTTCGCTCCAAACATCTCGCCGGATGCGGTTGACGGAATCGGCGGCTGGAGCGAGGCTGATTTCGTCACGGCGCTTTGGAAGGGGACATCGCGGCGCGGCGGCATCTGTTTCCGGCTTTTCCCTACACCTCGTACCAGCACATGCAGCTTGCCGATGTGCGCGATCTCTTTGCCTATTTGAAGACTTTGCCGCCGGTAACCGGGCGGCCACGGCGGCACAATTTGGCGTTTCCTTTCAACGTCCGCCGGCTGGTAGGGTTGTGGAAGCTGCTATTCTTCCATGGCGGGCCTTTCGTTCCCGATGCGGCCAAATCCGCGCAAATGAATCGCGGCGATTACCTCGTCAACGGCCCAGGTCATTGCGCCGAATGTCACAGCCCGCGCAATTTTCTCGGCGCCATCGTCGAAAGCCAGCGATTTGCCGGCGGGCCGATGCCGGACGGTAAGGGGTGGGCTCCAAACATTACACCGGCCGGATTGCAGCACCAGGATCCGCCCTGGTCACAAAAAGATATCGCGAGCTTTCTCGCCGATGGTATGACCCCATCGGGTGATTTTGCAGGCGGTGCTATGGCGGAGATGATACGCAACCTTGCGCAAATTGACAGCGCCGACCGCCAGGCGATTGCGGCATACATTTATGCTTGCCGGCACGGCAGGGACCAAAGCCGCCGGCAAAGAAGAAATAACCGAGCTTACGATCCGCCAAAAGCCTTGAAAGTGATGATGGTGCGCGTGTCCTGGACGCCGGAAACGGTCTGCACTTTCTCGGCGATGAAGTGGCCAATATCCGTGCTCTGCTCGACGTAAAATTTCACCAACAAATCGAAATCACCTGCCGTCGAATAAATCTCCGAGGCGATTTCGGCGTCCGCCAGCCTGTTGGCCACTTCGTAGGACTTCCCAAGCTGGCATTTAATCTGCACAAAGAAGGGAACCATCCGCGTCTCCACCTCGGGCACCAAAGCTCCACCAGGAGTCGTATTTTCCGGCGTCCTTCGATTCGAACATTCGCACGAGAGCGTGCCGAGACGGGACGCGAACGTTAGAATCGGGCCACCGGATGCTAATCTAGACTGAAGGGCCGGATAATACCTGCTAAATTGCAAAGGGCCACTTCGGTGGTCTTCTTTAGCATCCGATGATGGGCATGCGACCACAACTCGATCTGCGGCTGAACGCCATCATCGATCCCGAGCGCTCCGGCGGACACGGTCTGCTCGATCTGGCCCGCGCGGTGCAGCAGGCGGAGCCACTCTGGTGCAATTGCGCGACAAGAAGAGCGACACCCGCGCCATGGTTGAAACGGCGCGGCGATCAAGGCCGCTTTGGCGCCGTTTAACGTCGGATTTGTCGTCAACGACCGCATTGACGTGGCGCTCGCCGCCGCTGCCCACGGAGTGCATATCGGGCCCGACGATATGACGCCCGCAGATGCGCGCCGGTTGCTCGGACCTGAGGCAATTATCGGGCTGTCGGTCAAAACTGTTGCCGAGGCCGAAGCTGCTCCGGTCGATCTTATTGATTATGCCGGCGTCGGGGGCGTCTACACCACGGTCTCGAAAGCAACAAAAGTGCCGCCAATAGGCACGGAGGGTATTGCCCAGGTCGCCGGAAGTCTTGCGCCGCCGCGCGCGCGATCTGCCGATTGTCGGGATCGCCGGGATAGATGCCGGCAACGCAGCTGCCGTCATTGCCGCCGGCGCGGACGGCGTCGCCGTCATTTCTGCATTGTCCGGCTCGCGCGATCCCGCCGCGGCTGCGCGCGCGCTGCGCGAAATCGTCGACGGAATGTTGGCGAAGCGGGGAACCTGAATAAGTCCCGCGCGTTATGCGATGGTGCGCGCGGCCTATTATCTGTTGCCCTTTTGATCCGCCGCGTGGCCGAGGTATTGGGCGGCGGGCCCATGTTGTTGAACTTGGCTTTTTGTTCGTCGTTCAGCGTTTCGTAGAATGCCGCGAGCTTCGGCCGAATGTTGTCCATGCTGCAATCATGGCTTCCAGCCTCAGTCTTGACCGATCGAGTCGGGCGACGGGCGTTTCCGGCATTTGTGTCGGGCATGAGGCCTGCAGCTTCTCGCCGGCGGCCTGCGAGGCTTTCGTCAAATCGTCGAAAGCTACTCTGCTGCTGCGCATTCGGTTTGAACGACATCCTCGATACGTTGCGCTCGGCAGCTTGGCGAAATCCTGCTCTTTGCCGCAAAGCGCCGCCAGATTGTCGCTCGTGGTGGCGCCATGCCGTGCGCCGACCTTTTCCGATTTTCCCAGTGCTTCGAAGCGTCGCTTCTGCTCCGCGATCAAGCGAGGTGTAGAACTTCTCAAGCGGCGGGCGAACGATCTGTACGGCCTCGACCATGCTCTGCAGCCGTTTCTCCGCCGTATCAAGCCGCGCGATTGGCGTGAGCGGAATCGCGGTCGGGCAAGATTGTTTGATGACATCGTTTGCCTTGATCGATGCGGTGTTGAGTTCATCGAGCGCGGCCGACTGATCCGCATTGGGCCTAATCGCTTGTCTGATCCGCGTGAGCGGCAAGCCGCTGACGCCGGGCGCAAGATCGCCGCAGGTCTGAGCGGCTTCCGAGCGTTCGGCGTTCGTCTCTTGGCTGCCACCGCCGGAATAGACGTTGGTGCTGGACCCGTCGCCGCCGGCAGGCGCGAAAGAGGGGCCCGGTGCGTAGACGCTGGCGAGCAGGAAATCCGGTCCGAACGCCCAGAACGGGTCGTAATAATCGTAGGGCCAGAGGGCGTAGGAGAATATGTCGCCATAAAGGAAGGGCCAAAACACCGGCCCCGCCCAGCCGCCAAAGCCCCATCCCCATTGGTTCCATCCGGCACCCCAAAAGCGTCCGCCCCACCGATCCCAGGCGCGGCCAGCGCCGAAGGCGTTTCGGTTGAAGCCAGCGTGATTGAAGTTGGCGAGGCCGTGGAAGTGCGCCGCAGCGAGCCGAGTCCGACCGTTAAACGCGTTGGCGCCGCGGACTTGACGGCCACCTAGCCCGCGTCCGGCCAAAGCGTGTGTGGCCGGAGTGTGAGTGGCCAACCGGTGGCCGCCAAATTTGTGGCCGGAAAGTGGGTGACCGCGCATCGCATGGCCGGAAAATGCGTGACCGTGGAGCGGTGGCCGGCGAATGCATGACCTCAGCAGAGAATGCGTGACCGCCAAGAGCGTGACCGCCAAGAGCATGACCGGCAAAAGCGTGACCGCCAACGCCGCATGAAAGCCGCCCATGCCGCCATGACCTCCGCCAAAACCGCCGTGGCCTCCGCCAAAACCGCCATGGCCCCCGCCGCCGCCGCCGCCACCACCAGTGTCCGCCGCCACCACCGTCCGGCTGCCAAGGAGCTGGTCGAAAAGCTTGTCGCCGCCAGGGCGATGCTTGCCAGGATGGCGAAAGCCGATCTGCTCAACAACATTGATGGCGTCCTTTTTCGCTCACAGCGGAAGCGCCCCACGAGCAACTTGCGGACTAGCTGGCGGTTTCGGCCCGGTCCAATTAAATTTCCGCAATGGTTCCAAGGCAAAAAACCAAGGGCGCCCGATCGCGGCGGTGATCAGGGCGTCAAAGCCAAAGCGCAGAGAATCAAGGCGTCCTGTGCCCATCGCGCGTAACGATTGCCGGCTCGGACTTCGAGCGGTGGCGCCGGCATTGAGGCGGATCTTAAGACCTTCTCGGCGCTCGGCGTCTATGGCGCCGCTGTCGATTACCGCAATCACCGCGCAAAACACTCACGGCGTCTTCGGTATCCACGATGTGCCGGCCAAATTCATTACGGCGCAAATCGATGCCGTCTTCACCGACCTTAATGTCGGGGCGGTGAAGATCGGCATGCTTCCGGACACCGCCGCGATCAACGTCATTGCCGAAGCGCTCGATCGCCACCGGCCTGCCAATGTCGTCCTCGACCCGGTCATGGCCGCAAGCTCGGGTGAACGGTTGCTTCGCGCCGACGTTGGCCGATTACGGTTGTTGCTGCCGCGCGTGCGGCTGGTTACGCCGAATTTGGCGGAAGCTGCAGCGTTGGTCGATGGCGCACCTGCCGCCGACGATAGCGAGATGCAGGCACAGGCGGAGAAGCTTATCGCGCAAGGCGCGCCGCGGTTTTGATCAAGGGGGGCCATCGCGGCGGCGCTGAAAGCGTCGATTTTCTCGTCGAGCCCGGCCGTTGTCTCCGCCTTGCGGCGCCGCGCGTGACAACCACAAATACACACGGCACCGGGTGCACGTTGTCTTCGGCGATCGCCGCCGGCCTTGCCAGAAGCCTTGCCGTTGGACGTGGCTGTGCGGCGGGCCAAGGCCTATGTGAGCGCGGCTCTCGCGGCTGCGGATCGCCTCGCCGTCGGCTCGGGCCGTGGGCCGCTGCATCATTTTCACGCTTATTGGTAGGCTTCCGAGCCGCGCCGAAAATTGCTACCGCTCCGGATACTCCGCGGCCGCGGCCGTCGGGATCAAAGGAAAGAGCATGCCAGCGAGTAATAAGAAGGGCACCGTCGGGATCATTGGTCTCGGCATTATGGGCGGCGCGTTCGCGCGCAATCTCCTCGCCGCCAAATGGCGGGTGGCCGGCTATGACGTAGCCGCCGACCGCCGGCGCGCGATGACAAAGGCCGGCGTCGACGTGCGCGCAGATGCCGGTGAGGTTGCGCGCGAAGCCGCGACGCTCATTTTGAGCTTGCCGAATCCCGCGGCGCTTGCGGCGACGGTCGCCGCCATTGTCAAAGCCGGTGTGCCCCGTCGCATCGTCATTGAGGCGTCAACTTTCAAGCTTGAGGACAAGCTCGCGGCGCAGGCCGCCTTGCGCAAGGCCGGCCATGTTCTTCTCGATTGCCCGGTCAGCGGCACGGGCTTCCAGGCCGAGGCGAAGGACCTCGTAGTCTATGCCTCGGGCGGCGCGGCCGAGATCAAACGGCTGCGTCCGCTATTCGCCGACTTTACGCGCGTGGTGCGCGACCTTGGCGAATTCGGCAACGGCAGCCGCATGAAATATATCGCCAATCTTCTGGTTGCGATCCACAACGTGGCGAGTGCTGAAGCTCTGGTCCTCGGCATGAAAGCCGGGTTGCCACCGGAGCTCATTTACGACGAGATCAGGGTCGGCGCCGGCAATTCGCAGATATTCGAGTTGCGCGCACCGATGATGGTGAAGGGCCGCTACGACAAGGCGACGATGAAGGTTGCGACCTGGAAAAAGGACATGGATGTGATCGGCAGTTTCGCCCAGTCGCTTGGTGCACCGACCCCGTTATTTTCCGCCACGCTGCCGATCTACGCCGCGGCCATGTCGACGGGGTACGCCATGCAGGACACCGCTTCGACATGCGCCGTGCTTGAATCCATGGCCGGTGTAAAACGCGGTAAGACGAAGGCGAAGCGCAAACGCGCCGCGGCGGCGAGATAACCGATGATGCGCCGCCGTATCCCCGAGCAGCCGACATCGCGGCTTGCCGTCTGGGCGCGGCGGCTCGCGCTGTTTTCGCTCGCCGCGACGCTGATTGCCATTGTCATCGTACGCTCCGGCGCGCTGGATATCGTACCGGCTTTGTCTACGCTGGGGGTCGCGCTGGTCCTCGCCGTAGTCGCGATCTTACTCGCGTTTGCTGCCGGCGTTGCGATCTGGCGCGAAGGTATCGGCGGCATTCGCGAGGCAGCCACCGGCCTGATTGTCGGTGCCGCGTTGATCGCGTATCCGTTTTACCTCGGCGTCAAGGCGTATCGGTTGCCGGCGTTATACGACGTCACCACTGATCCGATCGATCCGCCGCGATTCGAAGCCATCGCGCGGCTGCGACCGCGCGACGCCAATCCGGTCAATTATGCCGGCCTCTATTCCGCCGAGCTGCAGCGTCAAGCATATGCCGATATCGAACCGGACGTGACCGAGTCCTCCCCACAGGAGGCATACGATACGGCGCTCAAGATCGTTACTAAGCGGAAATGGCGCGTCGTCGATGCGCGTCCGCCGCAGGCTGTGCCGGCGCGCGAGGGACTTATCGAGGCGATCGCGCGCACGCCCATCCTCGGTTTCCGCGACGACGTGGTGGTGCGCGTGCGCGCAGCGCCGGGGGGCGCCCGCATCGATGTACGCTCAGCCTCCCGCTATGGCCGGCACGATCTCGGCGCAAACGCAGCGCGCGTGCGCTCACTCATCGACGATATTGACGATGCCCTTTCAGCGCCCGTGCCGGAGAAGAAACAGCCCGAGGCGAAGCCGGCTCAGGCGGCCGGACGGGGTAATTCGGCCAAGCGATAAATGCCGCCAATCGTAGGGGCGCCGCCGGTAGCGACGACACCGCGCGCGACCAAGTCCTCGAGATGCGCCAGCACCGACAAGCCTGCGGCTCCGGTCAGACGTGGATCGAGTCCGATATAGATCGCCCGCACCAGCGTCGGAATATCGGCGGCGCCTTTGTCGAGCCGATGCAGGATTGAGGCTTCGCGCGCCTTGCGGTGCCGAATATAACTCTGCACAAAACGCGGCGCATTGCGTACCGGGCCGCCGTGGCCCGGCAGATAAATCGGCTCGCTGCGCTGGGCCAGTTTTGCCAAGGATGCCATGTAATCGCTCATGGCTCCGTCAGGCGGGGCGACAATCGGGGTCGACCAAGCCATCACGTGGTCGCCCGAGAAGATCAAGTTCGCTTCATGGAGAGCATAGGCCATATGATTCGCCGTATGCCCCGGCGTGGCCAACGCTTCCATGGTCCAGCCTTTCCCCGTTACGGTTTGTTGATCCGCAAGCGTAACGTCGGGGCGGAAAGCCATGTCGGCGCTGGCATCGAGCTGCGCGGCTTCGCCGATATGCAGAGGCCGCGCGGCACGATGCGGGCCTTGCGCGTAGACCGTGGCGCCGGTCGCCTCCTTGATTTTGCGCTGTGGCAGGCGAATGATCGCGATGAGTGTGGGTGACAAATATCGCGTTGACGCTCTCGCCACGCACGGCGTCGAGCAGCGCGGCGACGTGGGCCTCATCCTCGGGCCCGGGATCGAGGATGGCGACTTGGCCGCGACCGATGATGTAGCTAACCGTTCCCTTGAAAGTAAACGGACCGGGATTATTGGCGACCAAAGCCCGCACGCCCGGCGCGACTTCGCTGGCGCGCCCGGCGAACGAGGTCGAACGCCTTGTTGTAGGGGATATCCTCGTTCATGCGTCCAAGGGTGAATCAACGCTGTTATTCGTTCCTTCATGTGCGAGGAAGGCCGACTGGACGCAAGCGGAAATTTGGCGCAATGGCGGACAAAAAGGTGGAGCCCCGGTGCCGGGATCGCCGGGGCTCCAAGCAATCTCATTCAGCACACGTTGTGAGACCGAGATCGCGCCATCGCTATGCAAGCCACGGGCCAAGTCGGTGAGCCGCGGCGGTACATCGAGAGCACAGAAAGTCGTACACCGTCAGGCTGGGAAGGCACGTTAAATCCGCCTGTTTCACGCCCGGGCCGGGGCTTTTGTCCGTCGAGCGGGCAGCTGCATGGCTAAATTACGGGCAGAGCGCGGGCGGGCTCAAAAAGGTGTGCGGCTGCGGATCGCCGCCGCCAGCGTTCCTTCGTCAAGATAATCGAGCTCACCGCCGACCGGCACGCCATGCGCCAAGGCGCGTGACCTTGACGTTGGCCTCATGAAGGAGATCGGTGATGTAGTGGGCGGTGCTCTGGCCGTCGACCGTGGCGTTCAGCGCAAGAATGATCTCGCCGAACCGCCGGCTCATGAGCGCGTTCACCAGCGCGTCAATCGACAAATCTTCGGGTCCGACGCCATCGAGCGGCGACAAAGTACCGCCGAGCACATGATAGCGCGCATTGATGGCGTGCGCGCGCTCAAGCGCCCACAAATCGGCGACATCGGCCACAACAACAATCGCGGAAGCGTCGCGTCGGGGGTCGACGCAAACGGTGCACGGATTCTGCGTATCGATATTGCCGCAGATTTTGCAAACCTGGATTTTCTCCATCGCGGTTTGCAGAGCTGCGGTCAGCGGCGCCATGAGCAGTTCGCGTTTTTTGATCAGGAATAGTGCGGCGCGGCGAGCCGAGCGCGGTCCGAGCCCCGGCAAGCGGGCGAGCAGCTGAATAAGGCGTTCGATCTCGGGACCAGCGGTGGCGGGCATAAGCGTCAGAACAGCTTCAATCCCGGCGGCAGCGGCAATCCCCCGGTCAGGGCTTGCATGCGCTCGGCAAGCAAAGCCTCAAGCTTGCGACGGGCATCGGCATACGCGGCGACAATGAGATCTTGGAGGATCTGTTTCTGGTCCGGCTTGAGCAGCGAATCGTCGATCTGCGTTGATCCGAATCTCGCCTTTGCCGGAAAGCTTCAGCGAAAATAGTCCGCCGCCTGCCGTGCCTTCGACTTCGATACGGTCGAGTTCGGCCTGCATCGCTTCCATTTTCGACTTGAACTCGGCAGCTTGCTTCATAAGCCCGAGAAAATCCGCCATGCAGCACCTTCACAATTCGTCGTCGGCTGCGCCGACGATCGGCGGCAGGTTCGACCGGGGGTTCATCGATGCCGGCGGGAGCGCGCACGCCGACGATTTCCGCGCCGGGAAACCGCGCCAACACGGCTTGCACCAGCGGATCATCGCGCACGCCGTCTTGCAGTTCAGCCTTCCGCGCCTGTTCCTGGGCATAGATGCTCGGCATGCCCGGCTCGCTGGAAACGATCACCATCCAACGCTGCCCGGTCCAGTCGGAGAGCTTTTTCGACAGCTCGCCGACAAGACTTTTGGCGCGTTCTCTTCGAGGCGCGATTTCGATCCGGCCCTCCTCAAAACGCACCAGCCGCACGTCGCGCTCCAGCGCGCTCTTGATCGTAAGATCGCGCTTTTCGCCGGCGAGCGCGACGAGTGCCGCGAAATTCGTTAGCGCGCCACGCGGCTCGCTTGGAGGCATCGATCTCGGGCAACGCGCGTACGGCATCTGGTTGCAGATAATTGGGCCGGGAATGAGCCGGGCCAACGCCGCGCGCGCTGTATTGCGCGGGCCTTCGCCGCGCGGCGATGGCGCAGGTTGAGGACGCGCCGTGCTTGAGCCGCGGCAGTTGACCCCGCGCCGTTGCCATCGGCGCATCCGCAAGCAATCGAATAGCTTCATCGGGCGTCGGCAAATCGGCGGCGTAGGCGATGCGCACCAAAACCATCTCCGCCGCCGCAAGCGGCCGTCCGGCCTCCTGAACTTCTGCAATGCCTTTCAGCAGCATCTGCCAGGTCCGCGCCAAAACCCGCATCGAAAGTTTGGCGGCGAAATCGCGGCCGCGCGTTCGCTCCTGCTCGGTAAGCGAGGCGTCCTCCGCCAAAGCCGGGGCGACTTTCACACGCGTGACGAAATGGGTGAACTCCGCAAGATCGCCAAGCACCGTCGCCGGATCGGCGCCCTTATCGTATTGATCGCGCAATTCGGCTCAAGGCCTTGGGTAGTTCGGCGCCCATCAGTGCGCCGAACAAATCGATGATTCGCGCGCGATCGGCCAGGCCGAGCATCTGCCGCACGTCTTCCCCGCGTACCGGCCCGGCGGCATGGGCGATAGCCTGATCGAGCAGCGACAGCGCATCGCGCACCGAGCCTTCGGCGACGCGTGCGATCAGTGCCAATGCGGCGGGTTCGGCTTGATCGCTTCTTTCTCGGCAATGTTTTGCAGGTGCTTGACCAGCAGCCCGGCATCAAGCCGGCGCAAATCGAAGCGCTGGCAACGCGAGAGTACAGTGATCGGAACTTTGCGGATTTCCGTTGTCGCAAACACGAATTTGGCGTGTGGCGGCGGCTCCTCGAGCGTCTTTAGAAGAGCATTAAATGCCAGCGCCGAGAGCATGTGGACTTCATCGAGGATGTAGACTTTGTATCGCGCTGAAACCGGTGCGTAGCGGATCGCCTCATTAATCGTACGCACGTCCTCGACGCCGTTATGCGAGGCGGCATCCATCTCAATAACGTCGAGGTGCCGGCTCTCCATGATGGCCTGGCAATGAACGCCAAGTACCGGCATGTGAATTGTCGGCCCGGTGACCGACCCGTCCGGCATTTCGTAATTGAGTGCACGCGCCAGAATGCGCGCGGTCGTCGTTTTGCCGACTCCGCGCACGCCGGTGAGGATCCAGGCCTGGGGGATGCGGCCGGTCTCAAAGGCGTTTGAGATCGTGCGCACCATGGCGTCCTGGCCGATCAAGTCGGCAAAAGTCGACGGCCGGTACTTGCGTGCGAGCACGCGGTAGGAGGCGGCGGGGCCGGAAGCGGTGGTGGCGTCGTTCATGGGCAATTACTTAGCACGTCATCCCGGGGTTCGAAGCCGCCGTGCGGCCGGCCTTGGAGGATGACCGGCGTGCCATCACCCTTCGAAGCCGCTGCGCTCGCACCGCGGGGTGCCGGCGCGGGTGTTTCAATCGAAAGGAGAGGGTGTCCGCCGTACCTAGGTTTCATTGCGTCCCTCTTTGTATCAAAAAAGCCACTGTTATCAGTATTTGTGTGCATATCGCTATTTCAGCTTGTCTCACGCCGTGCCGGGCTGTACCTACGTTATACGTGGGTAGAAACGGGGGTACAATATGGCTCGGCAAATCCACAAGCTATCTCCGGCGAAGGTCAAAAATGCTCCGGTCGGAATGCACCCCGACGGCGGCGGACTGTACCTGCAAGCGACGCGCGGCACTGATAACACGGTCAATCGATCGTGGATTTTCCGCTTCGCTCGTAAGGGGCGCGAGCGACACATGGGGCTTGGCTCGCTGCAAACAATAGGGCTAGCCACTGCCCGCCAGAAGGCCGCTGATGCGCGCAAGTTGCTCGGGCAGGGCATTGACCCCCTCGAGGCGCGCAAGCAATCCGTGGCCGCCGCTGAAGCGGCCAATGCCAAGTCAATGTCGTTCGATCAGTGTCGTGATGCCTACATCGCTGCGCATCGCACTGGTTGGAGCGACATCAAACATGGCGCGCAATGGGCCAACACGCTCGCAACGTACGCTTCGCCAGTGCTCGGCAACATGGCGGTGCGGGCGATCGATACCGCCCTGGTTCTACGGGTGCTCGAGCCGATCTGGAATGACAAGACGGAAACCGCATCGCGCGTGCGAGGCCGCATTGAGCGAATTCTAGATTGGGCGCGGGTACGAGGTTATCGGGATGGCGAGAACCCGGCGCGATGGCGGGGACATCTCGACCAGTTATTGCCCCGACGTTCTAAGGTGCAGAAGGTCCAACACTATGCCGCGCTGCCCTATGCCGAGCTCCCGGCCTTCCTGATGAAATTACGCGAGCAGGAGGCCATTGCGGCCCGCGCGCTGGAATTCACGATCCTGACGGCGGCCAGGACTGGGCGAGGCACTCGGCGCCACGGTCACCGAGATCAACATGCGCGACAAGACTTGGACCATACCAGGGAGCCGAATGAAGGCGGGACGGGAACACCGCGCGCCGTTGTCCGATCGTGCCATCGATATCATTGAAGGGCTGGCGCCGTTGCGCGGTCGCGACCCTGCTGTCTTTCCTGGCTTGAAAGGTGCCTTGACCAAGACGGCGATGCTGAAGCTTTTGGAACGCATGAACCGCACTGACCTGACCGTGCACGGTTTCCGCTCTACCTTCCGCGATTGGGCGGCCGAGCGCACGAACTTCCCAAATGAGGTTGTTGAAATGGCGCTGGCGCACGTTGTCAGCGACAAAGTGGAGGCCGCCTATAGGCGTGGCGATCTATTCGACAAGCGGCGCCGGCTCATGGAAGCGTGGGCCGATTACTGCGAACGTGGACAGACTACGGCCGATGTCGTGCCACTTCGGGCGTAGGCGTGGGTAGCGCCGTAGGTTTCAGCGCCGCTCGAATGCAAACGCCTGAAAAACCTAGATTTCAGGCGGAGAAATGCTCCGCCGATTCCTTCGCTTCCGCTGATCAGTTCGTCTTTTTGGTGTCCGGCGACGTCAGGTTCGCAATTTCGCTGCGAAGCTGCTTTTCGATCTCAGCTTTGCGGTTAGGATCCGCCTCCCGCACTTCTTCGGCTGTCTTCATCGCTAGTTGCCTTAAAACGGGCACGACGTCGTCGACAAGCTCCATCGGCAGCTCGACATCTCGCATTTTGAGCTCTGCCTCAATATCCTCTCGTTCTCGATGATCCATCCCGTCGAAATTTTTGACCCATTCGCGCATAAGCTCTGCCCAGCGAGCCTTCAATTTTTCCGACGACGCATGTTTAAGCGCTCGCCCGCGATTTAGGTAATCCCCCAAACTGTCCATTTGTCGGCTGCGCAAATAGGCCAACATCGTCGGGTCGGGCGCGTCGGTATTACTCGGGCTTTTCTTTTTCATGCCATTTCCGCTATGAATTCGTGCGCCCCGACCGACTGCTATCAACAGCCGGCCGGGACTTGCCACAACGCACCGGATGAGGGCGCGTCATGACCGAAGCGACTCCTATCACAAAAAAACTGAGCGGCATTTCGCCTTTTGGCCGGTGCATTCAATCACCGCAAAGGAGAATGCCAGTGTCAAAACGATCTCAACACGATAACGTAATCAAACTGCAACCTCGTAAGCCTTCTGACCGAGAACTCGAGCTCGTAGATCGCTTCAACGAAGATTACGACCTTGCGGGAATGATCAAATGGCCCGAAATTCCCGCGCCGCGGAATTGGGATGAACAAACAAATGAGGAGCTCGGCGGAAATTGATTTGGAAAGAAATACGGAGTTTCGAGCCGACGGTATCGGTGCGGGCACCCCCGAGTTTAGAGCGCAGCTAGAAGGGCCTATTTTCGAGTTATCGAGGTGGCAGCTCGCCACGCTTTTGTTTTACTCGGTAGATCACGAAATGAGCTCGCGGACATAGCGAAACATCTTCGTATTGCCCCAGACGAGGATGGTGCAGCCATATACGCCAAGCTCTTGTCGGACGGCTGCAACAAAGCATTGCGTCTTGTAAAATATCTTAGAGCAGCCGAAATTCGGCAGGTCGTTGCAATTGCGATGCGCGATGAACAGGAAGACGAGGAAAAAGTCACCGCTTAGTCGCAGCAATGAAGGCGCCCGACGTACGTTGGAACGTATGTGGGGCGCCTTTTTCATCGTAAGCTTTTGATCTATGGATGGAGCAGGAACGGAAAGGGCGTCCGCCTATGATCGAGGAAAAAAAGAGAACCAAGCCCAGCGCTTTGGGACGAGCTAAACGTCTTGGCATCGACGTCAACAAAGTCCTAGATAATCGCCCGCTGATGGAAGCACTTGCCCCAAAGCCGGTGGGTCGAAAAAAGGAATGGGACGACGCCAAGATCGGACAGTTCATTCGCGATATGTTGGAATTGGAGGATCGGCACAAACGAGCCGGGTTGGACCCTTATTTTCCGAACATTCCTTACCGTAATGCTATGGCCGCCGCGTTGGGGTGGAGGGAGCCTAAAAGGGGGATTGGCGGCGGTCACATGGCAATGGCGCGTGACTTGCTCAAGGAATTTCCTGATCATTATCTAGTTAGGATTAAATGCGGTGCTAGTTATCCAAGGCCGGAGCGCACTTTGGCGAGGTACATAGCTAATCTGCCGCGCCGTCGAAAATCCCGGATTTCAAATACAAACAATTCCCGCTGAATTGTTTGTATTTGCCGAATTAGGCCAACGCGAGGCAGCGTATCCCGTGTGATAACACGAGGTACGTAAATGACGCTAATTGTCCCGATCTGAGTTGCCGGCTCCGCTCATGGTTACGCTTTCAGCGGCCACGCAGATGAGCGGCCTCTCGCGGATGACCCTGTTACGCAAGGATGCCGAGGGCATCCTAGAAACCCGCAAAATCTGTGGCCGTCGTTTGGTTGTTGTCGACAGCCTGCGCAAGCTTCTTGGCTTGAACGATGGAGAGCAGGCCGCATGAAAAAAGCCCCCGACGAGCAATAGGGGCACTATCTGGCCATGGGAGACGTCCCGCAGCCGTCCGGATCGTTCTCCGCCGGGCGGCTGCGGGAAACTAAGAAGTTCGATGAACGAAAGGAACCCCGCGGATGAGCGGAAACAACCAAGACCCGCCCGTTGCTCAAATGAGCGAACAGCAACAGGCAGCGCTCAGACAACTCGCTCAAGATACGAAAACGCTGGTCGAAGTCGGCAGGGAAACCTACGGCGCCGGAAGCTTTGATGATGCCTGTGTTGAATTCACGAGCGCGTGCGGCGATCGGCAGACGGAAGCAGTGCACGTGCTCATGCAGTTTGATCGACCCCATGAGATCATTGCTCACCTCGCCAATAATCCTGACTGGCTGAAACAGTTTGCGAAATTGCCGACGCATCGACAGGTCATCGAAGCCGGCAGGATCGAAGCGCAATTGAGCTCTCACGGTCATGTCGAGACCGTTGCCGATCCGATGTAGCGGAGGCCGCAGCAAGGCGGCTCTCGCATTGCCGACGCGGAATGCAACGTAATTACGGCGAAGGTCATTCCGAAGCTCAATTTTCGAAGGATTTCAACCGCCGCATGACCGAACGCCGTGCCGGCGGAATAGGACCAATTCGCCGTGACGCGCAGGCCTGGGCGTAAAAGGTGAGCCGGCGATGATAGGAAAACCTGAGCAACTAAATCAGCGGCTCGGAAACGTGGAGTTCCTGGGAAGCGTTGCCGATCGGCAATTTTTCCATGAGCTCCTTCATCGCATTGCCGCGCTTTCAAATTCGCAGGATAACATCGCACTTCCCGACGCCGAAGAGCCCTACGCATGGCGCCGCGCGTATAAGATTTGGTACGAACTGAGAATGCGCGCGGATGCCGCTGCTGCGGCCATCCAAACAACGCCGCAACAGACCATGGCCATTGCCGCAACGGAGCGGTCCTGGGCGAGCTATTTGCGCGACCATCAGCAAATCGAGACGATGAAGGCGCGAGGCGAGCTCACCGCGTCGGTCGCTGAATACCTCGGATTACAAGAGGACGATTTCGAGTGCCGATCAGCAATGATCCGGAGGCGCAACGTTTTGGCGGCCGACGTGCGGGTTGGTTTGATCACGCCTTCAGGATTAGTCGCGCGTTGGCCACGTGGCAGCGAATGACCCCGGCCGAAAGGGCCGCAATCCCGGGGAAGTTAGAAATGCGTGGGTTGACGACGCGGCTCGAGGCACTGGAGCAAAAAGCAGATGAGCAAGCACGGCTTTGAGAATTCGATCGGCGCTTCGTACGGCAGCAGCGGCATCCGCGGCAATAGTGTTGGCTTAGGCGCGCAGAACGCCAATAGCGAAGTGGCGGGCGTCAAGCTGCCGAAGTCCGGCGGCCAGGCGCGCGGCACTGACAAAGGGGCTGGATCGGGTACGGCAAAGGATCAGGGATGAATAGCGACATCATAACGCCGCCACCTCCGGAACAGCCGGAGGGCACGCAGAACCAGGAGACGCGGCCAAGGAATGCGTTGAGCCAGGGAATGTTGCCCGCGCCGACGCATCAACAGACCGTCGTGTTGATGCGGCATATGCAGGAACTGCAACGCGAACTCAAAACGCTCTTGCAAGATCCGGATTGCGGAAGAGCGGACATGCGAAGCGCCATCATCGATGCGATGACGCGTGGAGTGAGTGAACGCCTGATAGCTGCACCGGATGCTGTGGATCAATTGGCTTCGGTTCCGAATTCCCCGTTCGGCCAAAAGCAATGGCTGGAAAAGCATCTCGAGCAAACGATCGCGGCCGAAATCTCGGTCTTGGATCATCACCGAGCTACGCATGCTCCGATATTTCCTGACTTCGCCACCGAGCATGCTGTGCAAATGGCCCGTGATAACCGGACATCGAAGGCGAATGACATTGAGATCGTCAAAGGCGCGTACGAGACCCACTATAACAAACGCAAGATGCACTAATTATGCCCGGCTCGGTATTCGACCTTTACCCTCATCAGCAGGGCAACAGCGATAATCTGTTGGAAAACTCGAACGCGCTTTTTGGCGCGATTGGAAAGGTCACCGAAGCTCAAAAAGCGCAACTTGAATTGCAAGGCCGCCGCGCGATTGGCCAGATTTATTCGCAGCACATTAATCCAGATGGCACGATAGATACACAAGGCTTTTTGCACGATGTCGCAAACACTCCCGCTGCCGCATCGGTACCCGAACTGGCCACGAGCGTCATCGACCAGCAGGGCCATATCATCCAAAATTCCGCCAATCTGCTATCGCTCTATGGCGGCCAAAATCGTGCAGTAGCGGACTTCTTTGGTTTGCTCGATCTGAATTCAACGTCGGAAGCAATCAACAACGCATTCACGAATTTTTCGCGTGTCATGCCGTCAATCTCGGCCACGACGCTCTATGGCTGGAATGATCTCATCCAGGACGACCCACAAGGCATTGCGCATGGCATTGCCACCGCGCGGGCGGTTGCTACCGGGCCCGCTGCGCTTGCCGGCCGGGTAGAAGGGCTGCCGAGCGTCGAAGGCGCGCCGCAGAAAACCTCGCTCGGGACCACGATCTACGGAGCGCCGACCTTTCCAACGGCGATGGCGCCGGGATTTGCCGAGCGGCAGACCGGTGCCGCCAATCTCGACGACTCCCTGGCAGGCTACTTGGCGGAAGCCGCGGAGGGCTCGCCAGGGCGCATCGGTATTCTCGGCAATCTGCAATCGGCGCTGCAGAATTTTACCACGGGCCCGGGCGCGGATTGGACCAAGGTCGCCAAAGCATTCGTGAACCGCAACGTGCCGCTGCCCGCCGGCTGGCAGTTCAACCCGCAATCGATCGCCAGCCAAGAAGAGTTCATCAAACAGGCCGGGCAGCTCGCCCAACAGCAATTTGGCGCGATCGGCGGCACCGGAACCGACGCGAAATTTACCTCGGCCTTTCAAACAAATCCGAACGACACGCTTTCGCATCTCGGCAATCGAGGCATCATCCGACTGTTGCAGGGCAATGAAGACGCGCTGCAGGCGAAAAATACCGCCTGGCTCGCTGCTGCGCAACGAAATCCCGCCCTTTCGTATCGCCAATTTTCGCAAGCCTTCAACACTCATTTCGATCCGCGCGTGTTTCAGCTCAAGTACGTGCCGCAGGCGCAGCGTGACGCTTATTTAGCGGGCCTCGACCCGATCGACCGAAACCGCTTTCTGCAAAATCTTGCGTTCGCGATGAAGCAAGGCTGGGTGAATTTCGGGACGCGCCAATGATCAAGAGGCGGTTCTACGGCTGGTTTGATCCGCAAAAGCGCAAGCTTTTTTTGAGCAGACTGCCGCCCGATGTTCAGCTTAATATCAGAGCGGATTGTGCCGTCCGAAATTCGCTCTTCGAATTGGGCGTCGGTAAGTCTGGTCAGCTCGTAAAGCGTATACCAAGATGGCGGCAAAAGGGGCGCATGCGCTCCTTTTGCCAGCGCAGCCCGTATTCGTTTGACAGCCAGTGGGACATTGAAAGGTTTCTCGCTGATAAGCGCGCGAAGGTCATTTGGTCGCCGCCGCTTCCTCCAAACATCGATTATCTTTTTGGGTTCTGAGCAATGCCGCTCTCAGACTCCGATTATGATTTGATCGCACGCACGATGATCGGTGAGGCCGGCGATCAAGGGCCGGCCGGGCAAGCTGCCGTTGCTCACGTCATTCTTAATCGGATCAACAGCGGGGAATTTGGTGACACGCCGGCGGCCGTAGTGCTCGGCCGCAATCAGTTTTCGGTTTGGAACAATCCGCGCGCCATGAGCGGCATTTCGCGGGAATAGCCGGAATATCGCCAAGCCATGAGCGTGCTCAATGGCGTGATGAACGGACAGATCGCGGACAACACCAACGGTGCCACATACTACCTGGCGCCAAATTTAGTGAAAGGCGAACTGCCCACTTGGGCACAGGGACAACCGACGGCGACGATCGGCGCTCATGTGTTTTTCAATCCGTCGAACAGCGGCGGCCTGTTTCAGCCGGTGACGCAGGACGATGTCGCTGGCGCCGCCCAGGCAGCCGGAATTTCTGGCGGCTCTTCGGGATTTGTGCCGGTTTCAAGTGGCGGCGGCATAACGATCTCCCTTCCCGCCGGCGCAACATCTTCACCGTCGCCGCCATCTTCAATCTTCAATCCCGTCACCACTGACGACGTCTCCGCCGCAATGCGATCGGCAGGGCTTACCGAGACGTCGGCGGCAAAAGCGAAGCATGCTTCGGATTTGCCAGCGGGCATCACCCCCGAAATCGAAGCGGCCGCGCAAAAGGTCGCGCCCAACATGGGCGCGAGCGGCTTTGCCGAAGGCATGCCGATCATCGGACAGCTGCCCGGCATGGCGGCCTCCGCGGCCGGCGCCGCGCTGCCCTGGCTCAAAGGAGCTGGCGGCCTTCCGCACGATCTGAATGCCACGTTTGCCGAGCGCTACCAGCAAAATCAGGCCGTGCAAAAAGAAGCCTCGCGGCTTTGGGCGGAGCAGCATCCGCTGCAAGCGGCCTTTGAAAACGTAGCCGGCGCGGGCATGGCGTTGGGGCCTGTCGCGCAGACCAATATCGGTGCCGCGGCGCTCGGCCTTCCCAACACGACACCATTGGGCGCAACGCTCGGCGGCCGCGTCTATACGGGGATTGCAGGCGGTGCGCTGATCAACGCGCTCGATGCTGCGCTGCGCGGGGAAAATCCGGTTACCGGTGCGGAAGTCGGGGGCGCCTTCGGCGCCGCCGGGCCGCTCATTGGCGAAGCTGCAGGCAAGGCGGTGCAAGGCCTCACGAAGGCGTTGGCGCTGGCGCCCGGCGCCCTGGCAGATATCAACACCGTAGGCCGCGGATGGCTTGCCGATGCGCTGGCCAACGAAACGCCGGCATCCATTGCAGCCGCGCAGCAGCGCATGGGGCCGACCGGATTTCTTGCCGACATCAACCCGGCCATGACCGAGATCGCGGCCGGCATCGCCAACAAGCCGCAGCCGCCGGCGAGCTCGGTTATCAGCGAGGCCTATCGGGAACGGGCAGTTGGCAAGCGCGGGGTAATCGAAGGGGCGCTCGATCGCTCGTTCGGCCCTTCGGTCAATGTCGAGCAGCTCAAAAGCATGATCACGGAGAACCGCGCCGCGGCCGCTGATCCTCTTTACAAGCAATGGCGCAATATGGAGGTGCAGCCGACGCCTGAACTGGAGGCGCTTATCCCGCGGCTGCAGGCGGCCGGCGCTTTTGATGAGGCGAATTTCTTAGGTGCAGTTAAAGGCAAAAATATACGTCAGGCATTTTTCACTCCTGGCGGTGAAAGCATTTTTGTCGCAAAGCCTCCCACTGGTGAGCTGACGCAAATGCAGCTGCCGAAAGTCACGACGTTTCCGACAACGGAAACGTGGGATCTGGTCAAGCGCGGGCTCGACTCCAAAATCGAACAGGCATTGTCGGCCGGGAACAAGACCAGGGTAGGCGCTCTGCTTTCTCTGAAAAATGATCTGATTGGCGAAATAGGCAAGACCGAAGCCGGGCAAGTCTGGAACCAGGCGCGGCGCGAGTTTGCCGATCGCAGCGAACTGATCGACTCGATCGAAGCCGGTCGGGACACGTTCTTAGGCTCGCGTTCCGGTCTCACCGTCGATCAATTGCGGCAAGAGCTCACCGGCCTGTCGGGTCCGGAATTGGCGGCGCGGATCGTCGGTGCCCGCGCCGCGGCCGATGAGGTCATGGGCGCAACCATCAGGGGCGATACGACGCTGCGCAATAAGTTCCTGGCGCCGAACAATCAAGCGAAGCTGCGGTTGCTCATCGGCGACGACCGGGCCCAGCAGCTCGTGGATACATTGGAGCAGCAGCAATACCTTTCCGGCCAGGCACAGTACGTCAATCCGCGCGCCGGCTCTCCTACCGCGCCTCGTTCCGCGGCGATCGGTGCGCTCGAGGCGCCCCAGTTGCGGGAGTGGAGCCCGAAGATTACCGAGCCGCTATCGCTCATTCCGCCATCGTGGATTGAAGCGCTCAGGCCGTC
Organism: uncultured Alphaproteobacteria bacterium; assembly: GCA_963835195.1. Taxonomy (GTDB): domain Bacteria; phylum Pseudomonadota; class Alphaproteobacteria; order Rhizobiales; family Xanthobacteraceae; genus BOG-931. The sequence goes on from CAWIEY010000022.1 coordinate 83,202, forward strand.
GACCATTTTGCAAGGGCAGCCGCACATCCAGATATGCGGCGGCGCGACAGCAAATCACTTCCGCGCTTCTCACGCGCGGAAGTCAGCTCCAGACGATCCTTTCTGCGATCAGAAATGAGGCCGCCAATCGTGCGGCGGTCGCAAGTCATGCCGCGTCGGTCGCGCGTGCGGTCACCCAGGCAATCACTGGGCCAGGGTCGGTAGCCGCTCGTGAGCGCGGGAATTTCACAACCAATCCTTTGGTGCCAGCAGCGGCCTATTAGAAATGCCCGCACGACCATCACATAGCAAATGCGAAACATGCTTCGTATTTGCTCTCTTCTCGGGCCAGCAAGCGCGGCCGGCCAGGCAAACCATGAGCGTGACGCTATTCCCGAAACGCGAGTGGATCGATATATGCCAGCGCGGCCGCGGCAAAAAACCGCTCAATAATTTAGCGAACGCCCTTCTCGCCCTCCGCTCGGACGCGCGATTTCGTGATGCGATTGCTTATGATGAGATGTTGGCAAAGCCCGTTCTGATGGAGAAAGGCGAGGCGCGGCCACTACAAGATGATGACGTGCGCCGAATAACCGAGGTAGCTTCCAGCTCAGCGGGCTCCATAGCATTTCGATCCAAACCGTTCACGATGCTTGTTGCTTACGCTCGCGCGAGTGCTCCTTTCATCCGCTGCAAAAATACTCTGGAAGCATTGAAGTGGGACCAAACGCCGCGTGTCAGCGTCTGGCTCACAACTCGCCTGGGAGCCGAGTTCACTCCGTACACTCAAGCCATTGGCAAAATGTTTCTGATCGCCATGGTCGCGCGCATTTTCCAGCCTGGGTGTCGCGCTGATTACATGATGGTTTTGGAGGGACCTCGAAGGCGAGGAAAAGTCAACGGCATGCGCAGATTTTAGGCAGCATCTATTTTTCTGACGGACTACCTGACATCGTAAATAGCAAAGATGCCTCACAGCACTTGCGGGGCAAGTGGCTTCTTGAAGTGCCGGAAATGCACGCTTTGAACCGCGCCGAAGCGGCGCAGCTAAAGGCTTTCATCACCCGGACGACTGAACGCTATCGGCCAAGCTATGGCCGATTGGAGGTGATCGAACCGCGGTCCTGCGTTTTCATCGGTACGACAAACAAAGAGACATATTTACGCGATGAGACTGGCGGCCGACGTTTTTCTGGCGGGCTAGAAAAACGCGAGATCGATATTGACGGACTAATCGAAGATCGCGGACCAGCTTTTTGCTGAGGCGGTCGATCTTTATCGTCGCGACGTTCAATGGTGGCCTGATCGGACATTCGAGATGGAGCACATCGCGCCGGAGCAGGCCACTCGTTACGAGATTGGATGTTTGGGAAGAGACAATTGCCGCGTGGCTCGAGGCCAAAGAGAGTGAGCTGAAGGCTTCTAATCCAGATGCATCATTGCAAGTCACAATCGGTCAAATGCCAAGGAAGCGATCAAATTCGACACGTCGCGGATCGGCACCGCCGATCAACGCCGCATAGCGGCATCCCTTGAACAATTGGGATGGGCCCGGGCGACTAAAGACTGGAAAGGAAATAGATACTGGGTGAGAATTTCTCGATGACTGGTCCTCGCAACCCGAATGGCATTGGCGGGTTCAAGCCGGGTCAAAGTGGCAACCCTGGTGGCCGGCCGCAAAGTTCATCGGCAATCCAGTTGCTGGCGCTTCGCTATTGCCGCGAGGCAATCGAACTGTTGGCTAAAATGATGAGTGACGAAAATAAAAAGATCGATCCGACGCGAGTGGCGGTGATCCGCGAGATTTTAGATCGCGGCGTTGGCAAGCCGGTAGCAGCTATTAATCTCGATTTGACGTTGACAAAACGCTTGGAAGAAATGAGCCCCGACGAATTGCTTGCCTTCCGCGAACGCTATGCGGCGCTGGTGTCGGCCGAGCCGGCCTTAATTGAGCATCTGATGGAGGGCGATGAAAGGGCAGAACAACAGGAGATTTTTGCCGGCGATGCGTAGCGGGCGCACCACGGCACACGGCGCACACGGCGCACTTTCCTATGGAGCATTGGGTCAAAAGATACCTAACCCTCTATAGGGAAATGCGCCGTGTGCGCGGTGTGCGCCGTGGATTGTCACGGCGCACGGCGCACCACGGCGCAACTTGAGAACAAGTTTGATCGGAGGCGGTTGAATGGAAAATGATCCGGTTCTTGCGGCGATCGACCGCCGTTTGGCAGTTCTCACGCAGGAATTCGCACTTGCCCGGGCGAATTGCACCGATTTGGACCGTGCGCGAGCTTTGTGGATGCTGATCATTCGCGCTAAGGCAGGCGACGAGGATGCACAGAGCGACGTCGCGAAGCTGATCGAGACTATGCCGGAAACGTTCGCTACGTGGATCGCGCGGGCTTATGCCGACAATAGAAATGTACTGAGAGGGAACATTTCTCAGCAGGAGAATGTGCCGCCTGGCGCCGTCGACGAAAACGCGACTTAATTCGCCCAATGGCCCGAACATCACATGAACGAGCGGCCGTGGCATGACGCGCCGTCAGTGGAAGCGCGCGCGCCGCGCGTCGCGCCGGCAAAACCCGACCCGCGGTCAAATGTGCCGTGGTATGAAGATCGGCGCGATCGGCCCGGCTTGCGCTTTTCGAATTATCTCCGCGGCGTATTGAGTTCCACGTAAGACCGGTGGAAAGACCAGCGATGGAACGGGATGGATGGGGGATAAGGCCAGCCGCCGGCCCGGTTCGCGTAGGCACAAACGTAGGTACAGCCGGGCAAATCCGGTAAAAATCTAATAATTCAAAGGCTACTGACGGAGAGGGTGGGAGGCTGACGAGCGACCCGAACCGCGCTCGTTAGGGCTGCTTCCTTCCGGACCTGACCCGGTTGGCGAGTGGCTCGTCCACCGCCAACCTCCCGAACTCCTATATCGGCCGGAAGGGCAGGGAAAGCAAGCCGGGCTATTCGCGCGGGAAAACGCGCGGTTTGCAGCTGGCGCCGTCGATCCTACTGCGCGGCGGCGAGCGCCCCGCCGAGCCCGTTCGGTATCTCGATGTCGACTTCGAGTGTGGAGACCGATTTGCCGCGGTCCATCTTGATCTGGACCTTGTCGGGCTCGAATGAAATGTGACGGCTGATCACCGCCAGGATTTCTTCGCGCAACACGCCGAGCAAATCGGGTTGGCCGCGTGCCGAGCGCTCATGCGCAAGCAGGATCTGCAGGCGCTCGCGGGCTACGGGCGCGGAGCCGCGCCGAAAAAAATCGAATAGGCTCATGCCGCTTTCCGTCCAAATAATCGGTTGAGAATGCCCCGGCTCGCGCTGGGGACGACGAGCGGAACCTCTTCGCCCTTAAGGCGGCGGGCGGCGTCGAAATATGCCACCGCCGGCGCGCTCAAGGTGTTGTTCAGCGTCACCGGCGTTCCGACATTCGATGCGCGAAGTACCTCTTCGCTCTCGGGAATAATGCCCAGGAGCGGGGTCGACAGGATTTCGAGCACATCGGCGATCGAGAGCATTTCACCGCGCGCGGCCCGCGTCGGATGGTAGCGGGTGATGAGCAGGTGCTTGGCGACGCGTTCGCCGCGCTCCGCCTTGGCGGTCTTCGAATCGAGAAGGCCGATGATGCGGTCGGAGTCGCGCACCGACGATACTTCCGGATTGGTTACGATGATCGCAGCGTCGGCGTTACGCATCGCAAGAGTGGCGCCGCGTTCAATGCCGGCCGGACTGTCGCAGATGATCCAATCGAATTTCGTCCGCAACTCGGCGATGACGCGCGCGACGCCATTTTCGGTCAGTGCATCCTTGTCGCGCGTTTGCGAGGCTGGAAGCAGACAGAGGTTTTCCAGCCGCTTGTCGCGAATCAAGCGCCTGCTGCAGCTTGGCCACGCCGTGAATGACGTTGATGAGATCGAACACGACCCGACGCTCGGCACCCATGACCAAATCAAGGTTGCGCAGTCCGACGTCGAAGTCGACGACGACGACGCGCTCGCCCTCCTGGGCGAGTGCAGCGCCCAGCGCCGCCGTCGACGTAGTCTTGCCGACGCCGCCTTTGCCTGATGTCACTACCAAGACCTGGGCCATATCCGCTGCCTTTCTCGTTTACGTAGAGCGCAATCCTTTCGAAAGTTCTTGCGCCCGTTGGTTTGTTCGATCCCCGCTCTAGTTCATCGCCGAAATCTTCACCGTACCGCCCTCAAGCCAAGCCTGAACCGGCCGGGAGCGCAGGCTAGCTTCGATGTCATCCGCGGTTTTGTAGTAGCAATCGATGGCGAGAAGCTCGGGCTCGGCGCGGTGGCAAAAGATGCGCGCGCGCGCATTTCCGCCGGCGCCGGCAATGGCGCGGCCGCGCAGCGGCCCGTAAACGTGAATTGATCCGCCGGCGACAATTTCGGCGCCGGATGCAACCGAGCCGAGGACGGTAATGTCGCCTTCGATGAAAATAATGGATTGCCCGGAACGAACCGGATCTTGAATCAACAGAGATGTTTCCTGCGGCTTCAGCGGCAGGGGCGGGGGGCTTGCCGCGGCAGGCTCTGCGGATGGAGCGGCAGCTTTTGCCGGCAGTTCTACGCTTTGGTCGCCACGACCATTGCGCAAAATCGGCGGTAGGCCGGGAGGCAGCGCGGCGCCATCACTATCCTTTAGCCCCTCGATGCCGAGGATGCGGATGTTGCGTTCCGCGAGGTTGGCGACCAGGTGCGCAATGGCGGACGGACTGAGCTGCACGGCGGACAGGTCGAGCGCGACCGCATGAGTGGCGAAGAAGCCGTCAGATCGGGCGATATTGGCATCGAGATCGGCGAGCCATTCGACAATCGGCGGCTGCGGCGTAAATACGAACGCCATGTAGGATTTCGCCCGGAACATGAGCGACTGGCGTTGGCTTGCGGCACCCGGCACTGTGCTTCTCCGCTTCCATGATGATTCCGATGGTTAATAAAGTGCGCACATCCGGTTAACGGCGGGTTAACGGCGGCCATCAATTTCGCCCCATCCAAGCAGCGCTCGACGGCGGCCGATTCTGGCCCGCAATTCCTTGATTGGCTTAATCTTTTTGCCGCCGGTCTTTGACCCGGGCGGCCTTGAACTCGGTCCGCGGCAGTGTACCGGGCGTCAGTACTTCAACCGTGGCGCGTATCTCGCAGCGGGTGCGGATTTCCTCGACGACCGCCGCAGCTACGTTCTCACCGGCATGATGTTCCACCCGCACAGTCATGACATCGAGCCCGTCGGGATTGGTGAGCAGGACGATCTCGAATTCATCACCGATGCCGTCGATCGAGCGCACCGCATGCTCGATTTGCCCGGGAAACATTTTGATGCCGCGCAGATTGATGAGATCGTCGGCGCGGCCGCTAAATGAGCCGATCGCGCGCACATGGTTGCGTCCGCACGGGCAGCGCGAGCGATCGAATGTGGTGTAGTCGCCCACCAGAAAGCGCAGCTGCGGTGAAGATTCCGAATTGAGGTTTGTGCAGACCGTCAATCCCCGCTCGCCGTCCGGCTGCGGTTTTAACGACTGCGGATCGACTGTCTCCCAGACCTGCACGTCTTCCAACAAATGTGTGCTGACGGGGCCATCTGCCGGCTGCGAATAAGCGCAGGAAAACCCGCCGACATGCGGGGAAGCTTCCGTACACCCGTAAAATTCAACGAGCCGCGCGTCCCATAGTTCTTGAATGCGCGCGCGCGTGGCGGCGACGCTCATGCCGGGTTCGCCGGCTACGAACAGCATCCGTACCGCGGTTGCGCGCGGATCGGCGCCGAGAGATTCGAGCGTGCGTCCCAGATGAAGCGCGTAAGAAGGCGTACACAGCAAAATGGTCGGCTGATAGCGGATGACCACGTTGGCACGGGCGCGCGCATCCATTCCCCCGCCCGGCAGCGTAGGCAAGCCCATTTTGGCCAACGCGTATTGCACGCCCCAGGCCCAAACATGCGGTCCGTAGCCGGTGATCATGAACGCCGTATCGCCCTTGCGGAAACTCATGGCCTGCAACGCGCGCGCGTTGGCCCAGGCCCACAGCTCACGATCGAGATGCGAATAGCGGAACACGCGTGGTGCCCCGGTCGTCCCTGACGACGAGAACATCATCCAGCCGCGCTCGCCCCAAAGCGTCTCGTCCATTGTTGTGTAGGTCCCGTATGGCGGCTGTTTGGCGGCGTCCTCTGCCATTTCCAGTTTCTCGACCACCGGCCATTTCGCGATGAGGTCGTCGACCGAGCGCAAGTCAGACGGAATGAGTCCGAGGCGATCGAAGCGGCGCCGGTAAAAATCGCTGTTTTCGTAGAGAAAAGGCGCGACGGCGGCGATCTTGTCATTTTGGATCGCCCTGATCTCGTCGCGTGAGGCGGTGTCGAGCCGAGGCGACCAATAATCCGGCGAAGCCGGTTTATCGGGATCGTGGCGATGGCGCTCAATAGTTTCGAGCCACACACGCCGGGTTGCACTCGCGCGATCCGAGCGATCGGTCATCGGTCCCTCCTCGGAGACATTGTAGCTTCGACAACCGGCAAGCGCACCAGCACAGGCTCCAGCGCGGCGGGGCCCGCGTTTTTGCTTCGCTCCATGCCGCCCAATCGCTAAAGAATAGCCTTATGGATCGCCCGCCGGTTCGTGCCGACCACGTTGGCAGCTTGCTGCGTCCGGTAGCATTGCGACAAGCGTTTCGCGCCTTCCACGCTGGGGAGATCGACGAAGCCGCCTTTGCCGCAGTGCAGGACGCCGCTATTTGCGGCGCTATAAAGCTGCAGGAGCAAGTCGGACTTCCCGTCGTCACCGACGGCGAGTTTCGCCGCGGCTCCTATTGGAGCCGTTTCGTCGAACGCACGGAAGGCCTTAGCGTCGCTGACGCGCGCTATCATTTCCATGACGAACACGGTCACGAACTCGCCTTCACGGCGCCATTCGTTACCGGCAAAGTCGGCCGCCGAAATCCGATCGCGCTCGATGAGTTTCGCTTTCTGGTGCAGCAGACCAAGGCGCTGGCGAAAATAACTCTGCCGGCACCTTCGACCATGCATTTCTGGCGCGGCTCGGATTATGCGGCGCCAGGGACTTATCGAAGTCCTCGAGACTTTTTCCGCGATCTCGCGCAAGTGTACCGCGCCGAAATCGCTGAACTTGCGGACGCGGGTTGCCGTTACATTCAGCTCGACGAGGTTGCACTTGCAATGCTCTGCGACCCGGCGGTACGGGCTAAGGTTGCTGCCGACGGTAGCGATCCGCACGAACTGATTGATCTTTACGTCGAGGCGATCGCTGGGGCGGTTGCCGATGCGCCAGCCGAGTTGGCTATCGGCGTGCATTTGTGTCGCGGCAATTTCAAGGGCAAGTATTTGGCCGAAGGCGGTTACGACCAGGTCGGCAAAGCTCTATTCGGCTGCCCCCGCGTAACCCATTTTCTTCTCGAATTCGACACGGCACGCGCGGGCGATTTCAAGCCGTTGCGTTTCGTCGCGTCCGACAAAGGCGTCGTCCTTGGGCTGATCAGCTCGAAGATTGCGGAACTGGAAAATGTCGACGATCTGCTCGGTCGCGTTGATGAGGCGACGCAATGGATCGAAAAGGACCGCCTCGCCATAAGTCCGCAATGCGGCTTTGCCTCCACCGTGGCGGGCAACCCGCTCAGCGAAGCTGCTCAGCGCGGCAAGCTTTTGCGCTGTGTGGAAGCGGCGCGCGCGGCATGGGGATAAAGAAACGGCAGGAACGCTTGACCGCGCCCTCCGGCGCGGCTTCAATCCGGCTCCACCTACATCGGGATGAGGGCCGGTGACACAGATAAAGTTCCATGTCGACGTCGCGAGCGGAACGGCGCGCCATCCGTCCGGTCAAGCTCTCGTACATCGGTAGATTTGAGCGTCGTGTCAAAAAATTCCGATGTCGGTGCGGCGCCCCGCTATGCTTATGCCGGCAGCAACATCGAACGCGCGGCCGTTTGGCGCGGCGATGAATTAAAGCTTGCCAGCTTTAGCGCGAACCCGCGCGCCCGCCTGTACCTCTTCGCCGGCGACTCGGTGTTGCTCAAACGCGATGGTGAAAAATTCGACCCATTATTTTCGCTCGCGGAGGCGAATGCATGTGGCCGAGAGCAGGAGACCGTGTTCCTCGGGCTCCTCGGCGAGGAGCCGCGTTTTGCCCGCGCGCTTGGGTCGTCCGCCGCGGAGCGGTTGAACACCCGGTCAGATCTAAAAATCATAGATCTGCGAAGCATCGCCGTGCAGGGTTTGGTTGCGGCAGAACATCTGCCGCCGCTCGCGGAAGCCAAGGCGCTGCTGAGCTGGCATTTCAGGCATGGTTTTTGCGCGAATTGCGGCTCGCGGACGAGACTTGCGCAAGCCGGCTGGCGGCGCGACTGTCCATCGTGCAAGACCGAGCATTTCCCGCGCACCGACCCCGTCGTCATCATGCTGCCGGTTGGGCGCGAGCAGTGCGTCCTAGGCCGCTCGCCGCGATTTCCGCAAACCATGTGGTCGTGTCTCGCCGGCTTTGCCGAGCCCGGCGAATCGATTGAAGAGGCGGTGCGCCGGGAGGTGCATGAAGAGGTGGGTCTCGCGTGTGCGCGGATAAGCTATTTTGCATCCCAGCCTTGGCCGTTTCCTTCGTCGCTGATGATCGGATGCTATGCCGAAGCGGAATTCGACCGGCTGACCATCGACAAAAGCGAGATTGAGGAGGCCCGCTGGTTCGACCGCGCGGAACTGCAATTGATGCTGACACGAAAACATCCGCAAGGCTTGACCACGCCACCTTCAATGGCCATCGCTCACCATATTATTCGCGACTTCGTCGAACGCGGGCCGCAGGTGCTGGATGAATGATGCGGGGTCGGCCGATTGCTCGACCGAAAACGTGCGGTTGAGAACATGAACGAGAAAATGGACGCTGTCGGCGCGCCGCGCATTCTTTGCACCGGCATTATCGTGCTTGACGAGGTTTTCCGTGTCGACGAATTCCCGAATGCCGACGGCAAGGTCGAAGCCAAGGAGTTTTTTGTTGTCAACGGCGGGTGTGCAGCGAATGCCGCCGTCGCCATTGCGCGCCTCGGCGGCCGCGCCGCGTTGGCGGCACCGCTGGGCGGCCCGGCCGGAGCGGATGCCAACGGCGACCGCGTGCTGGCGGCGCTCGACCGCGAAAATGTCGATACTGCCGGCTGCTATCGGGTCCACGGACTTCCGACGGGGCTGTCGGCGATATTCGTCAATGCGCGCGGCGACCGCACCATAGTGACCTATCGTGACAAGCGCATCGCCGCCGTCGTTCCAAGCGATCCGGAGCAGCTTGCCGCGTCAGCCGACCTGGTACTTGCCGACAATAGATATCCGGACTTCGCGCGTCCGATTTGCGAGGCAGCGCGGCGTCGCGGCATACCTATCGTGCTTGATGGCGACAAGCCGGCGAATGAAGGCGACAGCCTGTTTCGCGTCGCCTCGCATGTTATCTTTTCCTCAGAATGCCTGAAGGCGACGACCGGCACTGGCGATCTTGGCGAAGGGCTGAAACGAATGGCCTGCCAAACGAACGCGTTTCTAGCCGTCAGCAATGGGCCGGACGATATTCTTTTTCTTGACGCTGTTGACGGAGGATCGATCCGCCGCGTGCCGGTTTTCCCGATTCGAGCGGTCGATACCCTCGGCGCGGGGGATGCCTTGCACGGCGGATTTGCGCTGGCGCTCGCGGAAGGGCGCAGCGAAGTGGACGCTTTACGCTTCGGTGCTGCCGTGGCCGGCATCAAATGCACTCGCCTCGGCGGGTCGGCTGGAACGCCCAAGCGAGCTGAACTCGAGGTCTTCTTGGCGGAGCACGAGGGATCTCAAGCGGGGCGCGGCTGCGGTCTGCAAGCTTGATTTCGCCTGCCGGACCAAGCTGCATTCAACACACATTGCATCCGTCAGTTCGGGAGTTGCCCGCAAAGAATTTGACTTGATTTGGAATATTATTCTGGCTACAGAGCATTTGTCTGGCATACTTGAAAGTTTTTTCTATGGACGCTATTGATCGAAAGATTTTGGCAGTATTGCAGGAAGATGCTTCGCTGGCTGTCGCCGAGATCGGCAGTCGGGTCGGGTTGTCATCCACGCCTTGTTGGAAGCGCATTCAGCGCTTGGAGGCCGATGGCGTCATCCAAAAACGCGTCGCGCTCGTCGACCAAGACCGGGTTGGCCTGGGGGTCACGGTGTACGTGTCCATCGAGACCGGCGACCACTCGCAAGAATGGCTTGAGCGTTTCGCCAAACATGTACGCGCCATGCCCGAGGTCATGGAGTTCTACCGGATGGCGGGCGACGTCGATTACATGTTGCGCGTGGTGGTACCAGATATAGCGGGATATGACGCCTTCTATAAGCGCCTGATCGCGGCAGTACCGCTCGCTAACGTCACTTCGCGGTTTGCCATGGAAAAGATCAAGTCTACGACCGCGCTGCCCATTCCCTGAGGTCTGAGCGCGGCACCAAGTTGGCGAACGCCCTCTGCGGAGTTCGGCTCAGTGACCGCCAGGCAGGCCGCCGGCCGCCGCCGACTGCGTATTGCGGCTGGTGATCTGTGTCATCACCTTGTCGAAGATTTCCGGCGAATCCCCAAGCGTCAGGCGGCGCGAGCAGTCCGGCGTACAGCTATACGTGTTGCGGTCGGCACCACGATAGACGACCACGACGCCTTGTTCGTTTGGAAATGTTACCTCGACGGTCTTCTCCGTCAGCACAATACCGCCGCGGTCGAGTACAACGAAGTTGGTTTCGCCGTAGCTCTTGCCGGTAATGACCGCAAGGCCGCCGGGCTGAATGGAAAGGTCAGCAATCAGCGGGTTGCCAATCACGATGGTGGCGGCGCGATCGGGCAGATGCAGGATTTGGGCTTTGTCGAGCGGTACCGAGATTAGATCGGCTGCGTAGCTTGGCGCGGACAGCGCAACCATCCACAAGACGGCCGATAGCAAGAGCAGTGGCCGGCGATGTGCCCGACCGAGGGTGCGCGAGGCCGTCATTTCAAACTCTCCGATACACTACGCGGACGCAACAAACGAAAAGACTGCTTTCCGAGCTTCCAATTGACGGCAAATTGGTGAAAGAAATGCAAATTCGCGGAGCTTTTGCCGGCCACGCGCTTTCCAGGTCACGCACCCGCGAGCAAGACCGCGGCCTTTGCGTAAACTCACCGCGTGAACGGGTGCACGAGTTGCGCGCCGAAGCTCGTGGGAAAGGCCTTGTCGTCGACGCCGTAGCTGTCGGGTAGTTTGTTTTTCGGCATATAGAAGGTGCCGAATATAAGATCGAGAACCGGGAAAGTAGCGGCAAAGTTCTTCTCGCCGCCGCGCTCCGCGGTCGTGTGATGCCAACGATGGAAGACCGGAGAGGCGATCACGTATTTGAATGGTCCAAGCGTCCAGTCGAGATTGGCGTGCACGAAGGCGGAGTGGGCGATGGTAATTGGTCCGAGTACCACAAATACGTTCGGCGAAATTCCGGCGAGGAGCAGAACGACGTCGGCGATGACCGAACCGAGGAACAGATTGACGGGGTGGAAACGCGCCGCCGAAATCCATTCCAATTCCTCCGAGGAATGATGTACGGCGTGATATTTCCATAGCCTTGCGCCGTGGAATAACCGATGCGTCCAATAGGTGATGACGTCTTCGCCGACCAGGAACAGGATCATTTGCGCCACCAGCGGCAGCGCCGCCAGCGGCCCATGGCCGTTCTCATAAAAGGCAATAAGGCCGTCGGCCGTAGTTATGCCGAACAACGCAGCCGCGCCGGCGACCAGCAAACCAATTCGGAAGTAACGCGCAAAGACCGGTATGAAGAACCAGTAGCACAGGTCGGTGATGAGATCGCGTTTTTGCCACCACGGCCGGCCCGGATTGCAAGCCCAAAAATGAGTAAGCACGCTGAAGACGGCCGCCAGCGCCAGCGAGATCGGAATGCCCTTCATGAAGGTTTCGCCGACGCTGATAATAAATCCAAGCAGTTCCCTGCTCATCTGACGATGCCTCTTTTTTAGAACTGCGAGAACCGCGTCGGTTGCATGCGCATTTACGCCTGGTATCCAGCAGGCCAATTAATAGGCGATGAATAAAACTTTCTTTGAGCTGCGCATTAGAGCCTTTGCAGAATTGCATCAAATACAGAGTGCGGGTTTACGCCAGGTCATGCCGGCGCGCTCGGCGCGTTTGGAACGCCGGATCTGGCATCCCGGCCGCGTTCGCCCATCGGGCTCTAGGCTGGCGAACCCCGGCTCGGTGAGCACGGCAAATACTGTGATCAGGGAAATCAGTTATTAACCACGTTTGGGCCAGACGGGTTAAGCCGCGGTTTCCGCAATCGATTTAACCGCATTGCAATTTCTCACTATTAGGTTCCCGCCGTGATCCAACTGGTCCCGCAAACGGGCCTTGGGTCGAGCTCAGACAGCCACGAATGGACCTTAGGAGCCTTGTTATGAAGTCCCTGCTTTCGCGTTTTGTGAAGGATGAGTCGGGCGCAACCGCGATCGAATATGGCTTGATTGCCGCCGGCATCTCCGTCGCCATTATTGCGGTGGTGAACGGTATCGGCACCAAGCTGAACACGAGCTTCGGCAGCATCTCCACCCAGCTGAAATAAGCGAGGCGGTGTTGATGTTATCCAGGCTCCGGCCGGCCGCCGGAGCCCTTTCGTTTTCGTCGCCGGTTGTTGCGCGACCGCTAACTTGCCATCAACCTCGCGCGGGCTAAGACCGCGGCGCATCCAACTGCGGACGGTTCAGTGCCGCCATGGCCTTCTTGATTGAAGCGATCAGTTTGACGTTGTTTCCGGCGCTGATGGCGTTCGCCGCCTCCAGCGACTTTTTGACCATGACAATTGCCAATCGGGTTTCGCTGATCCTGGTCGGCGGCTTCTGCCTACTCGCGGTGCTGACCGGAATGAGCCTGGCCAACTTGATGTCGCACGCAGGAGCCGCAGCTTTAGTGCTCTTTGTCGTCTTCATTTTTTTCAGTCGCGGATGGATCGGAGGAGGGGACGCCAAGCTGGCGGCGGCGACTGCTCTTTGGTTGGGCTTCGCACATCTGGCGGATTATCTGATCTATGCCTCGCTGTTCGGGGGAGCGTTGACGCTTTTGATCATCCAATTCCGCGCGCTGCCATTACCGCAGGCGTTCGTCGGGCGGGAATGGGCTGAGCGACTGCATCGCCGCGGTGGCGGTGTTCCCTACGGCATCGCGCTCGCCGCAGCCGCACTTTGCGTCTATCCGCAGACTGAGTGGATGGCGAGCATAGTTCGTTAACTAATTTGCGCGTAGCGGGATTTGCAACGCAGCAGACCGATTGCGCATAGGCAAAAAACCTCGGTGTAACGGGGAATTAACGCGATTTAGATACGCCTCATTAACCATGCTTTGACGTTTAGCTGGTCATATCGGTAACCGCGACGCGTCCGGCGTGGGCGTCGCCCTGTCAGGTGGTGAAGGCGTCATGAAACCCGCCCGTCTCATCGTTCTGGTCATCGCTCTCGGCGCAGGCGGGATTGCGGCCATGATGGCGAGTGGCCTTCGTCAGACGCAGGCTCCGCAGGCGCCGGCACCGACTCCGCCGTTGGCCACAGTGGATGTGCTTGTCGCCAAGACCGATCTCAACATCGGCCAAACAGTCAGCGAGAAAGACATAACCTGGCAAAGCTGGCCGGCGGCATCCGCTAAAAACTTCATCAAAAAGACCGATCGGCCGGACGCGATGAAAGAATTCATCGGTGCGATTGTGCGCTCGCCGGTCACTGCCGGCGAACCCATTCGCGACAGCAAGGTCGTCAGCAGCAAGAAGGGCGGCTATATGGCCGTCACCCTGCCGCAAGGAATGCGCGCTATCTCGATGGATGTCGCTCCCGACACCGACGCGGGCGGATTCATTCTTCCCGGCGACCACGTCGACGTGGTGCTCACGCGCAGGGACAAGGCCGCGGAAAAAGCAAGCGGTACCGAGAAATATGTCAGCGAGACAATTCTGCGGAACGTGCAGGTGCTCGCCATCGATCAAACGCCGGAGGCAAAAGACGGACAAAATAGCGTAATCGGCAAGACCGTTACGCTTGCGCTCGAGCCGCAACAGGCGGAGACGCTGGCATTGTCGCGCCAGCTCGGTTCATTGTCACTCACCCTGCGCAGCATCGTGGATTCTCAGTTGTCGACGCCCGAAGGCGGCGATGAGAACCACGCCTCGCGGGGCATCAATACGGTGCGGTACGGCGTGAGCACACAATCCACCACGCACTGAGAGGAATTGTCGATGAGACCAGGGAAACCGATGCGTGCGGCGGCGGTTGCGGCCTTGCTGTTTTTAGGCGCGGTGCCAAGCGTTGCCGGCACGACGGGCCGCCCGGGCAACGATTCGCCGTCGCAGGTCATAACCGTGGCAGGCGATTTCAATGCGCGCTCGGTGCCGCTCGGCGTCGGCAAATCGGTCGTCGTCGACTTCCCGCGCGACATCAAGGATGTGCTGGTTGCGGATCCGCAAATCGCCAACGCGGTCATTCGCTCTTCCCGCCGCGCCTATATCCTCGGACTAGCCGCCGGAGGAACCCACATCTTCTTTTTCGACGGCGATGGCAATCAAATGGCGGGTTTTGACGTCGAAGTCGACAAACCCACGCCGCCCAAAGTTCGGCAAGTAGATATTATCATCAGCACTATCGCGCGGCTTATCCCGGGCTCTCACGTTAAAGTCGAAAGCGTCGGCGACGGCATCATTCTGTCAGGCACCGTTGACAGCCAACTTGAGGCGCAGCAGGCCTACGATATTGCGTCGCATTTCGTGGCTCCTGCTGACGCCTTCAATACCGGTGAGGGCGGCGGGATTTCGGCTGGTGGCGGCGGCGCGTCCGCCAGCGTATCCACAGCGCAAGCGCTACCGTCGGGTTCGAGGTTGAATGCGGCCAGCGCAAGCAAGATCGTCAACATGATCGTCGTTCGCGGCCGCGATCAGATCATGCTGAAAGTCGTCGTAGCGGAAGTCGAGCGCGACCTGATCAAACAACTTGGCATCAATCTACAGGGCACGCTCGGCTACGGCACCGCGGTCATCAATTTCAACAACACCAATCCATTCACCGCTTTTGGCCAATCGCTCAGCGGCTCCAGCATCACCGCTGGCTGGAAATCGCTCAACGGAACGTTGCAAGCGATGGAGCAGGCCGGCGTCATTCATACGCTGGCGGAGCCGAACCTCACGGCAATTTCCGGAGAAACGGCCACCTTTCTCGCAGGAGGTGAGTTTCCGATCCTCAACGGCTACTCTTGTTCGGCAACATCGAGCACGCCCGAGAGCCCCGACCACCTGCCAACCCGCTATCGAATATAAAAAGTTCGGCGTCAGCCTGAACTTCACGCCGGTGGTGCTGAGCGAGGGCCGCATAAGCCTCAAGGTACTCACCGAAGTATCCGACATCACCAGCCAAAACTCGCTGACTATCCCAATTCCAGGCTCGACGCAGACCGTCACAGTGCCGGCGATCCGCACGCGCCGGGCGGAAACTACGCTGGAAATTCCATCCGGCGGCTCGCTGGCGATGGCCGGCATGATTCAGGACAGCACGAAGCACAATGTCAACGGCTTGCCGGGTTTGATGGAGCTTCCGGTTCTTGGGCCTTTGTTCAAGAGCAACGATTACGTCAATCAGCGCACAGAGCTGATGATTTTGGTGACGCCCTACGTCGTGCGCGCGGTAGCGGAGAAGGATTTGTCGCGGCCGGATGACGGTTTCGCCGATCCGAGCGATCCGGCGCAAGTGCTGCTGGGACGCTTCAACCGCATCTACGGCGTCGGCGGCAGGACCGATCCGCCGGATAACTACCGCGGCAAGTACGGCTTCATCATGGATTGAGTTGCGGCGCAAGGAGACACGATGCTCACCTTCCGGATACCGACCAGCGTGAGTAGCCGCCATGCGCGGTTTGCGATGCGCGCCGCGATTGTCGCCGGCTGCGCGTTATTTCTCTGCGCCTGCAACACCGACCAGCAGGTTGCCGGCGCCCCCGACGTTCCATTCGATTACCGTTTGCGCCATCCGATCACGATAACCGAGACCCAACATACCCTGGAGATTTTCGTCGGCTCCAATCGCGGCG
This sequence comes from uncultured Alphaproteobacteria bacterium, assembly GCA_963835195.1. Taxonomy (GTDB): domain Bacteria; phylum Pseudomonadota; class Alphaproteobacteria; order Rhizobiales; family Xanthobacteraceae; genus BOG-931. The sequence continues at coordinate 99,293 of CAWIEY010000022.1, forward strand.
AGCTCAATGCCAGCCAACGTGCGGCGCTTGTGGAATTCGCCGCAAATTGGAAGCACGAAGCAACCGGCGGCGTGATTGTGGATCTACCCGTCGGCAGCAGCAATCAACGCGCCGCTGCCGACGTCATGCCGGCAATTCATTCGATTCTGTACGGCTGGCGGGGTGCCGCCCAGGGGCATCAGGGTGCGCGGATATCACCCGCCGCCCGGTAGTCTCGCTACCATCCATGTCATCTATCCGAAGATCGGCGCCCAGGCGGGGCCATGCGGCCTTTGGCCCGACGACATCGGGCCGAGCGCCAACCGCAACTATTTTGAGAACGCGCCGCCGTGGAACCAAGGCTGCGCAACCCAACGCAATCTTGCCGCCATGGTCGACAATCCGGCGGATCTCGTACAGCCGCGCGCGGAGACGCCACCTTACCAGATGCGGCGAACGACGGTCATGGAAGCATACAGAAGGGCGAAGTGACCGGATCCAAGGCTCCGACTAAACGTCGGCGCAAAGATCAGCGACCTCGGCAAATAATCACACTTAACGATGGTATTGTATGAACCCAGTCAGCCAACCCGTTCAATTCGATGATCCAGTCGCCGACCTCGCGAGTCGCGAGGAGAGTATCGCGCCGGCGCCGCGCGTCTCGGTACAGGCCTTTTGCGAAACGGTGGAGACTGCCGCCGCCATCCAAGCGGCTGGTGAAGACCGGCGCCTGGCGAAGGCGCACCTGCGTATTCAAATGGGCGGCCTGATCGCCGCCATCGAGGCGTATCAGAACTCGCCGACGCCAAATGTCATCATTCTCGAATCAGAAAGCCGAGGAAACGACATTCTGAAAGGTCTTGATCTACTCGCGCCGGTTTGTGATGCCACGACGCGTGTGATCATCATCGGCAAAATGAACGATGTTACGCTGTATCGCGAATTGGTACGGCGCGGTGTCAGCGACTATATGATTGCGCCAGTCAGCGCACTGCAGATCGTGCGGGCGGTGTGCGGGTCTGTTTTCAGCGCCGGACGCCAAGCCGGTGGGTCGCATCATAGCGGTGGTCGGCGCGAAGGGCGGGGTAGGGGCCTCCACTCTCGCGCACAATATCGGGTTCTCGATCGCACGCGACTTGATGCTCGATTCGGTCGTTACCGATCTCGATCTGGCGTTTCGGTACCGCCGGCCTGGATTTTAACCAAGACCCGCCGCAAGGTATTGCTGAAGCGGTATTTTCTCCCGACCGCATCGACCACGCCTTCGTCGACCGGCTGTTGTCGAAATGCACCGATCACTTGAGCCTGTTGGCCGCGCCGGCGACGCTGGAGCGCGTTTACGATTTCGGCGCGGATGCGTTCGATGCCATCCTCGACTCGTTGCGCGCGACGGTCCCCTGCGTGGTCCTCGACGTCCCGCATCAATGGACCGGCTGGACCAAGCAGACATTGGTTGGCGCCGACGACATACTCATCGTTGCGGCGCCGGATCTGGCAAATCTCCGCAACACAAAAAATCTCTATGATTTTCTGAAAGCGGCGCGGCCGAACGATCAGCGGCCGCTTTACTGTCTCAACCAGATCGGCGTTCCGAAGCGGCCGGAAATAAAGGCGGCCGACTTCGCCAAAGCATTGGAAGACGAGCCGGTGGCCTCTATCCCGTTCGAACCGCAAATATTCGGCGCGGCGGCAAACAACGGTCAGATGATTGCAGAGATGTCCGCGAACCATCGCAGCGCCGAAATATTTCGGCAGATGGCGCAAAAATTGGCCGGGCGTGCGGAGCCGAAGAAGCAACGGTCCGGTTTCCTGTCGCCACTGATCGAAAAACTGATGAGAAGTAGTGGTCACTGTAAGGTCCATTGGAGTTGAGTTGTGTTTGGCAAGCGTCCGCTTCCCGGTAGTTCAGCCGTCGCCGAAATTGAAGATCGGCAGCCAGTTCCCGCCCGGGCGCCGCAGCCGCCCGCGCCCGCTGCCGGCGCAGCGGCAAGCCCGCCCGTACAAGGGGGGCGTACTCCATTTCCGTCCGCCGGATTAGGGGCACCGATTTTAAGCGCCCCCGCGGCCGGCAAGATCCGCGTCGCCTGGGCAAAACTCGGCGCAGATTGCTCCGGCAATCGACTCGCGCCGTTCGGATTCCTATTACGAAACCAAGGGTGCGATTTTCGGCGCCTTGATCGAGGCGATTGATCTCGGCCAATTGGCAAAACTTGACGCCGATTCTGCGCGCGAGGAAATTCGCGATATCGTCAACGAGATCATCGCTATCAAGAACATCGTGATGTCGATCTCCGAGCAGGAGGATTTGCTCGACGACATCTGCAACGACGTGCTCGGTTACGGACCGCTCGAGCCGCTGCTTGCCCGTGACGAAATCGCCGACATCATGGTGAACGGGTCGGGCACCGTCTACATCGAAGTGGGAGGAAAGATTCAGAAGACCGGAATCCGTTTCCGCGATAATCAACAGCTGCTCAACATTTGTCAGCGCATCGTCAGTCAGGTCGGCCGCCGCGTGGACGAATCGTCACCGATCTGCGACGCGCGGTTACCCGATGGGTCGCGCGTCAACGCCATTGTGCCGCCGCTTGCCATCGATGGGCCGGCGCTCACCATCCGCAAATTCAGAAAGGACAAGCTTACACTCGAGCAACTTGTCAAGTTTGGATCGGTGTCGCCGGAAGGAGCGGAAATTCTCAAGATTATCGGCCGCTGCCGGGCGAACGTGCTGATTTCCGGTGGAACCGGTTCGGGCAAGACTACGCTACTGAACTGCATGACCAGATACATCGACGATGACGAACGCATCGTCACTTGCGAAGACGCAGCCGAGCTGCAATTGCAGCAGCCGCACGTAGTCCGGCTGGAAACGCGGCCTCCGAACCTCGAAGGCGAAGGCCAGATCACGATGCGTGATCTGGTGCGCAACTGCCTGCGTATGCGTCCGGAGCGGATCATCGTCGGCGAAGTGCGCGGACCGGAAGCCTTCGACCTCTTGCAGGCAATGAACACCGGCCACGACGGTTCCATGGGAACGCTTCACGCGAACATGCCGCGTGAGGCGCTCTCGCGATTGGAATCGATGATCACCATGGGCGGATATGCGCTGCCTTCGCGCACTATTCGGGAAATGATCTGCGCCTCGATCGACGTCATTATCCAGGCTGCGCGTCTCCGCGACGGCTCGCGGCGTATCACCCACGTCACGGAAGTGATGGGGCTGGAGGGGGACGTCATCATCACCCAAGATCTGTTCGTCTACGAAATCTTTGGCGAGGACGCTAACGGCAATCTTATGGGCCAGCATAAATCGACCGGCATCGGCCGACCGAAGTTTTGGGACCGGGCCCGTTACTACGGCGAGGAGGTGCGTCTCGCCGCGGCGCTCGACGCCGCCGCACAAGCCGCGACGCGCAACTGAGGGACGACGGCGTGAACATCTATTTCATCTTCTTCATGGTGGTGCTGGCGATCGGCGGGGTCGCCTGGGTCTTCCTGTACCCCATACTCTCGGGCGAACGGACCGCGCAACGCCGTATGGCGAGCGTCGCGCGCGCCGAACCGGCGGCGGCGCGGCCGCTCCGCGGCGCACAAAGATCACGACGCGAGCAGGTCGAAGGAACCATCAAGCAGCTCGAGGCGAGAAAGAAGAAGACAGCCCGCCTGCCGCTGACCGTGCGGATCGCGCAGTCGGGACTTAAATGGTCGAAACGCCGCTTCATGACGACGGCTGCTTCGTTGGGTGCCGTATTTTTTATCGTGCCGCTCATGTTCGGCGTTGGTCTCCTGCCAAGTCTCGGTCTTGGCTTTGCAGCCGGGGCGGGCCTGCCATTTTGGGCGCTGTCATTTCTAAAGAAGCGACGCGAGTCAAAATTCCTCGAAGCTTTTCCTGACGCCGTCGACGTTATTGTGCGCGGCATCAAGGCAGGCTTGCCGCTGCTCGACAGCCTTAAGCTCATCGCCAGTGAGGCCGATGAACCGGTGCGCGGCGAAATACGCAGCATCATCGATACGCAGACGATTGGCATACCCTTGGGCGAGGCATGCATCAAGCTTTACGATCGCATGCCTCTTGCGGAAGCGAATTTTTTCGGAATCGTTATTTCCATTCAGCAGCGCGCCGGCGGCAATTTATCCGAGGCTCTCGGCAACCTTTCGCGCGTACTGCGCGACCGCAAGAAGATGAAGGCGAAGATTCGGGCCATGTCGATGGAAGCCAAGGCTTCCGCCAGCATTATCGGCGCATTACCGATCGCGGTGATGACGCTCGTCTACATCACCAGCCCGCAGTACATGTCGATGCTGTGGACGGAGCCGCTTGGTCGCATGATGATGTTGGGCTCCGCCGTCTGGATGTCGATTGGCATTTTCGTGATGCGCAGGATGATCAACTTCGATTTCTGAGTCGCGATATGTTTGAAACTCTTCAGCTCCTGATAGAGCCGCGCGTTCTCACGATGCTGTTTGCCGCTATTGCGGCCGGGGCGACGGTGATCACGCTGGCGATGCCGTTGCTGGCCAGAGACAGTTTGTCGACGCGAATGAAAGCGGTCGCCTTCGAGCGCGAAAAAATCCGCCAACGCGAGCGCGAGCGGCTGGCCCAGGGCAACAAGGTTACCCTGCGGCAATCGCCGAAAGCGTACATGAAGGCCGTGGTGGAGAATTTCAATCTGAACAAATGGGTGGGTCAGGAAGAAGCTCGCGCCATGCTCGTACAGGCGGGCTACCGGGGCCAGGCGCCCTACGTAACCTACCTGTTTTTCCGGATGATTATGCCAGTCGTCATGTTGCTGGCGTCGCTGTTTTACGTCTTCGTCGTTATTAAGCTCCAGCAACCGCTGCTGATAAAGTTCGGTATTGCGATCGGTGCGGCTTATTTTGGAATGTTGAGCCCAAATCTTTTTCTCAAAAACAAGATCAAGCGGCGGCAGGTGTCGGTCAAGCGCGCATTCCCCGATGCTCTCGATCTGCTTTTGATTTGCATAGAATCGGGCATGTCGGTGGAAGCGGCTTTCCAGAAGGTGAGCGAAGAGGTGGGCGGCCAGTCGGTCGCCCTCGCCGAAGAGTTGACGTTGACGACGGCGGAACTGTCTTACCTTCCCGATCGTCGGCAGGCGTACGATAACCTGGCGCGGCGCACCGGATTAGAAGGCGTGAAAGCCGTGTGTCTCGCTTTGCAGCAAGCCGAGCGCTATGGCACGCCGCTCGGCGTCACCATGCGGGTGCTGTCGCAGGAAAATCGCGACATGCGTATGTCGGAAGCGGAAAAGCGCGCGGCCGCCCTGCCGCCGAAGCTGACCGTGCCGATGATTCTGTTCTTCCTGCCGGTGTTGTTTATCGTCATTCTCGGTCCGGCAGCGATCAAGGTCATGCATCTTCAGTAGCTGACCGGCGGCTTTTTGTTTTTTTGATCAGCCGCGAAGCTTGGCAGATTCCGCCAGACGGGTTTTTAATCAGCTGTGCGAGGCGATGCTGCTGGTCTTCGAGTCGCGAAGATCTTTGTGGTGGGCGAGCATCTGTTTTAGGAACTCGACATTAGCCGCGGCCTCATTCGGCGGCAGATCAGCGCGGGCAATCGCTTCGGCCTCCGCGAACCGGCCTTCTAGTCCGACGACAAGAGCCAAGTTCTGGCGAATTCGCGGGTCGACCGGAGCTCCGGCTCGCCGCTTCGCGCAGCGTTGACTTCGGCGCGCGGCAAATCTTTCGCCAGCGCATAAGAAAGCGCGAGATTGGAAAGTACGGTAGGCTCGTTGGGAACGATCGTGAGCGCCGTTTGGTAATAACGCTGAGCCTCGGCGTGGCGTCCCATTTGATCCAATATTGCGCCCTGCGCGGAAAGAATGTGCCAGTCGGGCTGGTCCGGTGTATGCGCACGTTCGAGGACTGCAAGAGCCTGATTGTAGTTGCCCGCATCAGCAAGCGCGCGGCCGTAGGCGCCCAGCACTTCCTTATTGTGCGGGTTTGCGATCGAAATTTGCTCAAGGACTGCGACGGCTTGGGCGCGCTCTCCGGTCATGCGCAGCGCCTTCGCGTAGTGCAGTGCCACGTCAACGTTCAACGGATTGGCCTTATATTTTTGGCCGTAAACGTGGACGTCATTGCGCCAATCGGCGTCAGAGCGCTCGGTCGGGACGATCGGCAGGGAACCGGTTGTTACTGTGCTTTGCGTGGTCTGGCATCCGGCGGCCACTGCGGCCAATGCTGCAAAAAGAGCGGTAGAAACAAGCAGACGTGGAAGCCGATGGTTGATCCCAGCCGTTTTGCGCATGTCATCACTGCCAAATCGCCACGTCCGCCAGATGCGCCGGCGGGGCGTGCCCAGCAATAGAACGTTAACCCTAATGAGAAGTTAACAGCGCGCTGGGTATGGCCCGGTCCTGCTACGCCGGAACGCGGCTTACGGCCGCGTGGATTTCCCCGACGTAGCTCGAATTGTCGCCCTTCGGACGTTCGCCGGCGATCGCCTGACCCTCGACCATGTAATGCACGGCTTCGGCGATGTTGGTGGCATGATCCCCGATGCGCTCGATGTTCTTGGCGCAGAACAGGTGATGGATGCACATCGAGATCGTGCCCGGGTCCTCCATCGTATAAGTCAGCAATTCCCGGAATAGCGATACATACAGCGCATCGACGTCCTTGTCCGCCTGCCAAACTTGCAATGCTTTTCCCGGGTTGCGATCGACAAAGCTGTCGAGCACCGCAGCCAGTTGCGAGACCACGAGGGTCGCCATGTGCTTGAGGCCGCGCATCAGCTTGCGTTGCGAGTTGTCGCCGCTCACCGCAATGACCCGCTTCCCGATATTCTTCGCCAGATCGCCGACCCGTTCCAGATCGTTGGCGATGCGCAGCATCGCCACCAGCGCCCGCAGATCGATCGCCATCGGCTGGCGCAAAGCGATGGTCGCGATCGCTTTTTCCTCGATCAATCTCTGAAGATTATCCACCGTGGCATCGGCGGCGATCACTTGTCTTGCCAGCGCTACGTCGCGGCGGGTGAGGGCGTCGATCGAGTCGGTGATTTGCTTCTGGGCGAAGCCGCCCATCTGCGCGACCAACTGCGTAAGCTTGATGAGATCGGTATCAAAGACTCTGGCGGTGTGCTCGGAGACGTTCATGATGTATCCGCAGGCGCTGGCGACACTATCGGGAGCTGTGCGCACCGCTGCACTACGGCACAGGCCCGGCACAAAACTAACCCAACGCCTTGATGATTCTACGATTCGTCCATGACGGCGCGATGACAAGTTTGCTGGAACGGCGCCTCGGCCGCGGTCCTGTCATCGCGTACACATGAAGAAAGCGTTAAGTGTCCAAGAATGATTCGAAGCATCCGATCGCTTGCCGCGCGCCGGCCGGCCTCAACAGCCGCATACCTCGACTTTGAATGCTGACGCCGCGCATCGTCGATGCAATCGGTGCCTCCGGAGCAATTCTGACCACGCTATGCTGGGTGCCGCAGGCGGTAAAAATCATTCGCGAGCGGGAGGCGCGCGCCATTTCGTTACCGGCGACGACGTTGAGTACTCTCGGCGTGTTGCTCTGGCTGGTCTACGGGTTGGCCATACTTGATGGTCCGCTGATCGGCTCGAGCATCGCCACGCTGGCACTGACCGTGACGATTTTGGTGCTCAAAATTCGCCACGGCTGATCGCAGATATCAGGTTAGAACGCGCACCGGCTTGCCATCGAGAAAGGCGCGGATGTCGTCCACCATGCCGGCGAAATAGGCTCGATAGTTCTGTGATGCGACATAGCCGAGGTGGGGAGTGAGTCACGACATTGTCGAGCTTGCGCAAAGGATGGTCCAGCGGAAGCGGTTCAACATCAAAGACGTCGAGCCCGGCTCCGGCGATGCGTTTGTCCCGCAATGCGGCAAGCAGGGCCGCTTCATCGACTATCGGGCCACGCGAGGTATTGATCAGATAAGAACTCTTTTTCATCAGGGCGAATTGCGCGAGCGCCGATTAGGCCGCGTGTGCGTGATGACAATTGCACGTGGATCGAAAGGAAATCGGCGCGTCGAAACAGCTCGTCGCTGCTGACATATTCGGCGCCCGCCTCCCGGCATTTTTCGGGCGTGAGATTTTGGCTCCAGGCGATGACATGCATTTTGAACGCGCGGCCGATTTCCGCCATGCGCGTGCCGAGTTTGCCGAGGCCAAGAAGCGCAAGCGTCAATCCTTCGAGATCAAGACCGATCGTGCTCTGCCAGACGGCGCCCGCTTTGAGCCGCATATTTTCGTAACCGACGCGGCGCGCAAGCTCGAGCATCAGAGCCGGTGGCGATTGCAGCGGTGGCGTTGCCAAAGCCGGGCGTGCCGCAGACGACAATGCCCCTGGCTTTTGCCGCATCGAGATCGATGGACGCATTGCGCATTCCGCTGGTGATGAGCAGCTTGAGTTCGGGCAATGCATCGATCACCGCGCGCGGAAACGCGGTGCGCTCGCGCATGGCGCAGACAATGCCAAATCCCTTAAGCGCGGCGATGACCTGGTCCGCGCTCCCGAGATGCTCGTTGAATACCTTGATGTCGATGTCGCCGCGAAATTTGCGACCAATCGGCGAAGGAGAGCGCAACGTTCTGATAATCGTCGAGGATTGCGCAACGAACAGGCCATGGCGCCGCCTTTTTCGGTTGGGTTTCGCACTGGAACTGATATTCGCCAGTGGTCCTTTAGATTCTAACGTTCGCGCGGGAGTGTGCCGAAGCGCGATGCGAACGTTAGAATCGGACCACTGGCCGTCCCACACTGGCTCCGGGAAGACAAGCCGACACTTAGGCGCGCGCGGCGGCTGCCTCGCTCATGTTATGGACGAGACGGCCGAGGGACCTTGCGTCGTATGATTGGCCCACTTGGCGTGCCATTTTGGGCCAGGTCCACGCATGTAGTGGAGTTCCGGCCGATATGGATCGAATGCGAGGGCAAACGTGTGCGCCAGTTCGCGAATGGCGCTGGTAATGGTACGGCCCACGTTACGTCTCCCAAGAGGGTTGTCGGGCCGCAGTCCTGCCGCTCGCGGCGTTGTGCAAGACGCGGCTTTTGTCGTAAACTTTCGGCGTAAAATCATTAAAAATTAGTGCGAAATCGCTGTACCGGCTGGACAAATGCCCGGGAGGTTGACGAAAGGTTGCCGGAACCGTCGATCAGCACCCGAGCGCCAATCGGACGGCATCGGGTTCTTGTCCGGCGCGCACTAGATCGCTACATGAGCGCAGACTTCCCAAAGTGAGGGTTTTTACGGTCGCGCGCGCTTGAGCGAACGTCTGCGCGCGGGTCCGAACAAAGCGGGCAGGGCCCTTCGAGCTTCATCAAAATGGCACGTCAATTCATCTATCATATGCAAGGTCTTTCCAAGACTTATCCGGGAAACCGCAAGGTCCTGGAGAACGTCAATCTTTCCTTCTATCCGGATGCCAAGATCGGGGTGCTTGGCATCAACGGCGCCGGCAAGTCGACTTTGCTGCGCATCATGGCCGGTCTCGACACGGAATTTTCCGGTGAGGCTTGGGCTGCCCAAGGTGCCCGCGTGGGCTATCTGGCGCAGGAGCCGCAGCTCGATGCGGCTAAGTCGGTACGCGAGAACGTCATGGACGGCTTGGCGGCGCAGAAGGCAATTCTGGAGCGTTATAACGAGCTTGCCGCCAATTATTCCGACGAGACTGCGGACGAGATGACCAAGCTCCAGGACGAGATCGAGGCGCAAGGGCTGTGGGACCTTGACTTCTAAGGTCGATCAAGCGATGGACGCGCTGCGTTGTCCGCCGGACGACGCGGAGGTGGCGAAGCTCTCAGGCGGCGAAAGGCGACGCGTGGCGCTATGCCGGCTGCTCCTGGAGCAGCCCGACCTCCTCTTGCTCGACGAGCCGACCAACCACCTCGATGCGGAATCGGTGCTGTGGCTCGAAGGCCATTTGCGCAATTATCCGGGCGCCATTCTGATCGTCACCCACGACCGCTACTTCCTTGACAACGTGACCGGCTGGATTCTGGAGCTCGACCGCGGCCGCGGAATTCCCTACGAGGGCAACTATTCATCGTGGCTGGGACAGAAGCAGAAGCGGCTCGAGCAGGAAGGCCGTGAAGAGGAAGCACGGCAGCGCACGCTGGCGCGCGAGCAGGAATGGATCTCGGCCTCACCGCGCGCCCGTCAGGCCAAATCCAAAGCCCGCTACGAGCGTTACGAGGAGCTCTTGAAGAAGGCTGGAGAAAAGCAGACGCAAAGCGCCCAGATCGTCATCCCGGTGGCCGAGAGGCTCGGCCAGAACGTCGTTGATTTCGAGGGCTTGCGAAAAGGCTTTGGCGACAATCTCCTGATTGACGATCTCACCTTCAAATTGCCGGCCGGCGGCATCGTCGGCATCATCGGGCCGAACGGCGCCGGCAAGACGACCTTGTTCCGCATGATTACAAACCAAGAAAGCCCGGATAGCCGGCACAATCAAAATCGGCGAATCCGTCCATCTTGGCTATGTCGACCAGTCGCGCGACACGCTCGATGGCAAAAAGACGGTATGGGAGGAGATTTCCGGCGGCCTCGATCAGCTCCAGCTCGGCAAGCGCGAAGTCAATTCGCGGGCCTATTGCGCGGCGTTCAATTTCAAGGGGGCCGATCAGCAGAAGAAAGTCGGCGCACTATCGGGCGGCGAGCGCAATCGCGTGCATCTGGCGAAAATGCTCAAATCCGGCGCCAACGTCCTGCTGCTCGACGAGCCGACTAACGATCTCGATGTGGACACCTTGCGCGCTCTCGAGGAAGCGCTCGAGGATTTCGCCGGCTGTGCCGTCATCATCAGCCATGACCGCTGGTTCCTCGACCGCATCGCCACCCATATTCTCGCCTTCGAGGGTGACAGCCATGTCGAATGGTTCGAAGGCAACTTCCAGGACTACGAGAAGGACAAGATGCGGCGGCTGGGCGTCGATTCGGTGATGCCGCAGCGGATCAAGTACAAGAAGTTTTCACGCTGAAGGCGGCGTTGCGCTCATCGATTGCGCGAACGGGCGCCTTCGCCGCTAGCCGCGCTCATATACGCGGCTTTGTCAATAGGCCCTTGAGCACCAGGTCAAGGTGGGCGTCGAAATAGCTCTTCAGATCGAGCGGGTGGCGTTCATCGAACATCATCATCCACACGTCGACCAGCGCAATCGGTGCGATAATGACCAACGGGCATTCGGTCACCGCCGAGCGGTGGATTTCGCCGCGATCCATTCCGCGCTGGATCGTCCGCGTGAGCAGATCCATGCAAGGCCGGTGGATCTCTTGATGATAGCGATCGGCCAGCGCCGGGAAGCGCGACGATTCTGCGATCAGCATGCGGACGACTTCGCGCCGCCGCCGGTCTTGGACGATATGGTCGTAGATAAAGCTGAACTGCGCACGAAGAAGATCGGCGGTGGAGCCGTCGTGGCGCTCGAACATGTCTTGCACGGTATCGATCGTGGCCTTCACGGCCTCGCGCACCATCGAAATGAACAAATGCTCCTTGTTCTCAAAATAGACGTAGATCGTTCCCTTGGTCACGCCCGCGCGCTCGGCGACCTGGTCGAGCGTCGTCATGGCGTAACCATTTTTGGAGAACTCAAGGAAGGCGGCTTCGATGATCTCTTGCGGCCGTTCGGCTTTGCGCCGACGGCGAGTTTCCGTCCGGGTATCCAATAATGCGCTCAGGAAACTCACTCCCGCCCACTTATTGACTAACTGGATAGTAAATAACTAATCTGCCTTTGTTAAGGGCGAATTAAGTGGGTATCAGGGTGGGGTTGTCAGTACGTCGGCGTCGCGTGTCGGCCGGCAGGGCGAAGCGTTTGGCGTTGCAGGGCATTTTATCGCCAGCCGCTGTAGTTGCTGCGTCCGCCTTGGCGTTGCTTTCCGGCTGCGCGGTTGGGCCCGATTTCGCTCCGCCACCGGCACCCCCGGTCAGCGGATATACGCCGGATACGCATCCGGCCGCCACGCCATCGGCGGCCGACGGACAAGTCGGCTCGGCGCAGAAGTTCGTTATGGGCCGAGATATTCCGGCCGAATGGTGGAAGGTTTTTCATTCCAAGGAGATCGACGCCCTGATTGTTGAAGCATTGCGCGCCAATCCAAGCCTGAAGGCCGCGCAGGCCGCATTATGGCAGGCAAAGGAAAACCTTTACGCGTCCGCCGGCACGTTGTTGCCGAGCGTGGACGGTGCCGCGTCTGCTACCCGTCAGCAATTCTCACCGGCGGAATTCGGTCTGACTGGCAGTCCCGAAATTTTCAATCTTTTTCAGACCACGGTGAACATCTCTTACACGCCCGACGTATTCGGTGGCGTGCGACGGCAGATCGAAGCCAATGCCGCGCTCGCCGAGTATCAGCGTTTCGAGCTCGAGGCCACTTATCTTACATTGACCGCCAACGTGGTCACGGCCGCGGTCCAGGAAGCGTCACTGCGTGGTCAGATCGAAGCGACACGGGAGATCATAAAAGCGGAAAGCGATCAGCTGACCGTCGTGCGCAATCAGTTTGACGCCGGCGCGGCGACGCGCGCCGACGTGTTGCAGCAGGAATCCGAGGTGGCCACGACAGAGGCAACGTTGCCGCCGTTGCAGAAGCAGCTTGAACAGCAGCGGCACGTACTATTGGCGCTGACCGGACGTTTTCCCAGCGAAGCCGGCCACGACCGGCTGACATTGGCTTCGTTCCACCTTCCAACACGCTTGCCGGTCAGTCTGCCTTCGCAACTCGTCGAGCAGCGTCCCGATATCCGCGCCGCCCAGGCTCAATTACATCAAGCGAGCGCGCAGATCGGCGTTGCCATTGCCAACAGACTGCCGCAATTAAGTCTCACCGCACAGTACGGCAACATGGCTTTGACGCCGGCGGACCTGTTTACGCCCGGGGCGGTTATCTGGAGCGTCGGCGCAGCCGCCACCCAGCCCTTGTTCCACGGATTTACTCTTCTCCACCAGGAGCGCGCGGCCAAAGCCGCCTACGAGATGGCTGACGCGCAATATCGCAACACGGTGCTCACCGCTTTCCAAAACGTCGCCGACGCGCTGCGCGCGCTGCAATTGGATGCTGCGACGCTCAAGGCCCAACAGCACGCCGTGGCCGTCGCCTCGGACACTTTTGACCTGACGCGCGGACAATATCGGCTCGGCGCCATCACCTACGTGGTTCTGCTCAACGCCCAACGCAGCTATCAGCAGGCGCGCCTTGCGTTGGTGACAGCGCAAGCGGCGCGATTCGCGGACAGCGCCGCCTTGTTTGCGGCGCTGGGCGGCGGCTGGTGGAACCGCGCCGATGTGCACCCCGATCCGTTTAGCCCGGAGCCGCAGCTCGTCCACGCGGCCAGTGATTCTCCGCCGCCGGCGAAGATGGAGCCCAATCAATGATCAAGCGCATGGTGATCATGCTCGTGGCGGTCGCCATCGTGTTCGGCGGAATTTTTGGGTTTCAGCTGTTCAAGGCGGCCATGATCAAGAAATTCATCACGGCCGCCGGTAATCCGCCGCAGACGGTTTCGGTGACCAGAGCCGGCTACAGCGAATGGCAGCCACGGATCGAAGCCATCGGTTCGCTGCGCGCGGTGAAAGGGCGCCGATTTGTCGCTCGAAGTTTCCGGTGTCGTCGAGTTAATCTCTTTCAACTCCGGCGACGACGTCGCCGAAGGCGCGCAGCTCCTGAAGCTGCGCACCGCGGACGACGTCGCCAAGCTGGAATCGCTGCAGGCGATGGCTGCTCTAAGCGGGATAACGTACGAACGCGACCAGAAGCAGTTTAAGATGCAGGCGGTCAGCCAAGCGACTCTGGACACCGACTCCGCCAATCTGAAAAACGCTCGGGCACAGGTCGTTCAGCAACAAGCGATCATCGACAAGAAAATTCTGCGCGCGCCGTTTGCCGGGCACCTTGGTATTCGCGCCGTGGATTTGGGCCAGTATCTCGGTCCCGGCACTGTAATCGTGACGCTGCAAGCTCTTGATCCGATCTTTGTCGATTTTTTCGTGCCGCAACAAGCGGTCGACCAGGTGCGCCTCGATCAAGCCGTCACCGTGCACGTGGACGCCTATAAAGGCGAAACATTCACCGGCAAGATTGCTGCGATTAACCCGAAGGTCGATGCCGGCAGCCGCAACGTGCAAGTGCGCGCCTCATTGAAAAATTCCGATCACAGGCTGCTGCCGGGGATGTATGCCACCGTCGAAATCGCAACCGGGTCGCCGCAGAATTACGTTACGCTGCCGGAGACCGCGATCACCTACAATCCCTATGGCGACACGGTCTACCTTGTGGACAGCAAGGGCACCGATGCCGCCGGCAAACCGCAGCTGACCGCGCGGCAGACGTTCGTCACCCTGGGGCCAACCCGCGGCGATCAGATCGCGATCCTTAAAGGCGTTGAGGATGGCGACAACGTTGTCACTGCCGGTCAGATCAAGCTGCACAACGGCTCGGTCGTTTTGATCGACAACTCCGTTACCCCGACCGCCGATGCGGCGCCGGTTCCGGTCGATCGGTAGCGTGCGGGCGCCATGAATTTTACCGACATCTTCATTCGCCGGCCGGTGCTCGCATCGGTAATCAGCTTGTTGATCCTGGTGTTGGGCGTGCGCGCCTATTACGCCCTGCCGGTGTTGCAGTATCCGCGCACCGAGAACGCGGTCGTGACTGTCAGCACGACCTACTACGGCGCCGATCCCGATGTGGTGGCCGGCTTCATCACCACGCCGCTGGAGATCGCCATCGCCCAAGCCTACGGCATCGATTACATGACGTCTTCGAGCCAATCGGGAATGAGCACCATTACCGTCTATCTGCGGCTCAACTACGATGCCGACAAGGCGTTGACCGAGATCAACACGAAAATCCAGTCGGTGCTCAATCAGCTTCCGACCGGCACGCAGCAGCCGGTTCTGACCGTCAAAGTCGGACAAACGATCGATGCCATGTATCTCGGCTTCGACAGCGACGTGCTCGCGCCAAACCAAATCACCGACTATCTCACGCGTGTGGTGCAGCCGAAGCTGCAAACGGTGCCGGGAGTGCAAACCGCGGAGCTGCTCGGGCAAAAGGTTTTTGCGCTCCGCGCCTGGCTCGATCCGCAAAAGCTTGCCGCCTTCGGGCTGACGGCAAACGACGTCAGCGCTGCGCTCGCCGCCAACGATTTCATATCCGGAATCGGCACGACCAAAGGTCAGATGGTGCAGGTCAACCTCACGGCCTCGACCGGTCTGCACACCGCAAAAGAATTCCGCAATCTCGTCATCAAGCAAGTCAACGGCGCAGTCGTGCGCCTGCAGGACGTCGCCAACGTCACGCTTGGCGCCGAGGACTACGAATCCGAGGTCGGGTTTGACGGTAAGCAGGCGGTCTATATCGGCGTGCAGGTGGCGCCGGCGGCCAATCTGCTGGAAGTCGTCCGCGGCATACGCAAGATCTGGCCAGATATTCATGACCAGCTGCCGCGCGGGCTGGAAGGCGCCATCGTCTACGATTCGACCGAGTTCGTGAATGCCGCGATTTACGAGGTGGTGCTGAGTCTCGTCGAGGCGCTGGTCATCGTCACGCTGGTGGTCTTTTTGTTTTTAGGTTCGGTGCGGGCCTCGCTCATTCCGACTGTCGCCATTCCGCTATCGCTGGTCGGTACGCTCATTATTCTCCTGGCGCTGGGTTATTCCATCAACCTGCTGACGTTGCTGGCGCTGGTTTTGGCCATCGGGCTGGTCGTCGACGATGCGATTATCGTCGTCGAGAATGTCAGCCGGCATCTGGAGGAGGGCGTGGCGCCGATACCGGCGGCGATGGCTGCGGCGCGTGAGCTCGGCTGGCCGATCATAGCCATGACCGTGGTGCTGGGCGCCGTCTACGTGCCGATCGGTTTTCAAGGCGGTCTCACCGGCGCACTATTCGCAGAGTTCGCCTTCGCGCTGGTCGGCGCGGTCACCGTGTCTGGGATCGTGGCGTTGACGCTCTCGCCGATGCTCTGCTCGCGCCTATTGAAAAATCCCGACCCGCAGCACCGCGGCTGGCAACAGAGCCTGACGTTCTTCATCGACCGGGGATTTACATGGCTGCGCGGCGCCTATGAGCGGCGCCTGAATCGCAGCTTGAATTATCTGCCGGTGACGGTGGTGTTTGCGCTCATTGTGCTCAGCAGCATCTACTTTTTGTTCATCACCGCGCATACCGAACTCGCGCCACAGGAAGATCAAGGCGTCATTCTCTCGCAGTCGATCGGCGCGCCCGATGCCACGCTGCGGCAGCGTGAGCTTTACGGACATCAAGTGTACCAGACTTTCTTCAGCCATCCGGAAACCGAGCATGTGTTTCAGATCGACTTTCCCGGACAGGTCATTTCGGGGATGGCGTTAAAGCCTTGGGACGCCCGCTCCAAGTCGAGCAATGCGCTGCAGCCGGTGGTACAGCGCGAGCTGAGCAAGATCGCCGGGATTCGCGTCGTTGCGTTTCAACCCCCTCCGTTACCCGGCAGTATCGGGCTGCCGGTGCAATTTGTCATCGGCACCACCGAGTCGTTCGAGCGGCTGTACGCCGTCGCCCAAGAATTTCTGCATGAGGCGCAGCAAAGCGGAAATTTTATCTTTCTTGATTCCGATCTGAAGATCGACAGCCCGCAGTCGAATGTGATGATCGACCGGGACAAGACGGCACAGCTTGGATTGAAGATGAGCGACGTCGGCGGCGCGCTCGCGTCGATGCTCGGCGGCGGCTACATCAACTATTTCAGCATGAGCGGACGCTCATATAAGGTCATCCCGCAGGTTCAGCAGCGGTTTCGTCTCAATGCCCGGCAGCTTCTCGACTATCATATTCGCACGGCTGACGGCTCTTTAGTGCCGTTGTCGACCATTGCCACCGTGTCGACGAAGACCGTGCCGCAATCGCTCAATCATTTTCAACAGCTCAACAGCGCCACCATCCAGGGAGTCGCCATGCCCGGCGTTTCTCAAGGGGATGCGCTCACCTACCTGCAGAACCTGGCGGCGCGGACATTGCCGCGCGACTATTCGGTCGACTACGGCGGATTGAGCCGGCAGTACATTCAGGAGACCAGCGGATTTGTCACCACTTTCGGCTTTGCGCTGATCATCGTCTTTCTGGCGCTGGCGGCACTGTTTGAAAGCTTCCGCGATCCGGTCATCATTCTGGTGTCGGTGCCGATGTCGATCGCCGGAGCGCTGATTTTCGTCAGCATCGGCATCGCCGGAGCCTCGCTCAACATCTATACTGAAGTGGGCTTGGTGACGCTGATGGGATTGATCAGCAAGCACGGCATCTTGATTGTGCAGTTCGCCAACGATTTGCAAGCGGAAGGACGGAGCAAGCGGGAAGCGATCGAACTTGCCGCGGGCATACGGCTGCGGCCGATCCTGATGACGACGGCGGCGATGGTGCTGGGCGTCGTCCCGCTGATCACGGCAGGAGGCGCCGGCGCGGTGTCGCGTTTCCAGATGGGTCTTGTCATCGCTGCCGGTCTCTCCATTGGCACGCTCTTTACGCTATTTGTGGTTCCTGCGGTGTACATGCTGTTGGCGACCGATCGGTCGAAGCAGTTGCGAACCGCAATTGCCGCCTCTTCGGCACACGCCACTCCCGCCGAATAACGCGAAGCTGCGCAATGGCGGATTGGAGCCCCGAGCAATATCTGAAGTTCGAGGATGAACGCACCCGGCCGCCGCGAGAACTGCTGGCGCGCGTACCGCTGGAAACGCCGCGGCGGGTGGTGGATCTCGGCTGCGGACCGGGCAACTCGACGCAATTGCTCCGCGAGCGATTCCCGGATTCGCAAACGATGGGCGTCGACTCTTCGCCTGCCATGATTCGTAAAGCTCGCGAGCGGCTGCCTGACTGTTTGTTCGTTGAGGCGGACATTCGGAATTGGGTGCCGGAGGCGGGCACCGATCTTCTCTTCGCCAATGCGGTGTTCCAATGGCTGCCGAACCATCCCCAGGTGCTGCGCCGGTTGCTTGAATGCTTGCCGACGGGCGGCGTTCTCGCCGTGCAGATGCCGGACAACACCGAAGAACCGGCGAACGCGCTGCAGCGCAAGGTCGCCGCAAATGGTCCTTGGGCGACGGCATTGGCGGGGGCGGCGCCGCGCTCCGCGCTTTTGTCTCCGGAAGGTTATTACGACCTGCTCAAGCCGGTCTGCGCGCGGATCGACATTTGGCATACCATCTACAATTTTGCGCTGGCAGGGCCGCAGGCGATTGTCGAATGGTTCAAAGGCTCCTCGCTGCAGCCTTACCTGACCTTGCTTGATGTCGCCGCGGGCGAGGAGTTTCTTGCCGCCTATAGCGAACGGATCAGACTGGCGTACAAACCTCGCGTCGACGGCACGGTGCTGCTGAAGTTTCCGCGACTGTTCTTCGTGGCGACCCGGTGATTGGCGGCTACTGACATTACACCGTGCGCCGATTGATGGCGCTTGACAGATTGCCGGCGCGCGCTATACTTAACCAATGGGTTAACTATTCGGTCCGCGCGCGATCGGCAGCGGACTGCGGGAGGCGATCATGGCAGAACTGGAGATTGTCGGTCCAGCAGCGTCGACTTATACGCGGGCCGTGCGGATGGTGTGCGAGGAGAAGTCTATCTCTTATGATCTCAAGCAATCGCCGCCGCATTCCCCGGACGTCGACTCCATTCATCCCTTCGGCAAGGTTCCAGTGATGCGCCATGGCGATTTTGAACTGTGCGAATCCAAGGCCATCGCCACTTACCTTGACCTCAGCTTTCCTGGTCCGAAGCTGATACCGACGAATCCGCGTCACGCCGCGCTGACGGAAAAATGGGTGTCGTTGGTTAACACCAAAATGGACGGCATCTTGGTCCGCACCTATTTGCTCAACTATATTTTCCCCAAAGGCAGCGATGGATCGCCGGATCGAAAGACTATCGACGCGGTGACTCCAGAGGTGATACAGGAAATCGATCTTTTGGATCGCGCGATCGGCAAAGGGGGCTTTCTCGCCGGCGACAGTTTTACCTTCGCCGACATCAATCTGTTGCCGATACTCGCCTACCTAAAAAATTTTCCGGAATCCGGTTCGGCGATCGCGGCGGCAAAAGATCTTTCAGCCTATTATGAGCGCCATGCGGCGCGACCTAGCTTTGAACGGACGACGCCGCCGCAGGCAAAGCGGTCGTAGGGTTGCATTCAGCCGCGGTAGCGGAGAAAGTCCGCGGCGATGAGAATCGCCGCCTGCCTTTTTTGCTTGGTTTCGCTCGGCGCGGTCATTTGCAGCGGCGGCGCCAGAGCCGCCGACCGCGAGTTCCAAGCCTGGCTGCAATCGTTGTGGCCCCAAGCGCAAGAGCTTGGCGTGTCGCGAACTACGTTCGAGGCGGCGACCCGCGGTCTCGAGCCCGATCTTTCACTGCCCGAGCTCGTTCTCCCGGGGCGGCCGCAACAGGCGGGTCCGGGTCAAGCGGAATTCGTCCAGACACCGGCGGCTTACCTGAAGGAGCCGACGTTCGATCGACTGGCCGCGCAGGGGCGTAAACTCCTGGATGAGTACCGGGCGCCGCTGAGCGAGATCGAAAGACAATTCGGCGTGAGCCCAACTGTCTTGCTCGCGATCTTCGGCCGGGAAACGGATTACGGTCGCTCGCGCGACACGCGCAACGCTATTCGCGTTTTGGCGACACAGGCCTATTTCGGCAAGCGGAAGGAAAAGTTCCAGGGTGAATTGTTGCTCGCCCTAAAGATGCTGGACGACGGAAGCGTCAAGCTTGCCGACATGAAGAGTTCGTGGGCGGGGGCCATGGGGCTCACCCAGTTCCTGCCATCGGATTTTTATAAATACGCGGTCGATTTCGATGGCGACGGCCGGCGTGATATCTGGAACTCGGTACCGGATGCGCTCGCATCCGCGGCCAAGCAGCTTGTCGACAAAGGCTGGCAGCGTGGTCTGCGCTGGGCTTATGAGGTGCGTGCTCCGGCAAATGTCGATTGCAGCATCGGGGTGCCCGAAAATACCCGGTCGATCGGCGAATGGCTTAGAGCGGGGTTTGTGCCCGCTTATGGCCGCTCGCTTTCGGCGGCAGAACGCGCGGAGACCGCGTCGCTGTTGCAGCCGGCGGGGATGTATGGTCCCGCGTTTCTGGCCACGAAGAATTATTTCGCCATCAAGGAATACAATTTCTCCGATCTCTACGTCCTTTTCGTTGGCCACTTGAGCGACCGCATTGTCGACCCGCGGCCGTTCGAAACGCCGTGGATGAAGGTCGCGCAGTTGCCCAGCCGCGATCTCGATCGCATGCAGGAAATTCTAACCTCCCGCGGCTACTACCACGACAAGATCGACGGTAAGGCTGGAATGAAAACGCGCGCTGCGGTCGGCGAATACCAAAAGCGCAATGGCCTTAAGGTCGATTGCTGGCCCAGCGCGGCATTGCTCGCGCATATGGATGCGGCGGGCCAAAACTCATCGCCGGCCGCGCATTGACAGAGAATGCCGGGAAAATCAAAATTCCTTCGGGATCCAGCACGGGACAAGAAATAGGACAGGAAGATTATGGAAACGCTGCCGAAGATGGGGATTTCCCGAACCAATATGATGAAACGCGTGGCTCGTTTCAAAGACCTGAAGGGTTCCGACGGAGGGCTGCCGGACAGCAAGTCGCCGCACTGCGAGCGCACGCTTTACAACGTCATCGGCTTTCAGCCGCCGCACGACGAAGGCGGCGCGGTGACCTCGCCGGTCGGAGACGATGCGTCGCGGCTCGCGGCTATTCCGATTTCGGAAGGCTTTAATCTCGGATATTGCCGGGCCAAGCCCGGCAAGGGTCCCATGATGCACAACCACGACACCAACGAGACCTTCATTCCGATGACCGGCGTTTGGCGCTGCTCCTGGGAAAACGAGCGTGGCCAAGTCGAGTCTGTCGACCTCAATCCGCTCGACGTGATCTCATTCCCGCCCGGCGCCATTCGGCGGTTCGAGAACGTCAAGGCAGCCGATAACGGCGAGGAGGCGATCCTGATGTTCGTGATTGGCGGTGACGGTCCCAAGGCGGAGTTTACCGACAGGGCGATGAAGGAGCTGGAAGATATAGGCGTGTGGCCGCGGAAATAGTCGCGGACTGCGCGATCGTATTTCCCTCGGGATCAGGCTCGCCTGTTGTTGTCGAGGTGAAACGGCCGGCGACCCGCCGATTTAGTCCGCACCCGGCACCGCCATGGGCAGGCTGTCGTCCTCACCCGCGTAACCGAGCGGGCGTCGTTGCGGCGCTGATCGAAGAGAGCCGGTAATGCCCGGATCACGGTCGTGCCGCGCGGCATAGCGCGCTCGCGCACGCTCGGCGACGACTTCGCCGGGGATCGCGGTCGGCTCGCAGATGTGCCGCCTGCTTGTGTGCCGCATCAGGTCCACATGGATGTGATTGTAGTGATAAACGTTGGCGCCAGGCGCCAGCACCGTCGAAAATTGCTCGCACGCGGCCAGCTGCACGTCATGCAAAAATCCCTGCTCCTCGGGCGCACCGCGCCAGCCGTATTGCACGCTGATCCGGTGGCCGTCGGCGAGCGTGAATTCGGCGATGTCGAGCGCATTACCGAAGGCGTGCTCGGAAATGTGCGCGTTTGGGTCGCCGTTCATGCCACGGCATGAATAGGCGGAGATTTGTTTGATCTCGACGACCGGCTCGCGAAACCAGCGCAATGCAGCCGGCTGCACGGAATCGGCGATCCAGCGATCGAGGGCGGAAACGAGTGGACACGCGAGCGTCGCGGCCGGCCTGACTTCGACGGGGCCGCCCGCGATGATCGGCCGATCGGCACCTGACGGGCCGAGAAAGGTGTTTTCCGACGGCGTGGGCGATATCCGCTCGCTGCGATGCGAATAGTTTGGCGCCGAATAAACGGGCGCAGGGTAACTTGCCGGAGGGTTGCTTGCCGGCGGATAAGCAGTCGGCGGCGGCGCATTCATTCGGACGCGGGGAGTGTCGTCATATGGCTGCGGCGGCGCATTCATTCGGGCGCCGGGAGCGCCGTCATACGGCCGCGGCGGTGCCGGCTCGAACGTGTCCGAGTCCCGTTCCGGGACCGGGACACCTGGAGCATAGATCGACATCGGGGCGCTTTGTTGCGCGGCGGGCGGCGGGCCAACCTGCCATCGCAGGTCCTGCGCGCCACCGATTGGCGCTCGTCCGTTTGGCGCAGCGCCGTACGGCGAAGGTGCCGCGCCGGAAGGCGGTGGCAAAGCGGTCGAATGGACGATTGGCCAGTGCGAGGGCAGGGCGCCTTGCGGGATCGAGGCCGGAGGGCGTGGTGCCTCATCGTCATAGCCGAGCGGCCCGCTAACCCCCAATGCGGAGACTCGCAGGGGAAAATCCATGCCGCAAATGCCGGGACCCTCGATCGCGGAAATCTGGACGCGCCCCGGGCCTTCTTTGACGACTCCGGAGTTCAGGCACGCGACTTCCGCACCATGCCGCCACGCCTCACGTTCCCCGGAGAAGTAATGGCTGCAGCCCGCGAGCGTGATCAATACGGCAATGACGGCGGCCGGCAACGCACGCTGAACACCAGGCGACATAATGCGGAGAATGCATGGGTTTCCGTTAAGGACTGCTCAATGTGGCAGTGGGCTGCACATTGGGCGGAGGAACCTGTTAACCATGCAATCGCCGCCGCGGTCTTGATCCAGGCCGGGCTTTGAGGCCACATCGGCGGCGAAAAAGGGGCTGGGCGATTTTGCCTTTCATTGAAGGTCAGTGATGCTTTCCGTGCTCGATCTCGTCCGGCGCATCGACGCCGGCGAAATTAAACCGCGTGCCGTGGTCGAACTGTGCGCCGAAGCAATTGCCACCGGCGAACCGGACATCGGCGCCTTTGTTGCGCTCGACATCGAGGCCGCGCGACAGGCCGCGGAGCAAACGCGGCTCCGCCAGTCGCCGCTGCGCGGCTTGCCGGTCGGGATCAAGGATATTTACGACACCGCCGATCTGCCGACCCAATATGGCTCACCGATCTATGCCGGCTACCGCCCGCCCGCCGACGCCGCAGCCGTGACTTTGGTGCGGCGCGCCGGCGGCGTGATACTGGGCAAGACGGTCACGACCGAGTTCGCCTCGCTCGTGCCACGCGGCACGCGCAATCCGAGAAACCGCGCGCATACACCCGGCGGCTCCTCGTCCGGCTCCGCCGCCGCGGTCGCTGCCGGCATGTTGCCCATCACGCTCGGCAGCCAAACCGCCGGCTCGGTCATCCGGCCCGCGGCATTTTGCGGCGTCGCCGGATTCAAACCGTCGTACCGGCTCATTCCTACGGTGGGCATGAAATCGTACGCCTGGCATCTCGATACAGCGGGTGTCTTTGCTGCGACCGTCGCGGATGTCGCCTATGCCGCCGCAGTCGTGGCCGAGCGTCCTCTGCGCGTCGATCAAAAAACGCCGGCGGCGCCGCGCATTGGCCTGGTGCGGACGCACCTCTGGGAGAAAGCGAGTGCGCCAATGCAGGCTGCGGTCGAGACCGCCGTTCGCGCCGCCGAGGCGAACGGTGCCACAGTGACCGAGCTCAAGCTCCCGGAAATTATGCAGGAGGCGTACCGCGCTCAGTTCATCATTCAGGACTTCGAAGCATACCGTTCATTCGCATACGATTACGACAATCACCGCGATCAAATCGGTCAACTGTTGCGTGAGCAGCTCGATCGGGCAGCGACGATTTCGGCAGAGGATTATGATTCGGCGCGTCGTACCGCTTCGCGCGCGCGCCAATCGCTCGGCGAGTTCATGCGCGATATTGACGCGATCTTGACGCCATCGGCGCCGGGCGCGGCGCCGCGCGGCCTCGGCTCGACCGGCGATCCCGTTTTCAATCGGATATGGACGTTGATGGGAACTCCATGCGTCAACGTGCCCGGCTTGAGCGAAGGCGACTTGCCGCTGGGGGTGCAGATTGTCGGCGCTTTCGGCCGCGATCGGGAAACGCTCGAGGCAGCGCTGTTTCTCGAACGCGCGATTGCGCGTACGGGCTAAGGCGCCGCCAATCCGAGCGAGGCGAGATAGCCCTTGTTGACGCGGACGTTCGCAAATCGCGCGGCCTCCAGATAAGCATTAAGAATGGTCAGAGCCTGCTCGCGGGTGAGGGAAGAGTCGAGCGCGCGCGGGCCGGACGTGCTGCCGGCACGTGCAATGAGGTTCCACCCGGCCGGCTCCTGAATCGAAACGACGCTGGTTTGCGAATCCAAGTTCTTGTAGGGCCAGAAGCACCATCCGATACCGAACTTTTCGTTGAGTAAGCGAAATTTTTCATTCCATGCGTACGAGGCTTCCCCCGTTTCGCCGATCAGCAACGGAACATTCCAGCGATTGCTGAAATCAAGGTAGCTTTGCACCGCATCGCGGGTCGGGGTCGCCCAAAACTTGTGGTACGTATAGATGGCGTTCTCGTCGAATGGCCGCGAAAACGGGGCGAAGCTTGTACTCCACTGCGCGCCGGCCAGGATCACAGCGTGCTTCGAGTCGACGCTCCGGATCGCCGCGACAATCTCGCGGTACAGCGGCTCCAACCGGGGATTGAGGTACCCTTCGTCGTTGTAAGGAGAAATCGGTTCATTCAGAAGATCGTAGCCGAGGATGGCGGTTTCGTCGCGATAATGCAGCGCCAGCCGCCGCCACAACTCGACGGTCAGTTCGCGGTAGCGGGGAACGTAAAACACCAGTGGGAAACCCGGCCCGTCGTCGTGGTTGACACCGGTCTGTCCGCCGGGAGCAGCGTGCAGGTCGAGAATGACGTGTAAGCCCGCTTCCCGGCTCCACGCAACGAGCCGGTCAAGCAGCGACCATCCCGGTCCGGAAAATTCATCTTCGCCGGGAGCGCCGGGTTTGACGAAAAGCCGCCAATGCAGCGGCACCCGCACGGTATTGAATCCAGCCGCTTTGATGAAGGCGATGTCGTCCTTGGTGATGTAGACGTCGCGGAACTCGGTCCAGAATCGAGCGGCGTCCTGCGGCCCGATCAGCGCTTGAATAACGGCTTCGATCTCGCTGGGTGCGCGCGCCCGGGTAAACTTGAACATATAGCCTTCCGGCACCAGCCAATTGCCGAGATTTATTCCTTTGATGGCGAAGCGTTCTCCGCTGCCGTCGACAAGATGTTTGCCCTCGGCGCGAATGAAGTTTCCGGATGTCGCGTCGGCCGCGTCGGCCGCCACCAACGCCGCGAGCACAATCCCGAGCTGGACGCACCTCGTCAGCCATCGACCAAACCGCATGTTCATTCCGCTCTATTGCTCCGCAGATTGAGGTCCAATATTGGTGTCGGCCATGCCGATAGTCCAGGTGCTTATCTTCATTGCAGCGGCCATCATTCTCGTCTTTGCAACGCAGCCGCGGCGGGTGCATCCGTTTTTTGCACTCCTCGTCGTCGCGGCCGGATTTGGTCTGGCGAGCGGACTTTCCGTCAGTCTTCTCGGTAAGCGGTTCGGCACTGGCTTTGCCCAAACACTCTACTCGCCCGGGCTGGTGATCGTCGGCGCCGCCATCATCGCTACCATTGCCGATAGCACAAATGCACGCGACGTGGTCGCAAGATCAATCGCGCGTGCGCGCTGGTTCCGACATGGCGCGGCAAGCACGCTGGTCGGTTTCTTTGCCGGGGTCGGCGCTTCGCCGGCCTCGGCGTTTGCGTTGATGAGCCCTTTGCTGCGCAAAGCCGACGAGAAGGCAACGCGCCCATCGGCAATGATCGCGCCGGCGCTTGCCATTTCCGCAAGCCATGGTCTCGTCCTGTTTTCGCCGGTCCCGATCGCTGCGGCTTCGATTTTAGGCGCGCGCTGGGATCGTGTCGCCCTTTTCGGTCTCCCGATCGCGCTCGTGCTTGCCGTGTTTGGCATGGCTTGGGCGCGATGGTCTTCGCCGCCGGAGCAGCCAAAATCAGCGACCGACGACCTTCGCCTCGACGAACGCACCGGGAGTGCCTGGTCGAGCACTGTTTTGCTCTTTGCCGTCGCCGTACCGCTCCTGCTTTTGATGATCCAATCCATTGGCGACATCCCCAGCGAGCCGCTCGGTGGCGGCGCCGATCGAGAACGAATTCTTGGGCTTGGGCGCCCGCTTATCCTGTTTTTGGCGGCTGTTGTCATCATGATCGCCGGTAACTGGCGGCGGAGCATCAAACTCCTCGGCGATGCCGCCTGGGCCGAAAGCGTGTTCGCGAAGATTGCGGGCGTGCTGCTCACAGTCGGCGCGGCCGGTGGCTTGCAAAAGCTCTGCCAGGAAACCGGCATGGCGGATTTAATCGGCGAGCGGGTTGCGGACCTCGCGGGCGGCGTTCTGGTGCCATTCCTGGTCGCGGCGGTGATCAAGAGCTTGCAAGGCTCGTCGCTTGTGGCCGCCATTACCGCTGCGGGAATGATTCAGCCTTTCCTCGCATCGTTGGGATTGGACGCCGAGAACGGGCGAGCGCTGGCGACGCTTGCGATCGGCGCCGGCGCGATGACCGTCTCCCACGTCAATGACGATTATTTTTGGTTGGTAAGTTGGAATGCCGGTCTTGCGCCGGCGCGAGCGCTCATTGCGCTTAGTCTGGGCACGCTCGGCCAAGGGCTGATCGCGCTCGCTCTTTTGGCAATGCTCTCCTTTGCCGTTTAGCTTCGCCGGCGGTACGCTCGGATGCTATTCGGCAGCGCGACGGAGCGCTGCCAGCGGATCGTAGTTGAGAATTGGCGATAGCCACTTCTCGGCTTCGGCGAACGTCCACCCTTTGCGCGTGGCGTAATCCTCCACTTGATCGCGCTCGATCTTGCCGACGCCGAAATAATAGCTTTCGGGATGGCTGAAATAGGTGCCGCAAACTGATGCGCCGGGCCACATGGCAAAACTTTCCGTGAGCCGCACGCCAATCTCGCGCTCGCCGTCGAGCAACTCGAACAAGGTGGTCTTCTCCGTGTGATCCGGTTGCGCCGGATAGCCGGGTGCCGGCCTTATGCCGCGGTATTTTTCGGCGATCAGTTCGCTGTTGGCCAGCGTCTCGTCCGGCGCATAGGCCCAGAATTCCTTGCGCACGCGCTGATGTAACCGCTCGGCAAGCGCCTCGGCCAGGCGGTCGGCCAATGCTTTGGCCATGATTGCGGAATAGTCGTCATTGGCGTGCTTGAAACGGTCAACGACCGCTTCCTCGCCTATTCCGGCGGTTACGGCGAACGCCCCGATATAATCTGCGAGCCCGCTAGCGCGCGGTGCAACGAAATCGGCAAGCGCCACGTTGGCTTGGCCTTCGCGGCGGGGAAGCTGCTGACGCAGCGTGTGCAGCACGCCGATCGGTGCCGCGCGCTTTTCGTCTGCAAACAAAAGGATGTCATCTCCTTCGCTATTCGCCGGCCAGAACCCGATCACGGCGTGAGCCTGCAGCCAGCGTTCAGCGATAATTTGCCGCAACATTTCCTGCGCATCCGCGTAAAGGCCGCGGGCCGCTTCGCCGACTTTGGCGTCATTGAGGATCGCCGGGAACTTGCCGCTGAGCTCCCAAACGGCGAAGAATGGCGTCCAATCGATCGTGTCGACGAGTTCGGAAATTGCTACGTCGGTGAGGCGGTGCGTGCCGACAAGGTGCGGCGCCGGCGGGCGGTAAGCTCCCGACCAATTGAGCTTCAAGGCATTGGTGCGCGCATCAGCAAGCGGTAGTCGCCGTTTGTTATGCTCGCCGCGGGCATGCGCCGTGGCGATGCGCGCATACTCCGCCCGCACTTCATTGACCGTGTGCGCGCGGGTTTCCGGCGAGAGCAGCGCGGAAACCACACCAACGGCGCGGCTGGCATCATTGACATAGACGGTCTGCCCGCGCCGGTAATTGGGATGGATTTTCACCGCGGTGTGCACGCGGCTCGTGGTTGCGCCGCCAATGAGCAGGGGGATTTCGAAACCCTGGCGTTCCATCTCGTTGGCGACGTGACACATCTCGTCGAGCGAGGGCGTGATGAGCCCGGAAAGACCGATAATATCTGCCTGCTCGGTGACCGCAGCCTGAAGAATCTTTTCGGCCGGTACCATTACGCCGAGGTCGACCACGTCGTAATTGTTGCAGGCGAGCACGACGCCGACGATGTTCTTACCGATGTCGTGCACGTCGCCTTTGACGGTCGCGAGCACAATCTTGCCATTGGACGAGACGTGGCTGCGCCCGTCCTTCTCTTGCTCCATATACGGCAGTAGGCAGGCCACCGCCTGCTTCATCACGCGCGCCGACTTGACCACTTGCGGCAGAAACATGCGTCCGGAACCGAACAGGTCCCCGACCACATTCATGCCGTCCATGAGCGGGCCTTCGATAACGGCAAGCGGGCGCGGCGCCTTAAGCCGCGCTTCCTCCACATCGACGGGAATGAAGTCGTTGATGCCATGCACCAAAGAATGGGTGAGTCGCCGCTCGACCGGCCATTCGCGCCAAGACAGATCGGCCTCTTTCTTTTCCTTGCCGTGCCCGCGATGGCGCTCGGCGACCGCGAGCAGCCGCTCGGTGGCGTCACGGCGGCGATTGAGAACCACGTCCTCGCAGACTTCGCGCAATTCAGCATCGAGATCGTCATAGACCGCGATCTGCCCGGCATTGACGATACCCATATTCATTCCCGCGGCGATCGCGTGCGCGAGAAAGACCGAGTGCATCGCTTCGCGCACCGGCTCGTTGCCGCGAAACGAAAAGGATAGATTTGATACGCCGCCGGAGACATGAGCGTGCGGCAGATTCTGTCTTATCCACCCCGCGGCATCGATGAAAGCCTTGCCGTATCCGTCGTGCTCCTCGATTCCGGTCGCCACTGCGAAGATGTTAGGATCGAAGATGATGTCCTGCGGTGGAAAACCGAGCCGGTTCACCAGGATATCGTAGGCGCGCGCGGTGATCGCTGTTTTGCGTTCGAAACTATCCGCTTGGCCCTTTTCGTCGAACGCCATAACCACGACGGCAGCGCCGTAACGGCGCACCAATTGTGCCTGCCTGATGAACGCCTCTTCGCCCTCCTTCAGGGAAATCGAATTCACCACGGACTTGCCCTGAACGCATTTCAGGCCGGCCTCGATGACCGAGAATTTTGAAGAATCGATCATCACCGGCACGCGCGCTATGTCGGGCTCGACAGCGATGAGATTGAGAAAAGTCGTCATCGCTTTTTCGGAATCGAGCAAACCTTCGTCCATATTGACGTCGATGATCTGCGCGCCATTCTCGACCTGGTCGCGCGCGACCGCGAGCGCTGCGGCAAAGTCGCCGCCGGTGATCAGTTTGCGAAAGCGCGCTGAGCCCGTGACATTGGTGCGTTCGCCGACATTCACGAACGGAATCGCCGGCGTCAGCGTAAATGCCTCCAATCCTGAGAGCCGCAAAAGCGGTTCGGCTTGCGGAATTTTGCGTGGCGCCTTGCCGGAGACGGCGGCGGCGATGGCGCGAATGTGATCAGGGGTGGTGCCGCAGCATCCGCCGACGATGTTGACCAGCCCGGCATCGGCGAACTCGCCGATCAAATCCGCCATCATTTGCGGGCTCTCGTCGTAATGCCCGAACTCATTCGGCAGCCCGGCATTGGGATACGCGCAAATGAGGGTATCGGCGACGCGTCCGAGTTCAGCGATATGGGGGCGCATTTGCCGGGCGCCGAGCGCGCAATTGAGCCCCACGGAGAGTGGAGCGGCATGCGCGACCGCGTTCCAGAACGCTTCGGGTGTTTGTCCTGACAAGAGACGCCCGGACCGGTCGGTGATGGTACCGGAAATCATCACCGGAACGCTGAGCTTGCGGGCCTCCATGAATTCGAGGCACGCGAAGATCGCGGCCTTGGCATTGAGCGTGTCGAAAATCGTTTCGATCAGCAACGCGTCAGCGCCGCCGTCGATCAGACCGCGCACCTGTTCGGCATAGGCGGCGCGCAGCTCGTCAAACGTCACGGCACGGAAACTCGGATTCAAAACGTCCGGAGAAATCGACGCGGTGCGGTTGGTCGGACCAATGGCGCCGGCCACAAAGCGTGGCCGCCCGTCTTCATCCTGTGCAAGCCGCGCGGCCGCGCGAGCCAGTCGCGCGCCCTCGAGGTTCAGCTCATAGACGAGCTCCGCCATGCCGTAGTCCGACTGCGCGACGCTGGTCGAGGAGAACGTGTTGGTCGAGACAATGTCGGCGCCGGCGCGAAAGTAGGCGAGGTGGATGGCGCGGACCGCTTCCGGCCGCGTGAGATTGAGCAGGTCATTGTTGCCGCGCACCTCGCGGTTCCAGGCGTCAAAGCGGGCGCCGCGATAGGCCCGCTCCTCGAGGCCGAGTGCCTGGATCATGGTGCCCATCGCACCATCGAGAACCAGGATGCGTTCCTGGGCGAGCCGGCGCAGCGTGTGGTCCGTTGCCAAACTGGTCACGATGTATTCGTCCTGTTCTACGCGGGTGCTATCTCGGCGCGCACGTGCGCGCCGGGTCGTTCGCCAGGGCGCAATCCGAGCAGATGGCAGATGGCGTAAACGAGATCCGCCCGATTCATGGTGTAAAAGTGGAAATCGCTCACGCCATCGGCGGCGAGGCTCATCACCTGTTCGGCGGCCACGGTCGCTGCGATCAGTTTGCGTGTCGCCGGGTCATCGTCGAGCCCTTCGAACCGGGAAGCCAGCCAGTCAGGCACAGAAGTGCCGGCGCGCGCCGCAAAACTTTTGGTTTGCGTGAAATTCTGCACCGGCAGTATGCCGGGCACGATCGGAATATCGATTCCGGCGGCACGCACTTTGTCGAGATAGCGGAAGTAGAGGCTGTTTTCGAAGAAGAACTGGGTAATCGCGCGGCTCGCGCCCGCGTCGATTTTCGCTTTTAGCATATCGATGTCGGCGGCGACGTTGGGGCTGTCGGGATGCTTCTCTGGATAGGCAGAGACCGAAACTTCGATGTCAGCGATACGTTTGATGCCGCCGACGAGATCGGCAGCGTTTTGGTAGCCGCTCGGGTGGGGTGCAAAGCGTTCGCCTATCCCGCCGGGGGGATCGCCGCGCAACGCCACAATATGGCGCACGCCCGCCTGGGCGTAAGCCTCAATGACTTCGTCGACCTCTCCGCGCGTAGCGCCAACGCAGGTGAGGTGCGCGGCGGGCGTGAGCATGGTTTCGCCCAGAATGCGCCGCACCGTGGCGTGCGTCCGCTCGCGCGTAGAGCCGCCGGCGCCGTAAGTGACCGAAACGAAGTTTGGTCGCAGGGGCGCCAGCGTTCCGATGGCCTGCCACAAGTTTTGTTCCATCGCCTCGGTCTTTGGCGGAAAAAACTCGAAAGAGACGCGCATGCGGGGTGTGCTTTCTGTTCCGTGCTTCATCAGGCCACCTCGCGCGTCGCCGGCGCGGCAAGCACGATGCGTGGATCGCGTCCAAGCCAGAGCGAGACCGCGACTTTGGCTTCAGGCCCCGGCGGCAGCGTTTGCTGCCGAATGACCTCGAGCCCAGCAGCTTCTAGCCATTGTCTGATCGTCTCGGCGGCAAAGCCGAGCCGGCGGTGCTCATGTTCCTCACGCAGAAATTCAAGATCGTGCGGGGCAAAATCGATGATCAGCAAGCGCCCACCTGGCCGCAACACGCGGGCGGCCTCGCGGATGGCGCGTGGACCGTCATCAAGGAAGTGCAGGACTTGGTGGATGATGACGACATCAAAGGAATCGCGCGGCAACGGGATATCGTAAATGTCGCCCTGGCGAACACTGCAGTTCTTCAAGCCAGCGCGGTCAAGCCGCGCGCGCGCGACCGCCAGCATCTCCAGCGACAGGTCGAGGCCGAGCCCGCGCTCAAGATCCTTTCCGAAAATTTCCAGCATTCGTCCGGTGCCGGTGCCGAGATCGAGGAGGGAACGGATCGGGTGGCCTTCGAGCGCGGCGGCAATCGCTTCCTCGACGGCGGCGTCAGCGACATGGAGCTTGCGTATCCTGTCCCATTCGGCGGCATGCCGGCGAAAGTAGTTCTGTGCAGCGGCGGCGCGGGTGGCGCGTACGGCGGCCAGGCGTTCCCGGTCGCGGGCTATAATCGGATCGTTGGGATCGATCTTGTCGATCACGAGGCGGGCAATATCGGCGGCGGTGCCGATGTCGCCGAGGCGAAAAAATGCCCATGAGCCCTCGCGGTGGCGCTGCACCAGTCCGGCCTCGACCAGAAGGCGCAAATGGCGGGAGAGGCGGGGTTGTGATTGCCGCAGAATGGCGGTCAGATCGGACACGGTCAGTTCCGCCTCGGCGATCAGCATGAGGAGACGCAGGCGCGTGGCTTCGCCGGCTGCCTTGAGCGCCGCGGTAAGATCGGGAAAGCCGTGTCGCAGAATGTCATCCATGGGGCAGAGCCATGCTCGTCATCGAGACATAAAGATATCTTTATATACCAGAATAGGCAAGTGCTGATGGGATGAATCCCACAATCCCTTGTTTCCCCGAGACTTATTGAGGGGCGGCCTGTGCAGGAACGTTTTGATGAAGCGTCGAACGAAAACGAGTTTTGAGGATCGCAAGCTGCGTAAGGGCGAAATCGCCGTTGCATTACCGGAACGGTTTGATGCGTCGCTTTACTTCATTGGCTACATCCGGACCCCCTGGAAGCGACGCCAGGACTGTCCAAAAAATCCACGCGAGACAGATGCAGCCTGCACGATCGTACTGGATCCGCGTTGGACGGACGCTCTGAGAGGCTTGGAAAGCGTCAGCCATGTGGTGGTGCTTTACTGGATGGACCGGGCGCGGCGCGATCTCGTGTTGCAGATGCCACACCACTATGCGGAAGGCCGCGGCACATTCGCGTTGCGCTCGCCGGTGCGTCCCAATCCAATTGCAGTTTCGGTGGCCCGCCTCGTGCGCATCGAAGGCAGCAAATTGACGGTCATCGGCCTTGATTGCATCGACAATACGCCGCTGCTTGATCTTAAGCCCTATTTCGCCACAACAGATTCGGTGCCGGAGGCCTCGGTTGGATGGCACGCCAGCGAAAAGGCCAGGCTCAAAACAGCGCCGGTATCTGGCCGACGGGTAACGGGCCGAGGTAAATCATACCGTCGGCAAACCTGAGCGGGAGGGCGATGGCCGGCCGGCCTTCCAGTGAGGTCGGCTGCCCCATCTTTTTGAGATTGTCGATGACCGTTGCGTTGGCACCTTGGCGAATCACGCCGCTGATGCCTGGTACCAAGCGATCGAGGACGTTGTCGCCGCCGGACAGGCGATCGATGCCTTGCGCGATGAGCCGATCGATTGCCAGCATCGGCACGATGCGCTCGATGCCGACGATCGCCAAGCTGAGAACGCCATCCAAGGTGCCGTGATCGTTCAAGGTAAGCTTTCCGCTTCCTGCGACGATAATGGCGTCACCTTGCGCCATCCGAAGCGCTTTGATTTCGAAGCCGCCGCCGGCGGCTTCCATCTCGCGGACCCGATCAGGCCAAGGCTTGGGTGCTAGATCGGCAAAGCCGCGGACAACGGCATCGAGATTTGTGTCGACCGGCTCGGCAAGCGAAGGATGCAGCGCTGACGCCACCGCACGGCCGACGCGCAAAGTCACCTCCACGACAGGATGATCGTTCGGTGCTCCGCTAATGACCCGGGCTGTTGCTTCGATCCGGTCGGCCTTGAAAACCTCTTCTTGTCCGGCAGCGGTTGTGGTCCGCTCGACGCGTGGATCATTGAATAGCAACGAAGCATTTTCGGGATTGGGCGGGATGCCGCCGACGGTGATCTGCCCGTGAGTCCAATCGGCGGTAAAGCGAGGCGCTTGCCCCTGCTCCGCAAAGGTCAATGGCCCGACAATGTCACCGACGAGCCGCGTCGGATTCCAGATCGTTGCGCCGAAGGTCGCAGCTTTTGCCGTGGCCGCAAAAGCCGGTTGAGTGCTTTTTACGTCAGCTGCAACGTCACGACAGTGGAGGGCGAGCTGAAAAGGAAATCCGCCGAACGATTGGGAACCGCATGAATAGGCTCGACCGGCGGCCGCTTCCCGTTGCCGCCAGCCAACAAGCGTCCGATCGGCAATCGAAGCGGCGTAGTACCAGAGCCAGGTCCAAATGGCTGCGATCGCGACGATCGTGACCCCTATCGCAATCCAGCGTCCCCGATGATACCCAGTGCCCCGGCGTGGCAACGGCTGCCGCGGCGTCCGCATCATGCTAAGGGGGGATTCTCCGGGCATCGCTTACTCTTCGCCGGTCAAGTACGGCGTTTCCAAGGACATAGCAAAACGGCGGGAGATTGGTACGCGAATTTGCCTTACCCGGCCCAGACGCTCAGGGCCTGACATGCCTGGTCGTATCGGCAACTCGTAACTGACTGCGGGCGGCGCGCTCGAGATTAGAGGATCATAAAGGCGTTGCGGAGGACACAAGCGCGATGTTGACCACGGCCGAAGCGTCGTCGGTCGAGGACCTTTGGGTATTCGGCTACGGTTCACTCATGTGGCGTCCCGGTTTCGAATTCCTCGAACGCGTACCAGCACGGTTGATCGGCCTCCATCGCGCGCTGTGCGTCTATTCGTTTGTCCACCGCGGCACGCCGGAGCGTCCTGGCCTCGTACTCGGGCTCGATCGCGGCGGCATGTGCCGGGGCATCGCCTTCCGCGTGGCCGCAGCAGCGCGCGAGCCGACCATCGCTTACCTGCGCGCACGGGAGCAAGTGACCACGGTCTATCTGGAAACCGTGCGGCGCATCGAGCTTGAGGACAAGGCGCGCCGGCAAGTGCGGGCGCTGTGCTTCCTCGTCGACCGCAGTCACGTTCAGTACGCCGGACGCCTCAACTTAAGCGAACGGCTCCATCTGGTGCGACAAGGCCACGGGCGTTCTGGCGCCAATCGCGATTATGTCATCGAAACGGTGCAGGCTTTGGAGACGCTCGGATATCGCGAGACCGACCTCCACCTCCTCGCCGCCCGACTCTTGAGCACGCATCAGGGAGAGGCTATCCCTGTCGCCGATCACGAATGACGTCGCATTGCCT
Organism: uncultured Alphaproteobacteria bacterium; assembly: GCA_963835195.1. Taxonomy (GTDB): domain Bacteria; phylum Pseudomonadota; class Alphaproteobacteria; order Rhizobiales; family Xanthobacteraceae; genus BOG-931. The sequence continues at coordinate 134,184 of CAWIEY010000022.1, forward strand.
CGCGGCCCTCGGCAACGAGACGCGCCGTCGCCTCCTCCAATACCTTTTGCAGTTGCAATATGAAATCCCGCCGCCCTAAGCCCGGCGGGATCGGATCGAGCACTTCCACCAGGACCTTACCGGGATAGCGGCGCAGCGACCGCCGCGGCCAGTACAGTCCGGAGTTAAGGGCCACCGGCACGCAGCAAAGACCGGTTTCGGAATACAGATGCGCCACGCCCGGCAAATAACGCGGCGGCGCATCCGGCGGCCGCCGCGTGCCTTCCGGAAAGATCACGATCTGCCGCGAGCGCGCGATTTCTTTGCGCGCTAACGCCGTCATGCGCGCCAGCGCACTCGCTCGGGCGCCGCGGTCAATCGGAATCATGCGCGCTTTGGTGGCAAGCCAACCGAATAGCGGAACCCACATCAACTCGCGCTTGAGCACGTAGGTTGGATCAGGAAGCAGGGCAAAGAGCGCGAAAGTCTCCCACAGCGATTGATGCTTGCAGGCGACGACAAAAGCCCCTTGCGGAAGCTTTTCGCGTCCGCGCCATTCCACGTCGGTGCCGCAGATAATCCGCAACAGGAACAAGCTGCTGCGGGCATAGGCGCGCAGTACGCCAAGCAAGTAGGCGTAAGGCAGCAGGATTGTCGGCAGTGCGACGATCATGCGAACGGTGATGTTGATGTAAAAGAGTGCATTGAAAACAATCGACCTGACCGTCAATGCAATGGGATGGGGCAAGGGGCGCGCCTTCAATAGTCAATGTGTCTGATGCGCATCTGAGATGCGATTATCGCCCGCCGCTGCCGCAACGGAGTCAAAAGGCATTCGCAACCTGGCAAATAGATATTTGAAATATTCCGACAATACGAGCTTCGCCGTGGCGCTGTTCGACCACCACGGTTCAATACGTAAGCGGTCGGAGACGACCGGATAGGGAACGAGGACGACTTTTGGAAGTTGATGCGCGATCTCGGCCAACGCGCGCGGCATGTGATAGGCGGAGGTGACGACGATAAGGGAGTGGAAGCCCCGATCGATCGCCCAGCGCCGTGTCTCCACCGCATTACCCAGCGTGTTGATGGCGGAGTAATCGAGGTCGACGCAACATGCGAGAGCCTTGCCGTATTCGGCGAATTGCCGCGCAATATCCGTGGTGGTCGTGCCGGGATTGACGCCGGTGATCAACAGGCGCGTGCCCCGACCGGCTGCGAGCAGCTCCAGCGCGTCGGTAATCCGCGATGTGCCGCCGGTCAGCACCACGATGCCATCGGCATTGCGGTCAAGCTCGACTTCTTTATTCGGCAGCAGCCAGAGAAAAGCAAAAAAACCAAGCACTATGGCGATCACTCCGACGAGAGCGAGTCGCGCGGCGTAAGTTCGGAAATGTCGTCTTCTGACGGCGGACTTAAGGTTAGGCATCGCGGGCTTTAGTCAATCGTCTGCAGGGTCCGTCTTACTGTGCGGCGGGAGGCAAAGGCGGTCACCAGGGCCATGAATACTATCTGCAGAACGATAGCCAGATAGCCCGCTACGCCAATAGTGAGATTGCCGAACAAGACCGCAACCTGTTCGCCCTCCGGCGTGCCCCACAGCCAGGCATTTGCCGCTTCGGCCAGTCCGAATAACACCATTGCGGCGCCGCCCCCGATGGCTCCGCCCTTAAAGCCAAGCACCAGGAAATGACGCTGAAATTGCCCGGCAATGAAGCGGTCGGTCGCCCCCACATAGTGCAGCACTTCAATGATGGGACGATTGGTCGCCATGGCGCCGCGGGTGGCGAAAGTCACCGAGAGCACCGTGACGATCAGCACCAGCGCAAAAATGGCAATACAAATGCCGACCGCCGTTTCCGCGATGGTGCGCATACTGTCGATCCAGCGGCGATGGTCATCGAGGCTGGCGGTGCTGACCTGTGTGGCCAACATTTGACGCAAGGCCGCGAAATTAGGCCGCGCTCCAGGCAAAAGCTTCACGACAATCAGCCGCGGCATGGGGAGATCGCCCAGCGCCAAGCCCGACCCGAGCCAAGGCTCGACCAGACGCGCCGACTCGTCTTTCGTATAGGGCTGCACATCGGCAATGCCGGGGGCGCCCCGAACGATCTCGGTTGCCCTGCGCACGTCCGCTTCGATGTCGTGTCCAGGCGCTGGCCGTACCTGAATGGTGACCTCGCGGCCGACGTCGGATTCCCAGTCGCTCGCCGCGCTGACCACCACCATGGCTGCGCCGGTCGTGAGTGAGGCGAGGAACGTCATGATGGCGACAACGGCGCCAAGCGAGCGGCCGGCGAGCGAGTTCCTCGGCACGATGGGCGCCACTGCCGGCAAAGCGTCGGCCGGCGGGGCCGCCGCATCGAGGTCGTCCCAAGGCTCCGCCATGGTGTCGAGCGGCTCAGTCATAGACATGCAGACGTCCCTCGTGGAGAACCAATCGCCGCGCGTCGTACTCGTCCATCAAGGCAATGTCATGCGTGGCAATAACGATCGCAGTGCCCGATTTGTTGAGTTCGACGAACAACCGCAGCAGCCTCTGGCCGAGATTTGGATCGACGTTCCCCGTCGGCTCATCGGCAAGTAAGAGTTGCGGGCGCGCAATGACGGCGCGCGCTATGGCTGCCCGCTGCTTTTCACCTCCCGACAAGACGGCCGGCAATGCCGCCATCCGTTCGCCCAGCCCAACCCATTGCAGCAACTCGATGACTTCGGCGCGATAATTGTCCTCATCCTTGCCCAGGACCCGCAGCGGCAGCGCGACGTTCTCGTAGGTGGTCATGTGGTCCAGAAGCCGGAAATCCTGGAAGACAATGCCGATGCGGCGGCGCAAATGGGCCCGGTCGTCTTTGCTGAGCGTCGCCGTATCGTGTTTGAACATGCTGATAAGGCCGCGAGTCGGCCGGAGCGACATCAGCATAAGCCGCAGGAGCGAAGTTTTGCCGGCTCCGGAGGGGCCGGTGAGGAACTGAAAGGAGTGGTCGCGGATGCCGAAATTGAGATCGCAGAGGACCTCCCGGCCGAAGCCATAGCGCAAGCCGACATTCTCGAATTGAATCACGCCGTCCTCCGGAGCGAGCAGCAGCGATGATAGAGGCTTGGCCGCGGCCAATTCATGGTTTTACCGGGCAGCCAAATACCATGAGGCAAGGGGGGAGGGGTCGCAGGGCCGCTATGGTTTCCAATTCGTTAATGGATAGGAGCGTACCATCGCCTCGATGGTCCCGTCATATTGATTTCGAGCCATGCTGATCATTTGCCCGTCCTGCGCAACCTCATATCAGGTGCAGCCAACCAGCCTGCCGTCGTTCGGGCAGGTGCGCTGCCTGCGCTGCCGGACCGTTTGGTCCCCGCAACTTGACCAGGCCGATAAGCTTTTGGCCGCCGCAGCGGCAATCGCCGCTGATTGCGGTCTCCGAGGGGAGCTCGATCCGGGCGAAGAGGGCGTGGAGGATGCCGACCCTGCCGCGGATATCCTCGCTCCGGCCTGTCGTCTGGAGCTCTTCATTGCCGCCGGGATCTGCATGGAAGACCCGGAGCCGGATTCCGGGATTGTCGACTGGTCTATAGCTGCAAATCCGGAAGCGGATTGCTCCGAGGATAGGCGCCCTGATCCCGGGCCGAATTACGCATTCGTTGTCACCGAGGATGCAGCGGTAAATCGTGGATCGGATTCCTGGATTTTTGCCGACAGCGCTGCCATGGATTCGGAGCCGGATCACGCTCCCATCGACTCCGAGGCGGATCACGCCCCTATCGTTACAGAGGGTGCAAGTGCAAATTTGTTGCCGGAGTTCTCGATTGTTGCCGATTCCCTAGCACGAGATTCTCAATCGGATCACGCCGCGACGTGCGAGCAGTTTGCTGGTCCCGACGTCGAATGTCGCGCCTCCGCCATTGGCGCCCCCCGACGAGGAATTACAGATATCGGAAAGCGAAACACCCGCACCAGACCAAGCCATCTGCATAGTCGACGACCGTACCTCGCCGCCCGATAACTTGTTTGACGAGGACACGGGAGATGAAAGGTCGGCCGGGCTGGATGTTGATCTGCCCGAAGACGAGCCGTCAGCTGCCGCGGGATGGTCCGTGGCCCTGAGCGAGGAGCTGGGCCACGCGGTATTGCAGTTCGGTGCAGAAGATTGCTGCGACGACATTGAGGCTTCTGCCGAGCATGGGGCGACACAGCGCCATCCAGCCGATCGCGATTACCGCAAACACCCGATCGATCTCAGAGCCGACTATGACGAGCGTCGTTTTGCGAAAAATGCCGATCGCATCGAACGTCGAACGGCTTCCCGTTTGCGGGATAAGGCTAAAGTCCGGTCGCGCGGGCGGCATGTCTCGGCGTGGCGTTTTATTCCGCGCTGGCCGCTATCGAACCTGCACACGGGCATCTTGGCGCTGGCGCTGGTTGACGTCCTTCTTGTGGGCTGGCGCACCGACATCGTGCGGAAGCTGCCGCAAACCGCCTCATTTTACGCGCTGGCCGGATTCCCGGTGAATCTACGCGGGCTCGCGTTCCATGGCATTACCACGAGCACCGCCCGCGATGACGGGACGCCTATTCTTGTCGTTGAAGGAAACATCATCAACGATACGCGAAAGGTTGTGCACGTTCCGCAGATCAGATTCGTGGTCCGCGACGCGGCCGCGCAGGAAATCTACTCCTGGACCGCTAGCGCGGCCCGCACATCATTGCCCCCCGGTCAGGCGGTTGCTTTCCGCACTCGTCTGGCCTCGCCGCCGCCCGGAGCGCACGATGTTGTCCTTCGTTTTATCAGTCGCCGCGATGCCGTTGCCCTAATCCGCTGACCGCCATGGCGCGTATCCTCATAGCTGAAGATGAAGAAGCGTTACGGGCGCTATGCGCGCGGGCGCTGACCACCCAGGGACATGATGTCAAGACGGCTGGCGACGGCAAAGCTGCGCTCGACCTGCTCGAAGCCGAGGACAGCCATTTCGATCTCCTGCTCACGGACGTGCGCATGCCGGTGATGGATGGGATCGCGCTCGCCCTCGCCGCTGCGCGCGAATGTCCGGAACTCGCTATTTTACTAATGACGGGCTATGCCGATCAGCGAGAGCGCGCCCGCGATATCGATCCGCTCATCCACGACGTTATTCCAAAGCCGTTCTCGGTCGCCGAACTACGGGCCGCTGTCCAAGAAGCACTGACCGTGCGAGCGCGATATTAGCTTCACTCGTCACCGGATAGGGCATAAGGCCGGGGCAGTGGCTCCGCCGGCAGGTCGGGATGCGCGCGGCCAAAATCCGGCGCCGGCGAATCTTGGCCGATTTGCACGATCCCGCGGCGAATGGCGCGGGTGCGGGCGAAATGAGCGTACAGCGCTTCTCCGTCGCCCCGACGGATGGCGCGCGTAAGCCGGGATAAATCTTCATTGAAGGTGCCGAGCATTTCCAGCACCGCGTCCTTGTTGGAGAGAAAGACGTCCCGCCACATGGTGGGATCAGAGGCGGCGATGCGGGTAAAATCGCGAAAGCCGCCGGCTGAAAATTTAAGCACCTCCGAACGGGTGACTTCGGCCAGCTCATCAGCGGTGCCGACGATCGTGTAAGCGATCAGATGGGGCAGGTGGCTGGTGACGGCCAAGACCAAGTCGTGATGCGCAGCCGGCATGGTTTCGACCTGCGCGCCGAGCGAGCGCCAGAATGCAGCGAGGCGCTCAATGGCAGCGCCATCAACTCCCTGCGGCGGCGTAAGGATGCACCAGCGGCCGACGAAAAGTCCGGCAAAGCCGGCGTCCGGCCCGGAATTTTCCGTGCCGGCGACCGGATGTGCCGGGACAAAATGCACTCCGGGCGGCAGGTGCGGTGCCATGTCTCGCACCACCGCGGCCTTGACTGAGCCGACATCGGAAACGGTTGCACCGGACGCAAGGTGGGGACCGATCTCGGCGGCGACAACGCCGCACATCCCGACTGGCACGCAGACAATGACGAGATCGGCGCCGACGACCGCGGCGGCATTTGTCTCGGCAACCTGGTCGGCAAGTCCAAGTTCGGCCACGCGCCGGCGTGTAGCCGCCGATTGGGCGGTGGCCACGATCTCGCGCACGACACCTTGCGCCCGCGCCGCACGCGCAATCGAGGAGCCAATAAGGCCGGTACCGATCAACGCCAGTCGGTTATATAGGACAGCGGGTTTCGTCACAGGTGTCACGCAGCTTCGCCCAAGAATTCTTTGAGCGCGGCGACAACGAGCCGATTTGCTTCTTCGCCGCCGACGCTCATGCGCAAAGCGTCAGGCAGATGGTAGGCCCTGACCTGCCGCAAAATCAGCCCGCGCGCCGTGAGGAAGACGTCGGCTTCCTGCGCCGTCCGCCCCTTCGTCGCCGGAAAGTGAATCAACAAAAAATTGGCCACGCTCGGCGTCACCTTCAGACCCAATTTTTCGATCTCTTGCGCGAGCCAGGCAAGCCACCGCGTGTTGTGCTCGCGGGCGCGTTCTTGATGCTCAAAGTCGCGAATCGCTTCGATGCCGGCGGCAATCGCCGGGGCGTTGACGTTGAACGGTCCGCGGATGCGGTTGATTGCCGAAACCACGTTGCGTGGACCGAACATCCAGCCGAGTCGCAGCGCCGCCAGTCCGTGAATCTTGGAGAACGTGCGGGTCATCACCACGTTCTCATTGGTGGCGACCAGTTCGAGTCCCAGATTCGTAGTCGTTGCGCCGTACGTATTCGGCATATGCCGCGTCGAGCACGAGCAGCACGTCCGCCGGCAGGCTCCGGTGCAGCCGCTTGACTTCGTCGAATGAAACGTACGTTCCGGTCGGATTGTTCGGATTAGCCAGGAACACGATTTTCGTGTTCTTGGTCACCGCCGCCAGAATTGCGTCCACGCTGGCCGTGTAGTTGGTTTCCGCCGCGATCACCGGCCGTGCGCCCGTACCGCGGGTCGCGATGGGGTAGACGAGAAAGCCATGCGTGGTGTGGATCGCCTCATCGCCGTCGGCGAGGTAGGCGCGCGCCAAAAGATTGAGCAAATCGTCGGAGCCGGCGCCGCACACAATGCGCTCCGGATCGAGCCCAAAGACGCCGCCAATGGCCTCTCGCAGTTCGCTCGCCGAGCCGTCCGGATAATCCTGCAAGTGCGGCGCCATCGCGCGGTAAGCGGCGAGGGCGCGCGGGCTCGGTCCGAGCGGCGTCTCGTTGGACGACAGCTTGAATACCCGCGCCGCGTTTGGCGCGCTGCTTTTGCCAGGCACGTAGGGGTCGATCTCGAGCACACCGGGCCTGGGCCGAGGATAGTTCGCGGTCATGGCATCCTTCGCCGCACGCGGGGACAACATTTATCTTTGGCGCGGGACCGTATAGCGGGTCGCGTGGCTGCCGACGAGGGTCTTTGAGCGGATCGACGCGCCGGTCGCCAGCAATGCCTCAGCGACGGCGCCAATACCATCGCGCGCCACCGAGATCAAAAGCGCGCCGCCATCGAACGCGCGATCGGGAACGGCAATGGCGTCGGCAATGCCGGCAAGCTTGTCGACTGCGCTCGCGCTCCATCCCGACACTCGGAGGCTCCATACTTCGGTTTCGGTAACCATGGCGTCAGCGGCCACGCGAGAGATGACGAAGACCGGCAACCCGGCCGGATGATCGGCGCGCTCGACGAACGGCAAGCGGGCGATGATTTTTGGCGCGGTCTCAAATTCGAGTGCTGTCCACCAAGGGCCCGCTCCGGCCACGGCGAAGGCCGGCACCAGGCCTAGATCGCCCTTCGATGCGGTGACCGCCTGGACCACGCTTGCGGCCCCCATATGCGGTTCGAAGGGTACCGTGAAGCCGAAATGGAAACGCGCGGAGTCGCGCATGAGGGCGTCGCCGGCCGAGAGGTCGGCGTGCACCGAAAACGGCGCCTGCACATAGGTGAAGGTCGCGATAATGACGCGCCAGATGCTTTCGACGGTGTCGAGCGGCAGACTGCCGTGGTGGCGCTGTACGAGGCGGCGCATCATCTCGGCTTCCCGTGCCGGCCGAAAAGCCGAGCCGGATTCTTGGCTTTTCTTCACCGCGATCAGTTCGTCGATGATCTGACCACGCTCGATCAGCAGCGCGTGCATCGCCTCGTCGATGCGGTCGATTTCTCGCCGCAGATCGGTAAGGGAAGACGTCTTGTGGTGCGGCGCTTTTGTCATACTGCGACCAGGGAACGGCCCGATTGATAGTGCCATTAGGAGCGAAATCAAAGAAAACATTGACACGGGCGGCAACGGGCCTATTTACCGCCGTTTGACGCCGATCAGGTCTCTTTAAGACGCCAGAAAGGCGTATCCGGGAAGCTATTGGCATGGCCGAGGCTAGCGCGACGCTCGATTTCGCCGATCGCAGGCGCGAAGCGGACCACCCGCATTCGCTGCTGGTCCGCTTTCCGGCGAATAATCCGCTGTCGCTCGACTGCGGCATCGATTTTGGGCCGCTGCAGATCGCCTACCAGACCTACGGTACGCTCAACACCGAGCGCAACAACGCCGTCCTTATCTGCCACGCGCTTACTGGCGATCAACACGTGGTCAACGATCACCCGGTGACAGGGAAACCGGGCTGGTGGGAAACCATGGTCGGACCAGGGCGTCCGATCGATACCAAGCGCTATTTTGTCATCTGCCCGAATGTCGTCGGCGGCTGCATGGGTAGCTTCCGGCCCGGCGTCAACCAATCCGTCAACCGGAGCTCCGTGGGGCCTCGACTTTCCCGTCATCACGGTGCGCGACATGGTGCGCGCTCAGGCGATGCTGCTGGATCATATCGGTATCGAGTCCCTGTTTGCCGTGGCAGGAGGCTCGATGGGCGGGATGCAGGTGCTGCAATGGGCGGCGAGCTTCCCGAAGCGCGTTTTCGCGGCATTGCCGATCGCGGCATCAACGCGGCACTCGGCGCAGAACATCGCCTTCCACGAGGTCGGGCGCCAGGCGGTCATGGCCGATCCCGAATGGCGTGGCGGCCGCTATTTTGCCGAGGGCACAAATCCCCGCCGCGGGCTGGCCGTTGCGCGAATGGCTGCGCACATTACCTATTTGTCCGACGCCGCGCTGCACCGAAAGTTCGGCCGCCGTTTCCAGGATCGTGACAATCCGACTTTCTCGTTCGATGCCGACTTTCAGGTCGAGTCCTATCTGCGGCACCAGGGGATCACTTTTGTTGAACGCTTCGACGCCAATTCCTATCTGTACCTGACGCGCGCCATGGATTATTTCGATCTGGCTGCCGATTATGACGATGTCGTGGCCAATGCTTTTCGGGGAACGCCGACGCGGTTTTGCGTCATTTCGTTCACGAGCGACTGGCTGTTCCCCACGGCCGAATCGCGCGGCGTCGTCCATGCGCTCAATGCCGCGGGTGCGCGCGTGTCGTTCGCCGAGATCACGACCGACAAGGGGCACGACGCGTTCTTGCTCGAGGAGCCCGAATTGTTCACCACCGTGCGGGGCTTTCTCGATGGCGCAGCTGCCGCGCGCGGGCTGAAACCGGCGACGTGAAGTGATCATGCTCACGCGGCTCAAGCAGGACCTCACTATGGCGGAGGCCGCGCGCGGCCCGGGCGGCGCGCGTATCGACCTGCTTGGTCGTCGCCGACATGGTGGAGCAGGGCGCGCGCGTACTCGACGTCGGCTGCGGCGACGGTGAGCTATTGCGCCTGTTGGAATCTCGTGGCGTCGACGGCCGCGGCATCGAATTGTCGCGCGAAGGCGTGAACGAATGCGTCGCCAAGGGCCTTGCGGTCGTGCAGGGCGACGCCGACACCGATCTCGAGGATTATCCCGACGACGGGTTCGATTTCGTCATTCTGTCGCAAACGCTGCAAGCCACACGGCAGCCGCGCGTCGTGCTCGAGCATATGCTGCGCATCGGCCGTCACGCCATCGTGTCGTTTCCCAATTTCGGCCACTGGCGAATCAGGATGCAGCTCGGGCTGGGCGGTCACATGCCGCACACCGACAATCTTCCGTATGCCTGGTACGAAACGCCCAATATCCACTTCTGCAGCATCAGGGACTTCCGCCAGCTTTGTCAGGTCGCCGGCGCCAGAATAGAGGGGGCGGTGGCGCTCAACGCCTGGGGACGGCGCATGCGATTGAAAATGCCGTGGTGGTTCTGGAATCTTTTCAGCGAGCAAGCGGTGTTCTTGCTGAGCCGGCGAGGTTAGGCGGCTCCGAGCATTTCGTCGTTTGCCGATTTTGCCGCGCCGCTTCTGCCGGTATAACAGGCGGGCGCGGGCCCGTAGCTCAATGGTTAGAGCCAGCGGCTCATAACCGCTTGGTTGGAGGTTCGAGTCCTCCCGGGCCCACCATCTCGAGATATTCTCGTTGATTTTATTGGTCTTTTGGTGCTGCGGCCCGCACCTGAGCTAAATGTGCGGGAATAGATTTTCGCTTATCGTTCGCAAGCTTGTGCATCGCTTCTTTGGCGAGCCGTACGCGATCGGCCTCTCGCGTGCAGTGCGAGGCCATGCCGCCGCCACGCCGCCCAAAGATCGCTTCAAGCTCGGCAACGGTCGCGCCGTTCTCGGCTGCACGCGTCGCCGCGATTTTGCGCACGCCGTGAGCCGAGCCCGGTACGCCGGCATCGCGACAGGCCTTGCGGAATTCGTTGCCGAAAAACTCCTTCGTGAGCGGGCGGCCGCTTTCGCCGGCGATGAAGGTGAGATCGCCGCACGGTCCGGCGTCGAGCGTCGCGGCCAGCGCGGCAGTATCGGTAGTGTCACGGCGACTGTGAAACCGCTTTTCTCGGTTTTGATGCTAGCCATGCGGTCGCGCACGTGAGCGCGCCATAGCCGGACAGCATCGCCGCGGCGCAAACCGGTGGAAGCCAGGACGTCCAACCAAACACGCTGTCGAGTGCCAACAGCCCAGCGTTGTTCGTAGGCGGCCATGTCCTCCTCAGTCCACATCCGAAAGCCCGGCCCCTTCCTTTTTTGGGGATTTCTTACACCCTCGGTCGGATCTGTCTTGATCCAGGCGCTAAGCGCGTCTTCGGCCTCAAGATACTCGGTCGTGGCCGCTTTCACGACCGGCGGCGGGTCAAGACCCTGTCTCTGCCAATCGAGGCAACCGCGAATCGCCCAGGCTAAGATACCGGGCCACTCTGCCTGAAGCTTTTCGACCAATTTTTCGTCACGTATCTCCGGTGGGATGGAGGAGGTAAAGAGCAAAAGGTGAAGACGCCGGCGAATTGCTTCGTCTACAGTACGAAGTCCCGGTTTGTGGTTGCCAGCAATGAGTAGTTTGAAAGCTGGCAAATAGTCGAAAACATCCTGCCGCATGAAGCGAGCGGCAATCTTGTCTCCACCCATGAGACTTTTGACCTTGGATTCGGCCCAACGGCGACCTTCTTCCGTTTCGACACTGGTCACCAAACGCGCACCGCGCAAGCCGGCAAGTTCAGTTGGATGACGGTCATTGTTCGCCGCCGTAAAGGTCTCTAATGGCGCGACGCGGTGATAGTCACCAATACAGCCGGTGGTCGCGCTAATGAACGTGGACTTGCGGTTCGCGCCCGTGCCGGAGCAAAAGATCAATGCATGCTCTGTTGTGAGCCGGGTAACGCTATAGCCAACGACGCGCTGTAGAAAGTTGATGAATTCGGTATCACCCTTGCAAAACCCGCTCGAGGAAGGAGAGCCAAAGCGAGATTGAGCATGATGGATTGTGAGTTACCGCTGTTACTTTGGTCAGATAATCGCATGGATCGTGCGGTCGCTGTTTTCCGCTTCTCAAATCGACAACGCCGGATGGCGTATTAAGCAACCATAGATCCCGGTCCGATTGCTCGACCGTAGCAGCCATACGCCGGTTCACGCGCGCCAAACTGACGACCGACGAAACGGTCTTTTTGCTGGCAATAGACCGTGCGCCGAAACGTACATAGGAAATCCAGAGGCAGCCCTGGCGGCTATCGAGCGGGCTCTGCGCCTCGATCTGGCCCTTGCCCACCACTACCTGGACGTCCAAGGCTCCGCCTACCTCGCAGCTGGCAAATACGAGGCGGCAGTGACTTCGTTCCGCGAGCGCATCCGCCTGATGCCGGAAGCTGACCTCTCCCGCGGCCTGCTGGTGTCCAGCGCTCGGACATCTCGGTGAGGTCGATGAAGCTAGGCGAGTCTGGGCCGAGTTGAAGGTGCTCAATGCGAAATATAGCTGCTCCGACCACGTGGCGCGCCTGCCATTCGCGAACCCTGCCGATGCTGAGAGGATCAAAGAGGGCTTCGAGAAGGCCAGGTTGCCGGACTGAGTCCAGCCCCGCCTGCGTCCGACTGAATGGATACTCCGCATTCACCTCTCAATACGCGCGTTTCGCCGTCTGTTCCCGGCATGTCTCTTCCTGGCGCTGAGCTTCGATGTCGAATGTCCGCTATGAGGTCCGCTGTCAGAGGCAAAGCAGACTTGACGTTGATCTCAGCAATCGGTCGAGAATGGACCCATCAGAGACATCAGCGGCGGTTTTTGCCGCGCACAATTTGTTGTTATGGCGAGCCTCGAGGATCTTTCACTATATTCGTAATGCCCCGCAGTTTGCGCGGGTTAAGCCGGATCGACCGCGCGCGCTTTCACATTAACGCCGGCAATGAGCGCTTCGTTGCGGCGCGTGCGCGCCAACGCAGCCTCGCCGCCACTTGTCGCGTGATAGAGATCGAGCGAATCGAACTCGTCCGCCCGCGGTGGCGCGATCGCTAGATCGGAATAAGTCCAGCGGTCCGGGTCATTCTCGATTTTTTTGAGCATCTCCATTCCGCTGCGGAACATCCGCCAATAATACGAAAGCTTGACCAGGCTTTCGCCGAGATAGCGCGGATAAAAAACAAGTGGGTTTTCCCGCGGCAACCCGGGGCGGCGATCGCGCCGGAATTTAAGGCGGACTACGCCCAATTCGAGCGGATGCACACCTTCATATTTGGCGGCCACGTAAAACCAGACGAGCGACCTCAGCGTGGTCTCCGGGCGGCCGAGCCGTACGGCCGCGGAGCGACGCAGGATCGTTCGGATATGCTCTGGCGTGTAATAGGTATCCCAGGCAATTCGATAGGCCTGCTCCCATTCGTCATCCTGCATCTTCGGATGATGTGAGACCCTATGGTTGAGGTCGTACTTGTTCATATCGGGATCCATCCACACGCTCTTCTGCCACAGCACCTTGTGGTCCTCGGAGCCGGGCAGCGGAGTGAGGAAAAAGAACTCCAGAATGTCGAGCGGTAGTTCACGCTTAATGATCTCGATGTCGCGCTTAATGGTCTCCTTGGTGTCTTCCGGAAAGCCGAGGATGTAGCCCGCCCAGGTGATGGCGCCGTGCTCGCGCCATTTCTGCAGCATGGCGCGATATTCGGTGATCCGGTTTTGGCGTTTCTTCGCCGCCAGCAGATTGTCGGGATTGATGTTCTCCAATCCGATGAACACGCGGCGCACTCCGGCGCGCGTCGCCTTCTCTATGAAGTTGGGTATCCGGTGACACAATGTGTCGACCTGGATGGTGAAACCGATGTTGAGCCCCTCGCCGACGCGCAATGCGATCATGCGATCGAACAGCGGCTCCCAAAGCCGGTTGCGGGCGAAATTGTCGTCGGTGATAAAAAACCGCTTGATGCCTTGCGCGTAATTCTCGCGCACGATTTTCTCAAGGTCGTCAGCCGAACGGAACCGGCTCTTGCGGCCCTGCACGTTGATGATGGTACAAAACGAGCACTGATACGGGCAGCCGCGGCCGAGATCGATGCTCGACAGGTGGCCGACGGTGCGGCGCACGTGCTTGCGCGGCAGGAACGGCGCCGGCTCGCCCTCGAGCGATGGCAAATCGTTCATGTAGTTATAGATAGGCTTGAGATTGTTCTGCCAGGCGTCGCGAATAACTTCGTCGAACCGGCCGTTCTCCGCCTCGCCCGCGAACAACGAGATTCCGAGGGCCTGGGCCTGACGGATGTCGGCGGGCAATTCCGGCAGCATCGCGATGCAGCCGGACACGTGGAATCCGCCGATGCAAACGGGAATGCCGGCAGCGAGAAACGGCTGCGCGAGATCGAGCGCGCGCGGAAATTGATTGGATTGCACTCCGACCAGTCCGAGCAAAGCCCGTCCGCCCGCCTTGCTGATCATGCGGATGATGCGGTCGGGCCGCACTCGCCGATTGGTTTCGTCGTAAGTGTGAAGGCGTAGTTCAACGCCGGGACCGAGCACCTCGCGCCGTTGTAAATCCTCCGCGAGGCCGTTCAAACAGGCGAGTGTGTTGGAAGGAATCGCCGACCTCACCCACTGAATCGGATAGCCGTCATCATCGTAATGGGTCGGCTTGACCATCACGAAATGGAACAGGTTGGATCCGTTGGTGGCGCCCCCACTCATATGACAGCCCCAGTCGTCCAAAAAATTACACAGGAGATTATCTCTGAAAACAACTCAACGCCAAGCATACTTTAATCGTTTTCGGGAAAAGCCCAACCTCTGAGCACTTGTCCCATTCCGAAGAAAGGGTCGGGTAGGGGCCGATTATCGCAATCGCTCAGGTTGGTTATTAGCATCTCGCCGACCTCGCACATTATGCCTAAGCAGTCGATACCAGGCGAAGCGGGCATCAAGAGGGATCACCGAAAACGACTTTCGTGCCCGATTCCGAGTTTGTCGCGATGCCCGCGGCAGGCGGGAGGCCGACAAACATTCGGAAGCTTGGGGATGCGGTCCCCGCAGAAGCTTCGCCTCCTGTGTTGCCACGAGGGACGGAACTTTGACGCGAAGCCTTCGACGAAGCCTTCATTTGCGTATACCGCGGTCCAATAGGCTCGGCGGTCGGCATCATCATCGAACTTTCAAAGATGCAAAAGTTGATTGATCGTGCCCGTATCGACTTGGAAGTATCCGATCAGCTTTTTATCGTGTCGGCCCTTCTGGAGCGCCGGAAAGCCAAACTCTTGATAGAGCTTGACGGCTTCCGTCATTGTGCCAACTCTGAGCGTGTACATTTTCATATAGAGCCTTCGAATCGATACTCGCGTACCGTTGGTAATGATTTTGCCCTGGTACTATCGCGCATCAAATTCGTTGGGGCGAAGGATGTCTGCTGATCGTTCGTCGACGGGGAATGGCGCACGACGCCGAAAGCGCCGGAACATAACGCTTTTGACCTATCTAAGACATCGGTGCGTCGTATTGAGATGTGCAGTCGGACGCGAAGCAAAGCGCGACCCACAACGGGCCCCCGCGTGACACCAAGTCAATTACTATTTGAGCAGCAATGAGCGATACAGAGCCAATGACAAGTGAACAGGTCGCAATGCTCAGGCGATTAGCGGAAGTCGCTTACGAGCCAGACGCATTTAAGTCGAACCTCACGCGCGCTGAGGCAGACCGGCGGATTGCGGCGCTGCTTGCCAAGCTGAAACTGCTCGACGGACCGCCGCACACACTTTGAGATCGCCCGATGTCGTAAACGCACGAGGTTAAAGTCTCGACGCATCGCTGGTATCTAGAACAAAGATAGAGGCAGCAAGACCACAATGGATGAATGTTGTGCGCATTACCAAGATTGAAACCTTAAAGGCCGATGGCGGCTGGCGTGATTTCTCATTCTTGAAGCTGTCCACCGACGAGGGACTGATCGGCTGGTCGGAATACAACGAGGACTTCGGCGCCACCAATGCAACCTCGGATTTGATCAGCCGCTTTGCTGGCATCGCGGTCGGAATGGATCCGCGCGAGGTTGGCAAGATCGCGGTCTCGTTGCGAGCAACTACACGCATGTCGTTCGGCGGCGTAAATCACGAAGCAATTGCCGCGATCGAGAACGCGTGTCTCGACGTCAAGGCCAAGGCGCTCGGGATACCGGTGTGCGCTTTGTTCGGCGGGCCGTTCCGCGACCGGATTGCCCTTTACTGGTCGCACTGCGCCAGCTTCCGGGTCTGGCGGCGAGACTATTTCGAAGGCGAACTCGGCCTCAAGCCACTGCGAACCCTCGAAGACATCAAGGAGTTGGGCGCCGAGGTGAAGGCGCGCGGTTTCAAGGCGCTCAAGACCAATCCACTGGCGCTCCGGCCCGGTGATCCACCGTACATGCCGGGATTCCGCATCATGCCGAATTTTCTGAGCCGCCATCCTGACGCGAAGTTGATCCGCGGCATTCACGACGTGCTATCCGCCTTCCGCTCGGGTGCAGGAGACGATATGGGCATTATGCTCGACCTTAACTTCAGCCAGCGCACAGAGGGGTTCATCCGTATTGCCAAGGCTGTTGAGGACCTAAACCTTACTTGGCTCGAATGCGATATCCACGATGCGGAGGCGCTGGCGATAGTTAGGCGCGCGACCTCAACTCCGATTGCCTCGCTAGAGACGATGCATGGGCTCGCGGCGTTTAGGCCATATCTTGAAAGCTATTCGTGTGATGTGGCGATTGTTGACGTACAGTGGAACGGCCTATGGGAATCGGTGCGCGTAGCGGCGCTCGCCGACGCATTCGAAGTCGACTGTGCGCCGCACAACTTCGCCGGTCATCTGGCCAGCATGATCAGCGCGCATTTCTGCGCTTCGATACCGAACTACCGCATCATGGAATACGACGTCGACGAGGTTCCATGGCGCAACGACTTGGTCACCCACCCGCCGGAGATCGAGAACGGGCATTTCGTGGTGCCGATGCGCCCTGGTTGGGGTACCGATATCAATGAGAAGGCGGTGTGTGCCCACCCGCCGCGTGAGAAAAATTAGCGGCCTCCGCACCTCAAGAAGCCGGGATTTGATCCTAAAATCCTGCGTCGCAATAACGGTCATTAAGGCACTTAGCTTCGGATTTTGAATGTACGCTGTTCGGTCGCTAACGGGGAGATAAGCGGACGTGACGAGGTGATCCCTGAAACGTCGAAGATGACCCACAACGGACATGGCGGCCGGTCGTTTGCTGTGATGCACAACGGCTTAGGTATCGTCTTCGGGCTTTGGCGTCATGAGGCGACGGAAATCCTCTATCCTCATGCCTGCCATCGCGCTAAGGCAATAATCTCCCTGTAACGCTAGGTTTTGGTCTTCGCTCTGAAATTCACCGATGCATGCGTGCCGTCGCAGAACGGCTTGTTTTTCGACGCCCCGCAACGGCAGATTGTCATGTTGTTTCGCCTTTCGTATTGATGACCATCCGCCGCGGTTAGCGTGACACCGCCGCGCAGCCATATCGGGCCGCTGCAGTCTTCCGCCGGGTCTTCGATCAGTCCGATAGCGAGCGGCGAATGCTGCTCCATGGTCTTGCCCCCAGCCTTGTCGAAGGCAAGCAGGCGCCCGGCTGGGCAATTGTGGACTTGACTCAAAAACATCGCGCGCACGTTGGGATCGTCGGTGCGCGCGACCTGCGTCCAGACTTTGCCGTTCGGGTCGCAAAAGCGCGCGTCGGCGCACAGGTTCCGGGCGTCCAACAGTGAAAGCTCAGGGCCGTCGAAAATCCGCGCCTGTGCTGCGAAGGGCGTGCGCGACGCGGTTTCTGTCCCGTCAAAGCCGACTTTCGCATGGCTGCCGTCGCAAAATGGTGCCTTAGCTGAGCGACCGCAGCGGCAGAGTGCGTATTTGATCGGAGCGTCATAAGCCCGACCCCGCTGCCACCTTACGGATTCGCCCTCGGCATTGGCGCCGATGATTTCTTCGGTGAGCGGCGCATTGCCCGAAACGATGTAAGGCCCGTCCTTGGAGATGACGACCGAAACCTCCGCTTTGACAGTAGTCATGAGTCGCTCCCTGGACCGCCTACGCAATAAGTATTTGGTTGTTCCTCCCGACCGCCGCGATAGCTCAAGATGCCATGGACTGGTCCCTTGGGATTTCTCCCGCTTATTTATTACAGCGCAGAAATTAGCGCACCGCTGCGAACGTCGCTACCAGGGGCAAAGCGGACGTGATGTTCATCGCAGCAATCGGCCGATAATGACCCAAAGCCGACGTACCGTGTCATCCTGTCTGCCGTTGGAACCGGCTGAATTGGAACCGCTGCAAAGTGCCCCCGGGCGTCTGATGGTCATGGCGGCGGCTCTCTATCAGCTTGAATGTGGGGCCGAGCATCTCTCCGATCGAAGCGGCATCGTGCCGGATTACCGGTAAACCGCTGCATCGCTCCGGCCCATCAAGCGCAAACGTTCCGATAATGAGGTGTCCGCCAGGACGTACAGCATTTCGCACGCACTCGGCGTAGGCTTTACGATCACCCGGATCGCTCAAAAAATGGAACGCGGCCCGGTCGTGCCAAAGATCGTAGCTTTTATCCGGGCGCCATGTGGTCACATCAGCGACAATCCATTTGACGTGTGTGGCGCTCGGACCGAGCCTATCTCGCGACGTGGCCAGAGCTTTTTCAGACACATCGAGGACAGAGATCGAACGGAAACCTTCGGCAATAAGAGTATCAACCAGGCGAGACGTGCCGCCTCCAATGTCAACAATTGATGCTTCGGCCCCCAGTCCGGTGGCACGAATGAGATCGAGCGAAATCGTTGGAGTTTCCTCGAACCAGCTGACGTCACGCTCGCCCTTAGTCTGGTAGACGTTCTGCCAGTGGCTTTGTCTTTCGGGCATGCTCATATCGGTCGTCCGCTGGCCGTCTGGAGACTACTTATATGTTATCGGCTCCAATTCTCGACAATAAGAACTCGGGTGCCTCCTCGGTGTTTGAGCCAGCTGCGCTGCTGCGCGAAGCACGACGGCAGAAAGGCCTGCCCGTAGCAGATGTACCGGCGCTCTGCATCCTCGATCCTGACGGAGATATTGTTCGTCGCCTTCGGCATACCGGCCAAGCGAAGCTTTCAACCATCTGGCCTTGCTATCACACAGAACTATACGAATTTGCGCTTGCCGGCGAGACCGCCGGCATCATCGGGTGCGCCGTCGGCGCGCCGTTTGCCGTCTTGATTGCAGAAGAGCTGTTTGCCTGCGGATGCCGCATCCTGATCAGTGTGACGTCGGCCGGACAAATCTCTCCTGCGGGCGAGCCGCCGTATTTCATCATTATTGACCGTGCGCTCCGTGATGAAGGCACCAGCTATCACTACGCACCTCCCGAGAGCTTTGCCGAGGCCGATCCGCATATCGTCGCGGCCGCCCTGAGTGCTATTACGAAAGCCCAGTTGCGGGCAGTTGTCGGCCCAAGCTGGACGACTGATGCGCCGTTCCGTGAAACTGCGTCAGCGGTAGAGGCGGCGCGCTCCCAAGGTATCCTGGCAGTCGAGATGGAAGCCGCCGCGCTCTACACGTTCGCGCGCCAGCGCAACGCCGCGGTCCTTTGCCTCGCACACGTGACGAACAAGATGGGGCTGAGCGAGCGCGATTTTGAAAAAGGCGAGGCGGACGGAACGGCCGATGCCCTGACGCTCCTTGGCGCGCTCGCCAGGGAGCTGCATCCGTCAGCGTCATAAGGAGCCAAAGCATCTCTTGGCCGCCTTGCCTGACTATAGCGCATTCAGGTAAATGACGCTTCTGGCACATCACGGCCCTCGCCGCCTGTCGGCTGTCATGGCAGCCGTGGGCATAAGCAGACCCGACGCGAGTGGACCAAACTCGACGCCGTTGGACCCTGAACAGACCTCAACGAGTCCTGGCGGTTGTAGATACTGCTGGTCGGTACCGGTCCTGGATTTTGTCGCGATGCCGCGCTAGCGTAACCGCATGGCGATACGGGCCGATGTCGAACTCGAAGCCGGCGCCAAGACTTTTGCGTCAGGCTTGCTTGTGGAATTGATTGCCGCGTTGCGACGCGTACGTCCGGGCGATCGCATTGCGGTCATTGGCTCTGATCGTGCCGTCGGCACCGAACTCGAAGCTTGGTGCCGCTTCACCCGCAACAGCTTGGTCGAGGTCACAGTCGAGCAGAATCGCCATCGCTGGGTGATCAGATGCGGTGAAGCGCCAGCGGAGCTCGATGTTCAGCGCCCCCTTGGCTCTCGGCTGTGGCTCTACACGAATTTCGATTGCAATTTACGCTGCGATTACTGCTGCGTTCGCTCGTCACCGAAAGCGCCGCGGCGCGCGCTTGGCGCCGAGCGCGTGCGACGGATCGCCAGCGAAGCACAAGCGTTGGGAGTGGAGGAGATCTTTGTCACCGGAGGCGAGCCTTTCTTACTGGACGACATCGGTGACATTTTGACGGCCTGTGCGGCCGCCGCCCCGACAACTGTGCTGACCAACGGCATGCTCCTCGTCGGGCGCCGTCTCAAGGTCCTGCAGTCATTGCCGCGTGATCGCGTGACATTCCAGATCAGCCTCGATAGTCCGACGCCCGAACGCCATGATCAGCATCGCGGAAAAGGCACGTGGGTCAAAGCGTGGAACGGCATCGAACGCGCGCGAGCGGAGGGATTTCGCGTACGGCTTGCGGCGACGGTCTCTTCCGACGCGGAGGCTGCCGAGTTGCGAGGGTTCCTGGACGCTAAACAAATCGGCGAACAAGATCGGGTGATCCGCCGCATCGCTTTACGCGGCTTTGCCACGGAGGGTATCGCGATTGCGCGCGCGGATCTGGTCCCGGAAATCACCATCACCGCCGATGGCGTTTATTGGCATCCCGTCGGCGCCGAGGATGAGGACCTTTTGGTCACTCCCGACATCTTTCCGCTGGCCGATGCTTTCGCTGCCGCACGCCGCGCCTTTGAGCACGAGCGGGCGCATGCAAATCGCCTGGCGACGATCTTCAACTGCGCCTGATGCCACCGCTTCTCGGCGCCTTACTCTGCGGCCGACTTCGCCGCATCTCCAAAAAATCCTTGGCGATTGCAGGCCTCGCGTAAGCTTGAGTAGCCGGCGAGATGGGGCTTCTCCCAATGATGAAGTCCTTCGGCGTCAAGCACTGCCCGGTGAACGGGGTTGTCGTAATTCATCCCAGAAAGCGCAGCGGCAAACCGTCGTTCGAGCGACTCATCCAAGTCCGGGCGTGCGGTAAACATGCAGTGATTGTAGGGCGGTGATGTCCAGATTTCAGTCAAGGCGCCCTCCGGCACCAGCCGCTCGCTCCGCACCGTTTTCCAAAAAGGACTGCCGATCGCGCCGGCATCGGCGCGGCCCTCGAGTACGGCGCGAATGACCTCGACCTCGCTTGCACCGGTATCGCCGTGCTTGCCGACATCGCTGTTGAAGCGCATTGAGCGATAGTCGCGCCCCTCAATAAGGCCTTCCCGCTCCAAAAAATGAACCGGCAAAATCGCGGCGTGGCCGCTGTCACGGCTACCCAACGCCAACGTGCGATTTTTGATATCAGTCAACTTAGAAACTGCGCCGCCACTGACCGCGACAATTTTTGTCATCCAGCCGAGATCGGTATCGCGCATCGCGATCGGCCGGCAGCGGCCGGCGCTCCAGGCATCGGCCTGCAGATAAGCGAGATTGGTATTCCAGCCGATGTCTATTCGCGGGGCCGGGTCGTTCGGCCCGGCCAAGAGCGCCGCTACTTGCATTTCGTAACTTTGAAACATCACCACTTCGACCGGCAGACGCGCTTCTTCGTGCAAGTAGCGGCGCATGCCTTCCCAAATCGTCACCACCTTCGGATCATAGGCGACGGCTCCCACCCAAATCGTTCAATTCATGGTTTTCTTCCCAGCTCATGCACAGTGCGACCAAAAAAAATGAAAATTGCAAAGACCGCTTTTGGCGCTAGAACAACGGCATGCCCAAAACCGCCTTGCCGATGAACTCCCGCAATACATCGCCGGTAGGCGCCATGACGGCACCGGCGTGGGCGTCGCGGAACAGCCGTTCGATATTCATGTGCTTTGCGAACGCGGCGCCGCCGCAGGCGCGCATGGCAGCCGATGTCACGGCGATGGCCACATCTCCGGCCGCCGCTTTAGTTTCAAGCACGCGCAAAACCGTGGTGTCGCGTGGGCGCTCTAGGTGATCAATCAGATCGTCAATACGCGCGGCGAGACCGTCGGTATCGATTTGCATCGTTGCAAGCTGCGCGCGCAAGGTCGGCAGACCTTCTCCGAGGCTCTGACCTAAATGCTCGAATCTAGCGCTCTTGAGATGTGCTGCCGTGCCAGCAACTGCGGCCCGGCAAATCCCGAGCGCGACTGCAGCCGAACCGAGGTTGAATAGCGGCAATACCACTTGCAACATGGCCTGGAAGCCGGCGCCGTCGTCGGTTAGCTGCAACTCCGGTAAAACTTTGCAATCCTCGAGTGTCATTGGCGCTGAAGCATTCGCCCGCAGGCCCAGACCGTCCCAAGAGCCCGCCAGCGAAAGCCCGTTCGTGCCGCTCGCAATGAGGTAGAGTGTTGAGTCGGTCGGCCCCTTGCCTTCGGGCGCCAACGCCGAGACTACGTAGCTTTGCGCTTGGCCGGCGCTCGTTACAAAGGATTTTTTGGCTGTAATATATACGCCGGCTGCATTGCGCCGCGCCCGCGAGACCGGCGCCCAGAAATGACTTCGTGATCCAGCCTCACTAAACGCCAGCGTAGACAGATGCCGGCCCGCAGCGATCTCCTTTAAAGTCGGCGCGACAGATGCTCCGTTGCGCGCCGCAGCGATCGTCGCCGCGGCGCAAACATGCATGAGATAAACCATCGCGACGGACGCGTCCGCTTCGGCCAGCGTGCTGACCACGGCTGCAAACGTGCGCGGTCCAAGCGCCGGTCCCCCCGTCTCCGCCGGCAACATGATTCCCAAAAGTCCAGCCGAGCCGAGAGCTGTCACCGCTTCCGATGAAAATCCGGCTTGCTTGTCGTTTTGCCGCGCCGCCGGCGCCAGTACACGATCGGCGAGGTCCTTCGCGCTTGCAACCGCACTCTCATGATTCATCGCAATCTCCCCTCGGTTGGAAGAAATCTGCTTCTCATCCTTCGGTTCGCGCTCTCAGGCGACGACAGACAGGATCGGTGCTTTCTTGCGGATGACGTCTCCGCGCCAAGCCAGAGCATCAATACCGAGGCTCCGCCCCGGCGGGTCGATGGCGAACAACACCTGAATGACGACCAAAAACATGTAGGTCCATGGCCATTCTCCAGGCGCATTGTAGAGGCCCAGCCAAAGATTGATGGCCATCAAAGCGCCAAGCGCAGCGCCAAGACGGGTGACCACGCCCAGCATGAGCGATACGGCTATCGCCACTTCAATGGCATAGACCAGGGGCCCGAATAGAGCGATGTTGGGCAACACGAGGTCGCGCACGAGAACGCTTTGCAGCTCGGTCGACGCGTGTTCGACCATCTCCTGCATCCAATGGATCAGCCCCCAATCGTAATGCGGCGGAATCTTCCACAACGATTGTTGCCACCACATGCACGCGACGATGAAGCGAAGAACGCCGATGCCAATATGTCGAGCGTCGCGTTGCGCCGGATCGGTTCGCCAAGCCTGCAGCGCAATCACAGCGCTAGCCAGAAGCAGCAGCCAGAAAATTATCGTGAACCACAACTTGTCGGTTGCCGTGAGAAAAGCTAACGCATTGCCTAAAGGGTTTTCTCGCATCTAAAACTCCTAGAGGACCAAAATCGCGCAGGGTAAAAGACCGAGATGATCAAAACCGTATCGGTAGCCACTTATGCGCGCTAGTCCGGGCAGCCGCCGACTGTTATCAAATATTGGTGACGCGGCACGGGCGGAACCGTGCAGATCAAAAAGCAGGCGGAATGGCTGGATGGATGCCGTGCTGCAGACGATGCAGAGAAGAGATTGAACACACTATTGATTAGTGTGCGGATTATGGTTCGTCGACCACGCCTGCAGTCGGCCACGGGGCGCTTTGTGTTAATGCCGCCGTCAGCGATCTAGGCAGAGCCTTGCCATGGCGTCGCTCAGCAATGCCGTTATATGCGCGCTGATCGCGACGTCCTTCTGGGGGTTGATCGGCTACGCGCTCGCGCGCTGGCTCCTTCCGCGGCCTCTCGCACTCGGGGCCGGCCCCGTGATCGGTTGGTCGGCGCACAGTGCCTTGACGCTCCCGATTTATCTGTTGTTTGGATTTTCATCGTTTGCGGTGATCGCTGTCGGCAGCGTTTGCATCCTTGTCGCCGGGTTTTCGCTTCTCAAGCCGAGCACGGCGAGCGAGACGAAATCCACACTGACCATTCCGGTATGGGCGTTCGCAGCCGCCGGCGTCCTCGCAATGATTCCCGCAGCCACCCTCCTACCAAAGTCGTCCGGCGACGCCGTCTGGCTTGCCGACGCAACCTTCGATCATGCAAAGGTCGCGATCATCGATGCGATGACGAGACTCGGATTGCCGCCGGTCAATCCAGTTTTTGCCGAGGCTGGCCAACCGGCGCACTTGGCCTACTACTATCTTTGGCATTTCAGCGCTGCCGAGATCGCGTTGGTCACCTCGATGACTGGCTGGGAAGCAGACATCGGGCTGACTTGGTTCACGGCCGCAGCCTCGCTGAGCTTGATGATGGGCCTCGCGGTATGGCTGAGCAAGCGCTCCAGCGCCGCATTCTGGGTGGTGGTGCTTGCGGCCGCCGGATCACTGTGGCCAACGCTTTCTTGGGTCTTTCAGGCAAAAACTCTCGCGCCAGTACTATTGTCGCCGATCGGAATGGCCGGCTGGCTGTTTCAGGCCACGTGGGCTCCGCAACATCTGATGGCAGCGTCTTGTGTCGTCACTGCGATCTTGCTCGTCGCTCGCTACGCGTTGCAACCAAGCTTGCCGCTAGTTCTCATCATTGCCTTGCTCATCGCCGCCGCCTTTGCCAGCTCCGCCTTTGTGGGAGGAATCACCTTCGCATTTGCTGCGGTGCTGGCCACTCCGATACTGTTGCTTGAGTCAAACCCGCAACAGCGGCTGCGTCTTGTCGGCGGCCTTACGATTGCGGCGTTTCTTGTTGTCTGTTTGATCGTACCTTTCGTGCGCGACCAATTGGCGGCAATCCACGCCCGCAGCGCTGGTAGCCCGATCATCCTGTCGCCCTACCGCGTGTTCGGCGAGTTCTTTCCAGTTTCGCTGCGCCGTGTTCTCGATCTTCCCGGTTATTGGCTCGTGGTCCTGCCGATCGAACTGCCGGCCGCGTTTGTCGCCGGCACGATTGCCTCCATTGCGGCGCTGCGCAGTCCTCTCCCGCGGCTTGAAAAGCTTACCGTTGCGCTGTTCACCTGCCTTGCAGCCGCCGGTCTTTGCATCTCGTGGCTTTTGGTATCGACGGTCGGCGAGAACAACAATCTCGGCCTGCGCGCCATCATCCCAGCGGCGATGGTTCTGATTGCCCTCACCGCGGCAGCGGTATCCGGCCTGCCGAGCCTGCCGCGCCGTGCAGTGATTGGTGCAGCCGCTCTCATCGGGCTCGCGCTCAGCCTGCCGGACTTTGTACAGACGATGCACGACAATATCATTTCCCCGCGGCGGCCGCCTGATGCCGAAGTATTTGCTCAGGCGCCGGAGCTGTGGGCAGCGGCGCGTCGCTATGCTGCGCCGAGCGCGCGCATCGCCAACAACCCGCTTTATCTGCAGGACCTGACGCCATGGCCGGTGAATATATCCTGGGCCTTGCTCGCCAACCGCTCATCGTGTTTTGCCGGACGGGAAATGGCGATTGCATTTGCCCCGCTATCGGCGGAGGGCCGCTCCCAGGTCGACGCGATATTCCTCCGGGTGTTTGCTGGAGAAGGGACGCCCTACGACGTGCATGAATTGGCGACGCAATATGGCTGCGATGTCGCCGTGCTCGTTCCGCAGGACAAGGCTTGGGACAGGGATCCGTTTGCTGGCGCGCCCGACTATCGTCTGGCGGAAGCGCGCGAGGGCCGCTGGCGAATCTATGTCAGGCGCCAATGAGCGGCTACGCGGTGTGATCACAGCTTTGTGAAAATCACGGTGCTTTGTTGCATAAGCTGAACTGAAACTTGATTGACGTTGCGCTGTATTTCATGGCCGGGCAGCAAATTTTTCAGCTAGGATTTGCGCCATGGACATGGCAAACCCGGATGTCGCAAATCGGCCCCGCGCTTGCGGCATTGCCATCATGGCGAAGGCTTCGGCGCCGGGCCGAACCAAAACACGACTGGTACCGCCACTCAGTCCTGAACAAGCGGCGGCCCTGAATACTGCGTTTCTCCAGGACATGGCCGCCAATCTGATCGCAGCGGGAAATCATGCCGCGATTGTAGGCTATGCCGCGTTCGCGCCATCAGGTTCCGAGAATTTTCTCCGCCGCATTTTGCCATCCAGCATCGGATTGATCGACGCCAGCCTGGCAAACTTGGGCGAGTGCCTGCAGCACACAATTGAGCAAATATTTGCCCGCAGTCATACCGCCGCGGTCGTGCTCAATTCTGACAGTCCGACCCTGCCGTCCGAACTCTTGGTCGAAACTGCCAAGACACTGGCGCTTCCCGGAGACTGCGCCGTGCTCGGCCCGTCCGATGACGGCGGTTACTACCTGCTGGGACTGAAGACGCCGCATCGGCGCTTATTCGAGGACATCAGCTGGAGCACCGAGCGCGTCGCCGCGCAAACGCTGGAACGGGCGCGTGAAGTTGGACTGGACATGCATGTGCTGCCGGCGTGGTACGACGTTGACGATCCGCATGATTTGCGCCGGCTGCATCGCGAGTTGAACGCAATGTCCGCCGCGGAACTCAAGCCCGGTCAGCCGACGCCTTATTACCCTACCGCGACTGCCGCGTTGTTGCGTAATCTGCCGCTTAGCCAACTGACCGGCGGTCTCGAAGCCGCTCCGCAAATTTCAATTGCGAGTGCGTGATGGTCACGGTGACGAAATCGGTGTTCGATCCGCAGCGTTACTTCGAGGGGGTGCGCACCGACAGTGACACGCCCGCACACGATCCTGTGTGCCTTTATCTGGAAACGACCAATCGCTGTAATCTTCTCTGCACCACGTGCCCGCGCACCTATGAGGAACTCGAGCCGCCGGCTGACATGAGCTGGAAGCTTTTTTGCTCAATTGTCGATCAAATCCCGAACCTTTCGCGCGCAGTCTTGCATGGCGTCGGCGAACCGATGCTGGTGAAGAACCTGCCGCGCATGGTCCGCTACCTCAAGAATCGGGGTACTTATGTCCTATTCAATACCAACGGGACGGTGCTCAACGAAAAGAACGGACGAGCCTTGATCGAGGCCGAGCTAGACGAATTGCGCGTCTCGCTCGATGCGGCCAACGCCGAGTCCTTCCGAGCCATTCGCGGCAAGAATTATTTCAATCGCATTCTGAAGAATGTGCGCGCCTTCCGCGACCTGCAGGAACGCGAAGGTCACACCAAGCCTCGCGTTTCGGCGTGGCTGACCGGCATGCGCGAAACAGTCGAGCAATTGCCGGATTTTGTGCGCGTTGCGGCGGATTCCGGCGTCAAGGAAGTCTATTTGCAGCGGTTGGTGTTCTTCGCGGAGAATGCCATCGGCAAGGCGCGGCCCGACCAGGCACTCTACGAACAGCTCTCGCATGATGAGGCAAGTTATATCGAGCATGCCACCGCCCTGGCCGCATCCCTTGGCATTACGTTTAGCGCTTCCGGCGCAGCTTCCGAACCCGGAATGAGTCTCAAGCGAAGCGACGACGGCGCACCGTGGGCGCTGTGCCGCCGACCGTGGACGCTCATGTACATCACCGCCAACGGTCGCGCCTTGCCGTGCTGCATTGCGCCGTTTTCGCAGCGCGGTTATGAGAACTACACGCTCGGCGATGCCACCCAGCAGTCTTTAAGAGAGATCTGGAGCGGCCCGGCGTATCAAGAATTCCGGCGCGCGCTCCAGTCCGACAAGCCGCCGGCAAGCTGCGCAAATTGCGGATTCCGCTGGAGCCTGTAGCACCACCGATAGGGATAACTCCGCCAACGTTAAAATGCTTTAAGCTCAGGTGTTAGGAGGCGATGTGCCCGCATCGTCGACTTCAGACCCCCCGCCCGGCCCGACCGGATCACCTGCCGCCGAAACCGTGGCGGTGGTGATTCCGGCGCTTAACGAAGCCGAGTCCATCGGCCAGGTCATCGCGGCATTGCCGCGGGCATTACTCGACGTGATCATCGTTGCCGACGGCGGTTCGACGGACGGCACGCAAGAGATTGCGCGCGGTGCAGGTGCCGATGTCATCATTGTCGGCCCCGGCTACGGGCGCGCCTGCCTCGCCGGTGCGGAGGCCGCCAGCACTGCGGATATTTTGGTGTACATGGATGGCGACGGCGCCGACGATCCGAGCGCAATTGGCGACATGGTTTCCGCGCTGGGCTCGGGCCGTTACGATTTCGTCATTGGCTCCCGCGTTCGCGGCAAGCGCGAGCCTTCGAGCATGGCAGCACATCAAGTTCTTGCCGGTATGGTAATGGGCGGATTGATCGGGATGCTTTACGGCGTGCGTTACACCGACATGGGCGCTTTCCGCGCCATTCGCCGCACCACCCTGCTGAGATTAGGCATGCGTGAGCTCACGTATGGTTGGAATCTCGAAATGCAGATGCGGGCTGCGCGGTCCGGTTTGCGGATTTTGGAAATCCCAGTCAGTTATCGCCGCCGCCGCGCCGGGCGATCGAAAGTAGCCGGCAATTTTCGTGGCACTTTTAAAGCAGCGGCGCGCATCTTTGCCACGTTCGTGCGGGTCGCGGCTGAAACAAATAGCCGATAATCCCGGATAGAATTGGCCGCGAGTTCCCAAAAGTACACTTCTGGCACTTTTGAGAAGTGCAGCGAAGTCCGCTATTTGGTTGCTATCGAGGGTCAAGCGACATGCGATCAGGCCGGCACTACTTCGCTTCTGACCCGATTCGTCATTTAGCGCACGTCAACAACGGCAGCTGGTCGAAGGCGCGGGCGGGTTGGGTTGCCTTGTTCTACAGCTCGATCGTCGTGGCATTCGCGGGTTTGGTAGCCCCGCAGGCTGCCGATGCCGCATGCATTATTACCGCCGCAGGGACGATGAACTGCAACACGGACACGATAACCACAAACACCACCAATCATAATGGAAACACGTCATCCTCGTCTGATCGGCAACAGCTTTTCGATCGCCGGGTCGGCATCATCGGCAAAATTCAGCCCGGCGTCACATTGAGCGGCTACGGCATCCAAGTGACAGAAGGCGCGGGGCGACTGCGCCCAATTGTCGTGAGCAACCAAGGCCTGGTGACTACCGCCGAGGTGGCTAATGCGCTTGAGCTCGACGGCAACGGAGGTCCGGTCCGCTACATCGGCGAGGGCAACGTCGCCACGACATTGAAAGGAGGAACGGCGTTATTCGTTGATAATAACGGCGGTAACGTATCGATTGCCAACAGAGGAGGCGCGATCAGCGGTGACGCGGGGATAATTGCAAGTACGACTGGCATCGGAGCTTTGACGATCAAAACCGGTTCCGGCTTGGTGTCCAGTACCGCCGCTGATGCCATCTTAGCGAGTACGATAAACGGACCAGTCAGCCTCACGATTGGAAGCGGCGGTGTGACAACCGACGGTCAAGGCCATGCGATCGAGGTCACCTCCAACAATGGCGACATTCTCGTCAACGCGCACGGCAGTGTTTCCGGATATTTCAGTTGCACAGCCCCAGAATGTTTCACCGGCGGGGTCGGCGCGGGTTCGACCGGTACGGGTAATGTTGTTATAACCGGACCGGGTACATACTCATCTCCCGCTTTTTGTTGAACATTGCGAAGCGGTCGCTGCTGAGATTGATGTTAGGCGGCATTGGCTTGGCGAGCAAGAACGCTGTGTGAGTTTTTGCTTTGGTGAGCTTCCAGAGCAGCACGCAACGCTGGAAGTTGCCTATGAGCCTTCAGTCGTCGGAAGCCTTGGGCTGCTTCCTGCATGGCGGCCGCAGTCCATCGCATCGCCATCGAGGCGGAGCGCCATCGTTTCACGTTGCGGCAGACACGCCGCACCGTGCCCATTACATTCTCGATCATGTTGGTACAGGCAAGCGAGCGCCGCAGCTCCTTCGGCAGTCCAAGCCGCGTAACGGTGAGGATCTCGTCGATGCCTTCCAGGATCGAGCCGGAGACCCCGGACCAGTCTCGTTCAAGACGTTGGGCAAGGTTACGGAGCAGCTTTTCGGCCTTGTCGGCATCATCCAGCTCCCATGTTTGTCGCAACACACGCCGGACTGAAGCGTGCAGCGATTTGGGCAACCGCTCCATAATGTTGCGGGCCTTGTGAATTTGACAACGCTGGATCGCCGCGGCGCGTCCGAAGGTTCGACGGATCGCCTTGGACAGGGCCTTGGCGCCGTCGATGATGAACAACCGCGGCACCGCCGGGTCGAGCCCGCGCTCGACGAGATTGTCGATGAGCGCCTGAACGGTTGCGGCATTTTCCGTTGCACCCTCGGCGAGGCCGAGCGGATGCTTGTCACCCTTTGCGTCGACGCCGAGCGCCGCGACCAGGATCAGATCTTCGTCCATGTGAATGCCATCGATCTGGATCACCAGCAAATCGAGGCCGGAGAGATCCGACGCCATCCATTCCTGCATGCGTGCCGCCGACAGCGCCACGAAGCGGCGCGAGGCGGCCGATTTCGACAGACCAGCCCCCGCAGGCGCGGGAACGTCTCCGGCGGGCAACCGCACCGACCGGGCAAACTTGCGTGTCGCGACGTTGATCAGCATCTGGTTCATGGCCCACTTGCCGAGCCAGTCCTCGGCAACTGCCGCCTCCCAGCTCGGCACAGCCTGCTCCTTGCCCGCAAAGCTGCGAAGCCTGGGTCGCTCGATCTCGACCTTGCCGCCGTGGAAGCCGATCTTGCCCGTCGTTTTTCCCCAGCGGTGCGCCCGCCGGAAACGACCTCGGGCATGGCGTGGACCACAGATCGCTTGCGCATCGCGATCCATCATCTCGCCAAGCGCCTCCATGCCCGACGCCAGGCAAAATAGCTCGAAGCTAGCCGACATATCCGCCATCGCCTCGAGCTTCAGCGCTCTCGTCGGCACGGCTGTAGATGTAGTAAGTTCGTTCATGGCGTTGCTTTCCTTTGTGGAATCAGCACCCCGAGCCTATCGGCTCAAGGCGAGCAACGCCGCTCCGTCTATTTCAACGTCCGGCGGCAGAGCCATATATGCCTACCAGAGCCCCGCTGGCCGCGGCGGGATCCTGATAACTGGGTCCGGATCCACCCTCAATGGCATCAAGGGCTTCGCTAATGCCGGCTCGGCAATTCGCGCCGAGATTGACAACCCTGCGGATACAAAGAATATCGTCATTGATCGCTCAGGCGACATAACCAGCGCAAACACGTTTTCTGCAACGACGCCTTTACTATCAATCTCGTCGGACATTCATGCTTTCACGTTCGGCACCGGCAACATCCGGGTGGCAACTGGCGCAGGTGCCGTCCTCTCTAACGCGGGGATATTCGGCATTGATGTCTACGAACAGGGCCAGGGCAGTACTGGCAGCATCAACATCTCGACCGGCGCCGTCAGCAAGCTCACCGCACGCGGCACCGGAATTTTTGCAACCAATTGGGCTACCGCAATACCGGCTGCCGCCGACAGCAAGATCAAAGTAACGGCGAACGGAACAATCAATTCCGGCGCGATCCTAAACACAACCGGGATACCCACCGAGGGCGCCGGCAGCACCGCCACGCCCGCGGGTATAGTGGCAGGTTATAACGGCGGGCCGGCGTTTAGCAGCGACTCGGCTCCTTCGACCGCTCCTTATACTTCGTGCCGCCTCATTGGGTGCACGACGCTGACGCCGAACCCGAAGGTCAACGGCACCGTTAGCGTGATCAATAATGCCGAGATCAACGCGACAGGCGGCAACGGCATCTTCGCTTTCAATTTTGGCAACGGCAACGTTTCGGTGAAATCGACTGGCCCCATCAGAGTGACAGGGCCGACGGCGCAGAACGGTATCCAGGCTTTCATTGCAGAACACGGCAACATTTCCGTCAGCAGCATGGCAGACATAACCGGCGGCTACGGCTACGGGATCGAAACAACAAATGGCGGAGCGGGAAAGACGACCATCAAATTGCTCGGCGGCACGACGCGAGGCGCGACGAGCGGCATCGCGGCGGACTCCTCCAGCGGCACCATCAGGATCGACAATTCGGCGACGATCCAGAATTCATCGGGTCAAGCCGGGGATGCGGCTGTTGTGACCTCGGGTACCCGTACGACAAATTTGACCAACAATGCTGGTGCGACCATCGCCGGTACCGTTTCCATGACCGGGATTGGCATTAACAATTTTGCAAATTTGGGCATCTGGAACACTCTCGGAGAAAATATGTTCGCGGGCGTCAGCTCTCTCGTCAGCAGCGGCGCCATCAATGTGTTCGGTCCGACGACGTTCAGCGGCGCGACGGCTCTAATCAATAGGGGCATGCTTAATCTCGCGGCCGGCAACATCGCAGGCACGCTGACCATGCCCGGTGACTTCGTGTTTCAGTCCGGCGCGCGCTTCGTCGTAGCGGTCAACGCGACGGCTTCCGTAAAGATCGATGTCGCCGGAACGGCTTTGCTCACCGGGCCGGTGCAGGCGGTTCTTCTTTCAACGCCTTTTTCCAAGGAGACTACGATTGTGCATTCGGCCGGCCTCGACGGCACCACTTTCAGCGGCTTCACCGCTCCGGTGGGCTTTACCGGCGCGCTCACTTATACGCCGACCGATGTGATCTCGAACCTGACCACGAATTTTGGCACCGGCATTACGCTTCCCACCAATCAACAGAACATCGCCACCACGATCAACAAATCCTTCAATGGCGGTGACACGCTGCCGGGGGCGCTCGCACCGGTGTTCTCGCTCGCCGGGCCCAATCTGGCAAACGCGCTCTCGCAGCTGTCGGGCGAGGTTGCAGTGGATACCCCGCGCGCCGGCTTCCAGATAATGACAGAATTTTTGGGAATCATGCTCGATCCGTTTGTCGATGGCCGGCTGGGCTCCGGCGCGGGTTTTGGCAGCGGACCGGCTCTGGGCTTTGCGCCCGATGCGCAGAACTTCCTGCCGCCCGACGTGGCGCTCGCCTATGCCGGTGTGCTCAAAGCGCCGCCGGTGCCGTCGTTTCACCAGCGCTGGACGACGTGGGCGGCAAGCTACGGCGGCGCCAACACCACCGCCGGCGATTCGGCGGTTGTCGGTTCGAGCAATCTGACGGCGCAGACCTTCGGCTTTGCCGCCGGTATGGACTACCACTACTCGCCCGACACTATCGTTGGATTTGCGCTTGGCGGCGCCGGCACCGCTTGGGGTCTGGCCGGCGGCATGGGCACAGGCCAAGGCCAAGCGTTCCAAAGCGGCGTCTATGGCATTACCCGGGCCGGCCCGGCCTATCTCGGCGGCGCCTTGGCCTTCGCCAATCACTGGATGAGTACGAACCGCGCCACCATGGGCGATATCTTGAATGCGAACTTCGACGCGCAGAGCTATGGAGTACGCGTTGAAGGCGGCTATCGTTTTGCCGTTCTGCCGACGCTCGGCGTGAGCCCCTATGCCGCCGTGCAGGCGCAAGCCTTCCACACGCCGTCGTTCAGCGAAACCGACGTCACCGGCGGCGGTTTGGGTTTGTCGTACGCTGCCACGAATGCGACCGACACCCGGACGGAACTCGGCGCGCGCTTTGACGATCCGGCGGTCGTGGCCGGCATTCCGGTTCTCCTGCGCGGCCGGCTCGCCTGGGCGCACGACTTCGTCAGCGACCCGGCGCTTAGCGCGGCATTTGAATCGCTCCCGGGGACGAACTTCATTGTCAACGGCGCGCCGATCCCGCACAACTCGGCGCTGACGACAGCGGGCGCCGAATTCTTCTTCACGCCGCGCTGGACCTTGCTGGTGAAGTTCGACGGAGACTTCGCCCCCGGCTCGCAGACCTACGCCGGCTCCGGCACGCTACGCTACATTTGGTGAGCTAGTGCCCAGGCGAGGTTCGCTGATGTCGGCTCGCGCCCGCATGGAAAGCCGGCGCTGGCGGATGGCGACGCGCAACGAGCCGCCGACGCTTCTCGAACAAGGCGTTAGCGCGGCCCGGCCGCGGGAGAAATGACCCCACCCCCTTTACTCCCTAAGGGATTCGGGGATTCGCCGTAGAATAATCGGGCGCGCCAACGGTTGACGGGGGGATGCCCGCTCTAGCTTTGGCGGTGCGTTGAGGCCCGGCGAAACAAGGTGAGACCGGCCAGCCGACACGCAACAAAGCGGAGACGACGATGCGCGGCGGAGAGTGACGCGACTACTGGACTGCCATTGGCTTCAAAGACCGCAGACCGTAACGGTGTTGCCGCAAGCGCAGGAGAATCAGCGCCGCAATCGCCGCAATCTCCAGCAGGCCGGCAAAGATCAGAGGCCCGCCGGGATCGCCGGTGAAATCGCGAACAAACCCTGCCACCGGAGTCAACAATGCGATGATCAGATAATACCAAGTATAGAATGTCCCCATCCCTGGAGCACGATTTTGGGGACGAAGCACTTCGACCGGCAGAACAAGCATAGCGCCGCAGGGAAGGCCACCAACAGCACCTATAAAAGCCATTAGCGCAAATGACGAGACACTCGGCATTAGCATGATGCTGAGCCCCAGAATGGCTA
This sequence comes from uncultured Alphaproteobacteria bacterium, assembly GCA_963835195.1. GTDB lineage: Bacteria > Pseudomonadota > Alphaproteobacteria > Rhizobiales > Xanthobacteraceae > BOG-931. The sequence goes on from CAWIEY010000022.1 coordinate 168,596, forward strand.
GGCTCGCCGTCATCAGCGCCGTAGCGTAACCTATTCGATCGACCAACAGACCTCCCAACACAAGCGCAGGGACAACTGTCCAGGAGGCAAGGCTGGTAGCTATGGCTGCATCCTGTACAGGCATTCCCTGCGCGATCAACAGAGAGGGGGTGAAGCTGATCAGGATGATGTAGCCGCAATTAAATAGCGCCCAAACAACGCCTGCGAGCGACACCAAACCGAATTCTCGCCGCGACAGGCCAAGACCCGCCCCCCCGGCCACTGGCGCCTTATCGGCGCCATCGGGAACACGGTAGATAGCCGCGAGCAGCAGCAAGACCATGGCCGCTGCCGCCGCTGTCATAATAAACGCTGCTGCCACCGAAGAGGTCTCCGCGGCCCATGGCAAAACAAGCAGGGCGAGGCCTATGCCAATGGGCCAACTGCTGATCAGCAAGGCCAAGGCTGTGCCCACCTCGCGACCAGCGAACCAGTCGGCTGCGATCTTCGTCAAAAATACGTTGAGCAGGACAGCGCCGATGCCACTGATCAGGCGCCCAATAAGAAAGACCGGGTAGTCATGGCTGATGCCGGTTAATAGCCCGCCGGCTACCATCAGCGCCATCGCTAGGATTGTGACCCGCTTATCGCCGAAACGCTGGCCAAGCAAACCTCCAGGATAGGCGATGACAATACCCGGGAGCAGATAAATTCCGACGAGCCAACCAAGTTGTGTGTAGTCGATGCTTAATTTAGACATCAGAGAGGGAGTGAGCGCCGCGGCCGACTGGAACTGGAATCCCATCGCTGTGCGTGCCAGAAAGAGCACAGCAAGAACGACCCATCTATTGCTCGCAAGCGCGTTCACGCAAGCATTTCTGTGCCCGGCAAATCGATCTAAAGACGACGGTTTCACGATTGCCTTCCCGGCTGCATAACGGCGCAGCATCCAGAATTTATCGACCTCTTTCAGGTCAATAACTCATGCGCTCCCAGCGGGCGCCGAGTAGCGGTGTGAGGTAAGCTAGTACTCCGGGTCGGATCGATGAGGAACAAGGCCGCCACAAGGCCGATTGCCGCGCCAAACATCACGTAGAACGACGGTGCTATTGGCGAGCTGGTTGCCTTGATCAGCCAGGTCACGAAGAATTGCGCGAAGCCGCCGAATATCATGACGGCGAGATTGTAGGAAATGCCGAGGCCGGTCGAACGCGCCGCAGCGGGAAACTGCTCCGCTGCTATCGTCGAGACTGGCCCAAAAAAGACCCCAAGCAGGCAGCACAGTACAACTTGTACAATCACCAAATTACCGAATGAGGGATCGCCATAGACCCAGCTAAACAGCGGATACACAAGTGCGAAATAGAGGGCCAGCGCGGCGATTATGATCGGCTTGCGCCCAATACGGTCCGACAGCGCTCCAGAAAGCGGTGTCAACACGATCATGCACGCGAGGCCGATTACTTCGGCGGTGAAGGCTTGACCCAAGGGCAAATGCAATTGCGTGCGTGCGAAGGTCGGCATGTAAAGTAGGATGACATAGAACGAGATAGTGCCCGAGGCAGCGACACCTAGACACGCGAGCACTCCCTTTAGATGGGTGGCCAACGTTGTGCTTAGGGATTGTCTGGATGTCTCAACTGCATGCGCCTCCAGGAATGCGTCGGTTTCTTGCAGCTGGTGCCGCATGAACAGTCCGACCGGGCCGATGATTAGTCCCAGCAGAAAGGGCACTCGCCAGCCCCAACCGTCGATTACTTCCGCCGAAAGGTTGCGCGTTAGAAGCGCCGCTATAAGGGCACCAAAAAGCCCAGCCAAACCCTGGCCGACCATCTGCCAGGAGCCGTATAAACCGCGCCGATGCGCTGGAGCGCTCTCGGTGAGGAAACTCGTCGCGCTCGCGAATTCTCCGCCAGTAGCAAATCCCTGTAACAAGCGTGCAAAGACGATGATCAACGGTGCCGCCACACCAATGGTCGCATAGGTCGGCGCGAAGCCGATCATGGCGGTTGCCCCCATCATCAAGATGATGATCAAGAGCAAAGCGGGCTTTCGACCTTTGTAATCGGCATAAATTCCGAGCAGGACAGCGCCGACCGGCCGCATGAAAAAACCGACGCCGAATGTCGCGGTGGTCAGCAACAAAGAGGCATATTGACTTTCCCCCGGAAAAAACAGTCGCGCGATAACGACGGTCATAAGGCCGAATATAATGAAATCGTACCATTCCAGCGCATTTCCGATCACGGCGGCGGCGATCTGGAGTGGGTTCCGTCTGAAACGGTTGGTTCGCATGGATGATCCTATCCCCTTCGGATCACCGCCAGTAGCAATGCTCCGCGCAACGCACGAGCCATCCATGACTCTGCTCACTAAATAACGGATTAAGCCGGAGCGCCGGTCACGCAGTATGTCGAGTTGGGCAGCTCCCGGAACGGTGTCTTTAAGCTTTTATTAATTGACTCAAGGCCGGGCCCGCCGCCGTGGCCGGGTACTATCTGCAAGTCCGATGGCGGCGCTGCAACTCCGATTGCAACGCTTGCGGCGTTCAGGACCATACGTTTGCGTCAAAACGTACCGAATGAAACACTCCGCGGCACGTCCGTTCTGACCCCGACATATTCGTCATCGGCTAGCGCCAGCGTCGCGGCGTTCTGGATCAATGGATCAAGTCCTCAAACTCCGAGATATCGTGCTTTGACCGATTCATCTGCGGCAAGAGCAGCGGGCGTCCCTTCGAATACCACTTGGCCCTTGTTGAGGATGAAGATCCGATCGGCGACCGACAATGCGAGCGCCAAATTCTGCTCAACCAGCAGAATCGACAGCCCGGTCCTCTTCAATTTAAGAATGATGTCGCGGACCTCCGTCACAATCGCCGGGGACAGTCCCTCCGACGGTTCGTCCATCAGGATGAGCCGATGATTGCCGACCAGCGCGCGGCCGATCGCCAGCATCTGCTGTTCGCCCCCGGAGAGAACACCTGCGTTGATGCGTGCTCGCTCCCGAAGGCGCGGAAACAAGTCGTAGATGGCTTCGATCGTCCATCCACCGTCCTTTTGGCGTGCGGCGACGCGCAAGTTTTCCCAGACGGTAAGGTCGGCGAATACTCGGCGCCCTTGGGGCACGATCCCGACGCCGGCCCGCACGATCTGCTCGGGCGCCAATCCATGAATGGCGCGGCCGTTCAGCGCCACCCTTCCTCGCCGCGGCGGTGTAAATCCGATGATGCTTCGGAGTGTCGTAGTTTTGCCGACTCCGTTTCTGCCTAAAAGCGCGACAAGTTCTCCGGCGGCGACGTGCAATGAAACGCCGTAAAGCACGTAGCTGTCGCCGTAATAGGTGTGGATGTCCTCGACCTCGAGCATTGCCGCTGATCTTCGAACCTAATGGACCGGTTCATCGAGCCCGAAGTAAATGTCGCGCACCCCAGGATGTCCGCGAATGACCTCAGGAGTTCCGTCGGCGAAAACGCGCCCGTTGTGAAGTACCGTAATTCGATCGGCGAGGGAAAAAACGACGTCCATATCGTGCTCGATGATAACGACCGTGAGCGAGCGATCGAGCGAGGCAATCAAAGACCGCATTTCTCCGGTTTCTGCGGGCGAGAGTCCCGCTGCCGGTTCGTCGAGAAGCAAGAGTTGCGGAGCAGTCGCCAATGCCAATGCGAGCTCCAGTTGCTTCTGGAACCCATATGACAAGTTTCGTACCGGTTCGTCGCCGACCCGTTCCAGCCCCGCTCTAACGAGGAACGTACGGCTCTCGTCGCCCAGCCGCGATTCCATCCGCGCGCGGCGCCGCCACTGATGCGCAATACCGCGACGCTGTTGCACCGCAAGCTTCACGCTCTCCAGCGCGGTCAAATCAAGAAACAGATTGGGCCGTTGATAGGTGCGGCCCAAACCGCGTCCGACTCGCGCCTCCGGCGATAGATCCGCGATTTGCGCTCCATCGAACATGATCGTACCCGAAGTCTTCCGTAGATCGCCGCTGATCAAATTGAACAGCGTGGTTTTACCCGCGCCGTTCGGCCCAATGATGGCGCGCCGTTCGTTGCGATTGATTTGCAAATTGACGCCATCGACTGCCTTCACCGCCCCGAATGCACAGTGGAGATTGTTGGTCGCAAGAACGATTTCAGTCATGTCAGACGCGCCACCGCGCGCCGAAATCCGCCCGCTATTCCGTCGCGCAACAAGAAAACGAAAACGATAAAAATTCCGCCGAGGACGAGCTGCCACCGGTCGGTATAGGAGCTGAGGACATCCTGGAGGACGGTGTAGACACCGGCACCAATAATCGGGCCGAACAACGTGCCCGATCCACCTATGACGACCATGGCAATTGCCATTCCGGATGTCGTCCAATTCAGAATTTCCGGCGATGTGAAGCCGCGCTCGTAGCTATGAAAGCTGCCGGCTGCTCCGGCGAGCGCGCCGGCGATGACGAAGGCGGCCAGTTTGTACCGGGCGATGGCATAGCCTAGCGCGCGCATGCGCGCCTCATTTTCGCGAATTCCGACCAGGACACGTCCAAACGGCGCTCGGACCAGGCCCTGAAGAAACAAGAAACTTGCTACCGCGAACGTCAGCGTCAGGTAGTAGAAAGGCATGCGGTCGGAGAAGTCCGCAAGTGCCGGCAGCGGATCAAGCACCGGCGGTGGTATGCCCGTTAGCCCGTTCGCGCCGCCGGCAAAATCACCACTGGCCACGAATGCGAACAGCAGCTGCGCGAACGCCAGAGTGAGCATGAGAAAATAGATTCCGCCGGATCGAATTGCCAACGCGCCGATCGCCAAAGCCGCGATTGCCGATGCCGCGGTGCCTATGGCGAGCGTCACCCACAGGCTCGCGGAAACATGGATGCCCGCCAAGCCGCAGGCATAAGCGCCGACCCCCAGGAATGCCGCGTGGCCAAACGATGCCAAGCCCGTGTAACCCATCAGGAGGTCGAGGCTCATAGCGAAAACGCCGTAGATCAAGGTGATGGTGAGAATGTCCGTCGCGTAGCCGGATCCGACGAGTGGAAAGGCCAGCAATCCGAGCAAAACCGCCAGACCCAGCGAGCGCCGCAGCATAAGACTACCGCACCTTCCGGCCGAGCAACCCCTGCGGTCGGAACAGCAACACAAGCGCCATGACGGCAAAGATGAGGAACATCGCCAGCTTTGGTATCAAGGCGGAACCGAAAGTCTGCGCCAGACCGACGATGACGCTGCCCCAAAACGAACCGGCGAGCGTACCGAGACCGCCAATGACAACGACAATGAGACTCGTGATTAAAACGACCGCGTCTATTCCCTGGTAGACGCCAATGATGGGAGCGCCGAGCACGCCCGCGGCGCCCGCGAGCGATGCGCCCAAAGCGAACACGCCAAGAAAAACGCGCCGCACGTCAATGCCGACGCCGGTGACCATCTCGGGATCCAAGACACCCGCCCGAACGATGGCGCCGTAAATCGTGTGCCGTTCCGCAAGCCACAGCAAAATCGCCAACCCGAATCCGACTCCGGCGACAAATAACCGATAGACCGGGTACGCAGTATCAAAGAGCGGAATGGAGAAATTGAGCGCAGCGGGTGCGGACAATGACATGAAGCCGGCGCCCCAGTGCCAGCGAACGAGGTCGCCGAGAATATAAATCAGGCCCAGCGTCAAAAGGACCTGGTCGAGGTGCGGTCTGCGATACAGTCTGTTCAAGAGGAGCGTTTCGGCGAGTACGCCGACGATGCAACCGGCAAGGCCGCCGAACAGCACGGCAAGAGTAAAGCTTCCGGTCATCTGGGCGACGCTCACGCCAACGTAGGCCCCCACCATAAAGAAAGAGCCGTGCGCCAGATTGAGTACATTCATCAGACCAAAAATGATCGTCAGGCCACTTGCCAGCAGAAACAGCAGCGCCGCGTAAGACAGTCCGTTCAAGGACTGTACGATGACGAATTCGATGGTCTGCACCGGAAGTTATCTCTGCGTTGCTTACTCCTTTTCATGAAATCTGTGCGTGGTCGCTGAAGACGCCGAGAATGTCGAGGGGCGCGTTTTCCAGGCCATCGGGCTGTTTCTGCACCTCGAGCAAATACTGCCGCTGAATGACGTTATGGGATTCGGGATCGAAACTGATCGGACCACGCGGGCTATCGAACTTAACGTTCTGGGCGGCGGCGATCAGCTTATCGACGTTTTTGTCGCCCTTCGTCGCAACCAGAGCCTTATGGATCAGCTGGATGGCGTCATAGCCAAACGCGGCATAGGGCGATGGAGCGGCGTTGTAATTTTTTCTGTAGGCGGCGACAAATGCCTTGTTTGTCGGATTATCGAGCGCGGGAGTGTAGGGGAAGTTTGTGCGGATGCCGAGCGCGGTCTCGCCCTCTGCGTCAAGGACGTCTTTGGTGGTCATGGAGCCACAGCCGATCAGAGGCAGCGATCCTTTAAGACCGAACTGGCTGTACTGCTTCACGAAATTAAGCGCATCAGCGCCCGCCGGCGACGCGTAGACGAACTCGGCGCCTTGCTTCTTGATGCCGGTGAGGAACGGGCCGAAGTCGGTCGTTCCGAGTGGCGGAAAGACTTGATCGATGACTTTGCCGCCGGATTTGGTGAACCCTTCGGCAAAGCCTGCATTCAACTCGCGCCCAGCCGCATAGTTGGAGCCGACGAGTACTGCGGATTTGCCAACGTTCTTGGCTGCCCATGGACCAAGCGGATAGGAGTTCTGCCAAGAGCTGTAGGAAACGCGGAAGATGTAGCGGCTGCGCCCTTGTGCCTCGGTTATTGCATTCGCGGACGCATTCGAAATGACGAGCAACTTCTTGTGCCGGTTAAAATAGTCGCGCACGGCGAGCGCGACCGCGCTCGAAACAATACCAGCCGTGACGTCGACATTGCTCGACTCGACCAGCCGCTGCGCTTTTTGCAACGCGATGGCCGGATTTCCCTGAGCATCCTCTTGAACGAACTCGACGTTCATCCCGTCGAAGCTTCCACCGGCCATGTCGACATATGTTTTCGCGCCGTTGAGTTGCTCGCGGCCGAGCAGGGCGAAGGGACCGCTGAAGGGAAGCAGGATGCCGATCTTGATGGAGCCGGAGAGCCGTTGCTGTGAGAATGCGTGCCGCGGTAAGGCAATGCCGCTCGCCAGAGCGGCGACCGCGGAAGAAGAATGCTTCAAGAAACTCCTGCGTGAACCACTCATTTTACCGAACTGCCAACTCATCGGAATCCTCCTCTTAGTCCTGTCCGCCATTGTTGTCGTTGCATATGCGCGACTATAGCCTGATCCTTTAAATCTAAAATATTTTTTGGGCCCGTTAGCCTGCGGCAATCCATCTCGTCCTACCGCATCATTGCGCAGTGCCGGCGGGCAGGCGCAATCCTGCGCGCTCCAAGCGCGGCAGGACGCGTTCTCGGAAAAACGGAAATTCGTTGAGATAGTCGACAAAGGTGATCGTGCATCCGGCGATGCCGGCGCCGGCCACGTCCGCCAGTTTCGCCGCGACATCGTCCGGATCGCCGATAATCGGCAAACCGCCGTGGCCGCCGGCAATCCTGAATTTCAACTTTTCACGCAATTCCTGCGGACGTCCTTGCGTGTACAGCCCCTGCATCGTCGCCAAGTGGTCGACGGCGCCCCAGTCGGCGCATTCGATCGCGTAATGGCGGTGATAATCTTCGGCATCCCGGCGGTTCTCGCGGCAGACCACATAGGCGTGCGTGAAGATTTCGAGCCGGTCGTTGCCATTTTGCCGCGCGAACGCTTTGACGTCCTGCACCTGCTTGCTCGCGCCTTCGAGGTCGAGCAGCGTGGTGAACAAAACGTCGCAATGTCGAACACTGAACATCCGCCCCGCTGACGAGGCGGCGGCGTTCATAAGGATGGGGCGGGTGCCGTTGAACGGCTTCGGATCGCCCACAACGTTTTCGAGCTTGAAATATCGGCCGTTAAAATCAAAAGGGCTCGCGCTCGACCACACGCCCTCAACGATCGACAGCCATTCATCGGCGTAGTCGTAGCGCGCGTCGTGCTCGCGCTGAATGGCGCCGAACATATCGAATTCATCCTGATTCCAGCCGCAGACAAGGTTGATGCCGAGCCGGCCGCGACCGACGAGATCAGTCGTAACGAATTGCTTCGCGGCAAAGATCGGATGGACGAGCGGCACGTGCACCGTGCCGAAAACACACAGCCTCTCCGTGGCGGCAAGGAGCCCGCACGCCCAGGTAATCGTTTCCAGCGTTGAATGCTGAAAATCGGTCACCCCACCATAGCCGCGCCACCGCGCGATCGGCAGCATGAACTCGATGCCGGCGGCATCGGCGAGCTTGGCCAGCGCCGCATTGTTTTCCCAGGTTGCTTGCCAGCGTTCTTCTACCGCCGTCGCGGCCAATCCAGACGAGCAGTTCGCTCCAAAAATCCCGAGCTTAAGCCGGTTCAACCCAAACAACGCACGTTTGCCAAGGGTCGTGGTCACGCTCGCATGCCCAGTGGGATCATTGGGACACCGCAGTCGTCGCTTTCGATTACGATATTCGTAATGGGATTTCGTATAGATTAATTGGCCTTGTCAACCGTGACCGGCTGCGAGTTCCCTGTCACCGGATACACGCCATGCTGCCGCCGACATGTGCGGTCTTTTCAAGGATCGCAACCGATAAGCCAGAATGAGCGGCGGCAAGCGCGGGCCTGCAGCCGGCGGCTGCGGAGCCGACAATACCGACGTCGCAGGCGTTCGATTGAAGCCTAGGACGTGCTTTCTAGCTGAGGTACCCCGATAGCGACCGCTCGCACCAGTGAGCCCGCACCGCCTTTGACGCGCAGCGGTAGAATGATGGTGCACGACGTCCACACGCCATCGCGCGCAAGTTCATCAAGCTTGGCATTCTGAATCTGGTGGATGCCCGCTTGCGTTAAGAGATGATGATGTATGGCAAACGGCAAATCGGCCGGATAGTCGTCGGCAACCGGCGCCTCACCCCGCATCAGGCCGGCGCGCACGGCGTCGGTGAATGGATTGTCCAACGCCACGAGCACGACTCCCTTCTCTTGCGCCAGGTGCGCAGCGTCATACGCCAAACCAGGGCCTTGCGTGTAATAGACTTTCTCGACATCGGGATCCTTCCAGCGCACGCCCCATCCGGTGTGGATGTAAAGCACGTCGCCCGGCAGGATACCGCGCTGGCTCAAGCCCTCTTTGGACAGCATTAAATCGATGTCCTTGGCCGTCACGGCGTAACCCGCTTCGAGCGGCTTGCCATTCCCGATAAAGCGTTCGGCGTCGAGCAGGACCGCGGTCGTTATGATCGGTGGCGCTTTGTCGATGCCGAGTTTTGCCAGCATCCCCTGCGGATCCGGCTTGACCGCCGCCTGGTTATGCCCGCCGTAATATTTCACGCGATCGGCGGGGAAAGCGTCAGCGCCGTTCCACGAGGCATCGACCGCGCCGAAGTGGCCGAGCGCGTCCATGTGGGTGCCCTGCGCGCCCGGTTCACCGCTCAACATCTCTTCCATGTTCGAGGCATGGCGAGAATTCTTGATGCCGCGCGTGGTGCGTGCCTGAAATTTGAGCGGTTTGCCGAAGGGCGAACTCGGCATGGTGTTGGTGATCGGATGCGATAACTCGTAACACTTCGCTCGCGGCGCCGCCAAATACTGGGCGGCTCGTAGCCAAGTGCCACGGCCGAGCGCATTTGCCATGCCTTGTTCATCGCCCGCCGGCCACGGCGCCGATGGCGTCAATTCCCGCGACCGCGCGACGATCTCATCGCTTTCGATCAATCTTGCCATTTCACATTTTCCTCCGACGCGCCGTTTATGGTTCGCCGCGAGTCGATGGGCCGCGGGGCAAATGTACGTCCAGTATGTTCTTCATGCGCGCCACGGCCGCCTCAGGAAAACTCGGAATCTGACCACGAAAGCCAGGCTTCTTCGTCGCATTGAAGAAGACTTTCCCAGTCAAACCACCACTTGACGGATCGAGCCACGAGGTCATCGTGCCGGACACCATCTGCACGTCGACACGCGGATCGCAACGCGTCGACACGGCCCAAAGGACCGAAGTCAAGTCATAGAGATCGATGTCGTCATCAACCGCAATAATGAACTTCAGCCGCGGCATAACGGCGGTCGTGGCGAGCAGCAGCGTGTTGACGATTCCCTCGCGCTGACGCGACGGATCGATCTGGATCACGCCGAGGAAGTCACGTCCGACTTGCGGAGGACGGTGCACGGCTTTCAAGAGCGGAAACTTGCGACGAAGATTGATGAAGGCTTCGGCTTCTTCGAGCTCGCGCCAAAGCGTGTTGGTTTCGCAAGGCGGCCGGCCGGCAAAGACCCCTTGGTAAATCGGATCGTGGCGATGCGTGATCGCGGTCACGGTAAAGACGGGGCTCGTGATGATCGGCGTCTGATAGCCCGTAAACTCGACGAATGGTCCTTCCTCGCGGGTCTCGCCGTCATAGTAACCCTCGATGACGATTTCGCTGTCGGCAGGGACTTCGACGTCGACCGTTTTGCAGCGGACAGTGCGGATTGCCTGGCCCTCGAGAGCTCCGGCAGCGCGTAATTCGTAATCGCCGTGCGCCAAATCAGACGCTGCCGCGATCGAGATTGACGGGCGGGCTCCGATGATGATCGCGGCTTCGACGCGAACGCCGGCCTTCCGCGCTTCGTCTGTCGTCAGGCGTAGATGATGGTCTGGGGCCATGCAAACGCCGAGCTCGCGTCCGTTGTAGACTTGCGCCCGGTTGTACGAAATATTCCATCCGAACTCTGGATGCTTCACAATGTGAAGCCCGGCAGTGATGTAGGGACCGCCATCGCCTGAGTTCCAAAACGGTATCGGCCATTGCGTCAGGTCAACATCGTCGCCGGTCAGGACGATTTCCTGACAAGGCGCCGGCCCGTCTACGAGCTCCGGTTCGATGCGCTCTCTCATGCGCGTGCTGACGAAGCCGAGGAGCTCTTCATCGCTCACACGGAACGCCTTGGCCAGCCGCCGCCGCTCGCCGTAAACATTGACCACCATGCGGTCGCACCTGCCCTTAAAACCCCCGATTTTCGAGAGCATCGCTGCCGGGCCAGAGCGATCGGCAAGCTCGCGGCAGAGTGCGCCAACCTCGTAGGAGAGAGCGACGGGTTCACTGATCTCCGCAAGCTCGCCTGTCTGTTTCAGATGATCGAGAAAACCTCTAAAATCAAAGGGCAGCGTCATGGTCATGGTGCATCTCGCAGGGCGTGGCGCGAACGCGCGCGATCGGATTGCCGCCCGACGTAATCATGTTATTGTACGCGTAACTTGGCATCGTCAAGCGCGAGATCATGCGTGCACATCAAGTCGCCCCTGCGACATCCGGCTGGCCGCATGCCCTTTCTAGTTCGATGCCGATCCGTTCCACAATTCATATCAATGTGTGATCGAAGGCACGAAATTGACTTGCGACGAATTGAGACCCCGTCAACCAACGTATCGTGAGACAGAACGCTCAGAACAACTGCTTCGGCGCATGTCGGAGAACATCGCAACACGTAGCAGTTTAGCGGTTCGCCACTCGGACGAATTCCACATTGCGAATTTTCTATGCCAAGAGCGGCACGCGACGCCCGGTGTTGCGGGGGGATAGAGGCTAGGGACTGACGGTGGTGGGCGGCAATCAGGCGGGAATTGACTCCATCGAGACCGGCATGCGGCTGTTGAGCGCGCTGGCGGAGCGGCGGACGCCGCAGATGCTCAAGACATTGGCGGCCGATGCTGGGATGCCGCCGGCGAAGGCGCACCGTTATATGGTCAGCTTCGTTCGCACCGGATATGTGGATCGAGAACCGGTATCCGGTTTGTACCGGCTGGGGCCGGCTTCATTGCATTTGGGCCTCGCCGCGCTTGGCGGCACTGATGCGCTCGAATTGGGTATGCAAGCGATCTGCCAATTGCGGGACGAAATCAATCAGACGATGGCGGTGATAGTCTGGGGCAATCACGGAGCGACGATTGTCAGAATTGAAGAAGTCAGCCAACCGGTGACGATCAACTCAAGGACGGGGACAGTTCTGCCGCTGTTGGCCTCTGCCTCTGGCCAAGTCTTTGCGGCATTCTTACCCGCACGGATGATTACCCCGCTATTGGCGGCCGAGATTGCTGCCAATCAGAAAATGGATGACCCGCGGCTGGTAACCTCAATCGGCAAAGCCAAGCTCATCATAGCGGAGGTCAGGAGGCGCGGAATCGGCAGGGTGACGGGCGAGACGACGCCCGGCATTCATGCCCTGGCGGTGCCGATCTTTGACTACCGCGGGCGGCCGGTGCTCGCGCTTGCCGGAATGGGTCTCGCCGATCGTTTCGATTCAAGATGGAACGGGCCGATCGCACAGCGACTCAAAGAAGCGGCCAGGGCGCTTTCTTCGCGTCTCGGCTATGAGGGTGAAACTTCGAGAGCTGTCCTTAAGATCGTAAAGTAACGAGGCTTCGAAAAAATGCGAGGTTGCGAATGACGACGCCGAGTGGTGGCGCTGCAGGCGCTGGCGAAGCTCATAGCCGACGCCGCCTTATTATCGGGATCTCAGGCGCTTCCGGCATCATCTACGGCGTGCGCGTGCTCGAACTATTGAAGCATACCGAGATTGAAACTCACTTGGTGATGAGCAAATCCGCCGAGATGACGCTCGCCTATGAGACCGATCTTAAGCCGGCTTCCCTGCAAGCTATGGCGTCGGTGCATTATGCGGTTAGCAACGTCGGGGCATCGATCTCATCCGGCTCATTCCCGACGATGGGCATGCTGATCGTGCCTTGCTCGGTACGCACAATGAGTGAAATCGCCACCGGTGTAACGAGCACGCTCCTCACTCGCGCCGCCGACGTCACGCTAAAGGAGCGCCGCCGCCTCGTGCTCGCGATCCGAGAGACACCCCTGCATGTCGGCCATTTGCGCACGATGACCCAGCTCGCAGAAATGGGTGCCATCGTGGCGCCGATCGTTCCGGCATTCTACAATCGTCCGCGTAGTGTCGACGATATCATCAACCAAACCGCTGGCAGGCTCCTTGACTTATTTGCAATTGAAACCGGCGTCGTCAAACGCTGGAAAGGCGCGCGCCCGCGACGTGGTGACGCGTAACTAACAAAGTTAGGAACAAATCCGAGTCGCGCTTTTATCGTGCAGGGTTCGGACGAATATCCCGACTGATTGCTGTGCTTCCGACCAGCGGCCACAACCGACGTAGCGTGCACGCGCGACCGCATGGGGGCGAAAAGCGAGCATCGATGATTGCGCGTCAGTTCGGACTGCTCATTCGTACGTGACGGCACCCCGGCCCAGCAATCGCTGGTTCTTGAGATCGTCGAACAGTGTCTCGACTTCGGTAAAATGCACGCGTTTGCCAATGACAGGTTTGACCAAGCCTCGAGCCATTATGTTCATTGTCTCGATGAACTCAGCCCGCGTGGAATGGCGAGAGCCGGTAACAATCTGCTCGTGAAGAATGAGACCAAGCGGATCGAATGTGACCCTGCCGTGCCCAGCGCCGACGATAACAGCGCGGCCGGCGGTGGCGAGGCTGTCGATTGCAGCCTGAAATGTTTCGCCGTGGCCGACAAAATCGATGGCAGCTTGAACACCCCGGTTGTCGGTTAAGCGTCTTACTTCCTTGGCGAGATCGTCTACGGCGCGCACATTAATGGTGTCATCGGCGCCCCAGCGTTTCGCCAAATCGAGTTTTTCGTCGGAAATGTCAGCGGCGATGACCCGGGCGCCAAAGCATTTGGCGACTTGCACACCGTGCACCCCGAGACCGCCGCCGGCGCCAATCAGCAAAACGGCGTCATGGGGATTGATGCGCGCTCGCTCGCGCATGCAGTGCCAGTTTGTATTCACCGCGTCGGCGGCGACGGCGGCGGACTCGTAGTCGAGCGCATCCGGAATTTTTAGGTAGTTTTCGCTGGGAAGCGAGATAAATTCGGCAAAGCCCCCGTCGCGGTGGACGCCGACGTAACCGCCGAAATTTTCGCAGAGCGTCTCTCGACCGCCGCGGCACCATCGGCATTGTCCGCATACGAGGTAAAAATAAACCGCTGCACGATCGCCAATTTTGACATTGGTCACACCCTCGCCGACGGCGACAATGTCGCCACCCAGTTCATGCCCCATAATACGGGGCGTTGTGCCACCAAACCGGCCGCTGCGCATGTTGAGTAATGTCAGGCCGACGCCGGCAGCGCGGATCTGCATGACCGCTTCCCCGGGCTTCGGTTCGGGGGTAGGGCGGTCTTCGATGGCGAAAGCCTCGCCCCAGTTTCGAACCACCGCTGCCTTCATTGGAATAGCTCGCAGGTTCACATCAAGGATAAATTCAGGGATAGCCCATATGCATCCTAAACGTCGGCGCGGTAGGTGACTATTCTAGTCGGCTCTACCTTCGCTGCGGGCGTCATCTGCGCCTGCCGGATTTGGTTAGGGCCGATAATGTGAAATACGACCTCGCCTGCGGCAATCAGGTAGTCAGTAATGATGCGCCGGTGACACCGCCACCACAAAGTCTCCGCACACATGATGACGCACCGTTCCGAATGTCCTAGCTTGCGCAATCTGCGCAAACCCGTTCGAAAGTCCTCACCCATGGCGTAGTCGGCATAGTTGTGAAAGCTGCGGTTTTGCCAAAACGCATTCGTGGTCTGCGGCACCGCCCGCTGCTGTCCACGCAACCCTCCGAGCTCGGCAATATGCTCGTATCCGATTCCGAATGCGGAAAGCGATGCAGGAAGCAGATCACTGTTGTATTGCGGATTACGGCGGGACCGGGCCATGGTCCGAACGTCGACAACGAGCCTCAACTCCGCGCTTCTGATTAAGCCGACGAAGGCGTCAAGCGGCCGTGTCGAATGTCCGATCGTAAAGAACGGATTTGCCATGCCCGCATCCGCCTATACGCTCAGGTTGCAAGCTTCGTCGCTTGTCGAGCTTCCGTTTCAGAGCGCGGGTGTCTTCAAACCGTTTGCTGACATCGCGCCTCATGGCGGCGAGGGCGGCTGGAAGGTTCACGGCGCAGCAGGCCCTCAAAATCGACCGAGATGTAAGCGCCTATCGTCGAAGATGCCGCAACGCGCCGCCCTTGTGCAGGGCGATATGGTCCGTTTTGTCGCTCTTGATTTCGTACTGAGGATCATCCTGCGTGGCATGATGAGTATAGCCTTTGAAGTCCACATTTTTTGTATGCACTTTTACGATCACGCCGCTGACCCGACCGGCTTCTGAATTCCAGCTCACGTGATCGCCAGCCTTGAATGTCTTTTTCATGGAGTATAACGACGAGCAATCTTTTTCATGACGTTATTCGTGGCAATGTCTCGAATTGATGGAACGGCGGCGGCGACGGCAGCGTCCATTCCAGCGTCGTTGCGCCGGCACCCCACGGATTGGCGGTTGCCGGCACCTTGCGGATGAAGGCCAGCACCATGCCGAACAAGAACACCAGCACGGCGAAGCCGGAGATGTACGAGCCGACGGAAGAGATAAAGTTCCAGTCGGCAAATGCATCGGGATAATCAGCAACCCGGCGCGGCATCCCGGCAAGCCCAAGGAAGTGATGCGGAAAGAAGGCGATGTTGGCGCCAATGAAGGTCATCCAAAAATGCACCTTGCCGATCGTTTCATTGTACATGTAGCCAGTTATCTTCGGGAACCAATAGTACCACGCGCCGAAAATGGCGAAGACCGCGGCGAGGGAGAGCACGTAGTGGAAATGCGCCACGACGTAGTAGGTGTCCTGCAATACCCGGTCCACGCCGGCGTTGGCGAGCACCACGCCGGTTACCCCGCCGATGACGAACAGGAAGATGAAACCGATCGCCCAGAGCATCGGCGTCTTGAACTCGACCGAGCCGCCCCACATGGTGGCAATCCAGGAGAAGATCTTTACGCCCGTGGGTACGGCGATGACCATGCTGGCGGCGACGAAGTAGGCCTGCACCGGCGCCGACATGCCAACGGTGAACATGTGGTGCGCCCAAACCACGAAGCCGATGCCGCCGATGGCGACCATGGCATAGGCCATGCCGAGATAGCCGAACACCGGCTTGCGCGAGAACGTCGATACGATCTGGCTGATCATGCCGAAGCCGGGCAAAATCATGATGTAGACTTCAGGGTGGCCAAAGAACCAGAACAGATGCTGGAACAGCAGCGGATCGCCGCCGCCGTGCGGATCGAAGAACGTGGTGCCGAAATTCCTGTCGGTTAGCAGCATGGTGATCGCGCCCGCCAGCACCGGCAGCGCCAGTAAAAGCATGAACGTCGTGACCAGCTCGCCCCAGACAAACAGCGGCATCTTATGCATGGTCATGCCCGGTGCACGCATGTTGAAGATCGTGGTGATGAAATTGATGGCGCCGAGGATTGACGAGGCGCCGGCCAGATGCAGCGACAGGATGACGAAATCCACCGCCGGGCCGGGGTGCCCGTAGGTCGACAGCGGTGCGTAGAGAGTCCATCCCGTTCCGGCGCCGTTGACGCCGGCTTCGCCTTCGAAAAACAGTGAAGTCACGAACAGCGCAAATGCCGCCGGCAATAGCCAAAACGAGATGTTGTTCATGCGCGGAAAAGCCATATCCGGCGCGCCGATCATCAGCGGCACCATCCAATTGCCGAAACCGCCGACCATCGCCGGCATGAGCACGAAGAAGATCATAACCAGCCCATGCGCCGTTACGACTACATTGTAATAGTGAGGGTCGTGGAAGATCTGCAGGCCGGGAAACATCAGCTCGGCACGAATGAGCATGGAGAAGATCGCGCCGATGATGCCAGCGACCAACGAGAACACCAGGTACATGGTCCCGATGTCCTTGTGGTTGGTCGAATAGACATAACGGCGCCAGCCGTGCGGAATGGCATGGCCATTTTCGGCGCCGGCAGAAATTGTGTGGCTCATGGACATGCTGGCTCCTGCGATCCTGACTGCGGCGGCCGCCTCTCGCTTCGCTCGCCTAAGCGTCGAGGCGGCTCACAAAACTTAGCGGCGTGATCCTTTCGGATCAGACGCAACCATCCGCTCGCCATCATTACGGCGGGCTGTTCTCTGCTTGCTCCTTTGCAGCTTGCGGCGGCGAACCCGCAGGGTCCGACTGCTCCTCGTGCGGATTTGGACTGAAGTGCGCGAGCTTTCCAGGAACGCCGTCCCATTCCTTGGCGTCGGCAGGCGGCAATTCCTTTGCGGTCAGGTTTGGCCACTTCGCCGCGTATTCGCGATTGAGCTTGAGCCAATCGCTGAGGCCCTCCTCGGTGTCCGGCTTGATGGCGTTGGCCGGGCATTCCGGTTCACAGACGCCGCAATCGATG
Organism: uncultured Alphaproteobacteria bacterium; assembly: GCA_963835195.1. Lineage (GTDB taxonomy): Bacteria > Pseudomonadota > Alphaproteobacteria > Rhizobiales > Xanthobacteraceae > BOG-931. The sequence continues at coordinate 185,896 of CAWIEY010000022.1, forward strand.
CACTCGTCCGGATGAATCACCAGCATGTTTTCGCCGGCGTAAAAGCAGTCAACCGGACACACTTCAACGCAATCCATGTACTTACACTTGATGCAGTTCTCCGTGACGACATAGGTCATGAGTCTTTTTCCCGGTCACTTTAACATCTATCTATAATATATCTTATCGTGCGCGTCCATACGTGCGGCGCATCGCCGCCATGCTCAAAGTGTTCGTTTCAGTGGTCTCAGCCGGTCACGGCGAGGTGAGGACCGCGCACGCCCTTGACCGGCAGACGCGACGGGAAGAAATCGCGCTTACTCAGCACGATGTCGGCGAGCGTATAGCGATCAAGCGTGCCGATAAATGCGCGTAGGGCTTCGTTCAAGACATCGGGCAACTGGCAACGCTTGGTGATAATGCATCGGCTACCGGTGGCAAAACATTCGACGAGCTCGAAGTCCGGCTCGGTCGTGCGCACGAGCTCCCCAAGGTTTATGGCATGCGGCGGCTTCGCCAGAGTGAACCCGCCGGAGCGGCCGCGGACGGCTCGGATGTATCCGGTTCGCGTCAAAATATTGACGATCTTCCGCAGATGCGCGCGGGAGATATTATATGTTTTCGCGGTCTCTTCGATAGTGATGAGCCGGTCGCCGGCCGCGGCCGCGTACATCAACACGCGTAGCGCATAGTCCGAAAAGCTTGTTAGGCGCATATCATCACCAATAATTTAAGGCTGTTTCCGACGGCCTTATCCTCATTCATTCGGCTGCGGCGGACGAGTCAAGGCTGATGTCGATGATTGTCCATTAATCACGTGCCCTGTCGCAATGGCTATCCAGTCGCACAATAATCCGTTTCCTTTGCAATCGCGTCGTGTTTGATCTTCCAGCGCGGCTCGGCTTGCCCCAATCAGCGCGCGCCGTTGGGTAGCGCTTGACAAAAGATATATTGACAATAGATGTTTTTGGGAAGAGCTTTATGACCGTGCGGCTTTTGGGCCGCCTCGAGCAAGGTCGCATTCGCTCGGCGACCTCATTCAACCAAGGAGCTTGTCAATGCCGAACGGCACTATTGGATCGCAGACAAACGTCGTCGATGTGCGCAGCCTCATCCCCGCACAGCGGCACGAGAAAATCTTCCGGCTTGTTAACGAGCTGGCCCCCGGAGCGTCGTTCATCCTTGTCAACGATCACGACCCGAAACCGCTCTATTACCAGCTCGAAGCCGAGTACCCGAAGCAGTTTTCCTGGACCTATCTCGAACGCGGTCCGGAGGCGTGGCGGGTCGCGATCGGCAAGTTCGCACGAGCTGCGTGAGTTTATTTAGGACGGCTCTCCCGAGTGTGGTCACCCAGGAGAGCCGTCAAACGAGGCCGCTATGACCGGCGTCTCGCTGTCCAGATGGACCATGTCGTATTTCGCTGCCGCGCTGACGGCTCTCATCGCGGCGGAAGTCCTCATGGCGGTTGGTTACGGCTTTCCGAACGCCGCTATCGAAGCGCCGAAGACGCTTATCCTCGTTCATGTCGTGGCGATCGGATGGCTGAGCCTTCTCATGTGCGGGGCGCTGTTCCAGTTCGTTCCTGTTCTCATCGCACGGCCGCTCTGGAGCAACAACCTGCCTTTGCCGGCGCTGCTCTGCCTGATTGCCGGGCTGGTGGCGCTGCTTCTTGGCTTCCTCCAACTCGACGGCCAAATTGACTGGAACCGGGCGTTCTTTCCGCTGGCCGCGGTTTTGCTCGGTGCCGGCTTCGTCCTCGTTCTGTGGAACATGGCTTGCACGTTATGGCCGGTGAGACCGCTTCCTCTGCAAGCCCGCTTCGTTGTGGTCGGCCTCTTCAGCGTCGCGGTGACGGCGACTTTAGGGATCATTTTCGCGCTCGTTATCGGCGGTGCGACGGTCGACGAAACGTTCGTCGCCGTGGCCGGATCCGATTTGCCAATTCATGTCGTCCTTGGGCTCGGCGGCTGGCTTACCTTCACCGCAATGGGCGTCAGCTATCGGCTCCTCGCGATGTTCATGCTCGCGCCCGAGCTTGATCGGCCGAGCACCCGCGCCGCGTTTCGTCTGGGAACGGCGGCGCTGGCCATTGCAATCGGCGGCGCTGTAGCGATCGCGTTTGGCGCGAGCGTCAACCTCATTCTCCTAACGGCCGGCGGTGTCGGTCTGGCCGCTCTTGTCTTCTACGCAGCCGACATCGTCCACCTCTATCACGCGCGCAAGCGCTCCAACATCGAGCTCAACAGCCGCATGGCCGCGCTCGCGCTCGTTTCGCTGATGGCAGCCGTCGTACTGATAATCGTTCTGCTTGCGTGCGGGCGGCTTTCGGATCGGGCCGGCGCCGTTGTTTTTCTGATCGCGTTCGGCTGGCTTTCCGGCCTCGGCCTCGCGCAACTCTACAAGATCGTCGCCTTCCTCACCTGGCTCGAATGCTACGGTCCGGTGCTCGGCAAGACGCAGACGCCGCGTGTGCAGGATCTCGTGGTCGAAAGACGCGCGATCAAATGGTTTGCGCTTTATTTTCTCGCGGTCTGGGCTGGCACCGCTGCCCTGCTTGCCGGCCATGCCGGGGCTTTTCAGGGCGCCGCCGCAGCGGCGCTCGTGGCGACGGTGGGCATCGCTGCGCAGCTCGTGCGCACCAGACGCCTTGCAGACGTCAAGACCGCCGTTCGCCTGCCGCAGGGATCGCGTCGACCGCGCCTGCTGCTTTCACTTCCTCAGCAAACCTGACAACGAAGGACACGATGCCATGTCAATAGCATTCGCATATTTGGACGTTCGTCCCATCCTGCGCGCCGGTGGCGAGCCGTTCGAAAAGATCATGGGAGCGGTGGCAACCCTCGCTCCCGGACAGGGACTACGGTTGCTGGCGACGTTCAAGCCGATTCCGCTGTTTCATGTGCTTGGTTCGAAGGGATTTAGCCATGAGGCCTTTGAGCTCGAAGGCGGCGATTGGGAGGTCGTCTTCCGGCCGACGGAGACGACGCCGGCCACGGAGGGCGCTTCTGTGAAACCGGCCGCCGACCATTCCGTATGGCCGGCGCCGGCGCAGCAAATGGACAACCGCGACCTCGATCCCCCGGAGCCAATGGTCCGCATCCTCGCCGCGACCGAAGCCATGAACGACGGTGAGGTTCTTTCCGCCTTGCTCTGTCGCGAACCGATATTTTTGTTGCCCGAGCTGGCAAAGCGCGGCCATGCATGGCGCGGCGGCTTCGAGCCGGACGGCAAGACATACAAGATTCTTATCCGCATCGGCGCCGCAAAATCCGCAGCCGCATGACCGCCGGAAGTACGCCGCGAACACCGTTGGGCTACGGAACGAACAACCGTTACCGGGTTGGTGAGCCATGTTCATTCAGACGGAGGTGACGCCGGATCCGGCGACCCTGAAGTTCTTGCCCGGCCGCCAAGTTCTCGCCGAGGGCACACTCGATGTTCGCGACAAGACAGAGGCCACGGCATCACCGTTAGCCGAACGGCTATTCGCTATTGAGGAGGTGTCGAGGGTCTCTTACGGCAGCGACTTCATCGCCATCACCAAGAACAGCGGTGACTGGCCCCGGCTGAAACCGCTGATCCTCGGCGCGATCATGGAGCACTTCATGTCGGGTGCGCCAATGTTGCGGCAGCCCATCGAAACCGGCCATGACGCTTCCAACCTTCTCCATTCGGTCGAAAGCAAAACCGATCTCGTCGATCGCATCAGAACGGCGCTGCGCGAAGTGATCGATCCGGAGCTTGGCTACAACATCGTCGATCTCGGCTTGATCTACGCGGTCGCGGTAGATGAGAGCGGCCGCGTCCGTGTGACGATGACCACGACCACGGCGGGATGTCCGGCGACGAACTACCTGCGGCAGGGCGCCAGCGACCGCGTGAGCAGCGTGCCGGAAGTGAAATTCGTCAAGGTTGATTTGACCTACGAGCCGCATTGGACGCCGGAGATGATGACGCCCGAGGCCAAGGCGTATTTCGGAATACGGAACTGAGAATGCCGATGAGCCAAGCCGGACACGATGCGAAAGAAGCACCGGAAGCGTCTGTCTCGGACACAATCGGCCGGCTTTCTGACATTCTACTTGCAAGCCTGACGGCGCTGGAGGCGGCTGGCGAGGTTGAGGCGACCTGTCGCCTTGCAGGCCGGGCCTATATGGCCTTACAGGACACGGATCGAAAGGCGGCGCGCCGGTTCGATGTGCTGCTGCACAGGCTCATTCCGAGGCTCAACTGGTAGGATGAGCGCGGTGTTGAAGACGAAAGCGATTGACAATTGAGGCGTCGGCGCACGTAAACGTTGCGTTCGCGTTATCGAGGCTGTTCGGCGGTTGCATGCAAAGAAGCTGCAAATATGGCCGAAAATAGTGATGCGGAGAGCGACCGATGATCATCCGCTCCTCAAATCAGCTGCCGCGCCTCACATGGCCGAAGCGATTTCCTTTGCCGAGGAATTTTGGCGTCGACTCGCAATCGCGCGTCGAACGCGGAAAGAAGTGGACCGCGCCTGCCGGGGCCAAGCGGGTGAAAATATTCGAGGTCTATCGCTACGACCCGGATTCGAGCCGCAACCCCCATATTGATGCCTATGAGGTCGACCTCGATGCCTGCGGGCCGATGGTACTCGACGCCCTCATCTGGATAAAGAACACCGTCGATTCAACACTGACCTTTCGACGTTCGTGCCGCGAAGGCGTGTGCGGCTCATGCGCAATGAACATCGACGGCACGAACTGGCTGGCCTGCACACGCTTCATATCCGACGCCGAAACGCCGGCGACCATTTATCCGCTCGCCAATATGAAGATCGTCAAGGACCTGGTTGCCGACCAAAGCCACCTATTCGCACAATACGAAATGATCGAACCTTGGCTTCAGCCGAAGACCCCCGCGCCTGAAAAAGAACGCCTGCAGTCGGCGGCGGAGCGGCGTCAACTTGACGGATATTATGAATGCATTCTTTGTTTCTGTTGCACGTCAGGATGCCCAAGCCACTGGTGGAACGGGGATCGCTTTCTTGGGCCCGCCGCGCTTCTTCAAGCCTGGCGCTGGCTCGCCGACAGCCGCGACGAGGCGACCGGCGAAAGGTTGGATAACCTCGAAGACCCGTTCCGGCTCTATCGTTGTCACACCATTCTCAACTGCACGCGGACCTGCCCCAAAGGGTTAAATCCTGGCAAGGCGATCGCCGAAATCAAGAAGAAGGTGATCGAGCGCCGCAGTTGAGTGCCGAGTGGAGACCAGAAATGTCCGATTCGCCGATTGCATCGCGCCGGCCACAATCTCCGAACATTCAAATCTACCGACCGCAACTCACCTCGGTCCTCTCTATCGCCAATCGCATCAGCGGGGCGTTCTTGAGTATTGCGGCGGTGGGACTCGTCGTCTGGCTGATTGCGGCAGCCGCGGGACCAAAGTCTTACGCCGTCGCCCAAGCGATATTGACGTCGCCAATCGGGCAGATCGTGCTGTTCGCGGTTACCTTCGCGTTCTTCCTGCATTTGTGCGGCGGCATCCGGCATTTGGTCTGGGACTCGGGCTACGGTTTCGAACTGCGGGCCATCTATGCCTCGGGCTGGGCCGTGGTCGCGATGAGCGTCGTGCTTACCGTGGCAACCTGGCTCGTTGCTCTCCTCATGACTGGATGAAGCCAATGGCCCGAAAGGACATGCGCTCGCCACTCGGACGCGCCATCTGGCTGGGCTCGGCAAAAGAAGGCGTTGAACACTGGTGGCGAGAGCGCGTGGCGGCGGTTGCTCTTGTGCCGCTCATGCTGTGGTTCGTCGGCTCGATCATCGCCCATAGCGTCAGCGGTTACGCTGCTTTTGTCAGCTGGTTGAAGGCGCCTATTTCCACGCTCATGATGGTGCTGCTGCTCGTCGCCCTCTTTTACCACAGCGCGCTCGGTCTCCAGGTCGTCATCGAGGATTACGTCCATTCCGCGCTGAAGATTCCGGCGCTGGTTGCGATGCGCCTCGGCTGTCTTACGTGCGCTGTTGCCGGCATTTTGGCGGTGTTGCAAATCGCCCTCGGCCACTGACCGAATGGAGGAGCCGCACAGGTTTGCTTGCCTGAAACGATAAGGAGCTTCGCCGTTTGCAAGCAATCTCTGCTGTGCGCATTAGCTAATAACTTGTGGCGCCTTAAAGGTTCGCCGCGAGAAGGAGAGGTAAATGTTGCTTGTCGAGAACATACTACCTGTGGCGCGCAAGCGGCTCGTCACGCTGGAAGATAATGCTCCTCTTCTCGGAGCGGCCGCGCTACTCGGAGCCCCGCATGTCAGTCTTGTTATCGTGTGCGATACCCTTGGAGCGGCGGTCGGCGTGCTGAGCAAAGCGGATATCGTGAGACAGATGAGTCGTTGTCGAGGCCACTCCTGCACGGTCGCGGTCGCCAGCGTCATGACTCGAGAAATCATCGCCTGCAAGCGCCGAGATTGGCTGGATGACGTCTGGTCGACAATGAAGGATACCGGTGTGCGCCAGATTCCCATCCTCGACGAGAATTCAAAACCTATGGGAATTGTGTATGCGGTGGATGCGATTCATGCGCTGTTGGGAGAAGCGCAGAACCGAGAGCAAATGCTGCACGATTACGTTATGTCCGTCGGCTATCATTGATCTTTTGTTGCATGCAGACCTTTCTTTTCCGATCAGCCGTGAGGCGATTGCGCCTGACTTCGATGGGAAGGCACGGATCATGCAATGAGCAAGTTTGACGAGGGGAGACAACCAAGAGGAGAGCCATGATGAACTCAATCTATCCGCACCCCACACCTGAGATCAGTCGCAAAAGACGCGATTTGGCTCCCAATCAGCAAGCGGCGTTTGATGCCTTTGGCAAAGCGGTCTTTGCCGATGGCGCGTTGCCGGCGAAGGTGAAACAGATCATTGCCGTCGCAGTCGCCCATGTCACTCAGTGCCCTTACTGCATCCAAGGCCACACCAAAGCTGCCTTGCGCGCCGGCGCTACACCGGAAGAGTTGATGGAAGCGATCTGGGTCGCAGCGGAAATGCGGGCGGGCGGCGCCTACGCCCACTCTGCGTTGATGATTTCGACCGCTACAGAAACTGCGTAAAAGCGGGTCGACCAAAATCGGGCTTTTACCTAAACCCATCTCGTCGGCCGTCGAGGTGAACGTCTTCGGTTTGCCGGGTGGCCGACTTCGCTCGAAGGCCAACTGCGTAGGCCTCTTTCTTTGGCAATCCAGCTGACAAGGTGATGCTCGCCATGGATGATATCCCGATTGCCCATGCGATTCATGTCTTCGCCGTGGTCGTCTGGATAGGCGGCGTCGCCATGGTAACGACTGTGGTTCTGCCGATAGTCCGGCGTAGCGGGCGGGAAGGTTTGGCGTTGCTAGAGGCTGTCGAGCGGCAATTCATCTGGCAGGCGCGGGTCGCTACCCTACTGGTCGCCGCCAGCGGCTTTTATATGGTTGGCCGGCTCGATCTTTGGGACCGCTTTCGCACCATCGCGTTCTGGTGGATGCATGCAATGGTGCTGTTGTGGATAATCTTCACGCTGATCCTTTTTATTGGTGAGCCGCTTATGCAGCGAAGAACGCGCCATACCGAGGTAAAACCTGAGGCAAGGCTCGCCCGGATGCAGTGGCTCCATTGGGTGCTGCTGGCGTTGAGCACGATTACCGTACTTGCGGCAGTCGCGGGTAGTCAGGGCATGTCCTTAGTGCCATGACGAGCGTCGCTCACTGCTTAACCCCCGGTAGCGATTGAAGCTTAATTGGAAGAACGCTTGGCGTGGTGAGCCGAGATCCACGCAAAATCACCGAGAGAAGGACGGCAATCCATGTTCACACACGTAATGGTCGGCGCCAATGATCTCGCTGCCTCAAAGAAATTTTACGATGCCGTGCTGGGCGTCATCGGACTCTCTGCCGGGCAAGCTGATCCGAAGGGCCGCCTCTTTTATCGCACGAAGACGGGCGTGTTCGGCATTACCAGGCCTATCGACGGTCAGCCGGCGACGCACGCCAACGGCGGTACCATCGGTTTCGCGTGCGCCAGCCCTGAGCAGGCGAAAGCTTTCCATGACACCGGAGTCACCAACGGCGGCAAGAGCATCGAGGACCCGCCTGGCTGGCGCGAAGGCGCCTCAGGCAAGCTCTATGTTGCCTATCTGCGTGACCCGGCCGGCAACAAGATTTGCGCCCTGTACCGCGCCTGATTCGGTGATCGACGTTCTTGCAGAGGTTCTGGCCGCCAGAAACGATGCCGAATTCGGCATCGCGGCTGTCGGCCTGAACCGCACTCCCGCGAGAGAGTTACGTTCGCAAAACCTTTGAGGCGATTATCAGTACCGTGGCTCAGTGGCCCCAGTTTGCTGGGTGATAAGCTGATAATGTTCGATGCGTCGATGCTGTGCGAAGTTGAACATTGTTTCTTTGTTGAAACGACTTATTTCGAGATTGCATTTCGCGGTGAACACCTCGTCGCCCTTGGTGGATGCCAACGCCACGATCTCTCCAGACGGCGATACGATGCAGCTGCCGGCTAGGAGATCGCAGCCCTCTTCGTTGCCCGCTTTAGCGACCCCGACGACCCAAGTGCTATTCTGGTAAGCGCCTGCCTGCATTGAAAGATGGTTGTGAAAATAGGTCAGGTGATCATAAACGGGCAGCCACGGTATGTGCGTCGGCGTGTTATAGCCAAGCAGGACGAGTTCGACGCTCTGCATTCCCATCACCCGATAGGTTTCGGGCCAGCGCCGATCATTGCAAATGCACATACCGACATTCGCGTCCAAGGCGCGCCAAACTGGAAATCCCAAGTTTCCCGGCTCGAAATAGCGTTTTTCAAGGTGCTGGAACGGATAGTTCGGCCGGTTGTCGGCGTGCCCAGGCAGATGCACCTTGCGGTACTTGCCGATGATGGAGCCGCTTTTGTCCACGAGAATCGAAGTATTGTAGCGATGTGTTTCTGAACCTTTCTGCTCGAGCTCGGCATAGCCCAGATAAAATCCGATGCCTTGGTCCTTTGCAGCTTCGAATAGCGGTCTTGTTGCTGGACTGGGCATTTCGCGTTCGAAGAAACTGTCGATCTCCGCGTCATCATCCATCCACCAGCGCGGAAAAAACGTGGTGAGTCCCAACTCCGGGAAAACCACGATGTCGCAGCCGCGAGATTTGGCTTCCCGCATCAGCTCAAGCAGTCTCGAAACTACCTGCTGTCTGGATTCGTTGCGGGCAATCGGCCCGAGCTGGGCCCCTGCGACAGTCATGAACCGTTCCATTTTAGCAACTCCCAGTAAGCGTTTCCCAAGAGGGAAGCGCATGTGCATGCATCAACGATCGCATACAGCAATCGGTCGGGCGCGAGTTTGCTGGCATCCTTCCTCTAGCCTTTGACCGCTGTTCGCTGACTTTGCCGTTCCCGGCTGGTCGCCTGCGCATCGATTTGAAACTTGTCGGTAATGATGACTCCGTAATCGCTGAAGGCCTTCTCGCGGCTGATGAGCTCGTCGATGACATCATCAAGGACATCGACCGGATTGCGCAGTAGGGGGTCTCCGTAACCCCCGGCACAGGCGCGAATGGCCGTGATCCGATCCCCCTTGGCAAACGGGTGATAAGGAAGCTTAGAGGGCAAATGAACGATGTCGCCGCTCACCTTCGTCCACAGAAGCTCTGAAGGCGTCCCGTTGCTGCCGCCGAACAGCCCTTTCGGTGGATATTTATGGCCCTCGCTTTCGACCGAAACCGCCCCGTCGGCCAAAAACGTAATCTCCCGGATCGATCCGACGCCTCCGCGCCATTCGCCTGGAGCGGCGGCATTCTCGCGCAGTTCGTAGCGGTCAATGCGCAACGGTACATGCGATTCAATGTCTTCGATCGGATTGTTTCGGGTGTTGGCGTACAAGACATCTACGGAATCAAGCCCGTCGCTGCCGTAGCGGCCGCCATAACTTCCTGAGAACAGTTCGACCTGGACCCAAAAGTTATTGCCCTGCTGGCCGGTAAGAATCATTCCGCCACCGTTGCCGCATCCGCCGCAAACCTGGCGCGGCACCACCTCGGCAAGCGCCTGCACGACTGCGTTCGACAGTTCGATGCCCGGACAGAAACGGGCAATGACCGGCGCAGGATAGATCGGGTGGGCGAGTGTGCCCGCGGGCGCGATCACCTCGATCGGGCGCACCAAGCCGCTGTTCTGCGGGATCGATCCGTGCACGGCAGTATCGAGAAGCACGGAGCGAATGGAAAGCCAAATGGCGCAGTCTACCGTTCCCTCGAGCGGCATGTTGATCGGCCGGTCCGATACCTGCGCGGCTGTTCCAGAAAGATCGACCGTCAGATGGTCGTCTCGCTTTCGAATCGTGACCTTGATCGGCAAATCCCGGCGCACCGGATTGGGATCATCGAGATAGCCATCGATCATTGCCGTTGCCGAGTAATCTCCATCCGGCAGAGCGCGGATCGCCGACCGCATCCGTCGCTCCGACGCGTCAAACATGTCTTCACTCGCCGCCACAATGGTGTCGGGGCCATATTGTTCGATGAGCTCGACGTATCGCTGCGCGCCGATGCGTGCCGCAGCGATCTGCGCCTCCATGTCGCCGAGTACCAGGTCGGGAAGGCGGATATTGGCCCGCAGCATGTTCCAGACCTGTTGGTTTTTCTTGCCCGCTTCATAGGCCTTGACGGCCTGGAAGCGGAGACCTTCCGCATAGCAGTCGATTGCGTCGACAATGCCGCCGCTGCCGGGCGTATGCGCCCCAATGTCGAGATGATGGGCGGTCGTGGCGGCAAATCCAGCGAGTGCCCCACGATGAAAGGCCGGGACTATGAAGGCGACGTCCGGCCCGTGCGTGGCGCCCGCGTAAGTGTCGTTATGCATAAAGACATCGCCGGGCTCGATCGTCTCGCCCCGCTCCGAGAGTTGGCGGCGCATTCCGCGGATGTAACCGGGAATTGGACCTGATTGCAGCGGCGTACTCTGTTTGGCCTCCGCCAATTGGCGATTTTGTGCGTCGATCAGCGCTGCGCCGAAATCTTCGGACTCGCGAATGATGCTGGAATAAGACATTCGCATGAGCTTGTAGCCCATTTCGATGGCGACGTTTTCCAGCGCGCCCTGGATGACGCTTGCAGTGATGGGATCGATTTTTTCGGCCGCAGCGGCGCTCTTGTTCATTGTGCACCTTTAGCCTTCATGATCAAATTTCCGTGGCCGTCAGCGGCGATGTTCCATTCCGGTGGAACTACTGTTGTGCTGTCGGTCTGCAGGATTATTGCCGGGCCTTTGATGATCGCGCGGACCGGCAGCAGGTCGCGGCGATAGAAGGCAGTGTCCATCTGCTCAAGCCGTCCGCCGCTTCGGAAGAGGGTACGATCTGTCTTCACCAATGCTTCCTCGAGGCTGCGTGCCTGATGCAACCTTTACGCCGCGGATGGTCGGGGTGGGAGCAGTACCGGTCAACCTGACATTGACGATTTCGATCGGACCGCTGGCAAAGAAGTGCCCGTACTCCGCTTGATGTACGGAGTGGAATTGGTCGAAGGCGCGCTGCATAGCGGCTGCGTCGATCGTTCCGTCAGGCATGTCGATGCGAAGCTCGTAGCCTTGCCCGACGTAACGCGCATCGGCGAAGCGGCGAAACGCGATTTTGGCGGGATCAAAGCCATCGGAGCGAAATTGCTGCTCGAGGGCTGCACCCATTGCGGCAAAATCACGATTAAGCCGTTCGAAATCGACATCGGTGCTGACGACGAACACGGTGCGCAGCAACTCATATTTTATATCCGTCGTCAAAAGCCCCATCGCCGACGTGATTCCAGGGTAAGGGGGCACGATCACTTGCGGAATTCCAAGCATGGCCGCGACTTCCGCCCCGTGCAACGGGCCGGCACCGCCGAAGGCCACCAAAGCATAATCACGCGGATCGATGCCCTTCTGCACGGTTCGTGATCGTATCGCATTGGCCATGTTGCTGTTGACGACAGTGATGGCGCCTTCCGCGGCTTCATACTCGGTGAGCCGAAGCTTCGCTGCGAGCTCGCCAATCACTCTCTGAGCGGCGGCAAGGTCGAGAGCCATGGCGCCGCCAAGAAAATTGTCCTTGTCCAGCCGGCCCAGGACCAGATTGGCGTCGGTCACCGTCGGCCGGTCGCCGCCGCGCCCGTAAGCAGCGGGGCCGGGTTGCGACCCGGCACTCTCAGGTCCGACCTTAAACGTGCCTCCGGAATCGACATAGGCGATGCTGCCGCCGCCCGCGCCGATGGTGTGGATGTCGATCATCGGCACGATGACGGGATAGCCTCCGATCCAGGTGTCGCGCGCTGACGCCTCGCTGAAGCGGCCGTCAGTGACGACTCCGATGTCGGCACTGGTCCCGCCGATATCGAACGTGATGAGTTTTCGCCGATCCGAGAGTGCTCCCGACCAGGCGCCGCCGAGAACGCCGGCGGCGGGACCGGAGAGCAATGTCAGAACGGGAAGTTCGGCAACCATCTGCGGAGTGGCGAGACCGCCGTTGGAGCGCATGATCCGCAGATCCGCCGTCACTCCGGACCGGCTCATGCCATCGCCAAGCTGCCGGATGTACTCGCGGACTTTCGGTCCAATGAAGGCGTTCATTGCCGTCGTGGTGAAACGCTCAAATTCGCGGAATTGCGGAACTACAGACGAAGAGGTGGTGACGAAAACCTGCGGAAATTCCTCGAGAACAATCTCTTTTGCCCGCTCTTCGTGCGCCGGATTGAGATAGGAAAACAGAAAGCAGATTGCGATCGATTCGACGCCGGCTTTGGCCAGCTCGCGTGCCGCGCGCCGCACATCCTCTTCGTCAAGGGGGACGAGGACCTCACCGCGAGGAGACGTTAAGCGCTCACGAACGACCTTACGGAAGGCGCGCCGCACAAGCGGATGATGCTGCCACGGGATCTCCTGGATGATCGAATAGTGCAGCGGCCGCTGATGCCGTCCGATGTGAATGATATCCCGATAGCCTTTGGTGGTGATCATGCCGCTGCGCGCGCCTTTGTACTCCAGTACAGCGTTCGTAGCGATCGTAGTGCCGTGATAAAGGTGGGTAATCGCGCCGGGATTGATTGCCAGCCGCTCGCAAAGCTCCAGCACGCCGGTCATGACGCCGCGCGAGGGATCGTCTGGCGTCGTCGGAACCTTATGGATGGCAGTTTCGTTGGTTTCACTGTCGAATAGAACGACGTCGGTAAAAGTCCCACCGACATCCACGCCAATCAATTTCATCGACGATTTTCCACGACTGCGTTTGCGGCGTTCTAAGGAAAGCGCTTACGTCAAATGACGGCGACGCAGCGAGCGCGGCCACAACCCAATCTCGCGTCCGCCGGTTAAACCCCGCGGCCGGAAAATCAGGATGACGAGCATCAACGCAGCAAGGCCGAGCTCCTGCAAGCCGGGATGCGCGCCGATAATGATCGGCCCCAGGTCCACGCCGCGCTCGGCGTGTCGCAACAGCTCGCCCAAACTGGTTATGATCAAAACCCCGGCTACTGCCCCGGTGAGGCTGTTAAGACCGCCCACCACCAGCATGGTGATGGTGATGAACGTCATCTGCAGATAGAATGTCCGGGCAACGATAACTCCCAGGAAATAGCCGTACAGGGCACCCGCTACACCGACGAAAAACGCGCTGATGACGAATGCGATCAGGCGCTCGCGCCAGACGTTCACTCCATTGGCGCTGGCTGCAACTTCATCTTCGCGCGCCCCGCGCAGGCGAAGCCCGAAGCGGCTCTGCTGATATACCCAGGCAACCGCGACGGCGGCAAGCACCCATGGCAAGGTGGTCCAGATATTGGCGTAAGTAGGCAGACCATAAAGCGAACCCTGTCCGCCGGTTACCGAGGTCCAGTTCGAAAGTACCGCATTGACGACGGCCAGCACCGCAAAGCTGCCGATGCTCGCCGAAATGCCGTTCAGCCGCACCAGCGGCAATCCGATAATCAGGGCAAATACCGAAGCAGAGCCGCCTGCGGCCAGGGCGGCTAACGCCGGAGAGTAATGCGACTGCATGAGGAACGCTGGCAAGCCTGGCAGCATGAACTGTTTGGTCTCCGGCGCAATCGCCAGCCAAGCCGCCACGTACGCGCCCAGTCCCATGAAGCTTATGTGACCGAATGACAACACGCCGGAATTTCCGATGAAGATGTATGAGCCGACAACGACAAGCAGCTTGATCAAACCATCGGTCGCCACGCGTTGCATGCCGCTGGGCAGAATTCCGACGACTGCCGTGGTCGCCGTCAACAGCAGAATAAGCAGCAGTACCGGCGTCAGCCATGCGATTGCGGAACGGATCGCCCCCTCGGCGCGCATCAAACACGCTCCCGCAGAGCACGCACGGCGATGAGCCCCTGCGGGCGAAGCATCAGGACTAAAAAAACAAGCGCAAACAGGACGGCCTCTTTGAACGGCCGCAGCTGCAAGGAGAGGGTAGCCTCCAATAACACCGAAAGCGCACCGACGAAAAAGCCGCCAAGGACGGCGCCAAGCAGGCTGCCAAGGCCACCGAGGATGGTGGCCACGAACCCGATCACGACCGGCCTCACTCCCATGCTGGGCGAAAGTTGGCCGATTTGGGCTGAGTAGATCAACGAGACAATCCACGCGAGGACGCCGCTGACAGCAAACGCAAACGCGATCACCGAATTCGCTCTCACCCCGCACAAACGCGCGGCACGAAAATCCTGCGATGCTGCGCGCAGCTGTACGCCAATCGAAGTGCGTTTGAGCAGCATGGTCAGGCCGGCGAGAGCGATCACTGTCAGGCCCATCGACACGAGCTGCAGCAGGCCAACGCGCAAGGGCCCTACTGTCAGGTCGGTAGCGAGTACGCTGGCGAACACGAAGGGCACCGGTCGTGCGCCAAAGGCCAGTACGCAAAAATTTTGCAGGAAGTAGCTCAAGGCGAAAGAGGCGACGAGCAGGGTCGACGGCGAACTCTCGCGCAGTGGCCTGAACGCCAGCCGTTCGATTGCCAGCGCAAGTGCCACGACTATCAATATAGATCCGCCAATCACCGCCGGGCCGGGCAGACCGATCAGCAGCAACATTGCATAGCCGCCCGCCATGACCAGTTCGCCATGAGCGAAATTGATGAGACGCATGATGCCGAATATCAACCCAATTCCGAGCGCCATGAGAGCGTAGAGGCCGCCCACGTTGAGAGCATCGATCGAGTATTGCAGAGCGAGCGTCATTGCGGTTGAAGGGGAGTTTGAGAAAACCCGAAATAAGCGGCATCGAATGCCGAAGTCTTTGAGCAAGTCGCGCGGACGACCCTCGAGCTCAACCATCCCGTTGCGCAGCACATAGGTCCGCGTTGACGCCGCGAGCGCCCGAGCTGTGCTTTGCTCGACCACCAGAACGCTGATGCCGTCGTCGTTGAGCTGGCAGAGTATTTCGTAGACTTCATCGATGACGCGGGCGGCAAGGCCGAGCGAAGGTTCATCAAGAAGAAGAATCCGTGGCGCCGACAGGAGAGCGCGGGCAATGGCCAGCTGCTGCTGTTCGCCGCCGGAGAGCCGGCCCGCGGTTTGGCCGTACCGCTCGCGCAATATCGGAAAATATTGCAGCACGCGCTCAGTATCTGCGCGCGCCGCGGCATCACGCTGCCGAGTGATACCGCCGACCAGGAGATTCTCCGCCACGGTGAGCGCCGTGAAGACACGGCGTCCTTCGGGTACGAGCGCAATCCCCCTGCGCACCCTGGTCTCCGGCGCGAGCCCGACAATTGAATGCCCGGCAAACGCGATCTCGCCGGCGTCGGGCGAAACGAGGCCAGCAATGGCGTGCATCAGGGTGGATTTGCCTGCTCCGTTCGGTCCAACGACGCTGACCAGTTCGCCCTGTTGGACGTGAAGCGAGACGCCGCGAAGCGCGGCAACAGCGCCATAGCTGACAGCCAAATCGCGCACGGCGAGGATGGGAGGTTCCGTTGCACCAGGTTCTGCGCAAATTTCAGAAGTATCTTTCTGCGCCGGTCTCAATTCGTGGTCTGCTCCGAGATAGGCGCGACGCACGTCCACATTGCGGGCGATTTCCGCCGGCGTACCGAGGGCAATACTACGGCCCTGCTCAAGAACCTGAATGTGGTCGCATAATTCCATAATCAAGGTCATGTTGTGTTCTATGACCAAGATCCCGCATGAGAATTTACGCCGGACGTCGTTTACGGTGGCGGCAAGTTGAGCCGCCTCCTGTTCGTTCATGCCTGCTGCGGGCTCATCGAGCAGCAAATACTTTGGACTGGTGGCGAGCGCCCGCGCGATGCCGACGCGCCGTTCGTCGCCATAGGGCAAGTCGGCGGCGCGCTGCAAAGCCATGCCGGAAAGCCCGAGCAGATCGAGGATTTGCCACGCCCGCTCCCGGGCCGCTGCGCGGCTAAGACCGACGCCGACACCGGCCAATTCAGCGTTTTCCAGCACGGTTAATTCGCGAAACAGCCGTACCCCTTGAAAGGTTCGCGCAAGTCCGCGGCGGCCGATTTGGAAGGGCGGCCGGCCGGTGATTTCCTCGCCGTTAAGCGCGATGCGGCCTTCGTTCGGCACTTGGAAGCCGGTCATGACGTTGACCAGCGTGGTCTTGCCGGCCCCATTCGGGCCGATCAGGCCGAGAATTTCCGCAGGCCGCAGCGTGAGGTCGACGTTGTCGAGAGCGAGGAGGCCTTCAAAACGAACGCTCACGCTGCGGGCGGCGAGAACGCCAGACTTCTCGCCGCTGCTTGTCGGGTGCGCCACAAGACTGCTCAGCTAGGGGTGGGGCGTCACGGGCTTTTTAAGCTCGAGCTTCTCGACAAAATGGTGGGCGCCATCAGAAGTTGCGATGATGGTCATCGGCCGGTCAAAAGTAATATGGACCTCTTTGGTGAATGTAGTCGGCCCGACCAGCAGGTTTTCCCTCTTGAACTTCTCAAACTCCGTCTTTACCGCGGGAGAGTCTACCGATTTCGCGCGTTCCATCGCTCGCGCGAGCCCTTGAATTACCGAGTATCCCGTCAGCGTGTGAGCAGTCGCGGGATGATTGCCATATTTCGCCTTGAAGCGACCGATGAAGTCGTTGATGGAGGCATCGGAATCGTCGCCGTAGATCGAGCCCATGGCGGCATTAAAGAAGTTCGAGAGATGAGGGACCGCATTGGCCCAGTAATCTCCATCCATGTCCTCTGCCGATACGACCGGAATATCGATGCCTGCGGCGCGAAGTTGGCGAAGCGCGCTTGGTCCAGCCGGGGTGAATGCGGACAAGAGAATCACGTCGGGCGCCTTCGGTAACGATTTGAGGCGCGTTATCTGTGGAGCGATGTTGGCATCGTCCATAACGAAAACGTCTGTGCCCAACACGCTCTCGGGTCCGTTAAGTTCCTTGAAACGAGAATCAAAGGCGGCACTTACTGACTTGTCGTATTGAATGTTTGTCTGATTCAGTTCGTAGGCGGTTTTCCATCCTTTTTGATGAGCGAATTCGGCCAGCGCCGTGCCGACGGTGTCGCTGGCGGTCGAGAAACTGAACGCATAGGGCCCGATGCCGCGTACGCCGAATTTAGGGTCTGCCGCAAAGGGCGCGATTGCCAATATGTTGCGAGCGTTAGCAGCCCTGGCCGCTGCGCCACCAAAATCAAAGTCGCCGGTCACAATGATGACTTTTGCGCCGGCATCGAGCAGTTCCTGCGCCGCAACCCCGCCGGCGGCAATGTCGCTCTTCGTATCGCGATACATCATTTTGAAGGGTCGCCCTAAAACGCCGCCTTTGGCATTGATGTCCGCGATTGCCATTTCAGCGGCTTTCGCCGGGTCGGTATCGTAAGGAGCAATGAAGCCGCTCTGGGCGATCGCGGCGCCGATGATGATTGGCTCCTGATCCGCCGCAAGCGCATTTCCGGCGCCGCATAATGCCGACGCGGCTAGCCAGATGGCGGACATTGCCGCCGTCGAAATGGTTTTCTTCATCGCTTCCTCCCTGTTTTGCGACTGAGGTCTATTGTAGGCGCGCCGGAGAAAGGTTCGCAGCCGTGACGCCGAGGTCCTTAAGATCGCCGGGGATTTCCGCGCCGCGGACGAGAGCGGCAGCGACACGGCCGAGCGCCGGAGAGGTCTGGATCCCATAACCTCCCTGCGCGACCAGCCAGAAGAACCCTTCAACAGCAGGATCAAGCCCGACCACGGGTGACTTGTCGGCGACGAAGGTGCGCAGTCCGGCCCATTTGCGCACGAGACGCTCAACCCGAAAAGTCGCCGCATGCTCAATTCGGTCAATCGCGAGCGCAACATCGAGCTCTTCTGCTTGCGCATCGCAAGGAGGTGATGCGGTCTCGTCGGCCGGCGAGCCGAGAACCTTTCCGGCATCGGGCTTGAAATAGAATTGCTCGTCGACGTCAATAATAATTGGCCAGGTGCTGACGTCATCGGGCGGCGACGGATCGAACAGTATGGCCGTTCGTCGCTTCGGCGCCAGGCCGACGGGGCGAGCGCCGGCGAGAGCGGCAAGCTCATCCCCCCAGGCTCCAGCGGCATTAATGATGACCTTGCCTAGGAACTCGCCGGCCTTGGTGCGTACGCGCCAGCTGGCGCTATCGTGGGAGAGACCAAGTACTTCCGCATCGCAAGCGAGCTTTGCTCCGGAGCGCGTAGCAGCGCGCAGAAAGCCGCGGTGGATCTCGTGGACGTCGAGATCGTTTGCGCCCGCTTCGAGGACGCAGCCGGCAACGTAATCGGATTTGAGCATGGGCGCGAGATCTAGCGTCTCGCCGCGGTCGAGAAACCGAATTGATGGTACCAACTGCACCCATTGATCATAGGCGTGATGCAGTTTTGTCATCTGCTCGGGTCGAGCAATCATCATCGACTGATGCGGGTTCCAAAGCGGATATTCGCAAAATCCAGCGGGAGGTGAACTAAAGAAACTGCGCGAGCCGATGGTCAGCCCGCGGATTGTGCCATTGCCGTAAATCTCGCTGAACACCGCAGCGGAACGCCCGGTCGTATGATATCCGGGCTGAAACTCGCGTTCGATGATCAGGGTTGCCCCAACCTTGGCGAGCTCATACGCCGCAGAGGCACCAGCAATTCCGGCTCCAATAATGATGAACTCGTAGGCTTCCATCGCGGCAATGGCATCACATTTCGGCAGATCGGTAAAGAACCTGATTGAGAGCCGCAGACAAGCCGGGTGGCGATCAGCCGCATGGTGTTGCGGACGCTGAGCTCGGCAACCGGAAATGAGTTCACACACAGGATCAGCGTCGCTCCAAGGACGTGCGTTGATGATTTTTTATCGCAATGAGGGTGGTTTCGTCACACCGAAATGACCGCGCGCGGATGCCAGAATCTTGCGCCGCGAATTACCCGTGTCGGATAGCGCCTGAACGTTCCTTCGTGGCTCTGCCATCTGATTTTCAGAATCGACCAGTCGGCCAGCGGCCACCAGCGCAATCGCACCAGACTAAAAGGCTCGAACTCGTGCCGCGCACGCGCGGCTTTGGCTTCCCCGCATTGGCGGCAGTCAGGCCGCCGGCAGCAAGCGTGCGATTTATTTGATTGGTCCGATCGCCCGCAGTTTTCGCCGCTCTAGGACGTGAACGGGCGGTCAGCCCGTTAGCCGTAGACAGTACAATAGGATTTTCTGTATGCAGAGCGCGCTCATACTGGTGCCCGCTCGAACCGACGGCAAGCCCGGGGTAGACAGTGCTCGCGCTCAACGAAGAACGACTTCTGGCTGACCTTCGCGCGCTTGCAGAATTCGGCAAGGTGGGCTCGGGCGTCAATCGTCCCGCTTTCGGCGAGGCCGACCTCGCGGCGCGTCACTGGCTCAAAGCTCAAATGCAGGCTGCCGGACTGGACGCGGTTATTGACGGGATTGGCAACGTTTACGGGCGTTCTCCCGATGGGACGCAAAGCATCCTCATCGGGTCGCACAGCGATAGCGTTCCCAACGGTGGTTGGCTGGACGGCGCGCTCGGCGTCATGTTCGGCCTCGAGGTCGCCCGTGCGCGGGGTAAATCAGCGAGCGGTGTTGGGATTGATGTTATTTCGTTTGCCGATGAGGAGGGAACGTGGCTGCCGTGTCTTGGGAGCCGAACCTTCTGTGGCGAGATCGGCGAGTCCGCTCTATCGGGTGTTGTAGCAAAGAATGGCGAGCGACTGCTTGATCGGCTGACGCAGACTGGGTTGCGCGATCGTCCGCTGCTCCGGCTCGATGCCCGTCGCCACTGCGCGTATCTTGAAGCGCATATCGAGCAGGGCCCGCGCTTGGAAAGCGAAAACCTCAACATCGGCGTGGTCACCGGAATTGTCGGTCTGCGCCGCCACGTTGTGCGCTTTAACGGACGCGCCGATCACGCCGGCACGACCCCGATGTCGCTGCGTCGGGATGCGGCCTGCGCTATGTTCGAGTTTGCCATTGCGCTCACTGACGCATTCCGCGCTAGCGGGGGACCGCACACAGTTTGGAATTTTGGTATTGTTGCTGTGCGCCCCGGAGCTGCCAATGTCGTGCCGAGTGCGGCGGATCTGACCGTTGAGTTCCGCGATTCCTCTGCCGACGTCATTGAACGCATGGAGATCACCTTTCAGGAAGCCGTGGCCGCGGCCAATGGTCGGTTTAGCGTGGCGGTGTCGAGCGAGCAAAATGCCGAGCTGCAGCCGGCCCTTATGGATCCTGAGTTGGTTGACCTGCTTGCGGAGGCCGCGGCTGAAAGCAACGCAAGTTACCTGCGCATGGCCAGCGGGGCCGGGCACGACGCCATGATCTTGGCCTCGCGCATTCCCGCCGCGATGATGTTCGTGCCGAGCATTGAGGGCCGCAGTCATGACGTCAGCGAGAACACGAGTGAGGCGGATATCCGGCGCGGGCTTCGCGTGTTTGCTGCCGGTTTAGAAAAGACGCTTGATCGTTTGGCAAGCGGTTCGCGCAGCGGGCTGCCGCGCCGAAATAGGGAAGCCGGATCATGAAAGCGATTGGGGTTGACGTCGGCGGCACGTTTACCGACGTCGTATATTGCGATTTGAGTAGTGGCGAGGTGGCGATCCACAAAGTCTCAACCACGCCGGACGACCCGTCGCGCGGTATTATCCAAGGCATCACGGAAATATGCAGCGACAATGGCGTCGAGCTTGGTGAAATCGAATACCTCCTGCACGGCACCACAACGGCGACCAACGCCGTGCTGGAACACAAAGGCGCGCGCGCCGGGATGCTGACCAACGAAGGCTTTCGCGACATTATTCATATCGCGCGCCATCAACGCGTCGAGCATTATTCGATCATGCTGGAGCTGCCATGGCAGAACCGGCCATTGGTCAAGCGGCGGCATCGGAAGGTTGTGAAGGGCAGGTTGGCGCCCCCACACGGAGATGAACTCGAGCCCTTGGATGAAAACGGCGTCCTCGAAGCTGCACGTGTGCTGAAGGCCGAGGGCGTTGAGGCAGTCGCCGTCTGCTTTTTGTTCTCTTATCTGAATTCCGCGCATGAAGAGCGTGCAAAGCAAATCTTAGAACGAGAACTGCCCGGTGTCTTTATCACCACATCCTCGTCGATCTCCCCGCAGTTTCGCGAATTCGAGCGATTTACGACTGCCTGTCTTTGCGCGTTCATTGGTCCAAAAATGCGCGGCTATATTGCTCGTCTCGAAGATACGCTGCGCGACGCCGGGTTGCAGTCGCAATTGCGGGTGATGGCGTCGAATGGCGGCGTCGCTACGCCTGCCATGGTCAGCCATAAGCCGGTGATGACGCTGCTGTCCGGACTTGCCGCCGGTGTTCTCGGCGGCGCTTGGATCGGCGGGCTGAGCGGCCGCCGCAGATTGGTGACTTTCGACATTGGCGGCACCAGCGCCGATATCGGCATTGTGGTTGACGGACGATTCGCCGAGACCGATCCGCGGAGCACGTCGATCGCGGGTTTCCCATTGCTGCTGCCGATGATCGACATACACACCATCGGAGCGGGCGGGGGCTCAATCGCTTACGTCGATCATGGCGGCGCCTTTCGGGTCGGACCGCGCAGCGCCGGCGCAGTACCTGGCCCCGCAGCTTATGGCCGTGGCGGCAAAGAGCCGACGGTGACTGATGCAAACCTGGTGCTCGGCCGCCTTGATAAGAATGACTTTCTCGGCGGGACGATGAAACTTGATGAAGAAGCCGCCGATCAAGCGATCCAGCACTTGGCTCAAGCGCTGGGGATGAGCAAGCTTGAGGCGGCCGAAGGCGTTCTCACGGTCATCAACAGCAACATGGCTAATGCCATTCGCTCACGTACCGTGCAGAAGGGAATCGATCCGCGCGAATTCGCATTGGTTGCTTTTGGCGGCGCCGGACCGTTGCACGGCGTCGAAGTTGCCAGGATGCTCGGTTTTCCGGAGGTCATTGTCCCCCCTTATCCGGGCATAACCTCCGCTATGGGACTTCTAACTACGGATCTGAAGTACGACACCATCCGGACCCAGTTCCAGGTGAGCGGCAACGTCGATCTGGATCGTCTAAACGCAGATATCGCCGCAATGGAGGCGCAATTGCGCGAGCAATTTGCAACCGATCGCCTTGAAGCGGCAAACATGTCCTTCGTCCGCGACGGTGATCTGCGCTATGTAGGGCAAGGCTATGAGCTCAAAATCCCTTTCCCGGACGGCGCGATCAGCCGGGAAGGTCTGCAAAATATTTGGATGCGCTTTCACGAAGCCCACAAGCGCGAATACGGCCACTACTTTGCCGAAAATCCAATCGAGATCGTCAATGTGCGCGTGATCGGAGTGGGGCAAATGCCAAAGATCGCCAATTTGGTCGCGCCGCAGGGTACGACATTCGCGAAGGCGCGCGTCAGATCCGGTCAATGTGTCTTCCGCGTAGACGGCCAATTGCGCTCGTTCGACACCACATTTTACCACCGGCACCTGCTGCCCGTTGGCGAAAGCTTCGCCGGGCCTGCCGTCGTTCTGCAAAAAACTCGACGACGGTCATCCCGCCCGGCTGCGATGCAATAAATGATCAGGCGGGAAATCTCATTCTCACCATTACGGGAGAAACCGATGCTCGACGCTAGGATCAGCGACCGTCGGCTGAACACACGGGTCGATCCGATCACCGGGGCGGTAATTCAGGGGGCGTTGGAAAGCATAGCCGTAGAAATGGGCCACAAGCTCATGCGCATGAGCTATTCCAGCATCATTCGCGAGTCCGAAGATTTCGGCACCGCGCTGACCGACGCGCAGGGGCGGCAGCTGTGTGAATGCAAGATGAGCACGCCGCTGCAGTCAGGACCGATTCCCGGCTATGTGCGCGGCATCCGCAAGCGCTTCGAAACGCGCGGCGACGTATTCCGTCCTGGCGATGTGATCATGCACAACGACCCCTATGGCGGTGCCTCGCACGGACCCGATGTGGCGTTCTGCGTGCCGGTCTTTGACGGCGATGCGCTGATCGGCTTCTCGGTCACGACGGCGCACCACCTCGACATTGGCGCCCATACGCCAGGTAGCTGCGGTATCGTGGATGCCGTCGATACCTATGCGGAGGGTCTGCAATTCAAAGCAATCAAGGTCGTGGATCAAGGCCGACGGAATGATGCCGTCTGGGAAATAATGCGCGACAATATCCGCATTCCTGATCTCGTCGTCGGCGACATGAACGCGCAAATCGCCGCGGCTCAGATTGGCGCCCAACGCTATCTTGATCTGGTGCACCGCTACGGCCTCGCCACTGTCAACGGCGCCTACGAAGACCTGATGGATTATTCCGAACGGCTGATGCGTACAGCGATTCGCGCCATTCCCGACGGCGCCTACGCTGCTGAAACGATGATTGACGGTTATTTGGACGATCCGGATCCGGCCCGCCGCGATCTAAGGATCGCGGTCACCATAAAAGTCGGCGGCGATGAACTCACGGTCGATCTGACGGGCACGTCACCGCAGGTGCCTGATCGCCCTATAAACATGCCGTTTGAGGGCACCGTCGACTGCGCTGTGTGGTTGACCTTACGATCCATTCTCTTGGACAGCGCAGTTTACGGCAATATCCCGCAGAATAGCGGGCTAACCCGGCCGATTACGATTGTGGCGCCGAAGGGCACTCTGGCCAATCCGATATTTCCGGCTCCGGTAATCGCCCGCTTCTGTCCGGGGAATGCGCTGGCCGACACCGTCATGAAGGCTTTGGCCCCCGCGGTCCCGCAGCAGGTCAGTGCTGGTATTGGCAACCTTCGCGTAGTCGCGTTCAGCGGTATTCTTAACGAGCAGCCCTGGGTCCATATGGAGATTCTTGAGGGCAGCTACGGCGGACGTTATGGCCTCGACGGCATGGACACCGTAGACACTTTATATGCCAACACGCGGAATAACCCGGTCGAGGATATTAAATCGCATCTGCCGCTTCGCGTGAACCGCTATGAACTGCGCGAGGGCGTGGTGGCGGCGGGCGAGTGGCGCGGCGGGATCGGTTCCGTGCGTGAGTTCACCTATCTCACTGATGGCGGTTTTTCGGTCGAAGGCGATGGTCAAAAATATCGTCCCTGGGGTTTTGCCGGCGGGACCGACGGCTGTCCGGGTGAACTGATCATGATGACCAAATCTGGTAAGCACCTATCGCTTCCATCCAAGGTGCCTTATCAGAAGGCGAAACTCGGTGACCGATTGATTGCTTATGGCCCAAGCGGCGGCGGTTATGGCGATCCCTTAAAACGCGCCCCGTCCGCTGTACTCGACAACGTTATTGACGGTTTGTTTTCGCCAGAGATCGCGCGTGAAAATTATGGTGTCGTGATCGCGGATGGAGTTGTTGATTTACCCGCAACGGAGACCCTACGACAATCTCGATGCGCGGGTGAAACGAAGCCAAAGGCTTGAGGTCAAGACGCGGGGACTTTTTTAGTAACGCAGCCTCGTCGTCAGTCGAGCAATCGGATAGGACTGGACTGGTATAAATAGACTTTCGCCACTGTCGAGCTAGCCGGGGTTCATTGAACTTTTTGAGTGACAATACAGCGCCCGTCGCGCCTCCTGTGCTGGACGCCATCGTCAAAGCAAATGAGGGGTTTGCCAGCGCCTATGGTGATGATGATTACACCCGCGCCGTAGAAACGCGACTGTCTGAGGTTTTCGAGCGGGAAGTGACGGCCTTTCTCGTGCCGACCGGAACGGCCGCGAACGCGTTGGCGCTTGCGCATGTCACTCCACCGTGGGGCTCCATTCTGTGTCATGCCGATTCCCACATCGCCACCGACGAATGCGGCGCTCCGGAATTCTTCGGCGGAGGCCTTAAGCTGGTCGGACTGCTTGGTGAGGGGGGCAAGATTGCGGCAGTTACGCTAAAACGAGCACTAGGCAGCGAAAGCGGACATCGTCCGCATCGCGTGGTCGCATCGGCGCTTTCCATTACCCAAGCAACTGAAGCCGGAACCGTCTACAGCTTGGACGAGATCGCCGGACTTTGCGACATCGCGCACGAGCGCTCGCTCGTCGTTCACATGGATGGCGCACGCTTTGCGAATGCAATAGTCCATTTAAATGCGACGCCGGCGCGTATGACCTGGCGATCTGGGATTGACGTCTTGTCACTCGGCGTGACCAAGGCCGGTGCGCTAGCCGCCGAAGCCATCCTGTTCTTTGATCCTGCTCGCGCCGCTTTCATGGCCGAACGCCGTAAACGTGCCGGCCATCTCATATCGAAGCACCGCTTCGTCGCGGCGCAATTCGCTGCGATCCTCGCGGAAGATCGGTGGCTTGCGTTGGCGCGCCATGCCAACAGCATGGCGTCTCGGTTGTCGGAAAAGCTCGCCACGATAGGCTTGGCGCCGGTCTGGCCGGTCGAGGCCAATATCGTGTTCGTCGCTTTGTCTCGCGCGCTCGATACTCGGCTCAAAACTGCCGGAGCTCAATATTATGTTCGCCCGAGCGGCGAGCTAAATCTCGGCCGCGACCGGCTTCTCGCTCGCCTGGTCACCTGTTTTGCCACGCAAGAGGGTGAGGTCGACCGTTTCGTACAGCTCTGTCAGGATTTCCTAGACGCATAGGTTTCGGACATTCAGCGTAGCCTAGGCCACTCGGACGCTTTGGATTCTTTTAAGCCGCGGACCAGAAAGCTATCCACGCGGCTGAATATTATGCAAATTACAGCAAAGATGGCTCGGCTCGCGAAGGAAGCGAAAGCGTGCATAAGATCGATATTGCGCAGCAGGCAATCGATATCTCGCTTCGCCGCCGCGGGCGGGTCCAGCCGTTCGTCACCATCGAGCCGGCCAAGACGGCGTTGCTGGTGGTCGACATGCAGACCGGGTTCCTGGCGCCGGGGCAGGTTGCGGAAATTCCGACCGCGCGCGAGATCGTCCCTAACATCAATCGGCTAGCCGCGGGCCTGCGCCGCGGCGGCGGCACAGTGGTGTGGATCATTTCCACTTATGGCCCCGGCGCCGAGCGCGATTGGACAACATTCTTCAATTACATCATCACCGGAGAATCCGCCGATCGCTTTCGGCTGGCTTTTGCCGAAGGGCGATCCGAGCACGCGCTGTGGCATGAACTCGACTGCCAGCCGGCCGATCCCGTGGTCTCGAAAAATAGATTGACGCCATTTGCCGATCCAACGCGTACCCTCGAATTGCTGCTGCACGGCCGCGGCATCGACATGGTGCTGGTGACCGGTACTGTGACCAATGTGTGCTGTGAGTGCACTGCGCGCGACGCAGCGATGCGAAACTTCAAGACCATCATGATCGCGGACGCCAACGCCTCGCGTAATGATGCTGAGCACAACGCCACGCTCTCGATTTTTCTGCAGGCGTTCGGCGGAGTACTCAATACAGACGAGGCGTTGCGCTTGATCGCCGGCGGGGTCGCGGGATGAGGTGCCTCGCTCAGCGCCGATCTCTATCGGCAAGGGGGACATATAGTGGCTGCTAGCAGAAAGCGCGGCCGGCCGCCTGCGCGCCGGCTCGGCCGGGCAAAGATCGCGGCAAAGCGGACGATGCCTCATATGGGCCCGGCGCGAGATTTTCTGGGTTATGGCGCGGACCCGCCGCACCCGCGCTGGCCCGGCGGCGCCCAAATCGCGATCAATCTCAATTTGAACGTCGAGGCCGGCGGCGAGCACTCTATTCTCGAGGGCGATTTGCATTCGGAGAACCTGCTGACCGATGCCGGGTTCCCCGCGTATGAAGGCAAACGCAGCCCGATCGTCGAATCGGTTTTCGAATACGGTCCCCGGGTCGGTTGCCGGCGGCTGTTGCGCATCTTCAAGCGCTTCGACATCAAAGTCAGCGTGCTGGCCGTGGCGCGCGGCCTGCAGATGTATCCCGAGCTGGGCAAGGCCTTCGTCGAGGAAGGCCATGAGGTGGTCAGCCACGGCTGGCGCTGGATCGACTATCACCATATGAGCGAGAAAGAGGAACGCGAGCATATTCGGCTCGCGGTCGTCTCGATGAAGAAGTTGACCGGACAAGCGCCGGTCGGCTGGTTCAACGGACGCCCCAGCATCAACACACGACGGCTCCTCGTGGAGCACGGCGGGTTTCTATATGACCGCGATTATCTCGGCGATGAGCTGCCGTTCTGGACGGGTTTCGGCACGCGTCACCATCTGGTGATCCCCTATTCACTGGAGACCAACGACAACCGTTTCGACGCGAATAGCGGCTTTTCCACCGCGGATGAGTTCGCGCAATATATGAGTGACTGCTTCGACCTCCTCTACGAAGAAGGAGCGGAGCGACCCAAGATCATGAGCGTGGCGCTGCACGATCGGTTGATCGGGCGTCCCGGCCGGGCGGTCGGGCTGATCAAGTTTCTCGACTACGCGCGCCGCCACGACCGGGTGTGGTTTTGCACCGGACGCGACATTGCCGAGCATTGGCATCGCGAGCATCCGCCGAAATTTTGAAAAGGCTTAGCTTGAGCCGAAATTCAGGACGCGTACCGTATCTCGATCGAAGTCAGCACGCGTCGGCCGTTAGAAGTCAATTCAAAGCAGCGCAACGAGCCAGCGGGTGAAGCTATGAAAATACAACACATACCCATCGGCACCATCGATTGGTCGTCCATTCCTGCAGTTGTGCAAAACGGCGAAACCGGGACCGCCACGGCGCGCACTCAAGATTTGAGGGACATCAGGATACGCCTTGTCAGATACGGGGGAGGGTATAAGGCGGACCATTGGTGCGACAAGGGCCACATCATTCATGTCCTTGCCGGCAGCCTCGTGATTGAGCACGAAAACCAAACCCGCCACGTACTTAAGCCCGGCACGAGCTGGCACGCCCCTGACCAGGGTTCGCCTCATCGCGTCGTCTGTGAATCCGGCGCCGACGTCTTTATTGTCGACTGAGCCGACCGCGGCACCCTCGCGAGGTCTTCGCGCGTGGACGACCGGGACCACCAGTCGATAAGCCAAATAGACTAAGGTGCAATCGCCAAAAGGAGCTTGCCGGCGGCTTGGCGCAACTCGATGTAACGGTGCATGTCGGCGGCTTCCGCCATCGGGAAGACTCGCGCAATCGGTACCTTCAACCATCCATCGGTAACGCCGCCCAATACGTGGGCTATCCCGTCCTTCCACGCCTGCAAATCCGGATCGATGTGACCGAGATGCAGGCGCGTGAAGGTTTGCGAGCGCGGCAGGATCCGCTCGCGGATATTTTTGAACGGTTGGCCCTCCGCCTCGCCGATGCTGATGATGTGCCCAAGTTTGCGGACGACATTAAACGTGCGATCGAGCATGGTGGCGCCAAGCAAATCGATCGCAAGATCGACACCCTTGCCGTCCGTGAAGGCAACGACGGCCTTTTCGAAATCTTCGTTTTTGGTGATCACCACGCGCTCTGCGCCATATTGCAGCGCCAGCTTCTCTTTGCCCGGAGTGCCGACGGAGCCGATGACCCGAGCTCCTCCCTTGACCGCAAGCTGTGTGGTGAACAGTCCAACGCCGCCGCCGATGGCATTGATGAGTACAATCTCGCCCGGCTTCAGCCCGTGGATCGTGTGGAGCATGTGATAGCCGGTTAGCGGCTGAATGGGGAGTGCGGCGCCCACTTCGAGCGAGATCGATGGGGGCAGAGATGTCAGGGTGCTTGCGGGAGCGACGGCCTTCTCCGCGTAGCCGCCGCCTTTCTCAACAAACGTTGCGACATGGTCGCCGATCTTCACATTGCTGACGTTTGGCCCGAGCTTCGAAACCGTTCCCGACACCTCAAAGCCGAGCACCAGTGGATAGGTGAACGGATGCGGGTATATGCCGGTGCGGATCTGCGTGTCCGCCCAGTTGCAGCCGGCGTAGGCGACGTCGATGAGCACCTCACCTGGGCCCGGCGTGGGCTCGGGCATATCCCCCATGACGAGCTGGTCCGGAGGCCCTGGCGCGTGGATGACTACGGCTCTCATGTTGGTTCACTGCTCTCGAGACTTACACTTGATTATCGCCATGCCGGCCTATTTTCCAGGCTGAATGGTACTGCCTTTCGCCGGTAGCTGCCGGGCTCTCCGCTCGCGTAGATCGAAGCAGACCGTTACGATCTCAGCCGTCGCAACCGTTGCGCTGTCGAGCGACCGCGTCATTCGATGCGCAAGGGTAAGAGAGCGTGCGCCCTCGCGAACGATGTGAGTGAAAACGTCCAGTGGGTCGCCGGAGCAAATCTCTTTGAAAAATTCGAACGTGTGCTTGCGATCCGCCCAACCGATGTTGCTGCCCGCCAATTCATTGGGCGCGCCAAAGCGATTGGCGACAAAATTGGCTGTCGCATCATCAAACAAGCCTTCGATATGGCGCGTATTCATATGGCCCTGATGATCGCATTGCCAAATGTTGGCAGCGGTCCGAAGCGTTAGAATGGCGGACGCGTCCGCCACGGCTTCCTCTGCCATTCAGAAATCCACCTTGTCGCCGCCCTTCAGGCCAAGACGTTTTCTTGCTTCCGCCGGGGTGGCGATTTCCAGCCCCAGGTCTTGCACCAATTGGCGAATTTTTGCGACCTGATCGGCATTGCTCTTCGCTAGCTGCCCTTTCTCAAGATAAAGCGAGTCCTCCATGCCGACGCGTACGCTGCCGCCCATCATCGCGCCCAGAGTGCAAAAGCGCATTTGATTTCGGCCGGCCGCCAGGATCGACCACTCGTAATCCCCAAACAAGCGGTCGGCGGTGCGTTTCATGAAAATCAGGTTATCGTAATCGGCGCCGATGCCGCCAAGAATTCCAAAAATGGTCTGAATGAATAACGGCGGTTTATACAGGCCACGATCGAGGAAGTGCGCGAGCGAATAAAGGTGTCCCACATCATAGCACTCGAATTCGAAGCGCACCCCCAGGTCGTCACCGAGCACCTTCATGATGGTTTCGATATCACGAAAGGTGTTGCGGAAAATGATGTCGTCGGTGCCCGCCAGATACGGCTTTTCCCATTCGTGCTTCCAGGCTCGGTCTTTATGGGCGAGGCCGGAGAAGTTGAAGTTCATCGAACCCATGTTAAGCGAGGTCATTTCTGGCTTGAAGCGGAATGCGGCCGCCAGCCGCTCCTCGAGGGCCATGCCGATGCCGCCGCCAGTCGTAATATTCACGACAGCATCCGTCTGTTGCTTGATGCGCGGCAGAAATCTCTCGAAAACCGCAGGATCATGCGTTGGCCGCCCGTCTTCAGGGCGCCGCGCATGCAGATGCAGGATGGCCGCACCAGCTTCGGCGGCCGCCACTGCCTGTTCGGCAATTTGATCGGGGGTAAC
The DNA here is from genome assembly GCA_963835195.1 of uncultured Alphaproteobacteria bacterium. GTDB lineage: Bacteria > Pseudomonadota > Alphaproteobacteria > Rhizobiales > Xanthobacteraceae > BOG-931. The sequence continues at coordinate 216,571 of CAWIEY010000022.1, forward strand.
AGGGAGATACGGCGATAAGCTCGGGGTATGTACCGATCCAGTTACGGCACAGGTTATGATAACTCCGTCGGTCATGTTGCCCTCCACAGAAGTCCACTAGCCGCGTGCGCATTGCTCCCGGGCGCTGTTTGCCACGCGCTCGGCACCGATTGCCGACGAGACGCCGGCGTTGCGCCATGACTGTCCGGTGCAGCGCCGCCGATTTGCTGCTTCATATTTCCCATTCGACGTTCCCACTTACCGAGATGAGCTCGCCGGTCACATGGCGCGCTTGGTCCGACAGCAGGAACAGGATCACAGTCGCAATTTCTTCTGGCTCGATCTTCGTGCGCATCGATATGTATTGCGTGTACTCTTGTTCGATTTGCGCCACCGAGCGATTGGTCGCTCGTGCGCGCGCCTCCAGGATGCCGCGCATGCGCTTATTGTTGATCATTCCGGGCAGGATCGCGTTGCAGCGAATATTGAATGGCCCGAGCTCTCGAGCGGCGTTCAGCGTCAGGCCCTCCACGCCGAATTTGGAGACCACATAGGGCGCTCGATGCGGCAATCGGCTGCGTGTTGAACTGGTCGAAATATTGACGATGCTTCCGAAGCCTTGTTGCTTCATCAGCGGAATGGCATGCTTCATCGTGTAAAACATGCCGCTTAGATTGACACTGATGGTCTCGTCCCAAGCTGCGTAGTCGATATCCTCGAGCGCCGCAGTTGGACCGACAACGCCAACGTTGTTGACAAGACCGGTCAAGCCTCCCATCCACGCCTTCGCTTCGGTGAACAGAAGCTCCACCTCCGCCGGCCTGCCAACGTTGGCAACAGTCCCGTGCATACCGGGATTCGCGCCGATGGTGTCTTCCAACGCCTCCCTGCGAACGTCGCAGATGTGCACCAGCGCGCCTTGGCGGAGCAGCATCTCTGCAACGGCGCGACCGACACTATCGCCGCCGCCGGTAACGATGACGCGCTGCTGCGTGCTCATTCACATTCCCGCCGAAAAACCCTCGTCCAAGACGAGGCAGGAGCCATACATCGCCGTGCTGTCATCGCAGGCAAGAAACAACGCCGCGCCAGCCATATCGTCGGCGTTCGAATAGGTGCGCCCGCTCGGCGTGCGCGCCGCCATGGCTTGCAGCATCGGAGCAAATTCCGGCTTCGTGCGAATGTCCTCGTTCATCGGGGTCGCGGTGTTGCCCGGCGCTATGCAGTTGACGTGAATGCCATGGCCGGCGAGCTCGGCGCCGAGCGCGCGCGTCATCATGATGATCCCGGCTTTGGTCGCACAATAGATCGCGTAAGTGGAGACTCCCATCACACCGGCGACTGAGGCGATGTTGATGATCCAGCCGGTTTTGCGCGACTGCATGGATGGAACGATGCGGTTGATCGTGTGCCAAGTGCCGCCGAGATTGGTGTCGATCATGCGATGGACCACCGCCAAGTCGCTTTGGCCCGCTATGGTTTGCAGGAAAAGTCCCGCCGAATTGACCAGAATATCCACCGGACCGAGTTCCAATTCGACACGATCAACGAGTGCCGAGACCTCAGCCGGATTGGTCACGTCCGCGACAAAAGCATTGGCGCTGCCGGACTCGCGATTGATCTTGTCGGCGACACGCTGCGCCTTGTCTCTGCTTGTACTTGCGACCACCGCCACGCGGGCGCCTTCGCGCGCGAAGCGCATGGCAATTGCCTCCCCGATACCCTGCGAGCCACCGGTTATCAGTGCGACTTTTCCTTTTAATTTCATCGGCGTTTCTCCGAGCGAACGAGACGATACGGTGGTCGCCGCGCGGGCGGCTCTGGACGCTGATTAAAGCCGACGATCTTGCAGTACCACTCGGCGGTTTGCGCGATATCGTCGGCCAGCACTGAGCGGGCGGCTTCGCCATCTCCGGCAAGCAGCGCCGCGGTGATTTCTTCATGCCGACTGAGATTTAGCTCCCCGAGCCGGCTCTTGCGCTGCTGCAGCGCCCGGCTGAGCGCAGCAAGGTACGGGCCGCTTTGAAGCCACAGCGTCTCAACGACTTCCAGGAGGACGGGACTGTTTGCGGCACGATAGACGGCGAAATGGTATTCATGGTTGGTACGCAAAATGTACGAGTAATCTTCGTGCTTGATCGCCTCGCTCAGCCGATTGCTGAGCAATTGAATTTCGCGGAGCTCGGCGTCAGTCGCGCGGACGGCTGCAGCGGCCGTGCAACGTCCTTCCAGCAACTGGCGCAGCTCGGTGAGTTCATCGAAGCGCTGGCGCGAAACCAGAGGAACACGGATCAACCGGTTCGGCAGCATTTCCAGGGCCTTCTCCGCCGCCAATCGCCGCATCGCCTCGCGCACCGGCATGGCGCTGGTGCCGAAGTCAGCGGCGATACCGCGCAACGTCATCACCTCACCCGAAGCAAATCGCCCGGTACCGATCGCCTCGCGTAATTTTCGATAGATGCGTTCCTGGAGGGTGAACTTGCTCGCCGCGGCAGCCTGCCTGTTCAGGACTTTATGGGCGTTGCCGCGACGGCGGGGGCCGTTCTCGGCCTGGTCCTCATAATCCGTGCCCCGTGAGGATATCTGCCATTTGCCTTCTATCAGTTGATGTGATCACATTCAACATATCGATGATCACATCTGGCGGAAAGCCCAAGTGAGATTTGCGGTCGATACTGGCGGTACTTTCACGGATCTGCTTGTCGAGGGCGACGACGGCTCGCTGCGCATGTTCAAGGCGGCGACCATTCCGAGCGATCCGATTGAGGGCGTTCTCAACAGTCTGCGGATCGCGGCCGACAGCCTGCAGATGAAGCTTGCGGATTTGCTCGAACGCGGCGATCTGCTCATTCACGGCACGACCCACGCCATCAACGCCATTATCACTGGCCGCACAGCCAAGACCGCCTTTCTCACCACGCTCGGTCATCGCGATGTGCTGGTATTCCGCGAAGGCGGTCGCATCGAGCCCTTCAATTTCGAAGTCGAGTTTCCTAAGCCCTATGTTCCGCGCGCGCTTACTTTCGAGGTGCCGGAACGGATTATGGCGGACGGTTCGGTCCGTGATCCGCTCAATGAGCCCGCGGTGCTCGCCATCATCGATGAGCTAAAGGCGCGCCAAGTGGAAGCCGTAGCCGTCGCGCTCTTGTGGTCCATCATCAACCCCGCGCATGAACTTCGTATCGGCGAGTTACTGGAAGCGCATCTGCCGGGCCGGCCCTACACGCTCTCCCATCAAGTCAATCCGGCCGTTCGCGAATACCGGCGCGCATCCTCCGCCTGCATCGACGCTTCGCTCAAACCGCTCATGAGTTCCTACATGCGCGATTTGGCGGGCCGGCTCAGAGCGGCCGGCTATCGCGGCCGTATCCTGGTCGTCACCTCGCAGGGCGGCGTCATCGATCCGGGGCAGGCCGCTGACTCGCCAATTCATCTCATCAATTCGGGTCCTTCGCTGGCGCCAATCGCCGGCGCCTTCTTTGCAGCGGAAGAAGAAAAGGCCACAACTGCAATCATTGCCGACACCGGCGGCACCACCTACGACATCAGTGTCGTGAGGAACGGCCGCATCCCGCGCACGCGAGAAACCTGGATCGGCGAGCGCCTGCGCGGCTTCATGACCGGATTTCCGTCGGTCGATGTAAAGAGCATCGGCGCCGGGGGCGGTTCGATTGCCTCGGTCGACAGCGGCGGGTTGTTGCATGTCGGCCCGGAGAGCGCCGGCGCCGATCCGGGGCCGGCGTGTTACGGCAAGGGAGGTCGGCGGGCCACGGTTACCGACGCGGCACTCGTACTCGGCTATCTCGATGCCAAGTGTTTTCTCGACGGCCAGATCGCGCTCGATGCCGCACTCGCGCAAGCGGCGATCCTCACGCATGTCGCCCAGCCGCTGGGCTTGAATCTCGAGCAGGCGGCTGCCGCGATGTTCAGCGTCGTAACGGAGAACATGGCGCAGGCGATCATGGGCATTACCGTCGACCAGGGGATCGATCCCAGAGGCGCTGTTCTGGTTGGGGGCGGCGGCGCCGCTGGCTTTAATTCCACGGCCATTGCCCGCCGGCTGGGCTGCTCGCGCGTGCTCATTCCGGAAGTGGGCGCTGCGCTCAGCGCAGCGGGCGCGCTGATCTCGAATTTGACCACGAGCTATCACGCCACGCATTTCACGACCAGCAAACGGTTCGACTTTCCGGCCGTCAACGGCATCGTAGAACGACTCGCGTCGCGGTGCCGGGAATTCATCAGCCAGGTCGGTGCGGAGTCGGTGCGGCAGTCCATCACCTTTTCAGCCGAGGCGCGCTATGCACATCAGGTCTGGGAGCTCGAAGTCCCGCTCAATCTTCCGCAGGGAAAGTTCGAGAGCATTCACGACGTGACCCGGCTGCGCGAAGCGTTCGATGCGCTGCATGCCGAAGTGTTCGCGGTTGCCGATCCGACCTGCGAAATCGAGATCGTGGGCTGGAACGCGCGGGCCGACTGCGCGCTGCGCCACACGCAGCAACTCGCGTTGACCGCTCCGGACTCGCTGCCGCCGACGCAACCGGCGACACGGCGGATTTATTTCGAGGAGCAGGGATGGTTAGACGCGGCGATCCATCAATTCGAAACTATTCCCATCGGCGGCGAGATTGCCGGCCCCGCTATCGTCGAATCGTCGTTTACCACCATCGTCGTTGATCCCGCCGCTCGCGCCATTCGCGCTCCGCTCCGCAGCCTTGCTATTATCCCGCAACTCGCCGCTTAACGCCGGATTGCCAGATGACCGATCAGCAGAAGCTTCCGATGGACGGCGTCCGGCTTGCGATTATCACAAGCCGCTTTGAGGGTATCGCCCGGAAAATGGCCAATACGCTGTTGCGCAGCGGCCGATCCGGCGTGCTCAACACGGCCCGCGATTTTTCTTGTTGCGTGGTCACGGCCCGGTGCGAACTCCTGGCCAGCGCCGAAAGTCTACCAATACACGTGCTCAGCGGACCGGACCTCATGGCGAGGTCGATGTTCGAATTTCATCAGCATCCCCGTGCCGGCGACGCCTTCCTGCACAATTCGCCTTATCACGGTTGCTCGCATCCGGCAGATTTCACCATTCTGGTGCCGGTTTTCGACGCAGCCGAACGCAGCCGTTTCGTCGTGGTTGCCAAGGCGCACCAGGCGGACTGCGGTAACTCACAGCCGACGACGTACATGGGCGGCGCGCGGGACGTGTACGAAGAGGGTGCGCTGATATTCCCGGCGGTCAAGATCCAAAGCGATTATCGCGACGTCGAGGACGTCGTGCGCATGTGCCGACAGCGCATTCGCGTACCCGAACAATGGTGGGGTGATTATCTCGCGACCCTGGGCGCGGCGCGGATCGGCGAGAGCGAGATCAAGGCTCTGGCCGCGGAAGTGGGGTGGGATGTCCTTGATGAATATGCCGCGGAGTGGTTTGCTTATTCCGAGCGGCGAATGATCGAGGCGCTGAGTGCGGTGCCCGCAGGTTCGGTCAGCCGCATAAGCACGCACGATCCGTTTCCAGGGACTCCTCCGGAGGGTGTTCCCGTCAATGTCGCGGTCACTGCACGGCCGCAGGAGGCGATCATAGAGGTCGACCTTCGCGACAACCCGGACAACTTACCCTGTGGTCTCAATCTGTCTGAATCGTGCGCGCGTACCGCGGCCATGGTCGGCATCTTTAACAGCATCGATCACACCGTTCCCAAGAATGCCGGCAGCTTCCGCCGCATTCGGGTGCATTTACGAGAAGGATGCGTGGTCGGCATCCCCAAGCATCCAACGTCCTGTTCGGTCGCTACCACCAACGTCGCCGACCGCGTCGCGAACGCGGTGCAGTCGGCGATCGCTGAACTGAAGGATGGGATCGGCATGGCGGAGGCCGGGGCTGTCATACCTCCAGCCGTGGGGGTAATCTCCGGCCGCGATCCGCGCAACGGCGAACCGTTCGTCAATCAGGTGTTTCTCGCAATGACGGGCGGCGCCGGAGCCCCACGGACCGATGCCTGGATGACAATAGGCCATGTCGGCAACGCCGGCCTCTGTTACATCGACAGCATCGAGATCGACGAGATGCAGTATCCGATTTTCGTCAAAAGCCGGTCTCTTGTCCAGGATAGCGAAGGTGCCGGTCGCCGCCGCGGCGCCCCGAGCGCCAGCGCCGAATTCGGCCCAATCGATGACTGCATTTTGGAAGTGGGTTACGTCAGCGATGGTGCTATCAACAGTGCGAAAGGTACCCGCGGCGGCTTGAACGGCTCGCCCTCGCGGCAATTTAAGCGTCTGCGCAACAGTCAAATCGAGCGGCTCGATTCGTGCGCCCAGATTCGCCTGCAACCGGGCGAATTCGTGTGGTCGCTGTCATGCGGCGGAGGAGGTTATGGATTGCCGCTGGATCGCGATCCCGAACGCGTACGCCTGGATGTGTCCGAGGGCTACGTTTCGGTCGAGCGCGCGCGCAACGTTTATGGTGTCGTGATTGCCACCGACGGTACGGTGGACGAAGAAGAAACCACCCGCTTAAGAGCGGATTTGGCCCGCCCAAGTGCACAAACGTGAGGGAGAACTGTAATGTGGAAAAGCGTTAATCTGTTCGGCAGCGGAGTGCTGTTGGCCGCTGTTGTTGCCGCGACGCCGGCGCTTGCAGCTGACAACCAACCGATCATCGTCGGCGCCGCCGTCGCCTTGAGCGGCTTCGTGGCGCCTTACGACGATGGGCCGGTGAAGGGTGCGCAGCTGGCGATCGATAAGCTCAACGCCGAGGGCGGACTGCTCGGTCGCAAGGTCGAGATGGTCAAAGCCGACACCAAATCCGATCAAGCGCAAGGGGCCATCGCCGGCAATGAAGTCTTGGCCAAGGGCGCCGAGATGGTCATCGTCACTTGCGATTTCGATTTCGGCGCGGCGGCTGCTCTGGTTGCAACCGCCAAAGGCAAGGTTACGTTCTCGACTTGTGCTGCCGATCCGAAATTCGGCGTGCAAGGCATCGGTCCTCTGGCCTATACCATGGGAGAAGGAACGCCGAGCGAGGGCGCCATCGCTGCTGAGTGGTCGTTCAACCGCAAGGGATGGCGATCGACATACATCCTGATCGACACACAAGTCGAATTCAACAAATCGCTCTGTAGCTATTTCAAAACGCGCTGGCTGGAGCTGGGCGGCAAGATCACGGGCGAGGACACCTATAACGTTACCTCCGACACCTCGATTGCCGGACAAGTGACGCGCATCAAGAGCGCCCCGCCGACCGATTTCATGATGTTCTGCGGCGCCATTAAACAGGGCAGTTATCTGCGCCAGATACGGGATGGTGGCGTAACCATGCCGATAGTGACCGGCGAAGCAAATGATGGCGCCTATTGGCTTCCCGCCGTGCCGGACCTCAGTAACTTCTACGTCGAAGCCTTTGGCTCGATCTATGGCGATGATCCTGATCCAAAAGTGCGAGAGTTCATGACCGCGTTTCAGAAAAAGTATGGCGCTGCGCCGGTCACGTCTCACTCGATGACCGGTTACAGCGTCATCGAGGCTTGGGCACAGGCCGTCAAAGCGGCCGGAACTACTGAAGGCACCAAGGTCGCCGCTCAGCTCAACCAGATGCATAACGCCGATCTGCTCGTCGGGCCCACGACCTACACCAAGGATCTTCATCTGGCGATGGGCCGGCCAATGCTGATGATAAAAGTGGAGCACGGTAAGCACTCGGCGATCGAGCGTTTTGCCCCAACGAAGGTGCCGCCGATCAAATTCTGATCGGCCCATCGAGGCCGTCATGCAGGGGTCGTCCGGGCTCGAGATCCTCGAAAGCCGCGCAATCAGCGTGAGCTTCGGGGGTCTCTCTGCCATTTCGGACAATCGGCTGACGCTCGCCCGGCGGCAAATTGTCGGCCTTATCGGACCCAACGGCGCGGGGAAGTCGACTTTGATCAACGTGCTGACGGGATTTCAGCGGCCGAGCTCGGGCGTCCTGCTGTTGGATGGGATCGCCATCACGGCGTGGCCGCCTGAGCGCATTGCCCGGCGCGGCGTCGCGCGCACCTTCCAATCGGTACGATTGTTCAGCGACTTGACGGTGCGCGAAAACGTGGCGGCCGCGATGGCCTCGCGCGGGCAATCGCGGCGGCGCGCGCTCGACGGCGCCATGGACGTGCTGGACGCTCTCGGTCTAGCCGACAAGGCGGAGAGAATAGCTGGCGAACTGCCTTATGGAGAGGAACGCCGCGTCGGCATCGCGCGCGCGCTGGCACCAGGTCCGCGTTTTCTGCTGCTCGACGAACCGGCGGCAGGCCTGAACACACGCGAGGTGGAACAATTAATGCTGCTGATTGGGTTCATTCGCGATCGTTACGAGTGCGGCATACTCGTCGTCGAGCACAATATGAACCTCATCATGGCGGTATGCGAGCGGCTGCATGTGCTCGATGGCGGTCGGACGATCGCGGAAGGGGGCCCCGAGCAAGTGCAGAGCAATCCCGCGGTTCGCGCCGCCTATCTGGGGACACGCCACTAATGCTACGGGTCGAGCAGCTGCGCGTGCGTTACCGCGCCATTGCTGCTTTGCGAGGTGTGTCGCTTGAGGTGTTGGAGGGCGAAGCCGTTGGCATTGTCGGTCCCAACGGCGCCGGGAAGTCGAGCCTGCTCATGGCCATTGCCGGCGCGGTAGCAATCGAGTTCTGGAACCGTCGAATTTGCAGGAAGACCGCTAAACGGATTGGCGCCAGAGCGAATTATCCATGCCGGAATAGCTATCGTATCCTCCGGCCGTCGCGTTTTTCCCGGTTTGACGGTCGAGGAGAACCTGCGGCTTGGCGAGTTCCAGCGCCGCGAACGGCAGGATTTCTCGGGCGAGCTGCGGCGATTGTACGAGGCTTTTCCTGTTCTCGGCGAACGCCGTCACTCACCCGCCGATCGCTTGTCGGGTGGCGAGCAGCAACAGCTTGCCATCGCACGCGCCTTGCTTGGGCGCCCGCGATTGCTGATGTTGGACGAGCCTTCGCTCGGCTTGGCGCCGCTGCTGGTCGACAAGGTCTATGAAATTTTGCGGCGGCTTCGCGCGGACGGCACTACAATGCTGGTCGTCGAACAAAATCCGGCGCGGCTCATGGATTTTGTCGATCGTCTCTACGTTCTCAACGACGGGCTCGTCAGCATCAGCGGCAGGACGAGCGACGTGCTCACGCATCGGCATCTCGAGAGTGCGCTGTTCGGTCTGGCCGCTGCGGACTCCCGGTGACCCCATGTTGGCGCAGACGCTGGTAGATGCCCTCAGTGTCGGCTCGCTCTTTGCGCTGAGCGCGCTCGGCATCGGATTGATCTTCGGCGTCATGCGCCTGATGAATTTCGCGCAAGGCGAATTCATCATGGTCGGCGGATACGTATTGCTGTGGTTGCTTACTCTCGGCGTACCATTTGCGATCACCGCCGCCGTCGTGATCGTCGTGCTCGTGGCACTGGCGACCGAGCGAATGGCCTTCCGTCACGCGCGGGAGGCGAAGCCCGTGACGCTGCTGATCACCAGCTACGCGGTCAGCTATCTTTTGCAAAATCTCATGGTCATGATGGCTGGGGCACGGCCCATGGGCATTGATTTCCGGCTCACGGCCGGTGAGCCTCTCGTGATCGGCCATATCCGCATTGCCACCATTCACTTGATAACAATCGCGGTCACGGCATTTTTTCTCGTCGCGATCGCGTTGTTCCTCAAGCGCACATCGCTCGGGCTCGCCATGAGGGCGGCGGCGGTCGATTTCCGAATGGCCCGGCTGGTCGGAATTCCCGCGAACAGGGTCATCGCCACCGCGTTCGCGATGTCCGGCGTCCTTGCCGCCGTCACGTCGGTGTTGCTGCTCGCCGAAACCGGTACCGTCTCGCCAAAAATGGGTGCTCCTTTGGCACTGATCGGATTTGTGGCCGCGGTCATTGGCGGAGTAGGCAGTCTCACCGGAGCGGTGCTGGGCGGCTTCCTCGTCGGTGGTGTGAGCGTATTTCTGCAGGCGGCGTTGCCTGGCGATGTGCGGCCGATGCGCGACGCGCTTGCCTATACGATCGTCATCGGTGTCTTGTTGCTGCGCCCACAGGGACTGTTACGCGGCAAGGAGGCGGTGGAGCGCGTCTGATGGTCGTCCTTTCACGGCTGTGGCCGCTCGCTTCCTTACTGGCGCTGGTAACGCTGTTGAGCCTCCCCGCGGCGTGGGGTTCGGCGGCATTGCAGGGGACCATCACGCAGGCGCTCATTCAGCTGGTGATGGTCGTAGGGCTGTACATTTTTGTCGGCAATTCTGGAGTTGTATCATTCGGTCATGCCGGGTTCATGCTGATTGCGGCCTACGCATCGGCGTGGCTCGACATGCCCGTCATGACCAAGCACATTTTTCTGCCCGGCCTTCCTCCACTGCTCGCGTCCATACAGTTGCCGGTCGCCGCTGCGGCCGCTGTGGCGATGCTGGTGGCAGGGCTCGTCGCTTTTCTTACCGGCGTCATCGTCGTGCGCCTCAATGCGCTCGCTGCCAGCATTGCGACCCTTTCGTTCCTCGCGATCGCCAACGTGATTTACAGCAACTGGAATTCGATGACGCGAGGCACGGCATCGCTGGTCGGCTTGCCGCTCGTCGTCAACGCCTGGGTGGCCTATGGTTGCGCGGCGGCAAGTCTGATCGTCGCATTCGCTTTCCAATCTACGCGCATGGCGCTGATGCTTCGCGCATCACGGGAGGACGAGCCGGCGGCGAAATCGATCGGCGTCAGTATCGGAAAAGTGCGGCTCGTCGCGTTTGTGATTTCCGCGATGGTCGTGGGGCTTGGTGGTGTGCTCCAGGGTCACTTTCTCGGCACTCTCGCGGTCGATCAGTTTTACGTCAATATAACGTTTCTCACCCTGGCTATGCTGGTGGTTGGTGGAATCGGTTCGCTTGCCGGCGCAGTAGTCGGTACCGCGGCAATTTCGGTGATTTCGGAGCTGCTGCGGCTGGGCGAAGTCGGAATAACGGTGAACGGCACGACGCTGAATCTACCGCTCGGATCGCGGGAAGTGGGATTGGCATTATTGATGTTGCTGATTCTGGCGCGTCGGCCGGCCGGCATCACCCGAAGCCGCGATTGGGTCTGTCCGTCCTGGCTGCAGCAGCCGCGTCTGCTCGCCGCTGGGTGGCGGCTGCGTTTCGGATCGCGGGTGGTACAAGAAAAATCCATGGAGGCGAGCGATGATCAACCGCGTGGCCGTGATTGGCGCAGGCACCATTGGAGCAAGTTGGGCGGCATGCTTCCTGGCGCGCGGTCTGCAGGTGACCGTAAGCGATCCGGCGCCACAAGCGGAGCGCTTCACCCATGAGTACATTGCCAAGGCGTGGCCGACGCTGGCGCGTCTCAATGCAATCGCGTCGGGAGCAAGCCCGAGCGCAATGCACTTCGAGCCCGATCGACGCAAGGCGGTCGCCGGTGCCGAATTCGTGCAGGAGAGCGGCCCGGAACGCGAGGATCTGAAAATTGCCCTGTTCGCAGAACTCGATGCTGCGCTGCCGCCCGAAGCGCTGATCGTATCGAGCTCCTCAGGGCTGTTGATCAGCCGGATGCAATCGCAATGCCGACATCCCCAGCGCTGCGTGCTCGGGCATCCCTTCAATCCGCCGCACCTCATTCCTTTGGTGGAGGTGGTCGGCGGCGAACTGACCTCGCCGGAGTCCATCCAGCGGACCCTCGCGTTCTATCACGACATTGGCAAACACCCGATACACATCCGTAAGGAAGTTCGCGGGCATGTCGCCAACCGGCTCCAGGCGGCGCTGTGGCGAGAGGCGATCAATCTGGTCGCAGAGGACGTTGCGACCGTGGCTGACGTGGACGCTGCTATCACCTACGGTCCGGGCCTGCGCTGGCCAATTTGCGGGCCGCATCTGATTACGCACTTGGCGGGCGGGCCGGGCGGACTGGAGCACTTCCTGCAGCACTTACTGGCGCCGATCCAACTATGGTGGCAGGAACTCGGCACGCCAACGATGACCGCGGAGCTCCAGCGCAAGCTCATCGATGGAATCGCGAAGGAGGTTGAGGGCGCATCGATTGCTGAATTGGCGGCACGCCGCGATCGCATGCTGATCGGTATTCTGGAAGTCCTCGGCGCTGAACGTAAGACATAGATCGCGAACGTCGCACCCTGCGACCATCGACCTCGTTCATTTCAAGGTCACAGGTACGACTCAAAGCGCTGAAAATTCATTCGCGTGCGGCGCCGAAGCGCCGACAAGCCGGAAAAACTCAGGCCGCCTCGATTTGACGCCCGGTAAAAATGAACGTGACTGTGGCATAATAGCGGTCGCCCAGGGCCCGCTTGTGGACTAGGATCATGCCGCACGGAGGGAGTGGCGGAATGTGGCGGTAGAAAATCGTCTTCTACGTGTTCTTCTTCGGAACCGCCTTGCTGGCGGCATTTGGCACTCACACGGTGCTTGCTTCAATGCATTAGACGCGACGCAAAAGGCATTGAAAAGAATAAATTGACCTGTTGGCACCCGAAAAGCCGCCTGAGACCTCTTGGTTACGGGCGAGATCAGGATTGGGCGTGAAGGGCCTTGCCCTAGCGCCGCACAAGACTCGTCGTTCTCTCCTGCGACGCGCGTTGTGTTTTGTGGCTGGTGGCGTCACGACCGGCCGGCTCTTCTCTTTTACTTTGTCGATTTCTTAGCCGCATTCCATTGCGCCGGCCGTTTCTCCAAGAAAGCCGCGAACCCTTCAGCAGCTTCATTCGATTGGCGCCTGCCAGCGTGCATGTTGACGAGGGCGCTGAACGCATCGTCATCGAGATTACCCCACGCTGAGCGCAGGACGCAGTCTTTCGTCTGCGCCACCGCTTCAGGTCCCGAGGCCAGCACCTGACTTGCGATCCGCTCGCCCGCGGCCGTCAGCTCGGCGAGTGGTACGATCTCATGAACGAGACCGATGCGATGCGCTTCTTTGACGTCGAAACGCTCGCCGGTGAGCGCGTACCGCCGCACCTGACGCACTCCGATCGCGTCGTTAAGTTGCGGGATAATGATTGTCCCGGCAACGCCAATGCGCACCTCGGCAATGGAAAAGATGGCGTTGTCGGCGGCTACGACGATATCGCAGGCTGCAATCATTCCGGTGCCTCCGCCGAAACAGGCGCCCTGTACCAGCGCAATGGTTGGTATCGAAAGCGCGTTGAGCCGCTGAATAGCCTCCGCTGTCATGCGTGAGGCCCGCAAATTATCCTGCGGGGAGGAACGCCGTACGGAGTCGAGCCATTTGATGTCGGCGCCGGCCTGAAAGTTGCGTCCGTTGCCGCTCAGCTGGACCGCACGCAAAGGCTTGCCTGCCAGCTCATCAAAGACCGCAAGCAGCCCGGCAATCATTTCACCATTGTATGCGTTGTAGACCTGCGGTCTGTTCAGCGTGATGTAAGCTACACCGCGCTCATCAACGTGCCATAAGACTGGATCGGCCGAAGTTGCTTCATTCATTTTTTTTCCCTCGCGCTTCGGGTCATTTGCTCCTGCGCTGCGCGTCATTGTGCGCCGTTTACGGCTTGACCGCGATGATGGCCTCGATCTCGACCGACATCTGGTTGGGCAGCATGACGTTGCCGACGGCCGAGCGCGCATGGCGGCCGGCATCACCGAACACTTCGACGAACAGATCCGAGCAGCCATTGATGATTTTTGGCAAGTCGTTGAAATTCGGCTCGGCATTGACCATGCCCAGCAGTTTGACAATGAAATCGACACGGTCGAGCGAACCAAGCGCGTCGCGCATGGCGGCAAGAAGCCCGAGGCCGACGAGCCGGGCGCGCCGGTACCCTTCATCGATGCTGATTTCGCCGCCGAGCTTGCCAGTCAGTACCTTTCCCTTCTCATCGCGCGGACCCTGACCGGAAAGGAACAAGAGGTTCTCCGGCGAGCCGGTACGGAAGATAGGTCGCAACCGGTTTCGGCACCGTGGGAAGTACTATGCCCAGCTCCTTCAACCGCATTTCCGCTCCCATAACTTTCTCCTTTCGGGTTACCCGGACATTGGCGCGTTGGCGTGCGTTCGGGTGACGGCGCGTCTGCGTCGTTGTTACATCGCCCGGGCAGCCCCTTCAATCGGCGGCTCGAGCGGCGTTACTCTATGGTCATGGCCGCCAGCTTCGAATCGGCGCTGCAGGATCGCGTCGACGCAATGACGGACGCCTGCACGCGCTGCGGCAAATGCGTCGAGGTCTGCCCGGCGACCGAACCCGCCGGCCTGTCCGTTGAACAGCGGCAAAATCCGGTCGAGGTCATTGGCGGTGTCATCGATCTGCTGCGGGGCGGCGCCGGCAACGATGCGGCGCGCAAATGGGCGAGCGGCTGTCTCCTGTCGGGCGAATGCATCAAGGCGTGCGCGTACGGCGTCAATCCGCGTTTTTTGCTCGCCATGGCGCGCGTCGCCATGGCGAAGGCGAAGAACGACGTGGCGGCGCAGCGCCGCGCCGGCGTCGAAGGATTTCGCAAGGTAGCGCGCGACGTCAACACATTGTCGCGGCTGCAACTCGACGATGCGCTGTTGGCGCGGCTCGCTCAGGTTGCCAAACACAACGTCGCGGGGGAACTGCCCGATTTCGTGTTCTATACCGGCTGCAATGTGCTCAAGACGCCGCACATCGCGCTTTTGGCGCTCGACATCATGGACGCGCTCGGCATCAGCTACGAAGTTATGGGTGGGCCGACCCATTGCTGCGGGGTGCAGCAATTGCGCGCCGGCGATGTCGCCACCTTCGGCCGGGTCGCCGAGAACACGCTCGACAAGCTCTCCCGCAGCAAGACCGGCGAGGTTCTGTCGTGGTGCCCGTCATGCCACGTGCAGTTCACGGAGATGATGCTGCCGACGGTCGAGAAGGCGCGCGGCGCAAAGCCGTTCGACATGACCCCGTTCACGATGTTCTTGCGCCGGCATCTCGAGCGGATGCGGCCGCTGCTCCGCGAGCGCGTGCCGCATGCGCATTGCGCTGCACCGCCACCCTGGCGTTCACGGCGTCGTTGCAGCCGCAGAAGAGATTTTGCGCGCCGTTCCTGGTATCGAAGTCGTAGACCTGCAACAGCCCGCGGTCGGGCTGCAGGCTAACAATTTGCGCGTCCTGCCGCAGTACCGCCGCATGCTGCAGGAGCAGGAGCTCCTCGCGGCCGAAGCAGCCGGCGTCGACGCGCTGGTCGCGGTCTATCACTCCGATCACCGCGAATTGTGCGCGCACGAGCGCGATTGGCCGTTCCGCGTCTTGAATTTTTTGGAAATCGTCGGCGCCAGCATGGGGCTGCATCAGGACGATCATTACAAGCGACTGAAGATGCTGCAGAACGTCGATGCCATCCTGGGCGATTGCCGCGACCTCGTCGAGCAGCACGGCCTCGAGGTCGAGGCAACGCGCGCGGCCATTCAGGCGATGCTCGATGAGCAGCCGGTACCGCTACGCGGCGCCGGCTGAAAACCGCAGACGCTTTCCGGCGGCAAAATCATTCATCGGACTTCCGCAACAGATAGGTATCCATGATCCAGCCTTTTTGGCTTTTGGCTTCGCTGCGTCTTCTTTCAATGTCGTGCATCACGTTTGGCAAATGACCCGAGACGAGGATCTCGTCCTTCGTTCCGATATAGGCCCCCCAATAGATATCGGTCTCTCGATCCTTCACATTTTTGAACGAACAGTCACCGTCCAACATGACAACGACATCGTCGACATTGTCGGGCAATCCGTGGGCGATGTTGCGCCCGGTCGTGATGTGAACCGACTTTCCAATGCGATTGAGCGCGATCCTATGCCGGGCTGCCAGCGCCTGAATGGCGCTGATGCCGGGAATGACTTGGTAATCGAAGCCGGCGGTTTGTTTGGCCGCGATCCGCTCAATGATCCGCAGCGTGCTGTCATAGAGGCAGGGATCGCCCCAAATGAGGAAGGCGCCGCATTCGCCGTCGCCGAGTTCTCGTTCGATCATTCGCTCATAGATGAGTGCGCGTTGCTCGTGCCATGCCTCAACCGCCGAAGCATATGACGGCGCCGTTCGCTCCCGCACCGGGTCCGCGGCTTCCACGATCCGGTAAGATTTGTTCTTGATGTAGCGCTCGCAGATTTCCCGGCGCAGGCGCACCAAATCCTCCTTCTCGCGCCCTTTGTCCATCATGAAGAACACGTCGACTTCATTGAGCGCGTTGATCGCTTGCACCGTCATGTATTCGGGGTTGCCGGCGCCTATGCCAATAAGCAGCATCTTCTTCATTGTTGTCTCCCTGCTCGGGACATGCCCAAGCCTTCCGGCCGCGAACTTGACGGGCTTGCCAGAAAAGGCATCACGCCGCCATCGCCTCGTAGAGTTCGTCAAGGTATCTCGGTCTGGGTACGGGTCTGGGCTACAGGCTTGTCTTGATAGGCGGACGGATGGCATCGTGTCAGGCCGTAAGCCTCATTCCAAGGACAGAGCCATGCTGTCTCCCTCCACCGACTCGCTTGACGATTCAACGCCTGAAAAACGCCTGCAGGCACTTGGAATAGCTCTACCGCCGGCCGCGGCCGCGGTCGGCGATTACGCGCCAACCACCATCATCGGTAACCTCCTCATGACCTCCGGGCAGTTGCCGTGGGTGGCAGGAGACTTGAAGTTCAAGGGCAAGATCGGCGCGCAATTGACCGTCGAACAGGGATATCAAGCATTTCGCCTCAGTGCGCTGAATGCCGTTGCGCAGCTCAAAGTGGCCCTCGGCAGTCTTGACCGGGTCAAACAGGTCGTTCGGCTCGAAGGCACGCTCGGCTGCGCGCCGGGTTTCACCGATCAGGCCTCAGTGCTCAACGGCGCCTCGCATGTGATTAATCAAATCTTTGGCCCCCGCGGACGCCATACCCGGATGGTTTATTCGAACCATGAAATGCCGATGGATTGTGCGACCCTCGTGGTGCTCTACGCGGAGGTTATGCCCCAATCCGATAAGACGACCCGCTTCAGCGCGACCATCCGCGCATAGCATGGCTGCGGATGATGAGGCCGTACCAAGGGGGGCGTCTCGCCCGGACGGCGCTCGCGCGTGAATTGAATTCGGATCGAGCTTGGTTATGCTGACGGCAAGCCATTGAATGTGTCAGTGCGCCAGGCAATTGAAACGTTCCTACGGAGGCGTGGATGATCGGTACGTTTCTGCGCCACGGTTCCAACGTGTGGCTCGCACTCGGGCTCGCGATGTTGGCGGCAGCCTTCGCGGCGGGACTGTTGCCGTTTTCGCCGTTTTGGCTGGTGATAGGGGCGTTGACATTCTATGTCAGTGAGTACGGCTTTCATCGCTTCGGGTTTCATGCCCAGCCGTCGCGGTTTGCCTTCATCCGAAAACTGCAGCGCCGGCTGCATTACGATCATCACGCCGAGCCGGAGCGGCTTGATCTCTTATTTCTGCCGGTCTGGTTCCTCGCGCCCAATCTGGCGCTGACGGCGCTCGGCTTTGCAATCGTCTTCGGCTGGTCGGTGGTCGCGTCGGCGATGTGCGGCGTGACGCTGGCGATATTCCACTACGAATGGGTGCACTACGTCGCCCACATTCCCTATCAGCCGCGCACGCGGATCGGGCGTTGGATCAAGCAATATCATCTGCGTCACCACTTCATCAGCGAGAAGTTCTGGTTTGGCGTGTCAAATCCTTCGATGGACTTTGTCGGCCGCACTTACAAAGTCGCGCGCGAGGTGGAGCGCAGTGGAACGACCCGCAAGCTCTACGGCTAGTCCCAGGGCGGCAATGGACCGCGGATCCGAAGCCGATACGACGACGTTGCGTCGCCTCGCCGTGCGCATTCGCTTGCGCGCGACCGAGATGGTGGCGATCCAAGGCTTCGGTTACCTCGGACAGGCTTTTTCTGCCGCGGAAATTTTCGCCGTGCTGTTCGGCGGCGCCATGCGATACGGACACGACCGCTTCGTGCTGTCGCCCGGCCATTATGTCATCGCACTTTACGCCGCCGCCGCCGAAACCGGCTTGCTCGAACCGCAGGCGCTCGCGACCTACGGCAATGACGGCGCTCCGCTCGAAGCGATCGGCAGCGAACGCACGCCGCTCGGCGATCTGGTTTGCGGCTCGCTTGGGCAGGGGCTTTCCGGCGCGGTCGGTTTCGCGCTCGCGGCGGAGCTTGCCGGCGAGGATCGCGACGTATTCGCGTTTCTCAGCGACGGGGAAATGGAGGAGGGGCAAGTCTGGGAAGCGGCGATGTTCGCGTCCCATAGACGGTTGGGCCGCCTGGCGGTCGTGGTCGATGCCAACAATTCGCAAGTGGACGGCCCGGTCTCGTCGGTAACGACGCTTGAGCCCCTGTGCGAAAAGTGGCGCGCATTCGGCTGGCGCGTGGCCGAGATTGACGGGCACGACGTCGGCGCGTTGTGGCGTGCCTTTGCCGGTCGGCACGACGGTCCTGGACCTTTCGTCGTCATCGCGCGCACGCAAATCTCGGGGCGACTGCGCGCTATTCCGCCGACGGTCGACGGACATTTTATCAAGCTCGATGCCGCCCTAAAAACGGCAATCACGACAGAACTCGAGGCCGCACTTGCGTGAGCCGCCATACTCAACCGTTCTCAAGCCTTACGGCGCGGCGTTGGTCGAACTGGCGCGGCAACGGCCGGAAATCATCTGTCTCGGCGCCGATCTGACAAGGCAGACGGAGACCGATCTGTTTCGCGATGAACTTAAGGACCGGTTCATCAATATCGGCATGGCCGAAGCCAACATGATCAGCATTGCCGGCGGCCTCGCGCGTGCCGGCCGCGTCGTCTTCGTCAACACTTTCGGCGTGTTTTGTACCCGCCGTTGCTTCGACCAGATCGCGATGTCGGTCGCTTATCCCAATCTCAACGTGAAAATCGTGGGATTCATGCCCGGCCTGTCCAGTCCGGGCGGACCCAGCCACCAGGCGATCGAAGACGTCGCACTGATGCGCGCGCTGCCCAATGTCACGGTGGTCGAGCCGGCCGATGCCAGCGAAACCAAACAGTCGGTTGCCGCCATTGCGGCACTTCCCGGCCCGGTCTATCTGCGGCTCAAGCGCGGCGAGATTCCGGTGATCTTCGAAGACGATCACCGCTTCGACCTGCGCACAGCGCAAATCCTCAGCGGCGGCGAAGGTTGTGAAGTCTGCCTTGTCGCCTCGGGCATGATGCTGCCCGCGGCGCTCGCTGCGGCGCGCACGCTCGGCGAGAACGGCGCCAGCGTCGCAGTATTCAATGTGCCGATGATCAAGCCGCTGGATGGGGCAAGTATTATCGCCGTGGCGCGAGCGAGCCGCCTTGTCATCACCGCCGAAAACCACACCATTGTCGGCGGACTGGGCTCGGCGGTCGCCGAAGTGCTGGCGGAAGCCGGCGTTCCAGCGCGGCTGCGCCGTGTCGGCATCGCCGATACGTTCGCCGAAGCGGGCAGCCGCGAATTTCTGTTTGCCAAATACGGGCTAGGCACTCAGGACATCATCAACGCCGCCTGGGACGGGCTCAAGATTAATCGCCCGCGGCCGCAGGCACGTGTCGTGGAGGCAAGCCCCGGCGCTTACGCGCCGGTGTGATCGCTGGTCAGTGAAAAGCGGTTTTGCCGCGAATCAAGTCGGCAGCCTTTTCGCCAATCATGATCGACGGCGCATTGGTATTGCCGCTCGTCACGGCCGGCATAATGGAGGCGTCGGCGACGCGCAAAGCTTTGACGCCATAAACTCGCAATTGCGGGTCGACGACGCTCATTGCGTCAATGCCCATTTTGCAGGTGCCGGCTTGGTGGTGATAGGTCTCGCAGGTTTGCCGCACCCACTGCTCGTGCTCGGCGCGTGTCTTGGCCTTGGGCCAGAGCGAGCGCTTGCGCCATTTGGCAAATGCCGCGTTTTCCAAAATCTCGATTGAGACTTCGAGAGAGTGGACCAAGGCATTCAGATCGGCCGGCTCGCTCAAGTAGCGCGGATCAATGTGGATTGGCGCGCCCGGATCGTTCGCGGTCAGCTTCAGCTCGCCGCGCGAAACCGGGCGAATGATGCCAGGCGCGATCGCATAAGAGTTCGGTGGGATGTCAAGTCCATGCGCCGGCGGCGCATTGCACATGAACAGGGGTTGATGATCGGGCGCCGGCAGGCGGGAATCGCTTTTCGCGAATAGATGCGCTTCGAGCACGTTGTGCTTCGGTGCAGGAATTTCGCGGCTGGCTTCGTGGATGGCAAAGGTCAGAAGGTGATCGTGCAGGTTTTGGCCCACTCCACGCAGGTCGGCGTTGACGGCAATGCCGAGCTTATTCAGGTCGTCCGCCGGTCCGATTCCGGAAAGCAGCAGAAGATGCGGCGATCCGATGGTGCCGGCGCTGACAATGACTTCGGCCGCGGCGTGCGCGGTCTGCAGCTTGCCCTCGTGTTCATATGCGACGCCTCTGCACCGTCCGTTCTCGATCACCAGCCGATGGCTACGCGCTCCGGTCTGCACAGTCAGGTTGCGGCGATTGTGTGCGGGGACGAGAAAGGCCACGGCGGCGCTGCAGCGGCGGCCGTCGCGCGTCGTTGTCGTATCGGCATAGCCCGCCCCCATGAGCTGGGGGCCGGAAAAATCATAGTTGACGGGATGGCCGGCGTTGACCGCTGCCTCGATAAAGGCGTCGGTCAGGGGATTGGGATGAGTGTGGCGTAAAACCGAGAGCGGACCGCCGACGCCGTGATAACGCGAGGCGCCGCCGTAATAATCTTCCGATTTCTTGAAATAGGGCAGCACACTTTCGTAGTCCCAGCCGGCGTTGCCGAGATAGGCCCAGTGGTCGTAATCCGCAGGCGCCCCGCGGATGTAAATCAGGCCGTTGAGGCAGCTTGAACCGCCGAGCACCTTGCCGCGGGGCCAAAAGAGCTGGCGGTTGAGAGCGCCCGGTTGCGGAACAGTCGTGAACGCCCAATCGAACGGCGTGTTCCACAATTCCCACGCGCGTTGCGGCGAGGAAATTCTCTCGTCGTCGTGATTGGCTCCGCCAGCCTCAAGCAACAGAACGCTGGTCGACGGATCTTCGGACAGCCGAGCGGCGATTACACTCCCGGACGATCCCGCACCGACGACGACGAAGTCGTACTCTGCCACGACGCCCCTCCCGCTGTTCCGACTTTTTCGACAACGAAAAGCCGGTTCTCAGCGGAAACTATCGCAGCGCAGATGCGCTTCGATCAAGTAGAAGCATGGTGAGCGCCCGCTTCGCTGTCGAGGTGGGCCATTTGCGGGGCATCGTAACGCGTTCCCGCGGTGAGGCTCGGCGTTACCGCGGCGTCGATCCGCGCGAGATCGGCGGCATCGAGTTTGAGGGTAAGCGCGCCGAGGACTTCGTTAAGCTGCTCGCGGCGCCTTGCGCCAATGAGCGGGATAATGTCCGATCCGCGCGAGCGCACCCAGGCGACGGCCAGCTGCGCCGGGGTGGCATTTTTTTGCTTTCCGATCTCCCGCAACGCCTCGACCAGTTTCAGGTTCTGCTCGACGTTGCCGGGCTGATAGCGCGGCATACGGACAATGCGGATGTCTCCTTTATTGGTCGGCGGCGGCACCCGACCGCTGAGAATTCCGCGCGATAAGACTCCATAAGCGGTCATGCCGATGCCAAGTTGCCGCGTCGCCGGCAAAATGTCGGCTTCGATGCCGCGGCTCATCAACGAATATTCGATCTGCAGATCGGCGATCGGATGAACCGCCTGCGCGCGGCGTATGGTTTCGGCGCCTACTTCCGACAGGCCGATATGGCGCACATAGCCGGCGCGGATCATGTCGGCGACGGCGCCAACAGTGTCTTCGATGGGCACCGCCGGATCGAGCCGCGCCGGGCGATAAATGTCGATGTACTCGGTGCCGAGGCGCCGCAGCGAGTAGGCGAGAAAATTTTTGACCGCCTGCGGCCGTCCATCATTGCCGCCGAACGCACCGGCCGGGTCGCGCAGGGCGCCGAACTTCACCGAGATCACGACACGCGAGCGCGGGATGCCCTCCAACGCGCGCCGGATCAGCATTTCGTTGTCGCCCATCCCGTAAAAGTCGCCGGTGTCGATGAGGGTGACGCCGGCGTCAATTGCCGCACGGACGGTAGCAATACTCTCCGCCTCGTCAGCTGGACCATAAACTCCCGGCGACATGCCCATACAGCCGAGACCCAGAGCTCCGACTGCGGGTCCTGTTCTTCCTAGCTTTACCGTTTCCATAAGCTCCTCGTCGGCGATTGGATCGAAGCGAACACGCGCTTGGGACAGATGCCAATTGTCCCAGCTTTCAATGCGGTGCAGCCAACGGAGTCAACCTCTGAATCTAGGGTAGCGACGGCCCGACATCCACCTGCAGGAAACGCGACGCTTACTAGAATGCCCGTCAGATGCCGCTGCCCTCTTGACGAGGAACCGCGCGGGGGGACATGCAAAAGCCAAATCCCGCATGATTCGTATCGGCGGTTTCCAAATGAATGCGCCGTTGCCAGCGATTCCCGTTATTGACGTTCGTGACGGCGGTCCGTTGTGCCATGCGCGCATGCGGCCTGCACAAGCCCGGGCATTGCGCGACGCGTGCCTGCGGTTTTTCCCGCGCGCGGCGCTGCCGCTGATCCCGGCGCTCGATTACGTGTCACACCGCGCTTTGTGGCGATCACGTTCGCCGTATTTCGCCGAAATCGCGGCGATTGCAGACATTTTGGATTTTTCCGGCATTTGGATGCTCAATGCATCCTATCAATGGGCTTGTACGGCGCGCGCTTGCCGACAGAACGACGTGCCCTGGCTTATTCGCACGCTCGACTGGCCGTTCAGCGGCCTTGGACGGCATGCGGAAATCGCGCACATGCGCGGTTCCGGCGGCGACTTCGTCAGCATTACTTGGCCGGGCTACGTGGGGGTTCTCACCGCGATGGCGCCGGGGCGCTTCGCGGCCGCGCTCAATCAAGCACCGATGCGGCGCCACACGCGCCAGCGCTGGCTTCGCCCCTGCGATTTCGCGGTTAACGCGCTGCGCGCGTCCCGCGTCTCGTACATTCCGCCGGATCAGTTGCTGCGCCGGGCGTTCGAGGAGTGCGAAAGTTTTCATGCGGCGCGGCGGCTGCTGGAGATGACCCCGATTGCGCGCCCTGCCATTTACACGCTCGTGGGCTGTGCCGCGGACGAGCGTTGCGTGATCGAACGCACCGAAACCGAATTTCTTACCCGTTCAAGCAACACGTGCGCGGCCAACGATTGGGAGCCCAGCCGTCCGGGCTGGGAAGGGCGCATCGGCATGCGGCGGTTCTTGGTCAGTTCGTTCGCTGAGGCGGCTGGCTTCAGCCGGGCCCGCCGCGAGTCGCTCGCGGCCTGGAGCGGCTCGTTATCGGTCAGCGAATTCGGTTGGGTGAAGGAGCCCGTGCTCAATCCCTATACCCGGCTGGCGGTTGCGCTGAATCCGGCCCGCGGGATTTTGCGGGCGGTTGGTTATGACTTGACCGGCGACACGTTGCCTGCACCAGTGACGGAGATTTGCGAACTGGAACTCATGGCCCAAGCGGCATAGGCGATGCGAAACCGATGACCAAGATCACAACGCGCGACGGCATCAAGCTACATTGCGAAGAGGCTGGCACCGGCACCGCGATCGTATTCGTGCACGAGTTTGCCGGCGACTATCGCACCTGGGAGCCGCAGATGCGGTATTTCTCCCGCTCGCATCGCTGCATCACGTTCTCCGCGCGCGGCTACCCGCCTTCGGACGTTCCGGAAGATCCGGCACGCTACGGCCAGGACATCGCCCGCGGCGACGTCATGGCGGTGATGGACGCGCTCGGTGTCGAGCGGGCGCATGTCGTCGGGCACTCAATGGGTGCTTACACCGCGCTTCATCTCGGCATCCGCCATCCGCAGCGCTGCATCTCGGTGACCGCGGCGGGCTGCGGGTGGGGGTCGCTCGCCGATCCTGCGGAGCGCGAGGCGATGCGTAAAGTTGCGGCCTCGACGGCGCTGATGTTCACGGAGAAGGGTATGGCGGAGGCGGCGGCCACGTATGCCGAGAGCCCCGGCCGCCTGACCCATAAATACAAAGATCCGCGCGGCTTTGCCGAATTTGCCCGGATGCTCTCCGAACATTCGGCGCACGGCCACGCGCTGACCATGTCGATGCTTCAAGCGCGCCGGCCCACCCTCTGGGATATGGAGGCGGATTTACGCCGATTTAGCGTGCCTCTTCTGGTCATGGTCGGCGATGAGGACGACACCTGTCTCGACGGAAGTTTGTTCCTCAAACGCACGGTGCCAACTGCGGGACTGTTGGTCATCCCGCGATCGGGTCACACCATCACCAGCGAGGAACCGGCCGCCGTCAATGCGGCGCTCGCGGAATTGTTCTCCGCCGCCGAGGCCGGTCGCTGGCTCGCGCACCGGCCGCCGGCGTGACTCTTTAACCTCGATGGCGCTGCAGAAAGCTTAGAGTCTTTTCGTTGAACTCGGCAACGCTCTCGTAAATGGGCGCGTGCGCGCTGGTCTCGAACACCAAAAGTTCGCTGCCTTTGATGCCGTTCTGCATCGGGCCGGCAAAGCGGGGCGAGCACACCAGGTCATGGCGTCCGAAGGTGATTTGCGTAGGCGCCTTGATGCGCCCGAGCTGACTTAATGCATCGTGAGCGAGTACCGCGCCCGACTGGCTGATAAAGGCGTCCATTGGCTGCTTCGGCCGGCTGCGCACGAACGCTGCCAATTGCTCAATATAGTCCGGCTTCGCGGCATAGAGCTCAGGCGTAAAGCACCAGGGAAAAATGCCCTGAATGACCATTTCGGTGACATCGCCGAGACCCTTGGCGATGGTACGCCAGCCTTCCAGCACGGTCTTGAGGAATGGATCGGACTTGGTCCAGCCGCTGTGCACCGAGAGCGATTTGACGCGCTCGGGATACTTGCCGGCAAGCCACAAACCCGTTGCGGCGCCGAGCGATACACCGCTGACATGCGCGCGCTCCACTCCGATCGCCTGCATGAAGGCGGCAAGATCGTCGGCAAACAATTCCATGGAATACGTTCCCAGCGGTTTGTCGGTTTCGCCGGCACCGCGCGGATCGACGGATACGCAGGTAAAATGCTTGGCGTAATCGGCGACCTGGAAAGCGTAGCAGGCATTATCGGCGGTCAAAAACGGAATGAGCAGCAGCGGTTCGCCTGAGCCTTGTTGCTCATAGTTTACGGTGATGCCGTTCGCCTTGACTTTCGGCATGTTGTCCTCCCGTGCCTAACAAAATCGCCTTCTTATCGAGGCATCGGCCGCAAGCCTATAATCCGCGGAGCAATCACGTCAACGCGCTCTTCTCAGGAAAAGCGCGAGGGAAGGCGCGGCAATCGCTAATCGGCGCTCGTGTTCGAAATTTTATCCAGATGATGCGTCTCATTCACGCGCACGACGCCGATTTTTCCGTCGACGACGTCGATTTCGTTGAGGCAACAGGGTTGCTGCTCAATGCGCCAGAATGCTGACAACGGCAGATCGAGAAGCTGCAAGAGCAGCGTGCGATTGACGCTGTCGTGGCCGACAAGGACGACCGTATCCAGCGGATGGCGCGCAAGCACCTCGCGCAGCGCATTGGCGCTGCGTCCGCCGACGTCCTGAAGCAATTCCCCGTTGGGAAAGCGGATCAAATGCGGTGTCGCAAACCACGCCGCGAACAATGTCGGATTTTCCTTCTTGGCGTCGGTGTAAGTCTTGAATTGCCAAGCGCCGTAATCAAGATCGTTGAGGTCCTCGCAGCACTCCGGTGCAGCGAGTGCGCACGCCCGGGCGATGGCCTCGGCGGTCTTCACGCAACGCTCAAGCGGACTCGTATAGATGCGGCGCGGACGCCAGGAGCTGGCGATGCGACCTGCAACCGCGTCGGCCTGGGCACGCCCTTGAGCAGTCAGGTGCAGCGGCTCGCGGCCGCGGAACCGCTCCGGTTTGATGCCTTCGACGTGCCCATGACGGACGAGGAGGATCTTGGTCATATTTGCCCCCCGATCAGTGATATCGCGTCACATTGAGCTGCTGCATGATGCCAGCCCTACACCCGGCGCAAGGGCATCGACCAGGCAAGCCAAGCACCTACGGCCGTGAACGCCGCGATGGTCACGAATACGGCGCGGAACGCTCCGGCGATTTCGGCCTCGACCAATGCTTGCCGCGCAGGCGGCAGAGCGGCGATCGCGTCCGGGCCTCGGTCGATCAGCGCTCCAAACAGGCCGGCTGCCTCCGGATCGCCGGCCCCAAGAACGGAAAATAATACTGCAGCTACTGCCGCCGTGCCGAAGGCCGCGCCCACCGAGCGGGAAAACTGCACCATGGCAGCGCCAGCGCCGAGCATGCGGTGGCCGGCAATATATTGTACGGTCACTTGGACGACCCCCATGACCGTCCCCATGAAGATTGCCGTGCCGCCGAAAACCCATGGCAGTTCCCCGAGCGTCAGTCGCGGTACGTCAAAGGCGAGGAAGAGCAGGCATGCGGTGGCCACAATGTATCCGTAGGACGGGAACATCGCCGTGCGTCCGGTTCGGGTCACCAATTGACCGGTGACCAGCGATCCGATGCCGATTCCAAACATCAGCGGCAGCAGGAGTAAGCCGGTCTCCGCCGGAGAAGCGCCGCGCACCGCCCGCAGATAAATCGGCAAAAATGTGATCAACGAAACCAACGCGGCGCCGTGGCAGGCGGCCAAGCCATCACTGCGCCAGACCGACGGTTCTCTGAACAAGATCGGCGGGATGAGTGGTGAGCTCGAATGCCGCTCCTGCCAAATCAGCGCAAGCAGGGCTAATCCGCCAAACAGCGCCAGCCCAAAGACAAGCGGTAGGCTTTGCGCGTTCATGCGCTGAATCTGTTGCAGGGCCAGAATGACCGGGCTCACGAACAACATGAACAGCACCAGACCGGGGGCATCGAACGTGGTTCGTCGCCGGTCGGCCGGCTGCGTCTTTAATCGCAACACCAAGAGGACCGCCACGAGCCCGAGAGGCAAGTTAACAAGAAAAATTGAACGCCATCCGAATGCTTGGGTAAGATAACCGCCCGCGACCGGCCCAAATGTGCTGGACGCGACCGAAACCCCGGCAAGGAAGCCCTGGTAGCGGCCGCGCTCGCGCGGTGGAACGGTCTCGCCGACCAGCGCCTGCGATAAAGTCATCAACCCGCCGCCGCCAAATCCCTGCAGCACGCGCATTGCCGTTAGAGTTTCGATGTTCGGCGCGAGCGCGCAAAGCAGCGACCCAATTATGAATATGCCAAGCGCGGTCAGAATCATGCGCCGGCGCCCATAGGAATCGCCAAGGCGTCCATAGACCGGCGCTGCTATCGTGTTCGCAATCAAATACGAAACGACGACCCAGGACACCCGCTCGACATCCCCAAGTGTCGATGCCATAGCGGGCAAAGCCGTGGCGACGATGGTCTGATCGGCCACCGCGAGAAACATCGGCAGCATCACTGAAGGGAAAACCGCCCAAAAAAGCGATTTGCCGCCCGGGGGCTGTTGCTGGACCCCGGCAGCGTCAAATTCACGGTGGGGGAGATTTTCATTCATCGGGTGAGGCGGCCGACCGGCTTCTTTGCGATTCTAACGCGTCGCCAAGGCTATCATGATTCAGGATGCGGCGTTTTTCATCGGCGCTGGCCGGCAAAGCTCCCGATTGATCGCCAAGGAAGTCGCAGCCGGATCCGAATTGACCCGGTGCGCGGCACGGCGATTGTTCGCTCTACCAAGCTGCAGCTAATTCGAAGACATATCGACTCAAGTCGGGTTTGTGACTTAAGCGCGGCGTGAGCTCGCTCGGCTACCGGAACGATTGTTTGGAGCCGACGTTTAGCCCTGCAAGCGAGGCGGAACGGCCAACGAGCCGCGCGCGCTGCGAGACAGATTGCGAATAAGACGTTTGCGAAAATAATCGAAGCAGTCGAGGGGAGGGCAGTGCGGTCGCCGAACATTCGAGCGTGCTGGAGGATGTTATGAGTTGGCGAATCGCATTTGTGGGACTGCTGCTTTGCACGCCGGCGCTGGCACATGACAACGGTCAGTTCGGCAACGTTCCCCCGGATGTCCGCGCTTGGTTCAAAGCGGTGAAATCGCCGAACGGAATTCCCTGCTGCGATATTGCCGATGGTCATCCGACTGACTACGACATGCGCGAGAACAAATACTGGGTGCCGATTGACGGGGAATGGACCGTCGTTCCGCCGGAAGCCGTGGTGAAGAACGAAGGTAATCCGACCGGTCAAGCCGTGGTTTGGTACACGATGTTCAACGGTACCGCGTATATCCGTTGCTTTGTCCCCGGCGGCGGCGCTTAGGCCGCACACTGTTCGCGCTCCGCTCCGAGGCGAATGAGCCCCGGCAAAATTCGCGCTGCTTGTTTTCGCATGTCAGCATTGACTTAGGATATGAGCGCGTTAGCGTTCGGCCGCACAAAAATCCGGCCGCCAAAGGCGGCCGGGTTCAGTCAGATTGCTATTTAATGCCGGTGTGTCTCAACCGAGGAAGCCAACCCGCTCTTGTTCGCGCGCTTCGGCTTCGGTTTTCGGCTGCGCCGGCAGCTGCAACACGCTCGCCGCTTGGCTTTCGCACAGCAGCGTCAGCAATACGATACGCCCATCGGGGAATTCGAGCGCATCGTGATGTGCGGCCAACTTGTCCTTGTTGACTTGGCGGAAAATGGCGGTTGCATGATTGATGGTTTTTGTCTTCCAGCCGAGTAGCCCGGCCGGCAGGCAAGCAACCTCACCGGCGAAGGCAAGCTCAGTCCCCGGCATAAGACATACCGCCATTCCGAGGTCTTCCGCGTCGGCAAATCCGCGCGTTCCGGTGCCGAAGTCACGGGTTACCAGTTTGTCACCAACTTTTGCAGGTCGCGACCGCACGCTTTGGAGGCTAAAGTCACACATCGGCGACTCTCCTTTCTTCCCGGCATCGTCACCGGGGTCTTGCTGCCCCCCACCACCTCTTCGCTAACGAACTGAAGCAAAAATGGTGCCGCGTGTACGGCACAAACAAGTTGGGCGCAGCAGCATGTCGCAATTAAGGCTTTCGGCCGCCGGACCGGCGACCGGCTGACGCAAAAACACATTTGCTGCTGGAGCTTAGCGATGGTGTCCCCGGACACGCGTATGCTTAACCTGCGCAGTGGCTTGGACGCGCCCGACTAAAGGACCTGCGCACGGGCGGATCAGCGATTGTGAAATTCGCGTGATCAAATCTGGCGGTACTATGCCTGCCGCCTTTAATGTCCCACAGCGGCTCCCGCGCTCGCCGGGCCGACGCGCCTGATGAGTACGAGCGTCAGCGGCACGAGGGCTGCGGCGAAAATTGACCAGGTGAAAAAAATGTCAATGTAGGCCATCAGCGCAGCTTGGCCTTCCACCAGCTGGCCAATGTAGCCGAGCGCATGACTTTGCGCGCTCGCCGGCGGTCCGGTTTGCCCGAAATATTGCATGAGCTGGTGAACGGTGGACTGGTACACCGGAGACGAGGCGGACAAGTTTTCCGTCAGCCGCGCCTGATGAAATTGTGATCGCTGCACCAGTTCCGTGGCGGCGAGCGATACGCCGACACTCCCACCGAGATTGCGCGCCACATTTATCAGGGCGGACCCCTCGTTGGTTTTCTGCGGCGGCAGTTCGGCATAGGCGATGGAATTGATCGGAATGAACATAAACGGCATGCCGAGTGTCTGCAAAACACGCACGATGGCGAAATAGCCGAAGCTCGCATCAGGCGTCAGCGAGGTTGAAACCCACATTCCGAAGGCGATCACCGCCAGACCGATGGCGAGCCAATATTTCGGCTGCATGCGCGGAATGATCTGACCGGCAATAGGCATCAAGAGCAGCATGGTCAGTCCACCCGGCATCATCGCCAGGCCAGACAGCATTGCCGTATAGGGGAAGTTCGTTTGCATCAGCTGCGGCGTGACTTGGTTTGACCCGAACAGAAGCGCGCCCACGGCCAGCATGACGATGAAGGCCATGGCGAACTGCCGCCGAAACAAGAGCCGGATGTCCACGATCGGATCGTCCCGGGTGAGTTCCCACGGGATGAAGAATATGAACGAACAGGCGGCGATGGTCGCGCAAGTGACAATGGTCGGGGACGAAAACCAATCGTCGATCTGGCCGCGGTCAAGTACGATCTCGAGGCTGCCGAAAGTCAGCGCGATCAGCGCGAAACCGACCCAATCCACTTTTAGTCCGCCGGCGAGGCGCTCGCGGCGCTCGCGCTCGAGCACTTCCGGCTCCACCACCAGCCATTGCACGAGTATCAACGAGACAATGCCGAACGGGACATTGATGAAAAAGATCCAGTGCCAGGAGTAATTGTCCGTGATCCACCCGCCAATGGTGGGACCGACCGTCGGCGCGACGATGACGGCGATGCCGTAGATCGCGAACGCCTGCGGCCGCTGCTGCGGGCTGAACGTATCCGCGAGCATGGCCTGCTCGCTGGTGGGCATGCCGCCACCGCCGAGCCCCTGCAGGATGCGAAATACGATCAACGCGGTGAGACTTGTAGCGAGACCGCACAGCAACGATGCAACGGTGAATAGCGCGACGCAGATCATATAGAAGCGTTTGCGCCCGATGACGTTCGACAGCCAGCCGCTCACCGGCAACACCACCGCATTGGCGATGAGATAGGTCGTCACCACCCATGTACTCTCGTCGACGCTGATGGCGAGACTTCCGGCGATATAGCGCAGCGCCACATTGGCAATCGCGGTGTCGAGCACGACCATGAAGGTCGCGATCGACACGACAAGAGCGATGAGATAGGGGCTGCGGTCGCCCGCCGCGGAACGGCTTTCCGGCCCCGAGTACGCGTGCGCGGCGCTCATTGCGTCTTGACCGTCGGTACGACCGACATCCCCGGTCCGAGCAAAACGTCGGGCGGTTGATCGAAGACGATCTTGACCGGCACGCGCTGCACGATTTTCACGTAATTGCCGGTGGCATTCTCGGCCGGCAGAAGACTGAAGGCGGTGCCGCTACCCGCCTGGATGCTATCGACATGGCCCTTGAATATGCGGTCGGGGAAAGCGTCGATCCTGATATCGACGGGAGCGCCCGGCCGCACCGTGCGCAATTGCGTCTCCTTGAAATTCGCGGTCACCCATACGTCCCGCGGAACGAACATCAGCAATGGCTGCCCAACGGCGGCGTAATTGCCCTTGGTCGCGGTGAGCCGCACCACGCGTCCGCCGACCGGCGCGGTAATGACGGTGCGCGACAAATTCGCGGCCGCTTGCTCTTTGGTTGCGGTCGCCTGCTCCCATTGCCCTTCGGCCTGCTGACGCTGCGCCTGAATGACCGGAAGCTGCTTCTCCGTCGCGACCGCGTTGGCTTGCGCGGCCGCATAGTTGGCCCGGGCTTGCAGGAGACCGGACGCATATTGTTGCGCTTGCTCCTGCGTGACGGCTCCTTGCTTAACGAGCGCCGTATAGCGTTGTTCTTGCTGCTCGGCGAAGGACAGCGCCGCTTGCGATTCCGCCGCTTGTTTTGCCGCTTGGTCGATGCGGGCTTGCTGAGCGGCAAGCTGCGCATCGACATTGGCCAAAGCGGCTTTCGCCTGATCGACTTGCGCCGCCGCCTGATCGAACTGCGCTTTGTAGTCACGGTCATCGAGCCGCACCAGGACGGCTCCCGGTTCGACCAACTGATTGTCCGTAACCGGCACGTCGACTATTGCGGCGTTGACCTGCGAACTGATGGAGACGGTGCGCGCGTCGATGAATGCGTCGTCGGTAGATTCATATCCGCTGGTATTGAACCACCAGGCCACGACGGCGATGATGATGGCGACGATCAAGGCGGTAATGACCAACACCATGCGCCGCCGCCGGCGCAGCCGGTCAATCGCGGGCTGCGGCGTTGCCGCAGTCCCGATCGGTCTCGTCTCCCGGGCCGGCGCGGTGTCCTGCCGACGTTCGTCGTTCGTGCGCTGATCCATGCTCGGAATAAATATACCGCGCCACGGCAATCGCCGCCCATCGAGCGGCGGCCGAGCGCCCGGTCAGAATCGGAGCAGTTTTTAGCCGCTAATGACCGGCCAGTCACGAGGGTTAGGTGCGGCGCAGGGTTCGACTAATGTGCGGCCAAGGCGGGTCGCACGCGGGCCGGCGTGGCGGCTATCCCGGGCGCCCGCGGCTGCCCAGACTTTGCCTCCGCCCGCTCCGCGCAGAACTGCTCGACGGCGGCGACCACCGCGGCGGCTGTCCGGTCACGGCGCTCGTCGCTGGCCAATTCCAGCTCCTCCTGCCGGTTCACGATCGATCCGGCCTCGAGCAGCACGGCAGGCATCCGCGTGCTGCGCAGCACAATCAGCTGATCGTACCGGTACACACCGGCATCGGCGTCGAGGAGCTGATGACGGTACCTGCCCATGAGCGGCAAAGTGTAATGAGGGGTATAATGCATGCCGCGCGCTTGCAGTTCGCTCCCCAAGAGGCGGCCAAACGCCAGACTGCCTTTGAGGTCGCCATTCGCCTCGGAGACGAAGATGGAGTAGCCGCGAAAGCGGTCACTGAACTGATGTTTCTGTCCGTTGTAGTCCCAGGTCTCGATCAGTTTATCCGGCACTAAATCGTGGTGAATGGAGATAAAGAGATCGGCGTGCATCTTATTGGCGTGCGCCGCGCGCTCGAATAACCCGCGCCAGGGAGCGGTCGCGGTAATGAGCCGGACTGTTTTTGTAAAACCAGACGCGACAAGGGCTTGCTTGACCGTGTCGGCAAGCTGAAGGTTGAACGCGTATTCGGGAACACCGCGGGCACTGTCGGCGCCAGGCACATCTGCGGTATGACCGACATCCACCACGACGCGAAAGGCCGACCGGTCACAGGCCGTGGCCTTGGTAGTTGGCGCCCCGTCCTCAGCGCTCCGCGCCGCGCCCGCTTGAGATCAGGACTGCAGCGGCGAGGATGGCAAGCAACGAGCCGGCGCGGCGAAGTTTGCTCATGGCGACTTTGGTATTTGATCACGTCAACTTTCCGTTCACCGCACTCTCGAGGTCGGCTGGCTGCGCGTTCGCCCTGCGCGCAAGGCATGCTTGTATGGAACCGCTTCCTGTCGTACCAAAAAACGCTGTGTAGAGTAAGTGGACAACTGACATGACCACAGTCCGCGAGCCGCTGATAAGAGCCGCCGCCATCACCGACTTAAGGCCTACCCAAATTACCGTCGGCATGCGCGAGGTGTTGAGCAAAAGAAAACGCTGGCGTGATGTGGGCGCCAAAAAGGATCAGACGTTTCTCGGCAAGCACATTATTCCGGTGGTTTTGGGCCCGAAGCAGCGCCCGTACGTGGTCGATCATCATCATCTCGCCCGCGCTCTGCACGACGAAGGGGTCAAGGAGGTGGCGATTATCGTCAGCTCGGATCTCAGTGAACTCGATCGCGACGCCTTTTGGACAGTGATGGACAACCGCAACTGGATGCATCCTTACGACGCCGAAGGGGTGCGGCGGCCGTATCGCGACATTCCGAAAAGCGTTTCCGATCTGATCGACGATCCGTTCCGGTCGCTGGCCGGCGAACTGCGGCGCGCCGGCGGTTTCGCCAAGGATACAACGCCGTTCAGCGAATTCCTCTGGGCGGATTTTTTGCGCCGGCGCCTCAAGCGAAAAGTTCTGGAGCACGACTTCGATCATGCGATCGAAATGGCGCTGGAACTGGCAAAAAGTCAGGCGGCAGGCTACCTGCCCGGGTGGTGCGGGCCCGACCCAGAAGCGTGATATCGAGGCCGTGAATGACTCCAGTGGTCGCGGTAATTGCCGCCGGAATGATGGGTGCTGCAGTCGGTAGAAGACTTGCAGATCATGGCGTCAAGGTATTGACGTCGCTGTCCGGCCGCAGCCGATCGACGGCGGCGCGCGCCGATGAAGCCAGGCTCCTTGCGACGAGCAATTCCGAGATTGCTTCCGCGGACTTTATCCTATCGATCGTGCCGCCAGGCGACGCTCTTTCACTCGCCGAGCGCTTTGCACCTGCGCTGAAGTCGAGCAACGCAAAACCCGTCTATGTTGATTGTAATGCCGTCAATCCGGCGACGGTTGATCGAATAGCCGCCTTGATTGCGCCGACCGGTTGTCCATTCGTCGACTGCGGCATTATCGGGCCGCCACCACCGGGCATCCCGGCGGGGCAGGCGGCCGGCGGCGAGGTTACTCTCTCTGGCCCGCGCTTTTACGCCTCGGGTCCATCAGCCGTACAATTTCTCAAGTTGCGGCAATACGGCCTCGACGTACGTTTGCTCGAGGGGCCGCTGTATGCGGCGTCAGCGCTGAAAATGTCCTACGCCGGCATCACCAAGGGAACGCAGGCGATCGGCGCGGCGATGATGCTGGCAGCGATGCGAGCCGGTTCCGCCGACGTGCTCTACGCGGAACTTGCCTACAGCCAGAAGGCACTTCTGCAGCTATTCAAGCGGCAATTGCCGATGATGCCGGCCAAGGCGTATCGGTGGGTGGCCGAAATGGAAGAGATTGCCGGTTTCGTCGGCGATGGATCCGCCGCACAGGAACTTTATGAAGCGGCGGCGCACTTCTACCTGCGGACTGGCCGAGGATTTTGCCGCGAGCAAAACCGATGCGAAGGCACTCAAGGCGTTTCTAGAAACGGATTCCGCCGAAAAATAAATATGCTTTCCCGCTGCGAAGTGAGCGTGCGACGCGAAGAAATCGGCTTGGCGTGTACTTGGCCCGGCGCGACAGCGCGCTAGCCGGCCACCGCTGAATGCTGGCAGTTGCGGACGAGCTCGACGATCCGCGCGATCGAACGGAAGTTCGCAGGCGTCATGTCGCGCTCCGGAATGTTAACCGAGCAATCCGACTCCACCGAGAGCATCAGGTTGACGAGATCCAGAGACGAAAGGCCGCAGGCGCGCAAATCGTCATCCAATCCAACGGGCTGCAGGATCGCGCGCTTTTCCATGACTTTGCGCACCAGAGAAGTCACGCGATCGGTCAACTCGGCATCGGAGCAATCAAGCACGGTTAACACTCCCCCAAACGTGATCACAACTCGCGCCACCGCGAATATGCTGCGTGCACATTGTTTACAGGTGAATTGCTTTCAATTGGTAACCTTTATGAGAAAGAACAGCGACAATTGTGGAGAATATCCGCCGAAAAGTCAGAAATTTGCGCTACCTCTGACGCTGCGAAAGCGGACAAAGCCGACCGGCAATAGAGGTGTCCATGAGCGTATCCACCACTATTCGAACCGCAACCTTACAAGGCGTTGCTAGCTCCCGTGGGTCGGCGCGTGCGCTTGCGATTGCCAACGGCCAGACCCAGACCAGCGCCGAAAGTCTGACATCCCGCGTTGAAAAGGTGGCGCGCGTTGCTGCCGCGCACGCCGCGGCGGTTGATCGCGAGTCGCGCCTGCCGCAAGAGGCAATCGCGGCGCTCCGCGACGCCCGCTTGCTCGGTATTGCGGTGCCGCGCGAATTCGGCGGTGAGGGCGCATCAATCTCCGACGTCGCCGACATTTGTTACGCGCTCGGCCGGGCTTGTGCCTCGACGGCCATGATCTACGCCATGCATCAGACCAAGGTCGCCTGCATTACGCGGCATGGCCGGAGCAGTGGCTGGCATCAGTTGTTGCTGCGCCGCATCTGCGGCGAGCAGATGCTGCTCGCATCTTCGACCACCGAGGGTGATCGCGGCGGCGATATCCGCAACAGTACGGCGGCGGTCGAGCGTCAGGACGCGCGTATCACGCTCGAACGAAACGCAACCGTGATTTCCTACGGCGAAGCGGCGGACGGGATTGTCACCACCGCGCGGCGCGCAACCGATGCCGCCACCGCGGATCAAGTCTTGGTCGTCTTCCTCAAGCAGGACTATACGCTTGAACGGCAAGTCGGATGGGACGCGCTGGGCATGCGCGGCACGTGCAGCGCCGGCTTCAAGCTCGCGGCGTCGGGAGCAGGCGAGCAGGTATTGCCCGTTGCGTACGGCGAGATCCACGCGCGCACCATGATGCCGGTGGCGCATCTGACCTGGAGCAGCGCGTGGGCCGGAATCGCGGCCGCTTCGGTCGAACGCGCTCGCAGCTTCGTTCGTAAGGCCAGGCAACGTGCGGACGGCAAGCTGCCGCCTGGCGCCGCGCATTTGACGCGTGCAAGCGCTACGCTGCAAACACTGCGCTCGCTCATCGCCGCGGCGTTGCAACGCTTTGAGGCGATCGCGGACGATTCCGCGGCGCTGGAGTCGTTGGACTTTCAGACGAGCATGAATCTGCACAAGGTCAGGGCGTCCGAACTCGCCGTCTCTACCGTCATGAGCGCGATGCAGGCATGCGGGCTTTCCGGTTATCGCAATGACAGCGAATTCAGCATCGGCCAGCACCTGCGCGATGTCTTGTCGTCCCCGATCATGATCAACAATGACCGCATTCTCGCCAATTTGGCCGATGCATCACTGCTCAGTGGAGTACCGACCAGCCTGCGCGATTGAATACGGCCAAAACAGCCGCAAAAACAAAAAGTGAGGCGCGTTCAAATGAATATTGCGTTCAAGACACCCGAGCCGTCGTTCCGTTCGCTCGACGCGGTCGCCGAGAAATCTGCTGCTGCCGACCGGGATAGACGGTGTTTACATGCGCACGGCCGCTTTCGAGACTGCCGTGGACGCATTGAGCGCACTGATCTCACGTCATCGTGAGCCGGGCACCGAAGTGTTGCGCTTCCCTCCGGTGATGAGCCGCCGGCAAGTGGAAAAATCAGGATATCTGAAGAGCTTTCCGCATTTTCTCGGCTGCGTCTGCTGTCTTCCGGGAAAAGAACACGAAGTCAGGGCCGCGGTCGACCGCTTCGAAGCGGATCAAGATTGGACGCCGGCTTTGTCGGCCGCCGATCTCGTACTCAGTCCGGCGGCCTGTTATCCGGTCTACCCGCTGGCCGCGAGCCGCGGTGAAGTGCCGGCGGATGGGTTGAACTTCGATGTCGCCAGCGATTGTTTTCGGCGCGAACCATCCAAGGATCTTGACCGTCTGCAGTCGTTCCGAATGCGCGAGTTCGTTCGCGTCGGCACCCCGCAGCAGATCGATGATTTTCGCCGCCGCTGGCTCGCCTGGGCGCCGGGTTTCGCGACCCGGTTGGGACTCAACTATCGACATCGCCCAGGCCAGCGACGCTTTTTTCGGTCGCGGCGGCAAGCTGATGGCGCTGAGCCAAATCGAACAGGCGTTGAAGTTTGAGCTGTTGGTGCCGGTGCGCTCAGCCGATGAACCGACGGCCTGTATGAGCTTCAACAATCATCGCGACCATTTCGGTACGGCGTGGAATTTGCGCACTGCCGGCGGGCAGGTGGTCAATACCGGTTGCGTCGCCTTCGGCATGGATCGTCTGGCGTTGGCGTTGTTCGCCGCGCACGGCGCCGCGATTGAAGATTGGCCCGCGACAGTACGCGCGGAGCTTCGGATCTAAACCCCGAGCAGGGCATACTCGGTATACGCCAAATCCCCCAGCCGGGGCCGTTGCGGCCCCTTGTAGTACTTCGGCATTTTGCCGTGCTGAAACCAACCTATCAGTCCGGGTACGGCGCCATTCGCGTCAATAACCAGGAAAAACTTGCCGCGCCGCCCGAGGAACCGCCCGATCGGTCCGGCAAAGCGGACAAAGTCGTCAATGCCGCGACAGTAGATCAGCTGTGCGCAGGGGATCAGGCCTTTGACCAAACGCGGACGAAACACAAACGGCGACGCTTGCCCGGACGCGATGCACCACAGGCTGTCGCAGCCGAGCGCGGCATGCTGCAACAAAACCTCATGGTCGAAAGGATCACACTCAATATCGGGACGTTGGGTCGCGTCGACGACGTCGGCCTTGGGTCCGCCGAAGAGGTCGTTGAACGCGGTTATCGCAACGAAGACGCCATCACTGTACCGCGAAAAGCCCTGCGCCTCGATGATCGGTCTGGTATGCGGAGCCGGCGAGACGTTGGTGTAAGTCACGTCTTTGTGGCGGATGGCTCGGGCGACTAGCATGGGTGCATAGGCGCGAAACTCCGGGTCGACATACCAGCTCGAAAGGTTGCAGCGCGCAACACTTGTGCCGTCCGCTCGCATGGTCGAGCAAATCAGGAGGAGGGCGCCGACAACAGCGCCATCCATCGCCAAAAGGTAACCATATTTTGGCAACCCCGCGGGTGGCTCGTGCCGGCTCAGTTGGGTAAGAGCTTTTAGCCAAAAGTGGCGGTCATGGGCGGGAAAGCCGCGCGCCAGCACGCCCGCCACCGCCTCGATATCGGCCGCTTCGATCTGACGACAGCGCAGTGCGCCGACAGGAGAGACCATTCGCGTTGACCACGATGAGTTCGTGAACTTGATCGTAAGTGTTGAGTGAATATACCGAACCGGAATGAACAAACGGTAGGCACAGATGTCGGTAAAGTTAACCATACTGGAGCAGATGGAGCAGGTGGCCCGCGAGCATGGCAAGATTTTGCCGCCGCTGAAGGAAGACCTCGTCCTTGCCAATTGCGGTCTCGACTCGCTCGGTTTTGCCGTGCTCGTTGCGCGGCTCGAGGATGCGCTGGGCATCGATCCTTTCACCGCAGCGGAAGACGCGATTTTTCCGATTACGCTCGGCGATTTCGTAAAAGTCTACGAGCATGGCCGGCGGTGAAACGCAGGTGCTGCGGGACTACGTGGCCGCGGCGCCCGGTCCGCGTTGGTTCTGGGATCGCGCACCGTTCCGTCTGTTTCAGCGACCTTCAGCGGGGAACAGTTCTCGGCTCCGGCCGTGCAACGCTCGCCGGCCGCTCCGTGCTGGTCGCTGTTGAGAGCCAACTCAACGCCGCACTTGGCGCTGATCGAACTGGATGGCGTTGCCCGCCGTGTGGTGATTCTGCCGCCGGACATCGAAGCTGCCCATCTGCTCCGCGATTGTCGCCGCTGCGCAAATCGACGCCGCAGTCGTTGACGATGGCGCGCCGCCGCTGGCGGCGCTTGGGCTTTCCCTGCAAGTCTTCTGCGAACCTTCGATCACTCCCACGAAGGCCAAGCCGGCTAGTCGCGTTGGCACCGAATGGGTCTTGGTGACTTCGGGCACGACCGGCATTCCCAAAATGGTCCTGCACAATCTTGCCAGCCTCATCGCGCCCTTGCATGCGCCCAGTCCTGCGGATGGTGCTGCGGTCTGGGGAACTTTTTACGACATCCGCCGCTACGGCGGTTTGCAAATCTATCTTCGTGCTCTCATGGGCGGCGCCTCGCTGGTCTTGTCCAATTCCGAGGAGAGTGTCGCCGAGCATCTGGAGCGGCTGGCGGAGCACGAGGTCACGCATCTCTCGGGAACGCCGTCGCACTGGCGGCGGGCGCTGATGAATCCGGCGATCGGAAATATTGCCCCGCGCTATGTCAGGCTGTCGGG
This sequence comes from uncultured Alphaproteobacteria bacterium, assembly GCA_963835195.1. GTDB lineage: Bacteria > Pseudomonadota > Alphaproteobacteria > Rhizobiales > Xanthobacteraceae > BOG-931. The sequence goes on from CAWIEY010000022.1 coordinate 255,904, forward strand.
CGAGATTGCCGACCAGGCGATTCTCGACGCTTTGCGCGCGACATTCCCGCCAGCGGCGATCGGACACGCCTACGCCTCGACGGAAGCCGGCGTTGCGTTTGACGTCAACGACGGCCGCGCCGGCTTTCCTGCGGACTACGTTGCCAGTACGCGGGACGGCGTGGACATCAAGATAGCCGATGGCTCGCTCCGCATCCGTTCGGCGTGTACTGCATCCGCCTATCTTGGCGCCGCAAAGCCGCTTGCCGGCGCTGACGGTTTTGTCGACACTGGCGACATTGTGGAGCGGCACGGCGATCGTTGCTATTTCGCCGGCCGCAAGGGCGGCATCATCAATATCGGCGGAATGAAAGTTCATCCGGAAGAGGTGGAAGCGGTCATCAACCGCCATCCGCGCGTGCGCATGTCGTTGGTGCGCGGCAAGCAAAGCCCGGTCACCGGCGCGGTCGTGGTTGCCGACGTCGTGCTGAGCTCCGGCCAGGAGCTCGAGGCCACCCGGCAGGTCGAGGTCAAGAGCGAGATTCTTCAATTCTGCCGTGACGCTCTGCCGCGCCACAAAGTACCGGCATCGATCAGCTTTGTGCCGGCGCTCGCCGTCGGCGCGACCGGCAAGCTCGTCCGCCGTCGGGGCTAGCGGCGATGCCCGAAGCGACGCGCAACGTACTCGTGACCGGCGGCAGCCGCGGACTGGGCCTCGCCATTGCGCGGAAACTCGCGGCTGCGGGATACCGGGTCATTACCGTCGCGCGGCAAAAAAGCAAGGAGACTGCGGACGCGATCGCGCAAATCGAGAGCGAGGGGGCGTCCGGCGCACTTCATTTTGCGCCCTTCGATCTCGGCAAGATCAACGAAATACCGGGTCTGCTGCGCGGGTTGCGCAAGGAGTTCGGCCCGCTCTTCGGCCTGGTCAACAACGCCGCGCTTGGCACCGACGGCGCGCTGGCGCTGATGCACAATGCGAAAATCGAGCAGCTGGTCCGCGTCAACACGTTGTCGCCGATCGTGCTCACCAAATATGTCGTGCGCGGCATGATGGCCGATGGGGCCGGGCGAATTGTCAACATCGCCTCGATCATCGGCTTCACCGGCTACAGCGGATTGTCCGCCTATGCGGCGACCAAGGCGTCGATGCTTGGCTTCACCCGTTCGCTGGCGCGCGAGGTCGGGCGGATGGGCATCACCGTGAACGCCGTCGCGCCGGGTTTCCTGGCGACCGAGATGACCGACGCACTCGCAGGCGAGCAGCGTCAGCGCATTGCGCGTCGAAGTGCGCTGCGCCGGCTGGCCGAGGTCGAGGATGTCGCCAACGCTGTCGAATTTTTGTTGAGTCCGAAGGCCCGCAATATTTCCGGCACGGTGCTCACGGTGGACGCCGGGGCGACGGCTTAGCAAACGCCGGTACGATATCCGCGGTGCCGCGTGCACCCGACATTGATCTCCCAGCACCCAATCAATATTGGCTCTCCACACCACCTCGCAGTGCAGATAAATTGCAGCGCGGGGATACCAGAGCGAGGGCAATGATACTGCCGTTATTGATTGCGCTGGCCGGCGTCATGGGCGCGAGCGGAATCCTTCTCGCAGCGGCCGGCGCGCACGCCGCGCCCAATGCCGGGCTGCAGGGTGCGGCTTACATGCTGCTGTTTCACGCCGCCGCCATTCTCGGCGGCGCGTCGCTGACGCAACAGGGCTTGTTATGGCGGCCGGTCATGCTGGCCGTGCTGATCGCCTGGGCCGCCGGCGCGGCGCTCTTCTCCGGCGACATCACGCTGCGCGCCTTTAGCGGCCACCGTCTGTTTCCCATGGCGGCGCCCTCCGGCGGCATTCTTCTGACGGCCGCCTGGATTGCGCTCATTGCCGCTGCCATTTGCGCGCTTGTCCGCCGCGGCGCCTGAGCGCTTCAGCACAATCGTGATCTGCGCGTTTGATGAAGACGCCTTAGAGCCGCACTTTGCCGGCGGCAATTCGTGCGAAGAGCGCGGCGTCAAGCCGGACGAAGGCCTTTTTCGCCGGATCGTCGAAATAGACTGCGTCACTTGTTGCGGCGGGGTCAAAGCCCGCGCGCTGCAAGTTGGCTTTGGTGGGCTTGAACGTCGCCGTTGCTTCGAGCCGATCGGTAAGGCGCAGGAACAGTGGCCGCGCGTAGGGCGGCAGCCATTCGATCAGGTGCTTGCGCAGACCCGCCAAATCCAGGTTGCCGGCGCAAACGATCGCGGCCATGCCGGCAGCGCCCTCGGTCCCGGGCACCCGCACGCCGTAAACGTTGGCCTCTTTGACCCCGGGGAATGCCGCAACGGCGGCGGCAACTTCCGAGGTGGAGACATTTTCGCCTTTCCAGCGAAACGTATCCCCGATGCGGTCGACGAAATAATAGAAGCCGCTGTCATCAGCGCGCATGAGATCGCCGGTGCGGTACCAGGCGTCCCCGCGCTCGAACACGTCGCGCAAGATCTTCTGCTCGGACTGTTCGGTCTTGGTGTAGCCTTCGAATTCGCCGCCGGCGCGGGCTGAAGCATCGCGGATGCGGCCGAGCGCTTCGCCGACTTCGCCGGTGGCGCAACGGACGCAATAACCGTCGTCGCCGCGCGCCGGGGCACCGCTCTGCTCGTCGAATTTCACCAGCGTCAGCGGGAAGCGGTGGCGCAGAAAAGGCGGAACGCGGCCAATGGCGCCAACTTTGCCCTCGACATTATAGAGGGAAAAGTTGCCTTCCGTGGACGCATAGAACTCGAGGATGCGGGGAATGGCGAACCGCGTTTGGAATTTCTCCCAGACGTCGCCGCGAAGCCCGTTGCCGCAAGCGAGCCGCAGCCGGTGCGCGCGCTCGTGCGGATGATTTGGCGCGTTCACCAGATAGCGGGCGAGTTCGCCGATATATTGAAATATGGTGCAGCCGCCGTCGACGATGTCGTCCCAAAAATGCTGCGCGGAAAATTTGTCGCGGATCAGCACCGAACCGCCGCGCACCAAGGCTGCACCGGTGGCGACAATTCCGCCGATGCTGTGATACATCGGCAGACAATTGTAGATGCGATCATGCGGGCCGGTGTTCATGAGCCCGGCGAACCAGAAGCTCCACAGCAGCAGCCGCCGATGGCTGACATTCGCCGCTTTGGGGAGCCCGGTCGTGCCGGAGGTGTAAATCAACAGGGCGCGGTCGGCGATGGTTACCGTTCGTCGCTCTGAACGACTAAGTGCATTGCCGCCAAACGTCGCGACCGCATGGTCGATGCGTTGGAACCCGTTGTCTCCGCCATGCGACCAGATTGTCGGCCGGCTCTGCAGACTCGCCGCCACGGATTGCAAATGCTCCGACAATTCGGCCGCGACAATCACATGGGCAGGCGCCGCGGCATCGATGCAGTGCGCGAGTGAGGCACCGCGAAGCTGCGTGTTGATGAGCGCGACCACGACGCCGATCGCGGTCAATCCGAGCCAGATGGCCATGTATTCCGGCCGGTTCGGCATCATCAGGCCGACGGTGTCGCCTTTGGCGATGCGGTGAGCGATGGCCCAGCGTGCATAGGCATTGGCGCGCGCCGCCAGCGCTGCGTAGGTGAAGCTTTCCTCGGCGCAAATGAGCGCCGGCGCATCGGCAGAGGTTTGCGCCAAGGCGTCGATGACGTGGAACAAAAGGCGCTGCGGCTGAGCCGCGATGGGCGCAGTCGCTTCGAGCGCGCGCAGCCAATCGCGCTGCGCCGTCCCGCCGATACTCGGCTGGCGCCGTGGGCGTTCAGTTTCGACGAGAGTCATCTCGAACAATCATGGCGGAACAAAGTAAATCTTTCGCGTCGAGATTGCCGCAAAGGTTAACCTTCGTTTCCTGCTGCGATCGGGGAGCCGCCGATTAAGGTTACTCGTTCGAATATTCGATCGTTAAGTTGTTTGCTGCGCGCGCGACGGATAAAAAACAGAAAGGGGATAGCATCGGTGAGGGGTTGAGATCGAGACACGGCGGGGACTTCATGAAAAGCGATACGGTGGCTATCCACGGCGGTTACGAAACCGAGCCGACCACTAAAGCTGTCGCCGTTCCGATTTACCAGACCGTTGCCTACGAGTTCGACAGCGCCGACCAGGGTGCTGCGCTGTTCAATCTCGAAACCGAAGGCTACCGCTACAGCCGCATCAGCAATCCGACAACCGCCGTGCTTGAGCGCCGCGTCGCCGCGCTCGAGGGCGGTTTGGAAGCGCTGTGCGTGAGCTCAGGCCAGGCGGCGTTGAATTACGCCGTCCTCAACCTGACGACGATGGGCAACAACATCGTTGCCATTCCGCAGCTTTACGGCACGACCTACACGCTTTTCGGTCATATTCTGCCGGGCCAAGGGGTGCAGGTTCGCTTCGCCGAATCCGATAAGCCCGATGCGCTCGAGCGGCTGATCGATGACCAGACGCGAGCCCTGTTCTGCGAGAGCGTCGGCAATCCGGCGGGGAACATTTGCGACATCGAAGGGCTGGCGGCGGTCGCGGCGCGTCACGGCATTCCGCTCATTGTCGACAACACGATCGCCACGCCGATCTTGCTGCGCCCGATCGATTACGGCGCCGACATTGTCGTGCACTCGTTGACCAAATTCCTGGGCGGCCACGGCACCACGCTTGGTGGCGCCATCGTCAATTCCGGACGTTTTCCCTGGCGCGCGCACGCCAAGCGGTTTCCGATCTTCAACGAGCCCGACCGCTCCTATCATGGACTGGTCTACACCGAGCACTTCGGCGCCGCCGCCTATATCGCGCGCTGCCGCAGCGTTTATCAGCGCACGACCGGCGCGGTCTTGTCGCCGCTGTCCGCGTTTCTCTTGTTGCAGGGAATCGAGACGGTCGCGTTGCGGGTCGAGCGGCACGTCGAGAATGCGCGGCGGGTTGCGGAATTTCTGCGCAGCGATCCGCGCGCGCAATGGGTCAACTACGCGGGTTTTGCCGACAGCCCCTATCACCCGTTGGCACAGAAATACTTCGGCGGACGCGCCTGCTCGATTTTGACCTTCGGCATTGCCGGCGGATTCGAAGCGGGAAAAGCGTTCTACGATGCGCTGCGGCTGTTCAAACGGCTGGTCAATATGGGTGACGCCAAGTCGCTTGCCTGTCACCCCGCCTCCACGACGCACCGGCAAATGTCCGCGGCCGAGCAGGAAAAGGCCGGCGTGCGCCCGGAAATGATCAGGCTCTCCGTCGGCATTGAACATATCGATGACATCCTGGCTGACCTCGATCAGGCGCTCGGCGCCGCGCAAACGCTTCGCTCGCAATTGATTGCGGCCGAATAGTCGCCGGGCCTGACGCCGATGCCAATTCTTCTTGATACGGCTCGCTCCGGTACGAAGGCTGAATTGCGCGGCGACAAATGTCTGACCATTGGTCTTGTCAACAATATGCCGGATGCCGCGCTTGATGCGACCGAGCGGCAGTTTATCGGCCTTATCCGTGCCGCGTCGCCCGGTCTGATCATCCGCTTCAAGCTCTTCTCGGTGCCGGAGATTGCGCGCAGCGAACAAGCGCGCTTGGCGCTGGCCACGCGGTATCGGGATGTTTCCGAGCTTTGGGACACACAGCTCGACGGTCTGATCGTGACCGGCAACGAGCCGCGCGCTCCATCGCTGCGCGACGAGCCGTATTGGCCGAGCTTGAGCAAACTGATGGATTGGGCGGCGCGCCATACCGATTCAACAATCTGGTCGTGCCTCGCCGCCCATGCCGCGGTCCTCCATGCCGACGGCATCGAACGTCAGTTACGCAAAGAGAAACTGTTCGGGGTGTTCGACTGCGACGTGGTCCACGCGCATGCACTGACCGCGGGCATGCCGTCGCGGATTTCCGTTCCGCACTCGCGTCACAACGGTCTGCCGGCCGCGGCGCTTATTGCCAGCGGCTATCGCATTCTGAGCCAGTCGGCATCCACCGGCGTCGATACATTCGTGGGGCGTGACCGCGATGCTTCGCTGTTCTTGTTCTTTCAAGGCCATCCGGAATACGATGTCGATTCGCTCGCGCGCGAGTATCGCCGCGATCTCGGCCGGTTTCTGCGCGGGGAGCGCGACAACTTTCCGGCGCCGCCGCAAGATTACTTCGATGAGGACGCCAGCGTATTGATCGAAGAATTCTGCGCGCGCGCCCGCAACGAGCGGGTGGACAAGCTCATCAGACAGTTCCCCATGAAGGAAATCGAAGGCGGACTGCGGAACACTTGGCAAGCGTCGGCAATTGCCATCTACCGAAACTGGCTGGCCAATCTGCAGGAGCGCAAGGCCAAGCGCCGCGTCCCGATGTGGCGGGTCCCGCGTATTGCGCGGCAAAGCACCGTCGCTCCCGTCGCCCCCGGGGCGGCGATCGCAACCCTCGTTGACAAGCCGGTGGCGGTTCCTTAAGCAACCGGCACAACGCCGGATTGGCCCATGAAAGTCCGAAATTCATTGAAATCGCTGCGCGGTCGCCACCGCGACAACCGGATCGTACGCCGCAAAGGCCGCGTTTACGTCATCAATAAGACGCAGCGCCGCTTCAAAGCGCGCCAAGGCTGACGCTCGGCTACTTCGTTTTCGGCTCGTTCACGCGGCTTTGAGCGGATTTCGGCCTTGCTGTGCCGGGTTCCGCAGTTAGACTCATTGTCATGGCTTGGCGATTCACCGGCCTCCCGGCCTTTTGCGCAATCGTGCTGTTGACCGCGTTGCCGGCGGCGACGCCGTCCTTGGCGCAAAGCGCTCCGCAGACCTCGCCTTCACCCAACTGGGTGAAACCGCCGAGCGACTTGCCGCGGCCGGATCATGGCCAGCGCAATCCCAGCCTCGATACCTTATTCGAAGCGCTCAAGATTGCGCCCGATGACGAGAGCGCCAAGGCAATCGAAAATCGCATCTGGGCGGTTTGGATGGTTTCCGGCAGTGACACCTGCAACATACTCATGGGCCGGGCAAAAGCCGCGGCCGATGAGAAAGATTACGATCTTGCGATCAAGCTCCTCGACGCCGTTGTCGAGATCAAACCCGACTATGTCGAAGGATGGAACCGCCGCGCCACGGTCTATTTTATGATGAACGACTACGGTCATTCGCTGGCCGACATACGCGAAGTGCTCGCCCGCGAACCGCGCCACTTTGGCGCGCTGGCGGGGCTCGGACTTATCCTGCAAGAACTCGGCGACGACGCCCACGCTCTCGAAGCCTATCGCCGGGCGCTTGCCATCAACCCGCACCTCGAGCACATCGGCGAAACCGTGAAGACGCTGAGCGAGAAGGTCGAAGGCCGCAATATCTGATACCATTCTTTCCTTCCGCCCGAGGAAAGGATGGATGAGCTCATGCCCGATATTGCCGCCGACAAAGTCATTATCCGCGAACTGGTTGAAAACTGGGCCCTGTGGCGCGATGCGCGCCTCTGGGATCGCTACCGGACCGTCTGGCATGCCGATGGGCGGATGATGGCGACTTGGTTCCAGGGCAGCTTCGAGGAATTCATTAAGGTCAACGACGAAGGCTGGGCCCGTGGCGTGCGTATTTTGCACTTCCTTGGCGGCAGCTCGGTCGATGTTTCAGGCAATCGTGCAATCGCACAGACCAAAATGACCATTTCACAACGCGCGCCCGTCGAAGGGGTGATCTGCGATGTGGTCTGTACCGGCCGTTTCCACGATTTCTTTGACCGGCGCGATGGACGCTGGGGTATGGTTTTACGCCAGCCAATTTATGAAAAGGACCGCCTCGACCCGGTCGATCCGGCAGCCAAGCTCGTGCTGGACCAGGACCTGCTCGCACGCTTTCCGGAAGGCTACCGGCACCTCGCGTACTTGCAGAGCAAGATCGGCTACAAAGTCAAAACCGATATGCCGGGAATTGACGGACCGGAGCTCGAAAGGCTTTACGCCCGAGGCGCTGCCTGGCTCAAAGGTGAGCGGCTCGATGGTTAGGTGACCGGCGGCCAAATGCATCGGCTCGCGAACACAGAAGTGCGCATTTTATAATGGTTTTATAATCCTATAATTGAGCAGCGTGGATCTTCGCCGCGGCGACATCCACACCGTCGAGTGGTGCTCGTTTGCATGACTGTGCTCGTTATTATTGTCATCATCTTGATCGCGGGCGCCGTTGCGACGCTCGTCTTCGTCCCGCTGATTGAGCGGCGGCATCCGCCCCAGGGCCGTTTCATCGAGGTGTGCGGCTTGCGCCGGCACGTCGTTGAACTCGGACCAACGGCGGACACGGGCAACGTGCCCGTCGTGCTCCTTCACGGCGCTGGGGCCAACCTTAAAGATATGGAAACGGCCGTGGCCGAGCGCCTGGCCGCACGCCACCGTGTCATTCTCGTGGATCGCCCCGGTTTCGGTTTTAGCGCGCGCAAGAAAGGTGGCGAGAATTCACCTGCCGAACAAGCGATCGTACTCGACGAATTGTTCAGCCGGCTGGGCGTCGATCGCGCTATTCTTGTCGGCCATTCGTGGGGCGGCACGCTGGCGCTCACATTTGCGCTCGATTATTCGCAGCGCGTCGCCGGACTTGTTCTCATCGCGCCGCCGACGCACCCGCATCTGGGTTTTTTCGCCCGGTACAACGGCGTGCTTGCGACGCCGTTGGGTTGGCTGTTCGCGCACACGGTTGCGTTGGCGTTCGGCGCATTGCTGATCGAATTGGGGATCCGCTCGGCTTTCCTTCCTCAGTCGACGCCGCTCGGCTATTCAAAGCGTTCGGCCGCCTGGCTCGTCCTGCGGCCTCGTTCGCTCATGGCCAATTGGGCCGAGATCGGCACACTGGACTCATTTCTGCGCAAGCAGATTGACCGCTATCCCACGCTCCGCGCCCCGACCATCATGCTCAACGGCGACTGCGATCCGCTGGTACCGCCGCAATATCACGCCATGAAACTTGCGGAACTTGCGCCGGTCGTGAAGGTCGAAGTGCTCAAGGGTTTTGGCCACATGCTGCATCACGAAGCCTCCGAGCGCATCGCTGCCGCAGTTGAAAAACTCATCCGGGGCCTGGAGACAGCAAGCGAGCCCGCGCCGGCGCCAACGCGTTGATCCAGCGGCTAGCCGCCGCCGGTTGCGGCGGCGCTGACGAACGCAACGCGTATCATGTTCGTGGCGCCCGGTGTGCCCAGGGGTACCCCCGCGACGATGATCACGCGCTCGCCGGGTTTGGCGAAGTCTTCTTTGCTGGCGATCTCACACGCGCGCTCGACCATGTCGTCCTGATTACGCGCATCCTCGGCGACGACGCAGTGAATGCCCCACACCAGCGATAGTTTTCGTCCCGCTCCGACCGCGGGCGAAATAGCGACGATCGGCGACTGCGGCCGTTCACGGGCGACGCGCATTCCGGTAGCGCCTGATGAAGTCCAGCAGACAATGGCCGCAAGGTCGAGAGTTTCGGCGACTTGCCGCGCCGCCGCGGCAATCGCGTCGGCGCCGGTCGGCTCGGGCTCGGTGTGCAAGACGTGCAAGGCGGGAAGGTAGATCTGCTCGCGTTCCACCTCCTCGGCAATCCTGTTCATTGTCGCCACCGCTTCGACCGGATATTGGCCTGCGGCCAATTCAGCGGAAAGCATGATGGCGTCGGCGCCGTCGAAAATGGCGGTGGCGACGTCGGACACTTCGGCGCGGGTCGGCACCGGGCTGGCAATCATCGATTCGAGCATCTGCGTGGCGACGATCACGGGTTTGCCGGCGCGCCGACAGGCGCGCGTCATCTCCTTTTGTACGCCGGGCACCTTTTCCAGCGGCATTTCGACGCCCAAATCGCCCCGCGCCACCATGAGCGCATCGGCAAGATCGAGAATCTCGTCGAGACGCGAGACGGCTTGTGGCTTCTCGATTTTGGCCATCACCGCCGCGCGGCCGCGCGTGATCTTCTTCGCTTCGGCGACGTCCTCGGGACGCTGGATGAACGACAAGGCAACCCAATCAATACCGGTGTCGAGGGCCGCTTCGAGATCGGCCATATCTTTCGGCGCCAAAGCGGCGAGCGGGACCACGGTGTTGGGAAGGCTGACGCCCTTGCGGCTGGACACTTTCCCGCCGATCTCGACTTGCGCGACAATGCGTTGCGGTTCCACTTCTGCGGCGGTGAGCCGTAACTTGCCGTCGTCAATGAGCAAAGCATCGCCCGGCTTGATGGCGGCGAAGATTTCCGCATGCGGCAAGTTCACCCGCTTGGCGTCGCCCGGCGTCGGATCGGTATCAAGGACAAACTCCTGTCCGGCGTCGAGATGCGCGAAATCATTCCTGAAACTGCCGAGCCGCAATTTCGGTCCCTGCAAATCAACAAGGATGCCGATCGGCCGATTCCACTCCGCTTCGACGGCGCGAATGGTCTGCACAAGCTCGCGCATCTTGTCGTGCGCAGTATGGCTCATATTGATGCGAAATACGTCGGCGCCGGCCGCGAACAACCTGCCGATGATGCTCCGGCTTGACGAGGCCGGTCCGAGCGTCGCCACCACTTTGGTGCGCCGACGCCGCCTCATCGATTGCCCGGCGGTGCGATCGAAGTGGGAGGCGCCGCGCGAGCTCCGCCAGGCGCCGCCCGCGCGCCGGTAGCCGGCGCCGAAGGCGTTTGGGTAAGCGGATTGGCCGCCGGCAAGGGATGTTGCGGGGCCTGTTCGCTCAATTCAGTCAGCTGAACCGTCCAAGCGCGCTGCTCGCCGGTATCGACCTCGAAGAATCCGGTGCGATCGAAGCCACGGGCCAGGCAATCGGCAATGCCCCGGATCGTAAACTCCTTGTCGCGGGTGCACATGTAGGCTTGTCCCATCCATTCGCCGCCGCGATCGTAATCGATCGCATAGACATAATAATACCGGGCCACCAGGTTGCCTTTGAGCACGGTCTCGCAGGTATGTGACGGCAAGTTCCACCAGCCTTCGGTGGTCCAGCCTTCGGCATCCTTGTAACCGACGGCGACGCCGACACGGCTTGCGGTGTTATTGCACAGGCGGAAATCGGCGGCAGCGGGTCCGGCCGAGGCTACGAGGAAGAATAGCGTCAGCACAACACCGCAGATTGCGGTTGTTGCGGCAGCGTCGAATACAGGGCGTCTCCCGTTCCTGTGCGCGCGCGCGAACAATTGCGCCCCCATCTCGAAATTGATCGCGTCCCTCATTCCCGCTCAGAATTCAGTTAATGGTTATTGGCTGTCAACAACGATGACGCGGAAGTCAGTGACGTTTGTGAATGTCGGACCCGGGCGGAACAAATCACCGATGCCATTGAAGAATCCCGTGGAATCGTTGTCGGCGAGAAAGGCGGCGGCATCGAGGCCGGCCGCGCTGGCCCGCTCGAGTGTGCTCGGATCGATAAACGCACCGGCCGGGTCGTCGATTCGCCCGCCTCCGCCATCGGTTCCATCGGTGTCCGCCGCGAGGCCGTATACCCGCGCCGCGCTTTGCAGACTGACCGCCAACGCCAGCGCGTACTCCTGATTGGGGCCGCCGCGGCCTTTTCCGCGCAGCGTGACGGTTAGCTCGCCGCCCGACAGGAGCACCGCGCGACGGCCTTGCGCGCTGATTTCGCGCGCAAGCCGCGCTTGCTCGCGGGCAATTTCGCGAGCCTCGCCCTGGAGGCGGTCGCTCAATATGATGGCTTCGTATCCGGCCGTTTGCGCCAACCCTGCGGCGGCGCGTAACGCGTCAGCCGGCCGCGCCACAATTCGATAATCGGCGCGAGCAAAGACCGTGTCGCCCGGCTTCGGCGTTTCGTTCGCGGGATCGGCCAGCGCGCGCGTTACCGGTTCCGGCAAAGTGAGCCCGTAGCGGTGGGCGATTTCGCGCGCGTCGGCAAGCGTCGTCGGATCTGGAACCGTCGGCCCGGAACCGATCACGGCCGGGTCGTCGCCGGGCACATCGGAAATGGCGAGCGTCACCACTTTCGCCGGATGCGCGCGCAGAGCGAGCCGCCCGCCCTTTATGCGCGAAAGGTGTTTGCGGACGGCATTCATTTCGCCAATCGCCGCCCCGCTTCGCAACAGCGCCTGCGTTGTTGCCTGCTTTTCTTCAAGCGTCAGGCCCGGCGCCGGAGCGATCCAGTTAGCCGATGCGCCACCCGACAACAGAACGAGGAGGAGATCGTCGCCGTCCACCGCGTCGGCCAGCGCCAGCGCCCGTTTGGTTGCGGAAATGCCGGCCTGATCGGGGACTGGATGTCCGGCCTCGATGACGGGAATGTAGCGTGTCGGGCGGCCATAGCCGTGGCGGGTCACGCCGAGACCCGCGAGCCGCTGGCGGGGCAGGAGATCGGCATAATGCGTTTCCGCTATTTCCATCATTGAGCCGGCCGCCTTCCCCGCCGCGAGAACGACCAGCCGTCCTCGCGGCGGCGGTTCCGGCAGGTTTGGCGGAAGGCAGCCGGAAGGGTGAGCGGCACCGACTGCGGCGCGGAACAAAGATTCGAGCAGTTGCCGCGCTGAGTTCGCGCTCGCATCCGTCATCGCCGTCATCTGATTGCGAGGTGCAGGATGGCAACTGGCCGCTTGCGCCTCTATGTTTGAGCCATCAATACGCTGCGGAGGACAACATGGCTACCGACGAGAGAAGCCGCGTGGAGTTGGAAGCGGCCGTTTTTCGCCGCCTGGTCGAGCATCTGCGCTCGCGGACCGACGTCCAGAACATCGATCTGATGAACCTTGCCGGCTTCTGCCGCAATTGCCTTTCGAACTGGATGAAAGAGGCGGCCGACGGCCAAGGTGTGCCGATGAGCAAGGAGCAAAGCCGCGAACTGGTTTACGGCATGCCCTATGAGGAATGGCGCAGCAAATACCAGAAAGATTCGTCAGCCGAGCAAAAAGCGGCATTCGAAAAAGCAAGCCAAAAGCACTGAATCGCGCATTGCCCGCCGGCGGTCCTGTGTAGTGCTGTGGATGAACGCGAACACGCTTGACCGGACCCTTCGCGCTTTCGAATGGTCTGGCTGACTCATCGTGCGTGTTTCGCTCGCCAAGTTCGAACGCGTCTCGAATGGGCTCTGCCTGATCAGGAGTTCACATGGCAATGGCCACAAATGCCGCCGCCAAGGATGAACCTTCGGCTCACCGCTTTGCCAAGGATCATTTAAAGGCGTTCGTCGAGCGCGTAGAACGTTTGGAAGAAGAAAAGAAGGCGATTGCGGACGACATCCGCGATGTTTACGCCGAAGCCAAAGGCAACGGCTTCGACGTCAAGGCGTTACGTACCGTGGTCCGCCTGCGCAAGCAGGACGTCAACGAACGCAAAGAGCACGAAGCGGTTCTCGAAACCTATATGCACGCCCTCGGCATGCTGGGCTAACGCTCATTGTCGTGACTGCCAAGACCGGGCCCGGACCGGCACGCGGGCGCGTTGCCTCACCGAGTTTTCGATGCTCGAATTCTAATCCTGCCCCACCCGTCGGCGGCGGCAGAAATTGACGTTGGCCGACGGACTATTGGAGTGCGGCAGTGTGCAGCGGGTAGGTTATCGTCGATACGAACACGATCGCGCTGCCACTGAAATGATCGCTCGTAAGTCCCGCCTCTGGATCGGCCGCGAAGGTCATCAGCACAGAATGTGCCGGTTTCACCATCAGCGCCGCCAATGAACGGAAGTCGTGCGCGCCGAGTTCGGTAATGCACAAGAAGCGGTGCACGCTGGGCGACCATACGATTGCCCGCAACCAGGGATCATCAAGCCGCACGGCATCAGCGAGGATCGCCGACGACGCCCTTTTCGCGACTGTCAGTATCGCCGAAGCTGGCCGCCCGCTGACACGCTTGACCGCAATGGTCATTTCGCCAGCGCCGGAGCGTACAGCAACCGGCCCGGTCACAGTGGCGCGCGCCGTCGCGGGCTCGATGAAAGCGGCCGGCGCGACCATCGGCGCTTCGCCGTCTATGGATTCCGCATAAGCAAGAACTCCCTCCGGCGCGACGCGATCCTGCGCCGGCGCTGTGAAGAGCCCAAGGGAGCCAGTCGCCTCCATATCGGCGCCGGCAATCTCTTTTGCGGGCGCACTGGCAGACGCGGCAACCGCGGTGCTAGTCGCCGGTTGGACCGCGTTGGCATCCGATATCCCTTGCCAGAATCCACGGCTCTGGATGATCTGATTTGGCGTTGCCGTTGCGGCTTCTGCGCGCGCAATGACGTGCGCCTTCGAGGCGATCTTAATCAGTTTTGATTTTTCGGCGGCGAGCTTGCCTTCAGCATTGGAGGCGACGGCAACGAGCTTGGTCTTTTCCGCCGCGAGTTTGTCTTCCGCGCGCGACGCAACGTCGACCAGCTTTCTTTTCTGGGCCGCGATCTTATTGCTGGTTCGCGCGATAGCGCCGACCAGAGCGGCCTTGGCGCCGGTGTGTTGCGGTTCAGCGGCGGCAGCAGCGGCCACCGAAGTATCGCCATCTTCGTCGTCGTCGGCCTGTGCCAGGCCGAACAATTTTGCAAACGGGTGGCTGATCCGACGCGCAACGCTGTTGTCGGCAACGTCAACGCCCGCACTGCGCGCGGCTTCCAGGGAGACTTCCGACGGATTATCGCCACGCTTCCTGATATCGGCGAGTGCAAGCGCATAGCCCGCCAGCGGCCGGCCATCGCTCGGGATATGCACGGTCCGGCCATCGGGGAACACGCGCACCAATTGCTCGCGGGTCATGCGCGGCCAGTGCCGTATGCCGCCGGTATCCATATGAACAAAGGGGGAGCCGGAGGTCGGATAGAAACCCACGCCACCTCGCTGCAAGCGTAGACCGATATTCCGCAGCTGTTCCAACGGCACGCCAGGAATGTAGAAATCCATGGCGTGGCCAAGGATGTGCTGGCTAAAGCGCGCCACGCCGTTGCTGTGACGGCGCAGCATGGCGTTGGTCTCCGGCGAGCGATACCCGCAAACGACCCAAATCGGTTCCTTGGACCCGGTCTCCCGCTGCACCTCCCAGACCAAATCGATGAGGTGCGGATCCATCCGCGTCTCTTGTTCGCGACGCCAGTCGCGCAGGAACCAATTGATCTTCTCCAGCGCCGCCTCGTCGTAGCGCCCGTCGCGCTTGAAGGTGATGGTGATGTCTTCGCCGGTATGCATGTGGTGCATCGAAATCGTGCGGGTGTCGCCCTCGGCGATGGCATTCTGCAACCCGCGCGAACCGATGAGGAGGACGAGAAGGGCTAGGCCAAAGGCATAGAATGCCGGAGCCGCGGCAATGCGAAAGCTGTTCAGGCGCGCCCCAGCAACGAGCACTATTGTCCCCGCGTTGACACACCGATCGGTGCCACCCGCCGCGGCATCCCCACCCACAGCGGAAAACCCTAACGCATCGTAAAGATGGGTAAGGTTAACGGAAGATTGCCCGTTTACCCGCCCCCGACCAGAATGGGTTAACGGCGCAGTGTGGCAAAAAATGGCCGTACCGGGGCCGTTCCAGCCGAATGCGGCAACCTGATGGGAAATAGGGGTAATGCTTTGCTACATCTGGCTTTGTGGCAGTTACCTAGCGTTATCAATTGGTTAGAGTACACCTCGTCCTCCCGGCCTCTCATTCGATCGGAGCCCGCAAACTGACGGGGCTTGGACGCTGCCGGTTGCGCCACCGAAATCGCGTGGTTGTGGGGGCGAGTAACCCACCTGGGGACGTGCACACTTAAGGGCTCGACCTGCGTGGCCACTGGCCGGCGCCGCGGCCGGCGTCAGTGCTCCCGTCACTCTCTTTCTCCAAGTTGTTCATCCAAGTGGTTTATCAAATCGGCGCTTGTGAACGTCTCGCGGCTTCTCTTCGACGCAAATTGAAATCTGCCGTAAAGTCGCGAGAGCTCGCGTCCGCCGAGATTGAGGGGTCCATTCATGCCCGTTCAGACCGAGGCAAGTTCAGGCGCTATCCGAACCGCAACGGCCACGGGAGAGGCGGTCTGGTATGCCTCGTATCCTCCCGGAATTCCGCGAACCATCGACCCGGACGTCTATCCGTCGTTGACGGCGATGCTGCTCGACGCCTGCGGCCGGCATGCGGAGCACCCCGCCTTCGAATGCCTCGGGTCGCGCATGAGCTTTACCGGTTGGGACCGCGTCAGTCGGAACTTCGCGGCTTGTCTGCTCGAAGAACTGGCATGCCGGTCCGGCGACCGGATCGCGATTATGCTGCCGAACCTTATCGCTTACCCGGTGGCGTTTCTCGGCGCGCTGCGTGCCGGGCTGGTCGTCGTCAACGTCAACCCGCTTTACACGCCGCGCGAGCTGAGGGACCAGTTGGTCGATTCCGGCGCCACGATCATCGTGATCATGGAGAATTTCGCCCACAAGCTCGAATCCATACTGCCCGAGACGCAAATCAAGCATGTGGTCGTGGCGCGGCTCGGCGACTTCATGCCGACCTTCAAACGCTCGCTCTATAATTTCGCCAACAGCTACATCCGGCGCGCAGTGCCGGCCTGGCAGATCAAAAGCTGCACCATGCTGCAGGCTGCCTGCGACCGCGGTGCCAGCCGGGATTACGCCGACGCAAAGCTTCCGTCCTCAGCGCCGGCGGTGCTGCAGTACACAGGCGGGACAACCGGCATCCCCAAGGGGGCCGTCCTGACGCACCGCAATCTGGTGGCCAACTGTTTGCAGTGCCGTGCTTGGATTGCGCCAAATCTTCCCGAAGAGACGGGCAGCGTGCTCACGCCTTTGCCGCTCTATCACATCTTCTCCCTAACTGCGAACCTGTTGGCGTTTGCACTCATGGGCGGATTGAGCGTGCTCATTCCCGACCCGCGCGATCTGAAGGGACTCATTCGCACCATGCGGCGGGCGCGGGTGACGACGATGACCGGCGTCAATACGTTGTTCAACGCCTTGACCAACAGGCCTGAGTTCGCGGCGTTGGACTTTTCCAATCTCAGCTTCGCCATCGGCGGCGGGGCCGCGGTGCAAAGCGCGGTGGCAATACGCTGGCGGGAACTGACCGGCAGCGATCTGGTCGAGGGCTACGGCCTGACGGAAGCGTCGCCGGTCGTGTGCATCAATCCGGTCAAGAATCCGAAACTCGGCACCGTGGGACTGCCGGTGTCCTCGACCGAAGTCGCCATCAGAGACGATAACGGCAACGACCTCGCCATCGGCGAAGCGGGGGAGATTTGCGTGCGCGGGCCGCAAGTCATGCAGGGCTATTGGCGGCGGCCCGACGAGACCAAGCTCGTCCTCACCGCGGACGGCTGGTTGCACACCGGCGACATTGGATCGCTCGACGCGCAGGGTTTTCTGAAAATTCTCGATCGCAAGAAGGATATGATCAACGTCTCCGGCTTCAAGGTTTTTCCCAACGAGGTCGAGGACGTGATCTCGCGGCATCCCGGCGTCGTGGAGGCCGCCGTGATCGGCGTCGCCGATCCGCAGACCGGGCAGGGGGTGAAGCTTTTCGCCGTCAAGCGCGATCCGGCGCTCACGGCTGCGGAGCTTACGAAATTCGCCCGGGAAAGCCTTGCCGCCTACAAGGTGCCGAAGACCATTGTGTTCGTGGATACGCTGCCGAAGAGCAACGTCGGCAAGATCATCCGCAAAGACCTCAAATGATGGGCGGGGCAGGGGGGCCTGTCAGAGCCATCGCGGCCGTTTGACCCCGTCAATGCGCCATCAACACGGGAAGCTTGGCGTTCGCCAGGATTTGCCGCGTTGGGCCGCCAAAAATCATTTGCCGGAGCCGGCTTTGGGTGTAGGCGCCCTTGATGATGAGGTCGCAGCCGAGCTCCTCCGCTTTCGCCAGAATGACTTCTCCAGCGCTGATTTTTCCGGCCGCTAGTGTGATCGGCTCGGCGGCGATGCCATTGGCCCGCAACGATCGGGCCATTTCGGCGCCGCTCGGACCAGCGACGGTCGATCCTTCGACGGTCAAGATCGTGATGCGCTCGGCAAGGCGAAGAAGCGGCATGGCAAACGCCGTTGTGCGGGCCTGCTCGGTCGAGCGGTTCCAGGCGATCAGAACATTCGTGCCTAGCGACCGCGGCGAAGTCGGCGGGGCAATGAGCACCGGGCGGCCGCTCTCGAACAAGGCCAATTCAAGCGTGACCATTGCCGGGCTCTGCCACTCTTCGCCGGGCCTTGCCAACACGATGACGTCGAAAACTCGGCCGTAGCTGCCGACGAAATCGTGGCCGCTCGGAGCGGCCGGGAGCCACGTCCAAGACAGCGAGGCCGGCGCCGTATCATCGGCGCGCTGCGCTATCCCGTGATCCTGCATGAACGAAGAAAACAGGGCTTCCGCCTGACGCACCATTTCCGCGTCGTTCTCTTTGACCGCGACCATGGTCAATCCTGCATCCGGATCCATGGCGAGCATATCGGCGACCGCCGGCCGCAACGGGAATCCCTCGACGCAGCTTTCGAATTTTTTTGCCAGCAGCAACGCCGTGTCCAAAGCCGAAAGCATCGGCGTCGTCTGCTCGGCATTGTATTCAATCGGAACCAGAATGGTTTTCATTGCGCAGCCTTGCGGGGCATACTCTGGCACACTCTATTGCCGCGATCATACTGCCGCGCGCACGAGGCGGATAGTGCAGCGATACTAAGGCGACGCATTCGCGTGAGCGGCAGCCGGTGTCTGCGGCTTGAAGTCGGCCAGCACTTCGGCCAGCGCCTGGGCCTCGACTTTGACCGGTCCGGAAAAGGGACGGTCGATCATGACAATGGTCATCAACTCGGAAAAAATCAGGAGCGACGAGCATTGCAGTCATCAGCGTCTGCGCCGGCAAACTTCGGGTTCCGAAGAAAAACGTGAAAGCCACCGTCAGCGTGGCGCCGCCGAACAACACGGCCCAGATGACACCTGGAACACTGCCTTCGGCAGCAACCAGACGTTCACGGCGTGCCTTGGTAATGGTGTCGAGCTGATGCAGAATTTCCGAGAACACCGCGGCCTCGCCGCCCTGAGGCAACGGCGGCCGCAAAAGTGAAGTGTAGAGGTCGTCGAGGGCCTCGCGTGCCGCGGGGCTGCCCCCGGCCTCGCCACGATCCATGGCCGGCCAGTCGTCGGCGACTGCCACCGCCAGATAACTGGTCAGCGCGCCGCGCAATTGGTCTTTTTGCGGGTCGGCGGCAAGGCTCGTAGACAACCGGTAAATCGTATCGGCGGCGCCGGCTTCTTGCGCCACCGTCGTCTCCGCATCGCTGAACTTTTCCCAGACCAGGATGATGGCGAACGCCAGGAGGACGGCGTAAAGCACACCGAGGGTGGCGTATTTGAACCCGGCGATCTCGTTGTTGGTCGTCAATCTTTCGAGCGCAACGCAGCGGCGAACGACCAACGGACCGAGCACGGCAAGCGCCGTCGGCAGGCCAATGATGATCAAAGCCGCCAGCCAAACCGGCTGACTGGTGAGAAAAAACAGCATTCCCAGCCCTCTAGCGACTCGCCCTCGGCGCGATCATAGGATGTTGATCTTGACGGCGCCACGCAGAGCACGCTAGCCGCGGGGCGCTGGAGATTTTCATGGCCGTCTATACCGATGTCGCGGCGGAGGACCTGACGCCCTTCCTTGCGGACTACGATATCGGCGGTCTCTTGGCCTACAAGGGAATCGCCGAAGGCGTCGAGAACTCGAATTTCCTCATCCATACCACCCGCGGCTATTTCATCCTGACCCTCTACGAGCGCCGCGTGGCGGCGAGCGACCTGCCGTTCTTCCTCGCTCTGATGGAGCATCTCGCCAGCCGCGGCATTACCTGCCCGCAACCGGTGAAGACCCGTGCCGGGCAGACGCTCGGAAAGCTTGCGGGGCGGCCGGCGGCGATCGTCACTTTCCTCGACGGCATGTGGATTCGCCGCCCAAGCGCCGCCCACGCCGCTTCTTTGGGCGAGGCTTTGGCGCGGCTGCATCTCGCTGGAGCGGACTTCGCCATGCAGCGCAAGAACGCACTTTCGGTTGCCGGCTGGCGGGTGCTCTACGAAGCCTGCCGAGAACGCGCCAACACGGTACAGTCCGACTTGCGGGCGGTGCTCGCGGCTGAACTCGAGCGGCTCGAGCGTGATTGGCCGCAAGGCCTGCCGCAGGGCGTCATCCACGCCGACCTGTTTCCCGACAATGTCTTTTTCCTCGGCAACAAGTTGTCCGGTCTGATCGATTTCTACTTCGCCTGTACCGACACGCTGGTCTATGACGTGGCTATTTGCCTCAATGCGTGGTGCTTTGAGCCCGATCATTCGTACAACGTCACCAAGGGCCGGGCGCTGTTGGCAAGTTACGCGAAGACACGACCGCTGTCGGCGCAGGAGTGGGAGAAACTGCCGCTGTTGGCGCGAGGCGCCGCGCTGCGTTTTCTGCTGACGCGGCTTGTCGATTGGCTGGATGTGCCGCCGGGCGCGCTGGTGCGCCCCAAAGACCCGCTGGAATATTTGCGCAAGCTGCGCTTTCACCAGAAGGCGACGAGCGCCCGCGATTACGGAATCAACGCACCGTGAACGCGACGCTGCCGCATGTCATCATTCACACCGACGGCGCCTGCTCGGGCAATCCCGGCCCAGGCGGATGGGCAGCGATACTCGCCTTCGGCGATCACGAAAAGGAGCTCAAGGGCGGCGAGCTTTTAACCACGAATAATCGCATGGAGCTGATGGCTGCCATCGCCGCTTTGGAAGCGCTCAAGCGCCCCTGCCGCGTCGACCTGCATACCGACAGCCAATATCTGCGCAACGGCATCATGTCCTGGATCGCAAAGTGGAAGCAAAACGGCTGGCGAACCGCAGACAAGAAACCGGTGAAGAACGCCGACCTGTGGCGCCGTCTCGATGCGGCGCTGGGCAATCACCAAATTCGCTGGCATTGGCTGCGTGGCCATGCCGGCCATGACCTTAATGAACGGGCCGACGTTCTTGCGCGTGAGGCGATCGCCGAAATTCGCAATAATACCAGCACCGCGGATTAACCCCGCCGTCGCGAATTCACCCTTAATTTCAATGTTGATTTATTTTTGAGGCCTTTTTGCTATGACACGGATCAAGAAATCCGGCGAAAAGCGCGGGCGTTGGGAGGCATTCGATGACCCAGTTGATCGTGCAATGTGGCATCGGGCTCCTGGTTGGCTGCGTGCTGATGCTGGCGTTCTTTGCGCTTATGCGCCGGCGCGCGGTTCGCTCGACCAAGCGCGCGCTGGCGAAAGCACCGCCGCTGACGACGACTGCGCTTCAAGCCGATAAGGATCGGATGCGCGCGGAGTTTGCCATGTCGGTGCGGCGACTGGAGCTCGGCGTCGACAAGCTGCGGGAAAGGGCGCTGGTCCGCATGGCGCCCGCCGATAAGCGCGCCGCCGAGATGAGCCGCTTGCAAGATGAACTCGACAAGAAGGCCGAGCAAATCGAAACGCTGCGCGCGCGGGCCGATCTGCACAAAACCGTCGCCAGGAGAACCGTCAAACTCGTCTTGTATATTTTCGCGCGCGTGCGCCGGCGCGAACGGCCGGTCGTTTCGGCGCCGCCGCTGTTCAAGTTTGAGCAAGGCCCGCAGTGGGAGTTCAAAAAACGGCCGGCGCCAAGTAGCTACGCATCCACCGCGACGGATTTGGCGGTCAAAGCGCAACCGCAGGAAAGTGATCTTGCCGCTACCGCGGCGGCAATAGCGGCCGTGAACCTCAAGCGCCGCCGCGCGATCTCCAAAGTTTGAGAGTAGCGGCGCCGCTTAAGAGCGCCGCCTGTTCCTGGTCACATCTGCTTAAGGAGATTATCGGCGCCGGAAACCTCGGCTTTGCCGGGCGCATCCTCGACGTTGAGCTTCTTGACCACTCCGTCCTCAACCACCATGGCGTAGCGCTTGGAGCGCGTGCCAAGCCCGACGCCTGATCCGTCAAGCGACAAATCCAGCGCCTTGGCGAATTCACCATTGCCGTCGGACAAAAATTCGATTTTGCCGCCGGCTCCGGTCGATTTCTTCCAGGCGTCGAACACGAACACATCATTGACGCCGGTGACGGCGATGGTGTCGACACCCTTGCTCTTGAACGCATCAGCGTTTTTCAAAAATCCGGGCAGATGATTGTTGTTGCATGTCGGTGTGAAAGCCCCAGGCACGGCAAAAAGCACCACCTTCTTGCCCTTGAATATATCGGCGGTCGTCCGTACGGCCGGCCCATCGGGTCCCATCACGCGAAATTTTGCTTCGGGCAGTCGATCGCCAACTTTGACGGGCATGTTCCTATCCTCTCGTTATCCAAGATCGCTTTGTCGCGCCTAAATTAGCGCATCGAACAGATTAGTCGAGGTGGGCTTTGACCTCCACGGCATCGGTGGGGGAGACCGCCGTTAGCGTCAGCGTGGCGCCTTTGACTTGCGCACCGGGCGGCAGCCCGTCGAGCGCGAAGGTGAACCGTCGCAATGAAGTTTGGTTGCCCGTTGCGGAATTGTCCGTCTGCGGTAGCGGCAAGGCCCAATCGGGCGTCGGCCCCTCGGCGAAAAGCTCGACCGGCGCGCCCTGTGGCGCGGTCACTTCGACGACAACGCGTTGACGCCCGTCCTTGGACTCTCGATGCACCGAGCAAACGGCAAGCTGCGCGCCGCAACCGCCTTCCCCAGGCAGCGCCGCGCGCCGCGGCACGCGAGCCTCGGCCGCCGCCAGCGCCGTCTCCTCGGCGCCTTTTTTGTCCGACAGCGCAAGTGTCAGATCAGCTTGCGCAGGCACACAGAGTTTGCCGCACACGGCGTAATGGAGCTTGACGTGCAGCGATGTCGGCTTCGAAGCATCCTTCGGCATGACCCGCAACGGCCATATCACGTGATCGCGATAGCCGATGGAGTATCCACCGGCGCCATCATCAAACCGCGTGGGCGCGGGCCACTCCGTCGCCACCGATTGGACATTCGCGGAGTCGGCAAAATCGAAGGACGGCGGGATGCCGGAGTTGCCCGGATCGCGCCAATACGTCTCCCAGCCGGGGTCGAGCTGCACTTCAATCCCTGCGCGCAGCCACTTCGAATTGGCGCCTGACGCGGCGCCGCCGGCAATCAGCCGCGCGGCGGCGTGGAGTTCCCGAGTCCAGGCGGAAGCATCTTGCGCGTGCGCGGATGACACACCCGCCAAAACAAAAACCAGCCCCGCGGCCGCAAAGCGCTGCACTGCTGCAAATGATTTCATTGATTGTGTCTTAGAACGAACCCATCGCCGCGCGCCACTGACATGATTGTGACCGGAGGGCTTGTTGCCGGTGGGCGCGTTGGGCGAAAATACTTGTGAACTTTCATCGGTGCCGCTCGTTTGCAAAAGTGGATCGATCGGCTAACCTTCGGTTATGAAATTGCCAAGCGGCACGTCGGCAAAAACTCGCAATCGCGGCCGGGGCTATCTCGACGGCCAGATGCTGATCGCCATGCCGGCGATGCTGGATGACCGTTTTGCCCGCTCATTGATCTATATTTGTGCGCACTCGTCGGAAGGCGCCATGGGTATTGTCGTTAATCATCCGGCACCCAACATCAATTTCTCCGATTTGCTGGTGAAGCTTGATGTCATCCCGGCTGCGGATGCGATCCGGCTGCCGTCGCGCGCCGAGGTGGTGAAGGTGATGCGCGGAGGACCGGTCGAAACCGAACGCGGCTTCGTGCTGCACTCCGCCGACTTCTTCATTGAGAATTCGACGCTGCCGATCGACGATGGCATTTGCCTGACCGCCACGCTCGATATCCTCAAGGCGATTGCGCGCGGCACCGGGCCCGCGAGCGCGATTCTCGCGCTCGGCTATGCCGGGTGGGCGCCGGGCCAACTTGAAACCGAAATCCAAGGCAATGGCTGGCTGCATTGCGCGCCGGATTCGGAACTCATTTTCGGCGGCGATGTGGGCGGCAAATACGAGAAGGCGCTCAAGAAAATCGGCATCGATCTCGGCATGCTGTCGAGCGAGGCCGGGCACGCATAAGCCTGGGCGAATAAAATTTGTCCGTGTGCGTGCGGCCGCAGGGATCGGCGCTTTGCCTTGGCCGTGGCTATCTCACCATCTCCGCTTTGGTATGCGGCAGCAGCAAATCACGCGCCCGTTCTTCCGGCATGGGCTCGCCGAATACAAAGCCTTGGGCGTACTCGCAACCAAGTTGATAGAGCTCGACGGCATCGGAGTCCGTCTCCGCGCCCTCGGCTATCACGTCCATGCCAAGGTCGTGCGCCAGCGCGATGATCGAGCGCAGAATCACGGGCCGGGTGCCTTTTGCGGTGGTGCGCACAAAAGATTGGTCGATCTTTATGGTGTCAAAGGGAAAGCGCTGCAGATAAGCGAGCGAGGAATAGCCGGTGCCGAAATCGTCCAGCGCCAGGCCGGCGCCGAGCTCCCTGATTCGATGCAGCATCTGCGCGGCATGTTCGGGATTTTCCATTACTACCGATTCCGTCAACTCGAGCTTTAGCGTTCCGCGTGCGAGCGGCGCACGTGCCAATACCGAGCGCAGGTCCTGGATCAGATCATGACGCAGCAATTGCCGCGAGGAAACGTTGACGCTGGCAAACAAATTATCGCGGGCACGCAGCGTGCGCTGCCAAGTGCTCAGCTGCCGCGCGGTGCGGTCGAGAACGAACAGGCCGAGCTCGATGATGAGGCCGGATTCCTCGGCGATCTTTATGAATTCTGCGGGTGACTGCTTCCCCAGCCGCGGGTGATTCCAGCGCGCCAGCGCCTCGAACCCGGCAACGGACCGGTCCTCGAGCCGCATGATCGGCTGATAAAGGATCGTTATCTCCTCGCGTTCGATGGCGCGCCGCAAGTCCGATTCGAGCGAGAGCCGGTCGGATTTTCGGGCGCGCATCGGCGGTTTGAACACGTCTATGCGATCGCCGCCGTGGCGCTTGGCGAAGTACATGGCGAGCTCGGCGTCCTTCAATCGCTCCTCCGCACGCTCTTGCCCGCCGTCGCCGAGCGCCAATCCGATTGAGCCGGTCAAAAAAATCTCGCGGTCGTTGAAGGTGATCGGCGCGCGCAATGTGCGGCGTATGGTCTCGGCGAGCGCGGTGATGCGCGCCGAATCTTTCTCCGACAACAGCAAAAGACCGAACTGATCGCCGGACAAGCGCGCCAGCGTGTCCTGCGGTTTGATCAGGCGCCCGAGCCGCCGCGCCAATGTCAGCAGAATCGAATCGGCCAGCGCCATGCCGACCGAGTCATTGACCTGCTTGAAGCGGTCGATGTCGATCACCATCACGGTGGGCCGTATGGCGCCGTCGGTTTTGGCAAAGCCGAGCGCCGCTTCCAGGCGATCGAGGAACAATTGCCGATTGGGCAGACCGGTCAGGTTGTCGTGCACGGCGTCATGCAGCAGCCGCTCGGCGGCGGTCTTGACCTCGGTCACGTCGCTTAACGTCCCGACCAGCCGAATGACTTCGCCATCGCTGCCGACCACCGGCCGCGCGCGCAGCGCAAACCAGAGATAATGGCCGTCCGCCGTGCGCATGCGAAAGTCCTGCGCGACACGCCCGCGCCGCTGCTCGATGATGCCGTCCAGCGTGGCACGAAAACGATCGCGGTCCAGTGGATGGACCGCCTCGAGCCAGCTCGCCGCCGGGCCGTCGAGCGATCCGCTCTTGAGACCGAGTACTGCCTCAGTTTCGTGGCTGGTGAAGACGCGATCGGCGGATACATCCCAGTCCCAGATCATGTCGCCGGCGCCGGTCAGCGCCAGAGCGCGCCGCTCGACGTCCGACACGATGCCCTGCGCCAGGCCGCCGGCGAAGGCATGCTGCATGACCGTGAAACCGATCAGCATGACGATGAGAACGAGCCCGCCAAGCAGCGCCGGACCGACGATGTCGTTGGTCAGAAATCCCAACACCGTCATTGTTGCGCCGATCACCCAGACAACCAAAAGGAGCCAGGTTGGAATCAGCATCACCGCGCGGTCGTAACCTTGGGTCGACAAATAGACGACGAGGCCGAGGCCAAGCACGGCTATGAAGAACAGCGACACGCGCGCGATACCGGAGGCGACGCCTGGCGAGAACATGGCGAGTGCCACAAGTGCGGCGAGAAAGGCGAGCCAAGCGGCGGTGATGTGCGAATAGCGTACGTGCCAGCGATTGAGGTTGAGATACGCGAACAGGAAGACGAGCAGCGTCGCGGCAAGAATCGCCTCGCTCGATGCCCGCCAGATGCGCTCGGCGCCCGACGACATATCGAACACCTTGCCCCAAAAACCGAAATCGATGCCGATGTAGATCAAAACCGCCCAGCCGAGCGCTGCGGCGGCTGGAAACATCACGCTGCCTTTGACCACGAACAATATGGTGAGAAACAATGCGAGCAGGCCGGCGATGCCGATGACAATGCCCTGATAAAGCGTGAGCGAGTTGACCTTGTCTTTGAAGGCGTCGGGTTCCCACAAATAGAGCTGGGGCAAATTTGCCGTTCGCAATTCAGCGACGAAGGTGATGACAGTGCCGGGATCGAGCGTAACGCGAAAGACGTCGGCGGTGGCGTTGTGGATCCGCTCCGGAGGGTCGCCCGACGATGGCGTGATATTGCTGATGCGCGAGAGGCCGAGGTCGGGCCAGATCAATCCCGAGCCGACCATGCGATAATGCGGCGCTACAATCAGCCGGTCGATCTGCTCGTCGCCATTGTTGGCCAGCGCGAAAACCGCCCAATTGTGGCCGGCCTCGCGCGAGCGCACTTCGATGCGGCGGACGATGCCGTCGGCTCCGGGCGCGGTGGACACCTGCACGCGATCGCCATCGGTATGCTGGAACTCTACCGCCGCCGTGAGGTCTATCGCGCCGGCGTCAACCCGGACATTGACCGCCTCGACGGCTGCCGCGCCAGAGAGCCCGCAAAAAACCCCAAGCGCCAAGGTGGCGAGCGCCGCAAGAGCGCGATGGAACAACAAAAGAACGACCTCCGAAACTAGGCCGCTGGCGCAGAGTGAAGCCCCCGACGCGCAGGGTTAATGCCCAGTTCACATCTTAGCCGGCTTTGCGCCGAATTTCCGGCCCCGGCCGCATTGGCGCCGGTCAGGCCGAAAAGCCCCTGGCGATGATTAGCCCGGCCGTGCAGGGGGGCGCAAGAATTTTACCATTTCTTGCCCATGGCTCGCCTCGTCCGGACGTTCGTCGCTCTGCGATCTCCGCGCAAGTGCATGTGACAAGCACGGCCGCAACCGGTATTTAGGGCCAGAAGGAGCGCCGCTTATGGCCGCGATCGATCCCGACGATCTGCCAAAGAAGAAAGTCACGCATGAAATCGGGCAGGAATTGTCGCTGTTGTCGGTCAGTGAACTTGCCGAGCGTATCGGCGTCCTCAAGGACGAGATTACGCGGCTGGAGGCGGAAATGACGCGAAAGCGCACCTCGCAGCAGGCGGCCGATAGCTTCTTCAAAAAATAAAAGGTTGGTTAACGCGCCGCAGCCAGCATACCGAACGGCCCGACATCGTCAGGGCGAGCGGCTCCCTTGGTACAAATCTTTTAAAAAGAATCGAACTTTTTTCGTACTGTTAACCTCTGGTTAAGCTTTCTCGTTCATTACAGATATCGTCCAACTTCTGGACATCGAGTGGCTCCTGTCCACTCTGTTTGACGCCTCCCTGTTATCACCTTGAGCCGCCGGATTCGGCGGCTCTTTTTTTACCGCGACGCTGTTATTTTGGCTCGGCGCGGCAACTATGCGGAAGATTAAGCTCGCGCTTGCGCTGGACTCGCAGAGCCGGGCGAGCGATGCTGCGCCGGTTTGTGAGGCGTACACATGTCCGAAAAGCGTATGATCGAAGCCGGCGCGGTATCTTTCAGCGAACGCCTGGCGAGCTCCCAAGCCTTTGCCACTCTCTTTCGTGACGGCATGGCGTTGGTCGAAGAAACGGCGACTTACCTCGACGGTTCGGGGCGTACGGAATCTAAAGAGGCTCGAACGCAGCGCCGCGCTCGTCTACGCGACGGAAAGCATGCGCTTGACCACGCGCTTGATGCAGCTTGCGTCGTGGCTCCTCCTGCACCGCGCCGTCAAGGAGGGGGAAATGACGCTCGCCCAAGCCAGCAAGGAAAAAAGCAAGGTCAAGCTTGCGGCCTGCGACCCCGGCGATGCGAAATCGATTGCGCTGTTGCCGGCGAAGCTGCAGCAGCTCATTGCGCGCTCGACGAAACTACAGGCCGAAGTACGCCGACTGGACGCCACCATGCACGCACCCGCGGCGTTGAAAGTCGCCGCCGGCAATCCGGTCGAACGCCAGCTCGGGCTGTTGAAGGCCGCGTTCGAGCAAAACAGCGTCTGACTGCTGCACGCCAGCCCTTCGTGTTGGAAAGGTAGAGGCGCCGATGCCTCGTAAAGCCGTTATCGAGCGGCAGCGCCGCCTGTTCGATGATTTCTTCAAGGTGGACGAGCTTGTCGTCGCCCATGAGCAAAGCGAGGGGGGCGTTCTCGGCGCCGCGCGACGGTGGCTGGTGTTTGAACGCGGTGATGCGGCGGCGGTGTTGATCTTTAACACCGATCGCCAGGCGGTCGTTCTCGTCGAGCAGTTCAGGGCCCCGGCGCTGGTCGGGCGAAGGCGCGACGATCCGCGGACCACAGACGCATGGGTCGTTGAAATGGTCGCGGGAATGATTGACGCCGGAGAAACACCGCAGGCGGCTGCGATCCGCGAAGCCAATGAGGAAACCGGCTATCGTGCGCGAGGCTTGGAATTGATCGGCAAGTTTTTCTCCTCACCGGGCGGGAGCTCGGAACGTACTTTTTTATATTTTGCCGAGGTCAGCGATGCCGACCTGACCGACAGCGGCGGCGGCATCGACGGCGAAGACATAAAAATTGTGCACCTGCCGATGGAGGAATTATTCGATCGGCTGGCGCAGGGGATAATCGATGATGCCAAGCTTTGCCTTGCCGCCTACTGGTTGAAATCGCGGCTGCAGCGGACTACTTCTTGAGAAAGCCGGAAAACTTCTTCTGAAATCGCGAAAGCCGGCCGCCGCGATCAACCAGATGCTGCTGACCTCCGGTCCAGGCCGGATGCGATTTCGGATCGACATCCAAGTGGAGCGTATCCCCCGGCTTCCCCCAGGTCGTGCGGGTGGTGAACTCGGTTCCGTCGGTCATAATGACCTTGACGAGGTGGTAATCGGGGTGGGTATCGGATTTCATAATGCAGCGTCTCTTGGGCTGTGCGGCTCCGCGCAGGGCTGAATAATTTGGCGGTGCTATAG
The DNA here is from genome assembly GCA_963835195.1 of uncultured Alphaproteobacteria bacterium. GTDB lineage: Bacteria > Pseudomonadota > Alphaproteobacteria > Rhizobiales > Xanthobacteraceae > BOG-931. Next base: position 284,949 of record CAWIEY010000022.1, read on the forward strand.
CGCGCTAACGGCGGGCAGACAAGCCACACCGCGATGTTGTCGCACATTGCCAGTCGCTCTGGCCGGCGGCATGGTCGCGCGACCGGGAAGGCGAGTGGGAAAGTACTTAAGGTATGAATTTCCGGGCGCAAAAAGTTTCAGGAATACCGGCCGCGGCCCCGGCGCTGACGCCTGCGGACCCCGAACCGGTTGCGATGGATTTTGCCCCGTCCGCGACTTCCGCGGGTCGCCGCGCCAACTTGCGGCCGCTTCTGTCGCTCTTCCCTTACGTCAAGCGTTACCGGTTGCGTGCGCTCTCGGCACTGGCAGCTTTGATCCTTGCCGCCCTCACTACCTTGATCGTGCCGATCGCGGTTCGCCGCATGATCGATTTCGGGTTCTCGGCGCGGGGCTTGGCGCTGATCGACAGCTATTTTCTGGTCATGATCGGTGTCGGCGCGGTGCTCGCACTGGCGAGCGCGCTTCGTTACTACCTTGTGACCACGCTGGGCGAGCGCATTGTCGCCGATCTGCGCGGTGACGTGTTTGCCCATATCACCTCGCTATCCGCAGCATTCTTCGACGAAGCCAAGACCGGCGAATTAATCTCGCGGTTGACCGCGGATACGACGCAAATCAAGGCCGCGGTCGGCAGTACCATTTCCGTGGCCTTGCGCAACTTCGTGCTGTTTATCGGCGCGAGCGCCATGATGGTGGTCAGCAGCCCGCGGTTGTCGGCTTTCGTTTTGGCCGCGATTCCGATCATCGTGCTGCCGCTTTACGCCTTCGGCCGCGCCGTGCGGCGGCGCTCGCGGTTTGCGCAAGACACGCTCGCCGACGCCTCGGCTTACGCCGCCGAGCTGATTTCGGCGGTGCGCGTGCTGCAAGCCTTTACCAACGAGCGGCTTGGCATCGCGCGCTTTCGCGCGGCGATCGAGCGCGCCTTTGCGGCCGCCCGAGGTTCGATCCAGGCGCGCGCCGTTCTCACCGCCATCGCCATTTTCCTTGTCGCCGCGAGCGTGATTGTCGTGCTTTGGATCGGCGCGCAGGACGTTATCGCTGCGCGGATGACCGCCGGCCGTCTCGGCCAGTTCGTGCTTTATGCCGTTCTGGCGGCTGCCGCCCTTGGTTCGCTGTCGGAAATCGGCGGCGAGATGGCGCAGACGTCAGGCGCGGCCGAGCGGCTTTTTGAGCTTTTGGCCGTCAGGCCGGCAATCGTAAAGCCGGCGCGGCCGCGGCCGCTGCCCGTCCCAGGACGCGGCGAAGTGACGTTTGGCGACGTGCGCTTCTCCTATCCCACGCGCCCAAACGTCGCCGCTCTCGATGGCGTCTCGTTTCGCGTCAACGCGGGCGAAAAGGTGGCGATTGTCGGCCCTTCGGGCGCCGGCAAGAGCACGATTTTTCATCTGCTGTTGCGGTTTTACCAGCCGACCTCCGGCGATATCGCGGTTGATGGCGTACCGTTGCCGGAGGCCGATCCCGGCGAACTGCGCGAGCGGATCGCGCTCGTGCCGCAGGAAAGCGTGATGTTTGCCGCCTCGGTGCGCGACAACATCCGCTTCGGCCGGCCCGCTGCTTCCGATGCGGACATCGCGCGCGCGGCCGAGCATGCGCACGCGGCCGGCTTTATCGCGGCGCTGCCGGGCGGTTTGGACGCCGCGGTCGGGGAGCGCGGCGTCACGCTGTCGGGCGGCCAGCGCCAGCGGATTGCCATTGCGCGGGCGATTCTGCGCGACGCGCCGCTTCTGCTGCTCGACGAAGCCACGTCATCGCTCGACGCCGAAAGCGAAAGGCAGATCGCCGCCGCGCTCGGCGAGTTGATGCACGGCCGCACCACGCTGGTCATCGCGCATCGCTTGGCGACGGTGCTTTCGTGCGATCGCATTTTGGTGCTGGACGGGGGACGGCTAGTCGAGCAAGGAACGCACCAAAGCCTCGTCGCGGCCGGCGGCCTCTACGCCCGTTTAGCGAAGCTGCAATTTCAGGGCACCTGATCAGACGGCGGGCCTTGCGGGAACTTCGCCGCGAAGCCGCAGACCCGATTGCGCCCCGACCGTTTGGCCTCGTAGAGCGCGATGTCGGCCTCCTTCAGCAATTGCTCCATGCCGCAGGTTTCGGGGTGACAGGCGGCCGCACCGACGCTGATGGTGACCTGTAGACGATCCTCGCCGAACTCAATGCGGCGGTCGGCGAGCAGGCGCCGGAACCGCTCGCCGGCGGCGACGGCGCTTTCCAGCGACGCCTCGGGCAACAGCAGCGCAAACTCTTCGCCGCCCATGCGCGCGACAATATCGGACGAGCGCTTATGCTTCTGCAAGACATCGGCGACGGTTTTGATGACTTCGTCGCCGGCGTCGTGGCCGTAACGGTCGTTGACCGACTTGAAAAAATCGATGTCGATCATCAGCAATGCCAGCGGGCGTCCGTAGCGCTTGAAGCGCGACCACTCCATTTCGGAGAGCGCCATAAAATGCCGCCGATTGTTCAGTCCGGTCATGCCGTCAAGGCAGGCGAGGCGTTCCAGCATGTCCGCTTCTTTGGCGAGCTCGCTGACGTTGCCGTAACTGAGCAAATGACCGCCGTCGGGCAGCTTCTTGCAGCGGAACTGAATCATCGCGCCGCCCGCGAGGCGCATTTGCAGCGGACGGTCTTCGCCGCTGCGGATCAGCTCCATTTGCTTGAGCAGGTAATACTCCAGCCGCAGGTGCGTGATGCCATAAGCTCTCATCCCGCGGGCGTGGCGCATGAGCTGGTCGAACGTGAGATCGGTTCTGGCCATGTCGTCGGGTACGCGCCAAAAGTAGCGAAAGGCGCGATTCATGAAACTGACCCGGCCGTTCTTGTCGAGGACGATGATGCCGATGTTCAAAACGTCGACGATTTCGCGCAACGCCGCCAATTGCGCGGCCATGTCGGCGACTTTAGCCTCGGCGCCGCCGGCATCGGCCGGCGAATGCGCGCTCAACGGAAACCTGATTGCTCCAATACGCATGTTATCCCGCGTTTGTTCGCAATCAAGAAACGGCCGAGCCCGCCCGCCGAAGCTGCCGCCGTAAGTTTTTTTCCAGCTAGCTTCCACCAAACCATTTTCGCCGGCGGCAAAATTTATATCGCTCTTTCCGCCATTGGATTTACCGCCATTTAACTTACCTAGACGGAGCCGCGCGGCGCGCGCTTTTTAAGGCCGCCAGCGCATGCGATGCACCGGCTTGCCGGAGATCGGATTTGTTCCGGCGCCGCTGATCACAAAACCTTGCTTCTCGTAGAAGCGAATGGCGCGGCGATTGTCGACGTTGACGTCGAGATCGAGACCTGACGGCGACACACTTTTCGCCTCGGCAATGAGCAGCGCGGCGCTGCCCGAGCCCCAGTGCTCAGGCGCGACGACGATTTGATCGAGGTAGCGCGTCTGCCGATCGACGGTGACGAAACCGATCACGCGGCCGGCGGCGACGGCCAGCACGATCTCGGCGGACGGCACGATCTCGCCGCGCCAGCGCGTACGCCACCAGGACAGCCGTGCGGCAAAATCGATGTGCGGATAGGCGGCCTGCCAGGTGCGCCGCCACAGTTCGATGACCGCGTCCTCGTCGGCGGCGGCGTAGCGACGGAGCGAGGGGGCGGGCGCGCCGGCCGCGCCGCCATGCTCGCCGCCACCCGCTTGCGTCATTTCTCGGTCAATTTGAGTTCGATGCGGCGGTTCTTCCTGAACGCTTCCTCGGTCGTGCCCGGATCGATCGGCTGGAATTCGCCGAAGCCGGCGGCGACGAGACGCTGCGGCGAAACGCCCTTGCCGATCAGATACTGTACCACCGAAATGGCGCGCTCGGCGGAGAGTTCCCAGTTGGATTTGAACTGCGAGGTCGCGGTCAACGGCCGGATGTCGGTATGGCCATCGACCCGCAGCACCCAATTGATGTCCGCGGGAATTTGCTTCTCGAGATCGAGTAGCGCGCCGGCGAGCTTATCAAGCTCGGCGCGTCCTTCCGGGCGGAGCACCGCGGAGCCCGAATCGAAGAACACCTCCGCCTGGAACACGAAACGGTCGCCGACGACGCGGATATCGGGGCGGTTGCCGAGGATCTCGCGCAGCTTGCCGAAGAAATCCGAGCGGTAGCGCGAAAGTTCCTGCACGCGCTGCGCCAGCGCCACGTTCAAGCGCTGGCCGAGATCGGCGATCCGCAGTTGCGAGGCCTTTTCCTTGCTCTCGGACGCGCCGAGCGCGTCTTCGAGCGCCGCGATCTGGCGACGGAGCGCGCCGATCTGCTGGTTGAGGATTTCGATTTGCGCCACCGCGCGGGCGGTCGCCTGCTTTTCGATATCGATCTGCGAATTCAATTGCCCGATCTCGGCTTTGCCGCCGTCGCCGGTTGGCGCACCGGCAGCGGCGCCGCGCAGCCGGTCGCGCTCGCTTTGCGTCGCCGACAGGGAGGCGCGCAGCTGCGCGACCTCGTCTTCCAGGCTGGTCTTGCCGGTGCGCTCCAGCGACAGCAAGTTGGAGAGTTGCGAAATCTGCGCGTTGAGCCGCGCCAAAGCCGTGTCCTTGCCGGCGACTTCCTGGGAGAGGAAAAACTGCGCCACCATGAACACGGTGAGGAGAAAAATGATCGACAGGATCAGCGTCGACAGCGCGTCGACGAAACCCGGCCAGTAATTCATGCCGTTGTCGCGGCGGGTGCGGGAGAGGGCCATCGGGGCCTAAACCTATCTATCGACGGTTTCGCGCGACAGGATTTCCATGAAGCGGCGGATGTCGTTGTTGAGCTTGGCCTGCGCGTCGGCCCAGTCGCGAATCATCTGCTGCTCGGCGCGCATGTGCTGAACGAGCCCCTGGATCGCCTCGGCGAGATTGGCCATGGCGGTGGTCGTGGCCTTGCCGGACGTGCTCTCGGTGATGGAGGCGCGCAGCCGCTCGAGCGCGTCGCTCAGCGCCGGGGTCGAGGCGGCGCCGGCCGGCGCGATGGCGGGAAGGTCGTCCACCGTGGTCGCCAGCCAGTCTTCGAGGTTGGTGTAGAAGCGGTTTTGCGCCTGGCTCGTCTGCAAATCGAGAAAACCGAGAATGAGCGAGCCGGCCAAGCCGAACAGCGAGGAGGAAAAGGAAATGCCCATGCCGCCGAGCGGCGCCGCCAAACCCTCCTTGAGCGCGTCGAACACCGTACCGGCATCGCCGCCGACTTTGAGGTTGTTGATGATGCCGCCGACCGAGCCGACCGTTTCGATCAGCCCCCAGAACGTGCCGAGGAGGCCCAGGAACACAAGAAGCCCGGTGAGATAGCGGGAAATATCGCGCGCTTCGTCGAGCCGCATGGCAAGCGAATCGAGAAAGGCGCGCATGGTCTGCGCGGTAATGGCGACGCGGCCGACCCGCTCGCCGCCGAGAATAGCGGCCATGGGCGCGAGCAGCACCGGCACACGCTCAACCGCCAGGCCCGGGTCGGCGCGGCGGAAGCTGTTCACCCAGGAGACTTCGGGAAACAGCCGGATGACGCGGAGAAACGCCAGGATAATGCCGATGAGCAGCACGCCGACAATCAAGCCGTTGAGCCAGGGATTGGCCAAAAACGCGTTGAGGATCTGGTGCTGGAGCACGAAGGCGATCAGCGCGCACAGAATAAGGAACACCAGCATCCGCACCAGGAAGATGCGGGGCGAGGCTAGCTTGGTCTGGGGCAGGGGGCTCGCCATCGGTCCTTAGCTCGGTGCCCGAAGTTCGACGCGCAATATGGCACAGCGCGGCAACGAATAAAAATGCTGCCAAGGCGCCATCGATGGCACCATTGATGCCGCCATCGGGCACGCGATTTGCGGCGGCGAAATGGCCGTCACCGGTGTGGCGGCGCAGAAGTCCGCATTATTCTTGCATTATTCTTGCCGCCGTCGCGTCATGCCGACTTCTGCGCCGTTGCCGCTTCGCTGCCGGCTTCCTTGAGGAGGCGCAGGAGCTCGCGGTGCATGGTGTCGTTGCCGGCGGCGACTTGACCCTTGGTGAGGATGGCGTCGCCGCCGTCGAGATCGCTGACGAAGCCGCCGGCCTCGCGCACAATGAGCACGCCGGCGGCCAGGTCCCACGGCGACAAATCGCGCTCCCAGTAGGCGTCGAAGCGGCCGGCGGCGACGTAGGCGAGGTCGAGCGTGGCGGCGCCGAAGCGGCGGAGCCCGGCGAAATGCTTTTGCGCGGCAAAGATTTCGTTCCGTGCCTGCAAAAGGTCGCCGCGGCCGTAATGCGGCAGGCCGCAGGCGACCACGGCCTCGGCGAGCCTCTGCCGCGCCGCGACCCGGAGCCGCCGCTCGTTGAGGAAAGCGCCCTTGCCGCGCTCGGCGACGTAGAGTTCGTCGTTCGCCGGATTGTAGGTCAGCCCGGCGACGATGACGCCGTTTCGCTCCAGCGCGATCGACACCGCGAAATGCGGGATGCCGTGCAGGAAATTCGTGGTGCCGTCGAGCGGATCGACGATCCAGCGGTGCGTCTTGTCGGCGCCGGGATGGGCGCCCCCTTCCTCGCCGAGAAAGCCGTAATCCGGCCGCGCCTTGGCGAGGTCGGCGCGCAAAATCTCTTCGGCGCGGCGGTCGGCGGCGGTGACGAAATTGCCCGGTCCCTTGAGCGATACCTGCAGGTTCTCGATCTCGCCGAGATCGCGCTTGAGGCTTCGGCCGGCGCGATAGGCGGCCTTGATCATGACATTGAGCAGCGCGGAATGGGGCATGGCGCTTCGCCTAGCTGGCGCGATCCTTTAACGCAAGGTGGCAATTCTCCTCGCTTCGCAACGTCCACGTCATCCTGAGGTGCCCGCGCGTGAGCGCGGGCCTCGAAGGATGCCTGTCGCACCGGGCCGCTCATCCTTCGAGGGCCGCTTTCGCGGCCGCCTCAGGATGACGGCTAAGAATCATCGCGCTCCTCTTTTTCCCTCCGCCCCCGCAAGCGGGGGAGGAAAACACATCAAAACAGCCACAGACCCTCCGCGCCTTTGCGCGAGCCGATGGCAAGGAGCGCGCGAATGGGTTTGCAGCGGGCTTCGGCTTTCGCCCATTGCTCGGGCGGCATGTCCGACTTGCGGTCCCAGTAGCAGGGCTGCGGCTTGAGGCAGACTTGCGCGCGCCGGCAGCGCGCGTTTTTGCAATCGCGCCAGTAGCCCAGCAGCGTGCACTGCGCCTGCGCCACCAAAGCGTGGCGTTGCGGGTAGGAGACGAGGCTCCATTGCTTGCGCGTCATCCGAAATGGAAACCGCCAATCCGCCGCGCTCACCTTCCGCCGCATCTGTTTCTCCTTCGGGGTTCCGGATTGCCGCGTTGGCGGCAATCCGGAGAAACAAAAATTCGCCTCTCCCCATTGGGGAGAGGCCGCCGAGCGCAGAAGCGCGAGGCGGGTGAGGGGGTGCCGACCTCACCGTCTGATCCCCCTCACCCGCGCCTTACGGCGCGACCTCTCCCCACCGGGGAGCGCGAATTGAGGAAAATCAAAGGGTTGTGAGGGCATTTTGCGACATTCGCGACACACTTTTGCGACAGTCGGCCGCCGCCTGATGATGCAGGATTTCATTCGAGAGCCACTCCGTTAGGACGGATCCGGCCAAACATGTCGGTGATGAGATTGGCGCGATGCAGCCGCGTCAGTACGTTTTCGCTGTGGTTGAAGGACAACCTTGCCAAGGTTGGGGGTCGTGGGTTCGAATCCCATCGCCCGCTCCAATAATCTCAATGGCTTAGGGAGCTAGCGCTGCAGCATGTGCTAGCTCAAGCTAGCACATAGCTAGCAATAAAACTTCCAGATTTGATGAAGAGACAGCGGTGTCCGATAGCCGCTCACCGGTCGTTGCTGACCAAGGCTTGATCCAAACACACGCTCCATCTTTTGCGTCTTATAAAATGGTGAGTTGATCAGTTGAGATCACCCATGGGTCGGAATGGGTGAGAAGGTTCGGCATTGATAGGCCTTCGGCCGCCCTTCGGGTCCTGGCACCAATAAGGGATAAGACCCCAACGCAGGGGGTCGAGCGACACCTCGCCGGTCGGATGATTACGCCGGATCACCAGCAGTTCCTGGCTCGGCGCGGCGTTCCGGCCAGGCGGATAATTGTGTATGCGGCTGTCGCGCACGTACGTCGACAATGGCATAACGTGCGGGCCCACTGCTTTGGATGACTTTCCCGCAAATGATCGCTATGTGGTGCATTTGGGACGGTCGACAATACTGCAGCCAGCGTCAATGTTGCCGCCCAGTTGCCGGCTTGAGCGGAATCGCATGCATACAACTGGTAACTCCGTCGACCGCTTATGAAACATCCGACCGAGAATCAGCCGCAAGAGGCTCTTGCCGGGCTCGTCGAGCGCGTCACCTACCATAATGCGGAGAATGGCTTTTGCGTTCTGCGGGCCAAGGCACGCGGGCATCGTGATGTCGTCACCGTGGTCGGCCATGCCGCAACCATCGCCGCCGGCGAGTGGATCACGGCGTCAGGCGAATGGGTCAACGATCGGACACACGGCCAGCAATTCAAGGCGCGGTTTCTGCGCACATCGCCTCCGACCTCGGCCGACGGTATCGAAAAATACCTCTCGTCCGGCATGATCCGGGGCATCGGCCCGGCCTACGCCCAGAAGCTGTTGCGTGCCTTCGGCGAAAAGGTTTTCGATGTGATCGAGGCGGCGCCGGACAGGCTGCGCGAGGTCGACGGCATCGGACCGGTTCGCGCTGCCAGCATTCTCGCCGCCTGGGCCGAGCAGAAGGCGGTGCGGGAAATCATGGTCTTCTTGCATAGCCACGGTGTCGGCACGGCGCGCGCGGTGCGCATCTACAAAACCTACGGCCCTGACGCCATCCAGGTCATGACCGAAAACCCGTATCGCCTGGCCCGCGACATCCGCGGCATCGGCTTCAAGACGGCCGACGCGATCGCGATGAAGCTCGGCATCGAGAAGACCGCCATGGTGCGGGTTCGGGCTGGCATTTCCTATGCGCTGACCGAGGCCATGGATGAGGGACATTGCGGCTTGCCGATGGAAGAGTTGATACCGCTTGCCGAAAAGCTGCTCGCGGTGCCGCAGGAGCTCATCCGTACCGCCCTCGATCTCGAGCTGCAGGAGGGCACGGTGGTCGCCGAGCGGGTTGGCGAAACGCCATGTGTCTTTCTGGCCGGCCTGCATCGGGCGGAGCGCACCATCGCGGAGCGGCTGTTGCGGCTGGCAAATGGCAAGCTGCCTTGGCCCTGGATCGATCCGGACAAGGCGCTGCCGTGGGTCGAGGGGCGTATCGGTCTTGCCCTTGCCGAAAGCCAGGTCGCCGCGATCCGGCTCGCCCTGATGTCCAAGGTGTTGGTCATGACCGGCGGTCCCGGCGTTGGCAAAACCACCATAGTCAATGCCATTCTGCGTATCCTCGCGGCGAAGGGCCCCACTCTTCTGCTCTGCGCACCGACCGGACGCGCCGCGAAGCGTATGACCGAGGCGACCGGCTTTGAGGCCAAGACTATCCATCGGCTGCTCGAAGTCGACCCTAAGGTCGGCGGCTTCAAGCGCGGCGGCGACAACCCGCTCGACTGTGACCTCTTAGTTGTCGACGAGACCTCCATGGTCGATGTCATGCTGATGCGGGCGCTCACGAAGGCGGTCCCAGACAGGGCTGCCCTTTTGATCGTCGGCGACATCGACCAGCTTCCCTCGGTCGGGCCTGGTCAAGTGCTGGCTGTCAAATCGCATCGAACTGCGACCCCCATTTCGCGTGCAAAAGCGACCCCTTCGGCGCAGCCGAGACCGGCGGCGCGAAGCCTTACATAGCGGAGCAGAGCCGGTCTCGGCGGGCGGTTAGTGGCGAGCGAGAGGTTATGCGCGGTTCTTGAAGCGCCAGCTGTCGTTGCCGGTTTCGATGATGTCGCAATGGTGCGTCAGCCGATCCAGCATGGCGGTTGTCATTTTGGCGTCGCCAAAAACTTGCGGCCAATCGGCGAAGGCGAGATTGGTGGTGATCAGCAGCGAGGTGTTCTCATAGAGCTTGCTGATCAAGTGGAACAACAACTGGCCGCCGGATTGACTGAACGGCAGGTAGCCGAGTTCGTCGATGACTATGAGGTCGTGGCGGAGCAGCTTCTCGGACAGCCGGCCACTACGACCGGCGGCCTTTTCCTGTTCCAGTTGATTGACCAGATCAACCAGGTTGAAGAAGCGCCCCCTGGCGCGGGCGCGAATGACCGCCGCGGCCACGGCGATGCATAGATGGGTTTTCCCGGTTCCGGTGCCGCCGATAAAGATCGCGTTGCGCTTGGCGTCGATGAAGGTACCGGTAGCGAGTTCGCGAACTTGCCCTTCATCGATCGGCGTCTCGGCAAAGACAAAGCTGTCGATATCTTTGAGGACCGGGAACTTGGCGCCGCCGATACGATAGCTGATCGATCGAGCCTGCCGGTGGATGCGTTCGGCGCGGATCAGGCTGGCGATGAGAGGATAGATCTCGTCGCGCCGGGCAAGACCTTTGCCGGCAATCTCATCGAAGCTGGCGCGCATGCCGTAAAGCTTCAGTTCGCTCATGGCTTCCAGAATCTCATGGCGTTCCATCAGGCGATCTTCCTTATGCGGTCGTAGCGGCCACAATCGGCCGCGGGTTCGATCTTGAGGCGAAGCGCGTCGGGCGTTGTGATGCTGGGTGGCACCACGGGTTGCCGGCGGCGCGCCAGCACGGTTAGGATCACATCGCCGCTGGCAATGCCCGCCTCCAGCACTTCCTCACAGGCGGCCTCGACAGCGGCCAACCCGTGATCGAGCACCGCGGCCAGGACTTTGACGAACTGTCGGTCCGCATCAGCGTGTTGCTTCAGCCTGGCGCGAACCTGGGTCAGAGCGTGTGGCAGGTCCCAGTCCTTGAACGGCGCGCCGTTGCGCAAGGCACCGGGCTTCTTCATCAGGACCGGCAGATAATGCCAGGGATCGTAGATGATCTGGTCGCGCCGGAAGTGGCGTGGATGATCGGCCACCACCTCCTCACCCAACAGCACGACGATGCGTTCGGCGTGGGAACGCACCAGCACCATCCGGCCGGCGGCGCGGGCATCGACGCTGTAGCGATTATGATCGGCCATGATCAGGCAAGTGGTGCTGGCCCGCACGGCTTTCTCGACAAATCCATCGAAGGGACCGCGCAGCTCCATCAGGCTGGCGCGTTCCTCCTGGAATACATCCCAGATCGTCCGGTCCTTGAACTCCGGATGTTTGGTGCGCTTTGCATAGGCTATGCACTGATCTTCCAGCCACGCATTCAGCTCGGTGAGCTTCACCCGCGGCTTCGGCCGGAACATCTGGTCGCGCAGATTGCCGACCTGGTTCTCGACCTGACCCTTCTCCCATCCCGAGGCGGGGCTGCAGGCCACAGGCTCGATCAGATGGTGTGAACACATCTGCAGAAAGCGGCGATTGTACTGACGCGCCTTGCCGACGAAGATCGCTTCGACCGCCGTCTTCATGTTGTCGTAAATGCCGCGCCGGCAGACCCCGCCGTAAAATTGGAACGCCTTGTCGTGGGCGTCGAACACCAGCTCTTGGGTCTCGCGAAGGTAGCCGCGCACAAACGGCATGCGGCTGTGCGACAGCTTCATGTGCGCCGCTTTGATCGTCAGCGGCAACCCCGCAAGCGTGATCGTCTCGTGGCTCCAGTCGAACTGATAGGCTTCCCCGGGCGCAAAGCTCATCGGCACATAAGCATGGACCGGAACTCACCACGTTCGTCACGCCAAGCCTTGACGAACCGATGCACACTGTCGTGGGCGCCGTCATATCCGCGCCCGCGCAGTTCTCGAACAGCCGCTGGGTCGAGCGCCGCTCCCGCTTCGGCAGCTTAACTTCCCGCTCCAGGATCTCCGTTAAAATATCGACCCAGACGCCAAGCTTGGGCGTGGGCTGGACCGTGCGCTCATACTTGAACTCGGTCGCTGGCTGCGGATGACTTTGCGTACTGTCGCGCGTGACACCGACAGCGTCCGCACGATCTCCTTCATCGCTCGGTGCTGCTCGAATAGGCTCGCCGTATCTGGCCGATCAGGTCCACGCCAATCATCCCCCAAGTCCCTCCCAGCCCATCGGGCCTAAAGGAAAGGACGCTGACATAAGACGTCAGCAGGGGTCGGACTTGGACGCGAAAATCACCCCGCCGGGGGTCGTTATTGCGCGCGAATTTACACCCCATAGCGTATGGGTCAGCCGAACCGCTCGACGAAACGCATCGCGGTCGCCGGATTGGACAGCCCAGGCGATGCGCAGCGGCCGATAGCAGATATCGACGCGAACGGTATCCATGCCGGGAATTGCACACGAATGGCAGATAAGTTCAGTGTGGGGCGCATTCCCAGGTTGCGCGGCGACGATCTCCCGCGTCAGAGAGGCGGAGCGGGCGTCCTATCTAACGCGGCTTGTCGTCGGCGGAGGTCTGGCGTCCGGGCCGCGCAACGCACTATCTCGCGCCGCATCGTCGGGTTGCTCAGGGGCTGAAACCTCGACGGTTACCCCTGGCTTTAGATACAACGTGACGGTCACTTTCACGCCATTGACCGCCACTCAATCGGGAACGGTGTGGCTTGGTGTCATCGTCGGACATCGACCGCAAGCGTAGCACCGATCTTCGGCAACGTAATGGGCTAGCTAAGGCGTCGAACTTAAACCAGCCGCGACCCACGCAGTAAGTGCAGCGACCGAATTCGTCGAGCTT